>CP042461.1 GCA_004563595.2 Candidatus Gracilibacteria bacterium 28_42_T64 | reverse complement strand
GGCTACAGAGCATAATTTTACTATTTAACAATTGCTATTAATAATAATAATATATCTATATTATATAATTAAATAATAAAGAGACTCACATATGTGAAAAAATAATAAACATAAAATTTGGAGTATATAAAAAAATATGCTAAAATATCATATGATACCATTTAACAAAGAAATATATGATTTTTGATTTTCTGAAAAAACAAAAGGATATTAGTAAAAGAAAAAAAATAATTAGTGTTATGATTCTTTCTTTGCAAATTCACGATGTACAAAAAGATCTTTATTTAGAAGCTTTAAGTATTTTAAATAAAGATTGATTAGATAGGCTTTATATCTCTTTAAGTGAATTTACAAAGGAAATTGAAATAAAAGAATTAGATGATATAAATAAAAATAATTTTTCTGAAATTGCTTGAATGAGAAAAAAAGAAGCTGTAGAGAAACAAAAAGAATTAAATTCGTTTTCATTTTTAATTAATAATTTATAATTTCATGAAAAATGTTGAATTAACGCTATCATCAATTAATATTAATGATGCATTAAATAAATTAACAAATCCAGAAAATAAAGAGTCTGTTTTATTTCAAAGACTAGAAGATAGGTTTTCTAGCTTAGATAAAAAATCTACAGAAAAATGCTGTGAGAGATTAAATAATTGTTTTACTAAAAATTTTGGAGAACAATGAATTGATTTTATGGCTGCATTAGAAGCAAAAGTACCAAAAAGTGAAATAGTTTAATATTACACCAATTGTTCGGATATGAAAAAGTTTAAAATAGCAGTGAGTAAGAATCAAAAGAAGTTTACACTTCTCTTGAGTTCTGAAAATGAAAAAAATGCGAGAGATAGGGTTCATCAAGAATGATACTCTATTTTAAGTATAAACGAAGTATCATGAGAACATAGCTTGGGGCATAAATTTATTTTTGAGGGAGAAAAAAATGGTGAAATAAAAAAATGAAAAATTATTTGAGATGACATTTTTAAAATTTATTTAAAACTAAGAAAAGACTTAGAATATAGAGTAAATATATTATATGATCAAGATGAAGAAAATATAACAGATGAATGAAAAGAGAAGATTATAAAAGACCTGGAAGCAGAGTATGAAATCTTTGTATGATTTAAAAAATTAGAAAAAAAGTGAAAATCAGTTGAAAAAAACATTAAAAAACAAGAAAAAAAAGAAAATCATGAAAATTTTTATTTAAAAAAGGAGTTAGATGATGTTTATAAATTAATAGACTTTGTTTTAGATAAACTATTAAACCTTATTGATAGGTGAGAAATTTCTCATCTAGATATTGAACAAAAAGAAAAATTAAAAAAAGTATATAATTCAATTATTAAAATAAAAAAATCCACAAATATTTCAAAAATAAAAGAAGTATGAGAGTTAGCACTTTTAAAAATTTGAATACTGGAACTGAGGGAGCTAGAAGAAACAAAAACATTAAAATCAAAAAAACTATTAAAACAGACAAATAAATTGCTAAAAGATATATGATCCTCAAAGCAGTTTATTGAAAAATGAAGAGATATTAATTTTTTGGTTTCATCATTTTTTTCTTGAATAAGTCATTTTTTTGAAAATTTAAAAGAGAAAGAAAAAGAAAAGAAAAAGGTTGTCGATAGGAGCTCACATTCATATATTAAAACGGAACTTTTACTAAAAAAGTATAAAGAAAAACTTAAAAAAAATACAAAGGAAATTATAAAACGTATTTTTATGATTTCTATTTCTACGAAAAAAAGAGATGATATTTTCTTGAAAAGAAAAGTAATACAACAAAATATTTCTTTATTTGAAGCAAAGCAAAAAGGCCTCAACTTCTCTTATACATCAATAGTTAAATGATATATAAAAATGATTGAAAGAATTGAAAAAATAGTTTTTGCTATTCGATCATATGTTTTCTTTATATTGATTTGTTATTCTATTATTTTTATCATATTTGTATATACAAGATTTTATCTTGGTTCAGAGGATTTATACATAAATCAAATAAGGTTTAATTATCAATGACTTTTCTTTTTCGTGATAACATTATTTATTTATTTCTCGATGCATTTTAAGCTTAAATTTTTAAATTTCATTTTAAACATTGTATTTTTTGTTTTTATTATTATATTTTGATTAATTAATTTTTAATCTCCAGGCTTCTAATGAGATTATTACTTTTCACTATTTCCCTCATATATTCCCTCATTTTTTATATATTTTATAGTTTATCTGTAGGATGAAGTATTCTCTTCCAGTCAGTGAATAACTATGATCTACAAAGTATATATTTTGATCTACGAATTACTTCAATTACATTCTTTATTCTTTGATTTTTATTCTTACTGTATTTTACAGATTTTAAAAAAGAAAAAAGAGAAAACCTAAAAAGTGAGAGTTTTTTAAAAGAGAACTCTGCATTACTATCTTATTCGTTTTTTTTCTTTTCATTTTATATTTTATTATATATTTTTTCATTTAATATATATTACTTTTCAATTATCTCATTTATAATTTCATTTTGTATATATTATTGATTACTTAGTATAAGTATATTTAATAAGCCAAAATCAATAAGGAAACAGCTCAAGTATCTTTCATTATTATTTTTATATTTTTCTTCAATATTTTGAATTTTAGATATATTTTTAAATGGAACCAACTTGGTTATTCTTTGAATTTTATTTTACTCTATAATATTTAATATTCTTTTTTTTAAGAATTTTAAAAACTATGTTTCACTCCTATTTTCAGTTTTAATCTTATTTTATGTATTCTATATTTTATATTTTGAATTCTTTGATTATTAAATATTATCTAAATAATACTTTTTGATTTATAAAAATATGATACAAATAAAAAATAAAATTTGAGATATTAAAAAATCTAATTTCGTTTATTTAGTTGAAAAAAATTCAGATTTATGAGCTCTAAATAGCCTAAAAATAGATGAGAAGATTCTCATAAAAATTAAAGAAGTTATTTCAGAAGAAAAAAATATAAAGTTACAATTTTTTCTCTGAGAGAAACATTTTGAAAATATATTTATTTTATATTATTCAAAAAAAGGAAACGAAACGCTTATTGAATTTTTATGAAAAGAGCTTCCATCTCTTCCAAATAATCTAACGATTTGTTCAAATAACGATAAAAACCTACTGAATATTATAGATACGTGTATTCTTTCAAGATATAAATTTGAGACTTATAAATCAAAAAAGGAAGAGAGTGTTCTTAATATTTTTATAGATAAAAAACAAAACAAAGTAGTAAATGAAAGGCTTTCAACTCTTGAGAATATTATTCTTGCAAGAAATCTATGAGAAACTCCTGCTTGTGATTTGAGTCCTGAGAATTTTGCAAAAATAATCAAAAAAACAAAGTGGAAAAATACAAAAGTAAAAGTATTTTCACCAAAAGATATAGAGAAAAAATGACTTGGACTTTTACATGCTGTATGAAAATGAAGCGCAAATAAACCTCATATGGTCATTTTGGAAAGAATTGTGGACAAAAAAGCTCCAACTTTTGGGTTTGTTTGAAAATGAATTGTTTTTGATAGTGGTTGACTCGATATAAAAACACAGATGATGTACGATATGAAAGATGATATGTGCTGAGCAGCCCAAGTATATGCTATCATGAAAGAACTCGATGAGAAAAAAATCAAAGTAAATATTATTGCATGTATCCCAATGGCTGAAAATTTCGTCTCTGCTGAATCTTATAGACCTTCAGATATACTAACGTCATATTCATGAAAAACAGTCAATATCACGAACACAGATGCTGAATGAAGACTTATTTTAGCAGATGGTGTTTCATACCTTTCAAAAAATTATAAAATCGATAATATGATGACAATAGCAACCCTCACTTGAGTCGCACTTTTTGCACTTGGATATAGGTATGCTGGAATCATGTGAACAGACAGAAAGGTAATTGATGAATTATTAAAAAAATCAAAAACAGACTTTGAAAAATATTCCGAATTTCCTTTTGATCATTATTTTGTTGAGAAGTGTAAATCAGAAATTGCAGATCTTGATAACTGGACAAAGTGAATATATTCAGGATCTACTATGTGAGGAGCATTCATATATCATTTCCTTGATAATAATGAAAAATTTACCCATATAGATATTGCATGAGTAGCAAATAATACCTATGAACCATATGGGTTATTTGCAAAATGAACTACAGGGTTTTGAGTAGATAGTTTATCAAAAATGTTCTTAAACATGTAGTATGAAAATTATAAAACTTATTAAAGATATTATTGCTCCTAAAAAATGTTATTCTTGTCACGAAGAATGACATTTTTTATGTTTAGGCTGTTTTAGAATGCAACATAATTTTAATCCAATGTGTTATATCTGCAAAGGACCTTCAGAAAATTTTTGACTTCACGGGTGATGCACATGAGATGTATTTTATGATAAAGTTATTATTTTGACTCATTATAGTAATGAAGTAATACAAAAACTCATAAAAGACGCAAAATTTTATCATAAAAAAGATATATTTGAAGATTTTGCAAGATATCTGACAAAAGTATTTATAAAAAATGAAACATATGCGAATAAAGATGATTATATCATTCTATCAGTTCCAATGTTCTTTACCAGAAAGTTAAAAAGAGGTTATAATCAGAGTGATATTCTATCAGGATACATATCTGATAAACTCAAAATAGATTATGAAAAAAAACTGCTTAAAAGAGTAAAAAATACTAGACAACAAAGTAAGCTTTCAAAGAAAGTAAGACATTTTAATTTAGAAAAAGCCTTTAAAATAAATAAAAAGTATGTAGACAAACTCGACAATATAAAAGTTATTCTTGTTGATGATGTTATTTCAACAGGAACTACAATTGATGTGATTTCTAAATTACTGAAAGAAAATGGAGTGAAAGAAGTTATATGATTAGTGATTGCATCTGATTAAAAAAAATATATTCAAAAAAATCTTTGAATATATTTTTTTTTGCTTACAATAGATAGGTCGTATTTTAAATACATTTATTCAGTTAATTTTTTATAGAAAATGTCAGAGTTTTTAGAGGTATATGGGGCACGTACACACAATTTGAAAAATATTGATGTAAAAATTCCAAAGAATAAAATGACAGTTATTACATGACTATCAGGATCTTGAAAATCTTCTTTGGCTTTTAATACTATTTATTCTGTATGACAACAGAAGTATTTAGAAAGTCTTTCAAGTTATGCACGTATGTTCATCGGTGGAATGAAAGAAGAAGCAGAGGTTGATGAAATCAAATGACTCTCACCAACGATTTCAATTGATCAAAAAACAACCAGTAGAAATCCAAGATCAACCGTATGAACGATCACAGAAATTTATGACTATTATAAACTTCTCTTTTTAAATGTATGAGAAAGAAAGTGTGTAAATTGTGATACAATAGTAAAGAAAGATTCGATTTTAGACATTATTGGTTTTTTATCTTCATTTAAATCATGAGATAAGTTTATCATTACAGCATGAATAAAGTGACCATTCAAAGACCTTGCGTCAATTAAAAAAGAATTACTAAATCTTTGATTTATTAGGTTCGCTATTGCTGATAAAACTTACACTATCAATGATGATGTTGAAATAGATAATATTGATTCAGTAGATATTATTCTAGACAGGTTAGTTATAAGGGATTTTACGGATGATGACTCATCTGATACAAAAAGGCTAAAAGATAGTCTGGAACTTGCTTATAAAGTAGGAAAATGACAAATAGGAATTGATATCATCTGAAAAGAAAAAAAAGGATTTTCTAATATATTTGTATGTTCTGGCTGTGGACACATTCCTGCAGAGCTGAGCATCTCAAGCTTTTCATTTAATTCTCATGCATGAGCGTGTGGAGAATGTCATTGACTCGGAGTAAAGAAGATATTTTTAGAAGAAAAAATAATAAACTTTAATCTTACGCTTCTCGAATGAGCAGTAAAAGCTCCCGGGTTTGGGTGAAATTATTTCTTTGCCTTATTAGAAGAAATTGCAAAAAAGAAAAAAATTAACCTCAATATTACATATTCTCTTTTAAGCCAAAAAGAAAAAAATATTATTCTCTATTGAACATGAGATATACAATATAAAGTAAATTTCGAAAATGAATATTGAGAAAAAAAGACTTATAATTCAAAATTTGAGTGAGTTATAAACACCCTTACTAGGAGATATTTCGATAGTTGAGCAGACAAATGAAATTATGATGAGTATGTTGTAGATATGCAGTGTCAAATATGTGATGGATATAGATTGAATAGAGAAAGTTTATCTGTATTTTTAAAGGGGCAAAACATTTGAGAGTTATCAGAGCTGTCGATTGATAAATCATTGATTTTTTTGAATAATTTAAACCTCTCTAGCTCTGAGTGAAAAATAGTGAAAAAAGTTCTTAAAAATGCGATTGAAAGATTAGAATTTTTGACTTGAGTTGGATTACACTATATGACTATTTCAAGAAAAGCAGGGACTCTTTCAGGTTGAGAAGCTCAAAGAATTAGGTTAGCAACACAAATAGGAACAAAACTAGAATGAATCATATATGTCTTAGACGAACCATCTATTTGACTCCATCCAAGAGATAATAATATGTTGATAGAGAACTTAAAAAAATTGAGAGATATATGAAACACTCTTATTATTGTAGAGCATGATGAAGACATAATGAGGGAATCAGATTATATTATTGATATATGACCATGAGCTTGAATTCATGGTTGAAATATAATTGCAGAATGAACATTAGAAGAGTTAGTAAAAAATAAGGATTCAATCACCTGAGCCTATTTAAAGTGAAACAATGGAATGATAATAGATAGAAAAGAAAGAAAGGTAGACAAGTATCTCGAAATAATTTGAGCAGCACAAAATAATTTAAAAAATATCGATGTTTCTATTCCTTTTTCAAATTTTGTTGTTGTAACTGGGGTTTCATGAAGTGGGAAATCTAGTCTTGTAAATGATATATTGGCAAATTATTTACTGAATAACTTAAACAGAGCAAAAAGACAAGTTGGACAAGTAAAAGAAATAAAATGACTGGAACATCTTGATAAGACAGTGGTTATAGATCAATCTCCTATATGAAAAACCCCACGTAGTAACCCCGCAACTTATACAGGAGTGTTTACACCTATAAGAGAAGTTTTTGCTCAAACGAGTGAGGCTCAAATAAGATGATATGGACCGGGGAGATTTAGTTTTAATACAAAACAATGAAGGTGTGAACATTGTGAGTGAGATGGTGTGAAAAAAATTGAAATGCATTTTCTTCCACCCGTCTATGTTGAGTGTGAGGAGTGCTGAGGGAAAAGGTATAATAGGGAAACTCTTCAAATTAAATATAAATGAAAAACGATATCTGATATTTTAGAGATGACGATAGAAGAATCACTTGATTTTTTCTCGAATCACCCAAAAATTATAAAAGTAATTCAAATATTAGATAAAGTATGACTTTGATATATTAAACTTTGACAGTCAAGCATTACCTTGTCATGATGAGAAGCACAGAGGATTAAGCTTGCTACGGAGTTATCAAAGAGATCCACTACAAAAACTTTTTACATCCTTGATGAGCCAACAACAGGGCTTCATTTTCAAGATGTAAATAGGTTATTAACTATTCTTCATTCATTAGTTGATAAAGGGAATAGTGTACTTGTGATTGAGCACAATATGGATGTTATATTAAATGCAGATTATATAATAGACATATGACTTGAATGATGAGATGCATGATGAGAGTTATTATGAGCATGAACTATTGATGAGATTAAAAATCTCAAAAAGAGTTATACAGCTGATGCTATAAAAAAATACTTAAGTAAATAATTATATATGATCGATACATTAAGAGAAAATGTAGACATATCTGAATTGTCTAACTTTAAAACAAGAGCTATAACAAGGTACTTTTTTGAAATATCCTGTCAAAACGATGTAAATAAGCTATGAGATATTTTTGATTTTATCAAAGAAAAAAATATAGATCATCTTTTTATTTGATGAGGGACAAATCTATTATTTGCTTTTGAAAAGTTTAATGGACTTATCATTAAAAATAGTCTTAGATGATGGGATTATAATAAAGAGACACAAATACTAGAATCTTATTCTTCATCAGTTATATCTAATATAGCCCAAGAGTTAGAAGACCATCATGAGCAGAATCTCTGGCATAGATTTATTTGACTTCCAGGGTCTATATGAGGAGCTGTATTTTGAAATGCTTGATGTTTTGGCTTAGAAATAGAAAATAATTTTATAAATGCTGAAGTTTTTGATCTCGAAAATTGAATAATAAAACTATTGTCTAAAAATGAAATGGACTTTTCTTATCGTAATAGTATATTAAAGACTACATGACAATATTTTCTTATTAAAGCTTATTTTGACCTTTCAAAAAAAGTTGAAAAATATGCTTCTAATGTAGATAATATTTACTTTAGGGAACATAAACAACCAAAATGAAATACCTGTGGCTCATTTTTTAAAAATCCTTCAAGGGAGTATACTGCAGGAAGGTTAATTGAAGAAAGTTGATTAAAATGATATAAGATATGAGGAGCTTTTTTTTCTGAATTGCATGCAAATTTTTTAATGAGTGATGATACAGCATCATACAAAGATTTATTATCTCTTATTGAATATGCTCAAAAAATAGTGAAAGATAAGTATAATATAATATTGGAACCAGAGGTGAGGATTATCCGTAACAAGTAGGCTATGAAAAGATATTTTGAAATTTTTATAATCATTTGAGTACTATCTTATATACTCTATTTGATAATGTACACATTCTTTTTTACAAATTTTTGTAACTGATATTGATGAATCTGAGATGAAGAAGCGAGGCAAACTCTTGTAAAAATGGCAGATTGTAAAGATAGTCTGGTCTGCGAGATATGAAACACAGAATTAAATGTAAGAGAGAACACAGTTAAAAGTTGGAGTTGTAACAGAAAAAAAGTGAATTATTTTGAGGCAGAGTATTATTTAAATTATTACAATAACTTATAATGGATAAAATGAGATTACAAAAATATATGTCTCAAGCTGGAATATGTTCTCGTAGAAAGGCAGAAGATTATATAGAAAGGTGACTGGTAAAAGTAAATTGAGAAGTAGCTAAGATTGGACAATCAGTTGATCCAGATACAGACAAGGTGGAGATGAAAGATGTGGCTATTAAAGAACAGAAAGATTTAGTCTATTATAAATTAAATAAACCAAGAGGAATAGTATCGACTTGTGCTGAATGGTGAGATAAAAATATTGTTGACATAATGGATGTCAAAGAAAGAATTTTTCCTATATGAAGGTTGGATAAAGAAAGTGATGGACTTATTCTGATGACAAATGATGGAAGGCTTACTAATTATCTCATCCATCCAAGATATGGTCATGAAAAAGAGTACCTTGTTGAAGTTTTCTGACCAATTATGGATAGTGAATTAGATAAAATGAAAAAATCAATGCTCATTTTATGATCTTATACAAAAGAGGTAAAAATAAAAAGAGTATCATCAGGGACCTTTACTATCGTTCTTACAGAATGAAAGAATAGACAAATAAGAAGAATGGTTGAAAAAGTCTGAGCAAAAGTAAAGAAATTAAAAAGAATTAGAATTGAAAATATAGAACTATGAAGCCTGAAGTCATGAGAGTACAAACATCTTTCATCTTCTGAAAAAAATGAGTTATTTAATAGGATAGATTTAAAATAAAACTACAGATAAGCTTATCTGTAGTTTTATTTTTTTAAAGATTCTTTTATTCAAATCATTTCTTTTTTAATGTCTTTTAGGATTCGGATAAATCATATTTTTAGCTCTTTTTCATTTTGAAACTGCACATTTTTAAAATTTTTGAGTCTTTTACTATATTTTTCTAACTCTATGAGATGATGAATAATGATTCGTTTTTGAGAATTTTCAAGTCTTTTTGATTTAATAGAGACAGCAAAGCTTACAATTATTTTATCTAATTGAGATCCAACTTTTGTTCCTAACCTAACGTATGAAGACTTTTTTCATTTAAGTTTTTTTTCGAAAAGCTCTTTTTGATTCTTTAATAATACTTTGAGTCTATCATTTGTAACTTTAATTTTTGTTACAATTTTTTTCAGGATTTCTTTTGACTTTTCAGGGGCTATATTATTTTCTTGTATTTTTTTTAAGATATAGATCATATCTCAGATATCATTAAAAAGGGCATTAAATTCGGAATTACTTTTAATTTCATACTTTTGAGCAAAAAGTTCAATCTTACGCTTGTGAGTTATGAGATATTCCTCAATGAGTGAAATTTGATCAGTATCAAAACCTAGTTTATATGAAGAGCCTCTATTCTCTATACTTTCCGCAGTATAAACAGAATGAATACTTGAAAAAAATATCAGAAAAATAATGGAAAGTATTATTTTTTTCATTTAATTTTTGTTAATCTTTAATATTTATTATTATATCAAAGAGAATACTTTATTCAACATTATTTTAAAAAATGATAATAGCTTTTGATTTAGAAACAACAGGTTTAGATAGATACAACGATGAAATAATAGAAATCGCATTAGTAAAGTTTGATGAGAAAACCTATAAAATTTTAGATACCTTTTCATCACTTGTAAATCCATGAGTTCCAATTCCAGAATTGATATCAAATATTACAAATATATTTGATAGCGATGTAGAAGGAGCCCCTGTATTAGATGAACTGAAAAAGGATATTCTAGCATTTATATGAAATACCCCCTTATTGTGACATAATGTTTTTTTTGATAGGGACTTTTTTATAGAAAAAGGAATAAATGTACGAGAAAATATAGTATTAGATACTTTTTTTCTAGCAAATATGCTTTGTTTTCATGAAAAATCATTAAATTTAGAAATGTTATGTCGCTCATTTAATGTTCCATTTTCTTGAGCTCATAGAGCATTAAATGATGTAATGGCAACTATCAGACTATTTGAAAAACTTACAGGGAAATTTAAAAAGTTATCTGTTACAAAGAAAAAAATATTAAAGTATATTTTTGAGCTTTCTGAAGACCAGAATATAGATTACCGGATAGATTATTTATTAAGTGAGGATGTAGAATCAATTATTTTTGAATCGTTTGAAAAGCAAATATTAAAAAAAGTATGAAAACTAATAGAAATAAAGGATTTAATTGTAGACAAAAAATTAAAAATTAAGTGACTGGAAAGTATCTATGAAAACTTAGGAACGGTAGAAAAGAGAGAAAATCAACTTGAGATGACAAAAATTGTTTTTGAAACAATGAAAAAGTGAAATAAATCTGTTATTGAAGCTCCAACAGGATTATGAAAAAGTTTTGCATACCTAATTCCTTCTATACTTCATTCTGTAAAAACATGAGAAAAAGTCTTTATTTCAACAAAAACAAAGACATTACAAGACCAACTTTTTTATAAAGACCTTTCTTTTTTAGAAGATAATATTTGATTTGATTTCCACCATACGAAGCTAAAGTGAAGAAGGAATTATATGAGTTTAAAAGGGTTTTTTGACGAAATTGTACTCGACAAAATTGACTATTATAAAGTTAATTTTTTGTCTAAGATCGCTCTTTGGGTTTTTGAAACTACATATTGAGAATTAGATGAATTAAATTATTTTTGAGCTGAATTTTGATATTTAAGAAATATAAATGCAGATTCTGCTCTTCTTCTTACGGATAAGAATATATATAGGGATTATGAATTTTTATTTAAAGCAAGGCAACGAGTTGAAACTTCTAATATAGTAGTCATTAACCATAGCTTATTATTTTCTGACTTAAAATCTGAGAACTCTATTTTTTGAAAAATTAAAAACCTTGTTATTGACGAGGCTCATAGCATAGAGGATTCTATAACTGAATCATTAAAGACAAGAATAAATGAAAAAAATATCACAGAAATTTTTAATTTTATTGAAAATACCTTAGATAAAAAAAATATAAAAAAAATAGAGTTCTTAAATGGAAAAGAACAAATACTGTGACATATTGCTTTAATCATGGATTATGCAATGAGTTATATTGATGGAAAGGTATCAAAAGAGCAAAAATATAAAAATATTCTTATTAAAAAAGATTTTTATCCTGAGGCTGATTTTGTATCGTTAAAAAGTAAGATTGAATTAAGCTTTTTAGATATTATTGATTTTTTAGCATGTACATCTGAGTATGATTTTACAAAAGAAATTACTTCACTTCAAAGTTATTTAAACATATTAAAGATTCTTTTAAATAAGGACTCTGAAGATGAGTACATAAAAATTGCAAACTATCATGATAATACAGGGGTATCATTAGATTGTACATTATTAAATCCAGGGAACTATTTAATGAATAATCTCTGGTGAAACCTGAGAAGTGTTATTCTCACTTCAGCAACCTTGAAAATATCAGATTCCTTTGATTACTTTATTCAATTACTTTCTTTAGAAAAATTTCAATTCTACTCATTTGAAAGTGATTTTGACTATAATAAACAAGCGACATTATTTATTCCGAATAATTTGTGAAGTATTAAAAATAATTCAAAAGAAGTGGTTCATTTTTTAGGGTTATTTTATTCTTTGGTAAGGGGGAAAACACTCACCTTATTAACAAGTTTTTCTATCATTAGAAAAATATACACTGCTTTAAATTTACAATTAAAGCATGATGATATTAATTTATATGCCCAATCAATTTGATGAAGTAAAACAAAGCTGATGAGTTTTTTTATGGAAAGTCCAGAAAATTCGATTTTATTATGAACAGATAGTTTTTGGGAATGAGTTGACATACCTTGAGAAAAATTAAAATACCTTGTAATCCATAAATTTCCTTTTTCTGTTCCTTCAGATCCAATATTCCAGGCGAGAAGTGTTTTCTTTAAAGACCCGTTTAAAGATTATTCTGTGCCAAAAGCAATAATAAAGCTGAAGCAAGGATTTTGAAGGCTTATAAGAAGTAAAAATGATAAATGAATTGTTATTTTAATTGATGATAGAATTTATTCAACAAATTGGGGAAAGGTTTTTCTTGAAGCTTTTCCAAAAGATATAAACATTAAATACTCAGATAGTACTCATTTTTTAAATGCTATTGAAAGAAATATATCAAAATAAAAAGTATAATAGTAAAGCAGCTTTTTTTGTTTTTGTTTTATATATATGATATTATTATTGAGATTATATTTAAAAATAATAATTATGCTATTTACAAAAAGAAAAAAGAAAGCAGAAACAACATCCGATAATTCTTCAAATATATTCGAAGAATTTGAGTCAAACACTGACTTAAAGCAAGAGATTGATGAGATGAATAAACAAAAGGATAAAGATGGAATATACTATGTTTCAATCTTTTGAAGCTTTCTTCAAACAGTATTTTTTATATGGCTTTTTATAGCAGGACTCCTCTACGGGTATCTTTATATACAAACTAATGAAGAAATAAGAGAATTAACTACATTAGATCCTGTCTGTAGTGTAGTATTATGAGATTTACACGCAGGAGCTTCATATTGTTCTTCTGTATCATTTCTATATACAGATTATACTGACCAATTAAAAAAATTAAAAGACAATCAAGTGAAAAAGGTTTTAGAAGTACTGGGTTGATTATACAAAGTTGAGAATTTCACAAAATCAAAACATATTATCTTCTTAGAAAACAAGAGTAATAATAAGTTAAGAGTGTTGGAAATATTAGAAAAATTTGATGCCTTAAAGAATTCATATGATCCAATTGAAATTGAAAAAATACAATGTTCTGATATCGAAATAAATAAAAAAGAAGTTATCACTCTTAAATGTGAGGCATATTCAATTTGATATGAAAACTGAGGAATTAAATGATTTGACGGAACTGATAATAGCAATGTTTGATGAACATCTATATCTATAGCAAATAGTTTTTTAAATTATATTGAAAGAAATTGAAATGATTTTACTCTTATAGATAGGCAAAAAATATTTTCATCAGAAAATATATTTTGAGAATCAACATGATTTACAAAAAAAACACAATTTGATATAAAGTTACAGTATAATTCCAATAATTTATCATTATAAAATTTTTTTATGAAAAGAACAAAGAGAGAGTCTCAATGAATACTTGTACACGCTGTTTTTTACGCATTTTTACTTATTGGTTTAATATACTTTTCTTACGGAGTTGTATATCCAGGAGTGATTGAGATTGAGCAGAAAAAGAAAGATACAGCTATCTTAGCTCAAGATATCCAAGCTATTACAAAAGGAGGGATATCATATACAGACTTCCTTGCTTTAGGAAAGGCTGTTACCACAGGAACATGATATAGTTCATATGATGTAGAATTACTAAAAGACATTAAAGAAGATTTTTTTGCACAGCATTTAAAAAATACAACAAATGAAGGTTTCATGGTTTTTTTAGAAAAGAAATCAGAAGAGATTAATAATGATGAAAACAAATTGAAAATGCAAGAAAAAGAAGAAGAAATTGTTCAACTCCTTCCTTCTTACTCTGAAGTAACAAATGACCTTACAGCTGAAGCATTAACAGACTTTAAATTTATAAATTACGTGGAAACTATTTTAGAATCCTTTTCTTTGAAATATACAGACCCTATTTGAATTAAAGATATAGTATTACTTGAAGATTTTTCTAATGATGGGAAGAACAATAAATGATTAGAAACAAATATATTTTACATTCCTTTATGACTCAATCTTAATGGTTCAAAAGAAAATATAATTAATTTCCTTCATTTTATTGAGAAAGCATGAAACATAGAAGTAAAAGATAATCTATTATCTGTATATAGAGATAATTTTTTAATAAAGAGAGGGAGAAAAATAACTTTATTATGATCATGAAAAGACGCAGATTATAATATCTATGAAAACCAAATGATTGATCTTGATAGTTTCCAAATGAGAGAATACATAAATTCATCATGATATACGGGGGAATCTTCTAAAAAAACATTTCCAGACTTCATAAAATCAACACAATGATGAGAGAAAATAAAAATTGATGTAGAGTTAAAATTTTATATAAAATGATTACCATATTATAAAGTAGAGGAGTTTGTAGTTAATATGTTGAGTCAATATGCAGCCCTTGAGAAGAATGTAAATATTCTTATGAAAAATAAGAAAATAAAAGGAATTGATAAGATAAACGTTAATAAAATAAATGCTTATTTAAAAGAAATTTCTTCAGATATAAAGCAGATCGCTCAATGATTAAAAAAGAAAGATAATATTGATAAACTATATAAAAAAGCAGTGAAATATAATGTAATATTAGATACTCTGGAAGAAAAAATTATAATCAAATAAAAAAACATGAATTATAAAGAAGTCTTAGATAGCCTGAAAGACCTTGTTTATAAATGAGATAACATACAACTCATTTGTGACAATATTATTTTTGCGGCTGTTTTATGAGAATCTTCTGATATTCATATAGAACCACTTTCCTCTTATGTAAGACTTCGTTATAGGCTTGATGGTGAGCTCAGAGAAATTTTAGAATACCAATCGTTTTTGCATCAGTGAATCGTTGCGAGATTTAAGATTTTATCTGAGCTAAAAATTGATGAATCCCGTATTCCTCAAGATGGAAGAATTAGTAGAGTTATAGAGTGAAAATCTCTAGATTTGAGAGTTTCTACACTTCCAACAGTGCATGGTGAAAAAATTGTAATGAGAATTGTAGATAAAAGTAAAAAAATACCAAAATTAACTGAGTTATGAATTGAGGGAAAAAATTTGAGATTAGTAAAAAAAGCATTGAGTTTACCAAATGGGGTAATATTAACTTCATGACCTACTTGATCAGGGAAGTCGACTACTTTATATTCAGCCCTTACGCTTTTAAATAAAATTTGAGTAAATATTATGACGCTGGAAGATCCTGTGGAAAATCAAGTTGATGGTATTAATCAGAGTCAGATAAAGCCTGCTATATGATATAGTTTTGCAAATTGACTCAGAACTGCCCTCAGGCAAGATCCTGATATAATAATGGTATGAGAAATGAGGGATAAAGAAACGGTAGATATCGCTATTGAAGCTTCATTAACATGACATCTCGTATTATCTACTATTCATACCAACAGTGCGTCAGAAACACTCACAAGATTATTAAACATGTGAGTTCAGCCATTTTTACTCCCTGCATCTATTAATGTTATCATTGCCCAAAGATTGATAAAAAAATTATGTAAAAATTGTAAAGAAAAAATAAGCTTACAGGAAATATGAAATGATGCACTTAATAATGTAAAAAATGCTATTGCACTCACAGATAAAAAGGAACTAACCGAGAGGGTGTGAGATATATTAAAGAACCCTGTTTTTTATAAACCGGTCTGATGTAGTGAATGTGAGGGAACTGGTTATAAATGAAGAGTATGACTTTATGAAGCATTAGAGATTACAAAGTGAATAAAACAAATGATATTGAGGTGAGAATCAGCAATGAATATTAATACTCAAGCAATAAAGGATGGGATGGTTTCTCTTGAACAAGACGGAGTTATGAAGGCTCTTAGATGAGAGACCTCATTAGAAGAAGTATATCGTGTAGCAAAATCTCAAAAATGATAATTTTTAATTTTTAATTCCTTATTATGTCAGATTTAATTATCTTAAATGATGATGAAAATAAAAAGAATGACAATGTTGTCCATAATATAAAAAAAGAAAGAAATAATACCTCTCTGATGGATCAATTAAATAATTTTATTGTTTCTCTTCAAAGTGTAAAAGTGAAAGAAAAAGTTATTTTCTTTCGTCTTTTGTCTACCATGACAAATGCATGAATGAGTATTCTAAAATCAATCCTTGTATTAGAGAAACAAGAAAAAAACCCAGTATTTAAAAAAATTATGTGAAGGTTTTGTGAAGAATTGAGATGATGAAAGAGCTTTTCTGATTGTTTAGAACTATATCCATCTAGTTTTACCGAAGCAGAAGTATGAATAATAAGCGCTTGAGAGAAGACCGGTCAACTAAATACTGTCTTAAACGATCTTGCTTTACAGATAGAAAAAGTGTCATCAATTTCATGAAAAATTAAGTCAGCCATGATGTATCCATTTTTCATAATGGTTGTTGTGATAGGGGTTGTTTCTGTTATGATGGTTGCGGTAGTGCCAAAATTATTAGAAATATTTGATGATAAATCAGCACTTCCTCCGTCAACAAGAGCTCTTATCGCTATTTCAGATGCGTTTAGAGATTATTGGTTCATTATGATTTGAATACTCATTGTAGGTTACATACTCATTTCTTTATGGAAAAAGACACCAAATGGGAAATACCTCTATGATGGGTTTATTTTAAAAATACCAGTTTTTTGACCAATGGGACAAAAATTAATACTCTCAAAGTTTTCTAGAGTATTTTCTGGTCTACTTTGATCATGAGTATCCGTGGTAGAGTGTTTAAAAATTACATCTAGTGCTGTTTGAAATGAAGTATATAAACAAAGATTACTATTGGTTTCTGAAGATATTCAGCAGTGAATCAAAATGTGGGAATCGCTTGACGGAGATAAGCTTTTTCCAGAAATGATGGTACAAATGATACAAGTTTGAGAACAAACAGCCAAGCTTGATCAAACAATTATTAAAGTAGCAGACTTCTATGATGATCAGGTAGATAATACCATAAATATATTGAATAAGTTACTTGAGCCATTTATTATAGTTTTCTTAGCTGTAGTTGTTTGATTTATCGCTGTTGCTATTATGCAGCCTATCATGAATCTAGCAGATACTATCTCAAATGGGTAATAAACAAATAAAAAACTGAACAAAATTTGTTCAGTTTTTTATTTGTTTATTATTTAAGCTTATGTGAAGAATGTGTGAAATGTGCCTTTGCCTATTTGACTTTGAGGGGTGAAAGAAGTATTATAGTCCGCGTAATTATTTTGGTCATTAACATGAACTGAACAATCCCTACTTTTAGGGAAAACTTAATAAATTAAAGTTTGTAGCTTACAGGATTTGTTATTACAACTTTGGGGAAGAGGGTAGAAATTATTTCTTTCTTGTTCCCCAGGGTTGTGTACAACTTTTGGGTTAAGGCTTTAACCTTGTATTTTACTATAAGTCCTTAGATAATATGATACCAACACATAAAACGATCTCTGTTCTTCATCCTTATGTAAATAAGAAATGATGAGCTGTAAAGATGATGATATTCTTATCAAGCTTTTTACATAAAAAGAATAATGACGTTACATTTTATAGTTTCTCTTACGATAAGAATGTCTTTTCAGAAGAAGCTGTACATTTCTGAATGAAAAGTTTCTATAGTTTTGGAGTGTTAAAATTTTTTAGCCTCCTATATATAGCATTTAAAATAAGAAAAAGTGATTATGTAATTATTTGAAACTCACCTATGCATTTTGTATGAGTGTTATCAAAAACTTTATTTTTTTCGAGAGCGAAGCTTATCTGGTGGAACCATCATTATCCATGGTATTACAGTGAAAATACAAACAATTTTTTAAAGTTAAAACGTTTTTTTGAGAAAAGAGTAATAAAGAGAATTGATCTTGTTATTTCCAATAGTCAGTACTTACAGTCTGTTATAAAAGATATTTATAATATACCTTCTGAAATTCTTTCTCCTGTATTGGATAGAGACTTTGAGAAACAAATACAAAAAGACATTATTACTCACTCACCTTCAAATACCATATTTACTTATGGAAGATGGGGAGAGTGAAAAAATATACAACTTATCTTTCATACTTATGAAAACTTAAAGAAGAAGATCCCAGGTCTTCATTTGATAGTTTGATGAGCATGAGAGGAGTTACCATATTATTGTGACAAGTATGAAAATGATATAAATGTTTCCTTCTTATGAACTATAGATAATAATACTATTATTGATACTTTATGAAAGTCAGATATTTTTCTCTTTCCATCCTTGATAGATTCTTTTGGGCTTGTCCTTATTGAATCTATGTCTCTTTGAATCCCTGTGGTATGTTTGAATAAATCTTGAGCTCGTGAGTTAGTTCAAAATTGAGTGAATTGATATCTTGTAGATTCAGATAATGAATTTATAGATAAAGCTTATGATATTTTAACAAACTCTGAATTAAGAAGTAATCTTTCTTTAGCATCTAAAAGTACTGCTAAAAGATTTACAACTCATTCTTTTGAAAAACAATTATCTCATATATTTAAACGTGTTTAACTTACACTTATTTTTATTTTTTAATAAATTTACATGAATTTATTTAAAAAAGCTACTGCTAGTGTTGCTTTAGTTGCTCTTGTATCGGGACTTTTCTCTACAGGTGTATCTGCTGCTAGTGGTGCTCAAACTGATGCTGCTAATACTTTAGCTGCTGAAGGAATTATTAATAACCACAGTTCTGATACTGCTGCTTATAATCTTGATCAAAATGTATTAAGACAAGAAATAGCTGCTGTTGCTAGAGGTGTTGCTGGTTTAGCAAAATCTACTACTGTAACAGGTGTTTTTACTGATGTTACTGCTACTAGTCCTAATACTTGGGCTGTTTACTCTATTGAACCGTTAGCTGAAGCTGGAATTGTTTCTACTTCTAATGCTACTTTCAATCCAGAAAGAAATATCTCAAAAGCGGAAGCTTTAGGTATGATGGTTTCTGCTGCTGGTTTAGGATACTCTTTTGATTCTTCTAAAACGAGCTCATGGCAAGAACAAGTTGTTGCTTTTGCTGTTAATGAAGATATTGTTTCTACTTTTACTGATTACGATGCTTCTGCTACTAGAGGTTGGGTATTCAAAGTTGGAGCTGATTCAATGGAAACAACTACTGATGATGATGATGATCTTTTAGGTGACCTTCTAGGTGACTTAACTGATGATGAAGAAGATGATACTGATACTACTACTGACACTACTGATGATACTACTACAGTTATCTCAGGTGACAATGTATTAACTGTTTCTCTTTCTCCTGAAACTCCAGTTGCTGCTACTGTTCCTGGTGCAGTTAACGGTCTTCCAGCTGCTAGCTTTGATTTCACTGCTGGTTCTGAAGATGTTACTATTACTCAAATTACAATTAAAAGAAGAGGGTTATCTGATAACAATACTCTTGAATCTCTAGCTGTATTTACTGATACAGGGAGAGCTTCTAATGAAAAAAATGATAACCAAGAAAATGATACTGAAGCTCAACTAAACCTTTCTGATGGAGGTGTTGTAGTTAAAGCTGGTGAAACAAGAACTTTATCTATTGTTGTAGATTTAGGAAATGTTGCTGCTGCTGCTCAAGATGAGTTTGCTTTAGAACTAACTAGCTTAGTTGCAAACAGTAACATTGAAGGACTAGATAACTTAGTTGCAAATACACTAAGAATTGGTTCTGTTGATGCTCCAACATTAACATTTACACAAGGGTCAAGTGTTTCTAACCCTACTTTAGGAGAAGAAAATGTTGATATCTTTGAATTTGAAATTGATGGAGATAACAATGAAGATGTTATTTTAAAAACTATTACTTTTGAAGGTTCTAGTGATGCTGAAGATGATTTAGCTAACTTTAAACTTTACTACGGTAATGATTTAGTTGCATCTACTGCTTCTATGAAAGACGATTTCCTAACATTTGACTTAGGTGATGGTATAACTATTCAAGAAGATAAAAACGAAGATTTCACTGTAAAGGCTGATATCATCGAAGGTGCTGCTGACGTTATTTCATTCACAATTGATGAAAAATTAGACGTTACTGCTGTTTCAACTAAATTTGGTTACGGTGCATCAGTTGTTATTACTGCTTTTAATAGTACTCCTAAAACAGTTACTATTGAAGCTGGTGAATTAACTATTGTTGAAATTGAACCTGATTTCGATGAAATTAGAGAAGATAAAAATAATGTTACTATAGGTGGGTTCAAGTTAACAAATGTTGCTGGACAAAACTTAGAATTACAAGAGTTTGGTATTAAAGTTACTTTAACTGCTGGTAATGCATTCGTTGATGATGGTGCTGGTGGAGGTACTGCTAATGATGATACATTAAATGGTACTGAAGCATTAACTCTTGCTAAATTATTTGATGATGTTGAATTATATAATGAAGAAACAGGTTCTTCGTATGAATTACAATTAGGAGGTACAAGTTCTGATATCTATTCTGAAGATAGTATAGATGTTATTATTCCTCAAGGATCAACTAATTGGTCTATTAGAGCTGATACTGGTGAAGATATCAATTTATTTGATAGTGCTTCATTTGAAATCTCTTTTGTTACTGGTAATACTAATATATTAACTGCAGGTGCTTTCTATGTTGAAGAAACTGAAGATGATAAAGAAGTTACTGATATCACTCCTTCTAGTGTTTCTTTTAACTCTATTGATGGTTCTGAATCTGGAGCTACTGCTTCTGAAGTTAATTTATCTGATATTACTGTTGTTAGAGGAGCAAAAGATATTGTTGCTTTACAATGGGAAGTTGAAGCTGAAGAATCTTCTTACGTAACTGTTGATGAAGTAATTGCTAAAATTAACCCAACTGCTGCTGCTGCTGTTGTTGCTGTTACTGCAGTTGCTCAAGTAGATACTCTTACTATTACTGGTACTTCAGGTACTGCAGCTATTACTACAGCTGGTGTTACAGGTAGTCCATTAACTTCTACTTTTGCTACTGATCTTACTACTACTGCAGCTAATTTTGTTACTGCTAATGCTGCTGCTTACGCTACAGCTGGTATAACATTAACAAGCGCTGGTGCTGATCTTGTTTTAACTGCTGCTGTTGCAGGAACTGCTTTCACTAGCCCTTCTGCTGCTAATGCTACTGGTGATTTAGCTGGTTCAAATGTTGCTACAACTGCTAATGTTGTTGCTGTTACTGCTCAAGCTGAAGTATTTATATTTAGTTCAACTAACTTACCAAGTCAAACTATCTCTGAAGCAAGATTATACGTAGGTTCTGTTTCTGAGGCTAATTTATTAGACCAAGAATCTGGTTCTAAAATTGCTTCTGATGGTACTGTTACATTTAACGACTTTACAGACGTTAAAATAGAATCTAACGCTACTGAAACATTTATTGTTGTTCTTTCTATCGTTGATGGACAAGATGCAGTAGATCAAAGATTTATCGAAACAACTCTTACTTCTTTAAGTGTTGAAGATGATGATAAAGATGATGTTACTGTTACTACTAATATCCTTTCTAATAGACAAATCTCTATTACTGGATTCGGTGAACTTACTATAACTGCTGATGCTAATAATGAAGACAATGAAGATGCTAAAACTATTTTAGCTGGTTCTTCTGAAACTGTATTCTCAGTTGATGTTCAATCTATTAATGAATCTATGGATGTTGAAACTGTTGTTTTCACTGTTGATACTGATTTAACAGAAAAAATAGTTAATGCATCTCTATACTTAGATGATACATTAATTGATACGAATAATATCGGTGATGTTACTGCTACTACTATTACTTTTGATGATTTAGATAATTTAATAGTTGAAGAGTCTACTGCTGAACTTAAATTAGTATTAAATACTGAAACTATTGGTTACCAAAAAAATGGTGCTACAGTTACAGGTATTAACATAACTAATATTGCATTAAATGATGTTCAAGGTGTTGATTCTGGTAAAGATGCTACGAATGAAACATTAGCTATCTCTAGTTCTTCTAAAGATACTGCTATAGTTCCTATTCTTCTTACAGCTTCTGTAGAAGCTTCTCTTAATTCTAGTACTACACCAGAATTAAAATTAACTTCTACTGCTGGAGACAATACTAAAGATAATGATAACTCTACTGCTAACACATTAGTTGACGTATTAGTGTTCTCTACTCTTGGTACTTCTATCGCAGGTGCTGAAGTATATACTATATCTAATACTGATGACTCAAGTGATACTATCACATGAGTAATTACTACTAGTCCTGATATAGTTACATTTACTCTTGCTGGTATGACTGATACAAATCAAACAATCTCAGCTGGTTCTAGTGAAACATTCAAAATCACTATTACTGGTACTGCAGATGGTGATACTTCATCTCTACAATTATTAGAAACTGGGGTTACATACAGTGTTGCTGACAATACTGGTGCTACTTCATTAACTAACAATATGTCTGATGAATTAGATATGGGTACTAGATCTTACTAGTCTCAATCGTAATTAATCTATACGATTAGTTAAAAAAACTTACTTTTGTAAGTACAAAAAACCCACTCGAAAGAGTGGGTTTTTTGTTGTGTAAAATTTAGGATTGTATATAATAGAATTATATTTAATTTTTTAATATTATGATCATGAAAAAAATTATTACATTGTTACTATCTTTTCTATTTGTATTCTCTCAAAGTTGAGTACATGCAAACCTAGAAAATGATATTTCTGAATCAGCAGAAAGACTTTCAATTATTACAAATTGAAGTAAATACATCAAAGCTATTGATAGTCTTCTAGAAAAAAAGAAAGAAAATGAAATCTTTTTGAATCTTCTTACAAACAAACTGACCTCTCTTGAAAAAAAATTAAAATATAGAACTGATGTGAGATCAAAAAAATTAAAATTAATACTCAATTATTTAACTCTAAAAACTTCATATACATTAGCTGCTTTAAAATCAGAGCAAGCAATAATCATAAAAGATAATGAAATCACTGAAGACGAAAAAATAATAGAAGAGAAAGAAATGACAGTGTATCCAGGATTCTCAGATAGTTATAATGAAGAAGAGAAAACTCTTTTAGCTTGAGAGGAAGTATTTATATATAAACAAAGCTTTAGCTCGTTATACGAAGCGTCTGACGTAGGGAAAGTTATCTTTTATATTTCGGGGCCAGAAGACCTAACAGATATAAAGAGTTCGATCGAAACAGCTACGTTATATCTTGAATGAAGTGTAATAGATTCAGTATGATCATCAAAGCTAGATATTATTAGTTCTACCCAAGCAAAAATTACCTTTGATAATCTTAATGATTTTATAATCACTCAAAATATTAGACAAGCACGCCTTAAGATAAAAACAGCACCAATAGGGAGGGAAAAAGCAGGGAAAACTATCAAGGATATCTATGTAAGTAAAGTTTGATTTGATGATGTAAAAGGAATCTCATCAGGAAATGATATAGCTATGTATACTGTTACTGAACCATGAGAACTTTTTTCTATTGTTCCCGGTGTATTAGAAGTAAAGGTAGAGCAAAATCTTTCAAGTAACATTCCAGAGTTGAATATCAGAGCTATGTTTGGGAATAATACTATTGAAAATTGAAATAATTCTCCTACTATAGAGCTTGAAAAACTTCGCTTATCAACGCTATGATCAAGTTGAGATGCCGATGTTGTTTATTCTATTTATAATAGTGAAAGTTCATCAAATAGAGTAGTATGAGTCATGAGTGGTGATGTATTAGAGTTTAATATGTCAGCACTACTACAGACAAATAGA
This sequence comes from Candidatus Gracilibacteria bacterium 28_42_T64, assembly GCA_004563595.2. Taxonomy (GTDB): domain Bacteria; phylum Patescibacteriota; class Gracilibacteria; order BD1-5; family UBA6164; genus MAAV01. Next base: position 1,318,612 of record CP042461.1, on the reverse strand, counting down.
ACACTGTCAAATTCCACAAGAGGAGAGGACTATAAAATAGTTATTGCTGGAACAACTTCAAGTACCGTAATTACATTAAATCTTGTAAAGTCATGAATAGATTATACAATTCTATGAATTACATGATCAGAGGACCTTCATATTAATATGGAAGACGAGCTAGACTTATGATCAAAAAGTTATTAATATATAAACGGCCTATAAGAATATAGGTCTTTTATATTGTATAAAATTTGTTTTAAATCAGAAAAATCATATAATCCAAGAAATTACTCACTAAATTATATAAATATGAAAAAAGTACTTATAGCTATAGTTTCGATTCTTCTACTTGCTTCATGTTGAAAAACAGCATTTGAATTATCAAATAAAAGCCTTTTAGCAAGTTATGAAACACCAGATAGAAGTATAAACTTAGTAGGGAAAGAAATAAAAGGTTTTATCAATTTAAACCTCTATTTAACAGGTACAGAAGTTAATAATATTTATCTATGAAATAATGAGATAGAATTACTTGATATATCGGGATATAATAAACTCTGAAGAATAGATCTGGGTAATAATAACTTAAGGTTTGGCTCAGACTTAAAGCTTCCAGCTAATATTAGACACATAAATGTGAGTAATAATAAGCTCACAAACTTAGAATGATTCTCAGGGTTAGAAAAACTCAAAACACTTGATGTGTCTTATAATAATCTAGACGAAGAAGATATTAAATGACTTACAAAGTTAAATAAGCTTCAATACTTGAATGTTGAATGAAATGACGTCAGTCAAGAATTACTCGATAAAATGACAGAGTTTAATAAAGTATATCTTTCTACTCATGCAATGCCTTACGTAAAGTAAGGTTTTTTGTTGATTATAATTTGAGACCGGTCCACATATTTGACTTTTAAATCTATATAATGTAGAATACTTATATTAATATATAAGAAAAAGTTTATGTGAAATTCCAGACTAGAATTTCTAGAAAATAGTTATTACCATATCTATAACAAGTGACTCTCAACTGAGCCACTCTTTCACGACGATCAAGAATTTGATAAGTTTTATGAACTCCTTCTTCGATATCTCAAAGATTATTCTGATATAAAGCTCGTTTCATATTCATTTTTACCAAACCATTTTCATCTTATAGTAAAAAATATCAAAACATGACATAGGCTCTCAGAATTCATGAAAAGACTTCAATGAGCATATGCAACCTCTTATAGGAAGAAATACCCCTCAGAGCTAAAACAGCCTGTTTTTAAAGGGAGATTTAAAAGCACTCGTATTGATTCAGAAGAATACTTACATAAATGTATGAGCTTTGTGAATTATAATCCACTTAAGTATAAGCTCGTTGAGGATATTAAAGATTATAAGTATACATCTATTCATAGACTTTTAAAGACTGGTCCAAAGAAGTACTTGGATAATAAGGAGTTGAGTTTGGATGAGTTAGAGTATGGGAAATAAAAAAAGGCAGTTTTAAAGCTGCCTTTTTTTATTTCTATTGTTAATGTTATTTTATTTTAAGACCATTACATTCTTCTTTCATCATTTTTCTAAATTTATCTTGAAGTTCAGAGAAGTATTTTAGGTATATATCAGAGTTGGTATTTTTTGTATATGTTTTTAAATACTCCATTTTGTCATAAGTAAATCCATCCCAATCTTCCCAGACTGTATTACAAGTTTCTCATGGTTTAGAATCCTTCAGATATTTATATAGTGTATTGTACCAATTATTATAAAATATATATATTTCTGTATAGTAGGAATTATCAAAGCTATCTAGGTTACGGGAGATACTTGTTGTAGTAAACAGCATGGAATCAATTTTTGCATCATTTTTACATGTTTTTTTAAAATATTTGTTGAATTTTTCAATATCATATTTCATTAAATCCATTAGAAAAATATTATTTATAAGATTTGATTTGTTATATATATTTTGAAATTGATCTTTATATATTTCATTCCATTTAATTGCATAGTTTCAACATCCTAAATCAAATTTTCAATTTTTTCAATATATATCGTTGTCAATCAATTTATTATACATTGAACCATATTCTTGTAGTAATAATAAAGATGATAATTTATCGCTGTTTTTATTAGTATTATTACTGTGATTCTCTACTTCTTTAATCAAGTCTTCAATGGCTTGAGTAGAGTTGTTCAAGTTGTTTACTAATTCTCAAATAATGTAAGTAATTTTCTCATTTTTTTTGATTTTATGTTTTAGTGTAGATAATTTTTTTATAAAAATCGTACGTAGTTTTTCTCATTTTTTTTCTATTATTTTATTTATTTTAGACGTAAGAACATCCACAGTATCTTTATCGTTTTGAGTTGCTGTATAAGCAGATGTTGATCAAAACAAAAAAATAAACAGAAATAATGAACATATAACCTTTCACATTAAATTATAAATTTAAAAATATAAAATTCCTCCTTTTTACATAGAACAGTATACATATGAGACATTAACAGGATATTAATATTTGGAATAAAATTTTAAATTGAGTTGACTATTTGGCTAAAAAATTGTGTAATAAAAAAGACTGAAAAATATAATTTTCCAGTCTTTTTTATCTTACTTGCTGCTCCTTCTCCTCCAAAGAAGAGGGAGTTTAGGGGTGAGGTTTCTTAATCCTTAAATTCAATCATTTCAACATCAAATATAAGAGTCTTTCATGCTAAGTCATGGTTGTTTTCAATTGTTACAGTATCATCACTTACTTCAAGTACATTGATTTCTCACATTTGAGTTGGAAGTTTCGCTCCTTTTTCTAGCTTAATACCAGCATCTTCAAATGATTTAAATTGTGCTTTAGGGAGAGATATTTCAGCTTCACCATACGCATCTTTTGGATCAAGTGTAAGAGTCTTTTTATCTCCGATTTTCATTCAGATTACACCATCATCAAATCATTTGATTGTCATTCAAGCTCCAACAGTAAATTCAAAAGCGTCTCATCTGTCTATACTACTATCTACTTTGTCTCCATTCTCAAGAGTAAGTGTATAGTGAACAGCGATTTTATTTCATGCTTCTACTGCTTTATTTTTATCAGCCTCTTTCTTTGCTTCAGCAGCTTTTTTCATTTCAGTTTCTACTTTTTCTTTTTCCGCTTCAAGATCAAAGCTATAATCTTTTAGGGTACCGTTCTTATATTGTTTGATTACAAGCGATATAATTTTTACTTCTTTTACTGGTCTATCTTGTTCAGCCGTTTGTACTTTTGCTATTTTATCTACGTTATCCATTCCTTCAACAACTTGTCCAAAAACAGAGTGTTTTGATCTTGTATCACCTTTATTAAAATCTAGATTTGTATTATCAGCTTGATTAATAAAGAATTGGCTTCCATTTGTATTTGGTCCAGAGTTTGCCATGGAAATTGAACCAGTTATGTTACTGAGTTTATCAGAAAATTCATCATCAAACTTTGCTCCATAAATACTCTTTCAACCTTGTCCTGTTCCGTCTGGATCACCTCCTTGGATCATAAATCCTTTTATAACTCTATGAAAAATAATCCCATCATAGTATCCTTGTTGAGCAAGTCACATAAAGTTCAGAGTTGTTTTTGGAACATCCTCAGTGAATAGTTTTATTTGTATAGTACCATTTGTTGTTTTCATAACAGCAACAATATCTCCATCTTCGAGTTTTTTTGTTTGGTAGTTATCCATAATCTTTGTTTTATTATCATCTAAAATAGCTTGTGTCCCCGTTTGACTTTTGTCTTTAGTAATTGTATTTCATTCTTTGTTTGTACAACTTGCGAGTGATAGACTTAGCATTAAGAGTATCAAAAATATTTTTGTAAACTTCATATTTTTCGTATTTATTTTGTAAAATTTGTGCATCTAATATATGATTAAAGTCTAAAAATTCAACTTTAATTTGAAAATAACCTCACCCCTAACCCCTCTCCTTTGGAGGAGAGGGGAAAAGATAGCCTCAAAAAAAATGTAGCTTCCTTCTCCTCCAAAGGAGAGGGAATTTAGGGTGAGGTTACCTTTTCAGCTTCACTTTCCTTTTCTTCATTGTTCCTTTCATTATATCTAAAACATATTTCATAAAATCATAATCAGTCCCAAAGTTTTTTACCTTTGATCTGAGTCTATGAATAGTGGTTACCTCAAGCTTTACTTCGCTATCTAACTTCAAAAATAATTTTAACTCATCAAGGCTTATTTCTGTATCAAAATCTATTTGGTAGTTAATTCAGACTTTTTTGATATGTTTGATTTTATACTGAGAAGCAATAAGTTTTAACTCAAGTAAAGTAAAAAAATTATTTGTTTCACTTGGTATGTCACTATTAATTTCTTTGAAATCAGTTATTATATTTTCTAAGTCTTCTCAGGTCTCGAGGCTCTCTATTTCTCTATAAAAATTTATTTTATCAAGCTCTGAGCTAAAAAAGTAATCAGGAATAAAGGCTGAAATATTTAAGTCTATTGTTGTATTAATTCTAGATATATTTCTTTCTACTGAATTTTTAGAGTTAGTATCAAGACCGGTCCTCTTCAGTTCTTCAATTTTATTTTCAAGCATTTCTAAAAATAGATTTACTCAGATCTCACTAGACTGTCCACTTTGTTTTATTCATAGGAGGTCTCAACCTCATCTGATTTCCAAGTCTTTGATTGCTAATTCAAATCATGCTCAGAGGTGGCTATAGTCGACAATGGTTTTGAGTCTCTTTGCTGCATCATCTTTGATCTTATCTTTATTAAATAAGAGATAACAATGTCATTGTTTATCACTTCTTCACACTCTTCATCTGAGTTGATGAATTTGCGATATTCAAAAGTTATAAGCATCATTGATAATGATAGTATTTACATTTGGGAAATCGATACCATTTTCTATCACAGTTGTAGATAATAATATATCATATTCTTTTCTTTTAAATGAGAGTATTCTTTTTTCAAGAGTATCTCATGGAAGTTGGCCGTGAGCAATAATGATTTTCTTATTCTTAAAAATTTTTCAGAGAGTATCTCTCATAGTTTCAATAGTCCCGACCCTATTATGTATGAAAAATAACTGTCATCATCTTTCAAACTCTCTTTTTCAGGCTTCAGCAATAATATTATCGTCAAACTTAGACACCAGTGTCTCGATTGGCATTCTTCATATAGGAGGAGTGGTAAGCATACTCATGCTTTTTATACCATTTAATGCCATATTTAGACTTCTAGGGATTGGTGTTGCTGAGAGAGACAACATGTCTATATTTCATTTGAATTTCTTGATTTTTTCTTTGTCTTTTACTCAAAACTTATGTTCTTCATCAATTACAAGGATTCATAAATTTTTGAATTCTATATCTTCGCTGAGTAACCTATGAGTTCAAATGATAAGGTCAATTTTTCCATTTTTGAGTTTTTCGAGAGTATTTTTGACTATGGCAGGTTTTTCAAACCTCGTTATTACTCATATATTAAATGGAAACAGAGCAAACCTTTCTTTCGCTTTTTCATAATGCTCATAAGCAAGTACAATAAGAGGAGAGATAAGGGCCGCTTGTTTATTATTTATCATAGCTTTATACATAGCATGAAATGCAATTTCTGTTTTTCAAAATCAGACATCTCACGAAACAAGTCTATCCATTGGTTGAGAAGATTCCATATCTTCATTTATTTCACGAATGATGTTGAATTGGTCATCTGTATAGGTATATTCAAAAGAGTTTGAAAATCTTGCTTCCTCTGTTGGGTAACTTGTAAAACTATATCATTTTTGGAGCTTCCTTTTGGCAAATACCTCTAAGAGTTCTCAGGCAATACTTTCAATATCACCTTTGGCTTTAGATAGTTTTTTCTCCCATTCTTTTGTCGATAACCCTGTCAACTTTGGATTCTCAGATCAGACATATTTATTGACCCTTGATACTTCTGTAATAGGAACAAATAGCTTATCATTATTCTTGTATTCAAGCTCTATGTATTCTTTTTTTATGATTTGTCCATTTTGAACAGGGAGTTCTTTTTCGAGTATTTGTTTAAAAACTCATATTCCATGATCAACATGGACAATGAAATCTCAAGGCTTAATTTGTAGGAGTAAGTCTAAGCTTTTACTGAGATTTCTTTTAATTCTCTTTTTAACAAAAATTCTTGAAATATTGTCATCACAAATTACAATTTCAGTTGCTGAACGAAAACTTTTTAAATTATTTAGTTTTGTTTCAATAATTTCAATACTCTGAAGGTTATTATATTCGATAAAATTTTTTATTGCTCAGATACTTTTTGTATAAATAGTTTTCTTTGAAATTCAGTTCTCTTCTAAAATATGTTTTAAGTCTTCAATTTTTTCTAAATAAAGGTCATTTATTCATAGGTTGATTTGAGCTTCTTTATTTTGAATATGTGTGAGAGAATTAAATTGAATATAGTTATTAAGATCTGTATTAAATTCATCAAAATAACCTGAAAAATCAAGAGAGTCTAAAATATGAAATATATTCTCAGAATGAAGTTTATTTTTTAAATCAAGATGAAAGGTGTCTGTTACTTGGAAGTTATGAATAGTTTCTCTTTTTCAAATAGAAACTGTCTCTAGGTTTTTAGTATTATTGGATGATTCTTCTATTAAAAGAATCTCTTCAATAGTATTTCCCCAAAAACTAATTTTGAATTCAACTTCTCATGTTGAGTTTGTAATACTCAATATATCTCCATTTACTTTAAAGCTTCACTTTGTGTTATGTTCAGAATGTTTGTATCAAAAATCATTGAGCTGTTTACTTATTTCTTCAGGAGCTATATTTTGACCTTTTTTCAGAGTAATAATAAACTTTTTTTCTAAATGATTGGTGTTGGGTATTTGAATTTCAAAAAAATCTGTACTCACTATATAATTTCAGATCTTATTATATATAAGGTCAACAAGCTCAGATATATTGTTCAACTTTGACATTTTTATACCTAAGAAAAGTGATATTTTTAGGTAACTTTGTATATCTTTCTCATTCTGAACGACCATAATACTTCCATCAAGTTTTTGAGAGTTATTTTCCAGCCATCTTTGAAGTAAGAGAAGTTTTGAAAAAGTATTTCAACTGTTTATATAGCTTTTATTTATTTCTAGAGATTTCACGTAGGTTATTTTATTTTTTAATATTTGCTTGATTATAAAGAAAAATCTAAAAAAATAAAGAAAGTTCTTTACAAAAATAACAACAGAAGTACACTTATAAAAGAAAATATTAAAAGTAATCCTATCCATAATGAACTTATTTATAGATGCTCTTTCATCCCCCTGTACTTTGATATTATTTGATGATAAGAGGCAAATGCAAGGAAAAGCCTCATGGAATATAAAAGGAAACGAATCTTCAGTTTTGATCCCAAAATTAGAAGAGTTTTTAAAATATAATACTCTTACCTTTTTTGATCTAGAAAATATAATTGTAGTGAATTGACCAGGCAGCTTCACATGAGTAAGAACTATTGTTCTTATGGTAAATGCAATCAACTATCTTACTCAAAAAAATATGACTTCATTAAGTTACTTTCAGCTATTTAATCGATATCCAATTATTAAATCTTCATCAAAAAGAGATTGTTTTTTTCAGAAACATAAAGATTCTGAAATTGAAATAATGCCTAATGACAAAATAGTGGAGTATTGCGAGAAGAATAATATTAGAGAGCTCTATTGAGAAGCCAGATTGGAAGTTTGAAATGAAACTGAAATACTTGATAATATCAACTATTGGAGTATAATACAGAAAATTAATTTTGAAAGTAATAAGCAACTGAAACCCCTCTATATAAAAAAGCCAAATATATCATAATACCGAATGATGTTGAAAATTAAAAATTTAAAAAAAGGCGAACATTTAGAAATGGCAGTAAGAAGACACTGGATTATTTTTGTTATGTTGGGGGCTATTTTTGTAACAGGGGTTATAATAAGTATTATATTATTTGTTATACTTTGAGTTACTTTTTTATCAATGATGTTGAATATTACATTCTGGTTATTTTTTTTACTTGTCCTGTATATAAAATGGTTAAATCATGAACTTGATCTTTATATCATCACAAATAATAGGATCATATGAGTAGAGCAAAAATCATTTTTAGATAGAAAAGTATCTGAAACAAATCTCTGACAAGTTCAAGAAGTAAATTCAAGTACGAAGTGAGTGTTTTCAAATCTTCTCAATTATGGGACATTATTTATTCAAACTGCATGAAGTCAACAAAATTTAAAAATGGATTTTGCCCCAGATTCAATGCAAGAAGCAAGGAAAATACTAAATATTGTAGACGACTATAGAGATAAACAAAATGCAATGATGGGGAAAACTCAAGACCCATCAGATGATATCCATAACTAAAATACATATATGAAAGAATTAAAATTAGAAGATATATTAGCAAATACATCTGATTTAAAAGAGAAACAAACAGGGTATGTTTCTATTATAGGGAGACCAAATACTTGAAAATCAACTTTTGTGAATGCTTTGATAGGAGAAAAAATATCAATAACAACGAATGTTCCTCAAACTACCAGGAGAAAAGTATTGGCTATTTATAATGATGATGATTCGCAAATCATTTTTTTTGATACTCCATGAATACACAAATCAAATAAATTATTTAATGAATCAATAAATTCCCAAGCTATATCATCTCTCAATGATGCAGAATTAATCTTATACTTTATTGATTCATCTAGAGAATGATGAGAAGAAGAAAGATATATAGGAGAAATAGTTTCACAAGTCAAAGCTCCAGTTTTAAAGGTATATACTAAGAGTGATTTATCTTCAAAAATAAGTATTCCAGAGTGAGATAATGTATTTCAAATTTCTTCTGTTTCAAAGAATGGCTTTGATACTTTATTATCAAAAATTAAGACCTATTTACCATTTGGACCAACTTTTTTTCCTGAAGATGTATATACAAAACAAGATATTTATTTCAGAATTTCTGAGATAATTAGAGAAAAAGTATTTGAAAATACAAAAGAAGAAATCCCACATAGCACGTATATTTGAGTTGATGAAATAGAGGACAAAGAAGAGATTTTAAAAATTGTAGCATATATATATGCTGAGTCAGATTCTCAAAAATATGTTCTTATTTGAAAAGCTTGAAGCTTGATTACAAAGATGTGAACACAGGCAAGAAAAGATTTAGAGAAAGTGTTCTGAAAAAAAGTATTTTTAGCTCTGAGAGTTAAGGTAAAGAAAAATTGGAGAAAAGATGAAAGGTTGATTAAAAATATATTACAATAAAAACATAAGTCAAAAAAAGACATCTATTATGAATAATAGATGTCTTTTTTATATATAGCTTACTCTGCTAATAGTTTATCAATTATAGTTTCAAATGCATCCGTTGGATATGCTCATGAGATTACTTCGTATTCTCAAGTTTCATTATTTATAAGAACATTTCAAGGTGTACCAGTAACTCCAAAAGTAGCATTTCAAGTATTCATTTGATTGGTTACTTTATCAGTATATCTTCATTCATCTAAACATTTGTTAAGATTTTCTTCATTTGCTCATAGTTTTACAGCTTCACTTATTAAGAATGATTTTGTACTTTTTTCTTCGGCAAAAGCAGTTTCCATAAGTGTGTAAAATGTATCACTTCATTTTTCTTCTCATACACATTCAAGGATCTCAGCTCATATTTGAGCATTTTTATGAATCTGAGTAAGAGGAAAATGATTGAATGCAATATTCATTGTATCATTATATTTTTCTTGTAATTCTTTTGGTGTATCTGAATTATGAAGCTTTGCACAATATGGACATTCTAAATCAGAATATTCTATCCAAGTGACTTTTGCGTCAGTATTTCATTTGATATACGATTCTTTTTTTATTGAATTCAGTTTTTCTATATCTAAGAGTAGAAAACCTTTATCACTTCTTTGTGCAAAAGGATCAAAACTTGCCCCAACTTGAAGAGAATATTCTCCAGATGATATTGGAGTTAGGTATGTGTTTATTCCTGGATCAACAGCATTTGTATTAAACATTATAGCTGGAAGAACTTTTATGTTATTATCTGTTAAGAATTCTTCAACTCATTTATCTGAAAAGTCTTTTACTTCAAAAGTTGCAGATGCAAGAGCGGGTAGTGTTTTTAACTGAGAGATCAGTCCGCTTGTTTGACAAGCAGTACATCTTTTGTCATCTATGACAGTTACTGTTATATCTTCTGGTGCAACAATTTGAGGAGCGATTACATTGCTTGAATTCATGTTTTTTCCTAAGAAGAAACCTCAAACAGCGATAATTAGTAACAATATAATGATAACTGCAAGTAATAAAGTACTTGTGTTTTTCTCTTTTTTATGGCTCATAGCTTGTAAGGTTTTAGAGATAATAAAGTATTAGGTGTATTCACCTATGTTCATGATTATATTTTTTTAATTTAAAAGTAAAAGTTTAAATGTAGAACTGACCTTTATTTATAGCGATAATGAGGTATAATTTATATCTTAAAATAACCTAAAAGAAATAATAATCCCTCCCCCAACGGGTACTTAGTATGCCCCAACGAAGTGAGGGTGCCCTTTAATACTAAAGGGAGAGTAAATAGAACTTATTTAATAAAAAGGGCATCTCAAAATGAGAAAAAACGGAACTTATTATCAATAGCATACTGATATGCCATATCTATATTCTTCTTTCATGCAAAGCTAGAAATAAGCATCAGAAGAGTTGATTTTGGTAAGTGAAAGTTCGTAATCATCGCATCAATAAATTTCCAAGTATATCATGGGTAGATGAAAATATTTGTTTCCATATTTCAGTGTCTGAGTAATCCGTTATCATCAGAGAAACTTTCAAGCACACGTATAGATGTTGTTCATACTGCAATAATTCTTTTTCATTCTGATTTATATGTATTGAGTTTATTTGCCGTTCCTTCATCTAGTTCGATATATTCATGATGCATAGTATGGTCAATGATATTTTCTGTTTCTACTCATTTAAAAGTTCCAAGTCATACATGAAGAAGTACTTTTTCAATTTTTACTCATTTTTTTTCAAGTTTTTCAATAAGTTCGGGTGTGAAATGTAGTCCTGCAGTTGGAGCTGCTACTGATCATGATACTTCATTAAATACGGTTTGGTATCTACTTGAGTTCTCTAGCTTCTCTTTGATATACGGTGGGAGTGGTATTTCTCAAAGTCTTTCAATTATTTCTAAGAAATCTATTCCTCATTTACTAAACTCTATAATTCTTCCTGATTCTGAAATATCTTTTATTTCTGCAATCAGCATGACCGGTCCAGAATTATTACTTTTAAATTCTACTTTTCTCCCTAGTTTGAGCTTTTTCCCTGGATAAACTAAACAATCCCAAGTATTATTTGAGAGTTGCTTATGCAGAAATATTTCTACGGGTTTCTCATTTCATTCTATGTATCCATGGAGCCTTGCATTGATAACTTTTGTTTTATTAAGAACCAGGACATCATTCTCTCATAGTTCATCGAGGATGTTATAGAATTTCGCTTCTTCTATATGACCGGTCTCTTTTTCTAGCTTTAGCAGTCGAGAATGATCACGTGGACTTATTGGTGTTTGTGCGATGAGTTCATCTGGGAGTTCGTAATTGAAGTCTGAAAGTTTCATTTATTAAATATAAAAAAATAATTTCTCTTATTGTAGGAGAAATTATTTTTTTTCAAATGTTATTTATCTTGTTATTACTTGGAATACATTTTGTCTTTTTACAAACCATGGTCAGAATAGTAAGAGTGCTCAGGCTCATATTCATAATAATGGAGATTCTTTTACCATTCAAATAGTTGTTTCAAGCATATTTCATGCCTGTTCTGCCGATGTGTCTGCAATTACCTTGAAAGCATCTCAAATTATATTTTTAACTCATTGCGGTATTTTTCAAGACAACTCATCTCATGTCTCATTAGCTATATCAGCAGATCATTTTCATAGTCATACAAGATAATTTCAGAATGTTTCGTTTTCTCACCTTTCTTTTAAAAATCAGATGAGTGATAAATAAAGTGCAGATTGTTGTATAGAGTTCATCTTATTAAATTCAGTAACTTCACCTGTAATTATTCTCAATGTTATTACTTCTCTAAGCGAAAGAGGATCAGCTATAAAAATATCAGAGATTTTTTTTCATCCCTCATATATCTGAAATGCACCATCTTCTTTTTGAAATAAATTACTTTGTATATCAAATCAATATTCTACTAGCTCGGTAACTCTTTCTTTTTCCATTCAATCCTTAATTCATTCAGTTCAGTCTAGTTTAGCTAGAATATTTTTTTTGTTATCAAAGGTATAATTACTCTCATCTCTTGCAAGTGAAAAAATATTTTCTGATAGAGCTCTTTTATTGAGATAATTTTTTGTTTCCTCATCCATATTTTTAAAGTCTCAAGTTGATGCTTGTGTTAATATGCTTTGAGTTTGAACAGAGCCTAAGAGCTCAATATTTTCTCACATTAATAAGAAGAGTTTTTTTACTGAAAATGTTTTGTAGTCATTTTTATACTCACTTTTAGAAAAAATATCATCTATAAGTGTACGTCATTTTCAATCAATTAATGTATCAATTGCTCAAGTAATCTCTCTCCTACTATAACTATGTTCAGGGAGTGAGTTAAAAAAATCATTGAATTTTTGGTTATGATAACTTGCTTCTTTGAATTCAAGAAGCTGAGCAAATGTTAGGTTTTGAAAATTAAGATTATCAAATACTTCAGTATTATTTTCCCTATTAATAATATTAAGGAATATCAACGTCGCTCAGCTATACCTTCTTGCTTCTCTTTGTTCAGAGTTAGTACTAATAGTTCTTTCTTTTTCTTCCTCTACAGGTAATTGTATATTTTCACTTCAATTTTTATATGCTGAAAAGGCTTTTCAGAGTCATAAAAATGATAGGAGAGTAATTCAAATTTTTGACATAAATCAAGTGGTAATTTTATCAACAAATGATGAATTTTTATCTAATTTTTCTCAGTTTTCTATTTGTTCGAATGCCCATACTCCAAGCATTCAAGTCCATGTTTTTGTATCTGTGATATCGGGGTTACTTCAACCAGAAAGAGTTGTAAGAAACTCTTCTCTCATCTCTTTTTTTTGACTTGCAATATATACTTCAGGATTCAACTGAGTTGCTGATGACTTACTCTCTGCGGAATCTGTAATTTCTCCAATACTTTGTTGAAATTTTTGGAATCTTTCATTAAGAGATAATTTCTTATCTATAATTTCAGCATTTACTTTTGCTTCTAAGTGTGCAAGCATGTCATCTGCATGGATTTGTTCGATTCTTTTTTTTGTAGCCTCATAGTCAGGCATACTTTCTAATTGTTGTATTTCATCTTGTTCAAAGTGTGTTGAAAGTATTTGTTCAAATTTTCAAGCCATATGTGTTTTATTATTTATATTTCCTTTATTTTACCATAAAAAAGAGATTTTGACGAAAAATGAGAGAGAAAAAAAATAAATATATATTGACAATTAACTATTTAGTGGTAAGCTATATTTACTTTATTTTCTTTGAATACTAAATTTACAACATTAGCTATATGCTAAAGGAATAAAATATGAGTGAGTTATTTGGACAAAAGGTAGTTTCTGATTTAAATTCACCACGATACTTTGTGTGGTTTACCTTGAAATTAGCCAGATTTCCTGTAGTTGCGGGGTTTGTATCCGTTTTGATTATGATGATTTTATCGTTTTCAAATATTGCTATGTTCCTTGTTTTTATCTGCTATGTTGTTGCATTGGTAGTTTTGCGATTGTATCTTGTCAGTCAAGCAAATGCAGCAAATGCAACTGTGAATCAAATGGTGTCGAAAGGGGCATATGAACCAGAAACTATTGATGAATTCTCTGTAGATATTCGTGAGGATAAAGATTATATTAAATTAACAGCAATAATTGTAGTATGGGCTCAAGCATGTTTTATCTTCTCAATTATTGTGATGATGATAATACTTACTTTGACGTTATTTACTGATTTACCTGCTATAGTGAACGCTTTTCTCTTATTATTACCTTGTAACTATTTGGTAATTGAAATGACGAAATATGCTGAAGCTATTGCCCAAGATGATTTTGATGTTTCATTAACCGGAGCTATGAATAAGCTCTTTCAAATGGATACAATCAGAAGAGGGTAATATACAACAAAAAACCGAGCATAGCTCGGTTTTTTCTTTTTGAGTAACTTAGATACCTCGGTTTCTGTGATCAAAATTTTCGATGTTGACATCATTTATCTGCTCAAGTGTGAATTGAGACACTTGATTGATGGAACAAGCGAGTATAAATGCAGATACAATTCCAAGATAGACGGCTTTTTGCCGAATAGCATAGATTCCACATATTGAAACTGCCATTACTAGACCAGTTGCAATAATTGCAATACTCCATTCATTTATATAGGGCATTATGCATAAGAGTGTAACAATATATGTTGCAACTCCCCATCCATAAGCTTTTTCATTTTTGAATGCAAGTAATGCGGCAATACCTCCAGCTACAACGTAAATAGGAAGAGGTATATCAGAAAATGCATTGATTTTTGTAAGTATTAAAAATACTACAAATGTAACAGCTTTTATCAATGTTATCTTCGAAAAAGTTTCTACTATTTGATCAGTGAAACCATCTAATGAATTACTCATAATAAATTCTCCTTTTCCCGAGATTATCGGGATTATTTGTGTAAACAATTAATAACCGATAATACTCAGTATATATATCATACCAAATAAACAAAAGAATGTCAAATACTTGACATTCTTTTGTTTATTGAATTCCAGGTTTATTTAGAGTAGGTCCTTTTGGAATTTTATCTTTTATGACTTGTGTGGTAGTTTTTTTTCTCACTTTAATTCAATTATTCATTTTCGCTGTTTGACCTGGTTTCAGATCTTTATATGTTTCCTTCATGGTTTTTGTTCCTTGTTGAACTTCAACTCCTTTTTTTCACATTTTTACTTTTATTACTCAACCGATAATTTTTCATGTACCAAGAATTGTTTCTCATGAGTTTTTTACAAACTCTCAAACCTTCCCACTATTTGCCCTTGCAAACTCTCAAACTTGTTCTCATCACTTTTTTGCTGATGCTATATCTTTTGATCCATATTTTCTAATGAGAGCATAACTAGCAACTATCGTCATTGCTTGAAGTACTTCTTCTGAGGTCCATTCTCATTCATCAAAGCTTATATCAAGAGCTCACTTTCATCAATCTAATCACATCGCAATAGCAACGGGAACTCATATGTTTACCCCATGTTTCACAACAAATTTAGAACTTTCTTTTAGTATGTTTCACTTTGTTGAGACTCATGCAACACCTCTATATATATTTTTAAATGCTTCAAATCACTTTAATGCTATTCAAAATTTTGCAGCATCCATAAATCATTCTTTTGAATATAGGTTTTCTCATGCAAACCCACTATTTACAAGAGTATATCAAGCATTAAAAGATACTCATCCTAATGCTCATGTACTAACTCATCTTGCTAATTTAGCGGCTGTAACTCATGTTCATGGCATTATTCATGATCATTTTATTGTCCCATTTGCAATTTTTCAAATATTACTCATCTGTTTTAATCCTCTTACTCACCTTGTTCCATGTACAAGAGCATTTACTGCAATAGTTCAGGCTCACATAGTAAGAGCTCATATTCCAATAGCAATAGCTTGAGTTCATACCATAATGAGAGCTTCTTTTCACCAAAAATCTATGTTTTTATCACTGATATCTAAGAGTCATACTCATTCCATCTCTCAAAAAAGTTTTAACTCAGCTGATCCTTGTTGATTTACGTCAAATACCCCCATTTCTGATTCACGTTGAGTGGTAAATAATAAATGTTTTGTAAATCATGTTAAGAAAATATTTTTTGTTGATTTTAGGATAGCGTTTTGATCAAGTCATTCATACTCTGGTTGTGAGAGAATTTCAGATCTAAACTCTGCTATGTATTCTTCTATTTCATTTTTCTTTTCTACTACTTTATTATATAAATCAGAATCTTCTCTTTTTAGTTGATCTATTTTGTTGTTTGTAGTCCCATTTTCGATAAAATTTTGTAAATCTTCTTCAGAAAGATTTACTATTTCATCAAAATTCTTTTCAACTATTTCTCTGCTAACAGCATCGTAAAGTCCTTCTTCACGGAGATATTCTAAAATACCCACTCTATCAGATACATCACCGAGTGATCATGGAAGTGCTCAAACGATATTTTGTATAGTTGTTTGGAGTTGTGGTATAGTTTCATCAAGTTTATATATATGGACCTGATTAAGCGATTGATTAAGGGTATCTATTTCTTCAGTTTTTCAACCAATCGTATTTAATATAAATAAGAGATTTTCAGCTTGTTCTGAAACTCCATAATAATTGTCGAAAGCTTCTTTAAAATTTGGTGAAAGGCTGTCATAATCAAGAGCCGTATCTGTTCCATCTTCTCAGAATAAATACTGAGTACCATTTTCAAAATATCAAATAGTTTGATAACGAATTATTTCATTGTTTTCTAATTCTTCAGCCGTAATAGTTCCAGGAATAAGTGAACGAGCTTCTTGAGTATTTTCAAGATCAGTTCCAGGAATAAGTGAACGAGCTTCTTGAGTATTTTCAAGATCAGTTCCAGGAATAAGTGAACGAGCTTCTTGAGTATTTTCAAGATCAGTTCCAGGAATAAGTGAACGAGCTTCTTGAGTATTTTCAAGATCGGTTCCAGGAATAAGTGAATGAGGCTCTTGAGATCTTTGAGGAGATGTTCCAGGAATATGGCCACGTCTTTGTAATAAGTGGTCTCCATAAGTATCGGCACTATCCTTTGCTCACAATGTGAGTCTCAGGAATTGTTGTAATTCTCCAGTAGTATAATCGCTTCAATTTTCTTTTTTAGGAAGAGGTTCCCCAAAAACATCTTTTGCAACAGCTCATTTGTTTGTAATAAATCTTTCAATTACTGATATATGTGTATTTTTAAAATGATCATTTGAATATATGTTTGTAAATAATCATGTAAGAATATTGTTGCCGAGTTGATATTCAGCATTATCATTGAGGAATTCAATTTCATTAAACACATTCATAGGACGTGTTTTTTGCTTCCAATCGTCTGTTTTTACTAAACCGTCAGTAGCTTCATTAATTCCATTCTTTACAAGTGTAAATAAACTCCCATGTCACATTTCTTGCGCACTAATATTTCCTGCAAATAAGGCAGCTCCTCATCCTAGTAATACTAACAACCTTTTTCAAAAACTCATTTTGCCTCCAACTATTCAAAATATAAATGCAAGAGCAGCTAATGGAAGTAACATTTTAAATCATGTTGTTTCAGTAAATTTTTTTATTTCCTTTTGAGTCTCACCAGAAGCCTGTCTTATAATATCCTTTACAGTTGAATCTCATAATACAGGAACAGAATTCATGAGTTCATACTCATCAGTTTTTTGGAAAGCTACGTAATCTTTCATTTCTTGAGATGAAACTTGATCTTGGATAGTTGTTATTGCATTAGTACGAATTTGTCTATTATCCCTATTAACTACTAAGAAACTATTATCTACATCATGCCTAATAGTATACCCTTTATTCTTAATTTCAGTTTCATGAATATAATCCAAAATCATTTTTTGAACTGTTGAAGTTTTTGCTTGATGATACGAGTCTAAATTTTTCTCAAGAGTATTGTTCTCTAAATCTAAGCTTGCTTCGGTGATAATAATTTGAAGTTTTTTTCATTCAGACTTAAGCACTCATTCTAAATCTGTATTTTGAGTAGATTCAGGTTTATCATAGATATTGCTTATTTCAGCTAATAATAAAAGCATTTTTGTATATTTTTCAGGATGTTTTTCTTCAGAAAAATCAAGTTGTTTGATTACAGACTTAGAAAATGACTCAGTGAATTTTCAAATATTTTTTGACTTTATTACATCAACTAATTCTGTAATTATTTGATCAGGATTTTTTTCTACATCAATTTGAGTTTGAGCAACTTCTGTGTGAGTTTGTTGAATAAGAGCTTTATACTCATTTAATAATCATGAAAGTTTCTCTTTTTGACCTGCATCAATATCAGTGTTTAAAAGAGCCTCCTCAGCTACTTGTATAGTTACATCATCAAGAGTACTTTTATTCTTTGTCGCTTGTTCAATAGATTGAACGAGAGAACTATAGTTATTATTTTCTGTACTACCTGCCATAATTTTGCATTAATTTTTAAATTCCTAGTTAGTATATCATATATATATCTGTAATTTCAAATTTATAAATTGACAATTACTAAATAATACTTATAGGCCCAGTATTTTTAATATTTTGCAATATAATTAAGACTATGATACAGTTATAATAATAGTATATTTTAATTATTACGCATGAGTGAAATAATACAACGTGAAGCTGTAACACCACCAATAAAAACGGTAGAGGATTTATCAAAGAGTATTATCAACGACCCTGAAAAAGAAAAACAATTCCATAGGTATGTCCAAGAAAAGTTTTGATTAGAATCAGAAAACGAGATCTTAGACGTTACACAAGAAGAGCTTGATCTCATGAAGAAAGAATTATCATGACAAAAAGATGGGGATTTTTCGGTAATTTGAAAACACGTGTATGAAGACTATTTAGAGACTCAATTAAATGAAAAAAGCTTTGAAGCAGTAACTTTGGATAATGCAACAAAGTGAATTGAATCAGCGAGGTTTGAAGAAATGAAAAGTTACTTTGAATCTCACTTTGAATCTGTATTTCAAAACTTTGATTTTTTGCCACCAGCACAAAAAGAGCTATTAAAATTAGGGTTAGCAAATAGGTTATTATCTTCGGATTTAATGTGATTATCACAACAGATAACGGAAGGATTTTCAAGTAAGATAGTAAAGGTAAAAGATATTGTAAATAGTTGAGAGTATCAAAATATTCTTGATGTGTTTGATGATACTGAAAAAGTGGTAGAACAAGGAAGTATGTTAGAAGGGAGTCTTGCAAATATTATTCAACCATATGTTGATAAATTTACTGAAGTAAATCAATATATACAAATAAATTATCCAAACTTATCTCAGGAAGAAAAACAGAATATCATTTCTCATGTTGAATGGTTTCAAAAGCCATCAGAAATAGAGCAATGAGTAGAGGGGCTTATTATTGAGGAAATTGATTTTACAAAAACTGAAAGGAGTCTTCAGGATTTTGATGTAGAGGACTTAAAGCAGTACGTATTAAAATCAAGAGAAGATATATCGAAGTTATCAGAAAAACTACAATATGGAGATAAAATGCAAGAATATACTTTGCAGCTTATAAATAATGAACATATTTGATCAACATTTAAAAAAATTTTATCAGGTTTATTTAAGATTCCATTCATTTGAAAAATCATTGCATCATTTCTTTGATTTCATTGAGAAAATCCAATGTTATCACTTGAGATAATGTCGTCACAGTACAAGATGTTTGATTCATTACTATGAAGTTGAAAAACTGAGGATAAAAATGGGGAAATAATAGAATGAGATGGAGTTTTTAAGAGTATAGATTTCTGAGAGCAAGATTTTCAAGATAATAAAGGGAATATATGAAAAATTCAGAAAATTTCTTGAAGCCTAGATCAAAAAAAATCACAGATCTTTTGGCAACAAACATTTTCCGAAGAATGATATCAAGTAGGTGGTGTAGTATTACAATTTTCATGACTGAATGATCCAGATAATTTTGAGAATTGAAAGTTAAAAAATTGAAAACTCAAAGAAATATTAGAGCTTGGAATAATCCAATTTGAAAATGATAAATGAGTACTGGAGCTTGAAACTGCAAATACAGAAAGAATGAAAGAAGAAGAGATAAGGCAAAATAAAATTAGTGAATTAACAGGAGAAAAGTGACAACTAGAGGTTGAAAAGAAGGAGGGGCAGATAAAAATAGAATGAATAACCTCTATTTCTAGCACTAGGAGAATGGAAGAGTTAGAGGAATGGGACGATTGGTTAAACTATGGAGATATTACAGATGTAACGATTTCTGATATTAAAGAAGGAAGTATAGATGATTATGAAAATATAGTTCAAAAAGAAATTTGAGAAGAAATACACACACTTCGCTCAGAAGATAAAGAAATAATTGGGCTACTGTGTAATGAAATCAAAAGGTATTTTTGAAAGAACCAGGTTCCTAAGGGGGTGACGACTATCTGAGACCTCTATGAGGAAATGGACTGAGTTACACATGACTTTTTCAGCTACTTAGATGCTGAAAAACAAAAAATAGAAAATGAAAATATTATCTTAAGCAAACAAATAGACTCAAAAGAAAAGGAATTATTGAAATTAGATATAACAATACCTGAGCCTGAGTTGTTTAAAAGAGAGCTGTATCAGGTAGGAGTTTGAAATTTATCTCAATGAATTAATTTTTGAGTAAATAATGATAAAATATTACAATTTAATACACAATCTCAAGAGTTGTTAATAGATAAACAAACGTTTGCTATTTCGAATTCAAGTAATATAGAATTCAATGATATAGAAGTTTCAGAATGAAGTATAGTATTTCATGTATTATGAAAAAGAATAAGTACTTCCAAGATAACGGGGATTGAATTTTTAGCCCAATCTGTTTTTAATAATGAAGAAGTAAATCAATTTCAAAATTGAAAGCATACGATAACATTCACTCGTAAAAAAGCATAATAAAATATGCTTTTTTATTTTTTCAGTTTTTTGGATTTGAAAATCCACAAATTTTCATATACTTACCTCAAATTAAATATGTAAATCACTAGTACCATGCTATTTCGTATCGCAAAATATTCTATCAAAAATATATTCAGAAATAAATTTCTGAGTTTTTCATCTGTTCTGGTTCTCACACTCCTTATGTTCTTCATAAACATCCTTATTCTTCTTCATGATGTAAGTTTTAAATTAATAAGCTCGATTAATTCAAAGCTTACTATTTCACTTTATTTAGATGAAGAATATGATAAAGGTTCAACAGAAGTAATTTGACTTATAGAAGATATCAAGAAAATCTGATGAAAAATAAAGGTTGAATATAAAACAAAGGAGGTAATTCTAGAGGACATACGTTTGAAAGAACCAGATTTAGCAAAAATACTTGAGAGGACAAATCCCCTTCCCGATACGATCATTCTTTCTCAGATTCAGCTAGAAGAGTATGAAGAAATGAATAGCTTTATTGAAAATAAATTATATATACTATCAAAAGATGAATCTGATATAGAGCATTTTTCAAATTATACAACTCAGTACAAAAAAATAAATCAAGTGATTCACGTACTTGATATATTAAGTATAGGTTTATACATAATTATTATAACATTTTTGCTTTCTATATTTGTAATCACGTATTCTATTATTGGAAATTTTATCTATTACTATAAAGATGAAATATATATCACAAGATTAGTATGATGAAGTAAAAAATTTATTTATGGTCCATTTGTTTTACAGTGAAGTTTTTATTCCTTTGTTTCATTTCTTCTCAGCCTTATTATATTTGTCTTTATATTACAAAATATAAATGCTGCATTTTCAGATATATACTTTTTTGATTTTTCATACAATACATTCTTGATTGAAATGTTAGTCTTTGTGTTTGTATGAGGATTGAGTGGGTTTCTTTCATCAAGAAAGTATTTAAAATAAATCACCCTATGCAGAGATGATGTACTTCTTTAAAAGTATCGGTATAAGCTATTTTTCTATTTTTTACAAAAAAACTTAAAAAAACATTTGCATTAGATATAATTATTCATATAATTCGGCACGCATTTACAAATGGGGGCGTAGCTCAGCTTTGGTTAGAGCGCCTGCCTGTCACGCAAGAGGTCGCGGGTTCGAGTCCCGTCGCTCCCGCCATTATATAAGATGCACAGCAAATATTGCTTAACGAATAGAGAGTTGAAAACAAATTTTAAATAATTTGCCTCTGTATTTCCTTTTGATAATTGCTCATAATTATCTGGGGCCTTAGCTCAGTTGGCTAGAGCGCCTGCCTTGCACGCAGGAGGTCAGGAGTTCGACTCTCCTAGGCTCCACCATTTAAATACAATACACAAAAAGATTAAGAATGATTATTCTTCTCAGTTTTCTGTATTTTTGTAAAAGATTTATAATTTTAATTCATAGAAGATGCCTGCAAATAAAAGACCGAGAAAAGTAAACTATTCGGTAAATAAAAAAGGACCGAAATCATGATGAAAGGTAGGAAAAGCAATTGTCCACTATAAAAAATTAGAGAAAAGAATTGCATTTGAAGGTGAAACAAAATGGCTTCAAAATGCTATGGCAATAGTATGTACGAAACTAAAAAAATACCAAATAAATCTTAACAAAATATAGTATGCCTAGATTAACAGGACACACACACAGAAAATTAAGAAGAGCACTTGTTCTTATTGAAAAAAAGGTAAAGAAAACAAGGAAATAAAATAGCTTGATTTTCTTTAATAAATTATTAAATTTTTAATACACTACTTTATATTTTTATAACTTTGATGTTATGGCTTTTGATAGATCTAAACCACATATGAATATTGGTACTATTGGTCACGTTGATCATGGTAAAACTACTACTACTGCAGGTATCTCTGCTGTATTAACTACTCTTGGAGGTGGTGAAGTAAGAGATTTCGCTTCTATAGATAACGCTCCTGAAGAAAGAGCAAGAGGTATTACTATTAATACTTCACATGTTGAATACGAAACAGCTAGCAGACATTACGCTCACGTGGATTGTCCTGGTCATGCCGATTATGTAAAAAACATGATTACTGGTGCTGCTCAAATGGATGCTGCAATCTTAATTGTTGCTGCTACTGATGGGCCTATGGCACAAACAAGAGAACATATATTATTATCTAGACAAGTAGGTGTACCTTACATCGTTGTTTATATGAATAAATGTGATATGGTTGATGATGAAGAAATGCTTGAATTAGTAGAAATGGAAATCAGAGACTTATTAACTAAATATGACTTCCCAGGTGATGACACTCCAGTTATCAAAGGTTCTGGACTTGTTGCTCTTGAAAATCCAGCTGATATGGATAAAGAATACGGTGCAAAATCAATCGTTGAATTATTTGACGCAATTGAAGAATTTGTTCCTGTTCCTGACAGACCAACTGATAAAGATTTCCTTATGCCTATTGAAGATGTATTCTCAATTAAAGGGAGAGGTACTGTTGTTACTGGTAAAATTGAAACTGGTATCGTTAAAGTAGGTGAAGAAATTGAAATCGTTGGTATCAAAGACACTGTTAAATCTACAGTTACTGGAGTTGAAATGTTCCATAAACTATTAGATCAAGGTCAAGCTGGTGATAATGCTGGTATCTTACTAAGAGGTATAGATAGAGAAGATATTGAAAGAGGACAAGTTCTTGCTAAACCAGGATCAATTACTCCACATACTGAATTTGAAGCAACAGTATATGTACTTTCAAAAGATGAAGGTGGGAGACATACTCCTTTCTTCAAAGGTTATAAACCTCAATTCTACTTCAGAACTACTGATGTAACTGGTGATATTGAATTACCTGCTGGAGTTGAAATGGTTATGCCTGGTGATAATATTGATTTCACAGTTAAATTACAACAACCTATTGCGATGACTGAAGGTCTAAAATTTGCAATAAGAGAAGGAGGTAGAACTGTTGGTTCAGGAGTTGTTGCTAAAATTAAAGCATAATCCCACTCTCATATAGTTTAATATGTCCAACATTAACTGTAAAGTTAATGTTGGGGAATTAAATTATATTGAAAATTTAATTATTTATTTTAGATAAATGTCTGCAAAAAAAAGTACTGCAAAAATAAGAATAAGTGTAAAATCTTTTGATCATAGATTATTAGATGATGCTGTTAAAAAAATTGTTTTAATTGCAAATGATTCTGGTGCACAAGTTGTCGGACCAATACCATTACCAACTAAAATTGAAAAAATTACTGTAAATAGATCTACTTTTGTTAACAAAGATGCAAGAGAACAATTCGAAATTAGAAGACATAGTAGACTTATTGATATCCTAGAACCTACTCCAAAAACTATGGAAATGTTACAAAACTTAAGCATACCAAGTGGTGTAGGGGTTGAAATTAAAGCATAATCACTTTTGCTTTTCAAATATTTTAAAATTTATAATAAGAATTATGTCTAGAGTTTGTGAAATAACTTGAAAAAAAACTGCAAGTTGAAATAATAGAAGTCACTCATTAAGAGCAACAAAGAGAAAATTCTATCCAAATCTGTTTTACAAAAAAATAAAAGATCCAGAAACAGGTTTAGTCTATAAGATTAGAGTATCTGCAAAAGGTCTCAGAACACTAAGAAAGCACTGAATAGTTTAGTTATCATACTAAACTCTTTGCCCAGATGGTGGAATTGGTAGACACGCGAGACTTAAAATCTCGTTTCTTCGGAAGTCCGGGTTCAATTCCCGGTCTGGGCACCATTTTACAAATAAAAAAACTTACGAATTATAATGAGCTGTTATTTATGAAATAACATTTGATTCGTAATTCGTAATACGAATACAATATTTAATTATAAACTTACTAAATATGTTAAAAATAAGATTAGCAAGAGCTGGAAAAAGAAATATGCCTTTTTTTAGAATAGTTTTAACTGAACATACTAAAGCTTCTCAACATGGATATAAAGAAGTTCTAGGATTCTATAATCCATTAACGAAAGAATTTAAAATAAAAGATGTTGAAAAAATCAAAAAATATCTTTCAAACTGAGTCCAATTTTCACCGAGAGTTGAAAAACTTATAAAAGTGAATAATATATCTATATAAGAATAATAATAATCCTTCAATTTTAAATTGAAGGATATTATTTTTATATTATATCTTAACTACAATATTATGACAGAAGTAGATTTCTTACAGTTTATAATAGAAAATTTAGTTGAAAATAAAGATGATATAAAAATTGAAAGGACAGAAGATGAATTAGGTATTTTACTTACTTTATCTGTCAATAAAGAAGATATGGGGATTATTATCTGAAAATGATGAAATACTATAAATTCTATTAGATCAATATTAAGACTATTTTGAATGAAAAATTCAAAAAGATTAAACTTAAAAGTTTTAGATTAGTTGATAAGTAAAATAATATGTTTATAGAAACTGTTCACGCCGTAAATCAAACATGATCTATATTTTGAGATCAGATTGAGTTTGGTGACTTTATTCTTTTAGCTATTTCTCTTTTTGTATTAGCTGCTGGAATTTTCTCAATAGTTTTTATTTTATGGTGAGGGCTTTTACTTATCTTGTCAGGGTGAAAAGATGATAAAATAAAACCAGCAATCAATACTATTAGGTATGCTATAGTAGGTATTATTATAACAGTGTTAACAATATTTGTATTTCCGATATTTGGAAGATTATTAGGTTTAGATGTAGAAAAGTATGCTGAACCAAAAAGGATTTTTGAAAAAATTGAAGAACTTGGAAATAAAATATTTGGAAATAAAACCAGTTATGATCCATGAAACCTAGATCTCAATGATTTAGATGATATCCCCGCAGATTTTTCTGACTTATAAAAAAACACCTGATCTATTCAGGTGTTTTTTATTATCGAGTATCTATTTTAAATAAAAAGTAAATCCATTTTTCAAATATAGTCATCCCATTTACAATATTATCTTCTATATTGGTCTCAAGACTATCTATTTCCTCAGGGAGAACCTCATTTACATATTTATTGTATTTTTGTTCACTTGTAAGGTATACAACTTTTTCTCATTTGTTCTTGAATGAAAGCTGCTGCTTTAGGATCATATTTCTGTATGCCTTTGATTTTTTGTACTCAATAATCTCAAGTGCTAATTTATTTCTTTCTTTAATTTCAATATTTAGCTTTGATATATATTCTATACTTCAGTTAATTTTATATTCTTTATATGTAAAAGTACCAATCAAGTATAATATGTATAAAATTATAGCAATCATAATAAGGAAAATATATTGTTTTTTCATATCTTTTGAAAATTATTTATTATTTATATAATAGACATAAATTTTATCAGTTTTATAATACCCAAGAATGAAGAAAATGAAAAATAAATTTATTACTTTTATTATTTTGTTAATATTATGAGTAATTGGTGCTTGATTATATAGCTCATATTTATTCAAAAATTCAGATAGAGACTCATTTGTATTACTTATTGAAGGAGCTGGGTTACTAAATGAGCAAGTATTAGAAGTAGAGAAAAGAGAAAATTTATATATTTGAGATATTATCTCAACTCAGGGAGATAATAGTTTAGTTATAATTGAATGGTGAGATGGGAGTCTGACAAGACTTGGTTGAAATAGTACTATTGAGATAAAAGAACTTTTTATTACACATGATTTATCAATGATGAATATATCATTTGAATTATTATCATGAAAAAGTTGGTCAAATGTTATAAGTTTCTTTTGAGAGGATTCATATTTCAAAGAATACTTTATGGATAGCGAAGCCTCAGTGAGAGGAACAGTTTTTGATGTTGACTTAGAAAATGAATATATATATGTTTTAGACCATGAAGTTACACTTACAACAAATGACAAGTCTTTTATTATTTGAGAAAGAGACCCTTTTTCATTAAAAACATTTTCTTTTATACAACTTGAAAAGTTTATTAGAGATATAAAAAATCAAGCTTGGGAAGCTTTAAATGATAAATATGATACCGAGTACCTAGAGATATTAAAACAAGAAGCTTTAGAGAAATTTAAAGAGAATATTATATTAAAGAAATTTGATGAAGTTATACAATCTGAAGATTTAGAAAAATTGATATGAACAATGTCAGAGAGTGAAAAACAAGAACTCTATAACAAACTTCTTATTGAATACCAAAAAATTAATTTTATAAAATCTTCAGATGATTGAATGTTATTTCTCAATAAGATTAAATTAAAAGAAGTATTACTTGCTACAGCATCAAACGATAATAAAAAAGTACTCATTCAAAGTATTATGTTTGACTTTAAGGAAACTATTCAATCTAAAAACTTTAATCACCTAGATTCTATACTTCCTATTTTGAAAAATCATAGCGACATATTAAAGGAATTAGATATTAAATTTTCTGATTATTTTGACTTTAACATTCTTCCAGATGATCTGAAACAAATTATGCTAAATAACCTGGAGAGTCTAAAAAATATATTTGGGCAAAGCGTCGATCTTACAAAATTTAAAAATATATCAGTTGATGATATTAAGAGTAGATATAATTCTATTAAAAATAATACGGATAAGGTAATACACTGAGTGTTGGACTCTTTGATTAATAAATAATTTTGTTTTAATGCATTTTAATATAAAAAACATTTTTTCATTAGAATGAAAAAATATCTTATCAGTATGATTATCCTTGATAATACTGATACTTGTTGTGATCTTGAGCTCAACCTGAGTATTTTATATTTTAGATAAAAAAATTCAAAATACATATTATACAATCAAAAATAAAGCCAAACAATCAAAAATAAACGATAATATTTTAATAGTCGAGATTGATGATAAGACATTAGAACAAGGAAATAATAGTAATATAAAGCTTTGAAGGTTCCCTTTTGATAGAAAGGCCTATATTCCTGTTATAGAGCATTTAAATGATGCGTGAGCTACTCTGATAGCGTTTGATATTATTTTTGCAGAAGAGTCTCTTAAAAAGGAATCAGATACCGCGTTTAGAGCATCTATACAACAGGCATGAAATATATTGATATGATCATATTTTTCGAAAAACTGAATCTTTCAAAAATCTATTTTTTCGGATGTTATTAAAGCGACGGGTTACTATAGTCCCGATATTGATGATGTAAATCATGTGGTATACTGAATTACACCTTTTACCAAAACAAAAAAATGAGAATATTTTGACCACTTTAGTCTCGCAGTATTAAAAACATATTATTCATTATTTTATAAAAGAGACTTTATTACAAAAGAGTCATTTGTTGATGATAATTTTTATCACCTCATACCTAATAAAAAGATACCACTTGCAAGAAGTTGAGAAAAGGAAATCCTTATAAATTATATAAAATATTCTGATTTTCAAAAAGAGAAAAAAACAGTGTCATTTATAGATGTATATGACTCAAAAAAATTTGAAGAACTTAAAAACCATATTGATTTTAAAGATAAAATTATTTTGATTTGAGCAACAGCTACTTGAATAAAAGATGTATTTTACACTCCTAATGGTATTGATTATTGAGTTTATACTCATGTGAATATGATTAATACCATATTGAATAAAAATTATTTAAGATATTTTGATACAAAACTAGAATGGGTTTTGATATTTTTACTTATTATTGTTTCAGTATATTTTAATTTAAGTCGCTCATGATATATACTTATTTTGAGTAATATTGCAGTTTTTTCTCTTTTTATAATAATATTTCCTTTTATTGTCATTCATACTACAAATTTAATTATTAACTTTCCAATAGAGCTTATATTTTCCCTTATATTTTCTCTGATATTTTCAAATATAGCAAAATACCTTATTGAAAACAAACATAAGATGAAGCTAAATAAAGCTTTATGAGAATATGTTTCCACTGATATTGCATCTGAAATACTTTCATGAGCTTGAAAGATCAACTTAAATGGAGAAAAGAAATGTATAGCAATATTTTTCTCAGATATAGAATGATTTACAAGTATATCAGAAAAATTTACAGCAGAAAAACTGGTAGCTTTTCTCAGGGAGTATTTATGAGGAATGTCGAATGTGATATTAGATGAAAAATGATTTGTAAATAAATATGAGGGAGATGCAATTATGGCACTTTGGGGTGCATTTTGAGATGCATGACCACAGGATTCGTATAATGCATGTAAGTCAGCATTACTACAACAAGAGTTATTATGAAAATTAAATAAAAAATGGAATAAAGAAGGTTTTTCTGAAATCAAAGCAAGGATTTGAATTCATAGTTGAGAAGCAATTATTTGAAATATCTGAGCAATAGGAAGAAAAATGGAGTTTACCGCACTTTGAGATAGTGTAAACCTAGCTTCTCGTTTGGAAGGGGTAAATAAGTATTATGGAACTTATATTTGTGTCAGTGAAGCTGTATTTCTAGAGAATAAAGATAACTTTTATTTTAGATATCTTGATAAAATAAAGGTTAAATGAAAAAATAAACCGGTAGTAATATATGAACTTCTGTCAGAAAAAGAAAAACTTTCAGATGAAAAAAAGACAGTCATTAAAGAATATACCAAGTGAATTACATTGTATTTAAAGAAAGACTTTAAACAAGCTCTTTCTTTCTTTGAAAAGTGTGAAAAGCTTTGAGATAAGCCAAGTATTACTTATAAAAATAGATGTGAAACTTACATGAAAGTTTCTCCTGAAGAAAATTGGGATGGAATTTGGGTTATGAGTGAGAAATAAACGGAAATAAATTATTCATTAAAAATCTAGCTCTTTTCTCCTGTTATGGAGAGAATATTCAAGAAAGAGGTATCTTTTTCTCGCTTTTAAAATATAAAAAAATAGTCAAAAAAATTTGACTATTTTTTTATATGTATATACTATCCAAGCGTTAAGTTTTATGCGGCCATCGTCTAGGGGTTAGGACACCTGGTTTTCATCCAGGCAACCGGAGTTCGATTCTCCGTGGCCGTACCATTTTAATGTAATTTTTTATACCGCGGGGTGGAGAAGTGGTATCTCGTCGGGCTCATAACCCGAAGACCATTGGTTCAATTCCAATCCCCGCAACCAAAAAACAATTAAAAAAAAATACTCTTACTATATATTATAGTAAGAGTATTTTTTTATTTATAGATCCAAGGAGCAATGATATTTAATATCACTCAACTCATAAAGAGAACAACGAGTCATACCAATGTCCCAGTAATTCTTTTCTTTGCTTCATCTTTCATACTTGGATCTGCCCCACCCATAGAATACATGATACCATTTATTACAATGAATAAGACACCAGCAAGCC
The DNA here is from genome assembly GCA_004563595.2 of Candidatus Gracilibacteria bacterium 28_42_T64. Taxonomy (GTDB): domain Bacteria; phylum Patescibacteriota; class Gracilibacteria; order BD1-5; family UBA6164; genus MAAV01. The sequence continues at coordinate 1,288,543 of CP042461.1, read as the reverse complement.
CAGCTATGAATGTAAAATATTTAATCATATTTCACATCATTTCTACAACAGATCAGAATCATGGTTTTACAGTACATTTATATAAAATGTTTCAATTATCATCAGTTGTTCATTTATCACATCCCGCTCCAGGAATTCTTTCAGTGACCGTTACTTGAATTCATTCTTCTGCATAACTAGATAATACTCAAAAAGAAAACATTGAGAGAATCAAAAGTATTTGTATAAATATTTTTTTCATAATTTTTTTTAAAGAATTTTATAAATTAGATAAATCGAGTAAGAAGGTATAACTTGCAAGGATTATAACCGTTGCAATCAGTGTATTTATAACAATATTTTTTGCTTTTTTTACTCTTTCTTCATCTCAGTTTGAAGTTATATAGTAATATCAAGCAAGAGTTAAGAAGAAGAGGGCAACTGGTCCTGCAATAAAAAGTGCAAGATTAGAAGCTGTCTCAAATATATCGATCCCATCATCAATATTTCAACTAAACGCAAATGTTTTCCAGCTTTCTATAAATCAAACGAAAACAAGTGAGACAAGAGACCAAACAATTTTACTTTTTGCTTCTGTAATTTGCTCATCTTTTCCTCATGAGAGGAGCATCTTGACTCCAGCATATAATATCATTCATATTGCTGCAGCTGAGATAAAGACTTCTAAAAATCAAATAATATCACCATTGATAGTATTTCAAAAATCAAATATATCAATGAAAACATTTGAATCACTATTTCAAGGTTTTTTTATAAATGAACTCACTCATACCCTTCATCATATAGTACTTGCTGTATCATTATTTATTGCATTATAAAGTGTCCCAGGAATATTGATAAAAATCAGTCAAATAGTACTATACATGATTTGTCGTTTTGATTTACTCAACTCTTCTTCATCAGTTCAAAGAGAGAGAATCATCTGTACTCCTATATATACCATAAAAATAACGATAACTCATGCTAATATTACTTTAGTAGTAGTAAGTATGCTCAATCATAATTTTTCTATTGTTTCCACAGTAGATCATCATTCAGGTGGATTGATAGACACAGCCTTTATGGCTCAGGCGCTATCTTCAAAACCACTTATTGCTGCATAAGTATCTCATAACAGACCAAACGCTCAAAAGAAGAGAGTTCATGTGAGGAGAATTTTTATAAAAGTTTTCATGTCTATTATTTATTGTTAAATAGTGCTATTTGGTATAATAAAGAATGTTAAAATCATATAATTCATTACAAGTATGAATAATCATAGAGCAATATAGAATATTGATCTTTTAGCATTTTTTAGTTTTTCTTCATCTCCTGCAGAGAATAGTACTTGAACTCAAGCATATATTATCATTATTATTACTGCAATTCATACAAGAGAATTCATCCAGTTTATTATATCTACAATGATACCTGTCAATCAGCTCAGATTTGTTTTCTCTATACATTTATTTCATAGAGAAGTATCAAAAATACTCTTTATACTTACAGTAGGACAGTTGATTTTTCAATATACAGAATCAACTATGGTTGTAGAGAATTTAATAATAATAAATCAGATAATTCCATACAAAACTGACATCTTTCAAGTTTTTATTTTTTCTTCATCTCCATTTGCTGTGACAATTGCATAAAATGAATATATTGCAATTCAGATAAACATAAAACTTGCTCATGTTTCTACAAGCTGAATAAGAGGATTAATTATTGCATCTATGAAGTCGACAGCAAGTCGCTCTGAAATATCTTTATCAAAGAGAACTTTTATAACAGAGTAGGAGAGCTGCATAATAACAAGTCAGAGACTGGTCCAGATAATTCATTTCTTGAAATTCCCCGCTTCTTCTTCTGTATTTTCAGCAAATAGGAGCCTTAATACAAGAAAAACAAGATAGAGTCAGGCAATAAAGAAAAAGACATTTTTGAGATCCCTTGCAATCCTAATCATGGAGTTGTAAATTCATTTTTCTCACCCTATCGCTCATACTCAAATAGAACTATCAGCTCCTTTTACCTTTTCTAAATGAGTATTTATAATAGTATTTGTTGGTTGCTGATTCCCTGTATTTAAATTATCATCAACAGCTGCAAACGTATTAGTAAGAATGAGGGCATTCAAGGCTATCATAACAAGTAATACAATTTTTATTAATACTTTCATGAAAATATATTAAGTTTTTAAAAGTTTGATGTTTTATTCATCAGGCATAATTCATAATCTTGCTTCGATTTCCATATCTACATACTTTTTCTTTCTTCAATATTTTTTTCTCGAATATTCTTTAATTATTTCAGCAATTTTTCTATTCTTATAGGTATTATCCCATATTGTTTTTAAATCAAATGGTCTGGTTGTTGCGTTATCAATATTAAGTTTACAATATGCTGTAAAGTTCGCAATTCAGATAATATCTTGTTGAGAGAGCAGAGGAGCATATTCTTTTTCCATATACTCAGCATCATCGGCTCAAACCTTGAAACTCATAATAGTACCAGCATTCCCAAATACCGCATCTTTGATACTCGGTTTATCTCATTTTGGAGAACCATTTCATCATATTTGTGCAATAAATTGGTGAGCCATTATAAGTGCGAGGTGATATTTTCTGGCTTCTGATAGAATTTCTCAAAAGGTTTCTGTAGCAAAATTTTGAAACTCATCAACATACATATAAAAATCTTTCCTTTCCTCCTCAGGCATATCAGCTCTCGACATAGCAGCCATATTTATTTTGGATACAAATATGAGCCCCAGTAATTGTGCATTGAGAGATCAGATTTTCCCTTTTGATAGATTTACAAGAAGAACCTTTCTGTTATCCATAATCTCTCTAATGTTAAAAGCAGATTTTGGCTGTCCGATAATATTTCTTATCGTTGTATTAGTAATAAATGGTCAGAATTTAGAAGAAAAATACGGTATCATTTCTTGTTTTTCCCTATCTCCTGTATTTGCATATTCATGCTCCCAGAATGATTTTACTACGGGATTTTTTATTTTTGAAGTCTTATATTTCATAAATGCCTCATCTACAAAAAGCCTCGGTACATCTATGATAGTTCCACCATCTTCTTCATCTTCCATCAGAGTGAGACACCCATTACGGAAGTAATGCTGGATTCTTGGACCAAAGATTTCATCCCCAAAGATTTTGATAAATATTTCAGTAGCGTCCATAGCAGCTCTATCCATTTCTCTTTTTCTGATTTCAGGATCTTTACTAATAACTTCTAACATATTGAGTCCCATTGGTCTTTCAGTATCAGCTGGATCAAAGACTATTACATCTTTTGCTCTTTCTTTTGGTGTAAATGCAAGGACATCTTCAACTAAATCCCCATGTGGATCTACCACACAGATACCATCTCCATTCCGGAGATCTTGTCTTGCAAGGTATCCAATAAAAACTGACTTTCATCCTCATGATTTTCAGATGATATAATGATGTCTTCATCTATCTTTTCTATTGAAATATATAGGAGTTTTCTTGTTTCTATATTCATTCCACCCAAGTACAACTCAGTCTTTATAGACAGGGAATCCTCAAAGGTGTCTGTGGACATCTTTGGTTTCATAAATTGCTTTCCCATCCTTTTCTCCTACTTTTACCTTTTCTTGGAGCATAGTGGGTTCTTGAGGGGTTTTTAAATTATGAGGAGTAGGGAGTTTTTTATATTCCAACCAATTAATAATTGGAGATCTATTATAGGTTATATCTGGGAGGTGATAGAGAGTTGATATTTCATCAGCAGAAAAATACGATACATTTTGAAAAAAACCAACGAGTTTAAATTTAAAACCAAAGTATCTCATTGGAGTAAATATAAATGGAAAAGCATCTTCCATTACTTGAGGATTATCAAGAGAGTTGTTATACTCATCAGTAAAAATTGATGCAGCAGCAACAATAGCATGAACCCCATTTTCAGAACTTCTATGATCTTTACTACTTACTAACACTCTAATTGAGCTTTTAAAAGCAGGCTGAGCAGCAGCTTCTCACATGATTTTTTGGGCTTCTGTTTCAGCTTGATTAAATATTTTATATGCATCTCCTTCACTCGCTCCAGGAGCATTATTACCTCCAGCTATCATACTATCTGGTCATTGAATTACTGCAATAATTGGGTTGTATAAAAATCCAAGAAAACTCAGTGGGTTTTTTCTTTTTTTCCCATACTGTCCTTTTGCTACCAGCCTTGAAGCATTTAATGCTTTTTTATTCCATTTAAAATCTGGTTTAATAACGAGTTGAAATACAGCTTTATCTTCTTTTTTTAAGCCTCCAAATACATTTGTGAAATTGTTTATAGGATCATCTTCTAAGTATTTATATGTTTTGATAGGATACACATCATCATGTTCTTTTCAAAGAGAGGCTGCTCTCATAGAATATCCTTTTGGTTTTATTTTGATATAATCATCTTTTGGGTCAACAACAAGAACCTCAGCATCTGTATATACTGATGTTAAATGTTGAGTAACAAGATTTACGTAATTTTTATACGTCACAATATAAAAAGTTACTTCACCATCTTTATACACAAGTTCTAAACTAATTTTTGAATGTCTAAAAAGGAAGTTTAAAAATGTATCACGTAATCAGGCTTCACTGAGCTTATGTATTGCTTTATAAAACATACTCATCATTCCAATTTTTTCTTTGAAATCTTTTTTTGTTTCTTTTTCTTTATCAAGCTTAGAATCTGCTCTGGGGAGAGTTACTTTGAGATACCTTAGATTTTTTGCATAATATATCTCAAATAAAAAACGGATAAATTTGATAGTGAGTATAAGTCAGATGACTAGTAATACTCATAATATTGCATAATACAAAATATTTTGCATCATTTCAATACTTCAACTAAAAAAAGACTCTTCCGTTTGTGGAGTAGGTTTTTTTGTTGCAGCATTCAGTTTTTTATCAACTGGGTATAAAGCTCAAAAGGCGCTTTGAGTTGAGATAAAGAATCAGAGTATTATAAATAGTAGTTTTTTCATTTGTATACATTAAATGTAATCTCTTTAATTTTATCATAAAAATAGATCTGAAACAAATAAAGAAGTTGACACAATCTACTTTTTATAGATAGGTAAATAAAATTCATATTTATCTTGAATTTTTAGAAAAAATAGGTAGTTTAAAGCTATAATTTTAAAATTTTAACACAAATAGAGTGGATTATTCAAAAGAAGCAAGAGATAGACAAGAGAAGATACAAAACTTAAAAAATGCATGAGTGATTTGTTATGCAAATAGTTTTCATGGGAAACAAGATATCTCAGATATTAGAAAAGGTGAAGCAAAGATAAAAGATGTTGCTGACTTAATGGAGAACTGATCAATTTGAGAGTTTAAAACTGCAGGGAGAATTATTTCAAGTAGAGGAATGGGAAAGCTGGTATTCGGAAAAATTAGAGATCATACAGGAGATATTCAAATATCTTTTATGAGAGGTAAGGTTATTTTTAATACAGGGAGAGAGTGAGTTGAAAAAATAGAGATTGCATGAGAAGAAAAAACAGCGTTTAAGATAGCTGAAAAATTTTGTCAGGTTTGAGATTATATAGGTCTCACATGAGATTTATTTCTTACAAAACATGGAGAATTAACTCTTTTTGTAAATGAGTTTCAAATTCTTTCAAAAGCAGTAAGACCTCTGCCTGAAAAATTTCATGGGATTCAAGATAGAGAAACTATTTATAGGCAAAGATACTTAGATCTTATTATGAATGAAGAATCTTTTGATAGATTTAAATTCAGAAGTGATTTTCTTAAAAAAATAAGAGAATTTTATTGGAAAAATGATTTCATGGAAATTGAAACTCCTGTTTTAGGAAGTTCAGCATCTTGAGCAGCAGCACTACCATTTGTGACTCATCATAATGATTTTGATGAAGATTTTTTCTTAAGAATTGCTCCAGAAACAGCATTAAAGAAAGCAACTGTTGGAAGATTTGAAAGAGTATTTGAAATAGGGAAAAATTTCAGGAATGAATGATCTGATCCTTCTCATATGCAAGAATTCACTGCTGTAGAGCATTATGCTGCATATTGGAATTTCAATGATAATATGAAATTTACAGAAGATATGTTTGATTTTATATTTGATGAAATGAATCTTGATAGAGAAATAAAAATCAAAGATAAAGATGGAGAAGTACAAACCGTAGATTTCACTACTCCGTGGGAAAAAGTTGATTATATAGCTTGAGTAAAAGAAAAATCAGGGATAGATATAGATAAGTATGAATCAGGTGATGATGAAAAATTAAGAGCAGATATAAAAGCTGCAGGATATGCTTGGGAATGAATTGATAAACAAGCAACAGCAACAATGATTGATTATTTATATAAAAAGGTACTCAGACCTTCTATTATATGACCAGCATTTGTCTATAACTATCCAAAGACAATGCAACCTCTTGCAAGAGCAAGTGATGAAAATGAAAATATAGTAGAACAATTCCAACTATTACTTAATGGATGGGAAGTTCTAAAGGCTTATTCAGAACTTGTAGACCCAAAAGTACAACAAGAAAAATTTGATGAACAGTCATGAGCAATTGCAATGTGAGACGAAGAAGCAACAGCGTGAGATGAAGACTTTGTACTTGCTATGGAATATGGTATGCCATGTCAATCAGGTTGGGGAATGTGAATAGATAGAATAGTATCATTATTGACAGAACAAGAAAATTTGAGAGATGTTGTCTTGTTTCCAGTGATGAAGAGTGAGAAGAGTTGAGAAGAAAAATAGGATTTCAAAAAACCGTAGTAAATTTACTACGGTTTTTATTTATGTTACAGAGAGACGATTGTCATAACGACGATGCTATCTGATTACATGTTTGATGTTCGAACTTATGCAATTTTGCTGATTCAACCATGGATCGTTGTTTTAGTATTTCTGAAGGAACAGATTGAAAATAATTTGTAAATTTTTTATCTTCCCCACATTCATACTGTATAGAGTATTTTTTCTCATCAGTTGTCAGAATAGCACAACTTGTTATTATTAGACTGATAAGAAGAAAAATAAGTCTACTACTTTTCATTTTATTTTCCTACTTGTTTGTTTTTGTTTCTACTCTTTTTTATATTTATATATAGAAAAAAGTCAAAAGTATATAAAAATTAATTTATCTCTGTAGTCACAGTTTCGTTATTAATAGCATATTTATACCCACCTGGCTTATTTCTAATAGTGCTAATAAATTTAAAGACTTCTCTTACTTTATCATTTGGAGTATTTTCTTTTCAAAATAACTCTCACATTGTTTCTGTAGATAATACCGTCTTATCAAATCATAATTTTCAGAACATAGTATCTCAATCAATTTGTATATCAACATAATCATTCGGAAAAAATATATCGTACTCAAGTTCAGCACTATCAATTTTATTAAATATTTCAACTAAAAATTTTCACATTTCAGGTATTTGGTTTAAATTAAGCTCTATGTTAAGAGCTAATTTGTTATCAACAATAAATCTATATGTATTGTTGGTTCTATCTATACTGAGGTCAATGTCATAATCTGGAATTTGATTATCAATACCCGTTAGTATTCAAAGAGCAACAAGCTCTTCTTTTTTATCAAGAGCTTCAATAATTTTAGCTTGCTCATTATCAATTATCTCTGTATTATTAGCTTGTTCAACAGTCATATATTCTCAATTTATTTATAAATTCCTTTTTATCTTATCACAATATTTTTTTAAATGCAAAAAACTAGAATTTATAGAAAAAATTCATACAATAATATTTATAAATTTACTGCTTAAATTCTCCTCTAAAAGATGTCATTTGTCCACTTACATAACCATTCTCATTATTCAATATTAGAGTGACTTCCAAAGCCAAAGGACTATGTAAAAAAAGCAAAGGAGTTTGGAATGTCAGCCATTGCTTTGACAGATACTTCAAATATACATGGTTGTCATGAGTTGTATACAGAGTGTGTAAAAGCATGAATTACCCCTATCTTATGAACAGAAATATATGTAGAATCTTCTCTTGATAGCACGCTCAATCATAAACTTGTTCTTCTTGCAAAAAATCTTGATGGATATAAAAACATTATAGCACTTACATCAAAAGCAAGTTTAGAAAACTGATGAGGGATTTCAAAAGTAACTTTTGATGATCTCCGTGGAAATGTAGACAATGTAGTGTGTCTTTCATGACCAATTAATGGAGAAATCCCCTATTATATCTTATCATGAAAATCAGAAGAGGCTATCTTACAAAGAATAGCTGAATATACGTCAGTTTTTTGAAAAGAAAACTATTATCTTGAGCTTATATATCATGATGATATACCGAAACAAAAACTGGTAACAGATACCTTAATAGAACTCAATAAAAATCATCAAATTCCAGTGGTAGCTACAAATAACTGTTTTTATGTAGATCCAGAAGACTCAAGAACCCAAGATGTTATACAGGCTCTTTGAACAGGACATGAAATAGAAAATCCAGATAGGACAACTCTGATGAATGGAAATTATTCTCTTCTAGATGAAGAAAATATGCAAATACTATTTGGCTTTCTTCCTGAAGCATTGAGTAATACACAAAAGATTGCAGATATGGTTTCTATCGAAATAGAAACTTGAGGAGTGCTTATTCCAACCTTTGAACTTCCTGAAAAAGATAATGAAAGGTATGAGTCAGTTATAGAGTCAAAAAAGAAAAACACCGGACCGGTCCTAAAAAAACTTGATAGTTCGGAGTGGTATTTAAGATATCTTTCTTTTAAATGACTGAATTGGAGGTTTGATTACTGACTTGATGACCAGACAATTTATGAATTTATTAAAAAACTTGATAAACCCTCTCTTGATAAAGAACTGACAGAAACTTCACCAGAAGAATTGAAAGAACTCTCTCTTATCTATTACACTGATGAAAAGAAAGAACTCCTATCAAAATTATCACAAGAGCAACAGGATTTCATAGAAAGGCTTGAGTATGAACTTGTAGTAATTCATGAAATGTGATTTGATGCTTACTTTTTGATTGTGGCTGATTATATTAATTGGGCACGTGATAACGATATTCCAGTATGACCATGAAGATGATCAGCTGCTGGTTCGCTTATGGCATTTTTGTCATGAATCACAGATATAGATCCTATGAAATATGATCTTCTATTTGAAAGATTTTTGAATCCAGCCAGAATCTCTATGCCTGATATCGATACAGATTTTGCCGATAATGAAAGAGATAGAGTCGTAGAATATTGTAGAAATAAATATGGTGCAGATAGAGTAGCACAAATATGTACCTTTGGTACTTTTGCAGCAAGAGCTGCCGTGAAAGATGTATGAAGGGTATATGGAATTCCTTTTGCAGAGATGAATGCTCTTGTAAAACTCATTCCTGAGAAACCAGGAACAAAACTACAAGGAGCTCTTCAGGATTCTCCAGAGTTTTTTGAAGCATATGATACCAATGAAAAATATAAAGAAATCATAGACAATGCACTTAAAATTGAGTGAAATGTAAGGCAGTTGTGAGTTCATGCTTGTGCCGTAATTATTGCACCACAGCCAATGACAAATTTTACAGCGCTGCAACACCCTCCAAAGGATTCAGAGAGTATCATAACTCAATATAGTGCGAACCCTCTTGAGGATCTTGGTCTTCTTAAGATGGATTTTTTATGACTTAGGAATCTGACTATTATAAAAAGAGCTCAAAAAATTATTAAAAATAGTAAATGAGATGATTTTGATATATTACAAATAGATACTGCTGACCAAAAATCATTTGAAATATTTGCAGAATGAGATACAACATGAGTATTTCAATTTGAATCTGATGGGATGAGAAAGTATTTGAAAGACCTACAACCAAATACATTTGATGATATTATTGCGATGGTGTCTCTTTATAGACCAGGACCATTGGCTTATATTCCTACCTATATTGATAGGAAATTTTGAAGAGAGGATATCAAATATATGACAGATGATTTGGTAGAGATTTTAAAGAAGAAGTATAGTGATGAAGAAATAGAAGAGCAAAAAATGAAACTAAATGAAGATCTGAAACAGATATTAGATGTATCATATGGAATTGCAGTATATCAGGAACAACTTATGTTTATCGTTCAATATATGGCAGGTTTTTCTCTATGAGAAGCAGATCTACTGAGAAGGTGAATATGAAAGAAAAAAATTGAAGTTATTGAAGCTTTAAAAAAGGAGTTTATTATCAAATCTGAATCATATAAACAATATAAGCCTGAAGTAAGTAGATATATATATGAAGAGATGATACAGCCTGCAGCTAACTATTCATTTAATAAGTCTCATGCCGCTTGTTATGCTTTTATTGCATACCAGACAGCATATTTAAAAGCATATTATCCAACAGAGTTTCTTACATCTGTGATGATTTCAGATGAAGAAAACATGGAAAGGATTGTATTAGAAGTTGCAGAGAGTGAATCAAAGTGAATTAGTGTTCTTCCACCAAGTGTACAAGAATCGTTGAAACATTTTACTTATATTGATGATGATAATATAAGATTTTGACTGAAAGCTATCAAATGAATTTGAGAGGGACCAATCGACAGGATTATTGAAGCTAGAAAAGAAGCTGGTGGAAAATTTAACTCACTGGAAGATTTTATTGAATTTTGTTGAAATGAAGTGATTAATAAAAAATCTCTCGAAGCCCTTATACTTGCTTGAGCTATGGATGACCTATGAGAAAGAAGACAAATGTTTGATAGTATTTTGGATATTATCAGGTTTTGTAGAAAAGATGAAAAAAAGAAACAGACCAGTCAGATAGGTTTATTTGATAATTCAGATGAATTTGAAGATATTCTTGAGCTTATTGAAGGTGAACCATTCACATTTGAAGAAAAATTAAGATGAGAAAAAGAAGTAATATGAATTTATGTTTCTGGTCACCCTCTTGATGGATTGAGCAGATATTGTAATAGAAGAAGCTCGAATACAAAGAAGTTAAAAATGAGTATGCAAGAATTACAAGAAATCTATGATAGAGAAAACGAATGAAAAGATGCAGAACAAAAGAAAAAAGATAAAAAAGATGAAAAAGAGGAAGTAGTACAAGCTGTTGGAGTGATTATTGATATTAGAAAAATTATCACAAAGACTTGAAAAACAATGATGTTTTTAAAATGTGAATGATTTGATTATGATTTTGAAGTAGTTTTATTCCCAAGAGACTTAGATAAATATAAAGAAAAAGTGGAAGAAGATAAAGTGATCATAGTAAATGGAACATTAGATGTAAATTTTGAATACGGAAGAAAAAGTATTAGAACACGTGATATGAAATTTGCCAGCATAGCAATGATAAGAGAGCAAGCAACTGATCTTTGACTCTTTAATACTTGAAAAAGATTTTTACATAAACATCTAAATGATACAGCAGATTTAGAGAATTCAGAGAGTAATGAGTCTGAGTCAGGAGGGGAAAAGTTTGATGAAAATCTAGAAGAAAAAATAAATATTGGAAAACAAGCAAAAGAATTACAACTCGTTGCTCTTGATCCAGAAGTTCTTCATAAATTTGTTGTTGATATACCTCATTCAGCTATGAAACAAGATTTACATGAGCTGAAAGAGTTCTTACTTACTCAACATAGCTGAGATATCAAGGTATTTATAAACCTGAAATGACAAGAAATCTCCACGAAAATTTCAGTGGAGGATATTGGCTGACTAGAGGAGTGGATGAACAAGAAGTGGAAATAAATTACCTACTTTTAAAGTTTGACTTATATAAAAAAAAAGATATAAATTATCGCAGTTTATAAGCCACATGGATTGTAAGCTAAATTCTTGGATTGAAATACGTTTTTATTCTTTATATCAGAGAATATATGCCTATTTTACACATCACTAAATGTGGAATTCATGTTTCGCTACTCAGTTACCACTGGTAGTATTCCAAGACTTTAATAAAACGAAAAAAGGAGAAGAGTCAGATGTTAAATATACAATCTATCCTATTACAGGCTAAGTCTAAATCGTAATTGATTGATTTAGTAAATAATATAGGTATGTCATTAGATGAAGCTGTTGCTATGAGAATGCTGAGCCCAAATGATGTTGAACGTATGGAAGAGAATATTAATGTTTCTGTTAACTCTAACTGATTACTTGAAAGTACAATTAGTGAATAGTAGTTGTTTTCGCATCTAAAAGCCCCTTGTTAACAAGGGGCTTTTTTAATAAAAACTTGAAAAAATAAGATTTTTGGCTATATTAAGTGCAATTTTTACTTAAGAATATGAAGAATGAATAAAAAACCAATAATTATTTCTTTGATATCAGTATTATTATTTAGTGTATTATTTGGTTATTCACTTGTGTTTTCTGGTGTGTATGCTTTTAAATGAATTACTCTTTCTTTTAAATCATCAAATAATATTTATCTTGATTCATGAAATTTATATAAAACGAAACTTATTTTTAAGTCTGGAAAAAGTTTAGAAAATAAGAAAATTACCTCAAGATGTAATATTTTTTCAAAATTTATTCAAAAGAAAGACGATCTTTATTTATTTGAATTACAGTATCTGGATAATACTTGTAGAGATAATAAAATTTCATTTAGAGATGAAGAAAATGAAATTATATTTATGACATCGTTAAATATACATTCAGAATTAAGTATTTATCAGAAATTACTTGACCTCAATGATGAAAAATTACAAGCATTTCATTCTATATTGAAAAACAAAATAAATATATTTTCTCAATATAAGACTTATTCAAAGGACCTATGAATCAGTCATTACTCGTTTCTGAAAAAGAAAAGAACATTAAAAGAGTTAATATATACTTATAGTGTTGTAAATAATATAGTAGAAAAAAGAACGGAAAAGTATATTGTTCCAATAGTATGAGAAAAAATTTCAACAAATGCTAATAAAATACCGAATGCTTTAAGGTCATATAGAAGCGATTATACAGATGGGGTTCATCATGGTTGGGATGTATGAGATACCTTTTGAGAAAAGGTGGTTGCGATAGATGATGCAATTGTTATGAGAGTAGTTTCAAATTTCGATTATTCGGATTTACAAAAAATCAAAAAATCAGAAACCCTTACAAAAGAAGAAAAATTAAGAAACTTAGACCTATTAAGATGAAATCAAGTATGGTTAAAAACAACGAGATGAGATGTCATATTTTATAGTCATTTAAGTAATATTTTTACAGGAATAGAGGAGGGAGTTTTAGTAAAGAAGTGAGAACCAGTTTGAACTGTATGAGTTTCTTGAGTTCCTGAAAAAAATTACGCTGATTATCATTTACATTTTGCGATACATAAAAATCCGTATAATATAGCCAGAGCTGGTAAATATGATATAGAAGATTACATGAAATGGGACTGGTATTATAAAGGAAAAGATAAAAATTATATTATAGAAGATCAATCAAACTTATTTGAAGGAAATTAAACAGATAAAAATAATGAAGAGAATATGAAAAAACATGATGCATTAATAACAAAGAATAAAAAAGCATATTTTGATTATGAAATACTTGATTCATGGGAGGCATGAATTGAGTTAAAGTGATATGAAACAAAGAGTGTAAGAGCGAAGCATGTAAACTTGAAGTGAGCATATGTTTCACTTATGAGTGGGGAATTATATGTAAAATGAATGCATATTACTCCATGGAAAGCACTTTCAAATAGAGAAACGATAGAAGTCGAGGCTCCAAGAAAAATATTCTTACATAGGAAGACTATTACATATATATGATCTAAAATCAAAGAGGCATGATACTCTGTGATTCCATTAGAACTGTATTTTAAGTGAAGTTTGATTAAGTTAAGAGTTTGATTGGCAAAAGGGAGAAAGGCTCATCAAAAGAAGCAGGTTCTCAAGGAAAGGTCAATGGATAAAGAGGCAAAAATGGCACTGAAGAAATTTATTTAAAAACAAGATAATGAGTTATCTTGTTTTTTATTTCTTGAAATGCATTATATAGCAAAGGTGTCAAGATATAATTTTTGACATCTTTTTTCTGTATATGATAGAATATAACTAGTTCAAAAAAATAAAAACAAATTTTAGTTATATAATTATTATCTTATGTTCCATTTCTACAAGAATTTATTTATGATGACTGTAAGGGGGAGTTTACTTGGTACACCTGAATGATTATCTGGAGAGACTCAAGAAAAAACTGAACAAAAAGCTTCCGAAGAAAAGTCAGTGAGTGAATTGTTAGCTGATATTTCAGCAGATAATAAAATTGATGGGAAAGATAAGGAAGATATTGACGAGTTATCTCAAAGGCTTAATGAAGATAAAGAGAGAATATATACTGATACAAAAGAAAGCTTAAAAGAATCAATGTTAGCAATGTTAGAAAACTGATATACAGTAGACTCAGAAGATACATTTAATGCTATTAAAAACCTTTTAAGTGCGTCAGCTGGTATAAATTTACCCGACTATAATAGTATTGCTTCAACAGTAAAAGACGATAAGAATAAAGTTTTTTCTCTAGTTCATAATAGTTGATCAAATAAAATTCTGGTTTATAGAAAAGAATCTTATATGAAAGATATAACTGATAACACTGATGAACATTGATATATCAGTATGACAGATTGAAAATTTAATCAAGATACAAATATATCAGAGTTTTATACATCATTTGATGATAATTTATCTAATAATAATAAAGTTGATTTTACAAAAGTTAGATCAGAAGCTGAAGGTGATGAAGAAAATTTAGCAAAATTAAATCAAGTTAGACAAACAGGAGAAGCAGAGCAAGCAAGGGTATTAGCAGAGCAAAAATCCCAAGCAGCAGCTGAACAGGTAAGAGTATTAGCAGAGCAAAAATCCCAAGCAGCAGCTGAACAGGTAAGAGTATTGGCAGAACAAAAATCTCAAGCGGAAGCTGAACAGGCAAGAGTATTGGCAGAACAAAAATCTCAAGCGGAAGCTGAACATGCAAGAGTATTAGCAGAGCAAAAATCTCAAGCGGAGCAAGAAGCTGATAGGTTTCAAACTGTAATTTCTATGAATAAAGAGTATAGAAATAATATGAAAAATGTAGATGTTCTTTATTGAACGATAGAATCAAAAGCTAATTTAGAAGCAACAATGAAGCCTTTACTTGGAGTATGAAAGGCAAGTTTAATAGAAGTTAGTACAGCAAAAATTGCAATGGAAACTTTTAATTCAGAAGTGAAGGATAAGGAGCAAATGAGACTGGGGCAAGTAAAAGGTTTATGAGTGAAATACATAAAGAATCAAGAGGTATATGCGGACCTTTCTACTCAGTTCGAAAGCGATATTAATAAAGCATGAAAGTCAACAATTGCTGAAATGGACGCATTTGAAGCAGCAATGAATAATATAGATATGGACATTCTCATAGCTGATGATAGTTCAGCTGAAGAACCATCAACTTTTGATAATATTGTTGATGCATCCTGAGAAGCATTTGATGATTTTACGAAGGCTTCTGGAGAAGTATATGATAATGTGGTTGAAACAACTGCTGAAGCGTATAAAACAACAAAGGAATTTCTTGTTAAAACCTTTACTGATAAAGATTTAACAACATTTATATGAGTAAATTGAGAAACTATTACATTAGAACTTGATGATGAATCAATGGCTATTACATATGATACAACATGGACAGACTGAATTTCTGACTCTCCCATTGGTATGGGAGATACTGTTATAGAATCAGAAGAACAAGCAATTGCATATATAAACGAACAAAGAAATAATATTGAACAAGGGTACAATACTCAAGTACTAGAAGTAGCAGTTGCAAGTTTAGAAAATGGAACTTCAAACAAAAAACAAGTAGGTATCATCCCTAACAAAGGAGGAGACTATGCTGTAATAATGTATAGAGAAGAAACAAAAACAAGTCTGTTTAGTAAATTCTGATCTAGAAATAAACGTTTAGGAGAAATAAAAGCATGAGTTTTTAATAGTTCAGGTGAATTAGTACAGTCATTACCTGTAAGTGGAAAAGGAACAGAGCTTATTGCATCAATAAATCAGTGAATAGAATGAGTAAAAAAGGACATAGCTTAAAACAAAAAAAGAAAGAGACAAAGTCTCTTTCTTTTTTTGTTTATAAAGTTCCACAAGTCTTATCTTTTTCAAGAACTTTAAAAACTTTTACATTCCCAAATCATTTTTCTTTCAGATATAATCAATGTAATTTTGACATGACTCACTTATCACAATATAGGAGATAAGTTTTACTTTGATCGAGATCTTTAAATACATTATTGATATCATAAAAAGGTATCTCTAAATTTTCTTTTCATTCGATTACAAGAGGTTTTTTCTTGATATTTTCAGGATCCCTGACATCTATAACAACATCATTTTCAAGAGCAAAGTTAGAGTATTCTATATCATTATTCCCTGTCTGGATTTGATTAATAACATCAGTAACCTTTGCTACTTTTTTATTTATAAAAGCCTCTTCTAATATACTGAGGTCAAGATTTTTTTCTTCTTTCAGTACATCTTCCAATTTAGCACCAGTAGAAGGTTTGTCTGAAATAACCCCACAATATTCCGGCATATTACATGCGAAATCATAGGTCCCGATCTGTTTAGTAATATTTACAATTTCTTGTTTGTTAAATGCTATGAGAGGTCTCAGTACGAGAGTATCAGATGCTTTGTCTATAACAAACATATTTTTAAGGGTTTGACTTGAAACTTGACCTAAACTATCTCCTTTAACTATAGCGTAATAATCTTGTTCTTGAGAGATTTGATCTGCAATTTTAAGCATACATCTTTTAAGAATAATAGCTCTGTATTTATGATGAATATTAGTAACTAACTCACGGACAAGCTTTTCAAACGGGACAGTGATGATATTGGCACTGTATCAAACAGAAAATTGATTATTAAGAAAGTAAGCAACTTGTTTTACTCAGAGTTCATGAGCAGAACCTCACAGGTTGAAGAATAGAAAATCTACCTTACAACCTCTTTTCATCATAGAGTACGTTGAAACTCCAGAGTCAAATCATCCAGAAATTAAGCTAATAATTTTATCTTGTGCTCCAGTGGGGTATCATCCCATTCAATATCCAGTATTTTTAACTATATAGAGATTTTCATCTTTTACCTCAATGGCTACTTTTATTTCTGGAGTCTTTACATCTACTTTTCCATGAATTCATAATGTATCAAGTTTTTTGAGGAGTCATGCTCATACATATCTTTCTAACTCAACGGATGTAAAATCATGTTTTCCACTTCTTTTTACCCTTACTACAAAACTTTTATCTTTTATTTGATTTAAATATACTTCTGCAGCTTTTTCTAATATAGCATCAAAATCACATATCTCATGACTTTCAACTTCAAGAAAACTCTCAATTCAAGGAGTTCTTGATAAAGCTTTTTTTATTGCAACCAAATCAAATTCTGTTTCTCAATCTGGATCTTTGATGTTTAATTCTAACTTATCGTAAAATATACTCACCTTTAAGTTACTATTAAGAGCTTTGACTCTTAAATTTAAGTTATATTGCAAAGTCTGTAATAATCTTTTCCTCACAGGCTTTGATTTAATCATTATTTCTGAAAATGGCTTTATTATGAATTTCATATTATTTTATTTAATTGATACACTTGTATTTCTCCCTTTTTCAAAGGGTACCCTCACTTCGTTGGGGCATACCAAGTACCCGAAGGGGGAGGGATTTTAAAAGTTTACCCCTTCACTATCATCATAACCCCATCATCTATATCAATAGGAATTACATTAAATTCTATATTATTTTTTTCTAAATATTCCCAGAGTCACACCATTTTTTCTTTGAACTTAATAACGTCATCAATAACTATGATTCATCATACCTCCACCTTATCCCAGACAAGGCTGAGGAAATCAACAGACCTTCTTTTCATTCAGTCTATAAATACAAAATCGTAAGTTTCAGTCAGTTTTGGAATCTCATCTAATGCATTTCACCAAATAAGAGAAATAATATTATCGAGAGCAGCTTCTTTTATATTTTCAACTGCTTGTAGATATGATTTTTCTGAAAAATCAACAGAAGTGAGTTTTCAGTTTATTTTTTCAAGCTCGATCCCAAATTGAATACCTGAAAAACCATTTGCTGTTCATATCTCAAGCATATTCTGTACTCGTTTAATTTTGATCAGGTCTCTTAAAAAATGAGCATTTACATCTGTGATATTTGGGACATCATTTTCTTTTCAGTAGATTCTTAGTTTTTGAATAAGTTGTTTTCTCTCCATATATATTTATTATCATTATTTTACATAAAATGTACCGAGTTTTTTGCAATTTGCAATATTTTAGTTATGAAAATTTGCGTTTGATAATAAAGTATCGTATAATATATTTGTATTATATTTTATTAATAAATTATACATGATGAAAAATATAGTAAAAAACACATTTTATGCTTCAGCTGGTGCAGGGTTATTAGCATTAAATTCTGTAAATGCAGCACCAGATTTTGGTTTAGGAAAAGTAGATCAAAAGATAGGAGATACTGGTCAAGGAGCAGATGTAACAATACAAAATATTATTGCAAACGCTATGGCTTTTCTTGCTATTCTTGCAGTTGTATATCTCCTTTGGGGAGGTTTCAATATCTTAACTGCTGGTTGAGATGAAGAAAAAGTAAAAACATGAAGAACAATTATTACTCAAGCGGCTATTTGATTAGTAGTAATCTTTATCGCAGGTTCTATTGTTACATGGGTTCTTGGTCTCCTTGTTGGGGCATAATAATCATTACAATAAAAAAAGAATATTTTTCAATATTCTTTTTTTATTGTTTAGAAATCTAAGTTATCATCATCCATACTACTTTTTTTAAACATTCATGAAAGACCATATCATATTCACATACCAATCATAGCAGACACAAACGATAAGAGCCATCATTTTGATCAAGCTGATATAAAAAGATATGCAGGACTGTTAGTTACCATATTTTCTACCACAAGTATTGCAATGAGAGCTATTCCTCAAAATACTAGAATTTTATTTAACATACAGAAGTTTTATAATCTAAATATAAAATGATTATAAAACTTCTTTGTTTTTTTACAAACAAAAACTAGAAAAATCTCTTTTTAATCGTATAATTTCATCAATAATTTATTTTACTGAATGCGATAAATGTACAATCATAAAGAGATAGAAAGCAAATGGCAAAACTACTGGGAAAAGAATAACACATTTAAGTGTGAAAATGATTTTTCAAAGCCAAAGTATTATTGTTTAGATATGTTCCCATACCCATCAGGTGCAGGTTTACACGTCGGGCATCCAGAATGAATGACTGCAAATGATATCGTAGCAAGATATAAAAAAGCAAGAGGTTTTAATGTGCTTCACCCTATGGGGTGGGATGCTTTCGGTCTTCCTGCTGAAAATTATGCTATTAAAACAGGAACTCACCCGAGAATTACAACAGATAATAATATAGAAACATTTAGAAGACAAATAAAAGCTCTTTGATTTTCATATGATTGGGATAGAGAAATTGATACTACAGATCCAAAATATTATAAATGGACACAATGGATATTTTTAAAACTCTTTGAAAAAGGTCTTGCTTATGAACAAGACTTACCTATTAATTACTGCCCTTCATGTAAGACCGGTCTGGCAAATGAAGAGGTCTTAAAGGACTTTACCTGTGAAAGGTGTGGGACAAAAGTAGAGAAGAAAAAAATCAGACAATGGGTACTCGCTATCACAAAATATGCTGATAGGCTAGCTAGTGATGTAGATAAACTAGATTGGCCAGAAGGAATTAAAGATATGCAAAGAAACTGGATCGGAAGATCAGAAGGAGCATTATTTAAACAACAAATAAAGTGAACTGACATAGAGTTTGAAACATATAATTCAGTTCCACAAATGGCATATGCAGATACATTTTATGTAATTGCACCTGATCATAGTTTAATGGATCAGATTTTGACTTGAGTAGAATGAGAAGAGAGTATCAGAAATGAATTATTAAAGATGCTTGATAAAAGAAATATTGATAAGTATGAAGCTGAGAATGAAATAGAATGAATTTTTACATGAAGATATATATCGGATCCATTATGAAACTGAGATTTACCTTTATGGATTGCAAGTTATGCAATTGCAGATTATGGAACATGAATAGTAAAATGTTCTGCACATGATGAAAGAGATTTTAAATTTGCAAAAAAATATGATATTCAATTGAAAGTTGTTTTACTTCCAAAGGATACAGAATTAAGAAAACAAGTAGAAAATTTAGAAGTATTTTATAGGGAAAATGATTGAGAACTGATTGAGCCAAAAGAAATGCTTTGAGAAACTTTTCTTTCATGAAGAGAAAAAATGCTTGACTATTTAGAAGAGAAATGATTTGCTAAGAGATCGACATCTTATAAAATTAGAGACTGGTTATTTTCAAGACAAAGATATTGGGGAGAACCAATTCCTCTGGTTCATTGTGATGATTGTGGAATAGTTTGAGAAAAAGAAGAAAATCTCCCTATTCTACTTCCAGAGACCGATAACTTTGAACCATCAGGAGATGGGACAAGCCCTCTGAGTAAAATTGAGAGTTTTGTTAATTGTGAATGTCCAAAATGTGGAAGGCCAGCAAAAAGAGAAACAAACACAATGCCTCAATGGGGAGGATCTTGTTGGTATTATTTAAGATACATGGATAATAATAACAGTGAGTCACTTGTTGACTCTGATGTTGCAAAATATTGGGGAGAAGTTGACTCATATGTAGGGTGAGCAGAACATGCTGTTCTTCACCTACTTTATGCAAGATTTTGGCATAAATTCCTCTTTGATATAGGAGTAGTCCCAACTGATGAACCATTCTATAGATTGAGAAATCAAGGACTTATATTAGCTCATGCATTCCAAAGGAAAAACTGAGGATTACTGGCAAATGACCTTGTAGAAGAGAAAGACGGAAAATACTATGAAATTCAAACAGGAGTCGAAGTAGACAGAATTGTCTCAAAGATGAGTAAATCCCTCAAAAATGTTATCAATCCAGATGATATTATTGCAGAATACGGAGCTGACTCACTGAGACTCTATGAAATGTATATGGCAGAGTTCAAAGATGCTGCTCCATGGGATACAAAGTGAATTATTTGAGTAAAGAGATTCTTGGATAAATCAGAAAGGCTTTTTGGTCATGATCCAAAAATTTCAACAGAAGATGATATTTTTACTGAAAAACTTCTGCATAAAACAATTAAAAAAGTAGAATCAGATATTGAAAACTATAAGTTTAATACAGCTATAGCAGCTCTCATTATTCTTATAAATAACTGACTTCCAAAAGCTGAAGATAAACAATCAGAATGGAAGAGTATCTTTGTAATATTATTACAGCCTTTTGCTCCTCACCTTGCTGAAGAATTAAATGAAAGACTTTGAAATAATTCTTCACTATTTAATGACACTTGGCCAAAGTATGATGAAAAAATGACAATAGATGACACTATTAAAATAGGAGTACAAGTCCTTTGAAAACTCAGAGGAGATATTGAAGTATCAAAAGATGAAGACAAAGACTCTGTACTTGAAAAAGCAAGAAATAATGAAGGTGTTGCTAGGTGGCTCGAATGAAAAACCATAGTAAAAGAGATTTATGTTCCAGGAAGGATAGTAAATATAGTAGTAAAATAAAAATTATGAAACTTTTGCTCCTCCTTCTCCTCTTAAGGAGAGGGAATTCAAGGGTGAGGTCTTATATGAAGGCATAAAACTATCCACAACAAAAAAGAGAGATTCAATCAGAATCTCTCTTTTTTTGTTTCATATACTTACTAATCACTTTTTCCTCTTTTTCTTTCACCCTCTTTTAAGAATTTTTTTCTTAATCTAATTGTTTCTGGAGTGATTTCTACGTATTCATCTGCAGAGATGTAATCAATAGCTTCTTCCAAAGACATAAGTTTTGGTGGAGTAAGTTTTAATGCTTCATCTGTACCAGATGCTCTTACATTTGTAAGCTTTTTATTTTTTGTCGCATTTACTGTTAAATCTTGATCTTTATTAGATTCACCAAGAATCATACCTTCATATATCTCAGTAGCTGGTTGAACAAATATAGTACCTCTATCTTGTAATTTAAAGAGAGAGTAAGCCATAGTTTTCCCATTTTCCATAGAGATCATAGAACCAACAGCTCTTTTTTCAATAGCACCTTTATATTTTTCAAATGCATCAAATGAACTTGAAAGGAGACCTTCACCTTTTGTCATTGTTGTAAATAATGATTTGAAACCAAGTAAACCCCTTGTTGGAACTGAGAATTCTAAGTTTACAATACCATTTGACTCAACCATGTTAGACATAAGTCCTTTTCTTTTTCCAAGTTCTGCAATAACAGTACCTTCAATTCCAGCAGGAACTGATATGTTTACATTTTCTATAGGTTCCATTTTAACACCATCTTGTTCATGCATAATTACAACTGGAGCACCAACTTGTAATTCAAAACCTTCTCTTCTCATAGTTTCAATAAGTACTGATAAATGAAGTTCTCATCTTCCTGCAACTTCATAGTTATCACCAGCATTGAAATCAACTTTTAACCCTACGTTTGTTTCCATTTCTTTTTCTAATCTATCTCTGATTTGTCTTGAAGTTACAAATTTACCTTCTCTTCCAGCAAATGGAGAGTTATTTACTAAGAATTCCATTTTTAGAGTAGGTTCATCTATAGTAATAGGTGGCATAGCAGCAATTTCTTCATTAGCAGCAACAGTTTCACCTACAAATATATCAGGGATACCAGCAATAGTAATAATATCACCAGCAACTGCTTCAGTAGCTTTTATTTTTTCTAAACCCTCATTTGTAAGAATATCAGAAATTTTTCCTTTTCTTTGAGTTCCATCATTTGCAGTAATAATCACTTCTTGACCAACTTTAACAGTACCATCATAGACTCTACCAATACCAAGTCTTCCTAAGAAGTTATCATATCCAAGGTTTGCAATTTGCATTTTTAAAGGAGCAGAAGCATCATTTGCTTTTGTAGGAACCTTTTCCATGATATAATCAAGAAGAGGAGTAATATCTTTTTGTTCTGGTTTTTCATCTGTCCAAGCAAGACCATCTCTTGCAATAGCGTATACAGGTTCATTTAGATGCTCTAATTGCTCATCAGTAGCCCCAAGTTGTACAAATAAATCAAATAATTGATCAACTACCCATTCAGCTCTTGCAGAAGGTTTATCCATTTTATTAATAAGGATAATTGGATGTAAACCAAGTTCGAGTGATTTCTTAAGTACAAATTTTGTTTGAGGCATAGGACCTTCATATGCATCTACTACTAAACAAACTGAATCAACAGTTCTGAGTACTCTTTCTACTTCAGAACCAAAATCAGCATGCCCTGGAGTATCAACAATATTGATTTTATTTCCTTTATAATTAATACCGGTATTTTTCGAGTAAATAGTAATCCCTCTTTCTTGTTCTTGAGCGTTGCTATCCATAGCTCTTTCTTCAATACCAATTCTAGTATCAAAGTTATCATCAGCTTTTAAAAGTTCATCTACTAATGTAGTTTTCCCATGATCAACATGGGCAATAATGGCAATATTTCTAAATGACATATTTTATTTTAGTTAAATAATTAATAAATCACGCGCGATTATATGAATAAAATGAAAAAAGTAAAGAAAAAAGCCTTTCCTGAATGGAAAGGCTTTTTTCTTTTAAAAGGAATTACCCTTCAAAATTTGGATCAAACTTTTTAACAAATGGAATTAAAGCCATAATTCTAGCTTTTTTGATAGCATTTGCTAATTTTTTTTGATTCTTTAGGCATACTCCTGAGTAGTATCTAGGAGTAATTTTCCCAAATTTAGTAATGTATTTTTTTAAAAGTTCAATATTTTTGTAGTCGATATCTTGTCCGTCTAAAGGACATGTTGTTTTTGTCATAATTATTGTTAATTATAAATAAATTAAAATT
Source organism: Candidatus Gracilibacteria bacterium 28_42_T64 (assembly GCA_004563595.2). Taxonomy (GTDB): domain Bacteria; phylum Patescibacteriota; class Gracilibacteria; order BD1-5; family UBA6164; genus MAAV01. Next base: position 1,264,531 of record CP042461.1, on the reverse strand, counting down.
TATCTTCATCATGATCCGTTGTTTCAGAAACTGTTTCAGTTTCATTAAAGTCAGATCTTTTATTGAGGAAAATGAGGTCTGAAGCAACAACTTCAGTTTTATATATTCTTGTTTCATCTTCTTTTTCTATAACTCTTGTTTTTAATCTTCCTTCTATATATATTAATTTTCATTTTACTAAGAAGCTTTCAATTCTATCTGCAAGGTTTCCCCATGCAACACAGTTATGAAATTCAGATTCAGACTTACTTTCTCAATCACCACTTTTGAAGTATCTATTTGTAGCAATAGTAAACATTGCTATTTTTTTTCATGCTTCAGTAGTCTTTACCACGGGATCTCTTGTAACATTTCAAATAAGAGTTACTTTGTTTACAGTTCTCATGTCGTCTGGGCGATTAATAAATAATGATTATATTTTTGAAAAGGAAGTATTATGCTTCTTTTTTAACAAACATATATCTCCAGATATTTGCATTAAGGTTTATACTTTTTGATAAAACCTTAATAAGCTTTCCATCAAAGTCTAAGTCATAAAGATGGTAGAAACCTCTTTCACATTTATTAATTTTGTATGCTAATTTTTTATCTCCCCAAATATCTTCATTTTCGATTTTAACAGAGTTTTTTTCGAAAAGTTCTTTGAGCTCTCAAATACATTCATTCCTTTCTTCATCAGTGATGTTAGGGTTTGTAATGAGCATTAATTCATAGTTTGCCATGTTATTCCTATGGGTTATTATCCAATTTATTATAAACTGGAAGGATATAAATTTAAAATTGCTTTTTAAAAAAGCGACAGCATTGTATATATATATATATGAAAGTCAAAAAAAACTACCGAAAAATTTGACTTTTTATCAATTACAAATATAAATCCTAGGCAATTAAAAAATTTGTCAGTGTAGCTCAGGGGTAGAGCACAGGATTCATATCCCTGCGGTCGGTGGTTCAAATCCACCCATTGACACCAAATAATAAACAAAGATGAATAACCCAGCCTTCGGGCAAAAATAGGGTTATTTTTTGATTTCATGAAGAAAAGAAATATAATAAAATCAATGTGTAATTCATAATTAAAATACGAGTGTTTATAGATGAAGTAAAAATAAAAGTTATTGCCTGAAAATGATGAGATGGTCTTGTTAGTTGGAGAAGAGAAAAATATATACCAAAATGAGGTCCCCGGGGTGGAGATGCTGGACATGGAGGAAATATAATATTACAAACTGATAATAATCTTAATACTCTTTCAGAATATAGACATAAAAAAGTTTTACAAGCTGAGAAAGGTGAGTGAGGTTGAACTCAGTTATGTCATGGGGCAAATGGAGAAGACCTTATTCTAAAGATTCCTGTTTGAACTATTGTGAGAGATGCAAATACGGAAGAAATTCTAGCTGACTTAGATGAAAATAACACCAGATTACTCATCGCGAAATGATGAAAAGGTGGTTTTGGGAATGCCCACTTCTGTTCTTCTACAAGACAAGCTCCCGCATTTGCAGAAATCTGAGATATATCAGAAGAAAAGGATCTTCTATTAGAATTGAAATTAGTAGCAGATATTTGAATTATAGGAGTACCATCAGCATGAAAATCAACTCTCATTTGAAATATTACAAATGTAAAACCAAAAATCGGAGACTACCCATTTACCACTTTGACTCCAAATTTATGAGTACTAGATCATAAATGAAAATCATTGGTACTTGAAGATGTTCCAGGGCTTATTCCATGAGCGAGTCAATGAAAAGGACTGTGAATAGAATTTTTGAAACATATTGAAAGAACTGGAGTACTCCTTCATCTTCTTGATATGTATAGAATGGATAAAGTTTTCTCTGATTATGAAGATATCAGAAAGGAGCTTGAATATTTTTCTGAAGACTTAGCAAAAAAAGAAGAAATTGTTGTATTCTCAAAAGCTGACTTGTTAGATGATGAAATGAAAGACTATATCGTTTCGGAATTTAAGAAAAAACATAACAAAGAAGTATTTGTTATCTCAGCAGCTACAGGAGAATGAATAGATGACCTTGTCGACTTTCTTATTGATTCATATTCAAGAGAAAAAATAATTGAACAATTATGAGAAAATGAAGATGATGAATTAAAAATATATAATTTAAAAAATACTACTGACCCTAAAAAAGTAACTCTTAGATATTTAGGAGATTTAGTTTTTGAAGCAAAAGGTGAGAGATTAGAACAAATTGTAAGAATGTCAGATTTCACAAATGGTGAAGCCGTTATGAGAGTCTATGATGTCTTAGAAAAATTGATGGTGATGAAAGATTTAGAACAACAACTTGCACAAAAACTTGAAAAAGAAGACCTTGATAATAGTTTCTTCTTTGAGGGTTCAGAAGAAAAAGAGATAAAACCGAAAATAGTAATTGCTTGAAAAGAAATACCTTTAGATAGGTTGAAATATAAAATATAATGAAAAAAAGAAGACCCTTTGTCTTCTTTTTTGTTTCTTGCATTTTTTCATTTTTTCACTACAATCACACAAAATTTAGTAGATAATAAAAGTAAATGAAATTCAATTTAGATAATTTGGTAGCTGAATATAAAGAGTTGGAGAATAAATTAGGAGATCCTAATATTTTTAAAGATCAAAAAAAAATAAGAGAGGTTGCTACAAGAAAAAAAGCAATTGAATGAGCTGTAAATTTATATAAAGAATATAAAAATGCTAATGAATCATTAATAGAGAATAAAGAAATGCTCAGTTCTGAAAAAGATACTGAAATGAAAGATATGTTAAAAGAAGAAATCAAAGAAATTGAAGATCAAATCCCTGAAATGGAAGAGCGTTTAAAGCTAGAATTGTTACCAAAAGACCCAAACGATGAAAAAAATATTATGGTTGAGCTCAGGGCTGGTACAGGGTGAGATGAAGCAGCACTATTCGCATGAGAATTATCGAGGGCATATATTATTTTTGCTGAAGGAGAAGGATATAAAATTGAAATAGTTGAGCAAAATATCAGTGAAGCGTGAGGGGTAAAAGAAATGGTATTTGAAATTAAATGAGAATGAGCATATTCAAGGTTTAAATATGAATCAGGGGTACATAGAGTTCAAAGAATTCCAGAAACAGAAAATAAATGAAGAGTCCATACTTCAGCAATTACAGTTGCAATTATGCCAGAAGTAGATGAGCTTGATGTAGTTTTGAATATGGATGAAATTGAAATGAAGTTTACGAGATCATGAGGTCCTGGATGACAACATGCAAACAAGGCAGATTCTGCAGTCCATTTAAAGCATCTTCCTACTGGAATTATCGTTTTATGTTCAGATGGGAGAAGTCAGCATAAAAATAGAGATAAAGCTTTTGCTATTATGAGGTCAAAATTATACACTTTAGCCGAAGAGCAAAGAGCAAAAGAACTCTGAGAAGCAAGACAGTCTCAAGTATGATCATGAGATAGGTCAGAAAAAATCAGAACTTATAATTTCCCTCAAGATAGGGTTACAGATCATAGGATCTGACAAAATTTCTCATGAATACCTCATATAATGTTATGAAAACTCGCTCCGATCATTGATGCTTGTGCAGTAGCTGATCAACAAGCGAAGCTTGAATCTGCATGAAAAGGTCAAGTATAAAAAAATAAGAACGAAAAAGACAGTTGTATCTACCCTGTTCCTCCTTCAGGGTAAGTACAACTGTCTTTTTGCTCCTTTATTGGTTAAGTCCATTTACTTCATCCTCCTTTTGTGAAATAAATGGACTTAATTCAACACCAAAAACTTTCTTTTTGATATTAAATATATAGTAAACAAAAATGGATTATAGTCAAAGATAATTACCAGTCTTTAATTATATACCACATTTATTGCTTTAAAATAGGTAAAATATGATGGTAACTATCGTTAGTCACCAGTTATGGTATATTCAAAGGTTGATTATTAACAGAATTACATTAGAATCACTTATCTAATATTTCATTATTATGCATATTAAGATGAATGAGTTAACTATTGAATCACTTAAAAGTCAAGATATCTCAGATGGACTAGGTTTTGTTCATTCTCACGTGAATGCTGTCATTGATAAGTTATCTACTACTATTAATCTTGTAGTAAGAAATAAAGAGGTATTATGAAACGATATTTTACCACATCTAAAAAACTCGAAGTTTTACCGTAATCAAGTTCCAGCAATAATGAATGAAATATCAAGTCATGATGGTTATGAGGGGGGGATAGCCGCAATAAATAATTTAATTAATTTAATAATAAATGACAGTAACAATTGATGAGATTTTTTAAGAGCATCAAATATTGTGACGAGAAGAATAAAACAATTATTAGCGGAAATTTTTAGATGCATTGAAGATTGAAAACAATTAATGATTAGTGAAAAATATTCAACAGATGTAGTTGGTGGATGACTTTTGATAAAACAAATATCTATTCAAAATCAGACAACAGAAGTAGTGAGTATGGATGAATTTAACGAAAATATATATGGACTTAAATTTTTTGTATTAAATTGATGAGATATAATTCATGATCCATGTCTCGAAAAAATAAAAAATGACGAGAATTTTTTGTATCCAGATTTATTTTGAGATAAAGAGAGTGAAAAATTATCATCTATGATTACAGAGTCTTACATAAGAAGGAAAAGTGATATATCAAAAGTTGTATTAAAAGCAACATTTTCAAACTTCATGTTAAGTCAATGAAAATTTTTGTTTATGAAAGATCGTTCAAATGAATTGATGAGTACTTTGTTTGTTGAAGAGTGTGATGATGGAGTTCCGCATATATGGACCATTTATATTGATGAAAAATACCAGTCTGGTTTTTGACTTGCTGCTTTAATGCAGGCATATTGATTAAATATGGTTGATTGAAAAAAGGCTAAATTGTTATCGGTTCTTGGTTCTTTGCCTATGGAAATTTACATTAATAATATGTGATATGTTTGAGTATCTATTGGTTGAGAGGTTCAATGAATTCCAACTACAGAGCAAATGTTAGAGTTAGTTCTGGACCCTAATATGCAGAATATAACTAAAGATATATCCTTAGAACAACTAATGCAGTATTGCTTACCTTCATGAGAAGTAGAGCAAGTATCACAAGGTAACGATGAAGTTAAATTTGTAACTTTAGAAAAAAATGATTTAAGTATTATCGATAAGTACTTAAAAAAGGGTTATTGCATTAGGAAAATATTTTCCAGTAAAACAAAATACTATATTGCATTAGAGCCTATTATAAATTAATATTTTTATACTCATTATTTATGGAATATTGTTTTGCCATCTCCCATCATAGTTTAAACATTGAAAGTTGAGTGTCGTGTATATGTTGATTCTCAATAATAATTCAAGTTATTTCATTTTCATAGAAAGAATAAAAAGAGACTTTATTTCAGTATATATGAAATGAGGCAGGAAAAGGAAAAAACTCTTCTGGTACTAACATTGAAAACCTGTTTATTTCTTTGTCGAGTTTCTTATAACTTTTTGTTTCATCATTATCATTGAATAGTCAGTATGAATTAAAATTTGAGCTTTTCCTGAGAGGTATATATGTATCTTTTATGTATTTTTTAATTTTAGGGTTCATGTTATTGTCTATTTTTATAGCTCAATATATTTCTTTTCATTCTTCTAGGGTATCTTCAAGTAATTCAATTACTCAATCCACTCCTTGGTAATATTTTACTTTTGGGATACTAGCCTGTGGGTTGATAAGTCATTTTAAATCTCACATGATTTGTTGTAAATCCCTTACTTTATTATCAATAAGAGAGTATTCTTTGTTCAGTATACTAAGAAGTTTCTCTGGGTCTTCAGCTGAAAAAAGATAATAGTCTTTTTTGGGTATCATGCTCATAATTCTTTTTGATACAAGAGATTGGCAAGTATATCTAGCCGTGGATCTATTGAGTCATATTTTTTGTCAAATTATAGAAGCTGTAGATTGTCATATTGAGAGAGACGTTAAATATACGTTAATCTCATTTTGACTTAATCAGACTTTTTCTAACACCTTTTTTATTTTTTCCATCCTTTTTTTTAATAATATAGTTTATTTCAGTGTATTGAGTTTTGTCATTTTAGCCATATTTATTTACTTATATAAAGGTATTAATATCTATGTATATAAAAAGTATATATTTTATATTGACTTTCCGTCCAAGACTTATAATATTGTATATATTCTGTATATATTAATACTAAAATCAGCATGAAAGTTTCTATGAAAAATATACCAGAATATAAGCAATCTGAAATTAATAAGATCTTGGAGATTATTAAAGAGGTTTCCATGCATAAACTCCCAATAGAGATGATTATCTTATTTTGAGCATATGCAAGATGAGATTTTATAGAGAGAAATATGGTACAGGAGGGAGATACTATTTTAGAATATAATAGTGATATAGAAATACTGATTGTTACAAGAAAGCCTACTCAGGAAAAGAATATGAATATGTCTAGGAAAATATTATCTGAAATTAAAAATGAAAAGTGGTTGAGCTGACATGTAAATATATTGGTAGAGGATATAAGTTATATTAATGGGAAATTAGAAGAGCTAAATTATTTTTACCTAGACATATTAAAGGAGGGGGTTGTTTTATATGACACTGATAAATGTAGTTTCCAATCTTCTCGTCATATATCTTATATAGAGAAGGAAGTAATTCAGAAAGAAGATTTCAATAGGTACTTTGATGGAGCAAAGGAATTTTTGATTGATTACAACAACGCATTCAAGAGAAAAAGTTACAGACACGCTATTTTTTATTTACATCAAGCTACAGAAGGATTTATGTCCTCATATTTATTAATGAAAAATTGATATAAGCCAAAAACTCATGACTTAGACATTTTATATACAAAATTAAAGACTCTTCATCCATTATTCTCGGAATGGTTTCATTTACATATATGAAAGGATCTATTTTATTTTGAGATGTTAAGAAAAGCATATGTTGCATCTCGTTATAAGAAACATTATAAGATCAAAAAGGATGAACTCGAATTTCTTGAAAATAAAGTTCGTGAGCTCGAATCATTGATAGTAAAATTAGCGAATGAAAAATTAGAGTTATAAAAATTGAAATATAAAATGATGATGCCAAGAGAAAAGCTATTACAGTATTGACCAGCAAAATTAGAATGATATGAATTAGTTGCAACTATTTTATGATCAGGTATTAAGTGAATAGATGTATTTAAGCTTTCGAAGATTGTAAATAGAGTGATAGAAAAGAAGCAAGAAAATATTGAATTAGAAGATTTAATGAATATAAAAGGCATTGGGTCAGTAAAAGCAATGCAAATAATAAGTGCTTTTGAACTTGCAAAAAGATACTTTATAAAAGATTCTATTATTGTAGGGTCAATAAATGATGTTTTATGATTGGTACGAGATTATAGAAATAAAAAACAAGAATACTTATTAAGTATCACTCTTGACTGAGCAAATAGACTTATATCTCAAAAAGTGATAACAATAGGATTGTTAAATCAGAGTTTGGTGCATCCAAGAGAAGTTTTTTCTCCCGCAATTGAAGATAGGGCAAATAGTATTGTACTTATTCATAATCACCCATCTTGAAGCACATACCCAAGTGAAAATGATAAAATCGTCACTCAAAGGCTAAAAGAGGTATCAGAGTTAGTAGGTATTAAATTGCTAGATCATGTAATAGTTACAAAAGGAGATTATTTTAGCTTTAGTGAAAATGGAATACTTTAGGAATGAAAATAAGCTTTTTTTAGATTCAATATTCATTTTTCTTGATTTTAGTCTAAAAATCTATATTCTAAGACAAATTAAAACTTAATATATGGTGAATGTCTAAACAAAATGAAGAGTATTGAGCTGATAGTATACAAGTATTAGAGTGACTTGAGCCAGTAAGAAAAAGACCATGAATGTATATCGGGTCTACAGATGAGAGAGGTCTCCATCATCTTGTTTGGGAGGTTGTAGATAATTCAATTGATGAAGCAATGGCAGGTCATTGTGATACTATTATTATTGCGTTATGAAAAGATGGTTCATGTACTGTTGAAGATAATGGGAGGTGAATACCTGTTGCAAAACATGCAAAGACTGGAAAATCAACATTAGAAACTATATTAACGGTACTTCATGCTTGATGAAAATTTGGTTGAGGCTGATATAAGGTTTCAGGAGGGCTTCATGGAGTTGGTGCATCTGTTGTAAATGCACTTTCAACAAAATTGGAGGCATGGGTTCATAGGGATGGTAAAATTTACTATCATTCTTATGAGCTTGGGAAGCCAATTTGAGATATCGAGGTAGTATGAAAATCAAATAAAACTGGAACCATTATCAAATTTTTTCCAGACCCAAGTATTTTTAAAATTACTACGGAGTTTGATTACAAGACTATAGTATCTAGATTAAGGCAACAAGCATATTTAACAAAAGGAATTAAGTTAAACTTTATTGATGAAAGAACGGATAAAAGATATAAATTTTATTTTGAATGAGGTATCAAGTCTTATGTCCATTTTTTAAACAAGAATGAAGATACTATAGGGGATATTTTTTATACAGAAAAGGAGAAAAATGACATATTAGTTGAGTTATCTCTTCAGTATAATAAAGAGTATTCAAACAATATTATTACATTTGTAAATAATATTCATACTGTAGAGGGGGGTTCACATTTAACATGATTTAGAACGGCTCTCACAAGAACTATTAATAAATATGCAAGAGATAAGGGAATATTAAAAGAAAAAGATCAAAATTTAACAAACGACGATGTTATCGAAGGTTTAACCTGTGTTATATCTATAAAAGTTATTGATCCTCAGTTTGAATGACAAACAAAAGGAAAACTTTGAACTCCAGAAGCAAGGTGAGCAGTTGATTCAGTTTTTGCTGAAAAGTTCTTAGAATTTTTAGAAGAAGATCCAAGAACAGCAAAATCTATTATCGAAAAAGTATTTTTGGCAGCAAAAGCAAGATTAGCTGCAAGAGCTGCAAGAGATACTGTAATTAGAAAGTGAGCACTTGAATGAATGACGCTCCCATGAAAATTATCAGATTGTTCATCAAGAGATCCTGCAAAATCAGAACTATATATAGTCGAGGGAGATTCTGCCGGAGGTTCAGCTAAACAATGAAGAGATAGGGAACATCAAGCTATTCTCCCATTAAAAGGTAAGATTTTAAATACAGAACAAGCAAGAATAGATAAGATCTATGCGAATCAAGAGATAAAAAATATGATTATAGCCCTGGGTACATCTATTTGAGAAACCTTTGATATATCTAAGTTAAGGTATCATAGAATAGTTATTATGACTGATGCTGATGTTGATGGTTCACATATTAGAACTCTTCTATTAACATTCTTCTTTAGGTACTTAAGAGATGTAGTTGAACAATGATACCTTTATATAGCTCAACCACCATTATATAAACTTACAAAATGAAAGAAGTCATGGTATGTATATAATGAAGAAGAAAAAGAAAGAATAATAGAATCAGAGGATATAACATGAGAAAATATTCAAAGATATAAAGGTCTCTGAGAAATGAACCCAGAACAACTTTGGGAAACAACTATGGACCCAGAGAAAAGAATGATGTACAAAGTTACAATAGATGATGCTGAAAAAGCAGATGCAATATTCAAGATTCTTATGGGGTGAGATGTTCCACCAAGAAAAAGATTTATTCAAACAAGAGCAAAACAAGTGCAAAACCTAGATGTTTAAAAAAATTATACATTGATATGTTAAAAAAGAGATCTGATTAAAGATCTCTTTTTATTTTTCGCTTACAATAGGCATTATGTTTATTGATGTAAGGATAATGTAAAAAAGTATTAAAAAAACTTTGACTTATAGTTAAAAAAACATAGAATCTGTCTCGCTAAATTAATGTATATGTTCCTCCGTAGCTCAGCGGTAGAGTAGATGACTGTTAATCATTTGGTCACTGGTTCGAATCCAGTCGGGGGAGCCATTATTAAAATAGCAATGAGTATATATAAATTGGAGAGATGGCTGAGTGGTCGAAGGCGACGGTCTTGAAAACCGTTGAGTGCTCTTGTGCTCCCAGGGTTCGAATCCCTGTCTCTCCGCCATTTGAATTAAGAAGTAACTTGGAAATCTGGAAGGGTGCCTGAGCGGTTGAAAGGGCTCCCCTGCTAAGGGAGTGAACCTATTGCAGGTTCCGTGGGTTCGAATCCCATCCCTTCCGCCATTATCCTTTCTGAAATATGGGCCTGTAGCTCAGGGGTTAGAGCAGTTGGCTCATAACCAATTGGTCGTTGGTTCAATTCCAACCAGGCCCACCATGTTATAAAATATGGATTATAAAAAAAAGTTAAAAAAAGTTTTGACTTTACATTAATATCTTATAGAATCCTCCTGCTTTTATAAAATAAAAAGTAAACGGGGCAATAAAATATTTAAATGTAAAATGCATTAAAAAAAGTTAAAAAAAGTTTTGACTTTAAATGAATAACTCATACAATCCTCCTGCTTTTATAAATAAAAGATGGTACGGAATAAAAGACTTATTCTAAATGTAAAATACTTTAAATTAAAGTTAAAAAAAGTTTTGACTTTAAACTAAATTTTTATACAATCCTGATACTTAAATAAAAGGAAGTAAAATTGATCTTTAAAATAAACAGAATATTAGAAGGAAACGAAAAAAATCTTACATAGGAAAACTAAGATAAAAAATTTCAAGATGTAACATTAATGTTATACTCAAATACGTTAAAAAGAGTTTGATCCTAGCTCAGGGTGAACGCTAGCGGTGCGCCTAACACATGCAAGTCGAGCGGTAATAGAGAGAAGCTTGCTTTTCTCTATGAGAGCGGCGAACGGGTGAGTAACACGTTGGTATCTGCCCCCAAGTCAGGGATAGCCATTGGAAACGATGATTAATACCGGATAGTCTCTTCGGAGTAAAAATTTATTGCTTGGGGAGGAACCTGCGTTCTATCAGCTTGTTGGTGAGGTAAAAGCTCACCAAGGCTATGACGGATACCTGGTCTGAGAGGATGATCAGGCACAATGGAACTGAGACACGGTCCATACTCCTACGGGAGGCAGCAGTGAGGAATCTTCCACAATGGACGAAAGTCTGATGGAGCGACACCGCGTGAAGGATGAATGTCTAACGATTGTAAACTTCTTTTCTGGGGGAGCATAATGAGAGTACCCCAGGAATAAGGGACGGCTAATTACGTGCCAGCAGCCGCGGTAATACGTAAGTCCCAAGCGTTACCCGGAATCATTGGGTGTAAAGGGTTCGTAGGTGGTTAAATAAGTTGGATATGAAAGACCGGAGCTCAACTTCGTGTTTGTGTTCAAAACTGTTCAACTAGAATTAGGGAGAGGTAAGCGGAATTCTGAGTGTAGGGGTGCAATCCGTAGATACTCAGAGGAACACCAAAAGCGAAGGCAGCTTACTGGAACTATATTGACGCTGAGGAACGAAAGCGTGGGTAGCGAAAAGGATTAGATACCCTTGTAGTCCACGCCCTAAACGATGATAACTAAGTGTTGCGACTCGCTCGCAGTGCTGTAGCTAACGCGTTAAGTTATCCACCTGAGGAGTACGGTCGCAAGATTAAAACTCAAAGGAATAGACGGGGACCCACACAAGCAGTGGATCACGTGGTTTAATTCGACAATAAACGGGGAACCTTACCCAGGCTTGACATCCTAGGAATCTTTCAGAGATGAGAGAGTGCTTTTATTAGAACCTAGTGACAGGTGCTGCATGGTTGTCGTCAGCTCGTGCCTTGAGGTGTTCGGTTAAGTCCGTTAACGAGCGCAACCCATGTCGTTAGTTATTATGTCTAACGAGACTGCCTTGGTTAACAAGGAGGAAGGTGTGGATGACGTCAAATCAGCATGGCTTTTACGCCTGGGGCTACACACATGATACAATGGTGTATACAAAGAGCAGCAATACGGCAACGTGGAGCTAATCTTCAAAATACATCTCAGTCCGGATTGAGGTCTGCAACTCGACCTCATGAAGTTGGAATTGCTAGTAATCGTGAATCAGATATGTCACGGTGAATATGTTCCTGGGTCTTGTACTCACCGCCCGTCATGGCATGGGAGGAAGTAATATTGGAAGCCCCTCTAGTAATATGAGGGTCCATAGTAGGACTTCTGACTGGGCTAAAGTCGTAACAAGGTATCCGTAGGAGAACCTGCGGATGGACTATCTCCTTATATTTTTCTTTAAAGTAATTTTTCAAGTACTTTTCTTCTAATATTTTGTTTATTTTGTTCTTTAAAATAATCTGAATAAATAAAGTTAGTTAATAATGATTAGTAGACTAAAATGATTAATAGTTTTGGTTGTATTAAGATTTAACATATAGCATAAAGTGGATGCCTTGACTCGAATGTCCGAAGAAGGACGTATAAATCTGCGATAAGCCTGGAGGAGTTGATAAAAAGCGTTATTACTCCAGGATTTCCGAATGGGGGAACCTAATACGGGTAATCCGTATTGTCTGTAAAACAGAAGGACACATTGTGAACTGAAATATCTAAGTAGCAATGGAAAAGAAATCAATTGAGATTCCCTGAGTAGTGACGAGCGAAACGGGAAGAGCCCAAACTGTAGATACCGTATGAGGTAGCTTTTGGTACTACAGGGTTGTAGGAGTAACATTAGGGGAGGCTAATAAACCTAATATAAATTAAGATTATTAAGAGAACAAGTTGGGAAACTTGGTCATAGAAGGTTAAAACCCTGTATCTTAAAGTATTTTTAATTCATATCTGTTATTTCCTGAGTAGGTTCGGACACGTGTAATCCGGATTGAATATGGGGGGACCACCCTCCAAGGCTAAATAGCATTCGAGATCGATAGTGAACTAGTACCATGAGGGAAAGGTGAAAAGAACCCCGGGAGGGGAGTGAAATAGAACCTGAAACTTTATGCTTTCAAAGAGATGGAGCCTTCGGGTGACATCGTGCTTTTTGTAGAACGAACCAACGAGTTAGTGTATGTGGCAAGGTTAAGGAAGTTTAATCCGGAGCCGAAGTGAAAGCGAGCCTGAATAGGGCGATTTAGTCATATATACTGGACCCGAAACTGAGTGAGCTTCCCATGAGCAGGCTGAAGCGGTGGTAAAACACCGTGGAGGGCCGAACCATTAGGAGCTGCAAGTCCTTTGGATGACTTGTGGGAAGGAGTGAAAAGCTAATCGAACTCAGAGATAGCTGGTTCTCCGCGAAATAGCTTTAGGGCTAGCCTCGGATTACTATTTTACAGGGGTAGAGCTCTGATTGGACTAGCGGGCCTCGCGGCTTAGCAAATCCTGATAAACTTCGAATACTGTAAAAATTATACCGGGAGTCAGACGGTGACAGATAAGTGCCATCGTCAAAAGGGAAACAGCCCAGATTACTGTCTAAGGTCCCTAATTAATAACTAAGTGGAAAAGGATGTAAGATTGCTGAGACAACCAGGAGGTTGGCTTAGAAGCAGCCATTCCTTGAAAGAGTGCGTAATAGCTCACTGGTCAAGCGATCATGCGCCGAAAATTCAACGGGGCTAAAGTTATTAACCGAAGACGTAAACTATGTAAATAGTGGTAGCGGAGCGTTCTGTATGTCGCTGAAGGTGAGATGTGAGTCTTGCTGGAGATATCAGAAGTGAAAATGTTGGTATGAGTAACGTAAGGGAGATGAAAACTCTCCCCGCCGAAAACCTAAGGTTTCCTACGCAACGGCAGTCGTCGTAGGGTTAGTCGGTCCTAAGGTGTACCCGATAGGGGAAGCTGATGGATATCAGGTTAATATTCCTGAACTATGTATATGAAGTGAAGGGGGGACATATTGGGATATAGGAGATTCTTAATGAATTGAATTACGAACGCAAGACTTGATACATAGGAAAATCCGTGTAACTTTAAGGTCGAGCTAAGTTAAGTTGATGTTGTTAGCTTGCTAATAACAGATACAGCTCCTACTATATTCGAGTATCGAGAAAAGCCTCTAAGCGTTAATTGTATATGTAACCGTACCGTAATCGAACACACGTAGGTTAGTGGAGAACACTAAGGCGAACGAGATAACTATGCTTAAGGAACTCGGCAAAACAGCGGTCGTAACTTCGGGATAAGACCTGCCTGGAAAGTATTTTACTTTTTAGGCCGCAGCGAAAGAACTCAGGCGACTGTTTACCAAAAACACAGCTCTCTGCAAACTCGTAAGAGGATGTATAGGGGGTGATGCCTGCCCAGTGCCAGAAGGTTACGTGGATGAGTGCAAGCTCTGAAACTAAGCCCTGGTGAACGGCGGCCGTAACTATAACGGTCCTAAGGTAGCGAAATTCCTTGTCGGGTAAGTTCCGACCCGCACGAATGGCATAACGGTCTGAGTACTGTCTCAAGCATAGACTCGGTGAAATTGCAATGTCGGTAAAAATGCCGACTACCTGCAGCAAGACGGAAAGACCCTATGGAGCTTTACTACAGCTTGGTATTGGGTTATGATTTAAAATGTGCAGGATAGGTGGGAGACTTTGAAGTAGAAACGCTAGTTTTTATGGAGTCACCCTTGAGATACCACCCTTCTTAAATTGTAACTCTAACCCCGTATTCGGGGGACAGTGCTTGGTGGGTAGTTTAACTGGGGCGGTTGCCTCCTAAAGAGTAACGGAGGCGCGCAATGGTCAACTATCTTCGGATGGAAATCGAAGAGATAGTGTATTCGCATAAGTTGGCCTGACTGAGAGACCTACAAGTCGAACAGACACGAAAGTGGGCGAAAGTGATCCGGCATTAACACGTGGAAGTGATGTCGCTCAACGGATAAAAGTTACCCTAGGGATAACAGGCTGATCGCGTCCAAGAGTTCACATCGACGACGCGGTTTGGCACCTCGATGTCGGCTCGTCGCATCCTGGGGGTGGAGAAGCTCCCAAGGGTATGGCTGTTCGCCATTTAAAGCGGTACGCGAGCTGGGTTCAGAACGTCGTGAGACAGTTTGGCCCCTATCTGCTGTGGGCGTATAGAAATTTGAGAAGATCTGCTCCTAGTACGAGAGGACCGGAGTGGACGAACCTCTGGTGTATCGGTTGTCATGTCTAATGGCATTGCCGAGTAGCTAAGTTCGGAAGGGATAACCACTGAAAGCATCTAAGTGGGAAGCCTACTTCAAGATTAGATTTCTCTGCCTCGAGCAATAAGTCCCCTTGGAGACTACAAGGTTGATAGGTTGCAGGTGTAAGAATAGTGATATTCTCAGCCGAGCAATACTAATAGGACGAATGGATCTTAATACATTCTTAACGATTATTCATTTCTATAATCACATTAACTAACTTTATTTGTTCAGATTAGAACAAGATATATAAACAATTATTAAACAATTTGATATTAGGCTCTTGGTAGTTATAACGGTTGAGGTACACCTGTTCCCATCCCGAACACAGAAGTTAAGCCAACTCGTGCTGATGGTAGTGCATCTCGTAGATGTGTGAGAGTAAGTAGCTGCCAAGACTTTAATATCAAATTTTTTTTGTGACAAGTGTAAATTTTTTTGCACGAGTAGCTCAGTTGGAAGAGCAGCGCCCTTCTAAGGCGAAGGTCACAGGTTCGAGCCCTGTCTCGTGCACCATTTAGGGTTATTAGCTCAGTTGGCGAGAGCATCTGCCTTACAAGCAGGGGGTCGTAGGTTCGAATCCTACATAACCCACCATAAAAAAAACATACGAAGAAGTTAATTTAACTTTAGGTATGTTTTTTTTGTGTTTTATATAATATTATGGTATTATTTATGTAGATTTAATTAATAATTTTAACACTGTGATATTACTTTCTACTTCTTCTTTACAAGGTTATTGATTGCATAGAATATTCGATTTTGCGAATAAATGATGATATGATGGATTAGATTTAGCTTTAAATAAGTCAAATCATGACCTTTGGGACGAAGATTACATTAAATTTTTGAGTGATTCATTTAATATCCCTGTGCTATCAATTACTGCTCCAGCAAGATGAATGAGTGAAAAGAAAGTAGATAAATTAGTGAGTATGGCTTGAAAATTAGGAACACAAATTATTAGTTTTTCTCCACCTCATATTTCAGATAAAAATATGACTTGGTTTACAAAGTATTTACTTAAAGTAAAGAGGGACACTCATTTATCTATTTCAATTCAAAACATAGCTCCTAAATTTATGTTTTTTATCATCCCAGAGTATAAAAATACTACATTATTTGAAATAAAGAAAGTAACTTGAGATACAACTCTTGATTTATCGAGTATAGATAGTACATCAGGGTTTGATATTTTAAAAGCACAGAAGTTATTATGAAGTAGCGTGAAAAATATATTTTTTAGTGATAAACGAGGGAGTAACAATGGTATATTACCTTGATGAGCATGAGGGGGAATATCATACCTTCCATTAGAGAGCTTTTTTATGAAGTTAAAGACTTCTTGATATAACTGATTTATAACGCTTAAAGTTAAACCTTCAGAATTATGAGCATGAAATGAAGAAAGAGTTATTCAGAACCTGGAATACGTTAAAAATTATTATAAAAAACATTTTTTAAATTTTAAATAAAAGATAGCCTATGAGCTATCTTTTATTTTCTCCATTTTTTCTTTTCATGCTTTATAAGCAAAATACCATAAAGATGTTTTAAATATATCTAATACAGCTGTGAGGTATCATAAAACTCAGATAAGGCCTATAAAAATGACTACTAATATTGTTATTGCTACCAGTAAAAATATTTTTGATGTTACCACTCATATAAGTACTACTGCTAAAAGAGGAAAACTTAAAAATAATATAAAATTAATTATAACTCTTATATTTAAAAAAAACATTAAAAAATATAACCTGATAGTTGTTGATAAATTCATCATTGCAATTTTTGATGACTCTCAGATGGACTCAAATACCTTTTTTTCTTCTAATATAATTATATATTTCGAATATGCGAACAGTACATTAAGAATAATACTGAAGAAGAATATAACTAAAAATACGTAACTAATATTTTGAATATATTCAATTCAAACAAATCTGACAATAAATAGGTATCAATTAAGTACACTGATAAATTTAAATTCACTAAAGAGGTTGTTGTATTCGAATAACGGAAAAAAATTATAAAGTCAAACTAGAAAAGCATCACTATTATTTAGTTCATTTTTTGTATTTTTATCTTGGATATACTTTATGAGTCATCATTCATATATAGGTGATAGTAAAAAGTAGAAAATTAAGAAAATGACTGCAATTATTACTACTTCAAAAAGGTAATCAGAATGAAAGAAATTAAGAATTATGATAAGGGTTTCTTCTTTTTTTCAAATAATTTCAACATAGGTATAAATTGATTGATATACAAGGAGTGCACTTAAAAAAATTATTGATAATATTCATGGAAGAAGGTAGAATTTTTTTAAATTACTATCATTTTTAACGATATTCCACGCTGGTATAATAATATTATCTTTTACATGGTTACTCATTGATTTTTTCTAATAAAAATTTAAAAAAATTTATAGTTGACTTATTTTCAAATTTTACAATCTTTTTTTCCTTCTTATAAGCTGTATTTAAAAAACTAGACCTGAGTGATTTGTGAGGTAGATACGTTGGTAAGTGTATATTTTTGATATTTTTATCAATTAATAGGTTAATTTTTGGTGTATATAATGTACTAATGACTTGTTCATTACTGATTATATCAAGAACTTTTTTTTCTATTTTTTCTATTTGACCTACGGAATTAATATCTCATTTTAATTCTTCGAGTAGAATATCTAAGCTGGTTTTTCTTATAGATGTAAAATTATAACCACTTTTTACTTGACTAGAATGAAAATAAGGGAAAATATTATAGTTAAAGTGTCATAAATGAACTCATGCAAGAATAATATCATACGCATCTTTATTTGATACAGTTTGAATTAATTGAGATAATGAGACTGGAATAAGCTCAATTCAGATTCAGTTTTCTTCTAACGTTTTTTTAATATAATTTGCTGTTATCTCTAAGTTTTTATCAGTTGCTACATAAAATAACTTTAAACTGAGCTTCTTATATTTATTATTATAGTAATAATTGTCATTTAATTTACTTAACTTATCTAACAATTCGGAATTAATCGGGGGTTTCTCACTTTCTATGTTAATCTTTTTAGTAATTTCTGTTTCTTTTTCTTGCAGGTACAAGTCTTGTATGAAATTTTGCTTTTCTATTTCAGTTTTCTGTTGATCTTTATAGTAGAGAAAGTTTATTTCTTCAATGAATTTTTTTTCATTTTTGGTTTCAAAGTATATGTTGTATTTATTTCTTCATTCTGTGATTGTATTATATGATTCGAGTAGTTTATAGTAAAATACAGTATCTCAAGCGTTATAACCTGTGAGTTTATAGTCATTTATATAGACTGCAGTTACACCATCTGTAGTTCTTCATTTCAATAGAATATTATCTTTTGATATAAAGTTGTACTTTTCAACATAATTTGGTGATGTAATTGTTTCTGATGGTTCTTGAAAATGTTCTATGCTTCATGAATTTGATGGTATAATACTACTTTCTTCTGAATACGTTTTGGCATCTTTTGATGGTATTATATTTTTTATAAGAGTAGCTTTTTTATAGTATCATAAAGAATTAATAGTTTTTGTGATATTTAAGTTTTCTTTTGTTTGAAAAATCTCTATTTCTGTAAGGTAGGGGTTTTTTACTTCTTTAAAGTTTTCTTTTCCTAGAAGATCAAGGAGCTCATTTTTATCAATACTATTTAGTATATAGCTTCTGAATGTTTTATTTTTTATCGTATCAGTATTAAGAAAAGTGGATACATATTGTGGAAGAGTGTATCAGAAAGCTTCAAATCTTGGGATACTCGTTCATATTAAATTATTTTTATCATTAAAAATATTAACCGTATCTTTGTTTTTAAGAAAACTATTTGTATCTGGAAAAAGCTTTATAATAAATTGATTTATTAAAATATCATTTTTGTTATAAAAAAGATTTTTTTCTAAAATAAATTTAGTAATTCAAAGTGTGAAGTCTCTTGATACGTTTACAATTTTAAATTTTCAAGAGTATATTTGATCAATAGTACTAAAATTTCAATTGATACTTTCTTCAGGGAGAGTATCAAGTAATTCTTTTGGTAAAATTGGTTGGAAAAAAATATTTAAAAAATTGATATCCTTTTTCTTATTTGTAAATCGAATAATATTATCTTTTTCTTCTATGGTAGTTTCTGATAATAATGAAGATATAATAGGGTTAATATTCGTATTTTTCAATAATTGGTATGTCGCAATAATATCTTGATTTGATATTTCATTCCCATTAGACCATTTTACGTTTTCTTCTAAATAGCACTCTATATTTTTCAAATCACTGATATCACAACTTGCTATATCTGATGTGATTTTATTTTCTTTTATATCATATCTTAAAAGAGATCTGTACAAGAGTTGAATAATATACTTATTATTTCATGTAAGTGGCTTCAATGGATTGAGACTTGGAAAATCACCTATAAGTCACTCAGAAATAGTACCTCATTTTAATGGGATCAGTTCAGAATCATTATATAAATATGTATATAATAAGTGAGAAAATGTAGTCACAAAAAATATAACACTTATAAGAAATAAGTATTTTTTTAATTTTATTATTCTATTTTTTATCATAAAGAATCGATAAAAGGTATTAGCTTAACCAAAATAATGCAAGTGAGTTAGCAATAAAAATTACTCATAAAATTATAGTAGCATTATGTAAGATCTTTTCAGGTCATCTTTTTGTTACTTCTCACATTCCACCTGACATACTACTAAGATTTAAGGATACATTTTTATTTTGTATTAGTACTATAAATACAAGGAGTACAGCTACAATAACCTCAATAAACTTTAAAATTTCTAACATTTTTATTAACTTTTAGAAAATAATAACGAATACAACATATTCAAAATAGTAAAAATTGCAACTGCAATTATAAAATTAATGTTTCAATTTATGCTATATGATACTCATGGAATTACAAGAACACTATTTATTATATAATCGAATAGCTTTAATATGATTCCATTGATAACAAATACTACAAGTCCAAAAAAGAGTAAGAAAAATGGAAGTGATAATATCTTGAGTACTGGTCTAATTGTTACGTTCATAATTCAGAGTATAATTCATCATATGAGATATGTTTTCCATCATCATGTGATTGCTATTCATGCGGGAATAGATTTACTAGGATCGGCTGCGAGTAAATATGTCATTAAAAACAATATTCATGCATTAATCAAAATTGATAATAATATTTTCATAATATTTTTTGTAAGATTAAAGTTTTAATAAATGGATGATCTTTTCGCTGAGGCTCAGTTCTCATTTCGGGTTTTCTTCTAAAAGAGAGGGCAAAATTTTATTGAGTTGCGTTGCAATATCATTATTTACCATGAGGTCTATATTTCTTAATCATTGTTTATTCATATTTAATCTTAACAAGAGTGCATTTTCTCAATTGTAAATCATTGAATAAGAATTTATACGTGAGTATTCATAAAAACTTCACCCAATTTTGACTCAGAGCTCTCATATGAGAACTTCTATTTCATCATCAGAATTATTTT
This sequence comes from Candidatus Gracilibacteria bacterium 28_42_T64, assembly GCA_004563595.2. Taxonomy (GTDB): domain Bacteria; phylum Patescibacteriota; class Gracilibacteria; order BD1-5; family UBA6164; genus MAAV01. Next base: position 1,243,868 of record CP042461.1, on the reverse strand, counting down.
CTATAAAATATGTTATTCATGCTATGAGGAGTACAATAAAACTCATCCCATATTGTTTTGTAAGAAATCACCATATAATAAGTCAAATCACAATAGACAGCGCGATTACATACCATAAACTGGATCTATTTTTTTTATCTTCAAATTTCCAAGAGTAATAAATATCAGTCATCTATTAAGAAAAGTTATCAAGTATTATTTTTATTATAAACCAACTGAGAGATGCAATCGCAAATCAAGTGAGAGCCATAATAATCGTGTCTTTTCATTTTGTTTTATCTTGTTCAAGTGAACCAAATAATATTTTATATGCTCAAATAATAACAAAAATAATTGCTATTGTTCCAGCTATTCCCATAAAAAAGTCTATAGCTCATTTGAGGAGACAGGGTATATTATTTATATGTATATCTCCATTTCTGAGTTTCGTTTGTGTAAGGCATCAATCTCAATTTCATAAAATTCATAAATCATTTTCAGCTGCAAAACTGAATTGTATAGTAGATACATATCCAATAAGAAGGAATCATAACTGTTTCATTTTCATTTTTATTATGGAAGTAGGTTGTAATCATCAGTATCTTGTTTCATAGCAACAAAGTTACTGAGAGTCGGATTATAGTAATCCGTAAGAAATTTCACAAGGTCAGCTTTATCAATAGTATTTGCGCGTATTCCAATATTCTCAAGTCATGTTTTGATTGAATTTGATCTACCGACTAATCATTTCTTCATTTTTGTGAAATTTCTTATTTGGCTTTTTATCTTTATAGCATCAACTCAATTTTTAAAAACACTATCAACAAAGTTTTTTAAAGGTCACATTATAGAATCGTCTTTTACGCTTTTATTTTCATTTTCATCATAGGGGATTATGATGTAGAATTCTTTTTTCATAATTTGAGCAACCTCAATAAGTTTGCGAAGATATTCTATATATTCATATGTTTGGTTTTGTAATAAACTATTTTCTTGTTTGATAGCTTTATCATTTAATTTAGCAAGATATGAATCAATATCAAGCTTTCTTGACCTTACAAGTATTTGAATTGGGAAATCAAGGGAGTTTAAGAACCTTTGAAAACTTATAATGATTGAATCTTGTTCATCAGTATTTTTTAATAAAAAATTTATCGTACTACATTTGAGAACTAACCTGGCACTATCGTCTTTCATAATCACAATATTTTCTCTTATTTGAGAAAAGGGAAGATGTCTTGTGGTGGACGTGTCTGGGTTATCTTTTTGTTTTGTTTTTACAGCCACTGAATGGTCATTTAAAAATTAAATTTTACTAAGTTTGTCTTCGAGTTGGTTAATTTGATCCATTTTGGATTTGAAGTCTATTATTTCTTCTTTTTTTCCTTCTATATTTGTGATATATCATATATCTATTGGTTGGAAGCTATCGACTCATTTAACCCACCTTCTTTCTTTATAGTTTGTATGAAACCTTGTGAGTGAAAGTGCAAAAGGAATAAATGTCATTTCTGAATGTTTAAAAAGAGCTATCATAAGAGCAACTAAGACTATAAAAATAGATGGAATTGCTGCAATTTCTACTCATATACTTGGAGCTAGTGAATTAAATAGCGAATAAGCTATTCATCATCCAACCATAATAATGATAAGTTGTCTGAGGCTGAGAGGTCAAATAATTGGATCCTCATTCTCTATTTGAACAGGTATTTTGTATTGCATAGATTTTGAAAGGACTTAACTATTAATAATCCATTCCCCTTTGGGGACTTCCTTCATTCGAATGGAAGAGTTTTTTTCTAAAAATTATAAGGCTATTTTATCATTTTTTTTTATTTTTCAAATACTTTATTCCATATTTGTTCTTCTTTTTCTTGCATAATCTTATAATCATCGTCTTGCTCATGATCATATCATAATATATGAAGAGTTGAGTGAATTAAAAGCTTATAAAACTCCTTTTCTTCTCAGAGTCAGTATTCTTGTCATTGATCAATAATCTTTTCTTCTGATAGGACTATTTCTCATGCGATATCATTACTTTTAAGGTTTTGAAAATCTTCAAAATAGTGAAAGCTTAACACATCTGTCGCTTTGTTTATATTTCTATATGTATGATTTAATTTTTGAATCTCTTTATTATTTGAGAATATAATATTTAAAGTTCCTTCTTGTTTTTTCGGTATTATCTTTGAAATATTTGAGAATATTTTATCAATAATATCAAAATTCAAGTGAAACTCTGGTTTAATGGCAAGTTCATATCTAAACATTCGGTATATTTTTTTATTAATATTTTATATATAAAAGTATAATAGTTTTGTATAAATACTCAAAATTATTATAATAGAAGAGTCTGTTTTACAGGTGGCAGGTCAATTTAATTTTCCTTACACTTAAATAAGCACGTGAGAGGTTCTCGGTGATTATTCGGATGAGGGTTCATTCTTTCTGAAGAATAATAGGCTTCTCAAAATACTATTCCGATTAAGGAATACAAACATTTTGACTGACCTTAAAAGCGGATACCTAAAAATACAAAGTGAAATTTATAAATTATTATATATTTTGCTTTGTATTTTTTTTGATTATAATCTTTGAGATTTTATTTCATAGTATAATTAATTATGACACATGAGGATTCTCAGTTATGAGATGTATATGTAAATGAGGACTGTATTGGCTGTAGTGCCTGTGTTGCAATATGTTGAGAGGTCTTTGATCTTGATGATGAAGGGAAAGCTTTTTCAAAAAAATGAATAAAACAGTCAGAATCTGTAGATGATGCCATATCAGCCTGTCCAGTAAATGCAATACATTATAAAGATTAATTTTGACATTTTTATATTATATATATACTGAGGGGGTATTTTAGGGCACCTGCCCATAAAATAAAAAATTTATTTATTTTTTTTATATTTTCATTATGAAATTACAAAGCATAAAAAAAGCCTTCACTCTTATTGAGTTATTGGTAGTAATCACAATTATAGGTATTCTTGCTACCGGGGCAACTACTGTATATACAAGTCAAATTCAAAAAGCAAGAGATAGTACAAGACTTACAGATGTAAACGCTCTAAAATCATGAACAGAACAATACTATCAAGACGCAGGAGAATATCCTGATAAAGGAGGAACATTTTCATGAGTAACAACATATGTTCCTAAATTGCCAGAAGATCCAAAGACAGAACAAGGAAGTGCAAATTCAGTTTTTGATTACTTATACAATGTATCAGCTGATTCAAATACTATAAATAATCAAGAATTTGAAATTTCAACTCATTTTGAACAATCAGGGAATTTAACTTGAAAAGCTGCAAAAGATGGATGAGACGATGATAATAGATTAGAATTATGAATTGGTATTGATAATACTATTCCAAAGCCTACAGTGGTTGTTTTAGCTGGATGAATAGCTGCTGCTGTTTCTACTATGACATGTGTTACTCCTGTAGGGGTAGGTATTGCATGTAGTACAACTACACCTGCAAATCCAATGGTAATTAGAACTCAATAATACTCTTAAAACAAAAAAATAAAACCTCAATGAGGTTTTATTTTTTTGTTTTGAATTTTTTAGAAATCTCTTGATACTTCTGTTTGTATTTCATAGACAATATATTCATTTGCTTTAAAATATTTTTCTCAGAGCTTTTCTTTTAATATAGGAGCAAAATCATCTCAAGTTAAGAGTGTTGGATGAATATTTGGTAAAATAACTGCAAGTTTTGAGTAATCTTTTTTTATCGCGAGTACTCAGTTTTTAACTGGATCAATTTTTGTTAATTCATTATCCTGGATAACTCTTCTATTTGTAATAACATCGAGCCTAATTTTTAAATCTTTTACATCATCAATTTTGATTTCAGGAAAACGATGATCTTTTGATATTGCATGGATAGTATTCTGGATAAGTTCTTCTGCTGTAGAGCTCGTTATTTCTCTAATATTTCATGCTGATCATCTAATCTCTCAGTTTTTATAGAGAGTTATAAATAGAGATGTTTTACCTTCTAATAGAGAAGAATTTTCAATTTTTATATCACTTAATGATGGAACCTTTTTATACTTTGTATAAAACTCCATTGTTTGGCTTATTATATTTAACATATATTGGGGGTTTATAATTAAAGCTTTCTTTATATACTATTTTTTTCTTCCTCTTCTAGTAACATCTCTTTTTCTTCCAATTCAATTTGGTAAAAAATATCTCAAAGCTGGTCCTGATTGGTCATTCTGAAATAATACATATATATTATTTCAAAGAGTTGTTTAAAGAAAGTGATAAGAAAATTAATAATAGGGAGGAGTATAATAAGTGAGATTAATTTAGCTATTCATGCACTAAAAAGAGAGAATATACTAATAGTTATAATTATACTGATAAAGAGTCCAACAAAGCTTCAATATATTCAAAGGAGAATGTAGCGGTAATTATTGAGTGTTTCAAGTATAATACTTGTTCAGAAGGTTACGGTGAGTGTATGAGCAAGAAAGACATACATTATATAGTCGTAATTTTGAAGTCCTGCATATAAGTAAATAGGGGTAACAAATAAATATGTCATAACTGCAAAGAAAGCGATTTGCCCTAGGATAATAATATTCTTTCTATATCGATCACTATTAGTGAGGTGAGCTATATAATATGTGAGAAATATTGTAGTCGTTGTTCATAGCAGGGTGATAACTGAGAGAACGAGTGGAAAAATAGCATTTGTTTCAATTCATATACTTGCTGTATTGAATGCAGCAGGGATATTAATGATGTTTCATATTGAAAATGTAATTATTAATATAATTACACTTCATAGTGCTCAGGCAATAAGGCTTCAGATAGAATTTATAAGTATATCTGAAAAAGAAAGTTTTTTTGGTCAGAATCACATATGAAAAGGGGATTATAAATTACGATTTTTTATAAGCAAATAGATGTATAATAATGCTCAAAGATTAATATATATGTCAGCCATATTAAATATAGAGAAGTATTGTATTCAAATGAAATCAATAACATATGAATGAAATATTCTTCAAATGGCATTTCATATTGCTCCTGCTAATATGAGTCAAAAAGAAATATCTAAAAGTAAATTTTGTTTTTTTTGAGGAGATATTTTTTTCTTTTCAGTTTTATAATAATAAAAAATAGCAATAATCAAAGTCAGAGTGAGTGTTTTAAGAAAAAATGAAGGAATTTGAATGGAAAATGCAATTCATGTATTTTCTGCATATTGCAAATAGAAGAAGTCTCATAAAATACTTATTTTATTTTGTAAATATGTATTTGCAAGATTTTTTGTGATAAAATCAAGGATTATTCAGGGGATAAGTATTATGTAAAACATAGTTTTTGTTTGTGGTTATAAGATAAAAATTGTTTATTTTTTTCACTCAGAAACTTGCTTGCGCTCAGACAGTCCTCGTTACAAAAAATAAACAATTTTTATCTTATTATTTTAATTTTCAAACGACTATTTCATTTCTTTTTATAGTTCAAGAAGAGATTTCAAATGTATCTTGATCTGCTTCTATATAATTTTGAGTCCATCATTTCCATTTTATTCTTCAGTCTGTATCAGTTTTAGCAGACTCTATTAAAACTTCTAAAGTTTTTCAAATATTTTGATCTATAAAGTCATCACGTATTTGATCTGAGATGTTCATTATTTCCCACATTCTTTCTTTTTTTATTTTTTCATCCACTTGATTTGGAAACTTTCCAGCAGGTACACTTTCTCATAAGTTATGAGCTGAAAACGGAAATGCATGAACTTTGGTGATAAGTCAGTCTTTAATAAGATTGTAGGTTTCTCTGAAGTTTTCATCGGTTTCTCCCGGAAAGCCTACAATTAAATCAGCTCATATACTTACATTTATTCAATCATCTCTTTGAAGGTTTTTGGTTTTTTCAAGTAATTTTCTCATATATTTCCCATCGTAATGACGAGCCATTGCTTTGAGAGTATTACTTGATCATGATTGAACTGAATAGTGGAAATGAGGGTAAATTCTTTTATTTTTACAGACCTCTAATATTTCATCAGTTACAAATTCAGGTCATAATGAGCTGATCCTAAGTCTAGGAATTTCAGTTCTATCTAAAATAGCTATGAGAAGCTCTGCAAATCTTGATTTTCAAATGTCATTTGTTGAATCAAGTCCCCAAGCTGTAAGGTTAACTCAAGTAAGAACTACTTCTTTTCATCCTTGTAATTCATATTCTAAAATATCTTCAACAATATCATCTAGGTTTCGAGAATAGTGCCTTCATCTTTTTTTTACTGTAAGACAAAAAGTACAAAAACTATCACATCAGCCCTGAATAAGTAAGAATTTTTTTGTATAGATCTGAGGGATATTTTTGAGCTTATTTTTCACTTCTTCAAGGTTTAATTTTGGTTTCGGTTTTTTATCAGGTATTTCGTCGAGAATCTCGATACTGTCTTTGAGGTATGCAAGATTAGGATAGACTTCAAAAAAGTCAGTTTGAGCTTTTCCTTCTGTAAAAGCTCCACATCAACTTACATACATTTTTTCTCATGCGGATAGGTTTTTTCCAGTATCTTTGATGAATTTCACCCATTTTCTTTTTGCATTATCTGTTACTACACAGGATGCAATAAAAATACCTTTTTTATCAGAAAGATAGTCAGAATTGAGCCATTCATCGGTATAGTATTTATTTACTTTACATCAAAAGATTTTGTATTCCACGTATTTGTTTGTTTAAATTTTAATTTTAGTTATTATAATCAAAATTATAATATTGAAAGTATAAAATGAATAAATATAAAATTTGAATTGATGAAGCATGAAGATGACCATGGTTATGAGCCGTAGTTGCCTGTGCTTTATGCTTTCATCCTGAAAATACTCCAAGCAAGGAGTTTTTAAATCAAATAAATGATTCTAAGAAATTAACACAGAAAAAAAGAGAAAAATTATATGCTCAGCTTATCGAATTAAGTAGAGGAGAGAATCCTAAAGTTTATTTTTGAGTTTGAGTTGTTGATAATTACGTTATTGATGAAATTAATATTAAACAAGCGAATAAAGAAGCAATGAGAAGGGCTTTGGTAGAACTTTTGAGAAAAATACCAAATGATGAAATTACAACTGTAATGATTGATGGAAATGATAATTATGCATTCGATGAGCTTACAAAAAAACCGATTTTTATTATTTGATGAGATGGAAAAATAACAGAGATTTGAGCCGCGTCTATTATAGCAAAAGTGTTTAGAGATCAACTTATGAATACATATGCTTCATTGTACCCTGATCTTTGAATAGAGAATCATAAATGATATGGTACAAAAAAACATAGAGAATTCTTGTCTGATAAATGAAAAGTGACTGGAATTCATAGAGCTTCATACAAGCCAGTAAAAGCTATTTTAGAAGCAAAGCCAAAATTACTTCTCCATATATGTTGTGGTCCTGATGCTACTGTTCCTATAGTTGATTTAAAAAAAGATTATGAAGTTATTTGTTTTTGGTATGATCCAAATATTCAACCGAAGCGTGAACACGATAAGAGGTTATGAGAATTAAAAAAAATCTGTGAAATAGAATGAGTAGAGTGGATAGAATGAGAATATGATGTTCAGAATTTTTTTAAAAAAATTCAATGATTAGAGGCAACACCAGAAAGATGAGAAAAGTGTACAGAGTGTTATGATATGAGACTTGATAGAACAGCCAAAGAAGCAAAAAAACTTTGAATTACTTACTGGACTTCAACATTGAATACATCTCCGCATAAAGATTTAGAAAAGATGTTCAGGTTATGAGATAAGCATAGTTTAAAAGAAAGTTTAGAGTTTCTAAAAATAGCATTTAGAAAAAATAAGGGATTTGAAAGGTCTGTAGAATATACAAAAAAACATAATATATATAGACAGAATTATTGTGGATGCATATATTCAGACACGTATCCAGGAGGAAAACAACAATTTTTAGATAAATTAAAAGAAAAGAAAAAATAAATGAAAAAAGTATACCCAGATAGAATAGTGAATATTCCATGAACAGACCTTTTTGATAATATATTTTCAATTGATATTTTAGATTGGGGAGGGAAAGAGAAGCAATACTCTGATGTTGAAGTGGTTTTTATATCTGACTTACTAGAGAAAAGAAAAAATATAGAAATACTTAAAATGACGGACCAGAAGCCTGCAATGTATTCGAATGTGTATTCTCCGGAAGATGAGCTTGAAATATTTAAAGGTTTATTTGAAAATGCTATAAAAAACAAAAAAAGAATTCATATTGTATGAGTTACCTTAAAAGAAGAAGTAGAAATATTAGAGGAATACTATGAAGAATTGAGATTCTTAAGAGAAGATATAAACTGTTTCGCTCCAGATTTTTCTGTACCACTTGTTACTGTTTCAGTAAAAATCGAAAACCTCATGTGGAAAGGATCAGATTATAAAGCAATGAGAAGTAAAATATTTTTTCAACCACCTATTAGGGAATCATGACAAGTAAAGGCCATGTTTAAGTGAATTAATAGAGGAGTAACAGCTTGAATATATATAGAAAAACACTCATCTGAAATTGAAGAGTTTTTATCTGATTGTGTGAAAAATGAAAAAATTCTTCCAATCACTTTGGCAAAAACATTAAAATATAACCTGGAACAAGCAGGATTTAATTGAGAAGATAGAGAGTTAACAATTAATTATTAATATAAAAAATATTAATAGAGATTCGTCAAGACAAATTCATTGAGCATAAAATATAAGTATGATAAAATTATCGTAATTATATTTTAATTGAAAGAATAATGAGACCCCTATTAAGAACACTTGCTTGAATATTAATATTTTTTAGTTCATTTTTAAGTGTTTGAGCAATAAGCTTTGATTTTATAGATTGAGACCTGACTAAGGGGTTTGGTGATTGGTCATACTCAGATATATGATCTAACGAATGTAATGCCTATAACTGAGAAAATTATGGGAAACTTTGTTCGAGTACTCAGGGGCAAATATTTCCATACTATAATGGAGAAAATAATAACCATAAATGATGGTATAGGTATTGATTTATAGATGCGGAACCAAATCTATCTATTAGCTGAAGCTCATTAAAAGTACATTATACTGGTTGAGCATATGATAACCTTGGTTCAGTTGATTGGGATGGATTACCTGTTCACTCAAAATCACAATTTGAAGGACATATTTCAGATGGAAATGACCCATATGGAACTCAAGTACAGCCATGAGATTTACAAGTTTATTTTAAAAACCAAACTGTTACAACAAAATTTCCAGAACTTCAATGAAACAATAGGCTGAGTCTGTGGGTATTTATGCCAGAAGGAACAAGAAATATAGAAGATCAGAAATTATCAGGAACATATACAAGACCAGATGAGACATTTTCATGGTACCCATTTATTGATACCGGAAAAGCGGCACATTACTATCATCATGTGACGAACATTCCCATGTGATCTTGGACCCATATTGTATATGATGGACATCCAGCTCATAATAATGGATGAGATCCTGATCCCTATGGACAATACAGAGTATGATGATATGAGGCACCATGAGATGGAGTAGACTATTTTAATAGAATAGCGTCATATGCTTTGAGATCAAATAGTTCTCAAAAAACCACATCACCTGCATATTTTTACATAGATGAAATAGATGCATACAAAGTAGATTATGAAAACGATGAAACCGTAACAAATCTATGAGTATGATATAATCCTGATACGCAAATCTTTGATATTAGTTTAGAGGACAAATACAAGTGTTTAGATTGTCATGCAACATATGAAGTAAAGTACTCATTTTCTCCGATAGATAATTCAAATTATAACTCTGCTTTTACTCCAAAAGAAACGATTAACTTTGATAGAGCAGAGAATAATGCTCTTGGACAGATTATAAAACCAAATCCATGATACAAGGTTCTTTGGGCTGCGTTAGAACTACAAGATCAACATAAAACAGAACTTTGACTTGGAAAAAAGATTTATTTTGCCGTAACAGATATTTCAGATAGGTCAGCTATTTCGCAAGATTCATATGATTTAGACATGGTAAATGTTCCATCAGTTGGAGATATTCAAAGAATGAGTTTAGTGAAAACAATAGATTATACGATATATGCAGCTGTTACAGATTTGGAGTTCAGTACAACTTCTTTACAAACAGCTGTACTGAACTCTCCATACTCAAAACAAATTGAAGCAAAATGATGAATGGCACCACGTAGTATATCAACAACATCAACACTTCCAGCATGATTAACTCTCTCAAGTGCAGGTCTTCTTTCATGAGCTCCAACAGAGTTATGAATATTTAATATTGATATTACCGTTACAGATTCAAACTCACCGGTAGCTCTAACAACAAAGAACCTTACTTTACTTGTAGTTCCACCAGAAGTCTGTAATGATGGTATAGATAATGATGGGAATGGAAAAACTGATTGTGCAGACTCCGCTTGCAACAATGCATGTAGTCAATTACTGGTAGATTTTTGAAACAGTGCAGCCAGTGATATATTCAATTTTACAAATTGGGATACTGTTTTTAAGGATACTTATACAGGCTATTATAATCAATGAATGACGAATGTATTAGCCTCGAATAAAGATTATAACTACCAATGAATATCATGACCATCAATGGAACTTGCAGAATGAGATAGAGTTTTATTAACTTGGTATAATGATACGAATGGAGATATAACATTTACACCAAGAATAAGTTTTGATGACAATGATAGGCTCGGTTCTGGGTGAGCTTGAACATGGTATTTTATGACGACATGAACTGTAGAAGCTAATTCGTATGGAGCTATTGAATATGAGTTTACGTCTGCAAGTGCAGGGAATTATTCATTGGTAAATACAAATGTGAATTATGAGAATAATAAGGAGCTTATTTTAGATAAGATAGAAATAATTGATGCTTGAGCAACGGCAACATGACCATCAGATACAACAGCTCCAATCATATCAAATGGATGACCTATGTGAGCACTTTCATCAGGAATAAGTAATGTAAATTTAACATTGAATACCAATGAGAATGCATTTTGTAAATATTCAACAACTGCAAATACAGTATACGGATCAATGGTAAATAACTTTGTTACAACATGATGACAAACACATAGTGTGAGTATATGAGGACTGACAGATGGAACATCATATACATATTATGTAAGATGTATTGACTGATCATCAAATGAAAATACTTCTGATTATACGATTAGTTTTTCAGTAGCATCTGGCATTCCAAGTTCAGACCCTACTACAAATCCACTTGCACATATAGGAGACTTTGAATACGTATGATGATTTACTTTTGGTTCAACATCATGAGTATCAGACCTAAGTTATACCTCAGGGAAATTTGCTGTAAATCCTGCTTCAAATTCGGTTTTCATAGCCAGTCATACAAATCAAGATGCCTTATGAGAATTTAGTATTCCTGCGTTATCACTTGATTCAGATTATAATAATCTAAACAATGCAACACAAATACAGGACTTTGATTATGTACGTAATAGAGTATTAAATCCTGAAGCGCATGACGAATTATGATGAATGGCTGTAATTGGCAATAGTTTGTTATTTCATAGCTATACATATTACGATGCAGGTGGAACTAATGTTTGAACAACATCAGTAGTAAAAAATCTATCAGATCTAAAAAATTCTGTAATAGATGGAATATTTCCACTTGCATGAAGGGCTCATTTAATAAGTTGGGCATCATTGATACCAACAGAATGGCAAACACTATTATGATGAGATTATATATCATGATCATCAAGCTCAATACCTATTAATTCGAGATCTAGTATGTGACCAAGTGCGTTTGCATTTCAATCAGATGATCTTTTGAATGCAACCGATACAAATGTAACTATACCGACTACTAAATTATTAGATTTTGGTTTAAGTAATGTATTAGCAAAGACACCTTCAGGGTGGGCAGAATATTGAGACTGGGATCTATATAATGCAAATGGAGATAATGATTTATGGACGGAAGATTCTTGAGCAGAATATGGATTTATAATTCCATGAACCAGAACCTATGCAACGATCTGAATGTCATGAATGCATGAAAGTGGAGGATGATACAAGATTACTCAATCAGGTGCAACAGAAGCATGTTGATGACCATGTGCCTATGATCCACTTGATATGTATAACTATATATGGTTATGGGATGTAAATGATTTCTTAGATGTAAAAAATGGATTAAAACAATCATACGAAGTAAAACCATACCAATATGGAAAATTTAATACTCCATTTGAATATAGACTCAATGGAACAAGAAAAAACTTAATTGCTGGTTGATCATATGATGATGTATCAAACACATTGTATTTGAATTTAAACAGAGCAGATGGAGAGAATCATGCTGCTTGACCAGTAATCCTTGCCTACAAGATAAATGCGGTAGTAGATACTACAGCAGCTATACTTTCAAACGGAACTCCAACTGGAGAACAAGCCTGAGGAACAACGAATGTAAATCTCACATTAGATACAGATGAGAATGCAACATGTAAATATTCTACCGTTGCAAATACAGTATTCACAAGTATGACAAATACATTTACTACGACGTGAAATACATCACATTCTACAAATGTAACATGATTAACAGAAGGGAATTCATATACATATTATGTAAGATGTATAGATGGGTATTTGAATGAAACAACAATAGATTACACACTCAATTTTTCAGTAGCGAACACTCCAGATACAACAGCTCCGATTCTTTCAAATGGAACTCCTAGTGGAGAACAAACATCAGGAACAACAAATGTAAATCTGACATTAGATACTGATGAGAACTCTACTTGTAGATATTCAACAAGTGCAAATACAGCATATGCAAGTATGATAAACACTTTTGCTACAACAGGGAATACAACACACACTACAAATATTACATGACTCACAGATGCAACATCATATACATATTATGTAAGATGTATCGATACCGTATCAAACGTAAACACAACAAATTACACATTAAGTTTCTCAGTAGCGAACACTCCAGATACCACAGCTCCAATTCTTTCGAACGGAACTCCAAGTGGAGAACAAGCATCAGGAACAACGAATGTGAACCTGACATTAGATACTGATGAGAACTCTACTTGTAGATATTCAACAAGTGCAAATACAGCATATGCAAGTATGATAAATACCTTTGCAACGACATGAAATACAAGTCATACAACCAACATAACATGACTCACAGATGCAACATCATATACGTATTATGTAAGATGTATCGACTGATCAAGTAATGAAAACACAACAGACTACACATTAAATTTTTCTGTAGCGAACACTCCAGACACAACGGCACCAATTCTTTCGAACTGAACTCCAAGTGGAGAACAAGCCTCAGGAACAACGAATGTGAACCTGACATTAGATACAGATGAAAATGCAACCTGTAAATACTCAACAGCAGTAAATACAACGTATGCATCAATGACAGATACCTTTACAACAACCTGAAATACAAGTCATACAACCAACATAACATGATTAGCAGATGCAACATCATATACATATTATGTAAGATGTATAGATGGATCAAGTAATGCAACAACAACAGATTATACATTAAACTTTTCTGTAGCCGTAACTCCAGACACAACAGCTCCAGTACTTTCGAACGGAACACCAAGTGGAGAACAAGCCTCAGGAACAACAAATGTGAATCTCACATTAGACACAGACGAAAATGCAACCTGTAAATATTGAATAAATTCAAATACTACATACGCATGAATAGGGAATACATTTACAACAACCTGAAATACAACACATAGTACCAACATAACATGACTGATAGATGGAATATCATATACGTATTACGTAAGATGTATCGACTCAGTATCAAATGTAAATACAACAGACTACACACTGAATTTCTCAGTAGCAAATACTCCAGACACAACAGCACCGATTCTTTCGAACGGAACCCCAAGTGGAGAACAAGCCTCAGGAACAAGTAACGTGAATCTGATACTCGATACCGATGAAAATGCAACATGTAGATACTCTCCAAATGCAAATACATCATATTGAGCAATGTGAAACACATTTACAACGACATGAAATACAAACCATACAACCAACATAACATGACTTACAGATGGAACATCACATACGTATTATATAAGATGTATGGATGGAAACTCTAATGCAACCACAACAGATTATACATTAAACTTCTCAGTAGCCAATACTCCAGATACATGAGCACCATTTTTAAGTAATGGACTTCCAAACTGAGAACAAGCCTCAGGAACAACAAATGTGAATCTGACACTAGATACGAATGAAGCATCAACATGTAAATACTCAACAGTAGTAAATACAACGTATGCATCAATGACAGATACCTTTACAACGACATGAAATACAAGTCATTCTACAAATGTAACATGACTGACAGATGGAACATCATATACGTATTATGTAAGATGTATAGATGGATCAAATAATGAAACAACCACAGATTACACACTGAACTTTTCAGTAGCGAACGTAGTTGATGCAACAGCACCGATCCTTAGTAATGGACTTCCAAACGGAGAACAAGCTTCAGGAACAACAAACGTGAATCTGACATTAGATACGAATGAAGCATGAACATGTAAATACTCAACCGTAGTAAATACAACGTATGCATCAATGACAGATACATTTACTACGACATGAAATACAGGACATTCTACGAATGTAACATGACTGATAGACTGAACAAGTTATACATACTATGTGAAATGTATGGATACAAGTTCAAACGAAACAACAACAGATTACGTACTGAACTTTTCAGTAGCCACTCTCGTTGATGTAACCGCTCCAATACTCTCAAATGGATTACCAAACTGAGAACAAGTATCCGGAACGACAGCTGTGAATCTGACACTAAATACAGATGAAATATGAACATGTAAATACTCAACGGTAGTAAATACAACATATGCGTCAATGACAGACATACTTACAACAGGAACATGAGGAATCACACATAGTGCAAATATTACATGACTTACCAACGGAACAAGTTATGCATACTATGTAAGATGTATGGATGGATCAAGTAATGAAACAACAACAGATTACACACTGAACTTTTCAGTAGCCACTCTCGTTGATGTAACCGCTCCAATACTCTCAAATGGATTACCAAACTGAGAACAAGTATCAGGAACAACAGCTGTGAATCTGACATTAAATACAGATGAAATATGAACATGTAAATACTCAACAGTAGTAAATACAACATATGGATCAATGACAGACATATTTACAACAGCAACCTGAGGAATCACACATACAGCAAACATAACATGACTGACAGATGGAACATCACACACTTACTATGTAAGATGTATGGACACTGATTCAAATGAAACAACAACAGACTATACAATTAACTTTTCAGTAGCCACAGCAAGTACAAATAGCTGATGAAGTTCATCAGGCTGAAGTTCAAGCTGAGGTTGAGGAGGCTGATGAGGAGGTTGAGGTTGATGAAGTTATATTCCAACCTGTAAAGACGAACAACTCACATGTAAATTAACTCCATGATCAACAACAACGTACAAATGGTATGTACAAGACGAAGTATCATGTAAATATGGGAAACTATGAAGTCTCTGTTGAGAAGAAGATGTAGTAGAGTTGAATAGTGGATGAACATGAACATGAAGTAGTACAGACAGTACATGATGATGAACATTGAAGAAATACCATTCAGAAATGACAATCCTTCAATTGATAGAGAAGAGAGTGGACAAAGTAATCGAACAAAAGAAGAAAGATAATGATGACAAAGTAATAGAATACAGAAATACTTTTATCAAAGACGTAGAGAATTATATATTAGCCAGACAAGCGAAACAAAGTACAAGAGAACACAAAGTGAAGATACTGGCAACGTTCAAACTCTTTGCAAAAGCATTGAAAAGAGAAGCCAATACAACTGTAACAGTAGAAACTGGAACAGCAAGTAATGTGTGAGTATACTTATCAGAGAATGATATAGTGAACAAACTTTGAGCAAGATTAGATACTCTTATTATTAAATACAAGAAGGAGAAAAGTATAAAGGTACTATTCTTCAAGACAAAGTTATTGAAAAATATAGACTCTTATATCTTAACAAAGAATAACAAGGAGAAGGGAATTAACTACAAGATCAAGATGAAGATATTAAAAAGTAATATTGAAAAAACTTATTTAATCTTCTTGAAAAGTCTGAAGTCTTAATTACAAAAAAACAGATACTCGCAAATGAGTATCTGTTTTTTTGTGTGATTGTTTACTATGGAGTTATAGTTATATTATCAAGATAAAAATTCGCATATGGATTACTATAACTCAGAGTACGTACTTGAAATTGAAATTGATATGTTCAAGGGGGCAAGCTAGAGGTGGTGTATGATTGATAGTTTGTGGATCAGGTATAGGATTTTGAATATCACCATGAATCGTCTGTAGCTCAATTAATAGAAAAGTAAACGATTGCAGTGCTTTGTGACAATTTATAATCAAAGTTGAGAGCCCCCGTTTGTGTAAGAGTCTTCTCATAAGTTAAATATGTACTTTCGTTTTGTCCAAGTATAGGATTTTTTAGAGCATAAGTTCATTCTGAAGAGTCAGTTATTCTTGTCCAAGGTGTTGTTGAAACTCAAGAGAAAGAAAATAAATCATATGGATTAGTGCTCCCATCTTCAAATCATAGAGTCCATCCACATGTAGGTCATCCATCAATACAAGTCTCGTCTATAACAATATTATCTATATATAAATTTGCATATGCATTAGGAGGTGATTTTGTATACGCTTCAAATTTAAATTCATATTGTCATGGTGGTAGGAGTGACGTAGTATAGGTTTGGTAAGCACCAACTCCATTTGTTATACCTCAAGTTTCATACCCCCATTTCTCATACTTTACTCAATTAATATAAAAGGTTACTTCTCAATAATCAAAATCTAACTTATAATCAAATTTAAGATTAGCCGTCTTATTTAAGACCATATTATATATAAGTGATGTTGTTTTGTTACCTCCTAAAGCAGGAATGTTTCTTACAGCATTTCACCCTCAGTTTCAACTTCAATTTTCAACGATCCAATCGGAATCTCATTCATAAGTATGTAAACAACTATCACTTATAAGATCTCAAGATGAAAATCATTCAAAAGTACCATCTTCATTTACACAACTAAGAGGTAACACCTCATCTGACTTTAGAAAAATAGGGTTACTTGAACATCTTAATTCTTTTCCAAGTAGTAATGCATTTTCTTCTAAATAGAACGGATGAATATATCATGTTTGATATTGATCATATTTTTCTATAGTTTGGAAAGTACCTGTTCAGTAAGATTGTTTTAACCCCACTTCAAGATTATAATAGGCCATTTCATTGAGAGGTGAACAATCAGTTCATTGGTATAACAACCTAGAAGTAAATACTATTTCTTCGGAATTGAAATCTCATCAAATAAAACTTCATGGAATAGTTTTTTTATTTCCTATAACAAAATTATTACTTTGAACTCAGACTTGGATTTCTTGATCAACTCACCTTGTATTAAGTATTAAACTTGGGATGGAAATAATATGAGTTTCTCACCCAGTACTTGTTTTTAAATATTTTGAGTTATAACTTCATCAGACATAGGCAATCACATCAGTTGATGCATATGTTTGATTTGTAACATTTTGGGTTAGTTCAGATCATTCAAATAATCAAGCAATTTCATAATCTTTTCATGAAGTAGTTACGGAGTATGATATTTCACTTCCAAATTTTGTATCGTTTAAATCTCATGCAATTCTTAGGAGAGATTGTATTCTCTCTCATATCACTCATTGCTGCCAAATATTTACTCCTGCATAACTAATGGTGTCAGTGTTTTCAGGTTTTGGATATTTTCATGCTCGTACTTCATAGACTTCAAGCGTCGTATTTATATTTGAATAATTAGATATTCTTACACTGTCTCTTGCTTGTCGACTATATCATTGAAATGATAAAAAAGCTATGGTTCAGAGTATTGCAAGTATTGTGATAACAACGATAAGTTCTACAAGGGTAAATCATTTTTTTTGTATATTCATCTTTGTAATATGATTTTAAAGGAATAAAAATAGATTTTCTTTTTTTTTAATATACTTGAAAAAATATGATTTTAAAGTTTTTTTTACTTGTTGGTAATAAAAAAATATTATTCAAACTAATGGCTACATTGTCAACAGATCTTTATTGACTCTAAACTATAAAATATGATAAAATTTATATGTTAATATACCTAATATTTTTTAAAGGATTATTTATTATGCAAATATCTGTTTACAGAAAAAAAATATCATCATTTTTGGTGTTACTAACAATGACTTTATTGTTATATATATATAATTTCCAATTAATATATGCAGCCCCTGCAAGCCAAATACATTATTATTCATTTGATGAAAATACCTGAACAGTACTTTGAGATGTTTATGGGAGCCAATGAACTATTACAAATGGGGCTTGGTCTCCAGGTCTTATAAACTCAGCTATTGATTTTAATAATACAAATATTTCACTTTGAAATATGGATATAACATGAAATGGACTTACTATTTCAGCATGGATAAAACCAGATACTTTTGGTATTCCAGATGCAAGAATCATTTCAAAAACAACAAGCTCCTCTGGAGCTGATCATTACTGGATGATAAGTACTATGGATGAAGGTGGAAAATATTATCCTCGTTTTCGTTTAAAATCTGATCAAGAGACAGTAACGCTAGTATGAAATAATGTAGAACTTCAAGCTTGAGTATGGCAACAAATAACAGCTACATATGATCAAACAACGATGAGAATCTATGTAAATGGTGTTGAAGCTGGATCATCTACATGAGCAAATTGACCAGTGGCACAAAGTTCTGCAGTGCCAGTTAGTATATGAGCGAATCCAGATGGATCACGTACTTTTGATGGAGCTATTGATGAATTAAAAATATATAATGAAGCATTGAGTGCGGCAGAGATACTTACTGATTATAACGATGATATAGCTACTTCATGATATACTCCACCTGCAATAGCTCCAATTCTTTCAAATGGAGCTCCAAGTGGTGAGCAATCATCAGGAACAACAAATGTAATTTTGAGTGTTTCAACAGATGAAAATGCATTTTGTAAATATTCAACAACTGCAAACATAGCATATGGATTAATGACAAATAGTTTTTCGACTACATGAGCTCAATCACATACTGTAAGTGTGTGATGACTTACAGATGGAAATTTATATAGATACTATGTCAGATGTATAGATGGAGATTCAAATGAAAATATATCAGACTACCTTATTAATTTTTCGGTAGCAAATTTAGTAGAACCTACCGGAGGAAATATTCTTTTTGAAGATGATTTTGATGGTCATAATGAATGGACACCAACATGATCAGAGTGTGGATGATTCTGGGCTGAAAAATGTCCTGATGATGATATTCCATTAGGTTGGACATGGTATCGTCATACAGATCAATGGAATCCATCAACTTGATATCCAAGTCATAACTATGGGCAAAGGATTTCAAGTGATGAGTTTAGATGAGCAAGTTGAAAAGCATGGATTAAATCAAGTGAATCAGACCACTCAATTGGTGAATCAAACTATTATTCAGATGCAATCTTGATGAAAGTTTTGGAAGAAGATTATGATGAAATCCATACAAGTTTTTGGATTAAATTTCCTGCAGAATGGGAATGGGTAAGCCCTTGAAATGGAGAATTGAAACTAACACGTATGGGACATGTTGATAGTGGTACTGGAGTGAATGTATTTCAACTTTGAGGTGCTGGAAATACAGGACCTATGTACTTGCTTCAATTAAAAAATTCTACTCAATGGGGATGGAGAGGTCATCATGAACCGAGGTGTGATAATCAAGAAGATAATTATTATTGCGATAATGAAATATGATATGATCCAGTATTTGTATGTCCAGAGGGAATGACATGTACCGGTGAAATAGATTATACTCCTGCGGGGAACCCAACATTTAAAGAAACAATGTGAGATGGTTCATGGCATAAACTAGAACTTTATGTAAAGAATAATTCAACTCCAGGTATTGCTGATGGAGAATTTAGTATGTGGATTGATGGAGTAGAACAATATTCTCGTAGTGATGCTCAATGGAGATATGCATGATCACCGGCAGATCTAGGATTTAATTTTGTATCTATTGGCTGAAACTGGAACAATTTCTTTTCAGACCCTTCAAATAACAAAGAACTTTCGTATGCAATAGATGATTTTGTGGCATATACACCAATTGATTCATCACATCCGTTATGGGATGAATCACCAAAAGATGGGAGATTACCAATAAATTATGTTATTGGGTCAGGGGCATTACCATCAGATACTACCGCACCCGTATTATCAAATGGGGGTCCAACAGGAGAACTTTCATCAGGAACTACAAATACAACTTTGAGTGTTTCAACAGATGAAACAGCGACGTGTAAATATTCACCAACAGCGAATGCAACCTATGCATGAATGAGTGACACTTTTATTGTAATAAGTAGTACGTCACATTCAGTAAATATAGCAGGGTTAACAAATGGGAATTCATATACCTACTATGTAAGATGTGAAGATGAAAGTAGTAATGAAAATACATCAGACTATACTATTAGTTTTTCAGTAGCAAGTACTCCTATATCGAGTGGAGGAAATATTCTTTTTGAAGATAATTTTGATGATCACCCAGATTGGTATCCTTCTCCTACTTCAACTGTCTGTACAGGTGCAGGAGTAACAGGTATATGTGATGATGATGTACCTCAAGATTGGACATTTTATCGTAATTCCGATGATAATTGGCACCCTGATAATGGTTATTCAACAAAGAAGGCAGGTCAAAGAATTTCAGGTGATGTAAAAAGAGGGACGGAAGGAAAGTCGTGGATTAAAACAAGTGAATCGAATCATACATCAGACGAGGCAAATTACTATTCGGATTCTATTTTGATGAAAAGCTTAGATCAAGAGTATGATGAGGTGTACTTTAGTGCGTGGGTTCTTATGCAACCAGGATGGCAATGGCAAGCAGGAACAAAACAATTGAAATTATTTAGACTCTGACATTTTGATGGTCCGTCAGGATCAGTTGATCCTTTTAAACTCGGTTCAGCTGGAGTGAATGGTCCTCTTTATATCTTTGATTTGAATAACTCATCAACTTATGGTTGGACATCGAGTCATGCTCCGAGGTGTGATCCTCAAGAATCAGGTTATCTTAGTTGTGGTGGTCCAAGTTATTATAATAAATGGACAACAACAGATTATTTCACATGTTTAGATGGAGAACCATGTACAGGGTTTACAACTTCAGTAGATGGAGTTACACACCCAACTTTTGAAGAAAACTTTGGAGATGGTGAGTGGCATCATATAGAGCTAAGAGTGAAAATGAACTCTACTCCTGGAGTAGAAGATGGAATTTTCCAATTTTGGTTAGATGGTCTGTTGGAACATTCAGTAACAGATATGCCATTTAGACAAGTAGGATCTCCTGAAGGAACAGGTTGGAACTTTATATCTATTGGTGGAAATTGGAATAACTGGTATTCAGATATTTCCAATCAAGATGAAGAATGGTATGCCGTAGATGATGTAGTAACATATACACCAATAGATTCATCACATCCATTATGGGATGCATCACCAAAAGATGGGAGATTGCCAGAAAGTTATGTTATTGGTACTTCTAACAGTGGATCAACTGATACTACAGCACCTATATTATCAAATGGAACTCCAACAGGAGAACTTTCGTTGGGAACTACAAACACAACTTTGAGTGTTTCAACAGATGAAACAGCGACGTGTAAGTATTCATCAACAGTAAATACAACATATGCATGAATGAGTAATGTATTTACAATAACAAATAGTACATCACATTCAGTAAATATCACATGATTAACGGATGGAAATTCGTATACCTACTATGTAAGGTGTGAAGATGGAAGTAGTAATGAAAATACATCAGACTATACTATTAGTTTTTCAGTAGCAAGTACTCCTATATCGAGTGGAGGAAATATCCTTTTTGAAGATAATTTTGATGATCATCCAGATTGGTATGTTGCTGATGGGAGTGAAGAGTGTGATGGTATTGCAGCATGTGATAGTACTATTCCTGAAGGATGGAATTACCTAAGAAATACTGAATACTGGCACCCAGATAATGGATTTCCAACTAAGAAACCAGGACAATCAATTACTAACGAACAATTTAGATGAGCGAGTGGAAAATCTTGGATAAAATACCAAGAGTCAAGTAAAGCTGTATGAGAACAAGCTTGGGGTGATGACACTATGCTGATAAAGAGTCTTAGTGGAAGTTATGATGAAATTAATATGAGTTTCTGGGTTAAAGTTGATCCAGACTGGCAATGGGCAGATGCATTTTTTAAACTGGCTAGAATTTATAATTTTGATGGACCTGATGGAGTAAATAGTCCATGGAATTTCTTTAGTAATGGTGATAGTGCTCCAATATTTTTACTTGATATTAAGAGCTCTCCAACCTATGGATATAGATCAGTAGCTGCTTTAAGATGTGATCCACAAGAAAGTGAATATTATTGTGGTGCATATCCGGATACTTACGATTCTCCATGGGGGGGTACAAATGCCTCAACGACATTTACTGACCCCTTTGATGATGGAGGATGGCATCATTTAGAAATAAAAGTATGAATGAATTCTGCGTTATGAGTAGCAGATGGAACTGCTCAATACTGGCTTGATGGAGTAGAAGAATTCTCTTTGAGTGATATTCCATGGAGAAGTGCGTGAAGTTCGCTGAGTGATAAATTTAATACATTTTGAATAGGATGAAATACATATAATTGGTTTTCAGACCCTAGTAATCAAGCAGAACAATGGTATGCAATCGATGATGTTGTAGTATATACTCCAATAGATTCATCACATCCATTATGGGATGAATCACCAAAAGATGGGAGATTACCAGCAGACTACGTTATTGGAGAACCAACAAGTACTGGTTCATCAGACGTAACGGCTCCAGTATTGTTATATTCAGATCTTGAAAGCTGACCAAAGAGTGGTTGGAGTACATCTGAATCAGATAAATGAGTAGCTGTAACCGTATGGTGAAAGAATTTTTGATCATCAAGAGGATCAAGCTATATAAGTGTAGGTTGAGTAGACCTCACTTCAGATTCAGACTATGAACAGTGGTGAGATGCTTGGCCAACACCACAGCAACAAAGAATTACATTTTACTTAAATAGTTCAATGTGAGTATGAGACCTTGATATCAAGCTTCACATAGGTGGACAAGAATCAAATACTCTCCCATTTACTATTAGAGATGGGGATATATATTTTGTAAACTCTACAGATACTTTTTGAGATGGATCATTTACATCACCATTTAGTTATAAGCAAGCAAGTGGATGAAGTTGATATTTAGAAAATATTCAACCTGGAGATATTCTTTATTTTAGAGGAGGAACATATTCAGAAAAAACAAATGGATGAAATTCTATTTTATGGATTAGAACGAGTGAAATAAGTGGGACACAAGGAAATCCTATAGCACTTATTAGTTACCCATGAGAGTTAGCAAATTTTACTTACCCAACATATTCAAATAGTTTTCAAAATGGAGTATTTTTTGAAAACAATTATATGGTTATGTCATGATTTGCTTTTGATACACCATATGCTTCTGTAAGATTAGCAGGAGATTACCATAGATTTATATGAAATGATGTTCAATGACTCAAAGAGTATTTTGGTCAATGAGCTGGGCATATTAATGTCTGAAATAATTCTACTCATTTATGAAATGGGAATATTGTTCTTGGGAATGCTATTCATGGGGCAAGAAGTGCAAATCGTTTTGATCATGGTATTTATATAGCTTGATGTGCTGACACTGAAGGGAATTCTCTATGATGGAATTATATTTATGATAATGATTATGGGAGATGACCAGAAATCACAGTGAATCATCAACAAAATCGTTGTTTATCAACACAAGTTGTAAAGTCACATTTCATATTTAATAACATAATAAGTTGTGATTATCAAAGAGCAACTGCATTAAATGTATACGATTTGAGTTATGACCCTGGGGAAGTTATCCCAGAACCAACATATGTGTATAATAATTTAATTTTGAATTGTGGAACCTATGATGCTGCTGATTCATATCATACTTGATATGCACCAACATCGAAACATAATAGTATTAATTGAGCAGGATATTTTTATAATAATACATTTTATAATTCAGGATATATTTGATTTTCTACATCTGCTGGAACAACATTTGATACAAAGTTTGATAATAATATAGTACACATGACATCGGATTTCCCAGGTCCTACAGGGAATCATTATATGAGCATATGAGAAGCATCAACAGTGAACCTCTCAAATAATTTATATTACGGTATAGGAAACTACGATAGTTGTACTGATTGTATTGCTGATGTAAATAATGTAGATAATCTAGATCCATTATTTGTAAATACATCGAGTGATAATTTAAACATAGAATCATGAAGCCCCGCAGTTGATTCATGAAAAAATTCACTTGTTTTTGATAAAGCTTTACCAAGCTTTGCTCCAATTGCAAGAGATTTAAATGGGATCATGAGACAAGGGACATATGATATCTGAGCATATGAATATGTTGATGGAACTATTGTTGTCGTTGATACTACAGCTCCAATACTTTCAAATGGAACTCCTACAGGAGAACAAGCATCAGGAACAACAAATACAACACTGAGCGTTTCTACCGATGAGAATGCATTTTGTAAATATTCAACAACTGCAGACACAGCGTATGGATCAATGATAAATACATTTGCAACAACATGATCACAATCACATAGTGTGAGTATATGAGGACTTACAAATGGAGTATCATATACATATTATGTAAGATGTATCGATGGATCAAGTAATGAAAATAATCTAGATTTTGTTATAAATTTCAACGTTACAGATTCGATAACTTCATCTTCATGATCTACGTTCCCACTCCTTACTTTAGATAACATTAGTTATCAGGGAGCTTTTCGTTTACCGTCAGGTAATTTTTGAGTTGGTGACTATGCGAATGCTAGTTTTTCATATGGAGCTATATGATTCAATGCTGATAATAATTCATTATTTGTTGCTGGACACGAATATGGTAAGTCTATTGCTGAATTTTCAATTCCTGAACTTGTAAATAGTACTGATATAACAGCACTAAATACTGCTGAGGCACCTCTTCAAAACTTTACGAATGTACTTGATAAAGCAGTTCATAAAGTTAATGGACAAAGTCGTATAAATGGTATCTATGCCGAAAATGGGCACTTACTCGTAAATCATTATGATTTTTATGATCAAAGTCCATACAGTTCAACAAATACACTTATTCTTCGTGATTCAAATAACCTTGCTACATCAGAAGTTGATGGTTATTTCACTATGGAGGGACAATCGTATGCGGCTGGATGGATCTCACCTACTCCTGTTGAATGGCAAAGTGCTCTTGGTGGAACACATATAGGAGGTTTTACTAATAGTACAGCAAGGGCATTGATATACAGTACGAGTGTTGGTCCTGCTGCATTTGCATTTAATGCTACCGATGTACTTGATAATTCAGCTTCTATTAGTGATATTCCGACAACTGAGTTGTTAAAGTATACTTTACCAAACGGCCTAGTACCTCTAGAAGACTTATACAATAGTAGTGGTACAAATGATTTATGGACTCATGCATCAGAAGGATCATTTGGTATGATAGTTCCATGAACAAGTACATATTTAGTACTGTGAATGTCAGGAGGTCATGAAAGTGGTATGTCATATGGAGTCTCTCCTCATACTGGTATTCAAGGTCACTATATAATAGATGAGTATGATACATACCCTTATTATTGGATGTATGATGTGAATGATCTTGTAGATGTCAAAAATGGTATAATGAATGCATATGATGTGACTCCTTATGATGTTGGTATTTTCGATGCTCCTTTCCAAATAAGTAAAGTGAATCAAATCAGTGGAGGAACATTCGACCCTGTATCAGGTACGTTATTTGTATCTATTTATAAAGCTGATTATAATCAAGCAACTGGTACGAATCCACCTGTTATTGCTGCTTATAAATTTTCAACAGGATCAACTACTTCGACAGACATAACGGTTCCAGTATTATCAAACGGAACTCCAAGTGGAGAACAAGCCTGAGGAACAACAAATATAAATCTCTCACTCGATACAGATGAGAATGCAACTTGTAAATACTCTACAGTTGCAAATACAGTATTCACAAGTATGACAAATACATTTACTACTACATGAATAACATCACATTCTACAAATGTAACATGATTAACAGATGGGAATTCATATACGTACTATGTAAGATGTATCGACTGATCAAGTAATGAAACAACAACAGATTACACATTAAATTTTTCTGTAGCGAACACTCCAGACACAACAGCTCCAGTACTTTCGAATGGAACACCAAGTGGAGAACAAGCTTCAGGAACAACGAATGTGAATCTGACATTAGACACTGTTGAAAATGCAACCTGTAGATATGCAACAAGTGCAAATACAGCATATTCAAGTATGATAAATACCTTTGCAACAACATGAAATACAAGTCATACAACCAACATAACATGACTGACAGATGCAACATCATATACTTACTATGTAAGATGTATGGATGGATCAAGTAATGAAAACACAGCAGATTACACACTCAATTTCTCTGTAGCAAATACACCGGATACTGCAGCTCCAATTCTTTCGAACGGAACCCCAAGTGGAGAACAAGCTGCAGGAACAACAAATATAACACTCAGTATATCTACAGATGAGGATGCATTTTGTAAATATTCTACAACTGCAAGTGTAGCTTATGGATCAATGATAAACAACTTTGCTACAACATGATCACAAACACATAGTGTGAGTATATGAGGACTTACAGATGCAACATCACATACGTATTATGTAAGATGTATAGATGGATCAAGTAATGCAACAACAGCAGATTACACATTAAACTTTTCTGTAGCCGTAACTCCAGACACAACAGCTCCAGTACTTTCGAATGGAACACCAAGTGGAGAACAAGCCTCAGGAACAACAAATGTGAATCTCACATTAGACACAGACGAAAATGCAACCTGTAAATATTGAATAAATTCAAATACTACATACGCATGAATAGGGAATACATTTACAACAACCTGAAATACAACACATAGTACCAACATAACATGACTGATAGATGGAATATCATATACGTACTACGTAAGATGTATCGACTCAGTATCAAATGTAAATACAACAGACTACACACTGAATTTCTCAGTAGCAAATACTCCAGACACAACAGCACCGATTCTATCGAACGGAACTCCAAGTGGAGAGCAAGCCTCAGGAACAACAAATGTAAATCTGACATTAGATACCGATGAGAATGCAACTTGTAGATACTCTCCAAATGCAAACACATCATATTGAGCAATGTGAAACACATTTACAACGACATGAAATACAAACCATACAACCAACATAACATGACTTACAGATGGAACATCACATACGTATTATGTAAGATGTATGGATGGAAACTCTAATGCAACCACAACAGATTATACATTAAACTTCTCAGTAGCAAATACTCCAGACACATGAGCACCATTTTTAAGTAATGGACTTCCAAACTGAGAACAAGCCTCAGGAACAACAAATGTGAATCTGACACTAGATACGAATGAAGCATCAACATGTAAATACTCAACAGTAGTAAATACAACGTATGCATCAATGACAGATACCTTTACAACGACATGAAATACAAGTCATTCTACAAATGTAACATGACTGACAGATGGAACATCATATACGTATTATGTAAGATGTATAGATGGATCAAATAATGAAACAACCACAGATTACACACTGAACTTTTCAGTAGCGAACGTAGTTGATGCAACAGCACCGATCCTTAGTAATGGACTTCCAAACGGAGAACAAGCCTCAGGAACAACAAATGTGAATCTAACATTAGATACCAATGAAGCATCAACATGTAAATACTCAACAGTAGTAAATACAACATATACATCAATGACAGATACCTTTACAACGACATGAAATACAAGTCATACAACAAATGTAACATGACTTACAGACTGAGCATCATATACGTATTATGTAAGATGTATAGATGGATCAAGTAATGAAAACACATCAGATTACGTACTGAATTTTTCAGTAGCAAACGTAGTTGATGCAACAGCACCAATCCTTAGTAATGGACTTCCAAACGGAGAACAAGCTTCAGGAACAACAGCTGTGAATCTGACATTAGATACCAATGAAAACTCTACTTGTAAATACTCAACGGTAGTAAATACAACATATGCATCAATGACAGACATATTTACAACAGGAACCTGAGGAATTACACATACAGCAAATATAACATGACTTACCAATGGAACATCACACACATACTATGTAAGATGTATAGATGGATCAAGTAATGAAACAACAACAGATTACACACTGAACTTTTCAGTAGCCACTCTCGTTGATGTAACCGCTCCAATACTCTCAAATGGATTACCAAATTGAGAACAAGTATCAGGAACGACAGCTGTGAATCTGACATTAAATACAGATGAAATATGAACATGTAAATACTCAACAGTAGTAAATACAACATATGCGTCAATGACAGACATATTTACAACAGCAACATGAGGAATCACACATACAGCAAACATAACATGACTTACAGACTGAACAAGTTATGCTTACTATGTAAGATGTATGGACACTGATTCAAATGAAAATGTAAGTGATTATACGATTAACTTTTCAGTAGCCACAGCAAGTACAAGTAGCTGATGAAGTTCAAGTTCAAGCTGAGGTTGAGGAGGCTGATGAGGAGGTTGAGGTTGATGAAGTTATATTCCAACCTGTAAAGACGAACAACTCACATGTAAACTGATCCCATGATCAACAACGACTTACAAATGGTATGTCCAAGACGAAGTATCATGTAAATATGGGAAACTATGAAGTCTCTGTTGAGAAGAAGATGTAGTAGAGTTGAATAGTGGATGAACATGAACATGAAGTAGTACAGACAGTACATGATGATGAACATTGAAGAAATACCATTCAGAAATGACAATCCTTCAATTGATAGAGAAGAGAGTCGACAAAGTAATCGAACAAAAGCAGAAAGATAATGATGAGAAAGTAATAGAATACAGAAATACTTTTATCAAAGACGTAGAGAATTATATATTAGCCAGACAAGCGAAACAAAGTACAAGAGAACACAAAGTGAAGATACTCGCAACGTTCAAACTGTTTGCAAAAGCATTGAAAAGAGAAGCCAATACAACTGTAACAGCAGAAACTGGAACAGCAAGTAGTGTGTGAGTATACTTATCAGAGAATGATATAGTGAACAAACTTTGAGCAAGATTAGATACTCTTATTATTAAATACAAGAAGGAGAAAAGTATAAAGGTACTATTTTTCAAGACAAAGTTATTGAAGAATATAGACTCTTATATCTTAACAAAGAATAACAAGGAGAAGGGAATTAACTACAAGATCAAGATGAAGATATTAAAAAGTAATATTGAAAAAACTTATTTAATCTTCTTGAAAAGTCTGAAGTCTTAATTACAAAAAAACAGATACTCGTAAATGAGTATCTGTTTTTAATTTAAAGCTAGTTATTTTCTCTAAAAAAATTCTCATCATGAATTGATGAGAGTTTTTTATTGCCTTGTTGAGTGAATAGTTTTATTCTTCAAATATATCTATTGTAGTAGTATCTTCTAATACGTTATTATTGGCAAAGTCTAACTTGAGTTTAATCTTATATGAACCTGCTTTTGTATAATAATGAGTAGGATTTGCCTCAATTGAAGTTGATCCATCTCAGAAATCCCAGAAGTATCAAGTGATTTGTCCTTCTGATTTATCAGATAAGAAGTCTATACCTTGTCATATAGGTGCTTTTTTCATACTTGATGATATTTGCACTACTTGAGGTTTTGGTATAAGGATAAGTTTTTTAGAGATAGAATGTTTTTCCCCACTTTCTGTTACAACAGTAAGTTTTACTTCGTAATCCCCAGGAGTTGTATATTTGTGTCATTTTACGATAGAGTCTCTTTCTTCAACAACTCAATCTCAATAATCCCAAATAAATTTTACAATATTTTCATTTTTTACCTGACTTGTTGAAGCATCAAATTGAACGATAATAGGGACATAGTTTCCTGTTTTTTTGATGTTCAGGTTTAATTGGGCATCTTTCGTGACAGATTCTATATATATTTTTTCTGTAATTTTTATTATATCATCTGCTACCTTTCTATGTACAAATGTGTAATGAACAGTGAAGGTATGGTTTCATTCTGAATTAATATCATATTGTACAAGTTTTCATGTCGCATCTATGTCTCAATCTGAATTATAGTCCCACTCTACTTTCTTTAGAGTATAGAGGAGATTATCTGCTTTGATGAGCCTTGCATCAAGTCCAAGTTGAGTTGGTATTCAGATTTCATTTATATAATATTCGTTTAATTGTTTTTCATAGTTTAGATTTTCAATTTTTTCACCAGCATTATTGATTAGGAGTTCTTGTCTTAATTTTAACTTTTTAGGGATATCTATAATGGTAGAGAGTTCTTTTACTTGTCATCTAGAATCTGTTAAGGAAACGATAATCTTATGCTTTCCATATTCTTTAAATTCATATTTGATAGTTGAGGACCCTTCAAGATCTGTTAAATCAACCTCTTTTGTAATATCTTTATCTCAGATTTTCCATTTGAACTCCTCTATAAATCAATTTCAAAAAGCTGTTTCTGGATTTTTGACTTTGATTTCATATTCTAAATCATTTTCTATTCACCTTGTATAACTAATTTCTCCATTGATATTATCAGATTCATCCTTTGATATAATAAATATTTTATCAAGTCCATCTGACTCATCATTTGTATCAATTATTCTCATTCATAAAATAACCTCCTGATCAAAAATAATTTTGCTGGTGAATAGATCTCCAGTTAATACTTCTTTTGCTAATGCATTATTAACAAGCTCAGTTTGCTCACTATCACTTTTTCCATTGAGATCTGGAATATAGTACCATTTTATTTTTCATAAATTTTTAAGATCGCTTGCATCAAAATCAAAAATACTTCCTCCATTGTCGATCTTTTTTTCCTTTATTTCCACTATGTTAGCTATATTTACCTTTGCAATTTCTTTTTCTAAAGTTTCGATTTCTTGTTTTAAATTTAAACCAGTGATAAGTAGTTTTACATTAAATAGACCTTTTTTATTAAATTCTTTCATGAGCTTGAAATCTTCAATTGGTTTTTCAATTTCTTCATCTTCAAATACCCATGTAATACTTTGAGGGGTAAATCAATCAGCGATAAGTTTGTCGATAAAGGGTTCTATATCAAATCTTATAGTTACAGGCCCTATAATCCTAGAATTTAAATTTATTTTTGATCAATTTTCATCAAAAATATTACTTAAAAATTTTGAATTGTCATAGGTTTCTATTTTTCAGTAGTTTAAACCTGTTAGACTCGTTATTTTTGTACTCAGAGTAAGCCAAATGAAACTTGAAATAAGAACAAGGAAAAGAAAAAATATCGATAAAACTGTTCTTGCAATCTTTTTTTGTTTAAAATCTTTTTTTGTAAGGAGGGCTTTGAAAGTAAAAATGAAAAGAAAAATAGTTTCTATAAAGATAATTGAGAAAAATATTCCATCAACAAGTTTTGCTGTAAAGTCCTTTATACTTCATACATCAACTCACAGGTTATTAAAGAATGTAAGATCAGCTACATTGTTCGAGTTGAAGAGTATAAAAGCAAGAAATGCTCATCCAATAAGAAGGAGAGAGAAAATCCCTGCAGTAAAGAATCATAAAATCTGGTTAAGAGATGTTTTTTTTGTTACTTTTTTTATGAGCTTGTTCGTATCCTCTACAACTTTTAAGAATAGTTTTTCTCATAGATTAGAAGGGGATGTTTTACTGAGAAGTTTGTAGTTTTTGTTTTTTAATCTTATTTCTCAACTTCATTCTTGAGTTATTGATGATTCGTCAACTTTAAGCTTTGTAAGAGTCTTTGATTTTATTAAAATTTGTGAATAAATAGGGTATTTTATGAGCTTTACTTCCTTTTCAATTTTATCTTTTCTATAGCTAATCTTTACATGGTCGTCTGTTGGTTCAATCACTACAAAATCATACTCTTTTTCAACGAGTATAGTAAGGATATCTGTAACAGATGATATATTTACATCAAAAATAAGTTTAGGGGAAATATCTTGATTTACAGGTTTTGAACTTTTATCATCTTTTTTTTCATAAGCTGCCTCATCAGGTCAATATTCTTTCTTAGCAACTACTTGTTCATCTGATAAATCACTTGGTATTTTCTTTTCAGGGGGAGTTATATTTTTTGATTTTTTTAGTTCTTTGACTTCATTAGTTCCTATCTTTTCTCATTGTTCCACCTTTAATATATCACTATTTTTTAAAGTAGTTTCATTTGATCATTTTATTTCTGGTTTTTGCACCATTTCAGCTTTCTTTTTTTCATTATTACTATCAAGATTCTCTAAATCTAAATCAAGCTTTGAAGGGTCAAACATAGTCTTATAAGTTATTTAAAATATCTTTATTATAATAACATAGTTGAGTATAATTTTACAGAAAAATAGATTGACGAATAGGAAAACCCCAGCATTGTTAAAAAAAAACCTACTTTTTGACATATTATTTTAAAGTAATTTGCAATTTATATGTTTTTCCATATTTTGAATGTGCTTTGGTTATGAACATCATCTCAGAAGTAAAAAGGAGAAGTATATTTTGGAAGAATCTAATGTAGGAGAAGAAAAAAAGGGTGGAGTAAAAGACGTTAAAAGCTTATTGGAGAAAATAGTTAATGGAATTGAAAATGGTATAGGCACGAGCAAATTTAAAGTTGTGAATGAATGTTCTGGTGTAGAACGAAGAGGTCTCGATATTAAAGAAAACCAATTTGGTAGGTTTTCTTTTAGCATTGAAAAAATATTATCATCAGGAAACATAAAAATCATAGAAGTAAATTATTCTGAATCTCCAAAACGAGATAATATACTATTCTATAGTGTTTTGAGTTGCGATTACGGAATGCTAACATTAATTGAAATGCTTTTAAATTTACATAAAATAAATTTTATAAAAAGAGAGGATTAGTCTAGTCTAGATTAGTGATTATGAATACTCAATTTTGAAGTCTATTTGTCTTTAAAATTGACATGAAAAAACGCTGAAAAGAATCAGCGTTTTTTATTTTTTTATACTCTAATTTTAGTCTTTTTATTATTTACTGCTTTTGGAGTATTTCCAGGTTTTGCAAATAATGGATTTCCTTTCTGAGTAGGAGTTGAATCTACTTGTTTATCTTTACTAAAGCTATCAAGAAGATTTTCTAATTCGTTTTCATTTATTTCAAAATCTTCGCTATTAAGTTGAACTTCATCAACTTCAGAAATAGTTTTTACTGAGAAGATAGCTTTTATAACTTTATATTCAAGTTCTCAGATAAGAGTATTAAATTTTTCAAAAGCTTTTTCTTTATACACGACTAGAGGGTTTCTTTGAGCGTATCCTTCAAAAGCAACTTCTTCTCTGAGTCTACTCATGGCATCGATATGTCTCATCCAAAGTTCATCAATTGATTGGAGAACTATTCTTCTCTCTAAAGTATAGAACTGTTCTATGTCAGCAGCTTTTCCTTTCAGGTTTGTAAGTTCATTTGATGCTGTATTTGCTATATATGTTGCTAATTCTTCTTTGTCTTGAATTCCATTTATATCATCGTTTTCGATTGTGTCATCAATCAACTCAAAACCTAAAAATTCATTTACATGTTTTTTCAGTATTTTTTTATTGATTTCTTCTCATGATTTTGTTAATTCTGCAGTTACAAACTGTTGAATTTGATTTTTGACCATCATATGTATATCACTATCAATGTTTTCGCTATTAAGAATTTTATTTCTTCTTTCATAGATGATAGTTCTATGTTTGTTGATAACATCATCATATTCAAGTATATGTTTTCTGATATCAAAATTATGTCATTCTACTTGTTTTTGTACTCATGTAACTTTGTTTGTTAACATTCCACTTTGCGCAAGAGGTTCATTGTCAGGAAGGGAAGCAAACATAGGAGAGTTGAAGACTCCAAAGAGTTTATCTCATCCAAATATTCTCATAACATCATCATTTGGAGAGATAAGAAATTGAGTCATTCAAGGGTCTCATTGTCTTCATGCACGTCCTCTTAATTGATTATCGATTCTTCTTGTCTCATGCTTCTCAGTCCCAAGGATAATAAGTCATCCAAGTTCAATTACTCATTCTCAGAGTTTGATATCTGTTCATCTTCATGCCATATTTGTTGCAATAGTGATCGCTCATTTTTGTCAAGCATGTGCTACAACCTCAGCTTCACTTTCATGGTGTTTTGCATTCAGCACATTATGAGAAACTCCTTCTTTTTTGAGTCTTTCACTTAAATATTCAGATTTTTCAACAGAAACCGTTCAAACAAGGATAGGTTGACCTTTTTCATGAAGCTCTTTAATAAGCTCAATGACATAATCAAATTTTCATTTTTCATTTTTGAAGAGGAGGTCTTTTTCATCTTTTCTTGCAATAGGTTTGTTTGTTGGGATGCTAAGAGTTTCAAGTCCATATACTTTGTAAAATTCCTCTTCCTCTGTTTTTGCAGTACCTGTCATTCCTGAGAGTTTCCAGTACATTCTAAAATAATTTTGAAATGTAATTGATGCGAGTGTTTTTGATTCTTGTTGTATTTCTACTCCTTCTTTTGCTTCCAATGCTTGGTGAAGTCATTCAGAATATCTTCTCCCTGCAAGTACTCTTCAAGTATGTTCATCAATAATCATGACCTCTCCATTGTTTACGAGGTAATCTTTATCTTTGTTATATACTGCTTTTGCTTTGAGGGCATTTTCTACATGATGGAGATCATTATAATGAGCAGAAACATATATATTATCTATTTTGAGTAATTCTTCTATTTTTTTAATCCCGTCTTCAGTGAGAGTGGCTGTTTTTTGTTTTTCATCTATTTTGTAATGCACCCCATTATCAAGGTGTTTTGAGAGAGTGGCAAACTTCCCATACTTACTGGTAGGTTCGTTATCAGGCATAGAGATAATCAGTGGAGTTCTTGCTTCATCTATTAAAATAGAATCTACTTCATCAATGATAGCAAAGAAAAGAGGGGATTGAACTTTATCTTCCAGAGTTCAGACCATGTTATCTCTGAGGTAATCAAATCCAAGCTCATTATTTGTAGCGTATACTACGTCACATTCATAAGCTTTTTTCTTTTCATCTCTTGGTTGAGAATTATAAATAACTCAAACGGTAAGTCCGAGGGATTTATATAAGATTCACATTTCTTCAGAATCTCTGGTAGCAAGATAGTCATTTACGGTAACAATTTGTACAGTATTTCCAGTAAGTGCATTTAAATATGCTGGAAGGGTAGCAACGAGTGTTTTTCATTCTCATGTTTTCATTTCTGAAATACTTCCTGAGTGAATTGAAAGCCCTCAAACAAGTTGAACGTCATATGGAATCATATTCCAAGTGAATGACCTCCCATCTGATAACTTAAAGTCTTGCCCATTAATAAGTGTACAAGCTATTTTTACAAGTGCGAATGCTTCAAGTTTGATATCATCAAGAAGAGAGCTCATTTTTTTAGAATCTTCTTCATTTTTGAAATCAAGTCCTTCAAATAAAGCCTTGAATTCAGCTGTTTTATTCTTAACGTCATCAAGTGAATAATTCTTGAAGCTTTCTTCATTTTCATGGATTTTTTTGATATCTTTTGTGATTTCTTTTACTCTTTTTTCACTCGGATCTCCAAATATGCTCTTTATTATTTGTTCTATCATGTTTTTATGTGTTTATTTCTTTAAAAAATACGCCCAGATTATATTCAAAAAGGGATTTTTTCAAAATGAGTTTTGGAGTATTTTTAAGGAAATAAAAAGAAGCTTGATGAGAGCTTCTTTGGTGTGGTTTTAGGATTGCATAGTATTTGGAGATACTTTATATCCTTTGTTTAATATGAAAGTAAGATTTTGGTATTTAGGATTGTTTAAATATTGAGTGAGGAGTACTGGTTTTCTTGAATAATTATAATCATCAAGTACATATACGTTTGCATCTTTTCATATAAAACAAATACATCTATGTCCATTAGATGTTTTCGGAAATACGTCAAATATAGTTTCTCAATTTTTTGTAAAACGGGATTTTAATTCCTGTGCAAGAGTTGCTCTATTAAGTGCTTGGGATCAGTTTTTCTCAGCTTTATTTATGAAAGCTTGTGCAGATGCTGGCCAAGCTGCTACGATTCCATATTTATTTAAATATTTATTTAAATATAAACGTACAGTTTTTGAGCAATAAGTCTTTCAATCTCCATCAAACTCAGCTTTTCTTCATTGAATTTGAGAATGATCGAGTCAATGTTCTTTAAAATTAAAGAGAGATTTCTCTTTTTCTTCCTCTATAACATTTTCAAATTTTGTCCCAAGTTCATGCTCAATAATAAGCCCACGCATGATAGTAAGGTTGTTTGACATTTTCTTTCATGAATAGATTTCTTGTACTTCTCATGCATATTTTCTAAAAAGAGCATTTTCTCCTGATTTTCAAAGATCTGACCAGTTTTTTCAAGTTTTTTCTTGATAATATTCCCATAACTGAATATTTTCTCAATTTTTATATGAATGTTGTAGGAGATAAGTAAAAGTCATTATGTTATCTGCAAAATTATCTTTTGCTGCTCATATACTCCTTTTAAATTTTGCCAAACGTTTTTCTTGAGGAAGGTCTGGATGTTTATTTTGAAGGTAATCTTGGATATTTTCGTTGTTTTCAATTTTGCTCAATACAGATTCTACAAGGTTATTTTTTGTTTCTATAGTTGCTGCTTTTTGTTTTCTTTGAATCGTATTTTCAGGAGTTTTCTTTTTAGGAAGGTCTGGATTCGTTATTTTTGAAGGAGCTTGAACTGATTCTTTTAATTCTTTAAGTTCTGTAGGTGTTGCTTCTTCCATTCTTGCATTAGATTCTTTTGTATCAGTTATTTCTTTTTTGAATCCTTCTATTGATTCATGACAATAGAGTCTTATTTTATTGGTATCAATAAGTCTTCTGAGCTCATATTCTTGAGCAAGTTTATGGTACACTTCATTATTATCTCTTGAAATTCTGGCACGTATCTCTTTTTCATGGGCTGGACTGAATGCATCTGAAGGATCTAAATCTCATCTATAATCCTTGAATGGGTATACTCTATTAAATGCAGCTCTTTTTAATTCTATAGTTGGGTTGAGTCATATCGAACGTATATATCCGTCTAATTGTTTGAGGCTTTTTGTTTTTACTGGTTCTGTTAAATTTTCAGCAATAAATCATATTTTTACACCTTGATCTACTGAGTAAAACTCTACTTTTTTATAATTACGGTCTTTAAAAATTTTTGTTTCTCATAAGTCTTTTACGGTTACTCAATGCTTAATAGAGGAAAATTTTGTATTTAAATCTCATTCACTTCTAACATTTATAGTACTATTTTCATTGTTTAACTTGATTTGTACATAATTCCCTTGAATTTCTTGAGTATCCCTTGTTCTTATAAAAAGGTATGAAAAAACTCTGGCTAATTGTTCAGGGGTACCTTGGTACGTGCCTTCAAATTTTGAATTATATATACTTTCAACAATTTTTTCATTTCTTATCTTGGGTTTTAGAGGCATAAGATTCATATTTTGATCTATGATATCAGGAATTTTACTAGCCAAACAAAAAACTCTATCTTCAATAGCTTCTTTTGTTTTTGGTTTTTTCATTTCATCAAACATATCAGGACCATTATATCCATGTTCAGTTGTATTTTCGAAGAAAGATTCACTCATGAGAGTCAGAAGTTAATATTATTATTAATAAGAGTACCATATATGGAAATAAAATTCAAAAAATAGAGAAAAAAACTTATTGGAGGAGGATAATTTTTGCTATTATTGCATTTTATTTCAATTTTTATATACTATTCATATACATTATTTTTTAGCAGTACCAGAAATGATTTCATACCTAAAATGAGAAATAATAGAGTTAGATTTTAATTCACTTACTATTTTGACATCAGGAGGGGTTGGGTACGCAGTAGTAATTAATGAAATTATCTCTGCAAACCTTGTTTTAAATGATGATGCGGAGATATTTATATATCATCATAAGACAGAAAATTCTGAAGCTTTATTCGGATTCCTAGAAAAATCGGATAAAGATGTATTTACTGAGCTTATTAAAATCTCATGAGTATGAGGAAAGGTTGCGATGCAAATACTCTCTCTTTGAATAGAGAGACTGATTCATGCAATTCAATCAGCTGATAATAAAACAATAGAAGGGATCAAGTGAATTTGAAAAAAGATGGCTGAAAAAATAATTTTAGAATTGAAAGATAAAGAATTTAAAGTACAGGTGGATACTTCATCATGAACAAATACTGCAAAAGTCTTTATTGACAGAAGTTTATTTGAACAGATCAAAGATACCTTGGTGAATATGTGATATCAGGGGAAAGATGTAGAAAGAGTACTAGAAGGGCTTCCTGAAGAGATGAAAGGTGCAGGAGATATTTTACCGTATTGTATTAGGGAATTAAGTTAGATTTTTAATGTAAAAATATGAATTTAGAAATTTTTTTGATACTTCTAGTGTCAGGCTTAATAGGAATTATATTTTACCTATTAAATAAACAAAATACTCAGACAGATACTTCGAGCTTAAAATTGCTTCAAGAGCAAATTTTAAACCTGAATAAAACAATTGATTATAAACTTTGAGAATCAAACAGGAATGTTTCGAAGAATTTTGAGACGAGTTCAAAAATAAATGTTGAGTCAACAAAAAAGATAGAAGAAATAACAGAAAAATTAACTAGTTTAGAGGAAACAAACAAACAGATTAAAGATATATGAGGTCAACTAGAGGGACTTGAAAGTATTTTAAAAAACCCAAAACAAAGAGGAGTGTTATGAGAATATTTTTTAGAAAGTGTATTAAAGAATATTCTTCCTCCTAATAACTATTCATTGCAATATAGTTTCAAAAATGGGGAAGCAGTTGATGCTGTGATCTTTGTAAAAGATAAAATAATTCCAATTGATTCAAAGTTTAGTTTAGAAAATTATAATAGAATACTCGAGGCTGAAACAAAACATGAAAAAGAGAAGCATGAAAAAGAATTTAGAAATGACCTCAAAAAGAGAATTGATGAAACGAGTAAATATATACGTCCCGAAGAAGGAACAATGGAATTTGCTTTTATGTTTATTCCAAGTGAAGGAATCTATTATGATCTCCTCATAAA
Source organism: Candidatus Gracilibacteria bacterium 28_42_T64 (assembly GCA_004563595.2). Classification (GTDB taxonomy): domain Bacteria; phylum Patescibacteriota; class Gracilibacteria; order BD1-5; family UBA6164; genus MAAV01. The sequence goes on along the minus strand of CP042461.1, from coordinate 1,204,193 downwards.
CAAAGTATGAAATATGAAAATAAACACTGCAGACTTAATAGAATATGCATTTAAAGAAAAAAAAGTAATCATAGTTTCTCCAACAAGTTTTTATGCATACTTACAAACGGTATTACAGTGATTAAAAGCTTTGCAGATTGAAGAAGCTGCAAAAGATATTCAAAAGCATGTAGCAAAGTTATGAAAGCATTTAAATGCATACGAAGAATATTTAGAGAAATTATGAAAGACTTTGGGGACAACTGTTTCACATTATAATGAGACCTATAAAAAGTTCCATTTGATAGATAAAGATGTTCTAAAAATAACAGATGGAGAAGTCGGGTGAAAAGTAGAGGTATTACAGATTGATAAGCCAGAACTATAGAGAAAAAGTTTTTAACAAAAATGTTAAAAACTTTTTCTTAATAATTCAGATAATTTTCCACAAAAAAGCAAATTTTTTTGACTTAATTTTTATAAGATTATTTAATAGAGAGGTCTATTTATAGTTTTTAACATTATCCTGCTTTTTTTTAACACAACTGTATACAAAATTATAGCAAAATTTTGAAAAATCATTAGATTAAAGGAGAGGAAAATATTAGTAAATAACTATTTTTGTATGAAATTAAAAGTGATAAAAACAAGGGAATCTGATCTTGTTCTATTTGATAGAAGTAGAGTGGAAAGAGCAATCGAAAAAGCTGCTGAAGCAAGTAATATATTAGACATATCTTTTGTTGATGCTATCACTGATAATATAATCCAAAAATTAGAAGATAATCTCGTTTCATCGGAACCTGGTAATGTTATTACTATTGAAGATATTCAAGATGCAATTGAAGTTGAGCTTATGGAGCAAAAATATTTTGATGTGGCAAAACAATTCATTATTTATAGAGATGAGAGAAGGAAAAAAAGACAAAAGCAAAAAGAAAAATTAGAGAAAAAAATAGAAACAAATACTCTCAAGATAATAAAGAAAAATGGGAAAAAAGAAGCCTTTGATATGGATAAGGTAAAAGAAACATATAAAAAAGTATCGTATAAACTTGCAAGAGTTTGTAAATTTGAAGAATTAGCTGATAGTTTGAAAAAATATATCGTTGAAGATATGAAAACTTCAGATATCACAAAAATGATGATTAAATCAGCTGTTGATTTGATTTCTGTTGAAAATACTTCATGGCAATTTATTGGGGGGAGGCTTTCACTTATTGATTTATACAAGGAAGCTTCATACAATAGAAATATGGATATTCATAAAATCTATGAAGCAAAACATTATAAAAAGCTCTTTGATGAATATATAGAGCTTGGACACTACTATAAAGATTATTATAAATATTATAGTGATGAAGATATCTTAAAAGCATGATCAAAACTAGATAAACATACAGACCTTTCTTATAATTATACAACAATGTTGATGTATAAAAAAAGATACCTATTAAATCCAAACGGAGTAGTAAAAGAGCTTCCACAAGAAATGTATATGAGTGCAGCATTATTTTTAGCAATTCCAGAACCCAAAGAAACAAGGCTCGCAACAGCACTTAAGATATACGAATATTGTTCTACAGGGAAAATATCACTTCCAACTCCAACACTATTAAACTCAAGAACAAATTATCATCAATTATCATCATGTTTTAAATTAAACTTAGATGATGACTTAAGAGCAATTTATCATAATGTTGAAAATATGGCTCAAATCTCAAAATTTGGTGGATGAATTTGAGTATATCTATGAAATATTAGATCAAGAGGGGGAACTATCAGAGGAATTAAGTGAGTTTCAGGATGAGTAAATCCATGGATAAAGGTTATTAATGATACTGCTATTGCTGTAAATCAACTTTGAGCAAGAATGGGATCTATCAGTGTAACTCTTGATATGTGGCATAGAGATATATTTGATTTTCTTGATCTTCAAACAGAAACTTGAGATATCAGAGCAAAAGCATTTGATGTATTTCCAGCTGTTTCAATTCCTGATTTATTTATGAAAAGGGTAGAAGAAAATGGAGATTGGACACTTTTTGATCCAAAAGAAGTAAAAGATAAAACAGGGAAAGTAATTCAAGATTGTTTTAATGAAGAGTTTGAAGCATTTTACTTAGAATGTGAAAAAAATGCAGGTTTGGAACTCAAAAGAACAGTAAATGCAAAAGAATTATTTAAAAAATTCATGAAATCTACCGTTGAAACAGGAATGCCATATGTATTCTATCGTGATACCGTAAACAAACTCAATCCAAATAAACATGCTTGAAATATTTATTCTACACAATTATGTACTGAGATTTGTCAAAATACATCAGCTTCTAAATATGTAGAAGAAGCAATTGAGGATGGTAATATAGTTATCAAATATACTCCTTGAGATACAGTAGTATGTAATCTGGCTTCAATAAATATTGGGAAAGTAAATACAGCTGAGGAAATAGAAAAAGTAACTCCAGTTGTAATGAGGATTCTTGATAATGTTATTGATTTGAATTATTATCCAATCAAAGAAGCTGAATTGACAGCAAAAAAATATAGGTCAGTATGAGTATGATTCTTATGAGTAGCAGAATTCTTAGCATGTAGTAAGCTTGCTTATGATACAAAAGAAGCAAGAGATAAAATGGATGAAGTTATGGAATTATTTGCATATCATACATTTAAAGCTTCAAATGAATTAGCAAAACAAAGAGGTACATATGATATATATGAATGATCGGAATGGTCAAAATGAATCATAATTTGAAAAGATAAAAATTGGTTTAAAAATAACTCTAAAATGTCTGGTAAGTGGAGTAAACTTATTGATAATATCAAAAAAGATGGTATGAGGTTTGCATATCACTTAGCTCCAGCTCCAAATACTTCAACAGCATGAGTCGTCTGAACAACAGCTGCTATGCTCCCGATTTATAAGAGATATTTCGTAGAAACAAATAAGGTTGCTCCAACAGTTGTAGTTGCCCCCAACCTAAACTCTGAAAATTTCTGGTATTACAAAGAGTACGTAAACATGGATATGGAAGATGTTATTGATATGATGAGTGTTGTCTACAAATGGATTGACCAATCAGCATCATTTGAATGGATTATAAACCCCCAAGAAACATCTCCAGCTGACTTATATAGATACTACATGAAATCTTGGAAACAAGGGATTAAAACAGTGTATTATGTAAGATCAATGAGTTTAGATGTGAAAGAATGTGTAAGTTGTAGTGGATAGATAACTCCAATCATAAAACCCCATACATAATATATTATGTATGGGGTTTTATTTAAACTCTTAATATAATTAAGAATTCGCCATAGATTATATGACACCTTGCCCAGGTGCATGGATTGTATGAATTTAGGAGGTTATTGCAAGTTATTTATTGTTATTATGATAATAATAAATTTAAAACAGAAAAGCACTATATATTGTATTGTTTAAATTTAAATTTATCTAGATCTAGTTTTGCGCTATAAATTCAGACCTTAAAATTCCACTGAAATATATATGAAAATAGTCAATCTAAAATACCTCAAAAAATTTGTAAAAACACTATATATTGTATATTATAAAAATATGTAAACACTACATGTGCTTGCTTTTTATTTTAGATAATTATCATGTTCTCTTATGCCTATATACAAAGTAAAAAAAAGGAATTGAGCTATTATATCTTTTGATAGAACAAAAATTGAAGAAGCATTAGTTCAGTCGATTAAAGCAGCTGGATGAGATAATTTTGAATCCGTAAAAACCATTACAAATATTGCTATAGCTCTAATAGAGGCAGAAGTAGGGAATGAAATCCCATCAGTTGAACTTATACAAGATGCTGTAGAAGAAGCACTTATAAAAGAATGACATGATGAAGTAGTAAAAAAGTATATCGTATATAGAGAAAAAAGATCAGAACAAAGATCAGATAGAAATGTCGTGATAGAAGTAGGGCAAAGTATGGAAGAATACCTTGATAAATCAGACTGGAGAGTAAATGCAAATGCAAACTCTGGGTATTCATTGGGTTGAATGATATTAAACCTATCATGAAAAGTAACAGCGAACTATTGGCTCTCTCACATATACCCAGCTGAAGTTTGAAACCTACATAGAAACTGAGATATGCATATCCATGATCTTGATATGTTTTGTGGATATTGTGCTGGGTGGAGTTTGAGAGCGTTACTTGAAGAATGATTTAATGGGAGTGATAATAGAATCGATTCAGGCCCAGCAAAGAACCTACAAGCTGCAGTAAATCAAATGATAAACTTCCTTTGAACCCTTCAAAATGAATGGGCATGAGCACAAGCATTTTCATCTTTTGATACTTACCTTGCTCCATATGTTCATAAATATAAAGAAGAAACAATTCAGGAATTACAAGAAACAAATGCAAGCTTTAAAACTGAAAAAGAAAAACAAAACTATATTGATGATAAAACATATAAATATGTCTATCAACAAATGCAAAATTTCATTTTTGGGTTAAATGTACCAAGTAGATGGGGGACACAAACTCCATTTACAAATATAACTCTTGATTGGACCGTTCCAGATGACCTCAAAGAAAAATCATTATTCCTTGGAGGAACTGAACAAGGGCACTATAAGAAAAAATATGGTGATTTAGAACCTGAGATGAGGATTATAAACAGAGCACTTATTGATGTATATGTAAAATGAGATAGAAAAGGAAGAGTATTCACATTCCCAATTCCAACATATAATATCACAGAAGATTTCCCATGGGATGACCCAGATATTAATGCTTTATTTGAAATGACAGCTAAATACGGATTACCATACTTCCAAAACTTTGTATGATCTCAGTTCAAAAGAGTACAAAAAGAAGATGGAGAATATGAATCAGTAGAAAATCCAGATGCATATAAACCAGGAGCGGTAAGATCTATGTGTTGTAGATTACAACTTGACCTCTCACAACTTGAGAAAAGATGAAATGGACTTTTTGGTTCAGCAGAAATGACTGGAAGTATTGGAGTGGTGACTCTGAACCTAGCTCGTATCTGATATACTTTTGCTTGAGATAAAGAAGGATTTAAAACACAAGTGGAACACTTAATGGAACAAGCAAAAATCTCACTTGAACTTAAAAGAAAAACAATCACAAAATGGTTAAATTCTGGATTATATCCATATACATATAGATATTTAAGAAGTTTTAGAAATCATTTTTCTACCATCTGATTAAATGGTATGAATGAAGCGATTCTTAATTTTACAAAAGGGAAAGAAAATGTTGCGAGTAAATGGGGAAAAGAGTTTTCAACTGAAATTCTAGATTATATGAGGGATACTCTCAAAGAATTTCAAGAAGAAACTGGAAATATGTATAATCTTGAAGCAACACCAGCAGAAGGGACAACTTATAGATTTGCTCGTGAAGATAAGAAGCAAATGCCAAATATTATTCAATCAGGAACTACTGAAGCACCATATTACACCAACTCCTCACAGCTCCCAGTAGGATTTACGGATGATCCTTTTGAAGCACTAGATCAGCAAAATGAACTTCAATGTAAATATACTTGAGGGACAGTTCTTCATTTGTATATGTGAGAAAGATTAACAGATAGTCAGTCATGTAAAAACTTTGTCAGAAATGTAATAGGAACCTATCAACTTCCATATATTACAGTTTCACCCACATTCTCTATATGTCCTACTCATGGGTATATCACTTGAGAACATGATTATTGTCCAAAATGTGATGAAAAAATAGGATATACGTGAGATAAATATGATCTAAAATTTAGAGAAAAGTATACAGATGATGCAGAAAAAATGAAGGAATTAGGGAAGGTGAGGGTGTAAAGAGGAAGGAACTGCAACTCCCCCTGCCTTTCAGGCATCCCCCTCCAAGAAGGGGATCTTATTGTTCTCCCTCATGGAGGGAGATGTCCGTTAGGACAGAGGGAGCTTAAATTTTAACAACTAATAAAAACAACCATGTCAGCAATATTTATAACAAAAGAAGGTCAAGAAGTAGAAAGAACTAAATGTGAAATTTACACAAGAGTTATGGGATATCATAGACCAGTTTCGAGTTTTAATATTTGAAAAAAAGCAGAATTTTATAGTAGAAATTATTTCAAATCAAATGATAATTTCAATAACATATATAACTAAAAAATCATGCTCATTTCTTGAATAACGAAGTTTTCATTAATAGATTTTCCTGGGAAAGTCTCATGTATCATTTTCACACCTGGATGCAATTTCAGGTGTGATTTTTGCCATAATCCAGAGTTTGTACTTCCTGAGTTTTTAAAAAAAAATTTAAAATCTTTGATTTTTGAGAAAGCATTTCTTGCATTTTTAGAAAAAAGAAAAGGACTTTTAGAATGAGTTTCTATTTGTTGAGGTGAGCCAACTTTGCAGAAAGATCTTTATATATTTTGTAAAAAAATAAAAGATATGTGATTCTTAGTGAAGCTTGATACCAATGGAAGAGATCCAGAAGTATTACAAAAATTATTAGATAACAATCTATTAGATTATGTAGCAATGGATATGAAAAATCCATTTTGAAAATTGCATGAAATTGTATGAGTGAATGAGAGTGAAGAAGAATATAAAAAATCAGTAAAAATATTACTAAATTCAAAAATAGCTTATGAATTTAGAACCACAGTTATTAAATGAATTCATACAGAAGAAGATATAGAAAATATTGCAAAAAATATAGAATGAGCACAAAATTATTTTCTTCAAAACTATAGATCTGGAAATACATTAAAAAAAGATTTTACTTGAAAAAGCTTCCAGATGCAGGAGTTGGAGCAACTTAAAAATATATCTAAAAAATATGTAAGAAATATTTGAATAAGAGCTTAAAAAAGATATACTAAACGTCAATTATATTTATTTATAATTTGTATAAACCACTATGTATTGTATAAAATGTTGAAATACAGACACAAGAGTCATTGATTCGAGGTCTACAGAAGAATGAGACTCTATTAGGAGAAGGAGAGAGTGTGAAAATTGTAGTTATAGATTTACTACATTCGAAAAAATTGAGCTCATCAACCTTGTAGTTGTAAAATCATGAAATAAAAAACAAAAATATAATAGATCAAAACTAGAAGATAGTTTGTTAAAAGCAACAAACAAAAGAAACCTGAGTGTAAAGAAAATAAATGATTTAATCAGAAGCTTGGAATTGAAATGGAATACCAAATCTGAAATTCCAACAAAAGAAATCTGAACAGATGTTTTAAAAGAGCTTTCTAATATTGATGAAGTTGCATACGTAAGATATGCATCCGTACATTTAAACTTTGAAACAGCAAAAGATTTTATGAAATTTATTGCTGAAAATCTAGAAAATAATAAATAATTATATTAGTATTAATAATTTAAAAAATATGTCAGAATTTAAAGCAAATAAAATCTTTAATCCAGAAGGGAATGATGAGGTTGCAAATAGAAAAATCATAAAATGAAATACAACATGACTATTTCAGCTAAATTCAACAAAATATACTTGGGCAAAAAATATGTATCAAGTTATGGTTTGAAACTTTTGGCTTCCAGAAAAAGTATCTGGGCTTGGGGAAGATGCTATTCAATTAAAAACACTTCCAGAAAATGAACAAAGAGCATTTAAATGAATCTTATCATTTTTAATATTCCTAGATTCTATTCAAACAGTAAATCTTCCAAACTTTAATGATTATATTACAGCACCAGAAGTAAATTTAATTTTATCAATTCAAGCATACCAAGAAGCAATTCATTCACAATCATATGCTGTATTGTTAGAATCCATTGTTGATTCAAATGATAGAGATGATTTTTATTATTTTTGGAGAGAAGATAAACATCTTTTAGAAAGAAATGAATATATTGGACAAATTTATCAAGATTTTGTTGATAAACCTACGGATAAGAATTTTTTTAGAGGAGTTGTCTGAAATTTCTTACTCGAAAGTATTTATTTTTATAATGGTTTTGCTTTTTTTGATACTCTTGCTGACCAATGAAAGATGGTAGCTTCAGATAGAATGATTAGTTATATTAGAAGAGATGAACTCACTCATGTAACCATCTTTGCAAATATTATAAAAGAAATCAAAAAAGAAGCTCCTGAAGTATATGATGAAAAAATGTTATATGATATGATGGATACCGCAGTGGAACAAGAAATTCAATGGTCAAAGCATATTCTTTGAAAAAATATCATTGGTATGGGGCATGAGAATATTGAAAACTATACAAAATGGCTTGCAAATGAAAGGTTAAATATGCTTGGTCTCGCACCATTATATGATAATGTAGTTACAAACCCATATAAACATCTTGATAGACTTCAAGATAATAACGGTGAAAAATGAAACTTCTTTGAATCAACGGTTGTAAACTATGCTCAATCAAGTGCTATGAACTGAAGTTGGGAATTTTAATATTATTTTTCTTGAAGTAAGGGAAAGAAATACTTGTAGGGAAGTAAAACACCCTAGAAATATTTTTAAAAAAAAGAATCCGTTATTAAAAAATAACAGATTCTTTTTTGCTTATGGGAATGTAATACCAAGTGATAATTCAGAATAAATCTCCATAATATATGGTAAAATTGTGAATAATAATAGATCTTTCAAGTATGTTATTGCTGCAATGAGTTCATTGTTGAAAAACACTTTGATTACAATCGATACAGTTATTAAGAATAGTAAAAGGAGGTATTTGTACCCTTTTCGTATATCTTTTCTACTTGCCTCGATATCCTCTTTTCTTAATGTACGAGAAGGATCAGAGTATTTACTAATTATTTCCTCATAAACTGATTCTTGATTTATCTCCTGATTATTTTCCATGAGCTTCCCCTTTTTTTAGTAGTTTCTTATTGTAGTTATAATAATTACCACACGAAATGTACTCAATATTTTTAAGATGTCAATTTTTTTATCCTTTTAATATTTCTTCATGAATACTATCAGCAGCAAGGCATCATTCAGCAGCTGACATAATGGTTTGTTTGAATTTATTTGAGTTGGTAGTCACATCTCAGGCTGCAAATAGTCCTGGAATAGTTGTTTCTTGTCTTGCATCAACGACTAAACATCATTCATTATCTTTTTTTGGATTCATATGATCAACAAGTTTTGTATTTGGATCAGATCAGATAGCAACAAATATTCCATCTGCTTTGATTGTGTTTCCGCTTTTAAGCTTAATCTCTTCTACAAAGAATTTTCAAGCTATTTCTTCTACTTCATCATTTAGAACAAATTCTATATTATCAGCTTTTTTTGCTTGCTCTATCCAAATATCTTCAGCTCTAAAAGTATCTCTTCTATGTACTATATAAACTTTATTACAGAGCTCAGCAAGGTATAGGGCTTCAGTGAGAGCTGTGTTTCCACCTCAAGCTAAAACAACATCTTTTCATTTGAAAAAATTTCCATCACATGTAGCACAATAACTGACTCATTTTCCAAGCATTTCTTCTTCTCATTTTGCTCAGAGGTGTCTATAGTTATTTCAAGTAGCAAGCACTACAAAACGAGATGTAAATTTTTTTCAACTGTTTGTTTTTATATGAAAATGATCTTCATATTTTTCCACGTCTGTTACCATTTCATCTAATACCTCAGACCCCGAAGTTATAGCATGTTCTCTAAAGTCATCCATTATTTTTTTTCATGAAGCTGAAATGACTCAAGGGTAATTTTCTACCTTATGTGAAGTTGCGAGAGCACCTCCAGGTTGTCCTCCAATTATGAGGTTTTTAATTTTGTATCTTGCTGCATACATTCCAGTAGGATATCATGCACTTCAAGCTCAAATTATAATTAGGTCGTAGTCAATATGATTCATTTGTTATTTTCTTTAGTATTTAAGTATGTATGAGTATAATTTTGTATCTTAAATTATTCTTAAAAATAAGTGTAAAAGAAAAAGAGTATTTTGCAAAGAAATATATCAATTGACTTTTTATGATTTTCCATTATTTTATTAATCTTGAAAAACATTACAATCATATAATAAAAGGAGCTGTTATTATGTTTGTATATGGAGGTGATACTATTATTTCTGATTTTACATATCTCCAAAAAAAGAGAATTGATGTAGAACAGAAGATAGTCAGCTTAAAAGAAAGAAATTTATGCTTGAATTTAGAAGCAAAGAATAAGGGGAAAGACTTAGTATATTATCGAAAGCTGTTAAAAATTAAAAAAAGGACAGAAAGTCATAAAAATATGGTTCCGATATATAAGGAAAACATAACTAATCTTGATACACGTGTTAAAAAAATAAGGAGGGAAATTTCAGCAACAAAGGCTTTATTAAAATCATTAAATACTGAACGGGCTTATTTTATAAGTTTTTTAAATGAATATGCTATAAGTTCTTCGTATAGTGCTTACTATGACTTTTATGCTAGTTATTCCGACTTATTAGGAATAAGTGACATTACAAGTTGTAAACCAATATATAAGTAGTCGTTTCGGCTACTTTATTTTTCTTTTTTTTAAAAAATAAGTAAAATAAAGTAGATAATCAATAATTTTAAAGAAAAGCTATGACAAGAGTGAAATCAGAGAGAGAATTAGAAGATATACAAAGAAAAATTGAGTACACTGATTGAGAGATGAGGGTCTTTGTTGCAGATATTCTTCCTAAGGATTATGAGATCAGGAAAAATATGAAGGATAGGATGCTGGAGCTTGAAAACCTTGTAAATACATATGGAGGAGTTGTAATTGTAAGGCATATTCAAAATAAAGCAGTACCAGACTATAATACCTTCATATGAGAGGGAAGGCTAGATGATATCATATCTGAAATGGAAAGGGAAAATGCAAATATTCTTATTCTGGGGAATATACTCAAGCCCCATCAGATATATAAGATTAATGAAAAACTTAGGCCTATTTGAGCTAAGGCATGGGATAGGGTAGATCTTATTTTGAAAATTTTTGAGAAAAATGCTCAGAGTGCAGAATCAAAAATGCAGATTGAACTCGCTGCAATAAAGCATATGTGACCAAGAATCTTTGGTATGGGAATGGAGCTTTCAAAACAATGAGGTTGAGTAGGAACAAGGTGAAAATGAGAAACAAATACTGAAATAATGAAAAGGCATTTAAGGAAAAAAGAGCAACATATTAGGAAAGAGTTGGATCATTATTCAAAAGTAAGGGCTCAGCATAGGCAATCAAGAGCAAGAAAATGATTCCTTACTATTTGAGTAGTCTGATATACAAATGCCTGAAAATCAACTCTTACAAATGCACTTACAAAAAAATGAGTCCTTGCTGAAGATAAGCTCTTTGCAACACTCTGAACAAGTGTATGAAAAATGTGGCTCCCAACTCCAGATGGAAGAGGAAAAAACTTTCTTATCAATGATACAATATGATTTATTAGAGAACTTCCACCAAAACTTGTAGAGGCTTTTAAATCAACTTTAGAGGATTCCATTGAATCAGATTTATTATTACATGTAGTGGATACATGAGATATAAAAATAGAAGAAAAAATAAGAGTCGTAGATGAGATTTTAGAAAAAATTTGAGCCCATCAGAAAAAACTCTATATTTTTAATAAAACAGATGGAGTAAGTGAAGAGAGAATGAAAGAGTTGAAAGAAAAATTTGTTGACCTAAATCCTATTTTTATATCAGCCGTTGAGAAAACTTGACTTGATGAACTCAAAACACAGATAGTTGAAAATTTATAAAAATAATCTTCTAAAATATGCTTATATATCTTGCGGTACTCTTGTTTATTGCGACCATGATATCATGAATATTTTTGGTAGTGAAATATTCTAAAAGAAGAACTCTAAGTACAGAAAAAAGCAAATATTTTTTAAAGATATTACATAAAATTGCAACTCAGGTAAGTTCAAAATCAAAAATTATTGATTATGATAAATTGTACCATAAGATCCTAAATGAACTTTGATATGATGGAACTTTTGGAGATGCTCTCAAACTGGAACCCAAAGAAGTAAAAAATATTAATAACATATGGAATCTTCACAAATTGAGGAATAAAATTGTTCATGATTTCGATAGTTATGATGAAAAATACTTGAAACATAAAGCTCATCATTATGAGAAGGAAATAAAAAAACTCCTGAAGAATGTTTCAAACTAAAAAACTGAGATAAAATTAAAAGCCTCTATTGCTAGAGGCTTTTAATGTTTCAATAATATAATGCTCCTGTTGATGTAATAGGGAAGATCTATTGAGTAAAATATCTAACAAACTCTATCCCAACCTCTAATTCGCATTGCATCTAATGTGGATTTTTTCATACTATTGTTCCTTTTTTTTTATGCTCTCAAAAGATTTTTGAAAGTGTATAGATTATATAAAACAAGATGGTTTTTGTCAATTTTTAAAAAAATCTCTTTTGTTAATGTCCTGTTAATACCTCATGAGTATACTGAATGTAATTTTATTATTAAAGTATATAATTGAGGAGGTTTATTTTTTTATTTTATTTTCTTTTTACGTTTCAGGTTTACTGAAATTCATGATTAATTTTAACAGAATCAATTGAGGATGTTAAAATTCCAGAACTATCTTTAGGTAATACTCAGACTTGAATAACCATTAAAAAAGAAGAAGTTACTTTTGTGGTGCCTGATTTTAATGTTATATTTCAGAACCCATCATACATAAAACAGAAAAATCAAATTCAAGATATATATGTCTGTGATGAAACAAAAGATGAATGTAAAGTAAACTTTAAAATTGTTGATAATCAGGGCAAAGATATTTCTACGAAATTGCTTTGTGAGATATTCTTTAGTTCTGACCTAGAACAGATAAATAAATGTAATCCAACCACTATTATTTTTCCAGAGTGAGAGACTGAAGTACTCTTTAAAATAGTTGGAAAAAAGAATGGAAAAAATTATAAAGAGAGAAAAATCGTTATAAAAAAAGAAATCGTAGAAGTGGCAGTGGACTTAGAAAATGAAACTTGAACTTGAGAGATTATAGGTGAATTATGAAGTTGAGAATCACAGACTTGATCTGTAGAGGGAAATACTTGAGTTATAGATACAGGTAGCTGACTCATAGTAAGTACAGGAAGTATTTGAGAGGTACCTGATCTTGTATTGGATATTCAAAGTGGACTTGAATATTCATGAACCTGAAATATATGGAATTGTAAAAAAGAAGAATGTAAAATAAATCTAGATCTTAGTCTCACTTTTACATGATCGTTTCAAGAGAAAAATTATACATGTATATGGAATTTTGGATGATGAACCTATAAAACTCAAAATACTTCAGAAAAATGTAATCCTTGATACGTAAATTACTCTACATGAACATTTGAAATAGAATATAAGATATATGAGAAAGAGAATGATAAAATTTTAAAAAAATCTACTATAATCATTCAAAATATATGGAGTCAAATTGAGGAAAATTGAAGTGAGCAAATAGAATCATGAACTTGAGATATAGAAACTGCAACTGGAGTAATTGCACTCCAGATGGAGGGAATAGATATGTGAACCGGGACTATTCAAACATGAAGTCTGGCAAAGCTTCCTGAAATAGTATTAGACATTCAAAGTGGTTTAGAATACTCATGAACTTGAAATATATGGAAGTGTATAAAAGAAGATTGTAAGGTGAACCTAGACGTAAGTAAAAGTTTTACCTGAGAATTGAAAGAGAAAGATTATGAATGTTTATGGTCTTTTTGATCTTGAAGCTATCAAACCAATAATATGGATCAAAAATGTAATCCATGATATATTGATTATGAAACTTGAACTTTTGAAATAATTGTAAAGATTTTAGAGAAGGGAAATAACGAAAACTATAACGAGAAAAGTATTGTTTTCCAAAATATAATTCTTAAAGAAGAGAAGTGAGTAAAAAGAAACGTAGGCTCTTGATGATGAACTTCCCGAATAGAGTCAGTGAAAAATATTATTATTCAGTCAGGTTTAGATGAAAATAATACCTGTAGGAGTGAGATTTGTAAAGTGAACTTTAAATACCAAAATAGCTATCAAGAAAGATGTATTTGGGACTTCTGATGATGAAATGTGAAGGAAAAGTATATTACTAGTTGTAATCCAGGACTTATTTATTATAGGCCATGAGATTATAAACTACAACTCACTATTTATAATAAGAAGTATAATACAATAATAATCAAAAATCTTGAGTTTAAAAACACATATATAAGTATGTGAAAAAAAAATAATAGAGCCCCAAATGCTGTAATTACATTACAATGAAAAGAAACAAAAACAAAATCTATACAAAAAAATAGAGTTGTATGCAGATGAGTAGAAAAATGTAATATAAATCTTACTGGAACTGAGAGTAGTGATCCTGATCGAGAAAATTTAAGATATTTCTGGGATTTTTGAAATGGTATAAGCAGCGATAAGAGTAACCCCGCATGAATGTGGTATGAGACTTGAAAATATGAAGTGACTCTGCGAGTACGAGATAAGTTTTGAGAAGAATCTCAGGATTCTTTTTTTGTGGAAGTCTTAGATAATTGAGCAATAGAAGAAAATTTCATTGATCATAATATATTTTCAAATTTAAAAATACATGCGCTACTTGCAAATCCTGATGGGAATGATACATTTGAATATATAGAAATAAAAAATACCTGAACTCAAAAATTAAATCTTAGCTGACTCATAATTGATGATACTTTAAAAAAGGGAAGTAGGGAATATGTAATAAAAAAAGAGTCTTTTTTAAATCCAGGTAAAATAAGAAGATTTTATAAAAATGAAACACATATTACCTTAAATAATTCGGTTGATGAAGTACATCTCATATATAATAACACTAATATTGATACTTTGTTTTGGGATTTTGAAATGCCTTCATGATACATTTTGAATCATGATAATTGAGAATTTACAGAGCAAAAAGTTATGGTCGAGAGAGTGGTAGATGGAGATACTATTGTCATAAAATATCAGAATGGAAAAACTGAAAAATTACGTCTTGTCGGAGTAGATACACCTGAGACAAAACATCCAAAAAAAGAAGTTCAATTTTATGGAAAAGAGGCATCAAATTTTACAAAAATGATGCTTGAATGAAAAAATATTGTTATAAAACAAAATGTAAGAAATTATCGAGATAAATATGGTCGTTTACTTGGATATGTATATCTGCCATGAAAAGAGGAAAAAGACATTTTTTTTAATAAATTATTAATTGAAAAATGATATGCGAGAGCATATCTAAGATTCCCATTCCAATACTCTGTTCAATTTAAAAAAGCACAAAATAAAGCAAAAAAACAAAGAATATGAATTTGGTCAGAGTGAGAAATAAAAAAGGAAATGTTAGCGCTGGCTCAAGAAGAAAAGGTCATTATAGCTGAAATAGAAGAAGAGGAGGAAGAGATTTTTCTATGAGAAGAGTATCAAATAAATATGAAACAGTTCGTCTATTTTGTAGAAAAAGAAATATTGAAAAAAGAAAAGAAAATTTCAATTTTTTCTCAATCTCAAATGAAAAATAGTAAAAAATATTTTTCTCAATTATGGGATGGGTCATGAAAGATTATATCTTCAAAGTGAGAAAAAAGAAAGAGAGTTCATTTCTCAAAAACGATAAAAAAACAAAAAAAATCATTAAAAATATATGGAAATACAGAAGCAAATTTAAAAATATTTATATTGTTGTGAAATAAAGAATATATGACGGTTTCTGATAGTACTTGAAAATATTCTATTAAAATAACTGATCTTTCAGCTTGAGACTTTCATGTAAGCTTCCGAGTTGAAGATCAGGTATGACAAATCTTTGCAATTAAAAAACAATCATATGTTACCTTGGACGAAAATTACGTGAATACCGTTTTAAGCTATAAGAAGAAAGAAATTGTTTCTCAAAAAAAGATAAAAAATAAAAAAAAGAGCAATACATTTATAATTACTTCTCTTGCCGATGACGTTGAAATAGTATGAATGAAAGCAAATTTTCAGATACTATACTTCTTATTATTCTTGTTAATTTTCATCTTTTCAAGTATGATCTTGAAAAGATCAAAGGTATTTTAAATTGATTGAGTCTATTGATATTATATATTTTATCTATATAATATACTTACTTAAATTTTAGTTTTGTATTAACTTTAAAAGTTGGAGGTTAGTTACAATGGCAAAAAAAACAAATTCTAAAGCTTCAACAGTGCTTGATATGCTTGATGAAATTAAACAGGAGGCCCTATATAATGAAGAGCTTGAACAAACAAAAACAATGTGGAAAAGTTTTATTGAAAAAATAGAACAGGGTGATATCTATAAAAAATTAGGGAAACCCAAGTTTCCAGGAATAGATGAATTAATCAAGAAAGAGTTCGAAGTAAGTCGAGTCTCGTATACAAAAGATAGGATAGAGGTGGTTGTGCACTTATTTTCTGAAGAAATAAGCTTTAGTTATACTGCTAAAGATGCTCCTAAGGAGTTGTTAGCCTTGTTAAAACCAAATAGAGAGGAAGGAACAGCTCCAAAGCATGACTCTAATAGAGTTTTAATCCCACATTCTAATCCATAGAAAAAACCACGCGTTAGCGTGGTTTTAGTTTATGAAAAATATTGACATTTAGATTTATAACTATATAGTCCAGTTCTGTAATGATTATACTATATTGTAAAACAACTCTATAAAAAGGAGAAAGGGTATGTCTCAGGTGTCAGTTAATAATGAAATCGTTAAAAGTGTTATTCCGAAAGAAATTATTGCAAAAATGGAGGAAGAGAATAAGACACTTGAAGAAGTACTTTCTGAAGGTGTGAAGTATAAAAAAGGAGATGAATTTACTTACCTGCTTAAGTTTGCTGGAGAGAAAAAAATAGTTTTGGAATATTTGGGCATGTTTACTAACCTGAACAGTCGCTCAAAGAAAATATTTGCCGTAAGTGGTGATATCCCTCTTCGAAAAATTGATTATGTAATTGCGCGTAATCATTTAGATGCTGCTAGATTTGTATGCTTAGGTGTAGAAAATCTAAAGTATGAAAAACGTCATTTCATACGAGAGCATAGAGAGCAACCGTCATTTTGGAATAGAGCTGACTTCTTGACTATGGTCGCATAACTAAAACCCCTGTCGATAGACAGGGGTTTTAATATTCTCTTAATATTTTTATGAATTTTTATTATCTAACATTCTTGTAAAAGTTTCTATTAAATTATTTGAGAATACTTCAATAAATGCTTTTGTGTCTTCTTCTTTGAGAGATGATAAAAGGAGTTTTTTATGTAATTCTAACTTTCTTATCACATTGGTTAGAAAATTTGGATGAAAGCTATAATTAAATCTATCATAATCATCATATAATAGAGTTTCTTTATCTTCAAGAGCCTCTTTTATCCATCTTTTCGTTATATATGCGAACTCTTTTAATCTGAAATTTAAGACAATATCTAAGTCTTTTTCTAAGTGAAGAACATCTCTTTTTAATATTCACATAAAAGACGTTTCAGGGCAAGGGTCAATTAATATTTTTAAAATTTTAATCTTATTTTGAGAAGTAGCATCCTTTACTAAGTTAGCTATTTCAATGGAATTTGTTCAGTCTAGAATAGTAAGTCTTGAATTATCTTCAGGAGATTCATCAAAGAATAATTTTGCAGTTTTCTGTTTCTTAGTTTTCTCGTCCTGGGTTTTTCCATAGACTCACCTTTCTACAAAGTATTTATTCTGATTCAAAAATTTTAATATAACTGATACAGCGTGCTGTTCATCTCAATAATATTTTACAAAATTTTCATAGGTTTCCATCATTTGATCGTACCTATCTTGTCATAAAGCTTCAAAAAACCAATCAGCTTCAGCATGAAATACAGAAGTATTTCCATGAATATATCATTTTGAATCAATTTTATCTCATACAACATACCCTGTGATAGCCTCTCATTTTTTTGGTAAAATAATTCACTCTTCGGTTAAGTCGTCAACAAATGTGCTTTTTCACCTTCAAGAGTATGAAGAGATAGGTATCAGGCTTCTCTTCTCAGTTTTTAGTGTATCATTAATATGTTTTGAAAACTCATCTACTGAATTTATAGTAGTTCCATGAAACTGAGTTCAAATAAAATCACCGTACTCATTCATTATTTGTGATATATTTGAGTTTTGATTTATGTTTCGTTTTAAATTTGTCATTTTTTATAGGGAGGTAATGTGTTATCTAGATTTTTTTAGCTATTCATAAAATTATGAAGTTGAGCTGGAGTGGAAATAATGTCTCATTCTTTAGTTTCAGTATATGTGATAGGAGTAGGGTAGATTTTATTTATTTCTTTCATGATTTCATGTGTAGGTTCCATTTTATAAGGTTTTCAGCCTATCATGAGTATAAAATCCTCATTTGTATGAGGAGGGAATAATAAATCGAACTCTATTTCTTCCGTTCAATTTGTAAGTTTGAATGCTGCTAAATAATGGAGATGTAATTCTGATCCTTTCCCCGTTATGATTTCCCTTTTTTGATTCTTTCTTTCATTCAGGGTATATCATCAACTCTCAATCATGCTTAAGAGAGTGTATGCAGGTTCTTGGATTATATTTCCACACTTTTCTTTGTTTGCAAATATTACAGAATTTGTTTGAGGGTTCGTATTGCTTATATTTCATTCAAGTCAGGGTAATCAGATTTCTATTACATGACTTCAGTGATTTTTAGGTTTAGTATTCATAATTCATTGTTTATTATATAAAATTAAAAAAAGAGCCATTTTCAATGTTTTGAAAAGGACTCTTTTGCTTCAAATATGTTTTAAAATATTTTACTTATCACAAAAATACATCCTTCTCGTTTATAAAGAAAAAATAAAAATAAAAATATGTATTCCAAGTTTTCATATGAAATCTCGTTACGTGATATATGCTTTCTTTATATAAGATTTTGAAATAAAATCAAATCTTTTTTATTATTTTTCTCTCAGAATTGTATAAGTAAATATAAAAATTGCGTTCCAAATTCTTTTTAATCTATCAATTTTTCTTGGTCCAGTAATAAGTCGATAGAGCCACTCTAGTCAAAGTTTTCTGAATAAAGTAGGGGCTCGTTTTTGGAATCAAATGATATAGTCAAAACTACTTCATATTCCAAGTCATAATTTGATATTTTTACACTTTCCTATTATTTCAATTACAGATTCTTCTTGTTTTTTCATTCCAAGAGTAGAAAAAAGAACCTTACTTTCTGACTTTTGGATTTTCTTTAAAATAGAATCTTTATGTTCGGGATTATATATGAAATAATCAAATGTAAGCTCAGGAAATTTAGACTTTAATGTATCAGAAAATATTTCTTGAGATTCTACCTTTTTTGTATCAGTAGGATTATACAAATCTATAATTGTTATTTTTATTTTATTTTTTTGTGCAAATTGTAATACATCTTTTGTAAGGTCTGATCCACAAATTCTATCTCAAAATTGTTTATATAAATATTGTCTTCTGAAAAATAAATTGAAAAAATAATAGGGGAGTTTTATATATTTAAAAAGAGTATTTTTCTCTGCAAGAATTTGAAAAGCAATATAAAGACCAATTCCATCAGGAGTAAGGAAGTCAGATTCTTTCAGTAAATCTCAAAATTCTTTGTCAGATTTTGTTTTTAAAAGTATTTCGGGGTTTGGAGTAAAAACAATATTTTGCTTTTCAAATTTTGTAATTTTCCTAAAAAAATCTTTGTATTTGAGTCTGTCTAAATTGATATTAAATATTTTCATATTTTTGTAATTACGGGAGCATTATGATATGATTATAGAGAATAAATATGAAATACAAAAATATATTATAAATATCAAATTGTGATCCCAGAAAATCTAGAATGAAGAGTTATAAATCAAATTGAATCATGTAAGCTTGATGAATCAGTACAAAAAATAGTAGATGACTATAACTTTATGGTTGGTATAAAATTTGATAATGTAATACGTGGGAAGTTTTTTAGGGGACTCAGGGAAAGTAAGACATTAGATAAATTATGAATAGATCCGTGATCTGAAAAAAAATGAATAGTATTTGAACTTAATAAATCATGCAGAACCTGAAAGTTTGAAGAGGTGGCAAAAATTGCCCAAGCAAATGAATGTGTCTACGAAAATCCGTGAGAAGGTGAGCCTACAGGGTGTGAAGCCTTTAAAATATGTGCAAAAATTTTGCAAACAACAGGAATGGATATAGATGAGGAATGATTAAGAAAAGCAGCCTAGATATAAAAAAATAAAGACAGAGATTGTCTTTATTTTTTTGTTATAATAGTTACACTGTTATAAATATTTGATAAGAGGATCAGTGGATAGATTAAAAAATAAAAAAGTTGCAATAGTTTGCGATTGGATCAAGGATTGGTGATGAGCTGAGGTTGTATTAGAGCAACTTTTGGAGGCCTTTCCAGAAGCTGATATTTTTACGTCAGTTTTTTTGCAACAAGAGAACCCTATTTTTACATGAAGGAAAATTACTACTTCATTTATACAAAAAATACCATTTTTAAATAAATCTCATAAGTTAGCACTGACCTTGAGGCCACTTGCATTTGAAAGCTTTGATCTGAGCGAATATGATATTGTAATTTCATCAACCAGTGCAGAGAGTAAATGAGTGATCACAAAACCAGACTGTTTGCAGATTTGTTATTGCCACACTCCAACGAGGTATTTTTGGTCACATTATCATGAATACTTAAGTATGATGGAGTTTGGAATGCTCAATTTTGTTTGAAAGTATTTGATGCCAAAGCTCGTTCATAAATTAAGGTCATGGGATTATTGTGCAGCGCAGAGACCAGATTTTTTTATCGCTAATTCAAGAAATACAAAAAACAGAATTGAAAAATATTATAAAAGGGAAGCAGAGGTTATTATGCCATGTATAGATATTTCTCAGTTTCAACTTCAAGAAAATAAAGAGGATTTTTATTTATATGTGTGAAGATGTATTCCATATAAAAAGTTTGATTTATTGATAGAGGCTTTTAATAAAAGTGGAAAAAAATTAGTAGTTGTCACAAATACAAAAAATAAATTACAGAAAGATCTAGAGTCAATTTCGGGGGCAAATATTGAATGGAAACTGGATATTCCAAGAGAAGAGATCGTCCAATTATTTGGAAAAGCACGAGCTTTTTTGTTTCCACCAGAAGAAGACTTCTGAATTGTACCTCTTGAAGCAATGGCTTGTGGTACGCCGGTAATAGCATATGGGAAATGATGAGCATTAGAAACAGTCGTAGAGTGAAAGACGGGGATATTTTTTAGACAACAAACAAGCAATTCTCTGAATAAAGCAATAGAAAACTTTGAGGAGATGACTTTTGATTCAAAAGAGATTAGAAAATATGCTGAAGGGTTTGATAAAGAGATATTTAAAGAGAAGATATTGAAATTTGTAGAAGAAAAACTAGAAGCTTAAGCTTCTAGTTTTTTAGTATCAAAATACTTTCTTATGAAAAACCTTAAAGTGAGCTTTTATAAAGTCTTGATCAATATGAGGGTTTATATCTCATAAACTTCAATGTTTTTTATCCCTTTTTCAGATTTCATGACAATCACTTCAGAAAGTAAGTATAAGATTAAATTTTTTCTGAATTTTTAGTATAGCTTCAATCCACTCAGGAGATGCAAGAGCATTAATTTCTATTGCATTTACTCATCTGTCATGATAATCAGAGAAGGATTCTATAAAACCATGAGTTCATTCATCTGAAAAAGAAAAATTAGGGTGAGCAATAGAAAGTACTCAAAAATTATCAGATGCTATTTTCCCAGCTTCTTCAATAGCAGGTTCATAATTTTCCACCTGAACACTTCAAATTTCACCAAATTTTCCTGATTGACGTAAACATTCTTTTAAAAAACCTATTTGATCGAGTTTTAAATGAAGGATGCTTTCTAAAAGATCTGTATTATCTTTGGATAAATATATATAGTAAGATAGGTGATAATTATTAAGATTCGCAGTATTTACTCATAAGTCTGTAAAATATTTGATGAAATCAATTTCATTTATATGAAAGCCTTGAGATTGCAATAGCTCAATTTGTTTTGAGATTTTTTTCTTTCTCGCTTCTCTCACTCACTCAAGTATAATATGCGTTTGAGTAGAAAATTGATTTGTATAACAGGGAAGGTGAAGGTGTTTTTGAGTGTCATAATTACATGCTGAGATTTCAACTCATTCACAACTATCAATTCATTCACTTTCAGCTAAATCCCTTAATTTCAAATTTACTATATCATGTTCAGTCGCACATAGAAAAGATATTTTTTCTTTGTGTGCAGTTTCAATTATTTCTTCATTGTTATTTGCTCAATCTGAAAGTTGAGTATGGAAGTGGAGGTCTATATTTGGCATTGTTTAGGATAAGGAGGAGTATTTATATATTATATCATACAATAAAAAATAATTACTTCAAATTTTTCTTTAAAACCCAAGTCTTCATGTTTTTTTCATCGGGGTTATAACAATTATAGACTCTATAATATTTAATAATTGCTGTGAATAATTTATTTGTATTATCAAGAGTCAGATTAAGGGACTCTAATGGAGAATTCAAAAGAGTATCATAATCTTTTGAAAATGGAAGATTTTGAATTCAAGGGGAAAAGGAGTTGTAATCACTGATTCATGTTCACCATATTCACGTTGGGTAATTTAATCAACTTGAATAGATGCTGAGATTGTTATCATCTTTTGTAGTAAGGTTATCATCTCATACAGTAAATAGATAATCATACCTTTCGTAAGTATCTGTTGCTCATGAAATAATTGTATGAGTATAATAGCTTCCAGTATTTCAAGGTCATGATCATGCTGTATCGTTAGATGTGTTAATTTCTATAGTTGTTCAGGATGGTATATTTTGAATAGTACTATTCCTCCATTTTCGAAGGGTTCATGTCCCACTACAACTATCAAAGGTTTCTTTTATAAGCTCTCAAGAATCCATATTATAAAATGGTCCAGTTCATGAGCAAAGTTGATTTGTTTGAGTAGAATAGTTATTTCAAAAGTCAGAAAAATAGTACAAGAGTTGATTTGTTGATCCAGAGAGATAATCATTTCATATATTTTTATTTATTCCAACAAAAGCAAAGTCATTTGTATTATCTGGCTCAGTGATGTTTATTGCTCACGATAAAAATTCCAGACTTACATTTCTTACATCATTAATTGTTTTATTAATAGCAAATTTAATATTCATTTTTTTGTCAGAATCTCATGATGAATACTCAAGGATTTCTCACTTTGCAGAGTTTGCAATATAGAGAGAGTTGTTTGAAAAATATAACCCCGTTGGTTCGGATAATCCATCTTTTTCATCAAGTAAAACATGCATTGTATTTGATGAATCTAAATATAATATTCTATTATTTAATGTATCTGAAATATATAAGTTTATTCCATCATGTGCAAGTCCAGTAGGAGAGTTCAGGTATATTCCAGTTCCGGATACTCAGTCTATAAATTGGTCTCAAAAAATGCCCTTTCATATAATAATATCTCAGTTCTTAGAAACAGTATGATGTTTTTGATCAGAAATATATGTATCAAGTCATACAATAATCGATCCAGTCAGCGTCTGTTTAAAATTACTAAAAATATCTTCTCATTGTTCCTCAAATGGAATAAACGTTTTAAGAAAGACATGATTTGTCTCAGGAGTTTCACTATCTGATAGACAATATGATCATGAAAGAGTCTCTTCTCAAAAATAAGCAAAACCTCAAGATGAATACTCTTTGTTTATCTTAAAAATAACTCATGAGGCTGTTGTTGTAGGGATAAAGATTGATGAATCTATCAGATGAAAGAAGTTTTGAAAACGAGCTGTATTTTCTATGAAATGAGAACTCTCATCAATTACTTTTTGTTGCGTGAGGATATTTTGCATTCCAGATGAAACAAATAAAGAAACACTCATCATCAATATAAGTGAAAGTGTAATTCATACTATGAGCTCTACGAGGGTAAATGCTTTATTATCTATCATGCAAAAGAAAAATTATATACATATTTTATTTCTCCCTTTTTCAAAGGGAGTACCTGAAACGGAGTGAAAGGGGAGGGGTTAAAATTTTTCCTACTTTATTATAAGTAAGTATTTATCAACTATATATTTTGCTGAGACATTATTTTGTTGTATCGCATTTATATCTTCCTCTATATCTGTTAATAAGTCAATGAAGCAAAGATTTTCTTTTGCGTACAAGATTAAGTTTTCTAAAAACTTAATATAATCACTTTTTTCTAATTTATTTCTGAAAAAATAAGAAAATATTTCAGTGCTTTTAGATTGAGTGTAGCTTTTGATAAGTGAAAAATAAAATTCATCTTTTTTAGAAAAAGAAGCTCACCCCATATCAATATTTCTTGTTCTAGAAAGTATGGTATCCAAAACTCCACTTTCAGAATTATTTGTTAGGAATATGAGATTTTGCTTTCAAGGTTCTTCAAAAAATTTCAGACAACTATTTGCAGATTGTAGTGTCAGCCTAGATATGTTTTCAATGATAAAAATTTGAACTTTATAGGGAGGTCTTGAAACTGAGAATTCTAAAAATCTTTTTATATCGGCAATTTTTATTTTTTCTCAATCGTCTTTTAGAGTGTAAATATAAGAAAGGGGGATTTCATATTTTTTTGCTATTTCTTGTGCAAAACTTTCTACATTTGAGTTTAAAATGTCTCAATTTTTTCATAAAAATAAACAAGGAGAAATCTCTTCATCCTTGTCTATTTTTTGAGTAATTTGTTCTATGATATTTTTATTTATCATCAGATTCTAATAATTTAAATAAGTCATCGATTTCTTGAATAGTTTCATCAACAAGCTCATCTTCAGTTTTTGTTTCAGTTTCAGATGAAGAGTTATCTGTTTCAGGAAGAGCCTTTTTTTCATCTTCTGTAGTTGTTTTAGCTTCAGTTTCTGCTGCAGGAGTTTCAGTATTAGTAGGAGTCTCTCATGTTTCTTCAGTTGTCACTGCTGGAGATGTTTCAGAGTGAGAAGGAGTCTCTTCATTTTTTGAAGAACCACATGAACTTATAAGTAGAGTAACAAAAAGTAATGCAATTATTTTTTTCATTTTCCTTGTGTGGTTATAAATATATTAATAGAGACTATTGTATGAAAAACGTGAAATTATGCAATAATATTCTTGTGATTTTCCTTTACAAATTTATCTTTCAAGCTAAACTTGAGGAGATTTATTGTTTGAAATAAAAAAAATGTTAATTGCATTACTTGAAAATGAACCAGAAATTAAACAAGGTTATCTTACTTATCTTGATAATAAGAAAAATAAAATAGTAAAAATTTGAGATAAATATGATAATGATGAAGTTGATGTAATTATTGTTCGTTCAAATATTGAAGTAAATAGTTCACTTTTGGATACCTATAAAAATTTACAATATGTTTGTAGGGTTGGGGTATGACTTGAAAAGATAGATAGGGATGAATGTAGCAAAAGAGGAATACAAATATGTAATACTCCATGAGCAAATGCTGACAGTGTAGCTGACTTAGTAATTACGGGGATTCTTAACGTATCTAGAAAAATTCAAGATGAGTTTGATGGGATTGAGAATAGGTTTTTTTATATGTGAAGAGAGTTAAATTGAAGAACCGTTGGGATAATATGATTTTGAAATATTTGAAAAAAAGTATATGAAAGATTGAAATGATTTGGAGTAACACAGTTTCTTATATTTGATCCATTTTTAAAAAAGCAAGACGTTGAAAGCTTTGAATACTGTAGTTACGCAGGAGACAAAAAAGATATTTTTAAAAATTGTGATATGATTAGTTTCCATATTCCTTTACTAGATTCTACAAGAAATTTTTTATGAAAAAAAGAATTTAAACTCTTACAAAAAGACACACTTCTCATTAATACATCAAGAGGAGGAATTATAAATGAAAATAAACTTATAGAATTTCTCTCTGAAAATCCTGAATCATGAGCATTCTTAGACGTATGGGAAGAAGAGCCAAATGATCCAAAAATTGAATTATTAGAATTAGAAAATTGTATGATCACCCCCCATATCTGAGCCATGACAAAAGAGGCAGAAGAAAAAATGCATTATTTTAAAGAATTGGATATATAAAAAGAGCTTTGGCTCTTTTTATTGTGAAAATAATTTACATTTCAAATAAAAGGTATATAGTATGTATATATTTAGTATATAACAAAAAGGAGTTATGATATCAAAAGTATATTCTATTACGGTGAATGGACTCAATTCAGAATTGATTGAAGTTGAGGTTGATATAAATAATGGATTACCAAGCTTTACAATAGTTTGACTTCCAGATCAATGAATACAGGAAAGTAAAGAAAGACTCAGATCTGCGATGAAATCAGCAAGGAACAAATTACCAACATCACGAATTACTGTGAACCTTGCACCAGCTGATATAAAGAAATCAGGACCATGTTTTGACTTACCAATTGCTATTGGGATTTTATTGAATCAAGATGTAATCAATAAAGACCTGATGAAAGATTCTATTTTTCTGTGAGAATTATCTCTCGATGGGAAGTTGAGAAAAGTAGGCTGAGTATTGCCAGCAACTATTTGAGCAAAAGAAAGGTGATTTAAACGTATCTTTGTCCCCAAAGAAAATGCACTCGAAGCATCCATCATTCCTTGAATTGATGTAGTAGTCACTGAATCTCTTGATGAAATAATAGCTTTTCTTAATAATGAAAAAGAATTAAATATTGCTCCACTTCTAGATTTTACAAAATGACACGATGATATGATAGAAGAAAATAAATTTAATTTTAAATATGTCTTATGACAAGAGCATGCAAAAAGAGCCTTGGAAATAGCAGCTTCTGGCTGACACAATATTATTATGGATGGTCCTCCATGAAGTGGAAAAACTATGCTCAGTAAAGCTTTTGCAACGATTTTACCAGACCTAACAATTGATGAAGCTGTAGAGGTCTCAAAACTCTATAGTATATCATGACTTCTTGATAGTAAAAACCCTATCATTAGGAAAAGACCATTTAGAACCGTTCATCACACAGCGAGTTCAGTAAGTATTGTTGGTTGATGAAGAAATGCGAAACCATGAGAGATTTCTCTTGCACATAAGGGAGTATTATTTTTAGATGAAATATTAGAATTTCAAAAATCAGTTTTAGAAGTTTTAAGACAACCTTTAGAGGATGGAAATATTACTGTAAATAGAGTGAATGCATCATACAATTATCCAGCCCAATTTATATTAGTCTGAGCCATGAATCCATGCCCATGTGGTTTTTTGACGGATCCTGATAAAGACTGTATATGTTCACATAAACAAGTTGAAAATTATAGATGAAGGCTTTCTTGACCACTTGTAGACAGAGTGGATATATTTATTGAAGTCCCAAAAGTAAAAACAGAGAAGTTTAAAGTAAGTGATGATTATTCATCGTCAGAAACATCCTCTGATATCAAAAAAAGAGTAGAGCAATCAAGAACTCTCCAATTAAAAAGGTTTCAATGAACTCAGATCACCTTTAACAGTGAAATGTGAACTCAGGAAATCAATAAATATTGCCAGCTAAATGATGAGGCTGATAGAATTCTCAAACAAGCAGTTACAAATATGAACCTATCAGCAAGAGCTTATTATAGAATCCTAAAGTTATCTAGAACAATAGCAGATTTATCATGAAAAGAAAGAATAGAAGTCCCCGATATAGCTGAAGCTTTGAGTTTTAGAAAGAAAGAGGATTAGAATTTAATAAATGAAGAATGAAAGAGGTTATATATTATGAAAAAGAAAATTGAGCTATTCCAATGAAAATATTTTTAACTAAAATGGCTCATGAACAACCAGGTTTATTATCAAAGGTATATTGAAAAATTAAACTATCAAGTTTTGATTTGCTAGGGGCATGAGATGTAAAATATATTAAAAATGGTATATTTGAGTTAAGAATAAGGTACGGAAATAATATAGGAAGAATGTTTTATTTTCATCATCAGGATAATGTTGTGTTATTACTAGATGGTTTTTTAAAAAAAGATAATAAATTAAAATGATCTATTATTAAAAGAGTAGAAGAATATAAGTACGATTATATAAAAAGGGCTTGAAAAATATAGCATATTTGATATAATATAGCATAGTTGATATAATATAATATTTTAAAAAATGAAAGAAAATACTTTTGATGCTCATATGGAAGAGCTTTTTAGAAAAGACCCAACGTTAAAAGAAAAATGCGAAAAAGCTTTATTAAATGAGCTTTTAAGTATTCAAATTAAAGAAATTAGGAATAAAAGAAGACTTTCACAATTCGAACTTGCAAAAAAAATATGAACAACTCAGTCTGTAATTGCAAGAATAGAAAGCTGAAATGCAAATATCAGTATGAAAACATTATGAAGAATTTTATCTTGATTAGATGCAAAAATAAAAATAGAGATATAAAAAACTAGATTTTATCTAGCTTTTTACTGTTTTTGAATATAATATTTTCAAATAGCATAACTAAAATATTCCATGATTATATCAATTTTCGCATCTATTTGATCACAAAATCTTTGAGATGAACTCATTTTGAAAAATGAAATAAAAATCTTAGAAGAGAAGTATTGATCTGATACTCAGTTTTATGTTTTCACATATGATATAGAAAATCCTTTTTATGTTGCAAATAACGTTGAATACGTTGAATATTTTCCTATAAATGTCAAAAAACCACAAAATTTTTTAAGAAATAAAAACAATTTTTCTTGTTTTTTGAGTGTAGTAAAAAAATCAGATCTCATAGTTGTATGAGGAGGGGGGATTATATATGATACTGAGCTTCAATCTGTAAAAAACCCACTGAATCAATGGGCTTTTAGAAGTACTCTATTTAAATTTTTCAATAAAAAAGTACTTTTTTATGCGATTTGACTGAATATTAAAAATAGAAAAAATTACAAAAAAATAAAACAAATTTTTTCATGAAATACAGAGGTTACAGTGAGAGACTCATACTCGTATAATTTATTAGAAGAGCTTTGAATAGAATCAAAAATAATTTTAGATCCTGTATTTAGTGATGATGGAGATTCTCAAGAGTTTTTAAAAAATACAAAACTCATTAAAAAAATCAATTGTTCAAAATTTGATATGAGGGCTATGAAAGGAATAGATCTTTCTTGAAAAAAAGTATGAATTGCTTTTAGAAAAGGGTATTTAAAAAATGAAATAAGAAGTATAGAAAAAATAATTGAAAATATTCAGTCTCAGTGATGAACGGTTATATTAATATCAAATTCTTTTCATCAAACAGATAATCTCGCAAATGATTACAGTTTTCTAGAATACTTTGCCAGAAAGTATGATCTTAAAATTACTAAGGATATGCAGGAGTCATATGATATATATAAACAAAAAAAAGTAGATATATGTTTTGGTATGAGGCTCCACTCCATGATTCTATCACAGGTCTATGGAATTAACTTCATTGCCTTTAGTTACAGTAAAAAAACAGATGAAATCTTAAAAATCTTGACTTAAGCAGGAATTCTAATATAAATACATCATATATTCTTACATGTACACACATGAATACTCTATTTACTATATCTCCGAAAAAGCCATTTTCAAAAACTTTGAAAATGGTTGCTTTGAGTGTGTAAATGAATTATTTGTACATTACAAAAGAGCTATTTTCATATAAATAGTTCTTTTTTATTTAATTTATCAAAAAAATGAAAGTAAATGCTGAAAAAACTCAAGTAACATTAGTAAAAATATGAAGTGATTCTGTGAATAATCAGAATATAAAGAAATTAATGTCAGATGTTGAAAAGCTTGAAAATGAAACTAAAAATAGGGTAGTGCTTATAACATCATGAGCTGTTTCTGAATGAAGTAACGTAATGCCAAAGAATACGTTAAGGTCTGTTTGTGCCTTAGTTTGACAGCCAATTTTGATGCAAAAATATCAACAATATTCATCAAAGCCTGTTGGTCAGGTATTGATAGATGATTATATAAATGAGGAATATTTATATGCGTATGCAAGTGATTTGGATATCCCTTTAGATTTACAAAATAAATTTAATTATTATGCTCGTAAAACATTACAAAATGCACATCATGATAAAGATTTAACTTTTATTCAAGGGGTTAATGATGCGTTAGAATCGTGAGTAATGCCAATATTAAACCATAACGATGGTCAAAGTTCAATTGAGCTTGAGCGAATAAGTAAAAAGACTGATAATGATCAGAACTTATGTTATACAGCAGAGGTAGCTTATAGATATAGAGATCAATTATCATTTGAAATCAATAATATTGTAAACCTGACAGATACAAATTGAATATATGATGGAAATAAAAAAACTTTACCTTGAGAGGAAATAGATTTAGAAAAGTTTGATTATTATATAAAAAAATATTGAAAATATATACATAAAAAAATAAGTTTACAATCAACTTGAAATATGGACTCAAAATTTATATGTGTGATGCAGTGCTTAATGTATGGGATAAGAGAAGCATATATATCAAATGCAAAAAATTGATTACAATGTTTAGGTCAAGAAACTTGAAATTTTACTCGTTTTACGAGATCAGAGGGTGTAAAAACTTCAGAACCAGCATAAATTTAAAAATTAAGAATCAAAAAATGCACGAATTAAATTTTTTAACAAGGGAACAAATATCAGATATAGAAGAGAACTTTACTACACCAGTATATGTCTATTCAGAAGAGAAGCTCATAGAAGCAGCTGATAATTTTTTAGCTTTCCCACATGCATTTGGTCATACCGTAAGGTATGCAATGAAAGCGAATGCAAACATAAATATATTAAAAATATTCAAAAATAAAGGAATTAAAATTGATTGTAGCTCTGAATACGAAGCTTATAGAGCATTACAAGCTGGATACAGGTGAGAAGATTTACAAATATCTGGGCAAGAAACCCCTAGAAACTTAGTTGATCTTATTGAAAAATGAGTCTTCATGGTAGCAACCAGTTTAAAACAAATAGAAGAAGTTGGAAAAATAAAATCAGGAATAAAAATATGAGTAAGATTAAATCCAGGTATGGGATCATGAGCTTTCAAGGCTATTTCTACTGGATGAGAAACTTCAGCTTTTGGTATTTGGCATGAATATGTTCCAGAAGTGAAAGAATTAGCAGAGAGATATAATCTAGAAATCTCAAAAATTCATATTCATATTGGTTCAGAAAATACACCAGAATCATGGACTGAGTCTGCAAGTATTGGTTTAAATTTTATTTCACAATTTGAATCAGCTACGATCCTTGATATGGGAGGTTGATTCAAAAAAGCAATTATGCCATATGAGCAATCAGCTGACTTACAGGCTATTTGAAAAAGTGTTGCTGGAAAATTCGAGGAATTTTATGAAAAAACAGGAAGAAAAGTTCATCTAGAAGTTGAACCAGGAAAATACATGGTAATTAATTCTTGTAGTGTGATTGCAAAAATAGATGATATAGTTGATACCTGAAAAAATGGGTATAAATTTATCAGAACAAATACCTGAATGACTGAAATGCCAAGAGTTCCAATGTATGGAGTCCAACAGCCAGTTATTGTACTAAATGACTCTGAAGAGACTGAGGAATATGTTGTAGTAGGGCATTGTTGTGAAAGTTGAGATATACTTACTACAAAACTCTATTCTCAAGAAGAATTAGAGGCTATATCACTTCCAAAAGTTAGCATTTGAGATACAATAGTAGTTGAATGAACATGAGCCTATAACTCGTCTATGTCTATGAAAAATTATAACTCATTTCCAGAAGCAGGAGAACTGCTTATAAAGTCAAACTGAGAAATAGTTGAAATGAGGAAAAGGCAAGAAGTGTCAGATATTTGGAGAAATGAAATTGAAGTAATATAAGTCGCAATAATATTTTTTTATTACTATTCATGACTAAAATAACAGAAAATAATTTACAAGACATAATAAGTGAAACTGAATTTTCAAACATTACTTTTTCATGAATAGATTTTTCAAATTATAAGTTTGATACAAAAAAAATTCATGATTGTATATTTGAAAAATGTAATCTATCAAATATTAGTGTAAAAAATACGTGTTTTAATAATGTTGAATTTATAAAAACAAAGATATTATGAGTTGATTTTTGTGTAGTGAAAGATTTATTATTATATTTCAATTTTAAAGACTGTATGATTACACTCTGTTCATTTAATGAAATGAATTTAAAAAATATATGATTCTGAGCTTCTGATATTTTTGAGTCAAATTTTACTTGAACAAATCTTACATGAGCAGATCTTAGTTTCTCAGACTTAGATAAGTCTATATTCCTAAGCTCTAACCTTACAAAAACAATCTTTACTTGAGCTATGAATTATTCAATAAACCCATTAAATAATACTCTTGAAAAAACTAAGTTCTCGAGAGATAATGTATTTTGACTCTTGGATAGTTTTGATATAATTGTGGAGTAAATATTTGTTAGAATAGATGGGATTATGTATTGTGACAAAAAAAAGAAGCTTTTCAGCTTCTTTTTTACTGAATGTAGTCTAGAGAGGAAAGGAGGAAAAAGTTTATTCTAGATCTACATTCAGTTTTAGGTTGAGGTCTATCTCAAGTTTGAGTAATTCGAGCACTTGATATACTGTATTTGCCTTTTTTGGAAGGGTTATATCTGCAGGGTATTTCATTAAGAGTTTTGAAATTAAGCTATCAATTTTATTGATCCATTTATCGTAATACCTTTCTTGTAGAAGAGGAGACATTTTTCATGCTCTTGCTTCAATTTTATTTACGAGAGTATCAACTTTATTTTGATATGATGATTTGATGTTTTTTCTGAGGTGTTTATGGAGATTTATATCATTTTCACTTGCAGTACTATTCTCTATTCATGTAGTCATTGGTAATCAGAGAGTAGTAACACTTCATTCTTTGAGTTTTGTACAAGTCCATTCCACTTTTTGATCCTGACAGAACATTTTTGTTCCTCACATTACTTTTCCATTTGTCATGAAGTAATTATTACATCAATCTGTTGCAGCTTCACATATTGCTCATTTGGCTTTTTCAAATTCTGATACATTATCATACACTCTATATTCAGCACTTGTTTGGTATATGAAAGAACTAAGAGTAAGTAAAAGAAGAATCTTTAATATATTTTTTGTTGTTTTCATGAGTAAGTAATTATTATTTATAAAGTAATGAAGAGCGATTTAGGTCTCTTGCATGTTATAACGAATATAAATAAGAAAGGTGACAAAAAGTTATATCTTCCAATCAATTTCTTTCTTTCCCATTTTTTTCAAAGCCTTATTTGTTTCGCTAAAACAGTGACTTCCTAAAAATCACCTATATGCAGAAAAGGGGGAAGGATGAGTGGTTTCCAAAATGGTATGTTTAGAGTCATCAATAAGTGACTTTTTTGATTGTGCAAATGCTCACCAAAGCAAAAAGACAACTCATTCCTTTTTATCAGAAATAGTTTTAATAACTGAATCAGTGAACTGTTCCCATCAAATTTTACTGTGACTTGCTGGTTTTCCAGCTTTTACTGTAAGTATTGCATTGAGCATAAAGACTCACTGTGATGACCATTGTTCAAGACATCAAGTGTCTTTTATTTCAAGTCCTATGTCATTTTTTATTTCTTTGAATATATTCTTCAAACTTGGTGGGGCTTTTACTCACTCTGGAACGGAAAAACAAAGACCATGAGCTTGTCATTCTCCATGATACGGATCTTGTCATAAAATAACTACTTTTATCTTATCAAAAGGAGTATGATTAAATGCATTAAAAATGAGAGGTATTGGAGGGTAGAGAGTTTCTGATTTCTCAATATCTTGCGAAATAGTATTTACTATATTGTGAAAATACTCTTTTTGGAATTCATTCTGTAATACTTTTTTCCAGCCGGCCTCTAAATTTTTATTTATTTCCATTATTACTTGAAATAAGTTTTTAAAATTATAAAATCATTCTATATAAATTTACATAAAAATAAATAAAAATGAACGAAATAAAAAATAAAATTATTATAGAGCTTAAAAAACCAGAATTTCCAGATCTGAATTTTCTTTTTTCAAAAGAGGTCTTAGATATAACTTTAGAGTTATTATGAGAACTATTAAACGAAGAAAAAGACCTCTTTACAAAATTATTACAAACGAAAAAAGAAGATATTACTTTTGAAGTTTTTGATGATGAAGATTTGCTAGATTATTTTTGGAGTTTATTAAATCATTATCAAAATGTAAATAATACCGATGTAATAAGGGATATAACTGATACATTTAGACCTCAATTACAAGATTTTTGAAACTATGTAGCATACAATAGACCTTACTTTGAAATGCTTGAATACTGTAATTCACATTGTGAATTGGACCAAGATCAAAAAAGAGCCATGCACCTAAGAATCAAAGCATTTAAAGATAGAGGGATTAATTTAGATGAAAAGAAGCAAGACAGATTAAAAGAGCTTAATAAAATTCTCTCTGAGCTATCAAACGCTTTTTCAAATAATATAGTAGATGATGAGGCTCGTTTTGAATACATAATTGAAGATATTGAGCCGATAAAAAATCTTCCAGTGGATGTTCTTGAAAATACTAAAAATGAGGCAAAAAAGAAAGAAAAAAAATGATATTTATTTTCTGCAGATCCAACAGCTTACATAGCAATAATGAAATATTGTTCTGATTCAGAAATAAGAGAAGATTTTGAAAAAGCAAAAAATAGCTTTGCTAGTAAGGGAAAATATGATAATAGAGGAATTATCTTAGATATATTGAAGTATAAAAGAGAGAAAGCACAAATTTTATGATATAAAAATTATGCTGAATTAAGCCTTAATGATAAAATGGCTGATTCTCCAGAACAGGTTTTTGAACTTATTGAAGGAATTTCATGAAAAGCAAAAATTCAAGCTGAAATGGAGCTAGATGATCTAAAAAAATACTTTGATATAGATGATATACAATCATATGATCTCGGATATTTCGCAAGAAAGTTAAAAGAAGAAAAATACTCTTTAGATGAAAAAGAATTAAAAAAGTATTTTGAATATGAAAATGTATTAGAATATTTACATGATTTTGTAAAAGGGTTTTACGGATTAGAGTTAAAAGAGGTGAAAAATCCTATCTATAATGAAAACGTAAAAATGTATGAAGTATATAAGGGGTGAAAACTCATTTCATATTACTTTTTAGATGCATTTTATAGAAAAGAAAAAAGAGGGTGAGCATGGGCTGATAATCTCAGAGAAAAAAATGATTTTTGATGAAATATGAAGATACCTGTTGTAGTAAATGTATGTAATTTTCAAAAATCAGAATGAAAAACACTCCTTACAATGAGGGATGTAGAAACAATATTCCATGAGTTTGGTCATGCTATTCATGAAATGCTTTCAGAAAGTAAATTATCTGAATTGAGTTGATTTTGAGTAGAATGGGATTTTGTTGAACTTCCATCTCAGATTTTAGAAAACTGGGTAACAGAAAGAGAGAGTTTAGAAAAATTAGGAAAACATTTTGAAACGGCAGAACCAATCAGTAAAAAGTTGCTTGATACATTAGATGCCCTTAAAACATTCATGATGTGAGGGTTTGTCCTCAGACAAAATGAATTTGCTCTTCTGGATATGAACTTATATGTAGACCCTGTTCCCAGCTCAGTAAAAGAATTAGATAAAAAAACTCTTTCTCTTACAAATAAGTTTGGATTATTTACAAAAGGGGAGGATTATAAGATGTATACTTCATTTGGTCATATATTTTGATGAGGATATGCTGCAGGGTATTATTCATATATGTGGGCTGAAATTATCGAGGCAGATGTATTTGCTAAAATTAAAGAACTTGGAATGTTTGATGAACAAGTAGGAGAAAAATTTATAAAAACTATTCTCTGACAATGAACTCGTAAACCAGCTGATGAATTATTCTTTGACTTTATGTGAAGGAAAGTTCAAAATACAGCTTTTCTAAAAAGAAAATGATTATAAATCAGTATGATAGATTGGATATTTATTTATTATTGATATAATAATGATTAATATATTGTAATACAGATATTATGACTACTCAATCACTGAACCCAGAAGATTTTCAGAATGAAATATGTGATGATGCAACTATTTTGATAGATGTTAGGACTCCGGAAGAAAAGGGAAAATTTTGATATATTCAAGGGACAGATCTCTTTCTTGATATGCATAATGATTGATTTTTTGAAGATATCTTAAAATTAGACAGAAAGAAAAAATATTTAACTTATTGCTGGCACGCAAACAGGACTGGCTATTTGATAAATTTCATGAAAAATGCTTGATTCGAATATGTAAAAGACTTATCAGGATGAACAGAAAATTGGGAAAAAACTGGATTTCAACTGATAAAAGCTTAAAAATACTTACTTAAATACAATAAGATGCAAAATGTAGAGTTAATAAAAGAAGTAGAACAGCGCATTGTTGATTCATATTGAAAAGGAGTTGAT
Organism: Candidatus Gracilibacteria bacterium 28_42_T64; assembly: GCA_004563595.2. Taxonomy (GTDB): domain Bacteria; phylum Patescibacteriota; class Gracilibacteria; order BD1-5; family UBA6164; genus MAAV01. The sequence continues at coordinate 1,167,688 of CP042461.1, read as the reverse complement.
ATAGACTTTCAAGACGAGAGATGAGATGGGAAACATTTTTATATTTCAATAGTATCAGATAAGTTTGAATGACTTTCAAGAATAGAAAGAAGTCAGCAGATATATAAAATTCTTGATGATTTACTCAAAAAAGATTATATCCATGCTCTTAGAATGAAATTAAAAACTTCAAATGAGCTATAATAATTATTTAAAAATACAGATTATGAACGATGAATTAAAAACAAAATTAGACTCACTCATATCCCAATCCCAAGTGATGTTATTTATAAAGTGAACTCCAGAAATGCCTCAGTGTGGATTTTCTGCAAGAGCTATGGAGATGCTCATAGACGCTTGAATTTATTTTGAAAGCTTTGATATTCTTTCAGATGAAGATGTAAGACAATGACTCAAAGAATACAAATCTTGGCCAACCTACCCACAACTCTATGTGAAATGAGAGCTTATGTGAGGAGTTGATATCATGCAAGAGATGCTTGAGGAAGGGGAGTTTGATGAATTAAAGGAAAAATTGAGTTAATATTTAATTTGATTTATTCTGATTGTTTGGTATTATGAGAGTTCTCGAGTATTATCCAGCAAAAAATAGGAGGTGTATTATGCGAGAAGCTCATAATCCAAAACTTTTACCATATAGTGTAGGTATACAAGGTCTCATCGAATGGGGAGTACTTGTACAGTGTCATCATTCGTTGAATTATTGTCCAACTGAGAGAGATGAAGAATCTTTGAAGTTGCATAAAGAGCAAATAGTAAAAAATATAGATACTTTTGCCAAAAAGAACCCGTGGTACATGAAGAGAATTATTAATAAACAGGTTCTTGTAAATACAATGATGGATATAATCAAGGGAGCTCCTCAGAAGTGTTCAAAATGTGAGGAGGAAAAAATACAAAACGATAAGTTAGATTAATCTAACTTATCGTTTTTATAATATACGAAAAAGACGTCCCTGGGGACGTCTTTTATTTTCAAGAAAAGTTATTTTTAAATCGTAGTGACTAGGTGGAGCAATCATGCAATCTGAATTTAGCTGCCCAATAATTACTTGGGTATGCACCTTCAAATCAACTACGAAAGCTACTAATTGTCTGATTATCGAAAAAAATAACTTATCTCATGCAGGATTATAGTATGTTTAGCTCAGAAGTCAAAAAATATTTTATTTGACTATTTATCTTAACGAAGTATTATAAAAAAAGTCTTTTACAAAGAGGAAATAAAAATGATAAAAATAGACTTTATTGATGGAGGTTTATCGCAAGACATATATCTTGCATTGAGATGTAGTACAAATAATGAGTATCAAAAAGACTTTCAAGGAGAGCCAGATATCCGAGTTATATTTATAAATAAAGAAAATAATATTAACTCAATAGAAGGCTACTTGATAGGTAGTATTCCATGTATTATATTTTCTTTAGAAGAAAAGTCTGAGAGTTTGTATAAAAAGATTGAAGGTTTTCAAAATATCCCAAGGGTTACCATAATCGATAGCTTAGTTCCTTCTGTTGATGCATATAATGCTACTGATTGTACATTTGGTCATAATATTAAGAACCTTAATTTAGTAAGTTTTGTTTGTAAGCCTTATAAGGGTGATTTAACATTAGAAGCTAAAAACCATGTAATTTCTTTTCTTATTGAGAGCTCGCATTGGTACATGAAGCAGGATATCCATTATTGCACAGGGGATAAAGACTGGAAAAAATTATGAAAAGGGGGGGTAAAAGGTAATGTATTAAAAAAGCTTCGTGAATATTCACGAAGCTTTTTATCTTAGCTATATACTTTAGACCCTTGTACTTCCTTTCTCATCATCACTTTCCACTTCAGCATCAACTACTCAGTCATCAGCTTTTGTTTCTTCTCATCCTGTTGGTGCTCATTCAGCTCTCGGTTGAGAATAAAGTTTTTGTCCTACTTGCATCATAGTATCATTCAGTTCTTTTGTTGGAGCTTCAAAGTCTTCTTTTGAAGTATCTGATTTTCCAAGAACTTCTTTTACTGCAGCAACTTTTTCTTCAATTGATTTTTTGTCAGCCTCGTCAATCTTATCTTTATTATCAGTAATCATTTTTTCAGCTTGAGCGACTGTAGAGTCTGCAGTGTTTCTTGCATCAACACCATCTTTTTTCTGTTTATCTTCATCTTTTTTTGCTTCAGCTTCTTTTACAAGCTTATCTACTTCAGCTTCATCCATACCAGTTGATCCTTGGATTGTGATATGTTGTTCTTTTCCTGTACCTTTATCTTTTGCAGTAACTTTTAATACTCAGTTTGCATCAATATCAAATGAAACTTCAATTTGAGGAACTCATCTTGGAGCAGGAGCAATACCGTCTAACATAAATCTTCCAAGAGGTTTATTATCAGCAGCCATTTCTCTTTCACCTTGTAATATATGAATTTCAACACCAGGTTGGTTATCAACAGCAGTAGAGAATACCTCTGTCTTATTTGCAGGAATAGTTGTATTTCTAGTAATCATAGCAGTTCTTACTCCACCCATAGTTTCAATACCAATAGTCAGAGGAGTAACATCAAGTAATAATACATCAGTAACGTCTCATCCTATAATACCTGCTTGAATTGCAGCTCATAGAGCAACAGCTTCATCAGGATTAATACCTACATTTGGTTTTTTACTAAAGAATGCTTCTACCTTTGAAATTACAAGAGGAACTCTTGTTGAACCTCATACAAGTAATACTTGATCGAGGTCACTGGCATTTAATCCAGCATCTTTTAATACTTTTTTACATGGTTCGATTGATCTTTCAACTAAGTCAGAAATAAGTTCTTCAAACTTCGTTTTTGTAATAGTCATCATTAAATTTTTTGGACCACTTGAATCAACAGTGATATATGGTAAGTTAATATCATATTCAGTTGTACTAGAGAGTTCTTTTTTTGCTTTTTCAGCTTCATCTCTTACTCTTTGAAGAGCCATTGGATCATTTCTTAAGTCAATTGCTTGTTCTTTTTTGAATTCATCAATAATATAATCAAGAATTTTTTTATCAAAATCATCTCAACCAAGGTGGGTATCACCATTTGTTGCAAGTACTTCAAAAGTTCCTTCATCTGATAATTCTAATATAGAGATATCAAAAGTACCTCACCCGAGATCATATACAGCAATTTTTTCATTTTTACCTTTTCAAGCACCATATGAAAGAGCAGCAGCAGTAGGTTCGTTTACAATTCTTTTTACTTCAAGTCATGCAATCTTACCTGCATTAATAGTCGCTTGTCTTTGATCATCATTAAAGTAAGCTGGAACAGTGATAACTGCTTCAGTTACTGAAGATCCTAAAAATTTTTCAGCATCTTCTTTGATTTTCATAAGTACGTGAGCACCAACTTCTTCTGGTCTTACATCTTTTCCATCAAACTTAATAAGTGCTTCACCATTTTTTCCTTTTACAACTTCATAAGGAACAGAAGCAATCTCATCTTTTACTTCATCAAATTGTCTCCCAATAAATCTTTTTGCTGAGAATATTGTTCCAGCTGGGTTTGTAATAGCTTGTCTTTTTGCTGGAGTACCAACAATGATATTTCCATCTTTATGGGCTACAATAGATGGAGTGGTTCTATTTCACTCTGCATTTGGAATTACTTTTGCTTCTCACCCTTCCATAAAGGCAACACAAGAGTTTGTAGTACCCAAATCGATTCAAATTATTTTTCACATAGTTTGTAAAATTAGTTTTTAAATATATATTCGTCATTTCTATGACTTAAGCTTATTTTATTCATTTATTTTTTAAAGTCAAAACTTTATTAGCACATTTTGTATTTAGGTGCCAGAAATGGAAATAAACAATTTTTTAGCCAACTTCCATTATTAGGAAGCTGGCTAGTTGATGAGTTAAGCTATTGCGTGATTGTTTTGTGAGTTATTATTGAGTTCAGTTGCGAGCTGTTGAAGCTGTGCTAATTTTTGAACTTTTGAATCTTGAGAACCTAGTTTTTTAATAACTAATTTACTAGGTTGTTGATCCGGATACTCTTCGTAAAAACCTTCCCAGCTTTCAATACCTTTTTTAGTGATTTGTGCTAGGGTAATACATGCATTAAAACTATTGCTCATCTGTATATCTCCATTTACAATTAATAACTTAGTATACCTTCATGGCCACTTTCCGTTAAAAATTGTTGCACAGTTTATAATTACAAAAAAATAAAAGTCAAATTATTTTTGTATTTTTATTTTAAGTATGGTATGCTTAAGAGTGATAGTAAATATAATAATTAGATTATGAACGTAATAAAAGAGTCTCCATGAAACTATATAAGGAAGAAAGATATATTTTTTCAGAGTAAAATTCAAGCTATGGTATGAGCTGTCTTAGATTTTTGATGCTCAAAAGATCCAGATGGATTAACTCAAATAGTTAATTTAATTCGAGGTGAAAACAATAAGTAACGTAAAATACTAAAGATTGATTTTATGTTATTTTTATGTAATATATGGCATATTTATATATTTAGTAATTACGTATGGGGGTTTTAGAGTCTCAATTTAAAGAAAATGAATGTTTAGATGATATATGAAACTCTATTCATTCTTTTAATCAACCTATAGAAGAATCTGTAAGAGCAAATGTAGATGTAGTTGATGGAGTGTTATCTCACGAACAGAAATGAATAGAAGATTGGTGAGCTAAGAGTGTCACGATTAGGTATGATATGCAAATAGACTTCAATTACGAATCTGAAATTACTGTTTGATCAGATCAAGAACTCTATAAATTCATATCATATTTGCATATCAACGAACAAATAAAACTCTTGAATTACTTTCATGACGTTATTAAAGAAACGGAACAAGAAAAAGATATTGTGAAAAAAGGAAAGGAGCTTGCAAGAGAAAGAAATGAAAAAAAGCTGACTTTTTCTCAAAGACGAATAAATACATTAGCTTATTATTTTTGAAAAACCCCAGAAGAGGTGAGAGTAAGGCAGGTATTTCTTCGTAAAATTTACTCTGGTGAGCCTGTTCATCCTCAACTTTTTTTCAAAAGGAATATTGAAAAAATTAAAGTATTACTCCTTTGAAAGGAGGAAGTGATATCATTATGAAAAAGATGTAATAAGTAATAAAATGATGCTGAGAAAGTATATTCAAGTATATTATAAGAAGTATTGTTATTCTTAATGAAAAATATACTATTTATCAATAATTTTTTAAAAATACAAATGTTAAAATTATCAAACTTTCCAATTAAAACACTAAAATCAACTCCAAAAATTAGTGATAATAAATCTACAGGGATATTATTGCAAGCTGGTTTTATCAGACAAACTATGGCTGGAGTATATAATTATACTACACTCTGACTCAAAGTTCTCAGAAAAATAGAAAACATTGTCAGAGAAGAAATGGATAACTACGGTGCAAGTGAAATCCTTATGTCAGGTTTATCTCCGAAGGACGTTTGGGATAAAACTGGAAGATGGGAAATAGAAGAATACTTCAAAGTTCCAACCTATGGAGATAAAAACTATAGACTCAACCCCACTCATGAAGAAATTGTAGTACCACTTATGAGTGAATTTATCAATTCATATAAAGACTCTTGAGCTTGTGTATATCAAATCCAAACAAAATATAGAAATGAAAAAAGAGCAAAATCGGGTCTCTTAAGAGGAAGAGAATTTTTAATGAAAGACGCATACAGTTTTCATTTAGACGATAGTGAATTCGTAGAATACTATGAAGGAATGAAAAAAGTATATATGAGAATTTTTGATAGACTAGGAATAGGTCAAGATACTCATATTACTCTTGCTGACTGAGGTGTGTTTACAGATAAATATTCTCATGAATTTCAAACGGTTCTTCCTATTTGAGAAGATGATATTTATATTTGTGATGATTGTTCTGTTTCACATAATAAAGAAGTAGTCGATCTTGAAAATGGATTTACATGTACAGGGTGTTGAAGTGCAAGTCATACTATTAAACAAGCATCAGAAATTTGAAATATATTTCCACTCGAAACAAAGTTTTCAAAACCATTTGGAGTAAAAATGCTTGATAAAAATAACAAAGAACAAGAGGTGATTATGGGATGTTATGGAATTGGTGTTTCAAGACTTATGTGAGTAATAGCAGAATATTTCTGTGAAGAAAAAGGGATTGCTTGGCCAGTATCAGTTGCTCCTGCAAGTCATTATATCATTGTATTATGTGAGGAGGATATAGAAAAAGGTCTGAAATTAGCAAAACAAATAGAATCAGAATGATGAGAAGTTATACTTGATGATAGAATATGAAGAAAAGTAGGTTTTGGTCAAAAGGCAGGAGATTGTGAGTTATTTGGAATAGCGAATAGAGTAGTTATTTCACCAAAGACTCTTGAACAATGAGGATATGAGTTGCAAAAAAGAGGAGGAGAGCCAGAAATAATTATAATGTAATTATGATAAAAATAATATCATTTGTAGACTCATTTAAACATTATGATGAGCCAATAAAAGAGTTTCAAAAAAGACTTTGAAAAACGGTCGACTTTATAAAAATAAAGCCATCAAAAAGAAAAGAAATTTCTGAAATCATAAAAGACGAGACCCTTGAATTGCAGAAGATATTAGAGAAAGAAAAGGGTTATAAAATCTTACTATATATTGATTCAAAACAATTAAAAACAGAAGATTTTGCAAAACTCATAGAAGAAAAACAGATGCGATATGCAAACATTGTTTTTATTATATGATGAGCTTATTGAGTAGACCTTGGTATAATAGAAGATAAAATAAATATGAAGCTATCATTATCTCCAATGACTTTCCCACATGCTCAAGCAATTATGATGTTGTTTGAACAGGTTTACAGAGCAAGTTGTATAAAAAAGTGAGTAAGATATCATCATTAATAAATTGATTTCTCTTCAAAAAATACTATTATTTATATAAATAATAGTATTTTTTGTCACCTTTTTATTTCTTTTTCGTTTTTATTATTATGGACGACTTGAAACTTGTAAAAAACTGTCAGGATATAGATATGAAATACTTTTGAAAACTGTATGATAAATACATAGATAGTATTTATAAGTTTATATACCTAAAAACATCAAATAAGGAGGTTGCTGAAGATATTACAAGCGATGTTTTTTATAAGGCTTTGAATTCCATAGAAAAGTTTGATGTAAAAGAAGGAAGTAGTTTCAAAGCATGGATCTATACTATTGCATGAAATAAAGTAAAAGACCATTATAAAACAAATAAAGTTGATGTATCAATGGAAGAATACATGGATGTATGAAAGAATGAAGATATCTGAACTCAAATTGATGACAAAGAAAAGGTACAAGAGGTTTTTGACTTCCTGCAGACATTAAAAGATGAACATAAAGAAGTGATTGTACTCAGAATATGGAATGACTTAAACTACAATGAAATTTCAGAAATTACATGAAAATCAGTTGATAACTGTAAAAAAATAGTTTCTAGAGGGCTGAAAACAATAAGCGCAAACTTTGTACTGGTACTCATATTTATAATATTATTGTAAGCTATGAAAAATAATAACAAAATTGTTGATGAACTTATAGGGGAAAACCCTGAATTAAAAGATAAAAAGAAACATTTATCAGAGGCTATAAAAGTGTTAAAAAGTATAAACCCTCAAATAAAAGCACCACAAAAATTTAAGAAAGATTTAAAGAAAAGGTTAACAAATATAATTCAGCATAAAAAAAATACATATATAAAAAAAAGATATTATCATATTTTTATTCCTATCTTTGCAACAAGTTTTGCTGTTTTTTGATTTTTCTATTTTTTACCAGGAACTTTGTTTCAGCAAGAAAATGAAACTCCTATAATTCAAAACGTAAATAATAAGGTTTCTGAAGAAAGTGTTCAGAGAGATATTCAAGAAATAATAGATAAAATAATAGAAGAAAAAAATATTCAGGAAGAAGAAGTGAATAGAGTAGGTGTAGAAAAAAAAATACAGCAAAATATAATATCTGAATGATGAGCTAAGGCTCAATTAAAGAATCAGGTGAGGATAGAATCTGATATATGAGAAACTGAAAAGAATAATGACGAAATTGCTGTAGAAAAAATAGGAGTATCTTCTTCAGACAATGTAGAAAAGGAGGTAACAGATAACACTCCTGTTATTCAGCAAGGTGAACTTGAGAATACTCAACTTATAGATCTTTTTTGAGGTTGAGAGTCTAAAGATCAGTGAATAAGTAGATGATCTCAAGCTTCAGAGTCAGATATGATTTGAAATGATTTCTCATGATTATTTGGTGATCTTGGTTGAGAATGAGATCTGTCTGAAGATTTTGATGAGTGACTTGTATTATTTGAAGACTTTTGTGAAACTGAATGATGAGAAATTATAGAAAATGATGAAGAAAAAATCTGTAGAAAAGATAAAAAAGAATGTCATTCAGGTGATTATGAAAACTGAACTTGTGAATTTCAAGAAATAAAATAGAATTATTTTGTCACCATCTGGGAGGAAAATCGTTTTAGTACATGTTACCCGTTTTAATTACTAATATATATCTTATGAAAAAAGTATTATTGTTACCAATTTTGGCAATATTTTCATTTACCAGTGTTTTCGCTGAAATTGAAGATGATTCAATTATTGAAGAACTTAATAAAGAAAATACAACTGAAATTGCAACAGAAAGTCTCCAGTTCAAGACGTTTAATTCTTGTGAAGATTTAGAAAAAGTTACCAATGATTTTTTGAAAAATTATAATTCAAAATATGGGAATTATTATAGAAAATGAGGAGGTGTAATTTTTAATGCAGTAGATGATGTTATGATGGAAGATTCTGCAGCAGAGGCAGTTGAAACAAAATCTCTTCCTGCAACATCAGGTAAATCTGATTTTTCAGAAACAAATGAACAAGTACAAGGGGTTTCAGAGTCTGAAATAATCAAAACTGATGGAGATTATATATATTATATGTCTGACTATTATGATAATGCTATAAAAGATTATAATAATAGACAAAAAAAGAATGTATTTGTTATTGATGCAAGTACGATGAAAGTGGTAAAAAAGATTAAACTCCCAAAGCATTTTTGGGGAACTCAATTGTATTTAGAAGATGATAAACTTATTATCCTTGCAAGTGGAAGACCAACAGGTACTTTTCAAAAGAAATATTGGGATAATAGTTCAAAGACATATACTATTATATATGATGTTTCAAAACCAGAAGAAGCAAAGATGATAAAAGCTTTTATGACGGAATGAAATTTCACAAAATCAAGACTCATAGATAATAAATTATATGTTATTTCAAGAAAGGACAGTTATAATTTATTTAGATGATACACAGAAGAAAAACCTCTTTCTGCAAATGATATTATTCCAAAAGGTTTAGAAATTTTTGCAACGAATAATGATGAAGAAAAAAATGTAGAAACAAATTGAAAAAAGAGAGATTATAATGTGAATACTGGCTATGTTGCAAAATGTAATGAAATAGAATACATTCTTCCTGATTCAGATACAGATTTAGGGTACCCTCAATTTAATCTTATCTCAGTCATCGATATCAATGATATTGAAGATCCTGCATATACAACAGTAATTTTTTGAAATCTCAACGAAATATACATGAGTTTAGATAATTTATATCTTACGAATAGTGTATATAAAACTGAACCATTCAGATGTGCTCCAAATATGAGATGTATCGCTCCGTATTATTACGGATGAACAAATCATACACTTATTCATAAAATGAATATAAACGGAGAGAAACTCAGTTATCAAACAAGTGCATTGGTAGAAGGAAGCCCACTTACTCAATATTCAATGGATGAATATAAAGATGATTTCAGAATTCTTACAAAAACAAATAGATGGAACTCTAAGTGAGAGGAAGCCCATACAGACTTATATATACTTGATGAAAACTTAGAATTAAAATCAAGTCTACAAGGTCTTTGAGGGTGAGAAGACTTTAAATCAAGTAGATATATAGGAGATAAATTATTCTTGGTTACTTTTGAGCAAATAGATCCATTGTTTGTAATTGATCTTGCGGACGCTAAAAATCCAAAAATTATTGGAGAACTAAAAATGCCATGATATTCTACATACCTTCATCCATATGATGAAAATCACTTAATTGGTATTGGTTATGACACAAAAGAAAATAAATGGGGAGGAGTACAAAATAATGGTATCAAAATAGATCTTTATGAAATAGATTATGATAAAAAACCAACTTCAAAAGATAATACTTGAGATATATATGTAGCTCAAAAACATTCACTTGTATTATGAGAATATGGAAGTTACTCAGAAGCTCTTAGTAATCCGAGAATGTTCATGTGGAAGGCAGAGGATAATACTCTATTACTTCCAATGACTTTAAAAAAGAATCATAAAGATGATCAATATAGAGCAATAGATTTCTTTCAAGGTCTCGTTTCAATTGATATTGATAAAGATGCTTGAATTAAAGAAAACTATAAAATTACACATATTGAAACAGGAGATATAGAATCTGAGAGAATCAAAGAATGCAGTAAATATACAGTAAAAGATGAAGAGTCAGAATGTACAAAGCTTCTTGATGGAAGTCTCTACTGTCCAGTAAAAAATAGATATGTTCCAAAGTATTGTTATGCTGAAAGTCCAATTGGTGAATATTTAGCTTCAAAATCTTGGAATTATAGCAAAGACTTTGTAAAAAGAGCAATTTGGATAGGAGATAAAGTTTATTCAATATCTGATACTCAAATCAAATCTTCAAATCTAGGAACTTGAGAAAAAATTGAAAGTGTAAAATTAAAATAAAAATATATAAATAATAAAAAACTCCTGAAGTACAATAGTATTTCAGGAGTTTTTTTGTTTTATAGGAATAATTATGTTTTAATAATAGTATAGAATAGATTTTAACTTTATAAAAACAAATGGATTTAACATATTTATGAGCAGGTTTAGCTGTTTGATTGGCATGTATTGGTGCTGCAATAGGGCAAGGAATATTGACCTTTAGGGCAATGGAGATCATGGGAAAGAACCCAAAGATGAGTACTTTTTATTTAACGGTAACAATTCTGTGAGTTGCGTTAGTTGAATCAGTAGCCATTTATGGGCTTATTATTGCCTTTCAAATTTTGTGAACCGAAGGTTTACAATGAATGACGGCTGTAGGAGTATGACTTGGGATATGATTAGCGTGATTAGGAGTATGAATATGAGAGTGAATACTGGTATCATGAGCACTTGAGGCAATAAATTTAAATCCAGATAATAAAAGTAAAATTACTACATTTATGATTCTCTTTCTTGCCCTTGTTGAATCAGCAGCCATTTATGGGCTTATTATGTCATTCCAGATCTTAAGTATTGAAAATATAAATGAATATGTTGCTGTTGGAGCTGGTCTTGCTATTGGGCTTGCATGATTATGAGTATGAATAGGGGAGGGAATACTTGCTCAAAGGGCTCTTGTTGTTATGTGAAGAGCTCCTGAATTAACGTCATTTTTTCTGACTATTACTATTCTTTGAATTGCTTTAGTGGAATCGGCTGCAATATATGGGCTAGTAATCGGTTTTCAAATTCTTTGAACGTCAGCTATTATAGGAGCCGCAGCACTTTGAGCATGATTTTCAATTTGATTAGCAGCTCTATGAGCATGAGTATGAGAAGGTTGTCTTGTCGGTGGAGCAATTAACTCTATGTATAGAAATCCTGCAAATAAAAACTCTGCTTTGGCATTTATGATTCTGTTTGTTGCACTTGTAGAAGTTCTTGCAATTTATGGACTGATAGTTGCATTCAAAATTTTATCTTAAAAGATATAGAAAAATAAAAAAAAGACTTCGTAAGAAATTACGAAGTCTTTTTTTTATTTTTGGCTGTTGTAGAGCTCTAATACTTCATCGTCACTGAGTTGTTTATCATATATGATAAGTTCATCAATGCTTCCATCAAAATATCCGTCAAGGGGTAATAGTTGGCCCGTTTGGCTCGCTTGAATACTTGCTCATAATGCTATGGGGTTTGTATTTCCGATGGTTCATCATGTATATCAGTTTGACTGGATTATACTTCCATTAATGAAGAATTTCATACCATCTCATCAAAAGCTTGCTACCATATGCTTCCAGTCTGTTCAAACTACGGGGTTTACTGGTCTAAGTATTTTTTCATCTCCTATTTCTTGGAGTCTATAATAAAATTTACTATAATCAATTCCTATAGTTATATGTCACGGGGTATTAGTTTGGAATTCATCTTTTGAGAATAATCATGACCAAGCATCAGGCTTATTTACTTGAGCCCACAAGGAAATGGTTCAATCTGAAAGTTCATATGCTGAATTGTGAGGGAGTTCGATATATCATGCTGCCCCTCAAAATGTAACATATGATTTTCTATATGAGTTTTGATTGCTGGAATCAATACTTGCATCGTTATTAACGATACCATTGTTTCATAATATTCAAGCATCAGTGTAATTCTTATCAAAACTGTAATAACTTAATATTGAAGATCAGAACAAAGGAGATTTTGTTGTATTTTTTGCTGTTACTTTTATGTCTGAATTGAGACATTTTTTGATCATAGTTTGTGCTAAAAACTTTGTTCCCTCAGTGTTGAGTATTGTATCGTAATCAGAAAGAGCATTAATTTGAAAATTATTTTCTATACTGGTTCAGCTATATGCCTTTTGAAGTTGATTTATAAGAAAAATTTGTTGATCTTCATTTTGGAAATCATATATACTTCAGCTAAATACAACATAATCACTTGTTTGTACAAATGATGAGCTTCCATCTGCTTGTATGTCAAATATGGAATCTGCATAGCTGTTAGGGAGTTTTTCTCATCCGTCTATAATTAAATTGTTAAATGCTGATGCGATGTCAGATCACTCAGAACTTCAGCTAATGAGACTGGGTACGGCTAATATATATGTAGTACCTCCTGAGTTTACTTTTGTCATAATACATTTGTAATCTCATGTTATATACGCTGTAGCTGTTTTCTTTCACTCTATTTGAGATCCTTGATTTGATCATGACTCTAATACAGAAGCAATTTGAAAACTATCTCTTGATGTGAGCCTTGAATATGTATACTCTGAGTTTGTAAATGGGTCTACCGATTTTTTATTCAGCGATTGTAGGTTGAATATGACACTATCCCCTATGGTTCATTGGCTCCATACATTGGTTCATGCGTATGTGATATCATACCCACTTGAAGGTTCAGGATAAAATCAGTTCATTGATTTAAAGAGGTTAAGCTGAGTTGATATATTTTTTATATCTGTTTCTCTTACTGAGTCTCTTGCATTTTTTGTATATTCTCTTAATGAAATAAATGCTATAGTTCAAAGAATTACGAGAATAATAGTTACAAGAATAAGTTCTGCAAGTGAAAAGGCAGAGGTGTTTTTGTATTTATTTATCATGTTAATATAGGGGGTTTAAAATGTAGAGACAAAGTATTTATTTTTTTTGGAGAATCTATCAATATATAGACTATAATGAAACTTCAGCATTTTCAAAAAAAATTCTTGCTTTTTTTTCTCTTTTTTATATACTCCTAGCGTTTTAATCAGATATATATAAAAAAACATATGGAAAATATATTACCGGAATTTTTATCAGTATTCTTACATCCTTGAGTAATAGTAGGGTTGTGAGTGGAACTTCTGCTTTTTTGAGTTCTTGCTTTTTTGTATAAAAACTATAGAAAAGCCAGTTTTGTTGTCTTTTTTGAAATGTTTTTCGAAAAAGTGTTTGAATTCTTTGAAGATATCTTAGGAAAAGAAGAAAAAAGGTGGACAAAGGTTTATATAACAAGTTTATTCTTCATTATATTACTTTCAAACTTACTAGGGTTATTTTTAGAATTTCTTCTTCCTGTATTTGGTCATGGAATGGAACATTATATAAAGATACCTACAGCAGATATAAACTTTAATGTAGCCATGGCAGTTGTTTGAGTAGTCATAGTTATATATGAACAGTTCATGTTCTTAGGATTTTGGAAAACATTATATGAATATGTCCCAATTTTCTGAAAAGATTATATCCCATATGAAAAGTGAAAATTGAACAAGTATATTGATTTACCTGTATATGCTTTGGTAAAAGCTTTTGATATTATCATTTCAATATTCTTAGGTTTATTAGAAATAGTTGGTCATGCTGCTAAGATAATCTCACTTTCATTTAGGTTATTCTGAAATGTTACATCATGAGGGATACTTCTTGCGATGTTAATATGAGCTTTATCAAGCGCTTCTGTAAGTCTTATAGGTTTCGATTTTCCAGTCCTTGGACCAATCATACTCTACTTACAAGAAATGTTAGTTGCATTTATACAAGCATTGGTATTCCCATTGTTGATCGCTATCTTTATTAAAGTAGCGAAGGTGCATTAAAAATATATTACAACAATTTAATTTTATTATTCTTTAATCTTTTGAAAAAATGGATTTCGTAAATTATATAGGACCTGGTCTTGCTGTTGGTTTGGCATGAATCTGAGTAGCTATCGGTCAATGAATATTAGCAAAAAGATCTATGGAAGTTATTTGAAAAACTCCTTCAGATGCTACATTTTACCTTACAGTTACTATTCTTGGTATAGCACTTGTAGAATCAGCTGTTATATATGGACTCGTAGTTGCATTTCAACTTCTTGGAGCTGAAGGAATTGGTTTATTCTCTTCTATTGCTGCTGGTCTTGCAATTGGTTTAACTGGTCTAGGTGCCGGTTGGTGAGAAGGTATGTTGATAGCATGAGCGCTTTCAGCTATGAATAGAAACCCTTCAATTAAATGAAAAATTATGACCTTTATGGTATTGTTTGTTGCTCTTGTAGAGGTTACTGCAATATATGGTTTGATTATCGCATTTAAAATTATAGGTGAAGGTACAGAAAATATTGTTCATGTATGAGCTGGTCTTGCTATCGGTCTTGCCGGTGTAGGGGTTGCAATTTGAAGATGATATTTATCAGAAAAAGCATTAAAAGTTATGGGTCAAAATCCAAGAATGATTAGCTTTTTCTTAACTGTTTCTATACTTTGAGTTGCGCTTGTAGAGTCAGCTGCTATCTATGCACTTATAGTAGCATTTCAAATTCTTTCTATTGAAGGTTTATCAGCTTTTGCATCAATTGGAGCTGGGCTTGCAATTGGTCTTACAGGTCTTGGGGCAGGTATCTGAGAATGATTACTTGTAAAAGGTGCTATGGATTCGATTAATAGATCACCTGAGTCAAAATGAAAAATTATGGCATTTATGGTACTATTTGTTGCATTAATTGAAGTAGTTGCAATATATGGTCTGATTATTGCATTTAAAGTTTTAGGATAGTTCTAAACACAAGACAATAAAATTAATATTTATAAGTTAAAAAATATAATCTATGGACGATTTAAAATTAGGAATTGTTATAGCTCAACTCATCAATTTCTGAATATTATTCTTTCTATTTAAACATTTTTTATGAGAAAAAATCATAAAAGCGATTGAAGGTCGTAGAGAGAATTTACAAAAATTTGATGATGCTGAATTAAAAGCAAAAGAATTACTTGATGATGCTGTATCAAAAGCAGATTTAATTATGACTGAAGCAAGAGAAAAAGCTTCAAATATTGAAATTGATTCAGATGCTTTAGCAAAAAAATGAAGAGAAAAAATATTAGCAACCGCAGATATGGAAGCAAAAAGTATTATTGATAATGCTCTGGGTGATATAGAAAAAGAAAGACTTTCTATGGCAAATGCTTTGAAAGCAAAAGTAGTAGACTTATCTTTAAAGATAAATAAGAAATTATTTGATGAAGAAAAGATAAATAAAGAATTTATAGAAAAAGAAATTAAAAGTTTATAGTTCGTAATTGAAGAGAGAATTTATGGATACATCAATTCAAAATAATATACAAGATTTAAATCTTGAAGAATTACAAAAATTATTACAAGAAGTAAAACTTTATAGAGATTTAAGTAAGAAGCTTTGAAATAGAGGAAAAGATCTATTTAATAGAGGATTAAAATGAGAAAAACTACTGGTAGTTGAATATTTTCCGAAATTAAATGAAAAAGAAGTCTATACTCAAGCTGTAAAAGTTTATGATAAGAGTTTTCATATATCACCAAAACAAGAAGAAATTTTATTCCTTCCAAATGAAAAACTTTCTGGTGGAATAAAAGTGTATATGGATGATTCTATGATAGATATAAGTTTTTCAAAAATAGAAAAATTAATGCTCAAATAATAAAAAATGTAATTTAATACCTTAACAAATATTTTTATGTCAAACGACTTATTAAATAATATCATAAGTGATATCGAATCTAAAATCGATTCAGTTGACCTGAACCCAGAAGTAGAAAACATAGGAGAAGTGTTTTATCTTGGTGACGGGGTTGCAAAAGTATCAGGACTTGGAAAAGTTGCTTACAACGAAGTAGTAAGTTTTGATTCAGGTGCAACTTGAATAGCTCTTAACTTAGAAGAACATTTTGTATGAATAGTTATTCTAAATGGTTTTAATAAAATCTCTGAAGGAGAAAAAGCAAAAACAACTGGGAAAATCCTAGAAGTTCCAGTAGGGAAAGGTCTTATTGGGAGAGTTGTTGATGCTCTTTGAAGACCATTAGATGGTTTAGGAGATATCAAAGCAACAGAATACTATCCTGTTGAAAGAGTTGCTACATGAGTAATGGATAGAAAATCAGTTCATCAACCAATGGAAACAGGTATTAAAGCAATTGATTCTTTAGTGCCAATTGGGAGAGGACAAAGAGAGCTTATTATCTGAGATAGACAAACTGGGAAGACTCAAGTTGCTATTGATGCAATCTTAAATCAAAAAGGTCAAGGAGTAATCTGTGTATATGTTGCTATTGGTCAAAAAGAATGAAAAGTTGCAAGAATTGTAAACGAATTAAAGAAAAGAGGGGCTATGGATTATACTATCGTAGTTACTGCAGGTGCTTCTGATCCAGCTTCTATGCAATTTTTATCTCCATATGCTGGTTGTGCTATGGCTGAATATTTCATGTTTAATGGAGAACATTCACTTATTGTATATGATGATCTTACAAAACAAGCAAATGCATATAGAGAAATGTCATTGTTATTAAGAAGACCACCAGGAAGAGAGGCATATCCTTGAGATGTATTTTATACTCACTCAAGATTACTTGAAAGATCTTCAAAATTAAATGAAGAATTAGGTGCCGGATCCATGACGGCTTTACCTATTATTGAAACTCAAGCTGGTGACGTTTCTGCTTATATCCCTACCAATGTAATTTCAATTACAGATGGTCAAATTTTCTTAGAATCTGATTTATTTAATGCAGGTCAAAAACCAGCAATTAATGTATGATTATCAGTTTCGAGAGTTTGAGGTGCGGCTCAAATCAAAGCAATGAAAAAAGTCTCAGGTACTTTGAAACTAGACCTTGCTCAGTATAGAGAATTAGAAGCTTTCTCTCAATTTGCTTCTGATCTTGATGCAGCGACAAGAGCTCAACTTGATAGAGGTGCAAGAATGATGGAACTATTAAAACAAGGTGTATATTCACCAATCACTGTTGCAAAACAAGTATGTTCTATCTATGCTGGTTCAAAAGGATACCTTGATAGTATAAAAGTTGAAAAAGTAGCAAAATTTGAAAAAGAACTCTATTCTGCACTTGAAGATGAAAAAACAGTTTTAGCTTCAATAGATAAAGAAAAGAAAATTACATCTGATACTGAAACTAAATTAAAAGAAGTTATTGCTAAAATAGTTGAAATTAATAAATAAAAACCTAATAATTAAAAAACTTTTATGGCTAATGCTAAAGAAATAAAACGTAAAATAGGTTCGATAAAGAATACAGGAAAAATCACAAAAGCAATGGAGCTTATTTCAACAGTAAAGATGAAAAAAGCTTGAGAACTTGCTTTGCAAAAGAGAGATTTTGTATTTGAAATGTTGAAAATATTTTTAAGAGTAGAGGAGCATCTTGGTGATTTTCCACTCTTTAAAGAAGGAAAATGAGATAAAACTCTTGCTGTTGTTATTACTTCAAATAAATGATTATGTTGAGGTTATAATATAAATGTTATGAAAAAAGTAAGTTCATACATCAAAGAAACAGGAGAAGAGTTAGAATTTATTTCAGTTTGAAAAAAAGCATCAAATTTTGTTGCGAGAACTGGGAATAAACTGATTGCTGATTTTTCTGTAGATTTTTCAGATAATATTGATCCTATTTTTACAAAAGAAATATCTCAACTCTTAAGAGAGGAGTTTCAATCAGGTAAGTATAATAAAGTAGTTGTTTTTTATAATCACTATATTAACACCATTAAACAAGTTCCTGTTGCAAAACTTTCTCTTCCAATTGATGCAAAAGATATAAAAGCTTATCTTACAAGTATTTTATGAGATGAGTATGATATAGAAAAGGAATTAGGAGAATTAAATATATATAGTTATGATTTGGAACCTACTCCTGAGAAGCTTGCAAATGAAATGATTCCGATGATACTTGATTTGATTTTCTTTGATATATTATTAGAGGCAAAAGCTTCGGAGCACTCATCTCGTATGATTGCGATGAAAAATGCTAAAGATAGTGCAAAAAAGATAGCAGATAAGTTAACTTTGCAATATAATAAAGCAAGGCAAGCAATTATTACCAGAGAAGTTTCTGAGATAACTGCATGAGTAGAGTCTATGAAAGACGTATAGGATTTCTTCTTTACAATTGTTAGAAAAAGGCTAAAATAAGGTAGATTTATTTTTAATATAATTATTATGAAAAATATACCAATCGCTATAAAAGGGCTCTTAAATATATTATTTTTTGGAATATATTCATTAATTTGAATCATACTATGAAATTTTTTATATGGATTAGTACTTAATTCATTATGAAAGGCTGTTCCATGAAGTTCAGATCCTGTACATATGAAACTTGCAGTTTTAGTTATTATTCTGATAGCGCTTATTACAGTGTTGTTAAGAAAATATTTTTATTTTAGCTGTAAAACAGATACAAGTAAAAATATTCCCAAAGACAAAACTGTAATAAATAAGAAAGAAGAAAAAAAAATAAAAAAAGTTGAGATTGAGAAAAAAGATGAAGCTCAAGATGATGAAATGAAAATTTATATAGATAAAGAAATAAAGTAATTTTTATGAAATTAATAGTCTATACAGATTGAGGGTCTCGATGAAATCCATGAAATTCATGACTCTGAGTTCACATTATGGATGAAAATTGATGAACAGTTGAGCAAAGGTATAAAAGTTTATGAATTAAGACTAATAATGAAGCAGAGTACTTATGAGCTTACTATTGAGTGAAAAGAGCTATTGAACTTTGATCTCAGCACATAGAACTCTATATGGATTCAAAACTCGTTATTTGTCAGCTGAAGTGAGAATGGAAAATAAAGAAAGATGAATTAAGAACAATACACGCAGATATTATTAAACTTGTATCAGAAGCAAAGATAACTGTTCAATATAACTGGGTAAAAAGAGAGGATAATAAAGAAGCTGATAGATTGAGTAATGTAGCAATGGATGAAATAAACTAAAAAAATTTAATTTATAATAATTATTATACAAATGAAAATTTGAAAAATAACAAAAATAATTTGAGTAGTGATCGATGTTAAATTTGATGGGGGGTATGTACCATCAATTTATGATGCACTTGAAGTAAAAGGAACAAAAGAAAGAATGGTACTTGAGGTACAACAACAGCTTGGGGATGGGTCAGTAAGAACTATTGCTATGAATAATGTTGATGGTTTACAAAGAGGGATTGAAGTTGAAGCAACTGGAAGCCCAATTTCTGTACCAGTTTGAGAAGAAGTTCTTGGAAGAATGTTTAATGTACTTGGAGACCCAATAGATAATAAACCAGCACCAAAAACAAAACATAGAGACCCGATTCATAGAGAATCTCCTGCCTTTAGTGACTTAACAACAACTGCAGAAGTTTTTGAAACAGGGATCAAAGTAGTTGATCTTATTGCTCCTATGCTAAAATGAGGAAAAGTAGGTCTTTTCGGTTGAGCATGAGTAGGGAAAACAGTTATTATTCAAGAACTTATTCATAATATTGCTTCTGGTCATGGAGGATACTCTGTATTTGCCTGAGTAGGGGAAAGAACAAGAGAATGAAATGATCTCTACCATGAAATGGAAGAATCAGGAGTTATGGGTAAAACAGCAATGGTATTTGGACAAATGAACGAAGCTCCAGGACCAAGAGCAAGAATTGCACTTACTGGTTTAGCTATGGCTGAACATTTCAGAGATAGAGATAAAAAAGATGTACTATTTTTTGTTGATAATATCTTTAGATTTACTCAAGCAGGATCAGAAATATCAGCACTTCTATGAAGAATTCCTTCAGCTGTATGATATCAACCAACTCTAGCAACTGACATGGGTGCTCTTCAAGAAAGAATTACTTCTACAAAAGATGGTTCAATTACTTCTGTACAAGCTGTATACGTACCAGCAGATGATCTTACGGATCCTGCTCCAGCTGCAACTTTTGCCCATCTTGATTCAACAATTGTATTGAATAGATCTATTGCTGAACTTGGTATATACCCAGCTGTAGATCCACTTGATTCAGCTTCTACTGTACTTGATCCAGCAATTGTTGGTGAAGAACATTATAATGTTGCAAGAGCGGTTCAAAAAACACTTCAAAAATATAAAGAATTACAAGATATCATTGCTATTCTTGGTATGGATGAATTATCTGAAGAAGATAAATTAATAGTTGCAAGAGCAAGAAAAATTCAAAAATTCTTATCTCAACCTTTCTTTGTTGCAGAACAATTTACAGGAGTACAAGGTGTATATGCAAAAGCAACTGATACGGTTGTAGGATTCAGAAAAATTATTGACGGTGAAATGGATTACATCCCAGAGAATTACTTCTTGTATAAAGCAGGAATTGATGATGTAGTCGCTGCTTACGAAAAAGATAATAAAGAAGGAAAATAGGAATAATTAAGATAAACTCCCCCTGCCTTTCAGGCATCCCCCTCCATGAGGGGGAACTGATTTTTTCTCCCTCATGGAGGGAGATGTCCGAAGGACAGAGGGAGTTAGCTTATAGATAGTATTAAAATTAAATAATAATAAAGTATGAAATTAAAAATATTATCATTCTGATGAGAGGCATTTTCTTCAGAGAATGTTGTCTCAGCTACTATGATGACAGGTATTTGAGAGATAACAGCACTTGATAATCATGCACCACTTTTGACAAGTATCAAACCATCTACTATGTATGTTGTATATATAGATGATAAAGATATTGAGAGAAGGGATGATTTTGCTATTTGAACATGAGTTGTTGAAATAAGTAACAATAGTGTGAAAATCATGGCTGATATGCTTGTTGATATTGATGACTTAGATGTTTCTAAGGCTGAAAGAGCAAGAGAAGAAGCACTAAAACTCATGGAAAAATATAGAGATTCAAAGGATAAGATGGATATGGAAAAATTCATTGAGGCAGAAGATATGTTACTCAGATCTATTGCACAATTAAAGTTAGGAAGTACTATAAAATAGACGAAAAAAGAAGTTCAAAAAAGTTTTTGAGCTTCTTTTTTTTTGCGTATAATTCAGTAAAATTTTTTAGTAATTAATTTGTCTAATTAAATGGAACAATTTTTAAAAAAAGAGATAAAAAATGATCAATTAGAACTTCTAATTGATACAAAAATTTATTCAAAAGATATCATTTTAAAAGCGGCTTATATGTTTTTAGATAAATGATACTTTTTCTTTAAACATGATAGGGAAAATAATATAATTTTACAATTTACAGCAAAAGATTCTACTAAAATTAATTCTGAAACCCTTGTTTGAAGTTTTTCTGATGAGTTATTATCTGTATATTTAAGAGACAAGTTAGAAAAAGATAACAAAGAGATAAGAGAGACAATTGTAAAAAAAGCTATTAATTGACCACTTGATACATTAAACTTTGTATCATTTAATACAGATGAAGCTGAAAAAAATCTAGAACAAAATCAAATAGGTTTTGATAAAGATATAGATGAAATTTTGAAAGAGATAGAAAATGATCCAGACTTGAAGATTGACGATGCTGAGATTGAAAAAATACTGAAAGAAATCGAAGAAGAAACATGATCAGAAAAAACAAAACCAATGATTACAATAAATCCAGATGCTATTAAAAAAGCCAAAGATAATTTTAAAAAATAGTTTATAAATATATGAAAAAAGATTTCAATCTCGACTTCGAGATATATGATGCTTCAAAAATTTTAGAATCTATAGAAGATTTTAAAGAGGTTTCAAAAATTAAATTAGAAAATAATACCCTTACAATAACTTGATCAACAGAGAATGAAATAGAGGAAATTTTCAATGAATTTATGAATTATAATATTTGACTGATTAATGGATAAATAATGTTAAATTTACAAGATATTAAGAATGCACATACTGATAAAATATGATATTTTAGATTTAAAAAATTTGATGAAAATTCATATTTAATTACCAACGATGCCTGAAAATACGAGTTTTTAACTCCGAAAGAATTTCATACTTTTATCACATGAGATATAGAAAATACTTTAAAGTATGAAGCGTTAAGTAAAAATGGATTTATCAAAGATCAGGATTATCAAGACAAAATGGCAGGAAGCATTGCTTTAAAAAATCATTTTGTAGGTGTTTGACCAACACTTCATATGATTATTACTACACTCAGATGTAATCATAAATGTAAATATTGTCATGCAGCCGTTGCTCCGATGACAGCAAAAGAATATGATATGGATATAGAAACAGCAACTCGTGTGGTTGATACTATTTTTTATACAAATTCACCAAGTTTAACTATAGAGTTTCAGGGAGGAGAGTCTTTAGTGAACTATGAAGTGGTACAACATATAGTAGATTATGCTACTATAAAAGCAGGTCATCTTAAAAAATGACTTAATTTCTCATTAGTATCAAATCTAACACTTATGACAGAAGAGAAGCTTACTCGGTTGTTAGATCATTGAGTTGATATCTGTACGAGTTTAGATGGGAATAAAGTGATTCATAACTCAAATAGGGCAGGATATAATTGAGATAGTTTTGAAAAAGTAAGCTATTGGATGAAAAGAGTATCTGAGGAGAAACAAAAACGTAATATGTGAAAAATAGGTGCTTTACTCACTGTTACAAAAGAAACTCTTCCTAAATATAAAGAAATTATTGATACATATCTAGAATTAGGTCTTGATGGAATTTTCCTGAGATGGCTGAATCCATATGGATTTGCAGCATCAGATATGAAAACTCTTGCATATGAATCTGAAGAATGGATAGATTTTTATAAAAAATCACTCGATTATATAATAGAATTAAATAAGAAAGGAACGTTCTTTACGGAATCTATCACATCAGTGTATCTTATGAAGATATTTAATGCAAAGGACCCTGCTTTTATGGATATTAGAAGCCCCTCAGGGATAGCTGTATGAGGAGTTGCTTACAATTATGATGGGAAAATCTATGCATCAGATGAATCAAGAATGCTTGGAAGAATGTGAATAGATGACTTTCTTATGACAGAGGTCTGAGATAATGCAAAACAAACATATAATGATATGATGAATTCAGAAGTTACAAAGGTAGCAATTCAATCGAGTTGCCTAGATTGATTACCTGGATACAATGACCATGTATATAAACCATATCTTGGAGTTGATATCATTCATAACTTTACTACGACGTGAAATCTCTATACTCCATTAGTACAGGATGAAAAAGTAAAGATACAAATTGCAATATTAGATTATATCTTTGAAAAATTAAGAGATAAAGAGGCAAAAGAGATACTTCTCTCTTGGATACAGAACTAATTTTAACATATAAATACTAAAATATGTCTTGAAAAAAGAAGCTATTTCCAAAAATAAAAAAGAAATTGAAGGGGTTTCTTACTGATGAGAGTGGAAAAATTACGAAAAAAGATGCTTTAGGTTTGGCAGCAGGGGCAATGTTGTTGAGTGGAGTAGATGAGGTGGCAGCAGCTCATGCAAGTTGGGCATGACAATGAGGATATCCCTCATATAATAACTTTCAATGTGACATAAATCAGTCTGTAAATCATGCAAGTGGTATTGTAAATGGCCATTATAGTAATAATATTACTTCTAATGCAACTTCTGGTAATGCTATTTCTGGTCATGGTTCTCATGGATCACACGGTTCTCATGGGTCGCACGGTTCTCATGGCTCACATTGTAGTTGGTAATAAAAATTAACTTTGAAAAAATGAAATATGTAATTGTATGTATAATATTTATCGTTTGAATTGTATCATGAGTATTTTTATGACACAATGGATGACTGATGAATAATGATAAAGTCTTAATTGAAAGTACAGCTGATGAAATTTTGGTAAAAGAAATTGATGAAGAAGACCGTTTTGATCAAAATGATACGAATTATGATTCTATTCAAAAATTCAATAAAATTACCGTAGCAGATTATACTTTCAAGAAGGAAGTACTTATAAAATATCTGTTAGAAACAAGTAAAAAATATAAAAATGCAGAAGCCCCCCTTTTCTTATATCTAAAGGATATAACAAGGTTTATTAAAGAAAAATGATTTGAAAGCAATAACTTCTATTGAAAAGATGTAGAAAAGGTTGAAAAAATATTGGTGAATGATCTTGAAAAATTAAATACGAATAACTTTGATGATGTATCTGCAATTATTTACTCTATTTATAATTTAAATGAAGAATGATATGCCTCAAAACAAGAATGTAAGAAGTTTTTAGACTCTCTTGATAATATCTGATCATACTTAAGTGATACTTCTTCTTTATTATACTCAAGCTATACAAAATCACCATTTCTGAATGTAAAGGTAGATGAAATGGATTATATGAAATTTTATAACAGTGAGAAAAAAATCATAAATTTCTTGGAGCAATGAATGAATATAGATTTTGTTATAAAAAAAGCTATATTTTGAGACATTTTATGGTTACATCAAGCTCCCACTTTAAATTTACAATGACTATCTGACGCAATATTTTGTGAAGAGACTGAAAAAATAGAGAAAAAGAAAAAATGTAATACCTTTAAATCAGATCTAGCAGCTTGAAATAAGGAAAAAATATTGGAAAAATTTAAAACAAATGAGAGAAAATATGATGTAGATGCATTTTATATCAGGTATTTGATTGGGGACTTAGCAAAAACTGAATTAACAAGTAAATTATGTCTGATTGATTAATCACAGAAAAAGCATTATTAAAGATATGATACAAATGTAACTATACATGTTCTTTTTGTCATGCTGAATATAAAAAAAATATAAAAGAAATAAATATCAAGGCTCTCTTTTTTAAAATTTTACTTTTAAAAAAGAAGTGAGTGAAAATCATTTTACTTAGTTGAGGAGAGTCTACATTAGAATCACATTTTTTTAGTGTCATAGATTTTATCAAGAAACAATGACTTGATTTTTGAATTGTTACAAATGGGTCTACTATTTCTAGTGATAGGTTTTTAGATAAGTTATTTGATTTAGGAATTAAAAATATATATTTATCAATTCATGGATATTGAACGATACATGATGACATAGTATGATGTAAAGGAAGTTATGAATGAGTCATAAAGATCATAGGTTCTTTGAAAAAAAGAAGTTTTGATTCATTATTTTTAAATTATGTGGTTATTTCTGATAATTTATCTTCCATAGAGGACACTTTGAATGGTCTTTTAAAGACTTCGTATGAAAACTTAAGTATTAAGTTTTCTCTTTTAGAACCCTCTGGTGCTTGAAATAATGATGCATTATTCTGTTCACCGAAAGAAGCCTCTCTTAATATAAAATCAGCAATAGAAATGTTTGACGGAAAAGGTATTAAAATATACTGGGATTGATTCCCTCTATGTTTATTTTTATGAGATTTAGAAAAAAGGGCTGACCTGAAGACTGAAAAGATAAATTATATAACTGAGGTATATGAGAATAAGCTCTATAATACTGATTATGGAAGAAGATCATATTTACCAGAATGTGGAAAGTGTGATTTTAAAGATGATTGTTATGGAATATTTGACGAGTATATTTCTGCATATGGGCAGAGTGATTTAATAAATATATAAGATATGATATATGGAGCAAAAAGGCTCCTTTTCAGACTTTGAAAAGGTTGTAATACTTGATGTACTTGATGTAGTGATAATTATACCTCTCAGACGTATTATGACATGTCTGAATTAAAGAAAAATATTGCAACTACTTTTCAAGTCTTTAATAATGACTGTGAGATATTTTGTTTTTGAGTTGATCCATTACTGTACGGCGATATAGATGAGCTGATGTTGTATATACATCAATTCGATCCAAAATGATGAATTGCAATTCAAATTTCAGATATAAATATCTATAAACCTTGAACTTATAAAATATTAGCATATTTATTACAAAAATATAATATACAAGTTTATGTTTCTACTTCAATTAGTAACCTGAATACTTATAATTTTAAATCATTGGTAAGGCTATTAGAATTTTTTTTGGAGGATTATATTGATAATATTTCATTTCAAATATATTATAAGAAAAAAATAGAGTTAATAGAAAGTAAAAATTTTCGATTATTAACAAGGTATAAACAATTGAAATTAAGTATTTCTGAGGCACTACAGATTGATAATGATAACGAAATTGTAACAAGTGAAGATGTACTTTGCAAATATCATAACTCATTCTTAGTCAAAAATAATGATATTATTTTTGAAGACTTTGATTGATATTATGACCTAGAAATATCTATAAATTGAGATATTAGACCACATATTCCGAGGTGTTATTTGGCAGACTTAAAAATATCAAATATATTTTTTGATAATGAGAAAAGAATATTTGATTTTAATAGCTTTAAATCATATCTTAATAGCGTGAATAATGAAGAAAAAACATTTGAACATAATTGTTATAAATGTATAATTAAAGGGAAGTATAGTTATCAATAATCATACATATGAAAATAAATATTGATTGATTCGTTTTGAATCCGATACCTAATAATTATAATTGTTCGAGATGATGTTATAGTTGTATAAGCTCAAACAGAAACGAGGAAATATTAAGCAAAATAGACCTCAAATTTTTGGTGAAATTTTCTTATTTTGCAAAAAAAAATAACCTTACATATAATTCACTTTCATTAAATCAGTGTTGAGACTTTGTAACGAACATAGCTTTCATTAAAAAATATATTTATACTTTGATGAAACTTAAGATTTTAAAGCGAAAAGATGAGCTATTGGTATATACAAAAATAAAAAATATAAACGGTATTTTCGATGCAGATGTGAAAGAATTTATAGATATTTTTCAACCTTTTTTTTCCATAAAACTTTGAATATCTGTAAGGTTAAATGAGGATATTTTGACTGACGATATTCCTGCAAAATTACATTTATTAAAAAGGAAAAATATAGAATCTAAACTCATTTTACATAGAGAAATAAACTCTTCTTCGAATAGAGTAGATAAAAACAAAACTTTAAATGTTTTAAGATGACTATTAGATAGTGGCACTAAATTGTATTTTACCGAAGGCGAATGAACAAAAGTTATAAGTTACATTGACCTTTCAACAGAGCTATTTTCATATTCATGAGAAAAGGAGTGCTCTTTTCTTTCCAAGAACTATATATCAGATAAGAGCAAGGACCTAGATATTCTTATGTTTGATTTTTCAGAAAATCAAATAATGCCACATTGACCATATTGTTCATCAATCAAAGAACTTTCAATATGAAATATTAAAAGTAAAAAGAGTGATTTAATAGAGAATTCGATAGTGTTAAAAAAATCATTAGAGTCTATGTCGAATGATTATAAAAATAAATGAAAGGATTGAAATATTTGTAATTTTTGCCAGTCATACTTTGTAAACCATTATAATAATGTTAAAAATCCAAGTTCCAAAATTAATAACTAAGTTATGACATGGATGTATAACGAGGTGTGATACATGTAAAGAATGAGTCATGGAAATGAGTATTTATTCTGATGAAGAAATTCTTCAACTCAAGGAGTCAATTAGAAAAACCTTTTTGATTGTAGACTGAGATTATTTACAGTGATTTACCTTTTTTTGAAGTAATATGTTTGCAAATAAGCATATTATTGATCTTATTACGTATGTACATTCATTTCAGCCAAATTTAAAGATTATTATTCAAGTATCTTGACTTGTCCCATATAATAAAGAGTACCTTGAAAATTTAGTTGAAATAAAAAATATCTATAACATTGAGTATACATTTGTTTCAAATATAAATGAAATGAATGTAACAAAGTATAAAAAAGATTGGGTAAAAGTATTCCATTTTCTCAATACTCATAATTATTTTTCTCCTTTTAGTGTGAGATATAGCATTGAGAACTCAGAATTTAAATTTTTATATTATCTATGACAAAAGTTTAAAAACGTAGACTTAGTATTTTGAAAACACCCATATCCCATTCATGATAGTAAAAAATTCGTTTCTACAAGGTTATGAACTGATAATTGTAAGTATTATTACTTTATGAAATATAAAGATGAGTTGGGGACATTTACTCACGATGAGAATGAGATAAATATTATGTTAAATTGAGATTTAACAATGCATACGAATATATGTTATTTATCAAAAAATAGAAATATGTTAAATGTGTATGATAGCGATGAAAAAATAAAGAAAGATTTTGATCGTTATTATAATAGATTAGAAGAAATTAATTCTAAAAGAGACTTATTTTCAAGCTGCTATGAGTGTATTTATTGATAATATATATGAGCGTATGGTAGAATTCAAGAACAAAGAAGACTTTGAGGTTTTTTTAGATTATTTTGCTTATTACCATTGATATAAGGGATATTTAAAAGGCAGAGAAAAGTTTCAACGACCATATTTTTATTTTAAGAATATAGATACTCGTCAGGATTTAGATATTGGTTTTAGTGAATGTAGAGAGTCTATTCTTTGATATGATAAGAGGTACATTTTTTTATTTTTAAATGAGTCTATTCTTGACCCATGCTTTATGTCTCAGAAGCAATGAGAGAATGTTGATGAATTATTGAAAGAAAATAAATATAATTTCTATGCACTCGCTGCGTATGTACGATACTATGACAATAAATGAAGCCGAGAGATGAATGAAATTTTTAGACAATTATTAGAATGCAACACTGATAATCCTTATGTGCTTTGTGCATACTCCCGTTTTTTAGGAACTCGATTATATAGAATGCACAAAGATAAGAAGTATCTGAGTGCAGCGAAAAAGTATTGTATTAAGGCCGTAAAAATTCTTGAAAAAAGATATACTCATTCTGAAATCCCTACTTTTATATATAGTCGGCTCGGATATATTTATCTTGCATTATGAGATCAAAAAAAAGCAATATCATTATTCAATGGATCTATTATTTTAAATGAAACATATTATAAGTATCGTCAGCCTGAGCCATTTATTTGAAAAGCCGCAGCTTTAAAGAAGATATGAAAGTATGATGAGTCACAAGATATTTTAATGACAATTTTGCATGATGCAGAAATAAATAATAAAAATGATTTTAAATTTTATAAAACTTTAGCAGAGAATAATCTCATTTTATGAGATTATGAAAATTTTTACATATACTTGAAACAGAGTGTTCAAAAATTTTTCAATGAATTTTCTGAATTAAATTTTCATGAAAATATGCAAATCCTCTCTCTAGAAAGTAATCTGAAGTCAGATGTTCTTTTTTCTAACTCGAAGAAAGATTTTTTAAACTATTATGGAAAATATATTAATGATGAAACAGATGAGATTATGTTTTCTTTAGCCTTTTTATATCGAGAGCATCATATTTGAGAAAGTAAAGCATTCCAAGGCTTAATGAATATTGAGAAATTGTGCTATAATTATTTGCTATACATAGATGAGTGAAAGGTGAGATAAATGAGTTTTATTTTTGGGAATGATATAGATTTGTATATAATTGCTATGAATGAAAAATTATGATACTAATATAGGATATGAACGATAAAATATTAAGGCTGTTTGATAACCAGCAATACAAGGAAGTTATCTGACTAACAAACCCCTATAAGACAGAAAATATATGACAGTTCGAACTTTTATACTATTTAAAATCTACATTAGCTTGTAATGATTTTAACATTAATGAGGTTCAAGAAGTGAAAAAGCTACTTTTTTATTATTTTTATCTTCTCTGAGAGGTTCAATTCGATAATTGATATACATTTCGATTTAGAAAAGAAATGTATAAGATAAGTTTTTCTCATTTTGATACAGATATTCAGTTTATCAAGTGATATAAGGATTACTTTGATTTTTGAAAAAATGAAGTTTTTCTGAATAAGATAATAGATACTTCAAATGGAAAGAAAATATGAGAATGACAAAAATGAGTAATTGAAACAGATAATATAGTAGATTATTTTCTTTACTTTACTTATGAATGTTCTGAATTATATACATTTAAGTGAGAGCATTTTCCTCTCTTTAAATGGCTTATTAATGAATTAACCTAAAGAATATGCCAGATATTGCCTTATGGCCAGCTTGTGATCACAAATGTACTATGTGTTCAAACGATGCTGACTATAAATATACATTAAAAGATTATCATTATGAGGCCATCAAAACAAGAATTGATGGGTTTTTATCAGGTGACGATAGAAATTTTCATAGATTCCCTGATTTAAAAGATGACTGGACTATTACATGAGGTGAACCAACTTTGAACCCAGATTATTTTAAAATACTTCAATATATAAGAGAAAAATTTCCACAATCAACACTGGTACAATTGACGCATGGAGATAGGTTTGCAAATATAGATTTTATGAAACAAATAGCAACCCTAGAAAATTATCATTTGGTATTTCCTATTCATGGTTATAACAAAGAAACTCACGAAGCAATTGTGAGAAAAAAATGATCATGGGAAGAACTATTGAAGTGAATCCATAATGCCCTTAAATATAAAAAATTTAATAATCAAACTCTTGAATTAAGACTTATTATTCAATGACAAAACTATAAGTTTTTAGATAAAATGTATGAACTGATATATAAATATTTTCCTCAGGTTGATAGTGTTGTTACGATTATGATGGAGTTTGAATGACAAGCAATTGATAATATCAAACTCACAAAAATGAATTATACTCAGGTTATGTGAGTAAATGAGAAGGTTTTTTTGGAATATTGAGAAAAGTTTTGAGTAGATAAATTTAAATTGTATCATTTTCCGCTGTGTACCATAAAAGAAAAAAAACTATGGAAGTACATGTGGAGAACACTTCCAAGTCATGAAATCACTTTTACAGGGAAGTGTAGTACATGTAAGTTATCAAAGTATTGTATGTGAATTCACGAGACCTATTGTGAATTTAATTGAAAAGAAGAAATACAGCCATTTTATAAAAAAGATATTGATAAATTAAAAATTATTGAAAACACTGACAATTTTAGATTTAAACCAATTGAAGATGTAAAAGATAGTTTTGCATGAAAAAAAACGGTTATTTTTGTATGATATGGATGTAATATTGTGTGTAGGTTCTGTATAGATTTAAATAAACGTAATATAAATAGAACGACGAAAGAAGTCCTAAAAGACATATTAATTGCAAAGCAAAATGGAACTGAAATATTGGAGATTATATGATGAGAAGTCACTATCAGAAAAGATTTTTTTGTGATCATGAAATTTATTAAATCTCTTCATTTTCGTCATGTATATTTGGTAACAAACTGATTGAAATTTTCTGACCGTGAGTTTTCTCAAAAACTTTATGATATGGATATTCTTGATAGCGTAGTATTTTCGATTCATGCCGATAATGCAGAATTACATGATAAGTTAGTAGCAGTTCCAGGAGCGTTTGATAAACTCATAAAATGAATTCAAATCTGGCAAGAATTATGATTTCCAAATGAAAGCATTGGTACCAATACAGCAATTGAGAAGTGAAATTTTGATAATGTACTTTGAATTTGAAAATTTGTAAAAAAACTTAAGTGCTTTTGAAGTTCTGAATTTATATTTGCTGATCCAAATGTGTGAGGGGTTCATGATAATTTTGAAGAACTTATGCCAAAAATATCAGAAGCTTCACCACATATGAGAGAACTTCTCGATTGGGGAAATGCAAATGGTATGATCTATCGAGTAAGATATGTTCCTTTATGCCACTTTGAAGATTACTTAGAAGATAATATTTCAGAATTAAAAGAGATTGATATATATACAAATGTGACCCATAGTGCACCAGATTTTTATAACGATGATGTTGTAGAGTGAAGAAAAAATACATGAAGAGTCAGAACAAAAAAATGTGAATGATGTAAACTGTATGATAAGTGTGAATGAATTTGGACTACTTATTATGATAAACTTTGAGATAGTGAATTAAATCCTATAAAATAGATATGAAACATAGTCTTAGTTTAAAAGAACAAATACAAGAAATTATTGCATTATTACAGCATGATTTTTTTCAGTGACAGGGAATCTTATTAGATAATAGATTATTACCAGTATTGGTCAGCAAGAGATTGACTGATATATTACATATTGATTTATCATCTATTAAAATATACATACCTATTTCAATTTGATGTGATTTAGGAGCATTTTACCCATCTAAAAAACATTGATTATTACAATGTCAGTATGAAAAATTATTGAACAAAAGTTTTGAAATTGATATATTTATTTGTTCTCAAAAACACTATAACGAGCTCAAAAATGAACATATCATGGTAGAATGATTACCTCTTTCTCTTGATTTTGAAAAAGAATATTCATTTCAAAAAATACGTGATAATGATTATGTGCTCTGATCAGCTGAAATTATTAATATGATTAACTGTGATGTAAGTGATATTCAAGAGAATTATAATTTTTATACTTCAGAATATCTTAAATATATTTCTATTGTTAAAAATCTTCAGCAAAAAACATTTAAATACCAGAGCATACTTGAAAAATACTTTTTTCGTTTTCAAGCTGTTAAATTTAAAAGAGCAATTCAGTTCTATCAAGAAATATTGAACATGTGATATTCTAGCATAGAACAATATTTTGATTCTCAAAAAACGCAGAGGAGGAGTATAAGTTACGATATAAATATTTCAATACAACAAGATAGCTATGAATGAAAAGTGCATAAAGTCTATAATGTTGAATCTGCCAGTGATTTAAATAAATGAAGTATTATGGTCGCAGAAAATACAAATCCAGAATTTTTGAGGGCATTTTATAATGCACAATGTATATGTGTTGAAACTCGTTCAGAATTATCCCATGCAGCAATTACATGTAGAGAGTTATGAATTCCTTTAATGCTGGGAGCAGAAGGTATATTTTTTTCTTGTCAAAATGATGATACTCTAGAAATTAATACGGTATCTAAGAAAATTAATATTAAATAAATTTTATGCATTGAGCAAAAGCTGATAATCTGAAATTATTACTGGAAAGTAATTTTAATGTTCCATCTTTTATTGTACGTAAGACATATAGTGATATACATGATATTTCTACTCTTCAATTAGACCCTCCTTTCATTCTTAGATCTTCTTTTTCATGTGAAGATAGTAGTAGTCATGCATTCGCATGAATATTTGAATCGTATGCACCAATTTACACTCACGCAGATTTAAAATATGCGGTAAATATATGTGAGGAACAAACAACAGAAAAATATACTCATTATAAAGATTTACATAACCTTGATATATGAAAGCTTGAAAAGAAATATATTTTACAAGAATTTATTGTGGGAGATTTTAGTGGTGTATGTTTCACAAAACATCATAATAATGAGTGTTATTTTGAGATCATACCAGGAATAAATGAACCCCTAGTACAGTGAGAGATTAAAAAACCATTTTGTTTCGGAATTGACAGAGAGACAACAAAACTTAAAATTTACAGTTTTTATGGAGGAGAAAATTATCTATGAGTAAGCGAGAAGAAGAAGCAAAGTACGAGATTTGAATCATTATTTTTTGAAGAAGATATTCTTATTAATTTTAGTGATTTATTATATAAAAAATGTAGGGAAATTGAATGAATATTAGACAAAGCACAAGATATTGAATTCACAGTAAGAGGGGGGACTATATACATACTACAGTCACGAGATATTACATCTAAAAGTTAAAAATAGGTCAAATAAAATTTTTTTATATTCTGAACATGTGTTGTAAGGAGAGTACTATTTTTTCTGAGAAATAACTTCATAAGAAGACACTCAACATAAAACCAGACCAGATATATCATCAAAAAGAAAAAGTATTCATAACTTTTATGTTATTGATGGACTGAAATCAAGATGCCATTATGCGATCAGTACTACAATCTGTATTTATTTGTTTAATAATAGATTGTATTTTTTTTACATCATCGACGGTGAGTTGATAGCTGGAATTATTTATGATATTGAGAGCCTCTTTATAGTTATCGACCGTTTTTTTATTTTTGTGATTTACATTATTTATCACATTTTTTAGATATACTTTATCAATAATATCTCATTTCTTTAGGGACCTTACTTGAATACTTTTTTCTTCTCATAATTGAAAAGTAATCTTAGAGGCATACTTGAGTATGATAATAAATAGGTAAATAGATAAATAAACAGTAAAAATAAGGGTAATACTCTGGGTAATTTCTAGGGGATGATATGCATATTCATATAGCATATAACATGATAAACTGAGTAGTAGGACTCAATTATAGAGATACTTACTTTGTGTTCAAAAAAAGTCATGTAAGATTCTTTTGAAAAAATACATTATCTTCTTAGTTACATAGAAGGCTCATAATACAATAATTATCAAAAGTAAAACTACCAAGGTGCTGTGCTGAGAAACAGTTGTTGAAATGATGCTAAAATCAGTTCATGAACTATAGAGCCAGTTTAATGTTGCAATTCTTAAGAGCCTAAAAATGATAAAAATAACGAAAAAATTTATCACTCATAAAGATATTTTATATATGATTTTTTGTTTATAATTTTCTGAGGTTTTATTCTGAAGTTTATATTGAAATATTTCTTTAATGTCATTAAAAATATTTCAATATAAACTTTTTCTATATGTGGATTGAAGTATACATTTTCATATATAAAAGTAAATAAAGTATAACAATAAATATGTAAGAGTTAACAATGCAATGTTTCATATAAATGTAAGAGTTCATACATGAGGGATAAATAGCGATAATACTAATAAGTATTTTGCATCTCAAGCTGACCATATACCATAAGCATATAGTCAAAATGAAATAATGAAAGATAGAAATATTTGTAGGATAATGAACCATACATCTGAGACTATAATTGTTCATCATAGGATTAAATACGCATACCATATAGGGAGCATATAGAGTATTTTTGCTAAGTATTTATTTGGAATGATCTTAAATTTAAGATCAGAAAGAACAATTTTAAAGTTAAAATATAAAAAGGGAATAGTAAGTAAGTACAAAAAATATTGCATAAAAATATTGAAAGATATAATTATACACAATTATAGTTTTTATCATCAAATATCAAAATGAAATACTACGTACTTTGACAGAAAAACTCAGCTTTATTAAAGGAATATTTGGAAAAATACTATAAAAGGCTCATCTCTCACTTAGAAAAGTTAAGAAATAACTGAATCTTATCAGAAGAGATAGAGGAACTCTTAATAGTTGAAAATAGGGATTTTATCTTAAACCCTGATCAATCTGGGATAATAAATTTTCTGATTATTAATGATCTAGATAGTGAGGAATTTTATGCTATAGAACAACAAAAATTAAAAAATGAAATAAATATATATTTAGAAGAGTGAATTGGGAGTAAAAACCTTTGCATGAATCAGTGACAAAAAATTTCATGAACAAATGTGAGGCTTACGGCTAAAGATAATAATCCCTATAATATCTTTGAAGCACACCCTGACCATCATACAACTTGATGAATATTGTGATGGTGAGAAAGATGAGAAGAAGAATGGCTATGAGTTTACGAGAAAACATTCAGATTATTGCAACAAATAGATGAATGAACTTACGATGAACTCAATCAAATTATTCAGAAAATTGTGCCACTTGGAACTGCGAAATCAATACATAACTCGGCAAGTTATAATGAATGTATTGGTCATATTTATTTAGGATATACCATTAATTCAAGTTGCCCTGAAATCAATAATTTAGAAGCGATTATTCATGAATCATCGCATAATAAATTAAATCTATTACTTCAATTTGATCCAATTATCCTCAATAATAAGGATGAAAAGTATTACTCTGCTATTAGACCAGATGCGAGACATATTTATGGAGTATTTCTTGGATATCACGCTTTTGCACCAACAATGTATATTATTATGAAGGCTTATAAAAATGGCTATTTATGAGAGAATATGATGTGGTTAGAAAAAATAGTTTTATATCACATAAAAACAAAATTTCTCCAAAAAGTAATAAAAAAATACGCAAAACTAACAAAGTTATGAGAAGAAATATCTCAGGAAATAGATTATGTGATTTTATGAATGGATACTTTAATGAAAGAATTAAATCCTAGTTCAGAGGTCATAATACGTGCAAAAAAAAGACAAATAGAACATTTTAAACAAGTAAATAAAAATTACCCAAATTTGGAGTATTAGATATTTGCAAAAATATTCAAAATATGAGAAAATATATAGGATATAATTTATTTCTATATATTTTTTTTATGAGGAAGTTATTATGAGTCGTATTACTTCTCCTTTCGTTAGGGAGTTATAATCTTTCATATGCAAATTGGTATGGGAACACAGCTGTAATATATACTGACCCATGAACTACAATATGTCCTCAAGGTGATCCCACTTGTACAATATGCCCAGATGATGGGGATATAACATGATGAACACCACCTGGTTATGATAATGATATATCTGTGACGGATAGTTCATGAAGCTTGCTTCCAACACCTTCTTTTAACACTGATCTATTAAATTCAGGAACTACTAATGCCATACTCGTATGATCATGATCATGAACGATGCATTGTCTTAAATGGGATGGCTCAAACCCATTAATCGGATATAGCGTTGGGGGAGCTGTATCAACTACTGATACATGGGCAAAATGAAATGTAATGGTTACGGTTACCTGTTTTGATGCATGATGAAGTTTATGTGATTTTAGTAGTTATCAATACAGAGAGTCAGTTGTTCCATTTACTTGTGATTCTGGAGGTACATGGGTTACTGACTATAGAAAAATATATAATACAGAAGGGGTGAGATACATTTGTTTTAGATGAAAAGATATTGCCTGAAATGGTTATATCTACTCATGAATAGCAATCGTTAAAATTGATAAAACAGCTCCAACAGCTTCAGATATATGAAATACAACACCAATAGATAACTCTGATTTGTTAGCAACAAATTCTCAAAATATTTCAGTAGTTGTTTCTGAGCAATGATGATCTCCTATTGTGAAAATACAATGATTTTTTGAAGATTATAGCTCTGCAACCGGAGATTATTTATCAACCATTGATTTTTCGAATACCTGAAGTTTGATTTTTTCTCATTCTACTGAAAATGTTGATTTAATGAGATTATCTTCGGGAGGAAGAGAATATTGATTTAAGGTTACATATATAGAAGATGAAGCTGGAAATAAAATATGAATAGAAAATTGATCTAGTAGTGTAACTGCATTGAAGACTTTTACATATAATGTATATGCAAATACAATTTTATCTACAAGTAATGCTACAAATCAACTATCAAATTCTGCAAATGTTGCTGATGGAAGCTCAAAAAACTTAATTATTACGCTTGAGGATATATATTGAAATGAAATTATACCAGCATCATGAATATGAAGAACGATAGATCTGAATTTTGATGTAATAAATAATTTAAGAAGAAATCAGTACACTCAAACACAAGATGCTGTATATTTAAATATTCCATCAAACACGAGTTATAGTAACAGGCTTTCAACAGGAAATACTTCATTTAATACTCAACCATCTTTAGATGGAAGCTACCCTTTTGATTTTAAAGTGTATTGACCAACATACGATATAGCTGCAACAAATGGGAAGGAGTTTGCAGATCCATTTTCGAGTTTTAGTATTTCTAGTATTACATATGATATTAATTGAACTTTAGGGAATATAGGGGCTCAGCTAATAGGAAGTAGTAATGTAGTTTTCTCTTTCCAGCCTTTATACAAAACTCAAATAACATGAGATTTATTAGAATATGGATTCGTAGAATGAGCATGACAGACTTCTCAAACTGAGCTTATAAGAAATGCATCAGTAGTAACTCCTGCTTTGAGAAATATTTATCTTGAATTTGGCTCTTGATCAAGGGTAATATCAAATCTTATAGACCTATCAGTGAGTTGAGTAGCATGAAATATTGTTGAGTGAAATCAGTGAAATATATCCAATACATCGTTGTTTGAAAATAGCTTTGGTATTACCAGTTATGACCTAGATACATTACTCACACAATCATGAGGTTTACTTGATGATATTCAAAATACATACTTATCTACGCATATATCCTATAATATTACAGCTCCAAACTGAATTTGAACTATTCCAGTTGTCTATAACTCAGATATTATTTGAAAATCAAATTATTGGTGATGAGTATGAACAGATAATACAATACAAACATGAATTAAAATATATTGAAATATTCACTCTGAAAATTATAACCAGATCGTAAGTAATCAGGATATTCAAATAGTTTGAAAAAATACGAAATCTCTTCTTAAAAGAGATTTGAGAAAAAAAGTATTTGAAGTAATAAAAAATGTTCCACATAGTTGAGATTGATCACAACGAGATCTTATGAATAACACAGTTGAATATTATAAGTTCTCATGATTGGATGCAGGAGAAAATAAAGTAATAAACCTATGAGACTATAATGTCTTATCAGAGAATAAAACATTAGTTATATATGGTTGAAATGTATATATAACATGAAATATTACTCCATCATCTCATTTGCTTTGAATAATTATCTTAAAAGATAGTGAGGGAAATGGTTGAAATATCTATGTTGATCCAAGTGTAACAGAAATAAACGCTATTATGTATGCTGATAAATCATTATTAAGTTATAATACTCTTATATGTGCCTCTTGAGAAATCTCATCATCGTGTTGATGAACTCAAGATATACTAAAAGATCAACTATATATCCTTGGAACTCTATTTACTGAAAATACCATAGGTGCTTCAAGGACAACTCCACCAGGATGTCCATATTATTTTAATGGAGTATGTGATCTAGAAGCAGCACAAAAGTATGATTTGAATTATTTAAGAAGATACTTTATATATGATAGTAACTTAGATGGGAGTATTACATCTGCAGATCTGTCTGCAAAATGATGAACTTCAGTTTTTGTAAATACAGATGAAGAATATTTTTATCCAGTTGTAATAAAATACAACCAAAAAATTCAACTGACACCTCCTCCATTATTTGACTAATACACAAAAAAACCAGAATATTCATTCTGGTTTTTTTGTGTATCTAAATGCATAATTAGAAGAATCTAATTTTATCTGCATTTGGATGTTCTTTTAATTTTTCAAGAGTTTTTGCTTCAATTTGTCTTATTCTTTCTCTGGTTACTCAGAATTCTTTTCAAACTTCTTCAAGAGTATGTACATCACCTCAATTGAGACCAAACCTCATGATGATAATTTTTCTTTCACGAGGAGTAAGAAAATCTAACATATCATAGAGATTATCTTTCAGAAGATTCATGTTTGTTTGAGCGTCTGGAGTAGGGTTTTTATCATCTTCGATAAAGTCTCAGAGGGAAGTATCTTCTTCTGATCATACAGGAGCATCAAGCGAGAGTATATCTTGAGAAATCCTCATGATTTGTCTTACTTTTCTGATATCCATATCAAGCTCGGTAGCAAGCTCTTCCATGAGGGGCTCACGAGTTAATTCTTGAGTGAGTCTTCTATATGTATGAGTAAATTTATTAATTGTTTCGATCATATGAACAGGGACTCTAATAGTTCTTGCTTGATCTGCAATTGCTCTGGTTACTCATTGTCTAATCCACCAAGTAGCGTAGGTTGAAAATTTGAATCATTTATGTGGATCAAATTTATCTACTGCTCTAAAAAGTCATACATTTCATTCTTGGATAAGGTCAAGGAGTCCAAGTCCTCTCCCCATATATTTTTTTGCAATAGAAACAACAAGCCTTAGGTTTGCAGCAGCAAGTTGTTTTCTTGACTCTTGATCTCAGGCTCTAATTCTTTTCCCAAGTGTAATTTCTTGCTCTGAACTCAGAAGGTCAACTCTTCAAATTTCATTGAGGTACATTCTAATTGAATCATCACTAATTTCTGAAAGAGAAATTGATTGTTTCCCATCTGATTTTTTAGCTATTTTTTTCTCAGTTTCAAAAAGATTTTCTTTATCGAGGTTATCTACGATCTCAATTTTAAGTTGAAGAAACCTTGTATACACTTCGTCTAGTAATTCTAAGTCTTCTTCAGCATTTGGAATAGCAGCCATTACTTCATCTTGAGTAACGCGACCATCTTTTTTTCATTGTTTCATGAGCTCCTGAATCTCATCAGGCATTCATTCGAGCAGTGCATCATCAACTTTTATATCTATGAAGTTTTTGAGTCATTTTCAAAGCCTTCTTTTATCTTCTTCTCTATCTTTTGGAAGCTTATTTCCTCATTTTTCTTTTTTTAATGCTCATACAATATCTTTTCAATCTTCTTCTTTAATTAATATTTCTTCTTCTTTGAGTTCACCCATAGTCGGTTCCTCAAAATCAAATTTTTCTATTTCATTTTGCTTTAAAACATCAACTTTTAGTTCATCTAAATTTATTTCTTCTATACCGTTATTTCCTTTTTTTGGATCTGTACTTTTAGTCATTCAGTATGGATATTAAATATTTAAAATCACATAATTATACAAAAAATTCCTTCTATTATTTTTTAAGAAGGAGCAAAAAGCATAATTCATTATTTTTATTCTCTTTTTCGGCTCTTATTATATAAAATAATCTTTTTTAGGCAAGTTTTATTTTATTCATAAGTCTTTTGCTATTTTCGCTATTTCACTATATTTCGTGAAGGCATTTGTGTCTCATTTTTTCATCTTATTCTTGAGGTCATTTACCATCTTTTTATACATATCACGATTGATCCCTAAAGTAAGTTTTTCGAGCTCAATTTCAGAATTATTTTCTGTTTTTAATTTATTTTCTTCTTCGATTTGTAAAGATATACCTCTATATCTTTCTTTTTGATCTAAGCTAATGTCATTTATAAAGTGAGGTCATTTTTCAAGTGCTTTGAGTAAGTCTGGGTGAAGTCAGTCTGTGAATACTATGTGTTTTTTAAAAAAAGCACTATGCTTTTCATCTATTAAAATGTTTCATATTGCAAGTTCTTCACTCGTGAGAGCCTTATTGTTTTTTTCTCAATCTCATTTTTTTTCTGTTGTAAATTTTACCCTATTAAAAAGATCATATACAATCTTTGTATTGATATCAAGAAGCCTTGAAATTTCTTTTAAATAAAAATCTTTCTCAATATTATCAGAGTATGATTTTACAATATCAAGAAGCTCTTTTAAAAGTTTTCTTTTTTCTTCAATACTGGTAACATCAAATTTAGCTTTTGCAATATAGTATCAAATAGGGCTTTCAGCTTTATCAATAAGTATTTGAAAATCACCTCAACTGGTTAATATCTCATCAGGGTCTTTACCTCATTGTAAAGAGATCACCTTTACTTCTAGGTCTTTGTTTTTGAGCATTTCAAGTGATGATTTAGTAGCTTTTTCTCAAGCTTTATCGTTATCAAAGCAAAGATATACTTTATGAGTAAGTCTTTTTAGGATTACAAGATGTTTTTCTGTAAGCGCGGTTCCAGAAACTGCAACTGTATTGAAAAAACCATATTGTTGCATAGCTATAGTGTCGGGGTTTCATTCTGTGACAATAACAAAATCACTTTTTGTTATTTGATTTTTAGCTGTGTAGAGACCATATAGGATTGCCGATTTGTCATAAATATCTGAAGCTGGTGAGTTCAGATATTTTGGTTCTCAAACTCATAAAACTCTTCATGTAAACGCTACAAAATCTCATCTTGCATTTTGAATAGGGAAAATAACTCTATTTATAAATTTGTCTTTTTTTGTTCTGATATCTAGGAAGATTTTTGATTCTTCAATAATTTTATCATCATATCATTTTTCTCTCAAATAATTATAAAGCTCTAATCAACTATTAGAATATCAAAGGTGGAAATTTGTTATTGATTCTTCGTTAAACCCCCTTTCCATTAGGTATTTTTTGATTTCTGGGTGTTTTGATAGACTTGATTTGTAGTAGTTAGCTGCATCTTTATAAAGTGAGTAGAGATTTTTCTGAGCTTTATATTTTTCTTTATCAAAGTTGGTATTTACAGCTATACCAGTTAAATTTCAGAGTACTTCAATCGCATCTTTAAACTCAGTATTTTCAATATCCATAACAAACTTTACCGGCCCTCATCATTTATGGCATCAAAAACAATAAGCAATTTGTTTTGCGGGGCTCACCATAAAACTCGGGGTTTTCTCATTATGCCCAGGAAATGGACACAACCCCTTATAGTTTACTCATGCTTTTTTTATCTTTGAATACTTTTGCACAAGGTCAACGATATCTATTGCTCACTCTAATTGTTCAACTATACCCACATTTTTCTGCTTAGTTTTAAATTATATTTATAATAATTGCTTTATATTTTTTGTAAAGAAAAAAGCTGAGTTAATCAGCTTTATCTTAATTAAAAGAAAGAGTTAAATTTAAACTTCTTATAAGAGGTTCTGTGATGGCTTTTCTTCAGAGATTAATTTTCATATCAATACCCTCGTTATGGATATATGGTTTTCAATTTATTTTATCAATTGTTGTCCCTTCTTTAAAAGGGACTTTAATTATTGTTCATCATTCATTTTTGTCTAACAGTCAATTTGAATCTTTGTCGTTAAAAAACAATATTTTTTTTCAATTGTAACGAAATGTTAGATGAATATTTTTATTTCATTTCAGGCTACTACTAGAGTCTCTTTTAAAGTTCATTATTACACTATATATATTTTCTCAGATTTGTGTAAAGACTGGATCTCATCTTTGATTTAATATATAATCTTTTTTTCAGTCAAGCGTTTTTATTTCTGCTGTTGCTTGGGTGATGCTAAAATCAATCCCTGTAGGTTTTTCATTTATCTCTGTAGTTGATTGTAGATTATGTAACCCGGCAGCAAGCTCATAATATTGTATTTTATCATCTCATGATAAACTGAGTGCTGATTTCATAAAAACCTCTCTTAAAGCTGCTCGTTCATTTTTTGACAATTTAGATGCTTCATCAAAAATATTTTGTTTAATAATATTTGAGATATTAGTTCATGTTTTTTGTCCAATGTAATCATTAACTAATTCTTTTATTTTTCCATTTATTTCAGTATTTTCTAAAAAACCATCATAAAAGTCTGGTGCGTTTCACATAATACTATACATATGTAATAAAGTTTCCTTCATTGTATCATAAAGGTTTAGATTTTTCAAAAATCCATGTGAGAAAATAAAAGAGGGCTAATTTGACCTAATTGCATTAATAAGATATAGTGGGTATCAGAAGCTGCATATCAGTGAAATCTTAGTATATAATTATTTATTATGGGAGGTAATAATATAAAAAACAACAATATAGTGGATAAAGGGGATAAAGCATCAAAAATAAGTGTTATGAAACCACTTGGTTTTACAAGAAAAAGGATGTTAGAGGCATTAGCTGCTCCTAAAAAACCTCCTCTAATAGATGTGGTGGATGAAGCATTTGAAAAATTTAAAGAGAGTATGAGTTGACTATCAACCGAAAAAATAATTGAGGCATATGGAGAGTTATTATCTTCTCCTTCTAATAACAATAGAGGGACACTTCAAAAGCATAAAGAAATCACAGAAGTCGTGTTGATGGGGAGGTTTGAGAGTATTCTTAAATCAGGTGAGAATCTCACCAAAGAGCAATTTGATATGTATACAGATCTTCAATAAAGTGAAGAAGAAAAAACTATTTTTAAAATAGTTTTTTTTGTGATAATTTTGCATTAA
This sequence comes from Candidatus Gracilibacteria bacterium 28_42_T64, assembly GCA_004563595.2. Lineage (GTDB taxonomy): Bacteria > Patescibacteriota > Gracilibacteria > BD1-5 > UBA6164 > MAAV01. The sequence goes on along the minus strand of CP042461.1, from coordinate 1,123,378 downwards.
ATAAAAAAATATAGTATTCTTATATGAATAACACAATAATGAACACTGTATGACTTGAAAGAACACTTCAATGCAATATAGACCACTTATAAAACTCTCTTTAGAATGAACTCCTCGTGAAGAAAAAAAAGAACAGTTGAAAATGTTGGTCAAATTTTCGAAGATGAAAGTAGAAGAACTTTTGGAACTGAGCGATTCAAACTGAATATCAGCTGCAGTATTAAGGGACCTATGAGTAAGCCCGGATGAATTCGCTCCAGATGATTTATGATCAATTGAAATTGAGGAGTATATGAAAGTAGTAGGGGAAAGCTTGAATTCAAGAATAAAAAATATTCAACTTTCTTCAGTACAGCATATTGTATGAGAATGAGCTATAGAATGTATTTCAAAAGATGAAAGCTCAGATGTGTTTGCAGAAAGAATTGAAAAATTTGATAAAAAAAAGAGTGATGCAATTTTAGAATGAGTACAATTTTTATGAGATTGAGAGACGTACAAATCTTGAGAAGAGTGTATACAAGTAAAATTTGAACTTCCATGAGGTCGAGAAGAGTATATTGTTATGACTTTTGAATCACAAACAAATGATGAAATATTATACAAACATGACCTAATAGTATTAAAAAATTTATTAGAGGGAAAAAATATCTCAAAACTTATAGAGGAAAAATCAAATAAAATGAAACAAAAGTATTCTGATGGGATGACATGATTGTATAATTCTACATACTTTAATGAGATACTAAACAGGCAAAAGCATGATTATTCAGGTATTTTTATAGATGTTTCATCATTTAAAAAAATTAATGATGAAAATTGACAACTCTTTTGAGATAAAGCACTTATAAAAGTTGCGAGGTTTTTAGAAAGTTGTGTCAGAGCAAATGATAGAGTTATTAGATTATGATGAGATGAGTTTTTTATACTCTTTAACAATGGTTGAACAACACAAGACAATAGAGACGAACATATAAAAAACTTTGTAGAGAGGATCGAAAAATCTTCTGAGGAAGAATTATCCCTTCGTAATGACCTTACAGGAAAAGACATAAAATTATGACTAGTGTTTTGATACGCAACAAGCTCAAAGGAGAATGCAAAAAATGGGGAATCCTTATTAACCATTGCAAATGATATGCTCAAAGAGAACAAGGACCCCGAATGAGAAGCGTATAGAGTGTTATCATTGTTTAAATCCTTGAGTCCAAAAGCTGTGAAGCCTGCTATCATAGAATTAATTTCAAACCAGGTATTTTCAGATAAATTTTTTCCTGCACTTCTTCAAAGTGAAGAAAAATGAGATTATTTTTTTGATACTTTTATGAACGTTCTTTACTATAAGGTATCAGAACTATCAAAATGAGGTTTGGATGACGATGACATATATACAATAGAGGAAAATATAAGATATCTTCAATTAATGAGGGGTAAAGAGACAGAAAAATTGCGCGAGTTTTTTATTGATGAAGCAGCATAATAAAAAAACTATTTTTGAAAAAATAGTTTTTTTATTCCTATAAACATATATAATTCTCAAAATCTTATAATTTATAGAATTAAAATTTTATGTTTATAGTCATTGATGGAATAGATGGAAGTGGGAAATGAACACAATTAAAACGAGTAACTGAACAGTTACAATCTCTATGAAAAACAGTATTGATTCTTGATTTTCCAAGATACTGAGAAAAATCAGCATTTATGGTTGAAAAGTATCTTAATGGAGAATATGGGAAAGAAGTAAATCCAAAGCAAGCATCTATTTTTTATGCTATTGATAGGTTTCAGGCATATGTAGATGTTCAATCTGATTTTAAAAACTATGATTATATCATATCAAATAGATATGTTTCTGCGAATACTATTCATCAAGCAGGGAAAATCTCTGATAAAAATGAAAGAAAAGAGTTTATTGAATGGTTAGAAGATCTTGAATATAATATATTTTGAATTCCAAAACCAGATAAAACTATCTTTTTAAATGTAAGCCCTCAAATGAGTCAAAAACTTGTTCTCAAAAAAGAAGAAAGGGAATATTTGAAATGATGAAAAAAAATGGATCTCCATGAAGAAGATGTAGATCATCTCAAAAATGCTCATGCCTCTGCAATGGAAGTCGTAGAATCTCACTCTGATTGGGTGAAAATTGACTGTGAAGAAGCTGGAGAGATGAGAAATATTGAAGATATAACTGAGATGATTATGGAGGAGATAATCTAAAAAGGCAGGTTATTCTAACAATAAAAATATGACTACAACAAAAAAATTATGAGACCAAGGAGAGCTCATAGCAATTAAATATTTACAACAAAAGTGATACAATATATTAGATACAAATTATAAATTTTGAAGATTTTGAGAATTAGATCTGATAATTAAAAAAGATAAAATCACTCATTTTATAGAAGTGAAATATAGAACAAACGATAAATACGGAAGCCCTGAAGAGAGTATTACAAAGTGAAAATTACATAAGTTACAAAAAAGTATTTATGCCTATTGTTTTAAAAAACGCATAGACATTGAAAATATTCAATTTGATGTGATAACTATTGTAAAAAATGAAAAAAGTTATAGACTTAAACATTATAAAAACATAGAAATTTAGAATATTATTAAGGTTGAGTTAAGGTCAATTATTATATTGAGAAATATAATTATTTTTTAATCTTTTTTGAAGGTGTTAGAACAAAATATAAATGATGCATTTTTAAATGCAAGAAAACAAATGAGAAAGGCTTGTGACTTATATGATGGATGTAGGTTAGATACCAATAAATATGAGCTTATTTCACACCCAAGAAGAATTATAGAAGTAAATATTCCTGTAAGAATGGATAATGGATCTATTAGAACTTTTATAGGTTTTAGGTCCCAACATAATGATGCAAGAGGACCATTTAAATGAGGAATTCGTTTTCATCAAGATGTAAATAAATCAGAAGTAAAAGCTTTGTCTATGTGGATGAGTATTAAGTGTGCTGTTATAGATATTCCACTCTGAGGATGAAAATGATGAGTTATCGTAAATCCAAAAGAATTATCAGACGGGGAGTTAGAGAGACTTTCAAGAGGGTATGTGAGAGAATTATATAAATATATTGGGCCTGAAACAGATGTTCCAGCTCCAGACGTAAATACAAATCCAAAAGTAATGGGTTGGATGATGGATGAATATTCAATGCTTGTTTGAAAGTATTCTCCAGGTTCATTTACTTGAAAACCATTAAGCTCTGGATGATCAGCATGAAGATGAGAAGCAACAGCTCAAGGATGAGTGTATGTATTGCAAAAAATATTAGAATTAAAAGATATAGAGCTCAAAGGAAAAAAGGTAGCTATTCAATGAGCTGGGAATGCGGGACTTACTATGGCAAAGTTACTTGTTGACCTCTGAGTGCATATTGTTTGAATCTCTGATTCTAGGTGAGGAATATATAATGAAAATGGAATAAATATAGAAAAAATATCTGAATTAAAAGCTGCAAGAAAATCAGTAATAGAATATGATGATGCTGAAAAATTAGCAGAAAAATGAGTATTAGAAGTAAAATGTGATATTTTGATTCCAGCTGCTCTTGAAAATCAAATCACATGAGATAATGTTTTAAACATTCAAGCAAAGATTATTTTAGAACTTGCAAATGGACCTATTACTCCGGAAGCAGATGAAATACTTCATAAAAACTTCACGATCGTTATTCCTGACATTCTCGCAAACGCAGGGGGGGTAATGGTAAGTTATTTTGAACAAGTTCAAAATAATATGAACTTCTATTGGGAAGAAGAAGAAATAGATCAAAAATTACATAAAAAAATTAGTTGAGCAGCGGAAAAAGTATTCCATACTTCTTTAGAATACTCTTCAACACTCCGTTCAGCTGCATATATTGTGGCAATGACGAGAATCTTTGATGCCATGAGAGACAGAGGAGAAATATAATCACATACTATGTTTAAAAAATTTAAAACAACAGACAAAATTTCGTTTACATTTGCTCTTGTAAACCTACTTTCACTTATTGTATTACTTTTATCAATCAATGTAATATACTTTTTCTTGTGGTATGAAGACCAAAAACAAGAAAGTTTGTATGATATGGATATAAATTATGATGCATATTCAAAAACGTTTAGTAAAAATAATATTGAGGCTTTTAAAAGTTATATTTTACAAAAAGATACTATAATTATTCCACCCGAATGAGAACTTATATGTTCAAATGGAGTATCAAAGAAGCTTCATAATGATATAGCAAAGCTCGATGAAATAAAAGATTCATATTTTTATAAAGAGGATGGAAAAATATATTTTATATTTTCTCAATATTATGAAGAGATAGGAGAAGTAAAGGTTCTTTTTGATACAACTCCATATATCAAATCTCAAATTATCATTATTAAAATTAGTTTTATAATTATTCTTATATTTTTATTTTTATCATACTTTACCTGAAAACTTTTCTCGAAATATATGTTGAAAGATTTGAGGAAAATTTCTCACGAAGCACAGGGGATTAATATCGATAATTTCAAAAAAATTGAGTGTTATTGATGCCAAGGAGATGAAATAAAAATATTAGCTGATACTATCAATTCATCTTTTGAAAAAATCCAATCTCAAACACAAAATTTACGTCAATTTATTACAGATGTAAGTCACGAGTTTAAAACTCCTCTTATGATAATAAATTCAAAAATTGATGTGTATTATAAAATGCTTGAGAAAAATAAAAGTTCAAAAGAAGATGTAGAAGTATTACTAGAATCAATTAAACATAATACAAAAAAATTGAACAACCTTTTAGAAACACTCTTTTTACTGTCAAGAAAAACAGAATGAATTGAAGAATTTGAGAGGGAGGAGGTGGATTTGTGAATACTCTTAAAATCAACTATTGATAGCATAATAAAAGGATTAATAGATAAAGAGATTACTATAAAATATAAGATAAGACCAGGAGTTATAAAATGTATTGATAAAGTAACCTTTAACATTATAATAGAGAATCTGCTTACAAATTCGGTGAAATTCTCTCAAAACGAGGCTATTATTGAGGTATGACTGGATGAGAGTAAATTTTGGGTAAAAGATAATTGAATTTGAATTGAGCAAAAGGACCTCAAAAATATTTGGAATAAGTTTTATAGAGCAGATACAAAAAGAGAATGATTTTGAGTTTGATTATTTATTATAAAGAGAATTATTGATTTATATAAATGGTCTATAAAAGTAGAAAGCGAGACATGAAAAGGGACTCAGTTTACAATTACATTTTAATGTTAGGCATTTTATGGCAAAGATTTTACTGATTGAGGATAACAGAGAAATATCAGATAGTATAAAACAGTATTTAGAATTAGAAGATTTTGAGATTGATAGGTGTTTTGATGGTGAGTCAGGATTAGATTCAGCATTGGGTAAAAAATATGATCTTATCCTCCTTGACGTTATGTTGCCTGAAATTGATGGTTTTACTATTGCTAGAAAATTAAAAGAAAGAGGAAATGAAATACCTATTATTATAATAACGGCAAAAGATTCAATAGATGACAAACTCATTTGATTTGATTATTGAGTAGTTGATTATATTGTGAAGCCTTTTGATCTGAGAGAATTAGAGGCCCGTATAAAAACAATATTGAGAAAAAATGATGATAATTCAGTACTTGTTGTTAATAATATAGAGATAGATATGTCAAAAAGAATCTTCACAAAAGATTCAAAGGATGTGCTTATTACTCAAAAAGAATATTTAATAATAGAGTTACTTCTCAAAAATAGATGAACACCTACTTCAAGAACAGATATAATTGAATATGCATGGGGATGATGAGATTCTATCTTTGATTCTGATGGAAAATTAGATGTTTATATATCAAATATTAGACACAAATTATCAAAAGAGCTTATCCATACTATCAAATGATTTTGATATAAAATCGACTAAAACTCACTTTTAAGTGAATTTTAGTCGATTTCTGTGAATACATGTTTTTTTTGAGCAAAATATTTAAGTATATTAGATGAAAACGGTTCAATTACACCTAATTTTTAAGGTTAGTTTAAGACAAAAACATACAGTTATTTCTAGAAATAGAAGTAATTTTTTTTATTTCAAAAAATGTTTAGAAAAGTTTTAAAAAATTGGTATTATATGAAAGTTTTATTAACCATATATCTATGAAAGCAACAGACCTATTTATAAAAATATTAGAAAATCATTGAGTGGAAACTATTTATTGAGTTCCAGGAGAGGAAAATTTAGATTTTTTGAACTCTTTAAAGGATTCAAAAATAGAGCTGATTCTTACGAGAAATGAGCAAACAGCTGTTTTTATGGCAGCAACGTATGGAAGGTTTACTGGGAAGCTTGGTGTAGCACTTGCAACACTTGGGCCTGGAGCCACAAATATGGTGACAGGAGTGGCATATGCTACTCTAGGGTGAATGCCAGTGATGGTTATTACATGACAAAAACCAATAAAAAAATCAAAGCAATGACAGTTTCAAATTATAGATGTTGTTTCTATGATGAAGCCAATTACAAAATATTCAACTTCTATAGTAAGTCCGGATAGAATCCCATACATTCTCAATAATGCTTTTAGGATAGCAGAAGAAGAAAGGCCAGGAGCAGTAGCGATCGAACTTCCTGAAGATATTGCAGGTGAATCTGTAAGTGAAGAAGTAGTCATTACAGAAGAACTTAAAATTAGAAGACCACAGATAGATGAAAAAATGCTTGAGATATTAAAAACTGAGCTAGAAAAAGCTAAAAAGCCTATTACTCTTATTTGAGCATGAGCAAATAGAAAAAGAATCAGCAAATATCTGACAAAATTTATAGAAAAATATAATATTCCATTTTTTAGTTCTCAAATGTGAAAATGAGTCGTTGATGAAAGATTATCTCAATATATCTGAACAGCAGCACTGACATCAGGGGATTACTTACATGATATTATTGATACAGCTGATCTCATTTTATCAGTTGGGTATGATGCAATTGAAAAACCTACAACGGTAGTATGAACACAGGGAACAAAAACAATTCATATAAATTTTTATTCCACTGAAATAGATCCAGTATATGCTCCATATTTAGAAGTGGTATGAGATATATGAAATACATTTTGGCAACTTGACGAAATAGATGTTGATAATTCATCTTGGGATTTTGATGAAATGTATAAAATAAACTGAGAAAACAGAAAAAAAATAGAGCAAAATATTTCTCTTGAAGATGAGCATGATTATATGATGCCAAGAAGACTTTCAAAAGAACTCAGAGAAGTATTATGAGATGATGATATTTTGACTCTTGATAATGGACTCTATAAGGTTTGGTTAGCAAGAAATTATCCAGCGTATAAACCAAATACTATTCTTCTTGATAATGCCTTTGCTACTATGTGAGCATGAGTTGCATCAGCAATGGAAGCATGTAGGCTCAATCCAGATAAACAAGTAGTTTCCGTAACATGAGATGGAGGACTTGTAATGAACCTATGAGACCTAGAAACAGCTGTAAGATTATGAATTGATCTCGTCATTGTTATTTTAAATAACAACTCATATGGAATGATTAAGTGGAAACAAACTTGAGCATGATTTGAGAATTACTGACTTGATTTTTGAAATCCAGATTTTGTGAAACTTGCAGAAAGTTTCTGAGCAAAATGATATAAAGTTGAAAATAAAGAAGATTTTAAAACTACAATTGAAAATGCATTGAAAGAAAAATGAATTAAAATAATTGATCTTGATTTTGACTACCCGATTGATGGAGATATAAAATAGGAAAACTTTTATAATCCATCCCCCTTCGGGGACTTCCTTTCATACGAAAGGAAGAGGAATATCCCTTAAATATATACCATGAAAAATACAATACAATCTATAAATCCATATACTGAGGAAGTAAATGCTGAGTTTGAGTTGTTAGATGATACTCAAATAGAGAATAAAATAAAAATAGCTCATGAAGGATACCAGGAATGGAAAAGGACTCCGAGATCTGAGAAAAAAAAGCTATTTTTACAACTCGCAGATGTAATAGAGTCAGATCTTGAAGCAATAGCAAAACTTCAAACACTTGAAATGTGAATGTTGGATACTGAATCAGTATGAGGTGTAAAGTGAACTGTAAAATTGATTCGTTGGTTTGCAAATAATTTTGAGGAAATTCTTTGAGAAGAAGAATTTGAAACAGAGGGACTCAAAGGGAAATATATGTATGATCCACTTGGAGTAATTTTTTGAGTAGCACCATGGAATTTTCCATATAACCAAGTATTGAGAGCAGCAATCCCAAATATATTAGCATGAAACACTGTTATTTATAAACATGCATCAAATGTTCCGATGTGTGCGCAAAAATTAGAAGATCTATTTAGACAAGCAGGTTTTAGAGAATGAATATATACAAATATGCTTGTCTCATCAAGTAAAACGGAGTTTATCTTATCAAACGATTATATTGCTTGAGTAAACCTTACCGGTGGTGAAGGAGCTTGAAAAGTAATATGATCTATTGCTTGAAATAATTTGAAACCATCAGTTTTAGAACTTGGATGAAATGATGCTTTTATTGTATGTGACACGGATAACTTAGATGAAATAGTTGAAGCATGAGCGCAAGCAAGAATGGCAAATGGAGGTCAAAAATGTAATTCTTCGAAAAGGTTTATAGTTTTGGAAAAATATTATGATGAATTTTGTGAAAAATTTGCCAAGAAGTTCTCAGAACTTCAAGCTTGAGACCCTATGGACCATTCCACAACAATTCCTCCACTTGCAAAAAAATGAGCTGTAAAGGATATAGAAAATCAAGTATCAAAAACTGTTTCAGAATGAGCAGAGCTTTTGGTATGAGGGAAAGCTATGGATAGAAAATGATTCTTTTTTGCTCCAACAGTATTAAAAAATGTTACAGCGGATATGACTTCTTATAAAGAAGAAGTGTTTTGACCAGTAGCTTCTATTATTAAATCCTCAAGTATCGAAGAATCAATTAAAATTGCAAATGACTCAGATTTTTGACTTTGTGGGTGTGTGTATTGAGACAATCAAGAACAATTAATACAAGTGGCTTCACAAGTGGAAACCTGAATGATTTTTATAAATAAACCAGCTGGATCAAAAGCTTCACTTCCTTTTGGAGGAGTCAAAAAGAGCGGATATGGGAAAGAAAATTGACCAGATGGACTGAAAGCATTTACGAATAAAAAAGTTGTTCTCTATTAATACTATAACTTAAGTTTTACATGATATCAGTTATTCTTTCGACAAATAATGAACTCAGAAATAATTATCTAGCAAAAGTATTAGAAGGAATAAAAAACCAAAATACAGAAACTGAGCTTATTACAGTAGATAATGGAAGTATTGATGGGACGGTAGAATTATGTGAAAAATATGGAAGAGTGATTTCATTTCCCAACTCAAATAGGGCAGAGAGATTGAATAAGTGACTGGAGCAAATCAAATGAAATATAGTTGTCTTTCACCACCCTGTTTCAATTCTTCCAAAAAATACTTTTTTTAAAATACAGAAAAAAATGTCTTGAGAGAATATATGGGGTGCGTATTCTCATAGTTTTGATATGCAAAATCTATTATTAGATTTTACTTCTTGGTACTCAAATAATGTAAGAGGAAAATTAAAATCTATATTGTATTTAGATCATATTATCTTTGCGAAGACTGATGTAGTAAAAAAGGTATGAGGTTTCCCAAATATTGATATTTTTGAGGATACTATTTTTTCTCAAAGAATGAGAAAAATATCAAGACCAGTTATTTTGAATGATAAAATTATTACATCAGCAAGGAGGTTTACAAAAAAATGAATATGGAAACATGCATTATTAAATCAATATTTGAAAGTTATGTTTCATTTGTGAAGCTGAGATAAAAAAATGAATACTCTTTATGAAAAAAAAGAGTGATTTAATGTAAATTATTAATAATGGCTTAAAAATAGAGAAAACTTAAGTTTTCTCTATTTTTTTAATCATACATGATATCTTCCCAAGGTGTTCTATAGAGTCATTCTTTTGATCTCTTTTGATCTATTATATGTCCTATAAAACCTGTTGTTCTTGCAAGGATAAAGAAGGCATTAAATATTCAGATATCAATATATTCTTTTATCTCTTCATAATCCATTCATATATCTTGAAATATATCTAGAAACATTGCTGCAACCATTCCATCTACATTCAGTATAAGGTTTGATTTTTTTTCTAGAGTGAGTTTTTCTACTTCAAGTGCAAACTGTAAATGTTGTGCTTGAGGGAACTTTTTACTCAGATTTAGGAGTATTTCACACCTTTTATCTGGGTTAAACTTTGACTTTACTTTATGTCATATTCCAGGAATATTTATTTCGGCTTCTCTCATTGATTCAACAAATTTTTCAGGAGTAATTTTATCATGTACTGCTTGCGAAAAATAATTTGCAGCTCCATCAATTGCTCAACCAAACTTCGGTCAAATAGTAGTTAATCATGCGATCAGAGATGATTTTAAGTCATTTCCTGCTCTTGCAGTAATAATAGCGTTTGTAGCCCCTGACACGGCAGGTCAGTGATCAGCAAGAAGTATCAAAGTTGTATTAATAAAATCAAGTGCATATTCAGGTAAATCTTTTTTTAACCATAGGTTTCAGATTACATCTGCAAAACTTCATTTTTGAGCATATTCAGAAATAGGTCTTTTATTGTAAGTGAGTTCTGCTCATCTTTCATCTGAAATAGTGGATGTAAATTGAGTAGATTTTCTATTGTTCATGATTTTTATTTTTTCAGATATATTATAACTTCAGCCCCTAGCCCCCTCTTCTTTAGGAAAACCAGGATTAACTTGGTGATATGCTTCTTCTATCTTATCTCAAAAATCTATAAAACTTTCAGGAACATGGGCTCAGGCCTTTTTTAGTTTATTATTTTTATAATTGGCTGTTTCTTCATTTGCATTTGATTTTGCTCATGCATGTCAGAATTGTACATCTCATTTGAGAGTATCACCAATGGTTCCTATACACCAAGCAACCACTGGTTTTTTGATTTCTCAGGCAGTTATCATATCAGCTATTTTATTTTCTTCTCTTCATCAGATCTCTCAGAGCATAACAATCATTTTTACTTCATCGTCTGCTTCAAAATTTTTCATGACATCAGTAAATGTCATTATGTTATACTTATCTCAACCAAGGGCAATAGATATACTTGTTCCATTTGTTCTATCTGCGATTATTCTCCTCATTTCATTACTCATTCCACCAGACTTGGATACAAGTCATATACTTCATTTTTGATACAGTTTAGAGCTGACAATATTATCTAAACTTCCTCAGGTGTTTCATACTCTAAATTCTCATGCTGACATGGCTCAAACAGTTGCAGGACCAATAATATTGACTCAGTATTGTTTATTTTTTTCTATGATCTCTATTGTCTGTCTTTCTGGAATTCATTCTGCGATGATAATAACATTTTTGAATATTTTACTTTCAAGTGCTTCATTTGTTGCCTGAGCTGCGCTTCTAAAAGATGCAAAATTTACGAGAGTGTCAGTTTTTTGTTTGATTTGTTCTGGAAGAGAAATTATATTTGGATAACTAGGTATTAAGATCTCAGTGTCTCAATAAAAGAGTTTGTGGTTGATCTTTTGTTTTCCTGCGTTAATAAAAGCAAGTACTGAAGCTTCTCTTTCACACAGATAATCAAAATCAAGCATTTTTTGGGCTGCTTGAGTTTGTAATCAATATATTATTGCAAATGAGTTTCTGGAAAACATGAATATTTATTTTATAATGTAATTTCTTTTAATATATCTGTCATATATATGTCTGAATTTGCGATTTTTATAGGAAGTCAGAGTCTATCACAAGCCTCTTTTATAATAGTTAATCATTTTTTATCATTGAGTCAGCCTCTTCTTACCAATATTTGTATTTTTTGCTCTTGTAATTCTACTGCTTTTTCTTCAAGTATATCAATAATTCAAGCAAAGGTAGTATCAATTTTTGTGAAATTTGCTATAGCTCATGCGATGATGAGATATTTTCACTTGATATTATTTTCGAGCATTTGTTCTATAAGGGCTCTGGTATATTCTCTTGTATTTTCTCTATCAGGATTTCCTGAGAGTTCTCAGTAGTTTCATATTTCATCAGCAAATCATAAGCTTCAGAGAGTATCAGTAATGACGAGGGAGCCTCATCCTCAAGCAAGGAGAGTCCAAATTTCGGCATCTTTATTGAGTATTTTAAATTTCATACTTGCTCATGTTTGAGCATCAAGTTCACGTATATATTTTTCTTTTTTATTTTCTTTATATCCAAAACTTTGAGGTAATTCTAGAGTTTTCCAATGATCTTTTTGTCTAAAAAATTCACAGTTATCAACTTTCGCAACCATATCAACGATTATAAAATTTCAATTTTTATCAACTCATAGTGGATTGATTTCTAAATATACAAATCAATAATTTCTATAAAAGTTCCAGAGTTTCGTAATAATTTTTTGTAGGGAACTTTCATCTATTCAAATTTTTTCTAGATCTGTTTTGTGAAGGTTTGAAAGGGGAGAGAGTACAATACTTGTTGTTTTATTCCAGTTTTCTTCTATATCTATTCCTCATTCAGAAGAAAATGTGAGAGTGTCTCAGTCTCGATCCTGAGAAAAAGATATATAATATTCTTTTGTGAGTGGGGAGAATTCTTCAGCTAAAAATACATCTAATTCTCAATCAACTCAGTCTATATTTACTTTTGAATGTAATTTATTATGAAGCCAATTATTTACTCAGTTTTTATCAAGTTTCAGTCATAAAAGCCCTCTTTTTCCTCTTTTTCAAAAGAGCATATCAGGTTTAATAACATACTTTTTTTCAGGGGAAAGGAGAGATATATCAAGTGTTTTTTTTATTTGATATCAAGCGTAGTTTTCTCATATAGATTCATAGTACATTGCTTTTGCATCAAATTCTCTGATTCCAACTTGGGCCATGTATATTTGTAAAATTTTAATTGCAGTTATTATATTGAAAAGCAATGAAAAGTGAAAGTTTTTTCTTGTATATGAAAGTAAAAAGCGAATAAAACCTAATGTTTTATTCGCTTTTGTTATCTTTATTGCACTTACATTGATCTAGTGCACCGTCAAAAACTTTTGTAATTGCCTGGCTCATATCATCAGAAGCGTTAAAGCATCCGCCTATATCAGGATTTTCTTTTAACTCCTTTTCAAAGAGATCTTGAGCTGGTTTCGGACTATCAGTTTGTTTAATTAACAGTTCACATTTCTCACATTTTTTTAACACTTCAGCATCTGTTAAGAGCTGCTGAGCGAATCTAAAGAGTGATTGCCAATATTCATCAGTTGCATCTACTTTTCCCATATAATTCATCCTTTCGAAAAGTTATAGGGTATTTACAATAATGATAATTTGATTATAAATCTTTTTATAAAAAATACAAAGTTTTTTAGAATTTCATTATGTTAAAAGGCCAGCGAAGCTGGCCTTTTCTTTTTATTGGTGTGAAGAAATATTCTGATTAAAAATCTCTGAACCAGGCTTTTAAATCTTTTCTAAACATAGAGGCAAAAGCACATGCAAATTAAGCAGACTCCAACCCCAAATTGACACCATCTTGTAGCATACCATGGGAGCTTAGTGGTATATTCACCCATGCCTCTTAGTAGGGTATATGTCGCTGTATTATTATATATCAAACTTTTAACGATTTTTGTCTACGAGTTCTTCTCTAAAGGACTTGTAATTATTTGTTTCTACTTATAATAATGATAATATTAATTTACTCAGAAAAAGATGAGGAAACCAATTTTATATTCGATAGGGGTACCGATAGTTTTACTATCAATTTTAAATATCAATATTGGGATGCCAGATATTGATTTTTGGTGAGAAAAATGAACTGAAAAACATGAGATTTGATCAGTAATAAAGAGTGAGTTAAGCTCAACATGAACAACGAATGAAAAAGAAAAAATAATTGTAACAGAAGTTGTGGTAGAACCGGAGATAATACCAGAACCCATAAAAAAACCTATACATATAAAAACTCCAGATGCTGTAAAGTCTGTATATGTTACAGCTCCTTCTGCAAATAGTGAGAAAAAACTCAATACTCTTTTAAATCTCGTAAAAACAAAGGAAGTAAATTCAGTTACTATTGATGTGAAAACGGTAAGTGGGTATGTGAGTTTTGAAATGCCCAATGATAAGTTTGGAAATATTAAACCCACATCAAATAATCAGATAAAAGATATTAAAAAATTGATAGAAACTCTCCATGAAAATAATGTATATATCATTGGGAGAGTAGTTCTTTTTAAAGATAAATTACTGGCAGAAAAAAGATCAGATTTAGCAATAAAATGGACCGATCAAAAAACAGTTTGGTATGATTACAAAGGGAAAAAGTATTTAGATCCATATAGTAAAGAAGTTTGGGATTATAATGCTGAGATAGCGAATCATATATATGAACTAGGATTTGATGAAATCAACTTTGATTATGTACGTTTTCCTTCAGATGGGAGAGTAAGTCAAACCTATTATCCATTTTCTGGTACGATTCAAGCTCAAAATGGGAAGTGGGGAAAAATTATGGTACTTGATAAATTCTCAAATTATTTCACTACCAAGCTGAGAGAAGAATCACCAGGAATTGTGTTATCTGCTGATGTCTTTTGACTCGTGACCAATACTGATTTATTCCAAATAGGTCAAAATTTAGAATCATTTCTTCTGTATTTTGATTATGTAGGCCCAATGGTTTATGCCTCTCATTATGGAAAAGGATATCTCGGCTTTACTGCACCAGATAATCATCCATATGAGGTTATAAAAGATGCATTAAAACATACAAATGATAGAATAGATCTATTAAATACAGAAATTGAACTCGCAAAAACAGAAAATAGAAAAGTAAAAATAAAGTGAATTTTTGATGCTGAAAAAGATCTAGAAGCACTCAAACCTATCAAAAAAACAAAAATAAGAGCATGGTTACAATGATTTTCATGTACACGGTGCAAAGGATATGTTCCATATACAAGAACAAAATTTAGACAACAAATAAAAGCGATTGAAGATTCATGACTGAATTCATGGTGGGTATGGAACTCACGTTCAAACTATTATTTTGATTGGTATGACAAAGAAACAATTCCACAAAAAATAATTCCAAAGGAAGAAATCTCTCTATGTACTATGGAATATTCTCCAGTATGTGGAAAAGTTGAAGTTCAATGTATCAAGGCTCCATGTGACCCTATTAAACAGACATTTTCAAATACATGTGTAGCGAAAAATGCAAAAGCAATAGGCATTGTTGAGGGAGCTTGTGAAGAAAATACAGAAAAATAAATTAAGAATTGACAGAGTCAAATATGCTTATATACTCTCGGTGCTTGATTCACTTATCGCGAGGAAAAGTTACTATGGGACATGTTGCACATGATATATTTCAACCTACCAAAGGGGTTGAAGTTGCATTAGCAATAGGATTTATGAAGGAGTGCAATTTTTGTCATAGGTTGATCTATAAGGCAAAAATTTTTGATCAAATTGATGCTCGAAATCTATGTTCATTATTTTTGAAAAAAAATCCAGTAGTAAAGGACTTTGTAAATCTTAAACAAGCTGTAACCTCTGTAATAGACGCTCAAAATAATCCCGAATTTTATTGTCTTTGTGGAAGAGCGTAAGAGCGCTTAATAAGAATAGTAATGACCTGTATTTTATAAGTAAATAGTTTATAGGATATATGTGTCTGCATCAAGCTGTCAAAAAGCCTAAATCTTTCGATTTAGGCTTTTTAAGTGTATTTAATTACATCCATTCTACAGACCAATTTACTATATTTTCGATTTGCTGAGAAAAACTTTTTCATTTTTTTGTGAGCTTATACTCAATTTTAACAGGGGACTCAGAAACAATTTTTTTCTCTACAAAACCAAAATCCTGTAGCTCTTTGAGTCTAGATGATAAAATACTAGGGTTAATATTTTGTAATTCTTTTTCCATTTCACTATAACAAGACGCTCCATCAGCTATTGCTCTAATAATGAAAAGCATCCATTTTTTTGAAATAAATGAAACAAGAGTGACAATTGGGCATCATTCTCAACATGATTTAGGAGTCATATTTTGATATTTATGTATAAACTTACCGATATATTAGCCATTATTAAAAAAAAATCAATTTTAACTTGCAATATTATACTAACTACATAGTATATAGTTACTATATATATTATAGTAACTACCATAAATATAGCTTATTATTTTTTAAAGTAAAGATTATGATTACATTATACTATTCGCCAAATTCTTGTGCTATGTCTGAACATATAGTTTTAGAATGGTTAGGGGTACCATATGAAGCAGTACAAGTTCAAATTGGTTCAGATGAATATAGAAAGATTGCTCCAAAATGAGCTGTTCCAGCTATGAGAGATGGAAATGGGGAAGTAATGACACAAAATGATGCATTACTAAAATACCTTGTAAAAAAATATCCAGATGCTGACTTATGATCAGATGGAACAATAGAATGAGATTATAAATTAAATAATGCATTAGCGGTGGTGAATGGTGATTTACACCCTGCATTTTGATCTGTTTTTGTCCCTCATCTATATACAACTGAAACTGATGATGCATCAATAGCTGCTGCAAAAGAAGCATCATATGCACGTATTGAAAGACAAATGAATTACTTAAATGAACACTTAGCAGATAATAAATATATGCTAGGAGATAAAAGAAGTGTAGCAGATGCATATGTGTTTACTGTTCTACGTTGGTCATTTATGATTCCAAAAACGGTAATGGAGTATCCAAATTTGAAAAAATTCTTTGACCTTATGATGGAAGATGAATCAATTCAAAAAATTGTGAAAATTCATAATCCTGAAAAATAATATTTTTTTCTTCCCCTTATTTCGTATAATAGGGGGAAGATATTTTTTTATATAATTATTATATGCAATTTTTGAAATCTAAATTTTTGATGGTCTACCTTTTAACTTTTGTAAACGGTTTAAGTTTTACCATGATGATTCCTATATTTCCATTCCTGTTAAAGACATATGGTCAACCAGAGATTATGTTATGATTTTTGGTAGCTTCATATAGTTTCTTCCAGTTTTTTTGAGCGCCTATTATAGGCTCTCTATCTGATAAGTATTGAAGAAAGCCAGTGATGCTCTTAACTCAGTGAGGTACTTTTTTCAGTTGGATTATTTTATGAATTGCATACTTTTTACCGGAAACTCATATCTTTGGAATAATATTTCTTCCAATTTTAGCTATTTTTCTTTCAAGAATAGTTGATGGAATTACCTGATGAAACATGTCTGTAATTAGTGCGATGATCTCAGATATGACAACGAAGGCAGAGAGGACAGTTATTTTTGGGAAAAATAGTGCTGTTATGGGGGTGACATTGATCATTTGACCTTCTCTTTGAGCTTTTTCTATGGGGACAGAGTATTGATTCCTCTGAACGGCTATAGTTGGGTGAATAGTATCAGCCATTACGCTGGGTATTATGTTTTTCAAGGTAACTGAGAGTTTAAAGGAGGAGAATAAACAAAAAGAATTGCAGATTTCATTCAAAGATATGAATATTATTCGTAAAATATCAAAATACTGGCATATTACCACTATTAAGTTTTCTGTAGTAATGAAACTTTTAATGTTTCTTGCTTTTACTATGTATACAACGATTTCAGTATTATATTTAATTGATAAGTTTGGATTTAGTCCACTTACAGTTTGATACTACCTGATGATAACAGGGAGTTTTCTTATCTTCCATCAAAGTTTTTCAATTCAACCAATCGTGAAAAGAGTAGGGGATTTGCATTGACTCATCGTAGGGCAATGAGCAATGTTTCTCTGATATTTAGGAATGTGACTTTCTCCAAATATTATACTTTACACCATAGCATACTTTGTGGCTGTTTTGTGAATATCACTTTCTATGACAACTCTGCAGGCTTTGTTTTCGAAGTCAGCTGATGAGAGGTCTCAATGAGAGGTAATGTGAATTTCTTCATCGTTAGATAGTTTGATGTCAATGGTCGCTCCAGTTTTATGATCATTTTTATATGCAATAACTGATATTTCAATATTTATTATTATTTCCGTGGTTCCTCTCATATCAATCCTGGTATATGTATGATTTTTTAGAAAGATGTTAGCAAGGAATAAAAAATTTTGTGAATAGATGATATATGATGTAAAAAAAGAGAGAAGCTTATAGGCTTCTCTCTTTTTTTACATATCACATTTATTTCAGAAGCATTCATGATAATCATAAAAGGTATAGATAATTAACCAGAGAGTACTTACAAGAACAAGAGTTGTGTTTGATAATTGGAAAATTTGCACTCATGCAGTGATTCAAGCAATTCAAATTCAAAAAATACATACATGTAAAAGAGATATTTTTAAGCTATGAGTAAGTGATGCTCTTATGCTATTGAATGATGCTACAACTAAAAATAGTCCTGAAATAAATATAAGATCCTCTGTAAAACTTGATTCATAATGTTTCAAAAGGACTTTTAGTCAGGTAGCCAACAAAACAAGGCTTCATAATAGGGCGATATGTGATTGTAACATCAACTGAAATGATCTTGCCCTTTTTCATTTGAGCTTGAGCTTAATATATGGGAAATATAACCACCAAATAGCAATCATTTGAAACATTCATGCACTTA
The DNA here is from genome assembly GCA_004563595.2 of Candidatus Gracilibacteria bacterium 28_42_T64. GTDB lineage: Bacteria > Patescibacteriota > Gracilibacteria > BD1-5 > UBA6164 > MAAV01. Next base: position 1,104,604 of record CP042461.1, on the reverse strand, counting down.
CAAATACGATATTTCTTAGGTCAAAGTTTCAAGCTGCTGTGTTAGCAAGAGCTACTACAAGTACACTTTCTCACATAACCATCAAGATAAGAAGTCAGAGCCTTTCAACGAGATGATGCATATTTAAATATACCATCTTATTTCCTTTTCCTGTTGTGAAAGGAGTGAGTATATCAAGAGCAAGAGCCATAAAAGCAAAAGTATATACATATGGCTCACCTACAAAACCAGCTATGACCCATAATAGTACAGCGATAAAGAATCAAGTTAACATATTTCTTGTTTTTGGTGCTTTGTTTGGATGCTCTTTATATAAGTGTAGAATCATACCGAGTCATAGTCAACGAATGAGCCCAAACATGAGAAAAAATATAAAGCTATACGGAGAGTCAGAAAAAGCGATTGGTAAACTAATGCTCATAACCATAGCAAGTACCATTTGGATTTGTATGACAAAAATATCAAAGGTATCATCTTGTTGTTTCAAGTTACGGTTCGCTGTTGTACCCCACCAAGAAAGAAATATCATATATCACATAAGAAATACATGAATAAAGTCTTTTGGTGAGCTGTGATGATGACTAAAATAGTATGTTAGTTGTGCCACAAGGGCAACAAACACTAAGTCAAAGAATAACTCTAACCAAGAAGCTTTATATTCAATGTCTTTATTCTCAATTTTTGTCGAGGGAAGTGATTTTGTTGTTTTTTTGTTCTGTTTTTTTGTCATGTATTATTCTTAAAAAATATGTATGTATTTTATGTAATTTTGTAAATTTTACAAACAGAGATGACTATTGATTTGTTGAGGTCGAGAATCAAAATATAAATCAAGAAAAATAAAAAAATATTTGTAATAATAATTATTTAGTATATATTATATGTATATATAATGAGTATATAAAAATAAAGTATTAAATGACTATCAAATAGTTACTAAAATTCATAATATGAATCCTTTAGTTGAAGAGAATAACTTTAATATTAGCTACCATTATATAGAATGATTTCATTAATTTTTAACATAATATTATGATTTGATATGTAACACTTTGAACAAATAATTTTGATATGGCAGTAAAGTTTTATGATGCTTTACTATGAGAGATTTGAGGATCACGTTTTCTAGACATGGAAAATTTTGTTGCATGGACAAACAAAGCAGGTGAACCCGGGGTTTCAGTTATAAAACCATTTGATGGGAAAGTTGCAACTGCATGAAATGGGAGTATGACAGCTATTAAAGTAGATTCTAATGATGAAGTAGATAGACTCTATAAAAAAGCAATAGAGCTTGGAGCAACTGATGAGTGAGAAGCAGGAATAAGAGGGGAAGGAGCTTTCTATGCATGATACTTCAGAGATTTAGATGGAAATAAATTAAATTTTTTTCATGTGAACTCTATGTAGTTTTAATATTAAGAAGAATAAATACAGTCCTATTGACTATATATAATATAGTTATATATAATATAGTTATATATAATATAGTTATATATTAATGTATAACTATATTATAATTCAAGACTCAATGGAAAACGTTATTGTTACTGGTTTTGAACCATTCGGTCCATACAAATATAATCCTGTTCAAGATGCAGCTAGAGAGTTACAAGACAGAGTGATTGGTAATAAAAAGGTGAACTCTTTAGTACTTCCATGTACTTATAAATGAGCATTTGAAAGTTTAAAAGAGCTTATTGAGGAAGTAAAACCTACTGCAATAATTAGCATGTGACTATCTTCTTGAGTAGGAGGAATAAGAATTGAATCAACAGCTCACAATGTCATGAATGGTAAATATTTAGATGCAAATGGGGAGTCTCCAAAAGCTGAAACTATAGTTGATGATGGAGATTATTTTTTAAAAATGAATTCGGATGCTCATAAAATAGCTAATATATTAAGGTGAGAATGAATTTGAGTAGAAATATCTGCAGATGCAGATTCTTTTGTATGTAATTCATTGATGTATTTAACAACCTTTTATATAAATCAATATAATAAAAAAATAAGGAATGTATTTTTTCATACTCCATGGACAGATAATTTTAAAAATGATATTTGAGAACTAGAAGGGGGAAAAATACGGATACCAAAAGATGATTTATCTTGAGCAGTTGAAACTATTATTAAAAATATAAAAGAATTATAAAAGCACCTACTTCTAGGTGCTTTTATAATTCTTTTCATTTATTTATCTAGATCGGTACTTGACTTATTTTGAAGCTTTTTTAAATTGATCTCATTGAGTTCTGGGATGTGATTTTTTTCTTGATCTCACAACTGATGAGTTAGAAACAATCTATTATAGATAATGATAGATAAAAAACTTCTTAAATCATTATCGAGTATTTGGGGTGATATAGCTAATGAAATAGTATCTAAAGTTCCTAATGTATATGTTTCAATATCTCTCACAAAAGCATTCTCCAATCATACATATATACCTCATGTAAATAAGCTATGATAGCATTTTTTTTGAATATTATTATTAATAATAGTATCTTGTTTATTCTTTACTGCTGATATAATTTCGCTTATTAAATCATCAAGTTCAAGAATTTCAGCATTTATTTCTGCTAATTTGTGTTCTGGAAGAGTGTTCATTTGTCTGTATAAATAATATTATCGTTTGATAATAGTGCTTTAAAAATGAAAGTCAATAATATATTTGCATTTCATCGTTTATATTGTATATTATAAAATGTTTTGAGTCTATTTTATTAAAATAAATATATTATGGAAAATTGGTTTCAGGGATCAGAGATAGAAGAAAGGCATCATGATATAGGAGCATCATTAGTATTATGAAATCAATGGTGAGATGAATGAAAATGAAAAATTACAGATAGACTGATGCAAGAAAGTCATGTTGTTGTTCGTTTTAATGGGGGGCATAATGCATGACATACTGTAAAAGTGTGAGATAAAGAATTTGATCTTCATATTCTCCCTTCAGGGATGATTTCAGAATGAAAGGTAAACATAATAACAAGTGGTTGTGTTCTTGGGATTGATTTAAATAAAATTGATATTGATAAAATTTCGATTACAAAAAGGTGAGTTTATTGTATTTCTACGCTTGAGGAACTTTTAAAAAGAAAAGATGGAAATATAGTTGAAGTTGGACTTATTCCAGAATTAAAAAAATTACAAGAGGGATGAATTGATATTTCTAAATCAGGCTTAAAAATAAGCTGAGAGACTATTGTTATATGAATGCATAATGTATTACTTGACGCATTTGATGAAATATGTAGAAGAAAGACTTCTTGATTAAGGGAAATATGATCTACTTGAAGTGGGATTAGCAGGGCATATTCATCTGAAATCCAGAGACTACATTTTTCGTTAAATGATTTATTATACCATCAAGATTTATTTTATTCTTCAATTGAAGCATTATGGGAATGATATAAAGATACCTTTCCAAATATTAGTACTGATGATTTAATTCAAAGTGCAAAAAAAGAAAGAGAGAAAATATGCAAATATATTAAAAATTGAGATATAGAAATTATTTGAAATGAAAGGCAATATATAAAGTCTTTGCATGGAAAATGAAAGATAATTGTATGAGAGTGAGCACAGTCTTCTATGATTTGATCATGAAATAGTTTTTTTTGAACAGCCTCTGACCCAAGTTTACAAACCTTTTCAGATACAACTTGATTAACTTCTCAAAAAATATGAAACATATTTTTAATACATAAAATGCCAGCAAGTAGTGTTGGAGAACGTCCAGGTTACTTAAAACATGAGGCTTCTCCAGAATTAAACGATTTTAGACAAGAGTATCAAGAGTTCTGAGTATCAACATGAAGGCAAAGAGATTTATATCATCATTCTCTACCCGAGACAGCAAGAGGAGCATGGTTAAATGTTCGTTGAATTGATACAGAATCAAAAATTGTACCAGTTTACAATAGGGTAGATGGGATAGAAGGTTCACTTGCCATAGATAACTGACTATTAAGATTAGCTACCGGATTCTCATATACTGCTCAAAAAATAATAGATGGTCCATTAGAAAATATACAAGTATGAATTGCGGGGGGTGAAGTAATTATGCCGAAGAATTTGTTAAAAAATTATCCTGAAAAATCTGCACAAGCTGCATTGTTTGATTTAACTCATAATGATCTCAATCTGATAGAATTAGAATGAGACATACACACAAAAATTGAAAAATTATTATGATATTATAATGCTGCAATTTTTAGAAAAGATGAAGAAAAGGAATTCTTGATATGAACATGACCAAAGCGTGATGACATTGAATTAAGAAAATGATCTCCATTAAGGAGTATATAACAATTAAATAATAAAAAACAAATAGATATTTATCTATTTGTTTTTTATTATTTACAGATATTTTTTTATAAAACTTCTTCTTTTATTTGAACAGGAAATGAGATCTCGTTATTTTTGCAAAATACTTCTGTTTTCAAGAAAATAAAAGAAGATATAGGGTATAAAATAATGTATATTAGCAAATAATGCAATTTGTCGTCAATGTATTTGTCAAGAAAAATTTATGTATTCCAGTATTAGTCGTATGATTACTCAGTTACGCTTATATATTAAATCACGAATATGAAAAGGAAGAACACAGCCTTTACATTAGTAGAGCTGATAGTAGTTATTACAATATTAGCAATATTATGAACTATAGCGTTCATAAGCTTACAATGATATAATAAAGATGCAAGAGACTCTACTAGGCTTTCAAGCATAAATAATTTAAAAACCTCACTAGAATTATTTTCAATTCAAACATGAAAATACCCCCTTCCAGATAACTCAGAGAATGTAACTTATAGTTGATCAGTAGTTTGGCATCAATGAACTGTCGGAGGGAATGTTATTACAAATTTATCAAAAAATTTATCAAAGATACCATTAGATCCATTATATGGTACGGAATATGTATATTCAACACTTGAAAGTAGAAAAGAATACGAATTAATGAGCTTATATGAATGAAGTATTATATCTCATACAGATATAATAAATAATACTTATGCAGCAGATCAACTGAGTGTAAGGATTGATGGGACATATAATTGAATATTTGTAAAAACAACTAATTATATTATCCCAACTCCGAGTATTATTAGCTCTCAAGAGGTAGTATGATGACTGGTTTTTGATTCAGAAGTAATAAAGTCACAAGTTATCAATTGATGAATAAATCTCCCGAATATGTGAACATCTAAGATTCAAGCATTTACATGAAACTTGCCGAATCTAGTGTTATCAGTGTATACGGGAAGTATAAACAGTACATCAACAACAGGAGAAAAATTGGCACTTGTGGAAGCTATTCAATCAGCATATACAGGGTCAAGTTTAGCAAGTAAGTTATTGTATAAAGATCTGTTATTGAAAACTTCAGATGAAGATAAAATTGCATTTGTGGATAGTCAGATATTAAATATTGCATCAATTGTATGTGACGCCTCAACAAAACCAATAGATAATTGACATATATTGTACACTATAAATGCTTCAAGTATCAATCAGGTGTATACCAAGTGAGGATGAGAGTGTTGATTTACATGTCTAGATTCATATACAGGATCGAACTGTGAAAGTCGTCCATTTCCTACTACATGTTCAAATACAGAATCAATTACTTATTCTGAGGCACAAGGAAATCAAGCGTTTATATACTCGAATATATCAGACTATGTATGATGTGAGATACCGGATTATCCAGATGCAGTATCCAAAATAGCATGAACGACTGAATCATCTACAGTTATTGTTGCAAAAGATAGTGATTTACCTTGAACAGTATGGTGATGTGATGGAGTGGCAATTTCATGAGCAGGGAGTAATGGGGGTGGTCTACAAAATACAATTGATATTCTCGCTTGATGTGCAACTGCATCAGCTGCTCGTTCATGTACAGAGATATGATCAGACTGGTATTTGCCATCAAAAAATGAACTAGAGAATGTGTATTTGAAAAGAACTGATATTGGTTGATTGAATGAAAGCTCTTATTGGGCAAGTACTGAATCGAGTTCAACTCAATCAATACGTGTAGTTTTCACGAATGGAACTATTTGATCTTCAAATAAAACAAATACACTGGGGGTTCGTTGTGTCAGTAGATTTTAAATAACCTGGGTATCTTATTTGTTTAATTATCTTTAATTATGTCAGACTTTGAACAACAATTAGAGGCTAATAGAATAGCTTCTAAAAAAGCTAAAGAAGTGAATAAAGAGCTTACTGAGGAAGTTAGAAGAAGAACAAATGAAATAATAGAATTATAAAAACCCCTGGATCCAGGGGTTTTTAGTTATTATTAATATAATTACATAAGGAAGTTATAATTTATTAAATAATATTATGATCTTTAGACAATTATTTGATAGAGCAAGTTCTACATTTACATATATTATTGCTTCAGAAAAAACAAAAGAGGCAATTGTTATAGATCCAGTTTTTGAACAAATAGAGAGAGATTCTAAGTTCATTACTCAATTTGGATTATCAGTTACATATATAGTTGATACCCATATTCATGCCGATCATATAACGGGCTCTTATCATTTACAGCAAAAAGTTTGATGAAAAATTTGAGTGTGAGTAAAAAATGATTTTGTAGAAAATAATAATTTATTTTTATCAGACTCAGATATATTAAAAATATGAGAACTAGAGATGAGAGTATTTGAAACTCCATGACATACTTCTTGATGTATTACTCTGTTAGTGTGAGATAAACTATTCACATGAGATTTATTATTTGTGAGATGAAGTGGAAGAACAGATTTTCAAGAAGGGAGTAATAAAGAAATGTTTCGTTCTGTAAGAGAGAAGATATTTCGTTTATCAGATAATATACATATATATCCTGGTCATGACTATAATTGATGCTTTTCTTCTTCTGTAGGTGAAGAAAAAGAATATAACCCAAGGTTAAATATGTCTCACTCGTATGAGCAGTTTGAAAATATTATGAATAATTTACATCTCGCATATCCAAAAAAGATAGAGATAAACCTTCTTGCTAATAAAAATTGTTGAAAATTAGATTAATATATAAATTTTGTTTGTATTCTATTTTCAATATAATCTATATCATATAGCTTGGTAGATTTCTAGACCCATATTTTATCATTTCTAATTTATATTTACTATGAAAATAGCAAAAGATCTTACTGAATTGATCGGTAATACTCCGTTAGTTCAAATTAATCGTCTTAATAATACAAGTGCAAGAATAGTTGCTAAACTAGAATATTTTAATCCAGCTAGCTCGGTGAAAGATCGTATTGGATTTAATATGATTGAAGATGCAGAAAAACAAGGTTTCATTACTCCAGGTAAAACAACTTTGATTGAGCCAACATCGGGAAATACAGGTATTGCTTTAGCTTTTGTATCTGCAATAAAAGGTTATAAACTCATATTAACTATGCCAGAAAGTATGTCTATTGAGCGTAGGAAATTATTAAAAGCTTATGGTGCTGAATTAGTGTTAACAGAAGCAAGTAAGGGTATTAAATGAGCTATTGCAAAAGCAGAAGAATTACAGAAATCTACTCCAAATTCTCATATACTCGATCAATTTGCTAATAATGCTAATGTTGAAATTCATCAAAAAACTACTGCTGAAGAAATATGGAATGATACTGATGGAAAGGTAGACATATTAATTTCAGGTGTTGGAACAGGAGGAACTTTGACAGGTATTGCGTCAGTTCTTAAAAGTCGTAATCCTGATTTTAAAGTAATTGCTGTTGAACCTGAGTCAAGTTCTGTTCTTTCAGGGTGAGAGCCAGGACCTCATAAGATTCAAGGGATCTGAGCGTGATTTATTCCAAAGATATTAGATACTACCTTGATTGATGAAGTTATTACCGTTTCTAATGAAAATGCAATCCAAACGGCGAGAGAATTAGCATTAAAAGAAGGTATTCTATCGGGTATTTCCTCGGGAGCAGCATTTTACGTAGCTTTAGAAGTAGCGAAGAGACCAGAAAACGCAGGAAAGCTCATCGTTTTCATATTACCTTCTTGTTGAGAACGTTATTTATCTTCCGTTCTTTTTGAAAATATCACAGCTTAAAAGAATAGAGTTAAATGATAGAAGCGAGGTGTATAATATAAGAATGGGAAGATATACAATTTTTCACAGATAAAAAGCCCTCTTATGAGGGCTTTTTATTTGTAGTTTGTTATGGTACACCTGAGGGGCTGAATACTCGAACTTTTATAGATTGTTGGAGGAGATTGATTTAGAGGAATTAAAATTATTTTTTAAAGAAATACAAACTGTATCAAATTAAGCTTCTATATGATTTATCTTCTTGATCACAATAAACTTATATCTAGTCAACTGAAAAGTAAAAGAAACTTTCAAATATTAATGTCCTGTTAATATGTAGTCAGTATTATTTAATAAAAGTGATGTTGATGTGATAATAAAAATCTTGTTTATTATCTTCTATAATAACAATAGTATGAATAAAACAATGAATGAATATTTGTGAATGGATGAATATATAGAAATTTCTTATGAAAGCGATATATGTTTTCACATCGATAGATGACGTTTAATAGAATGAAGGTTTGAATTTAATGGAAATAAAAAACCATATGTTATTGTTATCGAAGACGTACGTCAAAGTTTTGATGAACGATTTTGACAATCGACAAATATGGAAATAGCAACAGATAGAAATGCGGCTTTCAGGTTCAGTAGATTAAGAGTATTTATTCCTTTATTGCAGTTAGGAATACCATTTGATAATTTAGAGTGATTTTACTGGAAATACTATAAAAATATTATAAATGATTTTATAGATTCATACAGATTAATTACTGGAAGATTTCAGATATGAGGTATTGAATCAAAAGAAGATATGAGAGAATTTACTATTTGCCACCATAAAGTATGAGAAAGTAGTAGTTGCGCATCAAATTTATTTATGTCATCAACTTGATGGTCATTGCTAAGAGCAAATAGAACAGAAGAAGAAATAAGTAACATTCATAAAATTCTTATGTGAGAAGAGCAAATAGGTCTTGAGGAAATTTTTTATATGAATGCAGTGAGATTATTCAAAGACAATCATAAGCAAGAATCATTAATAATATTAATAATCACAATAGAAATAATAACAAAAAGATATTTATTACAACAGCTTTGAAGTGATGAAAAGGTTTCTGATTATATGAGAAGTAAAAAAGATTGATTAAAAGAAATCATTAGATGCATAGATGAGGATTTTTTTTGAGAAACGCTAAAGGATAAAGTTAAAGATATTGCTACATGAATAAAGTTAAGAAATGATATTGTGCATAGTAGAAAAAGTGAGATGATTGAAATCCCAGATTTATGAAGGTATCTTGAATCTTGAAGATATCTTATTGATTCCATGAATATTTAACTATAAATAACTTATCCTTATTTAAAAATTGGTGCTCCTGATAGAGGGGATTTAGAATTTTTAACAGTTTATTAACTATATTCAGAAGAATTGAGTAGAGTTGATATGCTTAAGTATTCCAGGTAATAATTAGAATATATGTATTTAGTAATCTATTATTTATATAATTATGAATAAAAAAGAATTAATATTGTGATATATTGAAAAACTAACTTTAGAGAAGAAAAAATTTTATAAAAAAGAGCATGTTTTTACTAGTGGTAAATTAGAATTATTGTATACGATTAATTCTCTTAAATCGATTGCAAATTATGATGACTTAATAAAAAGTGAAATTTGTTTAGATTTTTATCCAATACCATTAGACCTTAAAAAATTAAGGTATATTAAAGAATTATCTAGGTTAAAAGGTGAAAATAATATACAAGATATAAAAGAAATACTAATTTCCTTATATAAAGATTTAATTAAATTTTTATATAAGGAAAAAGTAGAGGATATATGTTCAATATTATCAGACCAGATAGAATGAATAGATCGAGATTATATAATAAGATATATTAATGAAAATAATGTAAAAGATGCGAATGAAATAATTGATAGTATTACAAAAGATCAGGAAATAAAAAATACAATTCCAAACATAAGCAAAAAAGATTTTTTTGAGAAATTTCCTAATATTTTAGAACTAATAGATAAAGACTTATTATTAGATATTACAGATTTAGAAATAAACTATAATAGGGAATGAATTTTTTTGAAAGATTACTTCATTTATTATGATGATTTATTTTTTGATTTAGGTATTATAACTCCTTTTGTTTTTGACTTCTTTTGATTATATAAAAATAACTCAGATGAATGTAAGTTCAAAATAAAATTAAATTTTAATAAAATTATTGGTAAAGAAAACTATAAAGAATTTATTTTCCTTTGAGGATTATTTTTCTGACCAGAGTTTAGTATTGATAAATTTTTTACAAAGTCTGATAAAGTATTATTTACAAGGAAAAAGAGGTTAAATAAAAAATTTGATAATTATTTTTGAAATAAGATTTACTATACGGACTTTAATATAGATCAAAGAGATAATTCTTTTTTAATTGAAGAAATATGAGAAAATAAATATAAAGATTATTATTATAATAGATTAATTCATTCTAAGTTTAATATAGAAGATAATGTTATTGAACATTTTGATGGGTCTATATTATTTTATGATATAGACAATTTAAATAAAAGAAAAGAAAAATTATTATCTAATTACCCTAAATTATCATGTAAAAAAAATAAGCTTTTCAGAATAGATGGAAAACTTAATTTTGATGGATATAGAGATCTTTTAATTTCATTTTACAATGCTAATGAAATGATATTAGAATATTTTAATTTAGAAGAATATAAAGAAAAATACTCACATATTCTAGATTATGAGAGTCAAATAGATTATTAACTTATTGTTTGATAAAAATAATAATATATTATCGTAAATCAACTGATAGAGATTATAAACAAGTTAAGCCTTTGTAAAACTTTATTGAGGCTATATTAAGATAGGTATAAATAAAAAAATAAATATTTTGAAATTATCTGGTAGCGAACTTTTAATAGACAAAAAAAAGAGCTCTAGTTAGCAAGAAGTCACTTACTAGAACTCATTAGAAAAGTTGATTTTCAAAATGGTACTCCTGAGGGGTTGAATACTTGAACTTTTATAGGTTATTGGAGGAGGTAGAGTTAGATAAGTTGAGAGAATTTGTAAAAATTATAAAGAGAGTATAATTAAATAAATAAAATTAATTTAGTTGAGTACGTAAATAAATTTTAAAAGAAAGACCTTAATAGAGGGGGCTATTTATTTTAAACAGTCAGAAAATTATTAACGATATCTGGGAAAGAGTCCATTGTATTAAACATATCTCTAAAACCTTTTCTGTGTATATCATTTTTAGTATTACGATTATTCTTATCTTTCCAGTCATTAAATAGTAGATCACTTCATGAAACATAGCAGATATCAGCTTTAGACTTTGCTAAGTTACTCCATATATGAGTATCTTCTTCTGTAATTTTCACACCAATTACAATTATTTTATCTGATGATTCAATTTTTTCTTTAAGATATTGTTTATGTTCCTTTATATAGTCATCATTTAAAGAACCTTCTTTGTTCTGCATATACCTTGACATTACTGGTATAATTAATCAATTTTCACCATTGATGTGATTTAAGGCATCTTCTCTTAAAAATACCTTTGTAGGCCCAATTTTACCTATTTTTGTAGCAGCCAAGATAGAAAGCTGAGAGGACCTAATTTTTCCATTCACAGCCATAATTGGTAAGAAATTTGCAGAACCATGTGGCTTTATAAATTGAAATTTTGAATTTGTATTATTGATATGCTTAAATGCTTCTTCAATCAAACATTCATAATTTAAGGAAGAAATTGAAAGCTCTATGTTATTAGCTATTAAATTTTTCAGTAAAAGATAATATAGATTATTTTCTTTATCGTCTGTAGATATATAAAATCTCAAAAAATATTTTCACATTTCTCTAAGTAATTTAGCCTCATCAATAGTCGATGTTCTCAAATGCTCCACATATTCTTGGATTTCTTTCTGAGACTTTGTTCAAAGAATAGCTAGATCCTTATTTTTAACATCTGTACTCAAACACTTTTCCATACCTTTTTCAAACCCCTCTGTTTTAAACACCTCTTTTAAATCATCGGGTAATTTACTTAATTCTTCGCTATATCCATTATTAACTAACTCATTAAATAATTCATCTCCCAAAGGAGGCATTTTATACTCGTCGCTAACATTATCATTTATAAATTTAACGCTCCCCTTATCAGTATAATTGCAAAATTTACTTGCTCCGGCTCAAACTAAAATTAATATTTTTTTCATTTATAGGAGATCATTAAATAAATACTAAGATTATATATAAAAATAGATCTATACAAAAACAATTATAACCCTTCTTTCAAAACAATATCTTGAACCAAACATTTAACACTTGGAATTTACCAAACTGATTAAAAGTTGAAATATAAGGTTCTCTATATATAAACTTATTAAAAATAAGGAATGAAAACATAAAGTTTTTTAGTTTATTCTAGTTCCGATAATTCAGGTTATCAGAATTATATTTAGATATTTTTAACATCATCAAAAGCTCCATCAATACCTTCTTCTATAGCTCTCTTTTCAGCTACTGAAAGCAATATTTTATTCATAATATTTAGTGAATTTATAATGTAAAGACCTAAGGGGAATTGAACTGTTATAAATATCCCTAACAAAGGGGATTTTATAGTAAAAATACAGAAATATACCTAAAAGGGATTGAACTAAAAAGCCCTCTATCGAGGGCTTTTTTTTGTAATCTGTTATGGTACTCCTGAGGGGCTGAATACTCGAACTTTTATAGATTATTGGAGGAGATAGATTTTGATAAATTGAATAAATTTAATAAGGAACTACAGTCTTTGAAATAATTATTGTTTAACAGAATATATGGAGATGCAAAATGAGGAGTGTATTGACAAGAATTAAAAAATAGTTATATATAATAGTATTATATTTATTTTTTTTAAGTATGGGGATAAGTGAATTACTTTCTTATAGTGAGCGCGAGTTAAAGGAATATATCAGCAAACAAAGTGATACCACAAAAAAAGCGGTATTGCTTTTTAGTGCTAGGCTAATCAATTTGATAGATGTAAAAACCATTCAAAGGGTTGCGGAAACCAATGCAGAAATACGCGAGACATTGCACGCATCCTACCAAGGTATTGAAGATGCGCTGGAACCAAACTGTATAAATCGTGTGGGCGACTTGCAGGAGAGCAAAAAGATTCAAGCCAGCGTTCTTATGAATGCAGCTAAAGCAGCTAAAAAGAAAGGTCAAAAGTTTGATCCCTCTCCCTACTTACCAAACTATGAATGTTATAAAAGAGAAAAGCACGGCGACCCAGTGGAATATTTAAGAAAGCATTTCGGGGAGTTTTTGGGGTCTTGCAATAAAGAGGGTATTAATTATCTATGGCGTGGTGACGTTCCAGTTGTTGACCCAGCACTCTGGGGAGCGCTATATAGGAGCCATCGCAAAGAATTTGAAAAGTTGACTTATCTTGCTGGAAAAAAATCAAAAGTAATAAAACAACAAATGACTAGTAGAGGGGCTAAAAAATTAAAAAAGATTAGTGCTTTAGAAAGTTCTTCTCGCAAGTAAATACAATAATATATCACCGCAAATCAATTCTATAATAAATTATACTTTATATTTAATTTTTTCAAGTATGGGGATAAATCAATTACTTTCTTATAGTGAGCATGAGCTAAAGGCATATATAGGGAAGCAGGGCAATGTAGCAATAGAAACAGTATTACTTTTTAGTGCTAGATTTATTAGCTGTTTAGATAAAGAAGCTATTCAAAAAGCTGTTGAAAACAATAAGGAAATACGTAAGGTATTGCATGTTACTTATCAGGCTATTGAAGAAGTTTTTGATACTTCAGGCTTTACTAACCCGGTTGGCGACTTATTGTCGGAAAAGGAAAAGCTCGCCCAAGAATTAATGGAGGCAGCCAAAGTAGTCAGGAATCAAGGTAAGAAGTTCGATCCATCTCCCTATATTAGTGGCTATGAATGCTATAACAGGGGCCTTCACGGCGATCCACTAACTTATTTTAAGCTCCATTTTGGCACATACCTCAAATCTTGCAATGAAGAGAAAGATTACCTTTCGAGAGGTGATATTCAAATTATCGACCCTTCATTGCGTGGTGCATTGTATAGGAATTATCGAGAAGAGTTTATAGAGCTGACCAATCTAGCAGAAAAAAAATCTAAAGCGATATTAGATAATACAACAGATGCAAAGAAAAAAAGGATTAGAAAAACCAGTATGTTAGATAACGCATCTAGGAGGTAGAGTGTCATTATCATTGGATAGGTTTTGATATTATTATAGATTGTTGAAGGAGATCGATATAGTGGCTGACAAAGAAATTTTCTCATGAAATTAACAAGTAGATTAATAGATCTTAGAAAAAACATTAGAAATAATCAACGTGTAATAGTTGATAAATTAAAAACAAACCATAATTTAAATTTATGTGTTTTTTGTGGCATAGAAAATAATTTAACTAAAGAGCATATTTTACCTCAGTGGGTATATGATAGAAATCCGAAAAGAATTTTCACTACTAATACAAATGGCATTTCGCAAACGTATAATAAAAGTGTTTTACCTTGTTGCTCTAGTTGTAATAATGAAATATTAGGACATTTAGAATATGTAATTCAAGATAAATTGAAAGATGTTGATTTAGAATTAAATTGTTTTGAATATAAGGATATAGAATTAATTATTTTGTGGTTAGAAACAATTACATATAAATTGCAAGTTATGGATATAAGAAGAAAATTTAAAAAAGATAAAAATTCTGAGTTCATACCATATTTATCAGATTTTCCAATTTCTTTCCTACAAGATTTATCGTTGAGCCCATCAAAAGTATTTTCAAATTTAAGAAAATCATTGAAAAAAATATCTATTAAGTCAAAAACTAATAGAATAAATTCACTACTTGTTTTTAAAACAAAAAATCCTGATTTTCATTTTATTCATAGCTCAAATAATTTTATATTTTTAGAGCTACCTAAATATGAAATTGCTTTGTTCTATTTTTTAAACAAGGAATTCAGAACTCATAAAGATGCACATGATAAATGTATAAACATTTTAGATAAAGAATATTAAGGAAAATAAACACCTAATGGGAATTGAACTGTTATAAGTATCCTTAATAAAGGGGACTTTATAGTAAAAATACAGAAATATACCCAAAAGGGATTGAACTAAAAAACCCTCTATTGAGGGCTTTTTTTTGTAATTCGTTATGGTACTCCCAAGGAGAATTGAACTCCTGTCCCAGCCTTGAGAAGGCCGTATCCTAACCACTAGACGATGGGAGCAAAAATATTGCAGTGGCATTATAATCTTTTAAGAATAAATGTCTAATATTTATTCTTAAAAGATTATGGCTAATATTAAAAGTGTTAAATGGATAGAGAATGTAATATAGAAAGCATTGTTATTTGATTTTGTGATTTCTTTTATTGTCTGATTTGCTTTTTCAACAATCATATCAGAAATTTTTGTATCTTTTGTCATGGTAGTATCCTCTAACTTACTTTTCTTGAGTAAGAAAAGTAAAACCCTTTTTTCTAACTTGGAAGTAGAAGTATCTGTTTTTATAGATTTTAATAAATCTAGTTTTACATTTGCAAAATCATTTACTTTGTCTAATTTATCGGTTCTTTTGCTTATGCTTTTATTAACAAAGCTGAGGAGTTTTTCGATAAAATCATCTTTAAAGTTATGTTTAAAGATATAGGAAATAATATATTTGATAGTGATTTTATTTGCAATCATAAAATATAGGGGAGGGAAGAGTATCATGCTGAGTAGAATCAAAGATGTTGCGAAAAAATCTTGGATAAATAACACCATTACTCATAATACAGCTCATATAATACCAGCATGTCCTGCTCAACTGAAGCCACCTTGACCGTCAAGCAAGATAAGTCACATGATAAGCGTAAAAATAGAAAATAATAATCAAGGAACGAATATTATAATCCATTTAAAACCAGATTTTGTAGTCATTTCTGTAAGTTCTTTTAAGCTCATTTTCATACTCATACCGGATTAAATTATCTTATGGCTTATTATATTGTAATATAGATGTTTCCAAAATAAGTTTTTCTAAATAAAAAAGAAACATTTTTAAATAAATGTTTCTTTTTTATAATTTTTTGAAATTATGCTAATTTAGCAGCTATTTCTTCTTTTGTCATACCGTCAATATCAGTAGTAACACCAGTAGCTCTTGCTGTACCTTGAGCAATTTTCATTGCACCTGCGATACAAGTAGCATTTAAATCAGGCATTTTTTCAGTAGCAACTTCTTTTACTTGATCAAAAGTCATGTTACCAACTTTTTCTTTTTGAGGTACTCCTGAACCTTTTTTAAGGTTAAGTTTCGCTTTGATTAAAGTACTCATTGGTGGTTGTTTTACGATGAAGTCAAAAGTTCTGTCTTCATAAACAGTAATAACAACAGGAAGTTTCACTCCCATTTTATCTTTTGTTTGTTCGTTGAATTTTTGAGTAAATTCTTGAATAGGTACTCCGTATTGACCAAGAGCAGGACCTACTGGAGGAGCTGGATTAGCTTGTCCTCAATTAATCTGTAATTTTATATATCCTTTAATTTCTTTTGCTGCCATGATGATTATAATTAATAATTAGTATTTTATTTTTCTATATATATTTATTATATCTTTTTCTCTCTTAATATTTGTTTTCGGGACAAATAAGAGTAAAGACATAATTTCCCAAAATAGGATTTTAGAAGCGCAAACATTGTATTAAAAAAAGCCAAGAAATCAAATCTTTCTGGCTTTTTTATATTTTTATGCTGTAAGTTCTTTTGATTTTTCACAAATCTTCAGTTCTTCAATCTTTTTTAGAGCTTTATCGGTCAGGTTTTTACGATAAAACTTATCCACTACTTTTGCAGTCAGAAGGTCTCACCAAACATTCACTCAAGTTCTAAACATATCAAGAATTCTATCAACAGCAAGAATGATTCAAATAGCTTCTACAGGAAGACCAATAGTAAGAAATACCGTTGTAAGAATAAGTATTCCAGCTCATGGTACTCAAGCAGCTCAAATGGAAGCAAGAATAACAATAGCAACAATAGTAAGTTGAGCAATGATAGTGAGGTCAACTCATAATACTTGAGCTACAAAGAGGGCAACTCAGGCTTGATATAATGCAGTCCCATCCATATTAATAGTGGTTCATATAGGGAATGTAAAATCTACTACTTCTTCACTGAGCTTAGCCTTGTTTTTTGCGACACTCATTGAAAGTCACATAGTGGCACTACTCGATGATGTTGAAAATCATACAAGGATAGCTTCTTTTACCTTTAAAAAATAATGATATGGATTAAATCATCAAATGATAAAACCAATCGAGGGAAGCGTTATGAATGCATGTATGAAAAGAGCTAGAAGGATAACATATACAAAAGGTAGAAGATTGATCATACTTTCTATACCATGCTCTGATACTACTTTTGCAACAATTGCAAATACTCCAAATGGAGTCAGTTTAATCACAAATTCTATAAACTTTAGGATCCCATTATTAATAGTTTCTGTAATATTTTTTAGATGGTCTATTTTTTTCATTTTCCCTCATGCAAGGACACTAATACCGAGAACTATACCGCAGGTAACAATTTGCATGGCATTAAATTCTACAAATGCAACAAATATATTACTTGGAATGAGACTTTGAATAAAAGCAGAAAATGTAAGGCTTTCAATAGTAGCTGCATTAAATCATGCCTCAATTCATAGAGTTGATCAAACTCAAGGAGTAAAAACATTCATGAGTATAAGAGAAACTGAAATAGCTAACACTGTTGTAAGCATATAGTATCACATGGTTCTTGCTCATATATTTCAGAGTTTTTTAAAATCTCACAAACCTAATACCGCAATAAAAACTGAGAAGAATAATAAAGGCGCTAAAAATACTTTTAACATTTTCATAAATATTTCTCACATCCAACTAATATAGGGAACTATTTGTGGAAGATAAATTCCTGCAATAATTGCTAAAATCAAAGATATAATTACCTGAGTCTCTAGTCTCTTTAAAGGGTTCTTTTTCATATGTAGTGTTCTTATTCTTATAACTTAGTATTATTTTAACATACTAAAAAATAAGTGTCAAAAAAAGACCTGAAACTTTCAGGTCTTTTTTTGTTTATTTCTTATTCGGATCAGTAGTAACTACCTGTTCTTCATAAAAACTTGCAACTACTTGTATTCATACATGTTCTGTTCAAGCGAAGAAGAGTCATTGTCATACGGCAGCATTAAGGAGAATATATTTCTCTTGTCCTGTAAGTTTATAGACATTTTCTAATACATCAATTGAAGCAGATGATTGTTTCAGAAGAAGTTGAATAGATGAATTGGTTAAGATTGGTTTCCCGTATTCACTATTTACAAAATCCTCTACATCTTGAGTAATAGTTGTGATTCATAAGTTATATTTTCTCGCTCTTTTTACAAGCGCATACAAGAATTTTGCACTATCTTCATGTTGCATGATATTCCATGCTTCATCAACAACAAGTATTCTTTTTTTGTTACTACTTTTTACTTTGTTCCAGATATGGTTGAGGATAACGTACATAGCAATAGGTCTGAGCATATCATCAAGATCTCTTACTGAGAACACTTGTAATCATTCACCTAGGTCTACATTTGTTTGTTGAGAGAATATTCATGAGAATATACCTGAAGTATATTTTTCTATTCTTGTGACAATAGATTTTGCTCCATCCATTGTTTCCAGAACATCTTGAAGATCTTTCATGACAGGAATTTGTTTTCATGCTATATCGTCATCTTCCAGAGTAAGTCATTTGAGACTATATGTCGTAATAAGAGCTTTTTCCATGATTGATGCCTCTTCTGCTGTAAGTTTTCCAAGCATCAGGTTCATAAGCCCGAGTAAATTAATGATAGCACTTCTCAGTAAATCACCAGGACGTTCTTCATGATCTTTGAGGCCTTTTGGAAGATCAAAAGGATTAATTCTTTGAGTAGAATTAAGACTTACATCTAAGTAAGTTCCTCACACTTGATTAATAAGTGCTTGATATTCATTTTCTGGATCAATAACAATAACATCAGTTCCAAGCATTAAACTTCTTAAAATCTCAAGCTTTACAGCAAAAGATTTTCATGAACCTGATTTTGCAAATACCGTCATATTTGCATTTTCAGTTTTGAATCTATCAAAAAGAATAAGAGAATTATTGTGAGTATTTATACCATATAAAATCCCGTCATCATGGCTGAGAGTTGAAGAAGAAAAAGGAAAAGTAGTTGATAAACCTCAGGTAGATATATTCCTATAAACCCCAAGCTCATCTTTACAAAAAGGTCCTGTTGAGATGAAACCTTGCTCAGCTCTGAGGAAACTTTGTTTTTGTAAAACATTCCTTCAAGCTAATATGGTTTCGATATCTTTTCATACTCTGTCTAATTTTTCATCATTCTCAGCATATATAGTTATATAGAGTCAGAAATGAAAATATTTTTCTTCTCCTCTGGTAAGTTTATATCTCAATTCCTCTACATCTTGAATTTGAGCTTCCAGAGCAGGATCATTGATAAGGCCTTTCTCAGCATTAATACTTCTCTCAGAATTAAGCTGCGTGAGTCTCTTTCTTAAATATTTTTGTATAAAGGCAGATTCAACAGGGTAAACAAAAAGACTCATATCAAACTTGATATCCCAATTAATAATAGGAGATAACCAGTTTCATTCTAGAAAATTCGGGTAAGCATACACAAAGAAAGTCTTTGCAAGAGTATTATTGATTTGAATTTTATTCGGGTAAATTTTCATGAATGCTGGAGAAATAGCATCTTTTACAAAAGCAAGGGCTTCTTTATAATCTTTTTCAGTATTTAATATATCTTTATCACTTACTTTATCGTCAGGGACTTTTGTCTTAGGAATATCTTTTTTTATATATGAGTACACATCTCCAGAGACTCTTTCTCATACAAGTTTGATGAGTTGTTCTTGTTTTGACACAAAGATTTAAGTTATGAATTTAAAAGCGTATTATCGCTATTTTATAGCAATAATACGCTTTGTAAAGTCTTACTTTATTTTTGCTCTTTACAGTTCGATCTTTCTATTTTTGAATAAAAAAAACGAACAATTGTTCGTTTTTTACCAATTCCATTCAGCGATAAAGTCTTCATTTATTTCTTTTGGAAAATCATTTGCTTCATCAAAAACTTCTGCTTTGTAATGGATAGTAGCAAGAGTGATATCATCAAGCTGCACATGTTTATATCACATGAAATTAGAAAGTTCTATAGTGATATTATTAAATACACTTCTACTTGTTTTATAGCTTTGTTTTTCATAAAAAGGAGCTTTTTCAATACATTTCATAAGCCTTTCTTCACCAAACATCTCTTGAGAGCCATCTTTTGATGGTTTATTTATAGCTTCTGTAATACCATCACTGTAGAGAACTATAATATCGTTTGGTTCAAATTTAATTTCTTGTTCTTTGAGGAGTTTACTGACATCTTTAATCATTCAAAGAGCGACTCATCATGATTTCACTTTGAAACATTTTTTTTGTTTATGTTTATATATCATAAGGTACTCATGCCCAGCTCATGTCATGTAGAGTCTTTTTTCTTGTTCATCCCACCTTACGAGTAAAAGGCTCATAAGAAGATTCGCTTTTACTCTTGGTTTTAAAATTTCATTTGTTTTTGCTAATATACTACTTCATTTTTGATATACTTTTGTAAATCAACTGATAAGTGCATTCACCATTATCATGATAAATCATGCCCCAACGCCATGTCCAGTTGCATCTCATACATATATATAATAGTTGTCTCATTCATGCATAATATCATATGAGTCTCATCATATCTCTCCAGCAGGTTTTGATTTTACAATAATATCAAGAGAGGGAACTTCAATGAGTTTTTTAGTAAGCATTTTTCATTGAATTTCTTTTCCTAATTCTACTTCTCATTTTATTTCCTTCCCATGCATAAATTCTGATTTAATACTTTTGAGAGTGTTTAATGTTTTTGAGAAAAAAAGAAGTATATAGTTTAGATGAGGATTTGGACTTTCTTGGAAAATAATTTCTTGGTTTTTTAAGCTTCATACGAGAAATTTTTTGATAGTATATTCTAGTTTTAATATAGGACCAAAAAAGAATTTTTTTACCAAAAAAAGTATTATTGTATATTCTACAAGGACGGTACTAAATATGATTATATAAACAACTTCTATCTCAAATATATTAAACCTACTTCATAAGATAATATAGAGCACTATATTAAGTGAGAGAGTTAAGAATATAGAAAGTTGGAAAAATATATAAAATTTATTCATTTTTGTGGGTAAAAATTTAGAACAGTAGTTTTAAATACTTTTTAAAATCACTTCATTACCAACTTTACTATATTTTTGTTTTTTTTGCAAAAAATATGGGCTCTTTATTTTTTTTTAACATCATTTAAAAACTCTTGTTGTAAATGATGTTTCTCTCAATATAATCTTTCATGTAACAAGTTTACTAAAAAAACAAGATTGTTTATTCCAAGAGGATAAGCTTGTATAAAAAAAGAGAACATTATATTAGTTAATCTTTCAAAAAAATATGTGAGGATCGAATACTATTACAACCATCGATATATGAAGTTCTAAAATAAGAACTATAATTGGGTATTTTGATAATGAATCAGCCGAAGATTTCCATATCCTATGAGTTGGTATTACTTCTTCAAATGCTATTAGAAAAGGGAACATTTTAGATATGGAGGAATTTAAAAATAACTTAGATAAAACATTAGAAGAAGCCGAAAAAATGGCATGAGAACAAGTTTCATGAGCATATATATCATTTAACTCATCATCATTAGATGTTATTAGAAATAAATGAGTTGTTGCTGTAGCGGGGGGAGAAATCTCAGAAGAAGATATTGAAAGAGCTCTTGATATGGCAAAAAATGGAGTTGATCTCCCAAATAAAGAGATATTAAAGGTAATTCCAGAAAACTTCATTGTAGATTTAGAAGAAGGGGTCAAAAATCCCATTTGAATGTCAGCAAGAAAACTAGAAGTAATTGCAAATATATTTTCAATAAATCTCAATGTCCTGAATAATATTAGGAAAGCAGTTTCAGATATTTGAATAGAAATACTTGATATATATCCAAATCTACTGAGTTCTCCAGAATGAGTTCTTACAAAAAGACAAAAGGAATTATGAGTAGTATGTATAGATATTTGATGATCGACTACTTGAATCACTGTATATGAAGAGTGAACTCTTCAATTCTCATCAATGATTCCAATAGGTTGAGATAGTGTCACAAATGACATAGCTTTAGGTTTACGAACATCCACTTCAGTAGCAGAAAAATTAAAAATCGATTATGCAGAACTGGATTTAGAGAATATGACATGATATATTGATAGGGAAGTGGATTTATCAGAACTTAATATTGGAGAAGAAGGGAAGTTATCTTTACTTTACCTTTCTCAAATTGTTACTGCAAGGTATGAAGAAATATTTTACTTTGTGAGACAAGAATTAAAAAAAGTTTGAAAAGATGGGATGTTACCAGAATGAGCAGTTTGTGTATGAGGATGAGTAAAAATGAAGTGATTTATAGAGTTATGAAAGAAGAACTTAAAGTTACCAGTATTCATATGACTCCCAGCATCAAAAGATGATTTGGCAGATGCATCAATAAGTGATCCAGTATTTGCAGCAGTGATATGAACTATGATACTATCAAATAGATATTCGGTTTCTTCAAATGTTTTTTCTTTGAATGTATCCTGATTCTTTGATTCTATAATAAGAACATTTAAAAAACTCTTACCATAGTTACCAGATTTTAAAATCATATATTTAATTTTCTAATAATAAAAAAAATGACAAAAAGAGAAGATAAATTAAAAAGCTTACTTTCAGGAGGAAGTATTGTAGCTCCAACGGGTCCAGAAGAAGTGAATATTTGAAATTCAATTTCACCAGTAGCAAAAATAAAAGTTGTATGAGTAGGGGGTGGATGACAAAATGCAGTGAATAGAATGATCGAATGAGGTTTAGCGTGAGTAGAATTCATTTCTATTAACACTGATGCTCAAGCATTATTTAGTTCTCTTGCTCCAACAAAATTAAATATCTGAAAAATAATTACTTCAGGTTTATGAGCAGGATCAGATCCAGATGTTGGGAAAAAAGCTGCTGAAGAATCAAGAGAGGAAATTAAAGCTGTTCTAGAATGAGCAGACATGATTTTTATTACTTGTGGTTTATGAGGTGGAACAGGTACATGAGCTGCTCCAGTTGTTGCAGAAATAGCAAAAGAAGTGGGATCTCTTACAGTATGAGTGGTTACAAAACCATTTGCATTTGAAGGACAAAATAGGATGTCAAAATCTATTGATGGATTTACAGCTTTGAAAGAAAAAGTAGATACACTTATCACAATCCCTAATGATAAAATTCTTACTATTATTGATAAAAAAACACCTTTACTTGATGCTTTCTCAATTGTTGATGAAGTATTAAATCAGTGAGTACAAGGAATATCAGATCTTATAACACAACCAGGTCTTATTAATGTCGATTTTGCCGATGTAAGATCAGTTATGAAAAATGCAGGTTCAGCATTAATGGGTATTGGATATGGTTCTGGTGAAAACAGAGCAGTAGAAGCTTCTAGATCAGCAATTGATAGTCCACTTTTAGAACTATCAATTGCAGGAGCAAAAGGACTCTTATTCAATATTACAGGGTGAACTGACTTAAGTATGTTTGAAGTTGATGAAGCTGCAAGAATCATTACTGAATCAGTTGATAGTGATGCAAATATTATCTTTGGTGCTACTATTAATGAAGAATATAATGGTGAATTAAAAATTACAGTTGTTGCTACTGGGTTTGACGAAACATCAAATACTCAATTTGCAGAAGCAAAAATTGAAACACCAAAAGGGAATGCATTTGGAAGAAGATCAGTTGCTGACTCAAGAGTTATTCCTGCTTCTCAAGCAACAGCACCAAAGGATGACTTAGATGTACCATCATTTTTAAGAAAAAAAATGTAATTTATAAAAATTTGATTTTTTCAAAAAATATCATACTATAAAAGAGTACTGTTTTTAAAAATTAAAAACGAGGATTTGCGAAAGCGAATTCTCGTTTTCTTTTAGAAATAAGAAAGAATTTATAATTAATACATAATTTATGTTAGACTTAAAACAAATAGAATCAGCTATCAACATGATTTCAGCCGAAAAAAATATTCCAAAAGAAAAGTTAGTAGAAATTATTGAAGCAGCGATTAGAACTGCATATAAAAAAGATTATTGAAATAGAGATGAAGAAGTAAATGTAAAATTGAACATTGAAAAAGGAGACATTGAAATTAGTGTTGAAAAAACAATTGTAAAAGAGGTAACAAATTCTTCACTTGAGATTAGTTTTGAAGAACTATGAGATGATGCCGAAGGTTTTAAAGAATGAGATATTATAGAAATAGACGTAACTGATGAGGTTATGAAGGGTGATAATAGTGAAGCTTTTTGACGTATCGCTTCTCAGGCTGCAAGACAAGTGATTATTCAAAAAATAGGGGATACTGAAAAAGAAAAAATATATGATCTTTTTGTATGAAAAGAAGGACAAGTTATTAATATGAAAGTAGAAATTGTAGAATGATGAAAAATTATATTCGATTATAATGGAAACCAAGTAGTACTTCCAAAATCAGAACAAGTTTCAAGAGATGAATATGTTGCATGAGCAAGATTTTTCTTGTATGTTGCTGAAGTATCAAAAAGTGAAACGTGATCACCAAAGGTTATTTTGAGTAGAAAAAGAGCAGAAAGTGTTCCTGCTATATTTGCTGAATTTGTACCGGAAATTTGAGAAGGTATTATTTCTATCGATAATGTTGTTCGTCAACCAGGGGTGAAAACAAAACTTCTTGTATCATCAAATTATGAAGAAATTGATCCAGTAGGAACCTTGATTGGTCAAAAAGGTATCAGAGTAAAGTGAGTAATGGAAGAGCTTGGATGAGAAAAAATAGATATTATTCCAAATAGTGGAGATATTCATGATATTATTAAAAGGTCTCTTTCTCCAGCTCAAGTATTAAAAGTTGAAATTAATGAAGAACAAGAGCATGCAACAGTCTTTATACTTCCTACAGAAAGAGCAAAAGCAGTTGGGAAAAATGGTCTCAATGTAAATCTTGCTTCAAATCTGACATGATATAGAATTTCAATTGAAGATATAGAAGTGAAAGAAGAAGAAATAAAAGAAGAAAATAAAGTAGAAGAAGAAAAATAATTTTTAATAAAAAAATATGAAAGTACTTTTTTTAAAACACGTAATTAATGTCTGAAAAGAAGGAGAAATAAAAGAAGTAAAGTCATGATATGCTCAAAATTTCTTACTTCCAAAGAAATTTGCAGTAGAACTTACTGCAGCAGAGGAAAGGAAATATAAGGATAGATTAAAAAAGAAAGATAGTCATAGAAGAGAACTTATAGAAAATAAACATAACCTATCAGAAATACTCAACCATAAAGAGTTAGCATTTGCTTTAAAAACATGAGCAAATGGAAAGGTTTTCGGATGAATTTGAGAAAAAGATATTATCGGAGAAATTAAAAAGAAATTTAATATAGAGCTTACAAAAAAACATATTGATTTACCTGCAGGACACATTAAAAAAATATGAGAATCAGATGTGTATATTAATCTTGGAAAAGATTCTATGGCAAAAATGAAAATTATCCTTAGCTCATCTAATTCATAAAATATGTACCTTTGAATAGATCTATGAGATAAAAGATGTTGAGTAGCAGTTTATGTTCAAGGGATAGTCTTACCAAAAGCTATCATCCTGAGACCAAAGCTTGTTTCTGAACTCAGGAAGCTTGTAAAAGAATACTCAGTTGAAGAGTTAGTAGTAGGACTCCCATATGATTTATATGGAAAAAAACTGAGGCAATTAGATAAGACAAAAGTCTTTATTGAGAAGCTCAAGAATATTTTTCCAGATAAAAAAATAGTAGGAATAGATGAACGATTCACCAGTTTTGAAGCAGATAATATTTTGGATACTATTGGTATCAAAGATAAACAATGACAAAAAGATGATATCTCAGCAGCTCTTATATTAGAGAGTTATATAAATAAAAAAAAGAATACATTATAATGTATTCTTTTTTTGTGTACTTGAATACGAATCCATCCCCTCGTATCTCGGTACTTCCTTTGAAAAAGGAAGAAATCCTTCTATAATACTATATATATGTATATGTTTTATTTCTCCCTTTTCAAAGGGAGTACCCGAGGTACGAGGGATTAAAACCTAAGTACACATTTTTATATCTTCGAAACCAAAAATATAATATAAAATACATATAATGTGATAAAAATAATACCTTCTTTTTTATCAATATGATGTTTTTTAAAACTAAACGCAAAGAGAAATAGGTAAATACTTGCGATCAGGTTGATTCATAAATCAAAATGTATTCATGTATATGAGGGAAGAGGAGTCATAAGACCAGTTGCTCAGAGAATCCATAGAGTATTGAATATATTTGATCATACTACAGCTCAAATAGCGATATCAGTATTTTTCTTAAATGCAGCTATAACACTCACAGCAAGCTCTGGGAGAGAAGTTCAAATAGCGACAATAGTTACTCATATAAATGCCTCAGGAAGTCATTGTGCTTGAGCGATTCAAACAGCACTATCAACTATTAATTTTCCTCATCAAACAAGTCAACAAAGTCATAAAAGAACAAAAAGAGTTGCTTTTATATTACTCATAAGTTCAATTTTTTCAGTTTCTGAATCTTTTGAACTTTTTGCAATAGAGAATGTATAATAAAGAAAAATTCAAAATAACACAGATAATATCCCTGCATCTGCTCTTGATATAACTCAGTCAAGTAATATAAGAATGAGTACAATAGCTGAGAAAATCAAAAAAGGTATTTCTCTTTTTATAGTTGTTTGAGGAAGTTTAATAGGATATAGAATAGCAGTTATTCATAGGATTAAGAGCAGGTTTGATATATTACTTCCTATTATATTTGAGACAGCCAAATCTGTATTTCATGAATATCATGATATGAGATTAATCACGAGCTCAGGTGCTGATGATCAAAATGCAACTATTGTAAGTCAGATTACCAGAGCTGAAATTCAAAATTTCTTTGCAATAGAACTTGCTCCATCAACGAGCATGTCAGCTCATTTAATGAGAAGGATAAATCAGATGATCAGAAATAAATATTCCATGTATTTGAAGTAAGGAAAGTAAATAATTGTAGAGATTATAGATAAAAATATATAAAATAATAGTTTTTTTCTGAAAGCTTTAATTTTCGGGTGATACTTCATGTTTGATATGATGTTTTGAAGAATTGTAAAGAAGAAAAAAGTTTTTTATTTAAAAATTAATGTCCTGTTAATATCATGTGAGTATACTAATGGAGATTATTGTGCTAATCGGCTTTATTTTTCTAAATTTTTGTATCTATGAGGAGGATTGTTTTGAGGATATTTGTGATAATGTCTTTATTTTTTGCGTTTAGTTTTGCGAGCGCTTGGGCTGTATTAGAGCCAACTATCCATTCAACGTCAGCTTGAGGGAATTGGAATAGTGTATCAACTTGGGTGGAAGGAGTCGTTCCAGATGTTGATGATGTTGTTGAGGTGAATTGATTAGTTAATATTGTATGAAATACTACGGTGGGAGGGGTGAGTATTACGTGAAATGGTATATTGAGGAAAACAGAATCAACGTACAATTATTATACATTAATAGTAAATGGGGATGTAGAGAATAATGGGATTATATGATGATATAATAATAATGCTGCAAAGTTATTTTACGTCCATTTCAAGTGAGATGTAATTAATAATGGGAGTTTAAATTATGTTAGTCAGGTACATTTGTATTGAGATCTTACAAATGGATCAGGTTCATCATGGTTATGAAACACCTATATTCAAGATACTGAAACAAATGGAGTCAGAACCATTACTTCATCAGAAAATTTCAAACCAAATCTCTATTTAAACTGAGATGTTGAACTGTTATGAGATATAGATTTTCAATTCACAACATATTTACAAAACCATACCTTATATGTAGATGGGACAAAGAATATATATTTGAACTATCCGTATGTATGAAAAATATTATCATCAAATACTAACTGAGATGGAGAATCAATCAAAGTTTGAAATATATATAATGTGGAGACAAACATAGAGAATACAGAAATATTGTACAATTTGAATGGATTCACATGAAAAAAGGTATCATCAAAATGAAATATAGTAAATACATCAACATTTGATACATTAACATTAAATGGGTTATCAAAAATCACATGAAATACTACATTAAATTGAGATGTAATAATTACTTGAAGTGGAATATTGAGAAAAACAGAATCAACGTACAACTATTATACATTAACAGTGAATGGGGATGTAGAGAATAATGGGGTTATTTGATGATACAACAACAATGCTGCAAAGTTATTTTATGTTCATTTCAAGTGAGATATAATTAATAATGGGAGTTTGAGTTATGTTAGTCAGGCACATTTGTATTGAGATGTTACAAATGGATCAGGTTCATCATGGTTATGAAACACCTATATTCAAGATACTGAAACAAATGGAGTCAGAACCATTACTTCATCAGAAAATTTCAAACCAAATCTCTATTTAAACTGAGATGTTGAACTGTTATGAGATATAGATTTTCAATTCACAACATATTTACAAAATTATACATTGTTTGTAGATGGAACGAAGAATATATATTTAAACTATCCGTATGTGTGAAAAATACTAAGTTCAAATGGAAACTGAGATGGAGAGACTATCAAAGTATGAAGTATCTACAATGTAGAAACAAACATGGAAAATACAGAAGTATGATTAAATCTGAATTGATTTACATGAAGAGATGTAACAGCAAAATGAAATATTGTTAATACATCAATATTTGATAGATTAACATTGGATGGTGCATCAATTATTACATGAAACACTATATTAAATTGAGATGTAATAATTACTTGAAGTGGAATATTGAGAAAAACAGAATCAACGTACAACTATTACACATTAACAGTAGATGGAGGTATAGAGAATAATGGTATTATTTGATGATACAACAACAATGCTGCAAAGTTATTTTATGTTCATTTTAAATGAAATGTAGTGAATAATGGTTCATTGAGTTATATATCACAAGCATATTTATATTGAGATGTTACAAACTGAGTTGATTCATCGTGGTCGTGAAATACCTACATTCAAGATACTGAAACAGATGGAGTTAGAACTATTACCTCATCACCAAATTTCAAACCAAACCTTTATTTAAGTTGAGACGTTGAATTACTCTGAGACATAGATTTTCAGTTTACAACATATTTACAAAACCATACCTTGTATGTAGATGGAACGAGGAATATATATTTGAACTACCCATATGTATGAAAAGTATTGAGTTCAAATACAAATTGAGATGGAGAAGCAATCAAAGTATGAAGCATTTACAATGTAGAAACAAATATAGAGAATATAGAAGTATGATCTAATTTAAATGGCTTTACATGAAGAAAAGTACTAGCAAAATGAAATATCGTTAATACATCAACATTTGATATATTAGCATTAGATGGGTTATCAAAAATTACATGAAATACTCTTTTAAATTGAGATGTAGTAGTTACCTGAAGTGGAATATTGAGAAAAACAGAATCAACGTATAATTATTATACATTAACAGTGAATGGGAATGTAGAGAATAATGGTATTATTTGATGATACAACAACAATGCTGCAAAATTATTTTATATTCATTTTAAATGAGATGTACTGAATAATGGTTCATTAAGTTATATATCGCAAGCATATTTGTATTGAGATGTTACAAATGGATCAGATTCATGATGGTCATGAAACACCTATATTCAAGATACTGAAACAGATGGAGTCAGAACTATTACTTCATCTGATAATTTCAAACCAAATCTTTATTTAAACTGAGATGTTGAACTATTATGAGACATCAATTTTCAATTTACAACATATTTACAGAATTATACATTGTATGTAGATGGGGCAAAGGATATATATTTGAACTATCCGTATGTATGAAAAATACTAAGTTCAAATATTAACTGAGATGGAGAAATAATCAAAGTATGAAGTATTTATAATACAGAAACAAATATAGAGAATACAGAAGTGTTGTATAATTTGAATGGATTCACATGAAGAAAAGTACTGGCAAAATGAAATATAGTAAATACATCAACATTTGACAGATTAACATTAGATGGAACATCAATAATTATGTGAAACACTATATTAAACTGAGATGTAGTACTTACCTGAAATGGAATATTAAGGAAAACAGAATTAACGTATAATTATTATACGTTAACAGTAGATGGAGGTATAGAGAATAATGGTATTATTTGATGATACAACAACAATGCTGCAAAATTATTTTATGTTCATTTTAAATGAGATGTAATTAATAATGGTTCATTGAGTTATGTATCGCAAGCATATTTGTATGGAGCATTAGACAACATAAACGGAAACATCTCTACAAACACCTACCTAAAATGGGCTCCAATAGATTCATACTCTGACTACATCCTTTCAATCACATGAGAAGAAGATATAAGTGTCAATAACTCAACTCAATATTTACTTCCAACGGCGATCAAAGAAACTTGAACGAATCTTTACTGGAGAGTAAAATGAGATGGTATTTTATCCGATTCTGATTGGACAGAAGCTAAATGTATCAACGTCCCATGATGTATTCAATGAATTTGACTCGATCAAGTGGCTCCACTTATAGGAAGCCTCACTTCTACACAAACTTCTATAACCCTGATAAACCAAGAATTTATTAATTTCAAAATCGCTTGAATTAAAGATCTTGATGCAGATCAAACTCTCACTTTTTCTTATTCACTTGATGGAACAAATTATATAAATTTCAGTTCCACATGATCTACTCCAATGGAGAATTGAGAATTTAATTTCAATTTAGATCTCTCAAACCTAGAAGATGGAGCAGTAGTTATTTATGCAAAAGTAAATGATGGAATCGCTGATTCAAATATAGCAACTCTTACTTTAAATAAAAATACTCTCCCAGACCCAATTACTATAAACTGAGATTTACTTATAGCTAATCAAGAAGAATATAATCTTTTAAATGGGGCAAATATAACAGTAGAAGGGAATGTAGTAAATAATTGAACTATACTCACTTCATCAGGATGAACTTCAAAAATAACAGCAAAATGAAATATAGAAAATAATTGAAGCTTTGATGTTACTCAGTTATATGTAAATGGTACCCAAGCGAGAACTATCAATTGATCGACACCAATATCATCAGACATGAACTTACAAAGTAACATTACTATAGATGGAGACTTTGTTTATGATGGAGTTATTTATTTAAACGGGTATACATTATATGTAGATGGAACAAAACAAATATCTCTTTGATGAATTAGCTGACATGGAGCAATAGTATCCTCAAATTGAGAATGAAGCTGAGAAAGTATTACTATTAAAACGATTACTCAGGATACAGCACCAATAGTAATTGAAATAGAAAATCTAGAAGTAACGCAAAGTATTACGACACAAACAATAGGAGATACTACAGTAAATAAAGTAGTTGTAAAAACAGTGAACTTAGCTCCGAGTACACCAAGTAATACGGGTGGTGGTTGACCTGCTGTAATTACGCAAACAGTATCTGGAAATATACAAGCAGACATCGTGATTATTTCATCAAACTATGAAATAGATATCACAACAACAACTATTAGCTGAGATGTAATAGTAGATCAAACTATCGAAAATGTTGATGCTACGGTTATCGAAGAAATAGTACAACAAGTGGAACAAGTAAGCACATGATGAGATGTTTTAAACATAGATTACAAACAATGATATACCTACCTTATTTGGGATAGCATAGAAAATGCCGTATCATATAATTTCTATCTTAAGGATGATAGTGCTATACAAGTAGTAGAGCGTTATTATGAACTTGAAATAGCTTCACTTCCTACAGGAACATATAACTGGTATGTAAGATGAGTCTATGCAGATGGAAATCTATCAGATGCTACGACTACTTATCAAGTGAATGTAATAAATGAGAATTTTACTCCAGATTTTTCATACTCTAATTATGTAGAAAATAATGGAAATATTTTCGTTCAGAATAACATTCCATCATGAGAAGAGATTTTTATCTGACCGATCCAAGAAACAAGTACTCAGAGTACGAATAACACAGTATCCCAAGAAATAAATACAGAAGCAACAGCATGAGATCCTGTAAACCTCAACACATGAGAATTTGTATATGATAACACTCTTATGCAATACAAGTCTGTTTGATTTCCATTTGAGTTTAAAATAAACTACCAAAATCAATCCTATTATAACGGACCCCTCTGAAATAATTTTGATTATAATTACAATCAATTTTTAGTTGAAGACAATGATGGAAATATAAACTACCACAATGGGAAGCTTGGAGTATTCCAATTTATAAAATCATGAACTTGATTTTTAGGAAATGAGACTCTTAAATGAACCCTCAGCTTAGCAAATGGAACATACTCTGTGAACTTAAATAACACTACAACTCTCAGTTTTAATAATAACCTAAGACTACAAAGTATCACAGATAATTTCTCAAATACTATGAGTTTTATGTATGATGCAAACAATGCATTAACGCAAATAATAGATACAAACTCGAGAGTATATAATCTGACATATTATGGTCATTCGAGAATCAAAGATATAACTGATTTTAACGGAGATACCGTTGAGTTTATATATTTCTGAACAGGAGAAACTGATGGAGATGAATTTGATTTAAAAACTATTACAACTACGAATACTATAAGCTCAAAAGAAATTAGTTTCACATATACGATGTGAGATACTTTTGAATCGTCTCATAATATACTACAACTTATAGATTCAGAAAATAACATCTATGTAGAAAATACATATAATGGAGATGATAGAGTTGCAACACAAAAGTTTTGAGAAGGAACTATTTGATATACCTATACTCTTGATGCAGAGAATCAAATAACTCAAAACAGTGTCTTAGATAGGGAAGGAAACAATGTCATCTATACATATGATTCAAACTGAAATACCATTGGGAAGATAGTGAAAAAATATACTTGAGACAGTATATACACTTATGAATATGATAATAATAACTATATATCAAAAGAAATCTTACCACTTTGAAATGGATATACATATGACTATGATACGAGATCAAACCTCATAGAAAAGAGAATGAAACAAGATGTTCAGTCAGCTGACTCAGCAGAAGATATAGTATATAGCTATACCTACCACCCCGTCTTTAATAAAATAACTCAAGCTATTGCTCCAAATGGAAGAGTTACAAACTTTGAACTCGATAGTAATGGAAACATCACAAAAACAGAAGTACTTTGAGTGCAAGATTATGATGGAAATACTATAATAGTTATAGAAGAGTTTGAATACAACACACTCTGAGAACTTATAAAAAAGATTGATGGAAATGGATCCGAAACAAGTTTTGAGTATCAGAATGGAAATTTATTAAAAACTGTTAAGTCTCTTTCATGAGAGGAAATAGCTACAAACTATAGCTATGACAATAAGTGAAATATTACCAGTATAACAGATGCAGAATGAAATATTTCAAATCTCAGTTATGATGATTTTAATATGCTTAAAAAGCTTACCACTCCAGAGGGAATCGTAAGTGAATATGTATATAATAAACTGAATAAAAAGACAAACGAGAAAATAATATTATCAGGAACTGAAACTATAGACAGTAGTTATGAATATGACATTTTAGATAATCCTACAAAAATCACAACAGACATAGATGCAAGTAGGCAAAAAATAACAGTGACTCAGTATGATAAAAATTCAAATATTACCGAAATAACTGATGGAAATAATGCCACTCAGAAGTTTGAATATAATGAAGCATGATTTATTATTAAAAAAACAGTCATTCCTACGGAGGCAGGAATCAATCAAAATATCATTACAAAATATGTCTATGACATAAATAATAGACTCATCACTCAAATTCATCCAAACGAGACGCAGACAAAATTTGAATATGATCTCTTTGATAGGATCGAGAAACAAATAGATCCACACTTTACAACTACTCAGTTAGAGTATGATGCATTATGAGGAATAACAGAAGCACGAGTTTCTGATGGAAATAATACTTTAGTATTAAAAGAGCAAAACACATTTGATATATTATGAAGAGTGATTGAAAATAAAAAAATACTCTTAGCCATAAATGAAACAATAACAACAAAAACAAAATATGATGCCATATGAAATATTATAGAAACAGTAGACCCAAAAGGGAACTCTACACTGTACGGTTATGATACTCTCAATAGACTAACAACAGCTACAGATACACTCGGTAATATTATCACCCACAGTTATAATAAAAATGATAAAATAACAGAGAAAAAAATAGTTTGAACAACAGGGAAGACTATAGGAACGAGTTATGAATATGATACAGATTCAAGGCTCATAAAAGAAATAGATAATAATGGAGATTTTGAGGGCTATGCATATAATAAACTCAATCAAGTTATCACAAAAACTGATAAAGATGGATGAATAACCCATTATACATATGATTATAGTTGAAATATATTATCAGAATCTCATGAATGAAGAACAATAAATTATAGTTATGATATCAATTGAAATCTTGAAAAAGTAACAGATGCAAATGACAATATTACTCTCTATGATTATAATGACCTCTGACAACTTGTTACAATCACATATCCAGATCAACAAGTAATGAGATATGAATATGATATATCATGAAACCTCAACAAAACAACAGATCCAAATGGAACCGTTGTTGTAAACAATTATGATAGACTCAACAGACTCAAACAAAGAGATATTCAAACATGAGTATGAGTATGATGAGTAACCAGTGAAATATATGAATACGATGCATTATGAAGACTCATAAGTGCCACTGATAATGAGTGAAATGATCTATGATTTGAATATGATAGTTTATGAAGACTCGTAAATGAAACAAATTCAGATAAAACGATAACATATACACATGACATTTCATGAAATAGAACAAGTATAACCTCACCCCAACCCTCTCCTGCAGGAGAGGGAGTAGAAGCCATATCTACAAACTATACATATGATGGAGCAAACAGATGAACAAGTATTACAAGAAATGACCAAAATATAGCAAACTATACATATGATAGTTTCACACAACTCAGTAAAACACTCTGAAATTGAGTAGTAACAAATTACAGTTATGATGCTCTCTCAAGATTAAGTTCACTCTGAAACTATAACTACACATACAACACTCAATGAAATATCGTTTCAAACGGAGTAGATTCATATAGCTATGATACTCAAGACAGAATTACCACTACAAACTACCAAACAAAACACAAAAACAAATCATCAGAAAGTTTTGAATATGATTTGATGTGAAACAGAAGCAGAGAAATCCTAACAAAACTCACAAAAAACGGAACTCAAAGAGAAAAGAAATTTGCTTATGCTACAAATAATCTGAACCAATACCTTGATAGATCAATCTATGTAGACATAGAAGAAATAGAAGAAGAAACCAGTACAGGCACAATAGAAACTCCAACAGGAACGGGAACAATAGAAATAATTAGCACTGAAATTATTACAGAAGCAGAATTCATAGAAGAAGAATCAGACGCTATTGAGGAAAGCCTCGAAGAAACAGAAGAAATAGAACTTGAATGAAGACTCATCTATGATAATAATGGAAATCTCATTTGAAATAATCTGAATAATAAAAGACAATACATCTACAGCTATGATTACAAAAATAGATTAATTAAAGTAGAAAAAAATATCTACAAAAAGGTAAATGATATTGAAACAGAAGAAATAGAGCAGATCAAAAGAATAGTAGAAATAAGCTATGATGTCCTATGAAGAAGAATCGAAAAGAAATTAAATAACGGAAGTTATAGAAAATACTATTACTCAAACCAAGACATCATCTGAGAAGAAAACTACTCTAAAAAAGACAAGCTAAAGAATTCAAAAGAGTTTATTTATTGAAACTCAATAGATGACATCATTTCTATGAATATAATAGCTTACAAGACAAGAAAGATAGAAGAAGAATATATAAACGCAAATGGTAAGGCAAAGACCAGAAAGATCAAAGAAAGTTACGTAGAAACCAATACCTATTACTACCAAAAAGACCACCTATGAAGTATTATTGCAATCACAGATGAAACTGGTAGTATAGTTGAGGAGTACGCATATGATGTATTTTGAAAACCGTATACAAAAGAAGAGAATGGAAAAATAACCAGACTCAAGAAGTCCAAGATTTGAAACACGAGATTGTATACTGGAAGAGAATATGATAGGGGATTAAAGCTTTACTACAACAGAGCAAGATATTACAATCCACAACTGGGGAGATTTATAAGTAGAGATCCGATTGATATTAGTGATGATGTGAATTTGTATGCTTATGTTGGAGGGAATCCTGTTGGGTTTGTTGATAGAATGGGGTTAGCTGCTAAGGCGTTTGTGAAGGCTTATGATGATTATTTGGAAATAAAATCAAAAATATATAATTTTTGATGAGGTAAAGATCTTTGATTTTTATTTTTGAATTCATATAAAAAGCAACAATTAACAAATGAATTTAATAGAAAACAAAAGTTAGCAAGAGATTTGCATTATAATAGAAATGATTTTAACACTTTAAATCAATCATATGAATTAAAAAATTTAGATAAAGATAAATGGAATCAATTATCTTATTGAAAAGCATTATATCATCAACAAACTGCACCGTTGCATGTACCAAATAAAAAGTTTGTATCTTTTGATTGACATCAAGAAGTTGTATATACTCACAGAGGGTATTTAGAAACTGATGATGAAGATATATGAACTTATAATTTTTTTAGTCCTGTGGATGAGCCTATATTACATAGTAAATATGATATAAGTCCTTATTATGAATGGTGAAATTCATATAATGATAATACTTCATTATTATGAAGAAAAACCTGATTTTAATTTTAACTAATAATTTATGTGAAAATATATAAAAGAAACAAGTATTAATTTTGGTTTAATAAATTTTATACCATTACTTGCTTCAATAAGTACAATTTTATTTGAAAAATGATATAAAAATCATGATATATTATTTGTTTATAAAACATATTTAGGGTGACTTCTATGAAACCTATTTTTACCAATACCATTTAGTATTCAAGATACAATATTCTATATTATTATTTTATTTATATTTAATTTTATATTAGTTTTTATTTATACTAAAATTATGATAAATGCTAAAGTAAACAATATATATATGTATACTCTCATTTTATGAATATTATCTTCTATATTTTGATTCTTCTTTCTAAATATTACAGCTTAATATTCTAAATAAAACTAAGATATTAGAACTGTCTTGGTTTTATTTTTTCAAAAGATACAATGAAAAATGAGCGATTTGAAACACAAGACTGTATACAGATCATGAATATGAAAAAGAACTCAAGCTCTACTACAACAGAGCAAGATATTACAATCCACAACTGGGGAGATTTATAAGTAGAGATCCTATAGATATAAGTGATGATGTGAATTTGTATGCGTATGTTGGGAATAATCCAGTTGGGTTTGTTGATAGAATGGGGTTAGCTGCTAAGGAATTTGTGAAAGCTTATGATGATTATTTAGAAAAAAAACTTATATTTAAGTCAATTAACCAAAAAATTACAGAAGCTTATAAATACCCAATGATAACAGGTAAAAATAATTTAATACAGAGACTTCAGGAAACAAGAAAAATTGCATATGATGAGTTATTACCTGCAGAAAAAATAGCTAAACAATTACATTATGATAGGAATAGATATAATATTAATTTACCTACATCTATTGATCATGCTAAAGATGAATTATGGGAGGAACCTAAATTTCGTTGATCGGCATATCTTTGAGCCTTTTTTCATCAAGATTATAATGTATGATGAATAGAGAGAAAATTTGTCTCACCTAATTGACATAGAGAAATAATTTTTTATAAAAATTCAGAAAAATTGACGAATGATAAATACATATGAACATATAATTTTTATTCTCCAATTTTAAACCCTGGATTACATAAAGATTATGATGTAGATACTTATCTTGAGTGGTGAAATACTTTAAATAATAACTAAACTATTATGAATAAAAAAAATATATTAAACAGTAAAATTATTTTTTGATTTTTATGGTTAAGTATCATTCCAATACTTTTTACTATAATTGATCTTTCAACTAGCTATAAATGGAATTATATAAATTTAATTTTTGTTTATAATTTTAATAATTCTTTTTGGTTAGCTGAAATATTACCGAGTTGAGTAGATGAAATAAAAGCTATAATTATCACTATTTATAATTATTTATTAATGGTTTTTCTTTATAATGTTTCATTATTTACAAAAAAATATATTTTGAGAATTTCATTTATTATTGCTATATTATCATGAATTGTATGATGAACATATTTATGAATACTAATGTCTGTATAACAATAACACCAAGGCGAAGTCATGGTATTATTGTTATATCTTTTGGTATTTAACTTAATTTTCATTAAACAAATAATTATTAACTTTTATAAAATGAAGAAATGGTTGAAATTCAATACGTTGTGAGTGAAGAGTGTAAATAGGTAATTTATAAAAATCTATTATGAAAATAAAAAAAGTACATATTAAAAATTTTAGAAGTATAAAGGATGAAGTCTTAGAATTCCCTGAAAATTGAATTGTATCAATAATATGAGCAAATAATGCATGAAAATCAAATTTTTTGAGGGCAATTGATTTAGTTCTATGAGAGAGTTGGGTTAATGGAGATAGGCTAGAGGAATATGATTATTATTGTTGAGATACAAAAAAAGTTATTTTAATAAAAATAGTATTTGATAATTGAAGCTATGTCACATTTGATAGTTGAGAAAAGTGGCCAGAATATTGTGATTCTTCTTGATGAAAAATTTATACAAGTATAAAAGATGAATTCCCTTGCACATACTTATCAGCAGAGAGAAGCATATCTAAAGATACATCATTTAATAAATGGTCTTTGATGTCAAAAATTTCAAAAAGTTTTAACAAATCAATAAATGATGAGCAAAAATTAAAACTAGCAACTCATTTTGATAGTGTTAAAGATATTTTTAATGAAGTTGAGAGCTTTTCTAACTTTGAAAGAGATTTTAAATCTTTTTTTAATGAGATGCAATCAGATTCTCCTTATAAATTAGATATTGATTTTAAGCCTTTCACTCCAAATAATTATTTTAAGACAATTAACATACTTGCTAGTGACCCTAATGTTGGAAATAATATAGATATTGAAGAACTATGAGATTGAGCTAAAAATCTAACAATCATTTCTTTATTAAGAAGTTATGCTAAAAACTTTCGTTGAGCATCATGAATTATTGCAATAGAAGAGCCTGAAATATATTTACATCCACAGGCTAGGAAGCATTTATTTGAAATATTGAAAGAAATTGCAGATCGTTGATTACAGGTAATTTACACAACTCATGATTCAAATTTTTTAGAGATATATAACTTTGAATCTATTAGAAGAATTTATAAAGTTGATGATGAAGAAAATGAATGAAGAACATACTCTAAAATTTGTAAGCTAACATGCTCTGAACTATTAGATTTTACAAATAATACATGATGACCTCATTGAAATAGTGAAGATAAAGTGAGAAATTTCTATAAATCGATATCAAATTATCGTTTAACTGAATGATTTTTCAGTAGATTAATAATATTATGAGAATGATCTACAGAAGAAATTACTATTCCCAAATATTTTGAAACGATATGACTTAACTATAATTCACTTTGAATTTCAATTTTATGAGTAGGTGGAAAAGGTGAAATTCCAAAATATTGGAGATTATTTCATAAATTTTGAATTCCTGTAATTTGTATTTTTGATAATGATAGCACAAATGGTAAAGAAAAATCTAATGAGTTAATTTCTAAATGTTTTAATATTCCTATTACAGATATTACAGAAAATATAAATCTTTTTAAAAATAAGAATATTAGTAATGGAAATTTAGTAATATTAGAATGAGATTTTGAAGAGACTATTGAAAAAGAATTTTTAAAAAATAATGAAAAAGAAGAGTTACAAGCTATGAAAGATGAAGTAAATCTTTTAACTAGATCTAAATCTGTAAAAGCAAGTTTGATGGTGGATAAATTTAAAGATTATTGATTTATTCCTTCATTTATAAATGAATTGAAGATACTTTCGGAAAATTTATTAGTAGATAAAGATTCTGATAAGTAGGCTTTTCTTGAAAAAGCATCAATTGAAAGTTATTCATATAATATTTTTGATATAAAATTAACCTTAACCACACCATCCCCATGAAAAAAATAAAACTCCTTATCTACACCTCATTTATACTAACAATCCTTATTATTCTCCATCTACTCATAAATCCAATCTACTTATGAGTAACAAAGAGTAGTATTAAGATAGATATAAGCGAAGAAAACCTTAAAAAACATGTCTCATATTTAACAGAGACAGTTGAACAAAGAGATTATAAAAATACAAAAAGACTCAATGAAATTGCACAGTACATATTTACACACTTTCAAGAATCAGGCT
This sequence comes from Candidatus Gracilibacteria bacterium 28_42_T64, assembly GCA_004563595.2. Lineage (GTDB taxonomy): Bacteria > Patescibacteriota > Gracilibacteria > BD1-5 > UBA6164 > MAAV01. The sequence goes on along the minus strand of CP042461.1, from coordinate 1,063,598 downwards.
GTGATTCAGTAACGTATCAACCATATACAATCTGAAAAGATGAATATAAAAATGTAATTTGTAGTTTTGATGGAGAAAATCCTCAGAAAATCGTTATATGAGCACATTATGATGTTGATGGGAGTTGATATTTAGATGAAAATCCTGAGGGCTTAACTTTTAGGTGAGCTGATGATAATGCATCATGAGTAGCAGGACTCTTGGAACTTACAAGACTCGTAGGAAAAGATAAAAATAATTTGAAGAATAGTATCGAATTTGTAGCGTATACATTGGAAGAACTCCCTTATTTTGCAGGGAATAATATGTGAAGCTATATACATGCAAAATCTTTAAAAGACCAGAATATTGATATACAATATATGATTTCACTTGAAATGATTTGATATTTTAGTGATGAAAAAATCCAGAAGTATCCATTGAGATTTTTAAGCCGGATCTACCCGAGTAAATGAGATTTTATAGCTCTTATCTGACAATTATGAGATATGAGCCTAAAAGATATAAAATATAACATGCTTGCAAATTCAGAGATTGATGTCTGGTCGATAAATGCACCAGATTTCATTCATGGAGTATCATTCTCAGACCATAGAAGTTATTGGGACCTATGATATAAAGCATATATGATCACAGATACATCTTTTTTGAGAAATAAGTATTATCACACGCTAGAAGACACGATTGATACACTTGATTTTACTAAAATGAAAGAAGTTGTAAAAGGAGTTTACGGAGTAGTTATGAATTAATAATTAAGTAGCTATTGGTAACTCTTAATTTCTTCCTTTGTCAAAGGAAGTACCTGTAACGAAGTGAAAGGGGATGGATTAGAATTTAAGTACAAAAAGATACTTTGGAGCATAATATATTTGACTCATAAATAAAAATATGATGTAATAGAAGTACATTATTTATTACACATAACTTACCATATATATGAAAAATATAAGAACACTATTATTTATGTTTATTACTACTTTATGTATCACTTCTGTTCATGCAGCAAATATTGATACAGTGGAAGTAGCAGATACTAAAAATATAAATCTTCAATTATCACAAGATATTACTCTCGGGGATACGGTAGAAGGTGAAATGAAAGTTTTAAAAGATATTAATATAACTTTTGCTTCAAAAGACTTTAATGATGCAAGCAAAGTAATCCTTACATTAAATGAAGATTTAAAAACAGGGAATAACTATAGCTTATTAAGTATCTTTGGAGCTGATGGAAATATAGATTTTACTACTACTGATTCACTTGAGGATGTAGAAATTATGAATGAAATAGTTCCAACTGAACAAGGTATTGTAAAAGTTATTGTAAAAGATACAAGGACATTAGAAGTTGTTTTCTTTGAAGCACTTACTGAAGATGAATTTGAATTTAAACTTCTAAGTGAACTTACAGTAGATGCAATGACATATAATAGTGCAGAAAATAAATTACAATTATCTATTGCTGAAACGTTTGAAAAAAACTTTAACTATATGATTATTGTACTTTCATTAAAAGATATAATGGGAACTGAAATTGTATTAGATGATGACTTATACAATTTTGAAACATCTGATACATTAGAAGGAGTACAAGAAGAAGAACTCTCAATTGATGCACTTCTTTCAGATGATGATTTACTCAACGCTGAAGAAACTACAGAAGAAATTGAAAACTTAGAAGAAGTAGCTCTTAATGCAGCTGCAAGTCCTCAAACAGGAACAGAAACTGGAATAGTATTACTATTTACTACACTGTTAACTGGATTTATATTTCTGAGAAAAAAGTTTCAAAAATAAAATAATATAGATTAAAAAAAACACTGATAAAAATCAGTGTTTTTTTTGTGGCTTTATCCAGAATATGATACAATAATATTAATAGAATATTTCCATAATTTTTTGAGAGAATGAATGAGATTTTAAAACCAGATCATATATTCAAAGATCAACTTCTTCAAGTAATGATCGACAACGAAGGGTCAGATATGTATATTACAGTAGGAACCTATCCTGCAATAAAAATAGGATGAGATATTGTAAAAATAGATGATGGAATTGAGCTTTTAACAGCTACAGACACCTATGAATTTATGCAATCACTTATCACAGAAGATCAATATAAAAAGCTTATCACAGATAGAAATCTAGATTTTTCTTTTTCATTTTGAGAAAGAAGATTAAGGTGTAATATCTCTTTTCAAATGTGAAATTATATGGTGGTGTTAAGACTTCTAACATTAAAAATACCAAGTACTAAGGATCTATGACTTACGAGTGTATATGAGGATGTTACAAAATTAGGGCAGTGACTTATCTTGGTAACAGGACCTACAGGTTCAGGGAAGACAACTACACTTGCTGCGATGATTGACCATATCAATGCAAATACAAGTAAACATATTATTACCATTGAAGATCCAATAGAATATATTCACAAACATAAAAAGTCTATTATTGAGCACAAAGAAATATGAAGAGATGTTCTGTCATATGAAGGTGCACTAATGGGGGCGATGAGACAAAACCCTCATGTTATTCTTTTTGGAGAGATGAGATCAAAAGAAGAAATGGAGATGGCACTGAGGCTTGCTGAAACATGACATTTGGTATTTTCTACACTTCATACTCGTTCTGCTTATCAAACGGTAACACGTATACTCGATAGTTTTAATGCAGAAGATAAAAATCAGATTAGATTACAACTTGCAGATTCACTTGTCGCTGTTTTTTCTCAAAGACTTTTGAAGACAGAAGATGGGACATGATTAAAGTTAGCAAAAGAAATACTGATAAAAAATTCAGCGATTTCAAACTTGATAAGAGAAAATGATCTTCATCAAATTCCTTCAGTGATACAAACGTGATCAAGAGAAGGGATGCAATTATTAGAAACAGATATTATTAATTTTATTAATAGTTGATATATTACTCAAGAGGAATGATTGAAGTACTCAAACAATCCGAAGTTGATTAAGGAAAATATTTCATAGAAGAAAAAAGGTACCACATAATATATGTGATACCTTTTTTTTGAATGAGGTAGATAGTGAGACCTCTTCAAAAATAACACAAAATAAAAAGACTTTCTTGCGAAAGTCTTTTTATAATTTAAATTTACGAGAAATTTATTAATAAGGAACTGTTTCAGTATCAGCTTCAATTGGAGTTGTTACACCAGTTGTAGAAGCAATTATACTAGTTGATTCAGCAGCAGATAATAGTACACCTGTACCTACACCATGAGCAGCGTTAAGAGTAAGAGTTGTACCATCAGATGATACTTTTGTAACTACTATAGCAGCAGTACCACCAGCAGTAACAGTATCTCCTCTTACTATCTTACCGATATCAGTATCAGCAAGAGTAACTGAAAGAGTACCAGAAGAAGTAATAGTTGCAGTATCACCAGCAGCTACACCTCTATTGTTATAGTTACCGATTATTTTAGCAGTATCAAGTCCTGCACCATTTTCAATAGAAGAAGCAAATTCAAATTGACCATTTTTATTAGTAGTTGCAGCAACTCTATATTCTGGACCATTTGGATCTTTAAAATCTTCTTCTTTTACTCCAAGAGCGATATAGTTAGGGAAACCTGCACTATAATTAGCAGCAAGAGTTCCTGTACCAGCAACACTAGCATTAGTAAGAGTAGTGTTTGTATCAGAAGTTACAAAACTTAATAGAGATGATCCTTGTGTAGACTTAATGTTTACAGAATCAGCAAGATTCCCAAGGTCATTTACTCTTTTAGAGTTTCTAGCATCAGCTGAATACCCTTGTAAAGATATAAAGGCTATAGTACCAAGTATAGCTAAAATAGTAATAACTACGATAAGTTCCACTAACGTGAATGCTTGTTTTGTATTTCTCATAAATATGTTATGTTAAGAAAATAAAATACAAAATAAATTTTAAAATTAGTTGCCTTTTATTAAAGACTTGTAGAGTGTACCTTAATTTTACCTTAAATACAATTTTTTTGCAGCATTTCAGTGGACTTTATGCGAAAAATACTAATTATTTATAGGATTGGGATATTTTTGAGAATAGTCAAAAGGGGATGAATTTAAACCATATACACAAAAAAACTGGGAAAACCCAGTTTTTTATTATAAGTTTTTTGCAATTTCACCCATCGCGAAGAAAGGGAGCATAATGGCAACTACAATAGTACCAACTAAAAATCATACTATAACGATAATAACTGGTTCCATCAGACTTGAAAGGTTTCAGATATATCTTTTTAGTTCTCAGTTATAGTTTGCTCATACTTTTTTGAGAGAGTCTGACAAACTTCAAGTTTCTTCTCAAGTACTTACTACATAAGCAAATTCTTCAGGAAAGAGATTATTTAAGTATACATTTGCTTCATAATCAAGGTTCAATCAGAGAGATTTTGATATGGTAAGTCATATTTCAACTTCATTTTTGATTCTGATAAGCTCTTTTTTATATGCAAGATTTGGTACTACTTTACTTGATGTTTTCAGTGATTCTAATAGAAGTACTCAAGAATCAAGAAGAATGGTAAAAGATTTAATAAAATATACTATATTTGATTGCCTCACTACATATCAAAAAATAGGGAGCTTTGTATACATGATAGCAAAGAACATTTTTCAGTGATATGTTGAATTGATGATTCTAAATATTGAAATAGTTGCAATAAATCAAATGATAAGTTTTCACCAATCTTCAATGAAAAAATTTGAAACAGCTACTACAAACTGAGTGAGACCTGGAAGCTCACTCCCAGCTTTTTCAAAACTCTCTGAAATTCTTGGTACAATAAAAATCATCATAAAGATTACCATACAGAGAGTTAATACTAGTAGAACAGCAGGATAGATCATGGCTCATTTTACTTTTCATTTGAGCTCAATATTCTCTAAAAGGTTCTTATCAAGCTCTGCAAGAATTTTTCATAATTGCCCTGTTTTTTCTCATACTCAGATAAGTGCAGTACTTAATCAGTCAAATACTTTTGGATATTGAGCCATAGTCTCACTCATAGTAATCCCATGATTAATATTTTCCTGCATTTCAATAGTAATTCTTTTAAGGTATGGGTTTTTTGTTTGTTTTATGAGGATGGTAAGAGCTCATTTTACATCAATTCACGAATTAATAAATATAGAAAGTTTGTTAATCATTTGCCAAAGTTCTTTTTTTGAGGCGCTATCAAATAAGGTAATTTCTTTATTCATATTACCTTTTGTTGATTTTTGCTTTTTGTATTGTGCATTTCTGGCTTTCTCTAAAAGCTTAACGAACTTATCGTTGTTAAAATTTCAGTATTTATCATAGAAACGACCTCAGAACATAATTATAATATTATTAATTAATTTTTTATATATTTCAATCTTGTGCAATAATATCTTCAACTTCTTGCATAACTGTTTTATAATCTCATTTTTTATAGAGTTCCATAAGAACGGTATATTTACTATCTATTCTTTGATTTTTTTGATCTATCTTATAACCTTTTTCATTATCAATTGCTTTTTTAAGGTAATAATTGATTTTTTTATGAATATATCAGGCTTTGATAAAACGGATAGCTTCTTGCTTTAATTTTAAAATCTCTCAGGTAAAATAAAGATTTTCAAGAATTTTTATGATTTTCTTTGTTTCTTTTTCTTTTTTAATACTTTCTAGTATGACATTAATTTCTTCTTTGGTTTTTCATTCCATCTTTTTGACATCATTTCTTTTGAGTCATTCTTTTTTAGAGAGATCATCTAAATATTCAGAAGGTTCTCTTACAATATCTTTGAGGAAGTTTCTTTTTATCATTAAAATACTGACATCATCATCAAAACTACTTCAGCCTCTAAATAATTGGATATCATTAATAAGGAAATCATATATATTTTTAATATCAGAACCACCGGAGGCTATGTTGAAAAAGCTATCTTTTAATCTATCAATTCAATAGAAAGAACCTTCAGGATTTTTGCTATCAGTCATTCAATCACTATAGATAATAAGAATATCTTCATCACCTAGATTGAGTTCTTTGGTTTTAATATCTTCTTTATTTTTAATCATTCTGATTCAAGCTGCGAGTCATCCTGGAATTACTTTTTCAATTGTATTTTCTTTCTTCCTAAATATAAGCATTGGCTCATGTCACATTCAAACAAAATTTATGGTTCCGATTTTATTTTTGAGTATTTCAAAGAATACTCAAGTGATAAAATTTCTATTTTTTAAATCTTGCTTTAATCCATTGTTAATCTCATAAGTCAACTCAGATAAACTACTTTTATCGACATATTTATTAAAGAATCTACTAAGGAGTGTAACTATGAATCATGCTCTAATTCCATGACCAGTGGCATCTCATAAGAAGAAGTTATATTTTGATGTATTTTCATTAAATCAAAAGGTGTCTCATGATATTTTATCTGCTCAGAGTATTTTCCCATAGAGTTCATATCATAACATTTGATCATTTGTGATTTCCTTGATGAGTCACCTATGTATATTTGCTAATTTTTTTGCTGCGATATCATTTTTCACTTTTGAATCTTCGTCAATGAGGATATTGATTTCACTGAGTAATTTCTTTTTTCTAATAGTCTCTTTTATTTTTTTATAAAAATTTATTTTTTCTTTAAGCTCACTAAAAAATGAACTTTTTTTCTTTTTTTTCTCTTTTGGTTCGATGTTTACATTTTCTCATATCAGATTCATAGCTTCTGACTTTGCATTTCTTTTGATTTTTTCTTGTTCTAGTCCTTTGTGTTTTTCAAGCTTTTTTAAAAGAATCTTCTTTTCTTTATTGAAAAATTTAATTACAATATCTTTTTCTTTATTTTCTTCTAGGAATTTCTGTAAGAGATTCATTGCTTCTGTATGTTTTTTCCCTCATGCTAGGAGCTCGATCTCAGTTTTTATAGACTTAAATCTGATTTTAAATTTTTGATTTTGAATATCATCATGGAATTTTTTTTCAGTTTTAATCAAAGTCTCTTCTAATTTATCAAGACTGACCAGTTTTTTCTTATAAAATTTATTTTGTTTGATAACTTCTTTTTCACTGAAAAGTTTATCTTCACTCTCAATCTTTATCATAAGATCTGCAAGAGATTTTTTTTCTTTATTTCTTATCTCAGCCAAAGCCATTCTTGCTTTTTCCCACTCTGAAAGACGAATAAAAATATCAATTGTTTTCACAACTTCATTAAAACTCTTTACAGCCTGAGTATTTATTTTCTTTTTCTTGAATATATTAAACATATTTTCACGTTTTTATTTAATTTTATATTAGTTTAAGAGCTTCTTCAACAGTAGTTTCTCACATGAGTGCTTTAAATAATGCATCTTGGACTATAGTAATCATTCAATTTTCGATTGCGATAGTTCTCATTGCATTTGCACTCTCTTTATTTAATATGAGAGGTTCAAGAAAATCTCATACTATCAGGACTTCATGGATTCATAATCTTCATTTATATCATGTCTGTCTACAAACATCACATCATTCTCATTTGTAAAAGACGAGGTTTTCTAATTGATCTTTTTCTACAATTGGAGCAAGAAAGTCTTTTACTTTTTTCATTTCATAATCTTTCAGAGGATGTTCTTTTTTACAGCTTTGACATAGCCTCTTTCAAAGTCTTTGAGATATAACCATTTTCATAGCTGATGCTAAAAGAAATGGTTCAACTCACATATTTATAAGTCTTTGCACAGTTCCTGCTGCGGAGTTGGTATGGATAGTTGATAAAACTAAATGTCATGTAAGAGCGGCTTCAACAGCAAGGGTTGCTGTTTCTTTATCCCTGATTTCTCATACCATTATAATATCAGGATCTTGTCTTACCAAACTTCTGAGACCAGTTGAAAATGTATATCAGATTTCAGGTTTTACTTGGGATTGGTTTACATACTCAATATTATACTCGATCGGATCTTCAAGAGTGGATATATTATATGCAAGAGGATTAAAATGTTTTAATATACCAAATAGGGTAGTAGATTTACCTGACCCAGTTGGTCATGCTACGAGCATAATTCAATAATTACTTTTGAGAGCTTCTCTTACCTTTTCTACATTGATATCAATAAGTCATAGAGCTTCAATATTGGTAAGTGAGGCATCTTGTTTTAATATACGCATAACCACTTTTTCACCATAGGTTGTTGGAAGGGTAGAGAGACGGATATCTACATTCATGTCATCAGCTTCATAGAAATATACAATTTTCCCATCTTGAGGTTTTTTATTTTCATCAATTTTTATCTTTGATAGTACTTTGAGCCTGGTTACTATAGCACTGATATTTTCAGGATGAACTTTGTCAATAATCATAAAATCACCATCTTTACGAAACCTGATAAGGAGAAAATCTTCAGTTGGTTCTACATGTATATCTGATGCTCCGTAATCAATAGCTTTTTTAAAGAGAGCATTAATATAGTCAACGACATCTCATAAGTCTTTTTTAATTGGCAGTTTTTGTATATCAGCGTCTAAATCCATTGGAGAGTATATTATTATTTAAATCGTCTTACTTTATATTCTATCATGTCTTTTTTAAAAAGTGAAAGAAAAGAGATTGACAGTTATTTAAAAAAGACTCTAAAATAAAAAAACAATTTTTATATTAAAAAATTGTTTTTTTATTTTAGAGTGATCTTGCTTTATTGCCTTTTAAAATTTTCAGAAATTACAGATTTTATTCTTCTTGTCTTTTGCAAAGTAATAGATGCTTCAACAGCTTGATCTAGGTCTTCTTTTGAAGTATATAATATTCATTCAAATTTGTATACAAGGGTTCATCCTGTTCATGTTTGGCTCTCTATCTTTAGATTAAATCACCATTCATGAATAGAGAGGTCATTCCAATTAATTTTTGGAGTATTATTTGCTAAATCTTCTTCTTGTTGAGATCAACTATGAGTATTTGTTTGATAATTTGGATTTGTTTGTTTGTTATATACATTTAAGATGCTTGCTTTATAGTTTGTATAGGAATGATTTTTAGGATCTACATAAAAGAGGAAAGATATTCATATAACAGTTACGATTATTATAAAACCTAAAAACTTTGGATTTGTTTTTCTTAAGTTTTTTAATTTTTTGATTTCTTTTATAATTCCTTGAGCTTTGCCATTAAAGTCAGATGAATAGTTTTTAAATATCTCACTTGTTGTAGCTTTTTCTTCAAGTTCTTCATTATTAGCACTATTTTCTAAGAGAGTTTTATTAGAATCGTCTTGATTTGTAACTTCTTTTGAGTCTTCCTTTATTTCTGTTTTATTTTCTATAATTTTTATATCCTCTTTTTTAGGAGCCCCTTGAACAGGAACTATATTTTCTTTTTCTGTCTTTGAAATAGAAGGAGAGATATTTTTTATATCTACTTTCTTTTTCTTAGTAACTAATCACGTTTTTTCTTCTTCTTTTTCAGGTTTTATCATATTTTTCTGAGTTGTATCTTGAGAAGAAGTTTCATCATCTTTTTTCTCATTTGAAACTGAAGCAGACAGACTTTTAATATCTATTTTTTTTGATTCAGTAACTGGCTCAGGTTTTTCTATTTTATCTGAAACTGGTTGTTCAGATAAAATATTTGGTGTTTCCTGTTTTTTTTCTTCTACAGGAGTTTCTGTAGGGGGGGTTTTGGTATCACTTTTATTTGATGAACTTATCATAGCACTCAAATTTATTTTTTTTCAGTCTGTCATATGTAGCTATTTACAAATTAATATATTGACTTATAAATTAATTATAAACTACTTTAAAAACTAAATCAAATAAAAGTCAAACAAAATAATAAATAATACTAAAAAATAATTAAATCGTCTATTTAAAGGTAATAATAAAAGTAATTTTATTTTGTACATTTTGTATTTTTTTGGAAAAATTCTGAAAAATATGCAAAAATTGACCATTTAACCCTTGTAATAAATATTTTTTTTAATAAAATATGTTTTGATACTTTTAAAATAGACTCTATGGCAAAGAAAAACAGAATTCAAAATAAAAAAACAGTTATGAAAACAGGTTTTCATAGGAAGAAGAAAGTGCAAAGATGAAGCTATGTAGTAAATGATGAATTTTCCGAAAAAGCAAGAAAGGCAGGGTATAGAGCAAGATCAATTTATAAGTTTCTTGAAATTCAGGAAAGATTTGACCTTATACAGCCAGATCATAGTGTAATGGATGTATGATGTGCTCCAGGGAGTTTTTTACAAGCTATAAGAAATATAGTAAGGGAAAAACAAATTATTTGAGTTGATTTAAAAGAATGTAAACCTTTTTCATATCCAAATGTAAAAACCCTCGTGTGTGATATATTTGATTATGATACACTGAGCAAAAATGTGATTGAAATTGTATGAGATGATCAATTCGATGTTATTACATCTGATATTGCTCCAAATACAACAGGGAGATTTGATGTAGATCAATATGCTTCTGTTGAGCTTAATATTGAAATCTGTAAGTTTAGTGATAGCTTTTTAAAGCCAGGAGGGGATATGATTCTGAAAGTTTTTAAATGAGAAGATTTTAATGACTTAGCTCAGCAGGTGAAAAAAAGATTTACAAAAATGACAATGTATAAACCGATGGCCTGTAGAGATTCATCACATGAAGAATACGTAATTTGTATATGAAAAAAAGAACTTAGATAATTACTTCTAAGTTCTTTTTATATATTTAATTCTTTTTCTATTTCAGCCTCCATATCTTTTTGAAGGATAATTTGCTTAAGGAGGAATTTCTTTCTTTTTTTCTCTTTTTCATTTTGTAAATGCTCTCTCCATATGTTAACAAATGGGATAATATAATAGAGAGAAACTAAAAAAAATATAAAAATTATAGTTATAATAGAATATTCTATGACTGAATCTTTAGGAACTAATAATATATTATTTATAATATCTATAGCTTTTACGTATTTATATTCAAATCAAATCATTATAAATGAGTTTTAAAATTATATTATTCTTCAATTAATTCTCAGGTTACTATAAGTCTATTGAGGGTTGTTCAAATTGGCCAACATGTCATAAGAGTTATTTCTGATTTATCATTATTTCTTTTTAAAATAGAAATATCACCAGGAGTAATAACCTTTTTTTCTCTTATTTTATATGTATATTTTTTTTGACCATAATATACAATTATTTCATCCTCGTATTGTACTTTATCAAGAAGTGAAAAAACATCATTATATTCTCCTTTAATCCATGGGAAATTTGACGAGTGACCAAAAATAAATGCATTCCCATCTTTTCATGGTTTAGCACTTCATGGATATCTAATTACTCAATTTTCAAGTTCTTTCATGAAAATATCGTTGAGTTCATTTTCTCATGATATTTTCCTATTTGTAATATCTAAGAGAGGAATATTTTTTCAAATCTTTGGAATAACTATTCTATTTTCATATGGTGTGATTTCAATGTTAAGGTCAAGTTCATTTTTATTTGAAAGGGCTACTAAGTTTTTTATTGAATTTCTCCCAACTGGTGTTGTATTTTCTTTTTCGATAGCTCTATTTTTTTCTACTACTTCAGTTTTAATTTTTTCTTTTATATTTGATGCTTTTACAGAATTAATAAGTCACGCAGATTTATTTTCTAATTCTTCTTGAAAAATATAACTTTTTGCTACATTTATATAAGCACTATAGTTTGTTGTAACAAGTAATAATGCGAATATAAGACTTGATGTAGCCATATATTTGAATAGAAATAATATTCAAGTAATAAATTTCGAAGATTTTTTTATATATTTTTTCTCTTCTTTTATTTCATCAGGAATTATTTCAGTGTCTTGTGAATCTATAAGTATAGGAGTGTATTTTACTTCTTCTGATTTATTTAAACTATTAAGGGGTTCAGGAGAGTAAGGGGTATCTATCTTACTTATATTTTCCAGTGTTGAGTCAATATTTGAGTCAATTAGGTTTTCGAGATCACTTAAAATATCTTCATTTATATGTGTGTTTTGCATAATTTTTATTTTTATTTTTGTTTTATTAACAATAGTCTATCACATAAAAAAAATATATGCAAAAAATGAAGTGTAATATAGAGGGACTTTCGAAAAGAACTTGAATTTTTCGTTTTTTGAGTTATATTTAATTATAGTTTTAGATAGATGAGTTATTTTAAATTTTATGGCAAAAATATATGAAAAGAGTTCAGGTGGTATAGTCTATCGTAAAAAAGAAGGTAAGATCGAGGTTCTTTTACTGAAATGGTTAAACTCAAGAAATAAAGAAATCTATGTGATTCCAAAATGACATATAGAAGATTGAGAAGTAGCAAAAGATACAGCAGTAAGAGAAATTAGTGAAGAAGCCTGATTAATGAAAAAAGACCTTGAAGTAATTAAGTTTATTACAAAGTTAAACTATACTTTTACAGCCTGATACTTAGAAAATACCCCCGTGATAGATAAAGATGTATATCTTTTTCTGGTGAGGTATCATTGAGAGAAAAAACCTTATGTTCAAAAGGAAGAAAGGTTTGTTTGATATGAATGGTTTCCTATTGAAAAGATAAAAGATGTGGAAGTTATGTTTGATTTATGAGCTATTATAGCAAGAAATAAAACATATTTTATTTAATTTTAACAGTTTTCTATGATCGAAGTTTATAACAAAGCATGAAACCTAAATATTACAAATTCAGATAAAAAAAATATCACTTTTAATATAAGTTCAGGAGATGTTAATGTCGATGATTTTAATGTTTCATATCCTTGAGAGTATGAAAAATCATGAATGTTACTTGAGGTAAAAGAGTATGCAAATAAATTGTTTTATCATTTTGTTGTGGACACAAAACATATCGTTATCATATCAAATGATAGCTTTGAATTAAAAGAAGAGATCTTATCATTCTTTTGAGATGTGGATATATTAATCATTACATGAACAAAAGATGCTGCAAAAATATTTGAAAATATTGAAGCAAAGCTTGTAATTCCATTTGGAGAAGGGAAGGATATATTCCTGAACACTCTTGGACAACATATAGAAGAAGTAGAGTCTCATAAAATCAAAGCAGAATTATCAATTGATACAACAGAATTTGTAAATCTATCAGTATAAAAATATGTGGTATGTGTATATAGTGAGATGTAATGATGGAAGTTTATATACATGAATCACTACAGAATTAGAGAGAAGAGTTGATGAACATAATAACTCTCCTAAAGCAGCAAAATATACCAGAGTGAGAAGACCAGTTGAACTTGTATACTCAGTTGAAGTTGCTGATAAATCAGAAGCTGCAAAAGAAGAGTGCAGGATCAAGAAATTGACTAGGGATAAGAAGTTGAAATTGATTAAATAAAAAAGAATGCATCATTTGATACATTCTTTTTTATTGTTTATTTTCATGGTTCTGAGTATAGGATTCGAACCTATGATAGGGGATTCAGAGTCCCCGGCCTTACCACTTGGCGAACTCAGAGAATAAATAAAAATAAAAACTGAATATATTTAAATATTCAGTTTTTATTTTATGAATTATTATTTTAATTCAACAGAAGCACCAGCTTCTTCTAATTTAGCTTTAAGTTCTTCACCTTCAGCTTTATCAACACCTTCTTTGATAGCACCACCGTTATCAGCTAGACCTTTAGCTTCTTTTAAACCAAGACCAGTAATTTCTCTAATTACTTTAATAACAGCAATTTTAGATGCACCAGCAGAAGTTAATTCAACGTTAACAGTTGAAGGCCCTTCATCAGCACCAGCAGCACCTCCTGCAGCCATCATAACTGGAGCAGCAGCAGAAACACCAAATTCTTCTTCCATAGCAGTAACTAGGTCGTTTAATTCAACGATAGTTAATTCTTTTACTAAATCCATGATTTTAGCAGCATTTTTACTTAATTCAGCCATATTATATATATTATAAAATTAAAAATTTATTAGATTCTAACCTATTTTAATAGTTAGTTCCTCACTCTCAAATGAACCTGAGAATGAGTAGACTAAACATTAACTATGCTTCTTTTTTTTCTTCTGTCTTTGGAGCTTCCTCAGTTTTAGGAGCTTCTTCAGCTTTTATTTCTTCTTTTGGAGTTTCTTCAGTTTTAACTTCAGCAACTTCTTCTTTCTTTTCAACTTTTAAGTCAGATACAGTAGCTTTTCCTTGAGTTTCAAGATCTTTGCTAGCAGCATCGAAGAATCTTGCAAGACCAGAAATCGGAGATTTCATTGATCCAACCAATCTTCCAAGAAGAGTATCTTTTGATGGAAGTCCAGCTAATACTTTTGTTTCTTCAAGACCTTTTAATTCACCGTCAAATATACAAGCAGCCCATTCGATTTTTTCACCGTTTGTAGCTTTTACCATATCGTTAACTTTTCCAAGACCAGCAACAGCATCTTCGTTTGAACATACAACACCAATTTGTCCTTCAAGAGTAGATAAGTCTAAATCTATATCTAGAGCTTCTTTTATTGCTTTTTTAATAAGAGTTTTTTTAGCAAGATTATAAGTCGCACCAACTTCTCTTAAATTTGTTCTTAGATTAGAAAATTCTTCAACAGTAAGAGTAGTTGTTTTTGCAAAACCAATTGATTGAGCATTTTTAAATAGTTCAATAAGATTATTTAAAATCTCAACTTTTTGTTGTTTAGTAACAGCCATGAGTTATTTATTATGATATACAAGTAATTACTTTCTAATATAAAAAAAATCCTTTATTCTTATTATCAAGAAAAAAGGATTTAGTTTTATTATTAATTTTGGAAATTTTTTTAAAACTTTTCCCTTCTTAATCTCGGTAGGTCTTACAATTGCCCACGGTCTTTGATATAGAAAGCAAGAGAATTATATAGATTATTTTAGAAAGTCAAGAAAATTCGGTTACTTTCTTTGTAGAGTAGTTTTTACGCAAAAAAATAAACCTCAAATTTGAGGTTTATTTTTATTTATTTTTTTTCAATTCTTCCATTTTCTTTTGTCTAGCATAGAACTTATCAACTGCACCAGTTTTAAGAATTCTTTGTTCACCAGTATAGAAAGGGTGACAATTTGAACAGATTTCAATTCTTGTGTCTCATGGGATAGTTGAATGTACTTCAAACTTTTGACCACATGAACATTCGATTACAACTTTTTTATTATCAGGATGTATTCCAGTTTTCATAATTTTCTTGTTTTTATTTGCTCGCCAGGTACGAGTCAAAAATATAAATATATTTGGTATATGGTGCCCAGAGAGAGACTTGAACTCTCACGCACGAAGCACCGGCTTCTAAGACCGACGTGTCTACCAATTCCACCATCTGGGCATGTATTATATATAATGGTGGGCAGAGAGGGAGTCGAACCCCCGAAAGCGTAGCTAGCGGATTTACAGTCCGCCCCATTTGACCACTCTGGAATCTGCCCATATTTACGATAAACAAAAAAAATAACGAAAGGCGAATGAATATGTTACTGATTCGTAATTCGTAATATCAAGTTTTTATTTATGTAATGGAGCCACTTGTCGGATTTGAACCGACGACCATTCGCTTACAAGGCGAGCGCTCTACCAGCTGAGCTAAAGTGGCAATAATTGCTAATGCGAGACACATATTATAAAAAAAGCTTTTGAAGTCAAATTTTTTTTACAAAAAAAAGTATAAAATGCTTTGCAAAAAGTATAACAAAAGTTACACTAGATTAAAATATACATAACAGATTATAATGGAATATATAAAAAAGTTAAATGATTTTTCAAATAATAAGTGAGAAAAACAAAAAATAATTGTTATATACTGACCAACATGAAGTGGAAAAACAGCAATGAGTATTGATATAGCTAAAAAAATTGATACAGAAATCATCAGTACTGATTCCAGACAAATATTTAAATCTTTAGATATATGAACAGGAAAAATTACAAAGAAAGAAATGTCCTGAATAAAACATCATATGGTAGATATTATTTCAGCAGACATGGAATATTCAGTATGAGAATTTAAGGAAAAATCAGAGATACTTATCGAAAATATAATCTCTGAATGAAAGATTCCAATATTATGTTGATGAACCTGATTATATATTAATAGTTTAATCTATGATTTTAATATCCCAAAAGTACCGGCTGACGAAGAGCTTAGAAATAAACTGGAAAAACAAGCAGCAGAACACTGAAATCAATGCATATATGATCAATTAGTTGAATTGGACCCAGTATATGCTGCTGAGCTTCACCCTAATAATCTGAGGTATGTTATTAGAGCATTAGAAGTGAAATTATTAACATGAAAATCAAAAACAGAGTTTCGAGAAGAAAAAAAACTCAAATATGATACTCTTTTTCTTACACCATATAGTGGAGATAGAGAAGAATTATATGAGAGGATAAATAATCGAGTACAGATAATGTTTAATGAATGATTGATTGAAGAGATAGAAGAACTCTTGAAAGTGTACAAAAAATCAGATTTTTGAATGAAAACGATATGATATAAAGAAGTGGTTGAGTATTTAGAATGAAATATGACACTCAGAGAATGTGTAGAATTAGTACAGAAACATAATAGAAACTACGCAAAAAAACAACTTACTTGGTTTCGAAAATATGAAGAAATTAATATATAACTATAAATAGCTATGGCAACAAAATCACTTTTCACAAAAAGCAGAATACTATTTCTTATAGTTGTATTTATAGTTATATCAATACCTCTTTTGTATAGAAAATTATCTTTTTTACTTGTATAATTATGTTGAAGTATATTTACTTGTTTTTTGTTTTAACTTTATTTGCAGTAGTCTCAATTACTGCAATTAATTTTTATGTTCTGAGTTTCTCAAATATAGGGTATTATAAAAAAGTAGAGAATTTAGAGAAGAGATATGTCTGACTCGTTTTTTGAGCATCAGTTATAGGGAAGAGTACTCCTTCAGATATTTTAAAAGATAGATTAATAGTTGCATATCAGTCATATCAATCTTGAAAAATAGAAAAGATTCTTGTATCCTGAGATAATTCTCAAAAAAACTACAATGAACCAGTTGCGATGCAAAAATATCTTATCCACTTGTGAGTTGATGTAGATGATGTATATTTAGATTATGCTTGATTTGATACCTATGACTCCCTGTATCGAGCAAAAGAAATCTTTTGAGTGAAAGAAATAACACTCTTTACCCAAGATTTTCATTTAAAAAGAGCTTTATATATTTGAAAAAGGCTTTGATTAAAAACTCAATGAATAGAAACAAATCTACAAAAGTATATTCAAGATGATTATAATAATAAAAGAGAAATGTTAGCAAGAGTAAAGGCGTTTTTGGAAGTGGAAATATTGAAAGCTGAACCAACCTATTTGTGAGATAGTATTGAAATTATAACAGATGAAAAGATAGGAGAGGCAAAGAAAAAAATACTAGAATAATGCCGACACTAAAATAGTGATTTTAATGAGATCCAAAATTGAAAATAACTAGATATTATGTATTATAAAGATAGTTTTATTTTTATAATTACTATATTATGAAATATTTTGTTAGAATTTTTATAGGAATATTTTTATTTTCTCTCTCTAGTTTTACTTTTGTAAGTGCTGATTGCATTGAGGGAGAAGAATCTTGTTTATTTGGGTGGAATCATTCTGAAAATACATGATCAAATTGGAATAACTGGTCTTGGCTTGATCCAATTTCTGAATATTGATGAAGAGGTTTTATGATGAACGAAAATCATCCACTCTGGAGTGGGAAACCTTTGAATTGGGCAAATGGTTGAAGGATGAGGTCTTTTAGTAAAGAAAAAGAAGTAAGTGCAGTGGTTGATATGACTCAAAGAGCTCCTTCAACATCACAAGGGGGGTCATTTAAAGTGTTTGATCTTCCGTCAAGTTCAAGTAATAGAGCATCTTGGTGGATGTGGTATGACGCAAAACCACTGAGTACAAGATGAATTACTCATGCAAGTACAGATAGAATGAGTTTTTATGTGAAAACTGAGAATATGAAGCCTCTATCAACTCCTACAAAAATTAGTACATGGGGGTATCATGTAGGGACATACTTGTGTTGGGATGATGGCTGTAATAAGTGAGAAGGGCCTGGAAATCAGCATTATTATCATTATCTTGCATTGAATCCATGAGCATGGATTCATGTAGAGCTAGATCAGCACCCTCAACATAGAAGACAAGGAAGTGGGCCTGTTTTAGGGAATAATCCATCGTTTATAGAATCAGGAAAAAATTATTTTGAGCATATGTCTCGTTTCTATATGGAAATTAGGAATTCTCAAACAAATCCTACAACTATGCATGTTGATGAGTTAAAATATTATTCCACTCAAGACTCAGTTGAACCAAATCAAAATGAAGAATCAATTACATCTGTTTGGGTTGGGAATTGGCCTGAAGAAAATTATTGGGAAATTTGATTTTCAGATAATTCATTTGGAGAGGATGGGATGAGAGATACAACTTGGTCAACCTTTGAAATAAAATGGTCAACAAGTCCAATTACAAATGCAAACTATGATTCAGCGACATTGATAGAACCAATGTTTTATACAGGTACTGAATACACAGATGGGGAGGGAGGAGCTTTTCGTAGATCAAGTGCCTGGGAAAGAGGTGCTTGGACTCGCTTTAAATTACCTGATCAGATTGAAATGGAGGCAAGTCAGATATATTTTGCTATTAAAGATATTTCGATTGCCTGATCTGGCGCATGAACAAAATATCCTTGGAATAAACCAGATGGTCATAATGCTCCGAGTGATAATATAAGACTTATCAATTATCATATAAGTTCAGATATAAAAGAGGAATGAGTAAATGATAGTAAATATATTGCCGTAAACAGAGTAGTTGCTCAGTTTTGAAAAAGATTGGACTTGGTTATTCTGAAATACAGAAAAGATACAAATATTCAAGTATCGAAATTAAGAAATAGCTTATTAAAAGGAATAGATGAATATATTACACTCAATAAGACTCAGGTAAAGGATCTGAATTATAGACTTAAATGAAAGGCCTTAAAAGTGAAGGTTAAAAAAAACTATAAAGAGCTTTTAATAGAATTAAGGAATTAAGATTAAATAATCGTAAAAAAATATCAGCATATTTGGTAGTTTTTTATTTGCTTTTTTTTCGCAAAATCTAATAATATCTTACAGTTTAAATATTAATTATAGGATATGTTACAAGAACCGAATTATATACAAATTGTTGCAAGTGAATTAGGGTTTAATAATAGTCAAGTAGAGCTTGTTTTAGCATTGATTGCTGAATGAGCAACCGTACCTTTTATTGCAAGGTATAGAAAAGAAAAGACAGGAAATCTAGATGAAGATAATATTAGGGATATTATTGAACTGAGGACAAAACAAGAAAACTTATACAAAGCAAAAGTAACAGCTATAAACGGAATTGAGGAATTAGAAAAAATGACTCCAGAATTGATGGATGCTATTATGAATGCAAAAACACTCAAAGAAGTAGAAGCAATATATAAACCATATAAATCAAAGAAAAAAACAAAGGCAATGATAGCTATTGAAAAAGGATTTCAAGTTGTTGCTGATAATATCAAACAAAATGGAGAAATTATTATTCCAGATGACTTGTTAAAAGAGTATACGAAAGATATAATTCTTGAGTGATCAGTAGATATAGTTGCAGCAGAAGTAACTGCAAATATAGATTTGAGAGATGACTTGAAAGAAATATTAGAAAAACATTGAGAAGTAGTTTCAAAAACAAAGTGAGCAAAGGCGCTTGAAAAATTAAATGAAAAAGATACCAAACAAATATCTAAGTTTGATATTTATTCTGATTTTATGATTTCTCTTTCTAAACTAAAACCTTATCAAATTCTTGCTCTTAATAGAGGAGAATCATTAGGAATTCTTTCTGTAAAGGTTGATAAAACAGACATGTCATATGGTGGGATTCAAAAAAACTATGCGAGAACTCTTGAAACAAGACTTCCATTTATTGAACTATTAGAAGAAGCTTTCAAAGAATGATTTACTGCATTATTTAAATCAGTAGAAAATGAAATAAGGGGAGTGATGAATGAAATCTGAGAAGATGATGCAATTGATAGTTTTCAAAATAACCTTGATGCCCTATTGATGACAAAACCTGAATATGGAAAAAAAATCTTGGCAGTTGATCCAGGTTTTGCTGCAGGATGTAAGTTAGCAGTCCTAGATGAATGAGGGAATCCTCTTAAGTTTGATAAAATATTTTTACATAGTAAACAAATAGCAAAAGTAAAATTAAAAGAACTGATTACAAAATATAGAGTTGATATAGTGGTGGTAGGGAATGGAACATGAGTCAATGAATCAGTCGAAATTTTACAAGACATTACAGATAAAGAAATATATATAGTAAATGAATCATGAGCATCAGTATACTCGGCAAGTAAAATAGCAAAAGAAGAATTTCCTGACCTTGATTCACTAGATAAAGGAACTATTTCAATAGGGAGAAGGTTTATTGACCCTCTTTCAGAACTCGTAAAAGTACCTGTTTGAAGCATCTGAGTTGGAATGTATCAGCATGATATGCCAGAAAAAAAACTAGAAGAAAAACTCTGATATGTAGTAGAAGATGTTGTAAATAAAGTTTGAATTAATGTAAATATAGCATCAAGTTATGTATTGAATCATATTTCATGAATTGATAAAAGAGCAGCAAAAAAGATCTATAATCATAGGCCATATAAATCAAGGTCAGATTTGAGAAAACAATTATCAGATAAAGTATTTGAACAAGCTGCAGGTTTTTTGAGAGTTCCTGAAAGTACAGAAAGGTTTGATAATACAGACATACATCCAGAGCAGTATGAGCTTGCAAATTATATCATTGAAAATGAAATAAAAGCTATTGATTTTAACGAAAACAAAGATGTATTAGTTTGATTTTATCAAGATGCAGATAGATGAACACTTGATTTTATTTGGGATTCATATGGAAATATATGAGAAGATCCAAGAGTGAATTCTACACACAAAAAGGCATCAAAAGGTATTAGTATGGATTCAGTTTCTGAATGAGATATTCTGGAATGAGTAGTAAGGAATGTTGTTGCTTTTTGAGCATTTGTTGATATTTGACTCAAAAATGATGGACTCGTCCATATATCTCAACTTGCAGATGCATTTGTAAAGGATCCAACTGAGTTTGTAGAAGTGTGACAAACAGTAAGAGTAAAAATCACTGGCATAGATACTGAAAAAGGGAAGATACAGTTGAGTATGAAGAATATATAAAAATTTAATATTATAAATTTAATAGATGAATAAAGAGCTTTTAGAAGCAAATATACAAATAATTCTTGATTTTTATAAAGAAAAGCAACAAGATATCCAAAGTTTATATAATGGAGTAAAAGCTGAAGGAAAAGAGAGAGGTATTCTTGATTGATTTCTAAAATTTTTGGAGTTAGAAATAAATGATGAAACGAGATTTGTGGCCTATTCAAGGGTAGCGTCTCTAAACGAAGATGCTCTAAAGTTATATCTTGAAAAACTATGAAAATTAGAAGATGAAATTGAAGAGGTACTTTATGAAGCATATATATTTGTAAAAAATTATCACTCAGATATTTTTAAGCAAATTATAGACAAGGTTGAAGAAGAAGGATTACTGACAGAGTTTTATCTAGAGCTTTTTAAATGAGTTCATAAAATATGAGAATCATTTACTGATTACCATTTAGCTTGGCATACTCATATTATAGGGACTATAAATAAAAACTTGGAAAATGAGTTTGATGCCGATTCAGGAAAGATATTAAAATATTTAGAAAAAAATAATCTGTGAGCAGATAAAATCGATGGAGTAAATGCGGATAGAAGTTATTCAACCCTTATAGAGGATGAAAGTTGATATAAAGTAGTATCATATGCTGAAGCATTTTCTGAAGAGGTATGAGATATAATAAACTCTTTGAGTGAAGTTATGAACACCTTAGAATGATGCGAGGATGATGTATATAATAAAAAATCAGCATATATAAAATATTTTTCTGCATTAAAAAATGCATTCTGAGAAACTGACTGTGATAATCTTATTCAGCAATGGAGAAAAGTTGATGAAACTTGGATGGAAATTGATACACCTTTTCAGATTGGTCATCCACTTGAATTTTATGAAGACCTCTATAGGAAATCAGTAGCTCCTGAATGGGATCTTAGAATCGTTGATACTTCGCTTTTTGAGTCAAAAGTATCATCAGATGTACTGAAGATGTATGAAACTCTTTATGATGATATTTGAAGATGTAAATATTCAGATTCATACGAATATTCACTTGCCAATCAAAAAAGAGTACAGTTGTATATTTCTACTCCAGTGTTTTATTATTGAGATAAATTTAATTGATTATTTTCAGCTCAGGTAGTTCCAAATGATGAAGAAGTAAGTAAGGTATCTGGGAAAAAGATTTTTGCATTTCCTTGATTTGTTTTAGAAAAACAAAGAAAAGCCCCAGTTATGAAAATAACAACAGAAATATTTGAAGCTTCATTTATGGAATCTTACAAAAAATTTCTATTCTCAGAGGATAAAAACTATTTTTGAGTGTATGATATAGAAACAATATGACATGAATATGGGCATACCCTTTGGCTTGATTTAGATACTGAAGCAGTTATGAATGCAAGCGGAAACTTTAAAAATTTAGAGGAATTTAAGGCCACTATGTGATGACTGGTTGCATACTTCATGAAAGAGAGTAACGAATTGAAAGAAAAGGTTGTATTGCTTCACGTATATAGATGTATAAAACTATTAAAGTACAGAGAAATAGAGGATGTGAGACCATATTATTGTGAAGCGTTAATTCATTTAGATATCCTCTTTTGAAGTTGAATTATCGAATTTAATTGAAAAAAAATAGTATTTAAAAACACTCCAGAAAATTATAAAAAATTAACAGAACTATATACTTCTAACTATAAAGAGCTTATTTATAACTATCTTGAGAAAAGAGATGCATGAGAGTTTCTTTTTGATTACACAGTAAAAGAAGGGAGAGTATTTCTTCCAAAAAATCAAAAAATAAGAGAATTTGTAGAGTATTACTATGCTTTATATAAAAAAATATGAAATGAAGTTGATAAAAACTCTAATTAGTAAATAAATATATTATTCATGAAAATAGCTTTTTTACTTCCACCATCAGAGGGGAAAAATAAATGAGGGGAGTATGATAATCATAGCCTCAGTTTTGATTTTGAAAAACCTCATGATATATCTATGAATGTATCAGAAAAAGATTTAAAGTGCATATGAGATAGATATAAAGAATGAGTGCAATTAAATAAAAAAATCTTTGATGGCCCTCATAACATTGCTATAAAGAGATATTCAGGAGTTATGTATAATGCTATTGATTATAAATGAATGAGCCAAGATTGAAAAAGCTTTTTTGAAGAACATTTTTTCATTTTATCATGAATGTATGGGAAATTAAAACCAACCGATATAATTGGGAATTATAAGCTTCCTATTGAAACAAAAGGTTTATTAAAGTATTGGTGAGGGACTATTACAGAGAGCTTAAATGAGATGAATTTGGATTATATTATAAATTTACTTCCACTTTCATATATGAAAATGGTGAATTTTAAAGAATTAGACTCAAAAGTAATCAATATAAACTTCCTTACTTATAAAGAGGGGAAGAGAGTAAAAATCTCTCATTGAGTAAAAAAAATTAAGTGAGAATGGATTAAAAATATTTGTGAAAATTCCTTGAAAGATTATAATACATTCTGAGGTGAAGTTAAAATTCACCAACATATGATTGATATAGACATTACAATATAAATTATTTTTTTATACATGCAATTATGAAATTAAACTTAGAACAAAAATATCAAGCAATTACAGCAAAGTGAGAAGTAGCTGAACTTGATTTAAAAACACTCCTTTCTTTTTCTGATAAGACACTTTTGTATTTTTATCCAAAAGATAATACCCCAGGTTGTACATTGGAAAATAAAGATTTTTCTTGTTTGAAAGATCAGTTTGCAGAAAAATGAATAACAGTAATAGGTGTTTCAAAAGATAGCATTGAATCTCATAAAAAATTTATTGAGTCACAAGATTTAAAAGTAGATCTTATTTCTGATCCAAACTTAGCTTTGCACAAAGAACTCAGTGCATATTGAGAAAAAAATAATTATTGAAAAATAGTTATGTGAGTTATTCGCTCAACATTTTTACTCAATAAACAATGAGAAATTCTTTGAGAATGGAGAAATATTAGAGCAACATGACATGCTGAGAGAATATTGAAAAAAATATAATTACATAAATTTGACTAAAAAAGTATCTTTCTTATAATAAAGATACTTTTTTAGAGAGGTGATGAGAATGAAAAAGACTCCAGAAGAGGACGCAATATATAATTTTTTAGTTTTGGATAAAAAGTATTTTCGTAAACCTAATCCTGATGAGAATCCAGGTCAGCACTATAAAACGAAGGGGACACCTGTATTAGGTGACCCCCTTCTTAAAAGATTAGTACCAGAAGCAATTGAACTTTATTTTATTCTTGATCGACCAACAACCACACTTCAGGTTAAGGAGCTTATTGAAAACTTTTTTGAGAGTGCTAAAACACCAATTAAATATTAACCTATGTATTGTTAAATACTTGTAGCTTAATATTTACACAAAATTTAAAACAGTTCAAAATAAACTGTTTTAAAAAGAACCAAGCAATTTAGTGCTTGGTTCTTTTTCTTTTTATTGTGTCCATACCTTAAAATTTCTAAATTGAGAGTGTGATTCTATAGGAGTTGCCCATGATTCATCTGAACCTCAGAAGAATGTAGAGAATAGTATTCCATCTATTACAACTGGCTTTGTATCAACTATGTTAAGATTAGATTCAGAATATACTTTTCTTTCATTGATATAAAACTCTACTATCCCATCAGAATTACCTGGAGTATTGAGTTTGACTCTTTGAGTAAGAGTGAACCAATCTCAGACACCTATGTAACCTGCTGATCTTCAAATTGATGTTCCGTATCATTCTTCTTTATCTTGGAGATACGCATATATTTCCATGGCTCATTCGGCTCTCCACATAAATCTCGTTGAGAAACCTTCACCCCTCAGTCATCCTCATGTCGGACATTCTCATCCGCAAAGACCTGGAAGCTTTCCTCATTTTACAAAATCAAATCAGTCTTCAAGTTTTACATCATAGGATAAGTACATATCAGTCCCTGTTGTATCAAGTCTTTTGATGAAACCTCCTCATCCTCTGATTTCACCAGATGGTTTGTATGATCATGCTGGATAAGTAGCTCTAAGAATATCTCATTCTAAGAGTTCGAAGTTTTCAAAACCCCATTTTCTTGTTGTTTGAAGTACCCAATCTGTGATCCAGTTTTCGGTGAATGTATTTTCAAATACAACAACCTCAGTGTTATTATTATCAATTAATTCTATGTTTGAAGGTAATACCTTTGTATAAGCACAATAACCAAAGTTTTTTGTTTTTCCAGGTTTGATGAGTTTATTATAACTCACTCAAGTAACTGAATATCATGTGTCAGTTTCTTCAAAAACTCCACTCCAGTTAGATTTTAAATCTGAATCCAAATCAAAGTCCAAAGTCCAGTCTAAATTCTCATCATTATTGTTTGTTATTTCAAATTTATAACAGTATCCTGTACTCCATTCACTCTTTATATAGTGATTAAGATTTGTGTCTGCTAATACTTGTGTACTAGACAGTAAAAGAGAACCAATAATACTAATACCTCCTAATATAATACCTTTATTTCTCATAGAATAGATTGTTAATAATAAAGTAGTATCATGTTATTTTATTTAGCATAAAAGACAAGTTTAATATTAACAAAGTATTAATAAAATCTTAACAGGACATTAACTTTTAAAAAACTTTTAAATATTAATGTCCTGTTAATGTCAGATCAGTATAATAATCATATCTTTGAAAAATAAGATATAATTATTATATAAATAACGTTATGCAAAGAATAGAAATGATCTCCTCAGATATATCATCCATTGGTTATAAACCGCAAGAAAGTACTCTTGAAATTGAATTTTATGATTTATGTGTTTATAAGTATTTTTGAGTACCAAGAAATATTTATAGCTGATTAATATGAGCAGATTCTCACGGAAGATATTTTGATAATTATATAAAAGGAAAATATAGTCATTATAGAGTTATAAAATAATGCTCTATAAATTGAAGCACACAAAAAGACCATCAAGTAAATATTGATGGTCTTTTTGTATGCTTCAATTTATATTATATTTTTACTTACTAATATTTTTACATAATATAGGGCAATATTTATAATATCATAATCTTTATGAAAGAAGAATTCAAAAAATACAGAGCAAAGTTAAAAGAAATAAAACATATAAGAAAAATAATATGGCTGCTGATTTTTCTTTTTTTGTATATCCTCTTAGTTATTCAAGTAAAAAAGATTGAGACGATTTCTACTTTTCCTGCTGTATATATGAATGTACAAGACATAGTAGGGCATACCAAAACAGATCTTAAGTTTGAAGAAATAAATATTGCAGATTCAAAGTGAAATAATATAAATTGATTATATCTTTGATCTGGAACTTGAAAAACAGTATATTATTTTCATGGAAATTGAGGTCCATTAAGCTATTTTTATTCTGAGATAAAATATATCCATCAAGAATTAGGTTATAATGTTTTTGCATACGACTATCCAGGTTACGGAAAAAGTGAAGGCTTTCCATATAAAGAAAATGTAGATGAATTCAGTGAAGTATTCTATGAACATATTAAAAAACAAAAAAATATCACTGATAGTAATCTTATTATTTGGTGATATAGTGTGGGAACAGCTGTAGCAACTGATTTTGCATCAAAACATAACTTTGAAAAGATAATTCTTGTGTCACCATTTGCTTCGAGGTATGAAATGGCAAGGGATAAGCTGTGATTTGCAATTCAAAAATTATTATTTTTATCAGACAGTTATAGCTCAAAGGATAAGGTAAAAACATTCACTAGGCCAGCTCTTATTATTCATGGGAATGCAGATAAAATTGTACCATTTGAGCAATGACAAATGGTATTTGAAAGCTATGGTTGATCAGAAGAGCTTTGAAAAAAACCAAAAAAATACTTTATTGAAATAGACGAGTCAGGACATAATTATATATTGAGTGTCTATTGAAAATCATTAAAATATAAAATTCTTGATTTTTTAGAGAATGATGATCCAGAATATCAAGTGAATTTTTTCTATTTAAATAAGAAAGAAAAATTAAAATTAGATAAAAGGGCATATATGCTTGATACTGTATATGGTTCTGATTTAGAATCTGATGACTCACTTACTAAGTTTGTAAATAATAAGATCTCATTTGATGATCTTGCATATGTTCCAGAGAATATGCAGCCAATTAATTCCGATTATGTATATGATACAAAGTGAAATGGGAAAATGAGAAAAGAAGCATCAGGAAAATTTCATGATATGGCAAAAGAGTTTTATGATGAGTATTGAAAGAAGCTTGTAGTAGTAAGTTCTTATAGGAGTTATGCATACCAAAAATGAATAAAGGACAGAGGCTGTCCTGATAATCTGTGTGCAAAAGCAGGGTATAGTGAACATCAGTCATGACTTACTATTGATTTATTTTCAGCTTCTACTCAAAAAGAGTGGGAGACAAATAAATCATATAAGATCATCTATAGTTGGCTTGCAAATAATGCGCATTATTATGGTTTTACTAATACGTACCAAAAGGGGCTAGAAGTTGATGGTTATGAAATAGAACCATGGCATTGGAGGTATGTTTGAATAGACCTTGCTACATATTTATGGGAAAAAGAAATTACGTTTGCAGAGTTTTATAACACAAAAAAATAAGAAGTACTGAAAAGTACTTCTTATTTTTTTTGTACACTGTTTAATATATGAAATACACCAGATGCTACGAAACTTATTACCTCTCTTCCTTTATTGTACGCAAGTTTATTTCTCTCTCTCTTTTCTAATTCTTTAATCCAGTATTTTGCGACTTTTACAGTATCAATTTCTTCTTGTAAGTACTCTATGTTACATCAATTTTGTCATTCTCACCTTTGTATTGTAGGCTCTAGATTTGTAATAAGTTTTTGTAACGCTTGGATACTTCATCTTTCATCTTTGTCTAAATTATGTGTAAGAACCCTCAATATAGCCCATCATTTTTCTGTGAGTTCTTTGCCATTGATTACAGGGCCAGTAGATATTATAATTTTATTAGGGAGAAAATTTATTGGAGTAGGTTCAGATAAAGAACCCTGAGCTTGTGCAGTAAGTGTCATCGTATAATTTGGGATTAGGAGGATATCATCTATTTATAAATAAAAATATATATTAAGCAAATAAAAATATAAAAAAAGTAATAGAATGTGAATTCTATTACTTTTTTTGATAACTATGTTTTTTATTATTTAGAAGTCTGAAAATATATCTTCAATATCATCAAAATCATTATTATATTTCTCTTTTTTAGAGTTTAAGTACGAAATCATATATTTCACAAGATCTTTTACTCTTGGTTTTGTTTCAGCAAGAGTCTCTAATCTTGCTATAATTTTATCAAATGAAGCTATTCTATCATCACTTGATGAGTATTTAGCTTCGACTTTTTTTATAAATCCATCTAATGCTTTATTTGCTTTTTTCTTTAAACTATAACTTACACCATATGTTTTTACAGATGTGTAGTTTTTTTTGTAATCTTTTTTATAATCCTCTTTGCTTCCTTCAAATCATTCTTTTAGGGAAATAACGTTACTACAGTATCTGTCTTTATCACTTGTGATAGCACATACTCTATAGTAAACATCTATTTGTTTATAAGTCATTTTACTATATTCAGTTTTGCTTATATCACTTTCGTATTTGATATACCCATCATTTGGATATATTGGATCGCTATTTTTTTCTGATCTTACTATTTTATAGTAGGTAAAATTTTCATCAGGGTTACTAAATTCTTCCCATGACATATGTATTTTTCAGTTATCGTTTGATGCTTCAAATTTTAAACTTGAGTCAAAGATAACGTCTTTGAAATTATTGTTAGTATATGCATTCGATCATTGAGCAGAAACGGTAGAAAAGCTCGCTAGAATAAAAACAAGTACAAATAATTGTTTCATTGTTGATAACATATTGTAAAAATTAGATATATAAATGTGTTACTAATTATATGTTTTTTTTAGCTTTTTCAAAGAAAATAATAATAAAATATATTAGAGTTTATGTCAACTAGAAAATATAGAATTGTTTTGATTGACGGTAAAAACGCTATACTAAGGAATTATAGAGTTATCTCTATAATTTATCTTTTGTAATAAGTCGCTGTATGAGAATAAATAAGAGTGCATTTACTTTGGTGGAATTGATAGTAGTGATTACTATTTTAGCAATATTATGAACCATAGCTTTTATATCTCTTCAGTGATACAGTAGGAATGCTCGAGATAGTAATAGAATTAGTGACGCATCAAGTATTACAACATCATTAGAAGTGTTTGTAACAACCTCATGATTTTATCCAGAACCAGAAGAAGGGTTTGATATCTCATATAGTGGTGCAATGGTATGGCATCAAGGGTTATTATCGGATAATGTAATTACAAACCTTAAATCACTCAATACAGTTCCAGTAGATCCACTCACAGGAGCTCATTACACATATTCAAGGCTGAACACAAAAAAAGAATTTGAACTTGGTCTTATGTTAGAAGTAGGCTGATTTGCTCATACTTCTGTAATATGACAAGCAACAGCAGCATCAAAAGTATGAGAAGCGTATATAAAATGAACCTATAACGGTATAGTTGCAAAAGTAACTCTATGACCTACTTTGTATATGCTTGCAGTACCAAGTATAATAAACTGAAGTATATGAGCAGCAGACTATGAAGATATAGTATCAGATCTTGTATTTAACGGTTGATCAAATGCACCATCATCATATGATGGAACAGATTATGGAACATTATCATGAACATCAGATAGCATAGAATTTTCGCCATTATCTGGAGTAGTGATATATTCATGATCGACAACGGTTACAACTGGAGATATTACTACAGTTGTAACATGACTTCAAGATGTATACAATAATTCATGACTAGAAAATGATGGGGACGTAACTCCATATTTAGTATGAGATGCATCTTCAGATACAGATTGGACACAATATGTATGAGAAATATTTATACATGAGAACATAGATCCAAGTTTCGAAGTACTTGCTGGACCTGCAACTCCTGCATGAGGTTGATGAGTAAATTTATATGACATCATGTTTACATATCTTAGTACAAATAATTTAGATATTCCATTTGGGTTTAATAATGAGCTTATAGAATTTTCAGATAAATTATATTTTGTGGCAGCTGATGGATGACCTGTAGGATGAATTTTTAATATAGAGAATCCATTCATTTCATCTGCAAATGCTATTGGTTTTGGTGGACCATCTATGGTTCTCTATAGTATTGATGCAACGGGGACTGCTACATCATTTTGAATTGATATCGATACGAGTCTCATAGTTGGTGATGATTTTGCTATCCATAATAATAGATTATATTTTGCATGAAAAGATGATAACCTTTATTATATAGACTCCGGAAATACCGTTACACAAGTAGCAGGTGTTTGGAAGCCGGAGTATTTAAAAGCTTATAATAATAAACTCTATTTTGCATCAAAAGATTCAGGGAGTTGAGACGTAGACCTTTATTATATAGATGGAGTAAGTGCACCACAAAAAATTACAATCCCTTGACTCGCTACTGCATCTGAACCAAAAGATCTTACAATTTTTAATAACGAACTATATTTTAGCTCATATACAGCTTCAAGTGGGAAGGAATTATTATATATAAATACATGAAATTCCGTAAATGAACTTGATGTACATAGTGGGACATGAAGTTCTTCACCTCAGTATTTAACTCTGTATAATGGAAGACTTTATTTTAAAGGATCTGATGGTTGATCAAATAACCTCCATTATATAACTACATGACATAGTGTTTCTGCAGTAGGGACTGCTCCAGAAAGAGTTTGGGAGCTAACGAGCTATAATAATTTATTATATTTCTTGGCAGATGATGGGCTAAGTGGAAATTATACACTCAGGTATATTAATACTTCAGGTGCTCTCACCGAATTAGCACCAGTAGGGACTGGTATTTGGCCAACTAACTTTCAAGCAAGTGTGTATAATAACAAATTTTATTTTCAGGTGTATACCTGAACTGACTACAGGTTAAAAACTCTGGATACAAGTAATACTTTATCTGAAGTAACACGGGCATGAATTAATAATTCAATGGTTGTGTTTGATGGTAATTACTTATATAATAGTAAACTTTATTTTGTGGACGGAATAGGATGAAGTAATAAGCTATATAGTATCGATAATACAAACACAGTAAGTATTGATACTAGTTTTGTTATCACTTGAGATTATTAATATATTATAATATGTGTAAAAAGAGAAAAAATAGGAGGTTTTTTCTCTTTTTTTTGAATGAAACTTGAAATATTTATTTACTCGGTATTATTGTGAATAATAAATATATTAATATATAACCATTCGATACACAGATGATAAAACAAAATCCAATTTCATGATTTTATGAAAACCTACCAGAAGCTCAAATAGTAGAAGAAAAATTTAAAAATATTATATCAAAAAACTATTCATTATCTGGGTTTACTCCAATGGAAACACCATGTATTGAAAGAGTGGAGACACTGACTTCAAAGTGATGAGATGATAGTGAAATTTATGGAGTACATAGGTTAAAATGAGAGTTATGAGATACTGTTACACTATGACTTCGTTTTGATCTGACAGTCCCTTTTGCAAGATATGTGGCTCAATATGAATGAGAATTAAATTTTCCATTTAAAAGACAACAAATACAAAAAGTTTTTAGATGAGAAAGACCTCAAAAATGAAGATTTAGAGAGTTTTATCAAGCTGATATAGATATTGTTTGAAATGGGAAACTAGCACTTTTTGCTGATGTAGAAATATTATCTACACTTTATAATGCATTAAGTGAATTAAGCTTTTGAGATTTTGTAATACATATAAATAACAAAAAATTATTAATTTGATTTTTAGAATCAATTTGAGTAGAAAAAATAGGAGAGACAATAGCTATTATAGATAAAAAAGACAAAGTAAAAACGATTGTTCCAATGCTTGAGAACCTATGATTAGAAGAAAAAATAGTAAATAATATTTTAGAACTGATAAAAGTTTCTGAAGAAGGCAGTAGTTTAGAGCTTTTAAAATATTTTAAAAATATACAAAATGATAGTTTGCAAGAATGATTAAAGGAGTTGAACTATGTTTATAGTAATTTATTAGATTTATGAGTAGCAGAAAAATCTATAAAAATTAATCCTGCAATTTCAAGAGGTTTAAATTATTATACATGAACGGTATTTGAGATATTTATTACAGGACACGAAAATTTTTGAAGTATTAGTTCAGGATGAAGGTATGAAAATCTATGTTCAAACTTCACAAAAAATAACTATCCATGAGTAGGAGGAAGTATTTGATTATCAAGACTATTATTTGTATTGAATGAAATCTGAAAAGTAGAAAAAAATAAAAAAACTATTACTGATGTATTAGTTGTAAATATGTGATGAGAGTTATTAAAAGATGCCCTCTGCCTTGTAAAAAATTTGAGATGAAAATGAATCAATACTGAGCTTTTTCTTGATGATGAGACAAAGATTGCAAAACAGTTAAAGTATGCAAATAATAAAATGATCCCATTTGTAATTATTATGGGAGAAGAAGAAAGAGAAAAAGGAATAGTGCAATTGAAGAAGCTTGAAACTTGAGAACAGTTTGAAGTAAAGATAAATGAAGTAGTTGAGAAAATAAAAAACAAATAAAAAATAACCCTAACCTGAATCCTTTCCCTTAAGACTAAGGGCAAGGGGATACATTTTTAATTCATAAATTAATTATGTGCCTCCTTCCATTCGAATGAAGGGAAGGAATTCAAGGAAGGGTTATTTTTTTATTTGTTTTAGAATGTACAACCCGTACTTGTAAGCTCTCATGATCCAGAAACAATTTGATACTCTTCGGAGATTCATGTAGAAGATATTGTTTTTCAGGCTTCGCTTATTTCAGTACAGTTTCTATAATCGCTATTTTGCCAAAAATTAATAGTTTCATCATTCATCAAACTTGTAAAAGATGTTCAGTCAGAATAAGGCGAGTATGGCTCATCAAATGTATAAGGGAGGTTATGTTTTGAATTATCAAATATGAACTTTATTCTATTTGTTGATCCTGTTCAGATTCAATCATGAATTTCTACACTGTCTTCTCAAGTGATAGCAAGTATTATTGTTGGGAGGACATTTGACGATACAGACTTATAATTTCAATCCAAAAGGCTAATATTATTATCTCCATTTTCTAAGGTCCCTGCAATTTGAAATTCTTGTTTATTAACGGTAGTTGAATAAAAGTATGATTCTCCATTTTTTGGATCAGAAGGGAGTTTATCAAGTGTGTTTAGGAACACATTTTCATTAAGCTTTCATTGATTGATCACTACAGTTCCACTGTTTGTGATAGTAAAAGAATCTCATGGGTCTGCATAGAATCACCTTTTTTGTTTGTATATTTTTAATGCTGAACTAACTTTTGCAAGATCTGATTTTCTTTGTGAATCTCTTGAATCAGCAATGAAGTCAATATATGAGTAAAATCAAATGGTACTCAAAATTCAGATAATTGTTACTACAACAATCAACTCGACAAATGTAAATCACTTTATATTATATTTCATAGTTTTAAAATTAGGATTAATTAATAATTATATTTTTTAGAAGAATCTAGCTCCGTTACATTATACTCAATATTTTGATTTCCATAGAGCCACCTTTCTTTAAAGTAGTTAAGCGTTCATCTTATTTCTGTTTGAGTTAATGCATGATTCCATGAGATAAATTCTCATATTCATCATGTAAAGTAATCACATTCGCTACATGTTTGGGGGCTTCCTGTGTCCCATGGGTAGACAGTTTCCTCATTTACTCATCAAAAACCAATATCATTATGCTCTGGCATAGGGTCTACATGATCTGTCTCATCTACTAATTCTCAATTTAAGTAAATCTTAAGAGTGTTATTTGTATCGATATAGGTTCATCATGAATCTATATGTGTAGAGTCTTGAACAATCATTATATAGTAAATTGTATCTGGAAGTGCTTCTCATAAATTTACAGATTTAAATTTATGTCAGCTATCCCAATCTTGAGATGAATCATAATAACAACTGTATGATGTATCAGCATTATTATAGATTCATGCATAAATGTCTCAGTCATGAATAGAAAAACTATATCATGTTGCATGTGCCCCTTGTTCATATATATATTGAGTTCAGCTGACTGCATTTCAAGTTTTAAATGCTATTGCGTATGATTTTTCCCTGAAAAGAAGGTCTGTTCCACAAATATTATCATTATTAATGTTTATATTGTTAGTTATTTTTAATATGTCAGTACCATCAAATTTAACAAAAGGGAAGTTGTTTATTGATCCAGTACTGTATTCAGGCTTTTTGGTTCCTGTCGCATCATTTCAATTTCCGGTTATATCAGTCCATGTACCAACGAGGTCTCAATCATTGAAAGTAGAGTTATTTGTTCAATCAATATTCTGAGCATCAAAATGAAAAACGATATTTGGTATTTCCGAAGGATCTATTGAATTTCTGAGAATATCCATTTTTCTTGTAAAGTCGAGATTGAAAACTTTTCAGAGATTTTCAGATACATCTATTTTATTTCAGAGTTTATCGACATATTTATAATCTTCGTTGAGGGCTCAGGTTAAAACTTTGAATTCTTTATTTACTGAATCTCTATAAAGATAAAAATCTTCATCATTTTCAAGATTAAGATCCAATTTCTTCAATATATTACTATTGTTTTGCTCAATAATGTATGTAAAGATAGTATCTTCAAAATTATTAGAGGAATCACGGTAAAACGAAAGGACGTTTACTATTCATATAAGAATAAAGGCGAGTATTGAAACTCCTATCACTATTCAGACAAGACTCTCAGCTCTTTTACTTTTTATCATTTGCAAAATATCTAAATTAATTATAATTCTGTTTAGAATATATTATATTTAAAACTTACAAATAGTGAAACTTTTAAAGCAAAAATCGTGATTGACACTTATAGAATTAGTTATCTCAGTAGCTATGTGAGCTGTGGTTTTATTGATTACATCAATATTTATTGCAGATAGTATAGAAGTGATGACTATTTCAAACAAAAAAACAGAAATAGTGAGGCAGTGACATGACCTTATTGATACATTAAATAAATATACGAGATGAGGACTCACTTCATCTACTGGGTTTATAGATTATGCTTCATGATTGTGAAACGATATCCTTCTTTTAAAAAATATTGATTCATCTGAAGGAGTTATTTTTTGAATCGTAGATACTGAGACTATGAAATTGGAAACAAACTATGATTCTCTGGTATACTCTGATCAGGTATTGTGATATGCGGAGTTAAGCGCAGCACAAATAACAGAGATAGAAACAAATTCATGAAGTACATATGATATTTCATTTCATCAAGATAAAATTTTTGATGGGTTAAATATGAAAAATTTTCAAGTGGACTACTATAATAGTTGAGCAATAATGGAAGTAGATTTCACTGTCTTTTTCTATGTAAAAGAGTTTGACGGAATACCATTAAGTATGGTATCATCAGATAAGACAATACAATTTATTCTAGATTTTTAAAAGTTTTATCATATGAAAGTTCTTCAAAGCAAGGGGAGTGTACTTATTTATGTACTTATGTTAGTAAATATTGCACTTATAATGTGAGTACTTGTATTTAATAATATATTTGTTCTCACGAACCATATTGATGTGTGAGCGAACTCAGAAGAGGTATATAGTGAAATATATGATAAATGACATATAGCTCTTCAATCTATCAAAAAATATAATTGAAACTGAAATTGAAATTTAGACGCACTCTCGTGTCCGACAAACATAACTATGAGTGGTTCAACATCATCAGGAACAAATATTTCAACTGTTATGACTTATGCAGCAGGGAGTATCTTCTGTAAATGAACCTATAATAGTAAAGAATTAAGGATTTATTTTGATTCACTTATTAATTCGTTTGAATCAGCCTATTATGATGGGGACTTGGTTAATATTCAACAAACAGAGTATACAGATGTATGATTGAAGTGAACGAAATCAGCTTTAGATGTAGTGTCATCATCATTGGAGTATTTCTCATATACAAAAGAAAAAGCTATTGATGGAAATGATAGTACTTGATTTGAAAGTCTATTTGCATGATTTTATGAATGGATAACCTTTGACTTCTCATCAGGATGAGAAAAAAGTATTTGAAAAATAATTCTTAAAAAGAATTCAAGATCTTGGTTATCATTGTATTGGGATTATTGAGATATTGTTTTCAGAGATAGTTGAGGGTTTGAAGTAGAACGTATAGGTTTGTCATGAATGGATGGAGAAACATACAAAGAAATAGACTTGAAAACAAGAGGCTTGTTAAATGATACAGCAACTATTACACTTGAAACATATTTTAGCTACCTTGACGTTTTAGAGTTTGAAGTATATGAACTTGAGAGTATTTGATCTGAAGAAATATGGGAATGAGACAGAGATTTTACAGATAGTGATTCAACGTACTTAAGTTTTGTATCTGATGGTATCATGTGAGAAGATTGATTAGATGATGATTTTAATAATGATGATTATAAAGTAACCTGAGGGTCAGGAGTGTATTATCCAGATGGTTTTCAAGATGACGATGTTATCCCAAGAAAAACATTTTATTGAAGTATTCCAGTCTGAGAAGATCAATATAATATTTTTTGGAATAACTATAAAACAAATGCTTTTAGTTCAGGAAATATAAATAATAATGATACCCTTAATGTCAAAATATGAGACACATCAACTGGGTATGTGATTCTAGATACTTATAATAAAACAAATAATCTTTATAATCTAAAAATACTTGAATTTGATAGGGATGCATATCAAAATCAGTTTACACTTCTTCCTCTAGCGAGTTATTCAGTTGAAGGTCTTGCAGATTATAGATGATATATACAAAAAAGTTCATCTTGAGTTCTTTCTATTTCAAAAGATAAAACATGAAATGAATATGTATTTGATTTTAAAAATAACGACTATTGAATTTTTGTTTCAAACACTTCTACTTGAACTATGTCATATAGAGTAGAAGCAGAAACTGAAACATGAACCTGAATATATATAAACCCTATTGATGATTCATGAATTACGATAAAGGCTATGGCAAATCATATCATTATTGGACCAGAAAGAAACTTTATTTGAGATAATTTTACCGTTGTTGGAAATAAATAAGTTTTCCTTTACAAATCAGGGAAAAATTATAGAATAATCGTCAAAATTACTTTTAATATTAAAAAAAGCTTGTGGACCCTTTACTTATAGTATTGTTTATATTTCTTTTTCTTTTGTCAGCCTTTTTCTCAGGGACTGAACTTGCGCTTATGAGTCTCGCTTCTCATAAAATTGAAGCATTAGTAAAAGAGTGAAAATATTGATCAAAATCACTTAAAAAAATTAAAGAAAATAATGATAGGCTTCTTATCGCTATACTTATTTGAAATAACCTTGTAAATACCTTTACTGCAGCATTCGCTACTTCTATAGCTATTTCTATGGCCACAAACTCATGATTAGGCTTGAGTCAAGCAACAGCAATTTGAATATCTACTTGAATTGTTACTTTTCTATTACTCCTTTTTTGAGAAATAATTCCCAAAAGTATCGCAACAAAAAATGCAGCAAGGATATCATTATTTGTTGCTCCTATCTATAAGACTTTAATGCTTATTCTATACCCCATAATTTCTTTTATGGAGGTTCTTATTCAGGTGTTTTCATGAAAACAAAAAGTTGAACAGATGACAGATGAAGAGATAGAGAGTTTTATTGATATGTGAAGGAAATCTGGAAGTTTAGAGGATCATGAACATGAAAAAATAAAAAATATTCTTGAGTTTGATGAGACAATAGTTGAGGAAATAATGACACCAAGAGTAAAAATAGAAGCTCTTTCATCAGAAACTACTGTTAAAAAGGCTATGGAATTTTATTTGAGTCATACTCATAGTAGGATACCAGTTTTTACAAAAACAATTGATAAAATAGATTATTTTCTTACAGCAAGAGAGTTAGTAGAAGAATTTTCTGCAGGGAATCTAGAAACGAAAATATCAGATATAAATTTAAAAGAAGTATTAAAGGTTCCTCTCAATCAATCAATTGCAATATTGCTAGAAACTTTTCAAAAATCACATAAAATTATGGCTATTATCATTGATGAGTATGGTTGAGTTTCATGACTGATAACAATTGAGGATATTATCGAAGAAGTTTTTTGAGAGATTAGAGATGAAACAGATAAAGAAGTAGATGAAATAAAAGAGCTATGAGATAATTCCTTGAGGGTAAAAAGTGATGTATTAATCGAAGACTTATTAGAAAAATTTGATTTAGATTTAGAGCATATTTGACTAGATGAAAGAGAATTTGGTGGAGAGACATTTAGTTTTGTTATTACTCATGTATTAGAGGGGTTTCCTGATACTTGAGAAGTGATAAACTTTGATATTAAAAGAAGTGATAAAAAAGAAAAACAAGTTTTAAATTGTGAAGTATGAGAAGTAAAGAATGCAAAGATAGGAAATATTGATGTAAAAATAATGAAGAAAAAATAAGAGATGAACTAAAGTTCATCTCTTATTTTTTCTCTTATATCATTATTATGAAATTTCAACATATTATCGTTTATAATAACTCAATAAGGTTTTCATATCTTCTTAAATGTTTTCTGCGTTTTAGTTATTAACATTCGTTTTAACAAGTTATTTACAATTGTTAAAAACCTCGATTCTTGTATTCAAGTATTTTTTATGAACTTGATACCGGGCTTATGATTATTTATAATATTTTTGTACTCAGAAAAATCAGACCAAGAAGAATTTTTATCTAAAAAAGACTGATATGTGTTATCAAAATCTAGTATTGGTTTAAAATAAAGAATCCGAAAATAAAGATATATATCATCTTTCAGTGCAAATGAAGAAAAATTAAGTCCATCAGTAGTAGCAAAAAAACTTAGACAAAACCTTCCTGCATGTTTTTTTGCTGTTTTGCGAACTCAGAGTATTTGAAATATAAGGGTAATAAGTATTCTTACAAGCCAAAGTCTGTTAGGAGAAGTTACTATAAAGAGATCAATGTCAGAATCTTTTGTAGCACAATTCATAGAAATACTATTTCATATTCAAATCATTTTGAGTCATGGAATCCATTTGATGTAGTTGATGTGTTTATGAGTTTTTTCAGAGTAAAAAGTATCCCATTTTCAGGGAGTATTTTGTATTCAGATATATTTTTTGAATTGTTCGTGAGATATGTTTCAGGGTGAGAATATCATATTGAGAATAAAAAATTGATAATAAGTTGTATTGGACTAGTATGAATAGTAATAATATTAGTAATAATATCAATACCTATGAGATACTTATGTACAAACTGTAACTATATTTACGATGAATGAGAGTGAGACGGAATAGAAGAGATAGATCTCTCTACAAAGTTTGAAGACCTGTGAGATACATATACTTGCCCTGTCTGTTGAGAAGGGAGAGATAGTTTTCATGAAATTACAGAAGAAATTAATTATCTTGATGGAAATACTCATTTATACGATTTAGAAATAGATCATTTTCCAGAGATAGAGATAAAAGGGGATAAGTTAATTGTTTCAATCTGAAACGGGATTCATCCTATGTGAGATTCACATAGGGTTTCTTCAATATCCTTATATGATGAATATTGAGATTTAATTGAGGAAAAATTTTTATGAATAGATGAAGACCCCGTGGTAGAATTTGATTTTGATGACCTATGAAGCTATGAAATAAGAGTAAGATGTTCTCTCCATTGAGTATGGTGAAGAAAAATAGGAGAATAATTTTAAAATACTAAAAAGTATGTTATACTAAAATTAAGACTAGAAGAGGAATTCTTTTGAAGGAAACATGTCTATTATTTTTTGTGTAGTTATAGATGAAAACCTGTAATTTTATTGCAAAAAAAATAACAAAAAATATATGAAAAAAGCCATATTAGAAATACTTGTAGATAAAAATAACTTAAAATGACCTTGAATTTTTGAGCATATTTTAATTGTGCTTCATAAAGTTTTCGATGATATACAAAAAAAACATATTCTAAAAAAGAAGAATAATTGAGAACAACCAAGCTTTTCCCTTGAAATTACAAAAATAGGGAATAGGATTAGGTTTTTTGTGGTGGTACCAACAAAATATAAAAACTTTCTTCAAAATCAAATGTATGCTCATTATACTGATGTAGAAATACTTGAAGTATGAGATTACTTAGATAAAGTTCCAAATGATAAAATATATGTGG
Source organism: Candidatus Gracilibacteria bacterium 28_42_T64 (assembly GCA_004563595.2). Taxonomy (GTDB): domain Bacteria; phylum Patescibacteriota; class Gracilibacteria; order BD1-5; family UBA6164; genus MAAV01. The sequence continues at coordinate 1,022,987 of CP042461.1, read as the reverse complement.
GGAAGGTATGAGTTTCAAAGCATTTTTTATACCCTATAAAATCATTTACAGAGCTTCAAGAAGAAGGATCAAAGGATATGGTAGATCCATATTCTTCCATTACCTCAGCTCTTGGGAGGACAGGAAAGTATACACTGAATACATTTCAAGTAAATTTCACACCAGTCTCAGATAATGATTGGAAAAAGAACCTTACTCATGTTGTAAAAGTCATTACTTCGAACTATCCAAAATTTTTAAAGAACATAATGCTCAGTAAAAACTATATTTTTATAAAAATATTGTTGTTTCCTCTTGTCCTGTTCTTTAAATTGATAGCTTTGTTATTTAAAAAAGAGAGCATTGATGGAGCTTCTGAAGACGGATCTGGAGAAAGAGTTGAAAAAGAATCTGATTCCACATGACTGGTAGATGAAAAAGTAAAAATGCCAACATCTTTTTTAAATAAAATTTCGAAGTCAGGATATAAAACAAGTATTAATATAATTCATGCATGAGAGGATGAAGTCGAAGCAAGATCTTCTATTAGAGAAATATTTTCGACACTCCATGTATTTTCAAATTTTTGACAAAATTCTTTTAGGTTTGATTCAATTTCAAGAGATGAAGAAGATATTGCGATGGTGAAAAATAGAAATATAAAAGAGAATTTTATTCTCACGACAAATGAATTATCAGGATTAGTACATCTTCCAACAAGTTATGTAAAAACTCCACAAATAAACTGGGTATCAGCAAGAGCTTTTGAACCACCATCAAATCTTCCAATTGTAGATCCAGACTTAATGGATGACATTGTTCCAGAAACAAATTTAACCCCACTCTGAAAAACAAACTTCAGGGGGACAAATATGAGTTTCGGTATGTGACCAAGTGATAGAAGAAGACATGTATATGTAATATGAAAGACATGAATGGGGAAATCTACATTGCTTGAAAATATGATCATTGATGATATTAATAAAGGAAGATGAGTTGCTGTTATTGATCCACATGGAGATTTAGCAGAAGCGGTAATAGGACATATTCCAAAAAGTAGAACCAATCAAACGATTATATTTGATCCGTCTGATAGAGATTGGCCAATTGCATTTAATATGCTTGATGATGTATCTCCAGAACAAAGGCCCCTGGTTGCATCTGGGCTTGTATGAATATTTAAAAAAATATTTTGAGATAGTTGGGGACCAAGGTTAGAACATATATTAAGAAATACCATTCTAGCACTGGTTGAATATCCAAACAGTACTTTGATGTCTATACCACTTATGCTCACAAGTGATGTATTTAGATGAAAGGTGGTAAATAAAATAACTGATCCAGTGGTAAAGAAATTTTGGACATGAGAATTTGCCAAAATGGCACCAAATCAAAAAGTAGAAGCAGCTGGACCAATATTAAACAAAGTAGGACAGTTTTTATCAAGTACTATTTTGAGAAATATATTATGACAACCAAAAAATTCCTTTTCTGTGAGGTGGGCAATGGATAATAATAAAATTATTATTGTAAATCTCTCAAAAGGGAAGATTTGAGAAGATGCCTCAGCTCTTTTATGAGCGATGATGGTAACAAAATTCCAAATGGATGCCATGAGTAGAGCTGATATTCCAGAACATGAAAGAGAAGATTTTTATCTCTATGTAGATGAATTTCAAAACTTTGCTACCGACAGTTTTGCGACTATTTTGTCAGAGGCTCGTAAATATAAATTGAACCTTGTAATGGCAAATCAATATATTGATCAAATGCAGGAATCAGTGCGATGAGCAGTATTTGGGAATGTGTGAAGCTTAGTTTCATTTCAAGTATGATATCATGATTCTATGATACTAAAAGAAGTTTTAGCGTGAGAAGTATCAGAAGAAGATCTTATGAACTTAAGTAAATATAAGATTTATTTAAAACAATTGATTGATTGAATGCCTTCTCCAATATTTTCAGCAGGAACATTTGCTCCATACCCAAAGGACGATGAGGCATTTATAAAGAGATATAAAAAAATACTTTCAGTAAGTCGTGAAAAATATTCAAAAGACAGAAAAATGGTAGAAGGGAAAATTAATAAGACAATGAATGACTTAGAAAAGCAAGAGCTTGCATGGGAAAAGAAGAAAGAAGACTATAAACAAAAAGAAAAAGAAACAAAAGCAAAGAAGCATAATGAAATGTTAGAAAAGCAGGCTGCAAATAAAAAAATAGAAGAAAAGTAATGAATAAAAGTATGATAAAAATATAGTATCATACTTTTTTTAATTATGTCTTGATTTTCAGGAAAAAACTCCTAGGATAAGTCCACTTTTTATTTTTTTTATAGAAACCAATGGATATAAAAAAATTTATGAGAGATGCAATTAAGGTAAACCAATGATCTACATTTAAAGAAGCATTACAAATTATGGCAGACAAAAATTGTAATTCTTTGTTAGTGGTAGATAATGAAAATAAACTTGTATGAGGGATAGATATTGTGACTTTAACAAAGGCAGCAATACCTGCATATTTGTGAAATGAAAAGAATTTAGCTCATTTTACAACGGATTCTCTTTTTGATGAATGTTTACAAGAGGTGCAAGACAAAGAGTTAAAAGATTTTATGATGCCATTTACAAAAGCAATTAAAATAAATACTTCTATGATGGAAGCAGCTATTATTGTTACTGAATGAAGACAAACAAAAATCCCAGTTTTAGATGAAAATGGGGCACCAGTTTGAGTCTTTACAAGAAGCTCATTGAAAAAAATGTTAGCTTCTGAATTGTGAATTAATTAAAATTGATAAAAAAAAGGAGGTTTATTAATTTAATATGTAATTTGATAAACAAATGGAAGTAGGAACTTGAGCACTCATCGTAAGTGAAGTGGTGGCTCATACAACCGGTGGAACTGGTTTTTGGTTAAGTATAGTTATATTTGTAATTACTTTTTGAATTATTCTCTCTGAGAGAATTCATAGATCAGTAATCTGACTTATATGAGCTTTAGTTATGGTAATTGCTTGAATGTTTTTTTGATTTTACTCTCCTGAGTGAGCAAAAGCAGCTATAGATTTTAATACAATTGGACTATTATTTTGAATGATGGTTATAGTTGCTATATTAGAACAGACATGAGCATTTCAATATTTATGAATAAAGGTTGCCAAGAAGACGGGATGAAACTTATGGAAGTTGACCGTTGCTCTTTGAACTTTAACAACTCTATTATCTTTAATATTAGATAATGTTACAACTATTATACTTATTGTACCAATTACGATAATTATTTGTAAAATTTTAAGATTAAATCCAACTCCAATCTTGATGGCAGAAGCTCTGCTTTCTGATACAGGGTGAGTTGCTACACTTGTCTGAGATCCACCTAATATTATGATAGGTTCAGTTGCAGGGTTTTCATTCACTGATTTTTTGGTTCACTCAATGCCTATTGTATTTGTCGCTTGGTTTTTGACACTGTTTACATTAAAAATTGTATTTAAGAAAGAACTTCAAGAAAAACCAGATCCAAAAGCAATTGAAGATTTGATGAAAATGAAAGAAGAAGAAGCTATTACTGATCCTGAAACTCTCAAGAAAATACTTGTTGTACTTGGAATAGTAGTAATATTATTTTTTGTTCATCACATAATCCATATATCACCTTCAATGGTAGCAATTATTGGAGCATCATTGGCATTAATACTTGTTTCTGCTACAAAAGATCCTCAAAAAATATTAGAAAAACTCGAATTATCTGTACTTCTTTTCTTTTGAGCACTGTTTGTAATAGTTTGAGGTCTCGAACATGCATGAGTACTCAAAGCATTAGCTGAGCTTATTACAGCATGAGCTGCAGATAACATATTAGTGACAGCATTGATTGTGTTATGGGTATCTGCTGTATTATCTGCACTCGTTGATAATATACCAATGACAGTTGCTATGTTACCTATCATCGCATATTTACAGTACGAAGTTCAACTCCCATGAGTAGAACTCTTATGGTGGGCACTTGTATTTGGGGTAGGTTTTGGATGAAATGCATCTCCTATCGGATCAACAGCAAATATAATTGTTGTTTCAAAATCAGAACAAACTGATAATCCAATCACATTTAGATGATGGATGAAAAGTTGATTATCAACTGCATTTGTATCACTTGTTACAGCTACAGGATGATTATACATCTTATCATTATTCATTGTAAAATAGGAAATAAAAATAGTCGAGAGATAAGTTCTCGGCTTTTTTCTTTACAAAAAAATAAAACATATTAGAATTATTAAAATATTTTTTTATAGAATCTAAGAATGAAAATAGACAAGGTATCTTTAGCATTTAGAAATAAAGTAATTCTTCGTGATATAGATTTAGAAATAAAAGCTTGAGAATTTGTATTTTTTATATGATATTCTTGAAGTTGAAAAACATCATTAATTCGTTCGCTTATATGAGATTTTAAACCCATGAAGTGAGATATTATTCTAGATAATAATATAGCATTATACAAAAATATGAGCGAGGAAACTTTACTAGAATATAGAAGACAAATATGAGTTATTTTTCAAGATTATAAACTTCTTGAGTCAAAAAAGGTATATGAAAATGTGGCCTTTGCTATGGAAGTATGTGGATATTCAGATGAAATAATTAGAAAAAAAGTTCCAGAGGCATTGGAACAAGTATGACTCCTTATCAAAAAAGATAAATTTGTATTTGAACTGAGTTGAGGAGAAAAGCAAAGAATTGCAATTGCAAGGGCACTCGTTCATGATCCAAAAATAATCCTATGAGATGAACCAACTTGAAATCTTGATCCTGAAACAGCAATGGAAGTAATGAATATATTCTTAGATCTCCATGCAGATTGAAAGACTATCATTCTGGCAACACATGATAGTCATATAGTAAATTCTCTAAAAAAGAGAGTGATAGCATTTGATAAAAAATGAGTAGTTTCTGATATCCAGGGGGGAGAATATAGTTTATAAAAAAGATGCCTTTAAGCATCTTTTTTATTTACTTACTCATACTTTTACCCTTCTATAATTACTTCTAATTTTCTCATAACTTTTGAATATAGCATCATCAACTTCTTTATAATATGGTCTCGTTTCTTTTATACTGGTATAATAGAAAAATTCATTTACATAATATACAAAGTTTTTATGATTTGTTACGATTCCTTTTGTCTGATAATAGTCAAAGTTTCAGGTTCTATATTTACTGATAATTTCTTTTTTGAGTAAATTATTTATTTTTTTAAATGTATCATATGTTTTTTGAGTTTGATAGTCTCTGAAATACAGAGTATCTATAGTTGCTAAGTCAAGATCATATTTTTCAACTCAGATATTAATATCTAGAAGCTGCTCTACCAATCATTCAGATGCGAAAGAGATATTTGGTATTGAAAAAAGAGAAAAAATAGCTATTATGCATACAAGTATTTTTTTCATATTTTTTTTGTGAAAAAATAAATTACATATATTTTATACTAAATAAAAACTAAATGTCAAATAATTTTTATGATATCTTATGAGTAGACAAATCAGCATCATCAGAAGAGATAAAAAAAGCATATAGAAAATGAGCGATGAAATATCATCCTGATAGAAATAAAGATGATACAACAGCTGAAAAGAAATTTAAAGAGGTAAATGAAGCATATACTGTTTTATCAGATTCACAAAAAAAACAGCAATACGATACCTTTTGATCAGCCTCATGAAATTCATTTGGATGATGAGCGTGATGAACTCAATCTGGGGGCTTTTGAGGTTTTGAAGATATGTTTTGATGAGCATCAGCATGATGAAGTTGAGGAATCAACATGGAGGATTTATTCTGAGGATTTTGATGAAATACTTGATTTTGAGGATCAAGAAGAGCTCAAAAAAAGGAAGAACCAGTGAGTCTTGATTTTGAAAAAACCTATCAAGTACCAATCTTTGATCTTATTCTTGGCTGTAAAATAGAGGTAAGTGGAGTGTATGGGACAAAGGTGAAATTAAAAATTCCAGCATGAACAAAACCTGGATCGAAGTTTAGAGTAAAAGGTCTTTGAAAATCAGAAGGGACAAAGAAATGAAATCTGATTATTAAAATAGATGCAAAGATGCCAAAAAATATTTCAGAAGTTGATATGAGTATGTTAGAACGAATTAGAGAAAATATAGGATATTAAAATATAACTATTAAAAAGCACATTACATTTATGTAAAGTGTTTTTTTTTGTGATTTGCTCAAGTTTCTATATATTATTATACAATTTATGTATCTCTAACTCCTCCTTCTATGCTGAACATACAAAACAAAAATGGATTTACACTTGTCGAATTGATAGTAACCATTACTATTTTAGCAATTCTTGGAACGATAGCTTTTCTCTCATTTCAATGATACAGTAAATCAGCGAGAGATTCAGTAAGAATTAATGATATAAATAATATTAAAATGGCTTTAGAGCTGTTTGTCCTCAAAACAGGGAAGTACCCAGAACCATCAAGTTCACAAGATGTTACATTTAGTTGAGGGACCGTCCGGAATCAGGGAACAGTATGAGATTCAGTGATTACAAATCTATCAAAGATAAACAAGCTTCCAGTTGATCCACTCACAGGCTCAGAATACTCATATTCAAGACTCAATACCAAGAAAGAATTTGAGGTATGAGCTATACTAGAAAATAACCTCATAGGGCAAACGAATGTAATACATACAGCAAATGCAGCTCTAGAAAATGTTGTAGCATATATTACAGGTCCTTATAATGGAGCACTTGCACAAGTAACGGTTGTGTGAACTACCTATTTACTTGCAGTCCCAACTATTATCTCAACAGATTTATCAAGCTTAAATATACTTGATATTATATCAAATAATAGACTTGCTTATACAAATACTCCTAATATTCCAGCTTCATATAAGTGAGACTATACCAGAGAGGGTTGATTTGTATTTAATGATATACAAACAGAAAATATAGTGGTATTTAGTTGATCTGTGACTGATTTAAATGACTCAGCAGCTCAAGCAATCTTTATTGAAAACCTTCAAACTGCATATAGTGGAACGACTCTTGCAAAAGACTGAATATATGCATCAATTCTTTCAGTTGATTCTGATGAGACATGAGAAGTATATGCACTTGTATGACCATTGGTCGAAGATACTGTATGAATAAAACTAGTAAATAATACACCCGTAATAGAATGAGTATGTGGGACTAGTAATGGACTCCCTACATCATCAATACCACCAAATCAATGTACAACATGAGCAATAACAAGTTTTATAGATAATGGAGAATGATCCACCTATACTTGGGATTGTAAATGATCATGAGGATGAGGAACGCAATCGTGTACGGCTGAACATAGGCAAAATTTATTATTATCTAAAATTAATAATTCCTGATGATCAGGCTTAAATTTCTTTACATCAATTGTTTTTGATGGAACAAATTACCTAGCAGTTTGATATAGTGATTCTAATTTGAGTGCGTTTCCATGAGGGGAAACAAATCTTTGATCATATGATTTCCTTGTTGCAAAGTTTGATACTAATTTAAACCTGATTACATTAAAAAGTTTTTGATGAACATGAGTAGATATACTTAATTCAGTTATATATGATGGAACAAATTACGTTGTAGTATGACAAAGTAGTTCAAATTTAAGTGCTATTTGATGAACAGCTACTTCATGATGATATGAGGCAGTTATTGCAAAAATTGATTCAAATTTAAATATTATAACATTAAATAATATTTGATGATGATGAGGAGATTATTTGTATAGCGTTGCAACGGATGGGATAAATTATGTAGCTGTATGAAAAACGACATCGAATCTGACAAGTATATGATGAAGTACCCTTACAAGTACAACTGATAATCTGGTTATCAGGTTTGATAATAATCTTGTAAAAACACATGTAAAAAATGAGGGGGGAAGTTATACTGCAAAATTGAATGATATTATTTATGATGGAAGTAGATATATAGCAGTATGAGAGAAGTGAATATGGATAAGTGGCCTTGTTAATACTGGCTTTGATATTGTGATTTTATGAGAGGATGATTTAGTTTACACTGATAGTTATTCAGCTGCTGTATATAATGAAACGCAAAGGTTAAATGGGATAGTATATAACGGTACAAGTTATGTTGTAGTATGAAATAGTGATATACCGGCTTATAACGGACAAGCTGATTGAATAATTATGAAATTTAATAGTAATTTTGCTCTCTTACAATCGAAAAATTATTGATGAACAGGGTTAGATTCTTTTGAGAGTGTAGTCTATGATGGAAATGATTACGTAATTGCATGATACACTGAGTCAAATTTAAGTTCGTATGCATGATGATCTACAAATGCCTGATCATATGATGGCATGGTTGCAAAATTTGATAATAATCTTGATTTAGTAATCATGAAGAATTATTGATGAACAAATCAAGAGCGTTATTTTGATATAATATTTGATGGTGCAAACTATATTCCTGTTGGGTATAATTATTCTAATCTCAGCTCATTCCCATGATGATCAAATTCATCATCAACGAGTGAGTGGTTGATAGGGAAACATTATTAATATATCTCAAAAAAGAATTAGAGCAATTGCTCTAATTCTTTTTTTAATTCAGTGTTTATTCCTGTTAATTTTAATATTTCAGTTATATTATTTTTATCTATAAATTTTAATATTTTTTGAATAGTTTGATTTTTATGCTCAATTTTTAAAATTCAGAAAGTATTGTAGCATTTAAGTTTTGCTAAAAGTATTCTTTCTTCACTAAGTCTATGATCAGAATGAATATACTCAAGTATTTCTAAAACATGTGAGACAGGAACACCATCAGGAGTATTTCTTAACACTATTCACAGGAGTTCTAGGTATTGATGTATGAGTGTGAAATTTTTATTTTCAGTTTGAAACTCGGAGGATATTTTTATATTTCTTATTTTATGTACTTTTCTGGTTTCTTTTGTTTCAATTTCAAAGTTGATAACATATCATAGGTCAAGAGTTTTCTCTTTTTTATTTATTTTTTTTTGGCAGAGAATTTTTCAATAATCAAAAGTGAATATAGTATATAAATAGTCTTTTTCATCTACTTTATGAATTTTTAGTATGATTCACTTTGTTTTAAAAATTAACAATTGCAACAAGTTTAGAAATTAAAATTGAAAAATAAAAATTATACTTATAATGTAAGCAAGTTTATTGTTTTTCCAAAATTTTTTATGTCAGAAGCTATAACTATTACTGAACAAGAAGTTGATAAAGTAGTATCAGAACTATTACATCTTCATTCAAAAGATATTGTAATAGATGTTGAAGAATTCTCAGATCTTTTAAAACACAGTCTCTCTTTGAATACTTTAGAAAAAAAGAGAGTAGTTGATGCTGCTCCAACTCTTTCACAGTTTCAATTTGATGAGTTAAAAAAAGTATTTGTTGAGGAAAGAGGAAAATTTAGGGAATTAGCAAAAGAACATCCAGAAGATATAAAGAAACTGTTACATAAACAACAAACTGAATGGATTCATTTATGAGATATGTATAAAAATGAAAAAGAAAACAAAGAAAAACAAGGGGAAGACCAATCAAAGATTGATGATATAAAAGCGTGATTAGGACTCTAATCAATTTAAATAAATAAAAAAATAATGATTTATAATTTTTGTGTATTAGTGGAAAAGCAGATACGAGTAGATATATTTTTATCTACTCTTTTTAAGGACTTCTCAAGGTCTTATGTTCAAAAGTTAGTTGATAGAGGACAGGTTTCTGTTAACTGAGTAAAAGTTAATAAAAATATAAAAATATCAAATCATGATGAAATTAAAATTGAAATTCAACTGGAAAAATTAGAAGTTGAACCAGAAAAAATGGATCTTGATATAGTCTTTGAAGATAAAGAAATAATTATTCTCAATAAAAACCCGAGAGTTAATGTGCATCCAGTCCCAGGAGAAAATTGAAAAACATGAACTCTTGTGAACGGTCTTTTATATCATTGTAAAGATAACCTTCCAAGTATTGGATGAGTAGAAAGACCTTGAATTGTTCATAGGCTTGATAAAGATACTACTTGAGCGATTATGATTGCAAAGACAGATAAGATGATGAATTATTTATCAGGTATTATTAAAAACAGACAAATAGATAAGTATTATATAGCTATTGTTCATGGGAAGATCAAAGATAGGAACTTTAAAATAGAAAGTTTTATTGGAAGACACAAAGATGATAGGACAAAGATGACAACTTTAAATCCAATAGCTGCAAAAGAAGCAATTACTTATTGAGAGGTACTTGACTACGTAGATAATAAATATTCAGTTTTAAGGATAAAGTTAGAAACAGGAAGAACTCACCAAATTAGAGTCCACCTTGCATCAATTTGATACCCTATTCTTTGAGATTCAACATATTGAAATGTGAGAGTAAACAAAGAAGTAGCAACTATGCATCAAATTAAGAGACAAGCATTACATGCATATGAGCTTGGATTTGAATTATATTGAGAAAAGAGAGTATTTAGAGCAAATTTGAAAGATGACATGAAAAAAATGATCTGAGATATCGTAGAATAATTGTAACGATTCAAGAGAGAGCTATTTAAATTTATTATTTCATCATATGTTATGAATAAAATTATATTTTGAACCCTTCTTATAATATTACTCTCATCATGTACAACACAAAATAATAAATGAGAATGAGTTGTTGAAGAGTCTTGAAGGATTATAAATGATTATGTGGATACTCTTGAAGGGAGTGTGCAGGATACAAAAGCAGTTACGGACCTTATCAATAAGAATAATCAAGATTTAGATGATACACTAAAAAAAATACCAAGATAATTCTAGGTATTTTTTTTATATTACATTTACCATATTGAAAAATGGAAGCATAATTGCCATGATAAGGGTTCATATGATTCATCAGACAACAACTATAACAATTGGTTCAATGGCTGTTCATATATTTTTCACGAGATTATCTATCTCTTTATTATACTTTTGAGATATTTTTAAGAGAAGAGGGGCTAGTTTTCAAGTTTGTTCTCATATTTTGACTATGGATGCTAGCTCTACAGGGAAATATGAGTTTTCTTTTCATTTGCTAATTTCCTCTATTCACATAAGAGTGCTCAGTTCGATTCATTTTGAAACTCAAGAAATGAGTTTTTTTAATTCTTTCTCATAATAATCATTTTCTAAAGCTTTGGAGCTTATCTGCAATGAGCTATTAATAATGATTCCATTTTGCAGAAGAGTTCAGAGACTAGAGCAGAAAAGAGCAAGTATTTTTTTCTTGATCAGTCATCCAAAAAGGGGAATTTTTAAAATAAACCTGTCGAAATATATTTTTGTTCTGGGATGATTTTTAAAAATAGAAAGAAGTATAATGAAAATAATAATTCAGGTACAAATTTCCTTTATATTTTCTTGTAAAAAAATTGAAGCATTGATAACTCATTGAGTCAGGTCAGGAAGATTTACTTTTGCATCTGTATACATTTTTTGTATTTTTGGTATCACAAAAATCATAAAAACTCATATCATTAAAATTGAGAGAGATATGATTACCATAGGGTAGACAAGAGCTCATATGATTTTTCATTTTAATTCTTTGCTTTTTTCTTCTTTAATTTTGATAGTTTCAATGGCATCTCAGAGCTTTCATGTTACTTCTCACATTTCAATGATTGATATATCAAAAGTAGAGAATATATTTGGATGTTTTAAAAAAGCATCTTTGAGGCTTTCTCCTTTATTGAGGGTTGATATTATTTGTGAAATAAGTCTTTTGATTTTTTTATCCCTTGTTTGGTATATCATAATCTTAAAACTATTTAATATAGGGATTCAAGAATTTATGAGACTTGATAACTGCTCCAAAAGATTTATTTTATCTTTTAAGCTTATTTTTACTGAGAATTTTGCTATACTGGCCTGTTTCAATCAAAAAGATTTTATTTTCAGGAGTATATTCTTTCAAAAATCCATCTCTTTATGAATAAAAATTATTAGATTACAGTTATTGTAGCATTCTTCTTGTTTTTTTTCAAAAAAAGCTATACTTTAGTGGAACATTTTATAGAGTTTTTCAGCAGAAGAGTTGAAATATTTGATTTTTAAGTACATACTGTATTATGATAAAATTTTTTTGAGTTTGAGAAGATGATAATATGCTTGAATTAGATGAAGAAATAGATACAAAGGAACTTGTTTCTGAAGATATATGACAATTAGCATTAGATGTATTAGAAACAGATTATGAGATAGTTATTTTATCTCCAATTGCCGGAGTTGATTTGCACGATATTGATCTTTCATTTTCAAAATCAGTTTTAATTATCAAAGGAGCAAGGAAAAGACCAGATATATTTGAGTCTGATGTAATAGTAAGAAACTCTGAATGTTATTGGGGGGCATTTATAAGAAATATTATCCTTCCTGAAAATCTTGATTTTGATAGTATTGAAGCTACAATGGAGAATAATTTGCTTATTATTACAATAAAGAAATTACAATTCTCTTCCCAAAGTATTAAAATAAACAGGACTATTTAATAGCCCCTATAACTCATTTATATTCATAACCTCTTTTTCGGTGTTTTTTAAAAATAAAAAATCTCTTTGATCATCATCTGTAAAAAAAATTGATAGATTAGTAACCGGTATCATAGTTGGTTGAGCAGTCGCTTCTATGATCTGATTATCAAAGACAGATAAATGAAAAAAAGTAACTAAAAATGTAAAAGTTGAATGAATAAAAGTAGCACAAAAATGATACTCAATTTTTTGAAAAGTACTGGTAAAAACAATCTCTCTTTTTAGTAAAAAATAAAAATTTATGAAATATATATATTGAATTACATTTTTACTGGCTTTGAGTATTTGATTTCTTGTTATACCCTCTCCATTATACTGAAATGAGAGTTCATATGAGTCTCAGATTCAACAATGTATAGATGCAAATGAAAAATGAACTACCAGACAAATAGAAGACTTTTTATGCATAAATTGATCAAAAGAAAAGATTCTATATCAAATTATACTTGATCTAGAATTTAAAGAAATAGATGATCAGATAGATGTTTATCTTACAGAGTTAGAAGAAAGTAAAAATTATTACTTTTGAACAGAAAAACAGGATAGTTTTATCTGATGAATTAATGAAATTGAGAGTAGATTTGCGGTGAATGGAAAATATTGGAGAGAATTTAATACCATTTGTAACCTTACTATTATAGAAAAAGTTCAATTATATCAATGATGAGAAACAAGCACTCATAATGCGAAGGACTTTTTTGAAGATACAAAGTGTATGGATCTGGTAAAAACAAAGCTGTATGTATCAAAGCAAGTAGCATATAACATTCTGGCTCTGAATAAACAACAAATTTTAAAAGATGAACAGAAAAAATACGTTCAACAAGAGAGAACTAAATATGATAAGCTTCTCGAAGCATTTATGATAAACCTTGGATATTTAGAAAGAATTTTTCATAAATGGCCTTCAAAAATTACAAACCCTGCAAAATAAGACAAACAAAAAAGAAGTATTACTTCTTTTTTTTGTTTGTCTGAGATTGTTTTGTTCAACAGTAAGGACAAATTTTCATTTTTTTCTCAATTGTTTCACTACATTTTCTACACTTTGTTTTTCTTCTGACTCATATGATAAACCATATAAATATTATAAAAATGAGAAATGCTCCAGGGATTACAATATACATATTTAGTCAGACGTAGTCTTCAGTATAGTCTATATAAAAAGTATTATCTAGTTCACGTGCTGAATTAAGATCAATATCTTCTCAAGTATTATTTTCATATGAAAGGTCAAATCTCGCAGTAATTTCTTTACGATTTTTTCTTTGAAAAACTCTTTCCCAAAACATAAGGAATCAACTATCTTTAATGTTTTGTCTTGTATAGTATTCTCAAGGATTCCAGTATTTTACAATATTATTTTCATCTTTATATGGGAATCATTTCCACTGAGATTCAAAGACTCTTTTTGAAGAGGGGAGCACATTTCATCCAATATCGTTAATAGGGAGGTAATCCACGATATCTTCTCAAATGATAACTCAGTTATCATTTGTAATAATTTGTTTTCAAATTCATTTAAGTTGATTTCAATCTTCATCATAAAGTTTTATTTTTCCTTCTGGTTTCAGGTGGGTATTTCATGTATTTTTAAATGGTATTTCAAAATTGATATTTAAGTCATCATTTTTGTTTCCTTCATCTTTGTTCTCATCTTCACTCGTTGTTCCTGTTCAATTGAGTCCACTTTCATTCTCAGCCTTATTATTGTCATCATTAAATATTTCATCTATACACTTATTATCATAATTACTTTTGGAGAGATCTCAGAAAGGACAGTCATCAATCTGAGTATTACTCTCTCCTCATCACCATCAACCTCATCATCAACTATTACTAATGGTAATATCTTCTATCTCTCATGAACTTACTATCTCTCAATCCACGTTTATGAGTACGAGGACTCAATAATCAATATTTATTCAGATGTTATTTCAACCACTTATTCAGGTACTTGCTTGTTTGAAAAATACAGCTCAGTAGTGTCATCCAGGGGTTGCATTTGCAGGGATATCAATTGTAAAAATAACTTCTTTTTCTTCTTTAGGTCAGAGTACAAAGTTTGATATATCAATACTAATCCATGATGAGAGTTGTTGGTCAGGAAAAATTAACTCACTCTTCCTTACAAAATTTGGTTTCCCACTTAATCCAGAGCTCGTGAAATCAGATTTTCAAGTAGAAATGGTAAGACTATTATCTGTATTATTGATAAGTTTCGCTGTTTTTGTGATAGTGGTTCCAGTAAAACCGTCTATTTCATACTTAATAGGAGAAACTGTCAGATTTATATTTGCAAAAGAAATATATAGATTTTGTACAAGTAAAAACAAAAATAGAGAAGCAAGGGTAAGGTATCTAAATAATTTCATACAAAAAAAATGAGGAGGATAATACTTCATTTATATGTAAAATATCAGAAAAATCAAAAAAAAGACCCCATATTACTTATGAGAATCTTTTATTTTTTTATAGCTTTTAATTATTAGAAACTTCCTGTTACTGTAAAAGTAATAGTATCTTGATAATTTCCAGCTGGAGTCATAGCATTTGCTTGTGCAGAAACACTAAACTCAATATCATCTATCCCTGTATTTTCTTCAGGTCTGTTTGAAGAATATACGACATGTTCAGTACTATTGTCAGTTACTTCAGTTGATAGAGCTGCAGTAGCTACAAAACTACCACCATTTGTATCAGTATTTGCTCCATTTAAGTTTGAAGTAAATAAGTAATTATCTTGTGCTCCATCAGCAGAGAGATTATTTACTTGTACAGAACCACTTGAAGTGCTTGTTAAACCTCCACTTCCAGATCTTGCAGTAACTACAACACCGTTTACAGCGTTTGTACCTATTTCAATATCTAAACTCCCAGTTGAAAATGCAACTGAACTTAGTGTTCCTAGATCTATTGCTCCTGTAGAAATAGTCATATTTAAGGTTGGAGCTATATTAGCAGTAACCACTACTCCTGATATAGAACCAGATGCAGTACCTGGGAAATTGTCATCCCACATAATATTTGTATCAAATGATGCCGTTCATGTTACTGAACCAGTACCGATTTGAGTTGCAGCGAATGTGTTACCCATTTGAGTACTCGCTAAAGCACTAATAGCAATAATTGCAAGTACTTTTTTTATTTTTGTTTTTATCATAATGTGTTCATTATAATGAAATAAAGTGTTCGCTAGCGAATCGAAAGTTTGTTTTGAACTTTCATTAGCAATAACAGTCTAGCATATTTTGAATCTCTTTGTCAAAAAAATGGTACTTTTTCTTAGTAAGAGAGTTTTCTTTTCTTCATAAATTGAGTTTTTATAAGAACTATATATAATAGTTAAAATATTTTTTAACCATAAATAAGTGAGTCTTGAAGTGTTAAAGAAATACCATATCAAAGCAAAAAAATCTCTCGGGCAGAATTTTCTTGTAAATGATGTGATAGTAGAAAGTATAGCTGATTCAATTGATGTGAACTGAAAAAATATAGTTGAAGTTTGACCGGGTTATTGAGCCCTTACAGAAAAACTTCTTCAAAAAAACCCTCATAGTTTAGATTTAGTAGAGCTTGATAAAGATATGATAAAAATTTTGGAGCAAAGAATAGAAGAGAAAGATTTAAATATATGAGACGTTAATTTTTGTATTCATAATACAGATGTATTAAAATTTGAGTCTGAACAGGAAAAATATTCAATTATTGCAAATATACCATATTACATTACATCCCCTATATTAAGACATTTTATATATGATGTTATGAATAAACCAGAAAAAATGGTGATTCTTATGCAAGCTGATGTATGAGAAAAGATTTTATGAAAATGAAAAAATAAATCGTCAGTTTTAAGCTTATTTGTAAATAAAAAATGTAGAGTATCTGAAATTATGAGTGTAGGGAAAGAAAATTTTGTTCCAGCCCCAAAAGTAGAATCATCAGTATTACTTTTTGAACTTCATGATGAATATAACTATATTGACGATAGAGTTTTTTTAGAAATTATTAAAAAATGATTTCGTGAGCCAAGAAAAAAACTTCTGAACAATCTTGTAAAATCATGATATGAAAAAGACTATATCTTACAGGTATTTCATAATTTGTGAATACAAGAAAATACAAGGTGAGAAGACTTAAGTATAGCTATTTGGTGAGAGCTTATCTTAAAAATTAACAATTAGTCAACAAAAAAAGCTTGCTAATTAATTTCTTTTTTTTATAATGCAGACCTCAATGAAAAAATAGAAGAATTACTTAATATTGTAGGTAGATTTTTATTTAAAATTAACAATCATTTATGCACAAGAAAGCTATAGTCCATATAATGACGAAAGCTAGAATGAAAAGTGATGCATTTACAGCAGAAATTGATGCGATAGAAGATTTATCAGAAAAATGTGGAATCAAAAATGCAATTTTTTACAAATGAGAAAAAATTGAATACAAAGACTTAATAAATAAGCTCGAAAAACTTTGAATATTGTTATTTAATTACTCTAATAAAGAGGATTTAAAAGAGCAAGTTTTAGAACTTGATAAAAAATACAAAATACTATTTGTTTCAACACCACTTGAGCTTTTAGTAAATGTGGTAACAGAAATTAAAAGTATTTTATGACATGTCCAATCTGATCACCCAGATATTTTTAGAGATAAACATCTCCAAAGAGAACTTATCCAATCTCATAACCCAGAGTTAGGGATTAAATTTATTAAAGGGGAACCAGAAGCACTTGATATTTTAGAAATAGAAGAAAAAGTGTGATATCCTTTTATTATCAAGCCAGTTGATGGGGTTCAGAGTGCATGAGTAGAAAAAATTACAACAAGAAAACAATTTGAAAGCTATATTAAGCATTATCATTATTTTCATGATAGATTAAAAAGTAGATGAGTTGATAGTAAAATATTGATTGTTGAAGAATTTATTGATGGGAAGCTTTATTCTGTAGATTATTTTGTATCTTGAGATGGAGATATCACAGTATCAAAACCAATAAAAGTAAGACTATGAATTGACGTAGATGTGGATGATTACTGTTGTATTGCTAGAATATCAACTGAAAAAACAGATGGGGAGTTTAAATGAATGAGATTAAAGTCTTTTATTAAATCTACCGTGCAAGCTACATGAATAAAAAATACTTTTGTTCACCACGAGTTTAAAATAAATTCAAAATGAGAATTTAAAACTATAGAGTTAAACTGAAGAATAGGATGATGAAGACTAGAAGTTTTAAAAAGATCATGTGATGTGAACTTGTATGAATTCATTGTGAATCCAGAAATGAAAGCAACAAAGTTAAAACTAAATAATATTGCCGTTAATATATATGCGACAAAGAGGTGAATACTTACATGATTTAATAAGAAGATTTTAGAAAAGATATCTCAAAGATCAACAGTCTATAAAATTGATTTAGAAGAGGGGTTTATTGGAAAAGAAGTATGACTCACAAGAGATTGATTTGTAAAAGTATGAGTGATAAAACTTGAAGATTCAGATTATAAAAAGTTAAGAAAAGATTATTTATATGTGAAATCAAAATATCATGATTTACTAGAAATAGAGCAACCTCCTGAAATTATGAAAAAAAGAAAATACGTTTTTAACAAGGTAAAAAATTTTCTTAAACTAAAAGATAAATAGAACTGACTCAATTCAGTTCTATTTTTGCGAAAAATACGGAACTATGTTATATTTAATAAGATATAGTGTTTTTAGATTCTCGAAAATGAGTAAAATTAAGAAATACATCCCTTGAAACCTTCATACAGTGTCATACGAATGACTGCTGGCTTTTTATGATAATCCAAGAAATTTTGAAGTAAGAGACTGAAGAAAGGAAAAATTTAATTTAGAATTTCCCGAGAATACAGTTGTTTTATTAACGCATTGAAACTTTGAAATTGATTCTTGCCTGTTTAATTCAATAGACTTATCAAATAATGACTATGTAAGGTTAATTAAAAATTTTTCGGATTTTTGAACAAAGAAAGCTATTATTGCTTCTTGAATCCCCGAACGTTTTATTATCGAAAATCAAACATCAAGATTAACATGAGATGCAAATCGTTCTACTTCAGCAGATGATTTTATCAGAGCAAAGGATTTTTCATGAAATAAATTATTAGATAATACGTCAGAGTTACAAGGAGAGTGAGAAAAGAAACACAAAAAATATCATGATACAATTTCTAAGAAGATGAAGGAGCTTGAACAAAAGGAAGACTGAGTCATTTGATTTGATATTCATGACACTTGAATTAGATTAATGTGAGAGCAAAAAATAAGTGATACATTCAGAAAGGAAGGATTTCCTTTAATTAGTCTGTGAACAAAAGATGGAGATTCATGTAATGATGAAATCTTGAATTACTTTGCTGGAAGATTAGAATATCATTTGTGAATAAGGTCACATATAAATGATCCATATAAATGATGATATGTTACCATAAAACATTGAAAAAATTATAGGGAAGAGAATAACACAAGAAAAAGGAACCTAATACAGGTTGAATTAGGGCGTTTTCTCTATCTCAAAGAATCAACTCAAGAAATAGATACTCAAAGAATGGAGATCATCTGAGAATGATTAAAAAGAGCTATGACTGAAACATGACATAAATTTTGAAAAGAGTATTTTAATAACCTGTAAATCATGGATAATACATGAAATAATTTAGTATGACCAAGTGTTGAGGGTTTTTCTGACAGTACTTGAAATTCATTTATAGATGATAGTCTACGTTTATACTCTGAGGAAGCGTTAAAAGAATATTTTTACAATCCAGATAATATCAAGTTTTGAAATTTCCAAAGTGAAACATTTAAAGAAGAGTGAAAAGAAAAATATCACAGCCCCCTACCTGATACATGTACACTTACATTTACTCATGGAACCTTTGCATTACCATCTGAGGTAAGACATGATCATGTTAATGGAGTATTAGAAATTTTATCTGATGTAGAGGGGATAGAGACTCAGATTAAGTTAACAAAAAAACAAGTATGAGATTTATTAAGAAATTACTCAGATCACCTCACAAGAGGGCAATCAAGAAGAGCATTAAAAAGATGAAGATTAACAAATAAGCAATTAATTAACCATCCATTATCGAGAGCCATAGGAGATCCAAATAGACCGACTCAAAAAAATGTTGTTATAATTGATTCAGAATGAAAAAAGCATTTTATACAACCAGAAGATAGAGAAGCATATGTACTAAAAAAATGAGAAAGAGATTGGAGTGATGAGGGTATTCGTGAAACAGACTTTAACGGTATTTCTCTTTTGGGAAATCCTCAAAAATTTAAAAAAATTTGAAAAGATGCAGGAGAAAAATTTTCTTACACTATTTCTGATAGACTAGAAACAATAGAAGAAAAAAATGGGTATTCTATTACCACTGATAATCATGATACACATACATTTAAAAAAACAAAAAATTCAGATAATGATGACTTAAGAGCGTGAGGTTTTCCATATTTTTCTCTATGAACTTTAGATGGTGAATCGTGTCATCCAGAAATTATGGAGTTATTTAGAATGAGATTTGCATATCATTTATGAATTGATGAAAGTACAATACTTGTAAATGAACCTTTTACATGATGATATACTACTATTGAACATGGTTTATGATATAGAGAGAAGTTAAAAAAAGAATGAAAAAATCCAAATATTAGAAACTTTATTCAAATTGAAGATTGACGTTATTTGTATTCTAGGGGAATAGAATGAAAAGCTGATCATGATAAAGCAGAGTTTGTCTGAGAGTGTAAAATAAGAGCATTAACCGATGTAGATAGAGCTATTCAATCATGAGAAATTGATTTATGATTTGAAATAAAAAAAAGAGAAAAATAGATTTTTCTCTTTTTTTCTTCCTTTACTTTTCTATATTTATCACTAAAATAGCCCCGAATTTTACAGATAAATAAACAACTTAAATGGAATTAAATAAAATTAGAAATTTTTGTATTATAGCACATATCGATCACGGGAAATCTACACTTGCGGATAGATTATTAGAAATCACTGGAACCATTGATAAAAGAGATATGAAAAATTCTCAAATGCTTGATACAATGGAACTTGAGCAAGAAAGAGGAATTACAATTAAGCTTCAGCCTGTAAGAATGAATTGGAAAGAGTATCAAATGAATATTATTGATACTCCAGGTCATGTTGATTTTCAGTATGAAGTATCGCGTAGTCTCGCTTCTGTTGAAGGAGCTTTATTAATTGTTGATGCTACTCAGGGAATCGAAGCTCAGACTCTGAGTAATGTATATATGGCTATAGAGAATGATTTAGATATTATTCCTGTAATTAATAAAATTGACCTACCAGCTGCTGATGTGGAAAAAGTTTCAGAAGAAATTGTGAATCTTTTAGGCTGTGAAAAATCAGAAATCATACCAGTATCAGCGAAATCATGAGAAAATGTTGAAGCTATTTTAGAGGCTGTAATAGAAAGAGTCAGTGAGCCTCAAGTATATAACAAGTGATGAGATGTTGTAGTTGATGAATGTAAAGCTCTTGTTTTTGATTCTCAATATGATCCATATAGAGGAGTTGTTTCATATGTAAAAGTATTTCAATGAGAAATTAAAAAATGAGATAGTTTAACCTTTCTGAATACAACAAAAAAAATAGAAGCGCTTGATGTATGATACTTCTCACCACAGTATACAAGTGATGATAAGATAGAAAATGGAGCGATTTGATATGTGGTAACTGGCCTCAAAACAATTAGAGATGCAAAAGTAGGGGATACTATATGGAAACCAGAAAATATAGAATGACCAAAAGCAAAGCCTGAAGATGCAAGCCCAATTGAAGGTTTTTGAGAAGTAACTCCTTTTATTTATGCAGGTATATTTGCAATGGATTCTTCAGAATATCCATTGCTAAAAGATGCAATGGAGAAACTGGTATTAAATGACTCAGCACTCTTTGTAGAATCAGAAGTAAGTCCTGCACTTGGACATGGTTATAGATGTGGATTTTTAGGTTTACTACATCTGGATATTGTCAAAGAAAGACTCATGAGAGAGTTTTGAATGGATGTTATTATGACAGCGCCACAGGTGACTTATAGGGTAATGTTACTTTGAGATAAACTCTCTGAGTATTCAAGATATTCAGCAGAGTTACTCAAGAATGAAAAATGACAAAAATGTACCAGAATACTTGTCTCAAATCCAGAAGATCTTCCAAATAGAGAAAGGTATCTTTATATCGAAGAACCAATTGCAAAAGTTGAAATTATTACTCCTCAAGCATATGTAGGAAATCTTATGAAGCTATCACAAGACAGAAGGGGAATATTCAAAAACCAAACCTATATTGATTCAGATAGAGTGATGCTGACCTATGAACTCCCAATGAATGAGCTTATTTGAGACTTTTATGATGAAATTAAATCTCTCTCAAGTTGATATGCTTCTCTGAATTATGAATTTATAAGGTATAGCGAAGATGATTTAGTGAAATTAGAAATATTAATAGCAGAAGAAAAAGTAGACGCTCTCGCTTTTATTTGTCACAGAGATCAATCACGTTATCTATGAGGAAAAATTTGTGCAAATTTGAAAGAATCAATACCAAAAGCACTTTTTACTATCAAAATTCAAGCAGTGGTATGAGCTGATGTAGTATGAAGAGAAAACATCTCAGCGATGAGAAAAGATGTAACTGCAAAACTCTACGGTTGAGATATTTCTAGAAAGAAAAAACTTCTCGAAAAACAAAAGAAATGAAAGAAGAAAATGAAGCAATTTGGGAAAGTAAGTTTACCAAGTGAAGCATTCGTAAACCTACTAAAAAAGTAGGTTTTTCTTTTGACAATAGTCCCTTTTTTTATATAATCTTCGTGCTTTTTAAATATTAAAAAGCATTATGAAGTAATGGTGCCCGTAGTTCAGTTGGTTAGAACGCCAGGTTGTGACTCTGGAGGTCGAGGGTTCGAACCCCTTCGGGCACCCCATTACAGAAAATAAAACAAAAAACAGTATCAAGTATTTATATTTGATACTGTTTTTTGATGTATTGTTTAAAAAGAAATTTGAAATATTTATTTACTTGGTATGATTGCACATGAGAAGTAGATATTCCAAATATTATTTAACTGATTGGAATGATTATTCCGACAGATTAAACTTAAAATTAGTCTTCATAGACGGCTAAAAAAGAAAGAAAAAGTAAACTAATTGTATCACTCTTATATGGTAAGAGTTAATCATTAGAGTCATTCTTCTTTTTACAATTAAACCAAAAATATGAAAAAAATATTTAAACATATAATTATATCAATAATATCAATAATAATTTTACTTGGGTTCAGTTGTTTTAATAGAACATCTTCAAAAATTATGGGTAATTTATGTGATCAAACTACTGAAAATCCTAGTGGTTATTGTTATTATGATGCCCCTGAAATATGAATACCATTTATTTTTCTATCAGACTCACCAAATACTTCTGTTGTTTGAAATCTTTGACCTGAAGATGATTTTTATATTAACTGATTAGTTCTTAATATTATATCTTATTATTTATTACAAATTGTGTTTTTAAATTTAATTAGATTTTATAGAAATAAAAAGCTCTTATAAAATAATCATTCAATTAAAGCCTTCATAGATGACTAAAAAATAGAGTACAATTAAAACTTATTTTTGAAAAATAGATATTTTTTTTTCAGTATTAGAGTATAGCTCATAAAATCTTTGATATCTAGAATGAGCAAAATGAAGCAATTCTTTAGTTCTAATTTGAGTGTAAAAAGGTGCTCCACTAAATTGACAAATAAAAAAAATATATGAAAATGCATTTTTTTTGACTTTTTTAGTTATAAAAATATAGTTAGTAGTATAAAATTTTTATGAGAAGTTATCTTGCAAGTTCAGGATTTTATTTTTGTTATATATCTATGATTTTAAATTAAAAATATGATTGAGGTAGTTTGATGAATTATACATAAGGATGATAAGCTAGTACTGGTAAAAAATAGACAAGGGTTTTGGGTGTTGCCAGGCTGAAAAGTTGATAAATGAGAAAGTAGAATAGAAGCTCTTCGTAGGGAAATAAGAGAAGAATTAGGATGATTAGATCTTATGCTCAATCAGATCAGTGAGTATGGAACATATGATTGACTTATATCTCCGATAGGTGAAGAAATAATCATTTATACGTATTGGATTAATATGATAGTTTCAGACGAATTAGAAATAAGTAATGAAATACAGGGCATTTGAGGTTTTGATTTTTCAGATACTTTTGAGCTGAATAATATAGGAAATGCAACTAAGGAAATTACAAATGATATACTATGTGTTCCTTTTTTGAGAAAAACATTTAGAGGGCGTGCGCAGAAATCTTTAGAAACTCAGGAATATTTAATGGAACAAATTCTTAAAACTAATCCATGATTATTATAAAATATTTTCTTAATTGCTCTCTATTATATGACATACTAATTATTTATATTTGTATTTAAAATAATAATTATTAGTATGTCAATATATGCATGACAACCTATCAATCTCCAGGAGAAGATTATGGATAAACAATGTCTTATATTGGAAAGGAATATAGAAAGTATTAAAATCGAAGATAAGCAACGAAATCTTACTCCTAATGGATTGTTAGAAATTGCATATGGGATTGTTATACGAGACTTTCATTTGGGACTTAAAAATCAGAATAATTGCCCTGGAACTATAGAGTATTTTTTTTATTTATTGTCATTGCATTCTGGAACAAAAGGGATTTTCCCACTGAAAGAAGCTAGTGATTATATACTTGAAAATGAGACTATGCCAGATGGTTATAACTCTACCGATATCAGAGATTTTGATGTAAATGCATCTATTAAAGAAAAGATTGCATTTATTGAAAAACTCGTTGAACCATATTATAAATAAATTGGTTTAATAGATATGAAAAGTCGAGATTTCTATCTCGATTTTTTCGTCAAAATAAATTTGACTTTTATAGCTTCCTGAATATATTTACTGCGCTAAAAAGTGAAATTATAAATGAGCATTAAAAATTTTTAAGTAGGGAGTTTCAATTCTAAGCTTTTTACTTGAGAGATTTTTAATAAAAATATGAGCCTTATAAAATGTTTTTATTCAAAAGTTTTTTTACTTTTATAAGTTCTAGATTGTAATATCTAAGAACATTTATTTTTTAAATTATTGTTATACATGACAGATGTAAACAAAGATATAGCTCTGTTTGAAGAGTTATTTAAAGAGTCTCCTGAGATTAAATATCCAAAAACAGGAGAAGTTATTTCTTGAACTATTATTAAAATAGAAAAGAAAAATATTTTAGTGAATGTAAATGATCAATTTACTGGACTTGTTATTAATAAAGAAGTTGGTAATACTGTTGATTTATCTACTCTTGAAGCTGGTCAAGGAATTGACGTTATGGTTTTAGGTGATTCAGTTGAAAGAGGACTTTTGATTCTATCATTAAAAAGAGCAAATCAAATCAAAAACCTTTCAAATCTTGCAAAATACAAAGAATCTTCAGAAGTTATTACTGTAAAAGCTACAGAAGCAAACAAATGAGGTCTTCTTGTTGATATTGATGGATTAAAAGGGTTTATACCAGTTTCACAACTTACACCTCTTCATTACCCAAGAGTTGAATGAGCAAATGCTGAAAAAATTCTTGAACATTTAGAAGGACTTGTATGAGTTCCGTTTAAAGTAAGAGTTATCAACGTAGATGAAGGTGGTAAAAAAATTATCTTCTCTGAAAAAGCTGCTATTGAAGAAAGTAGAGAAAAAGCTTTAAAATCTTTAAAAGAAGGTGATATAGTTGAATGAGTAGTAAGTGGTATATTATCATAT
Source organism: Candidatus Gracilibacteria bacterium 28_42_T64 (assembly GCA_004563595.2). Classification (GTDB taxonomy): domain Bacteria; phylum Patescibacteriota; class Gracilibacteria; order BD1-5; family UBA6164; genus MAAV01. The sequence continues at coordinate 997,489 of CP042461.1, read as the reverse complement.
GGTCTATTCGTAACTTTCGAAGGTTTAGAATGACTGGTTCATGTATCTGAAATTGATTGGGGACATGTAAATGATCCTTCAAAATTTGCTAAAGTATGAATGAAAGTAAAAGTAAAAGTAATAGGATTAGATTCTGAAAAGATTTCATTATCTATAAAGAGATTAAAAGAAAATCCATGGGATATTCTTGCAAAGAAATTCAAACTTGGAGATTCAATTACAGCTTCAATTTCAAGAATTTCAAAATTTGGTGCATTTATGGATTTAGAAGGTGGGATTCAAGGTTTGATTCATTTATCTGAAATTTCTCATGGAGTTGTAAAAGATATTAGAGATCATATCAAAGTTGGTGAAGAAGTTACTGCTAAGATTATTAACTTTGAACCAAAAAAGAAAAGAATTGGTCTTTCTTTAAAAGCTTTACAAGAAGCTCCTAAAGTTGCTCCAAAAAAGAAAGAAGAAAACAGTGAAGATGCTATAGATGCAGAAGTAAAAAAAGCACCTGCTGCTAAAAAAGCTCCAGCTAAAAAAACTGAAGCAAAAACAGAAGAGAAATAATAACTAAGTATTTTTGGGAAGCCCTCTCTTAGGGCACAAAAATATCTATTAAAGACATAAAATATCTTGCTTACTTAAATAATAAATAACAAATGGACAAAAAAATATTAAATTCAATGTTTGATAACCTCTTACATATCGGAAATAAATCAAACTACTGGAATCCAAAAATGAAAGATTATATATACGGTACTGTAAATGGTATACATGTAATTAATCTTGTAAAAACTGGTGAAAAAATAGAAGAAGTAAAAAAAGAAATTAGAGATCTTCATGCTGAAGGGAAAAAAATTCTTTTTGTTGCTACAAAACTTCAAACAAGAGATGCTTTTGCTAAATTAGCTCAAGATACAGGGCATTTTTACGTAACTGAAAAATGGGTTCCTGGTCTATTAACAAATTTTAAAACAATTAAAAAGAGAATTGCTACATATTTAAGATTATTAAAAGATTCTGAATCAGGAGCTTTGGATGTTTTAACAAAAAAAGAAAAAGCTGCTAAAATGCTTGAATTAGAAAAATTAGATAGAGCATTCAAATGATTAAAAGAAATGAAAAAAATTCCAGATGTAATTTTTGCTATTGATGGAGTATTTGAAAAACAAGCTGTTAAAGAAGCAAATTCTTTAAACCTTCCTGCGTATGCAATTATGAATACAAATGGTGATGAAACAGTAGTTCAAAATTTAATACCTGCAAATACAAACTCAGTAAAATCTATTGATTTTATTGCAAAGATAATAACTGAAAGTTTAGCTGGTGTAAAAGTAAAAGCTACAGTAGTAAGAAAATTTGATGCAAAAAGAGTAAGTGGTGAAAAAAGAACTCCTACTAAAACTGCTCCAATCAAAAAGGAAGTAGTTGCAGAAAAAAAAGCTCCTGCTAAAAAAGAAGAAGTAAAAACAGAAGAAACTAAATAATAGTTGAATTTATTTTTCTAAATGAAACATATGGGAAAAAGTGAAACTTCAAAAAATATGAATTTAAAGCATGCTCTTTGTTATATACCTTTAGTTGCTGTTATATTTTTCTTTACAGAAAGTAATAAAAGCGCTGAATTAATGAAGCATATTAAGTATTGAATAGTATTGTTTATAGGATATTCTCTATTACAATCTCTTCTTGCATGAATTTTAGGACCACTTTTATTCTTTATATATATTTGAATCACAGTATTCCTATGATTTAAGGCATATAATTGAGAAAAAGTAGAACTTGAACATATTGATAACTTAGAACAAAAGATCAAAGAAAAATTAGAAACAACTGAAAAAAAGAAAAAATAATAAAAGAGGGAAAATAACATTTTATAATCCCTCCCCCCTGTTGGGGTACTCCCTTTGAAAAAGGGAGATGAATTAATCCTTAATAAGAAAATTATGGCAATAACTGCTGCTCAAGTAAAAGAGTTAAGAGAAAGAACTGGTATTGGGATGATGGAATGTAAAAAAGCATTAACTGAAGCCAATGGTGATATGGAATTAGCTATTGAAGAACTGAGGAAAAAAGGTTTAGCAAAAGCTGCTAAAAAAGCTGATAGAGAAGCTCTTGAAGGTGGAATCAAAATTATCACTGAAGCTGGAACTTCTTATGTAGTTTCTATTTCATGTGAAACTGACTTCCTTGCTATCTCAGATAAATTTAAAGCTATGTTAACTGACATATGTGAATATTTAAAAGCAAATGGTGCTGACTCAAAAGATGCAGCTCAATTACTTATAAATGGTGACTATGCTCTTGAACTTGGTGAAAATTTACAAATCAAAGATTACTTAGTTCTTCAAGGTGATACTGTTGGATCATATGTTCATTCAAACGGTAAATTAGCTGCTGTTGTAGTTGCAAAAGCTGGAACTGATGAAGATAAGCTAAAACAAATTGCTATGCATGTAACTGCTGCAAATCCTGAATATCTTAAAGCTGATGATATTTCTGAAGAAGTAGTAGAAAAGGAAAAAGCTATCCAATTAGAAATCATGAAAAATGATGAAAAAATGGGGAATAAATCTGATGATGTATTATTAAAAATTATCGGAGGGAAAATAGGGAAATTCAAATCTGAAATTTCGCTATATGAACAAGCTTTCGTAATTGATCCGAACCAAAAAGTAAAAGCTTTTATCGGTGAAGATACACTTACATCTTTTTCTAGATTTTCTATATAATCACATTCATATTCTCAGCTCCGGCTGAGGATATATAGCCTCATATTTCATCGGTTAGAATTCAGGATTCCAAATCCTGCGAGCTAGGTTCGATTCCTAGTGAGGCTGCCATACACTAATTAAAGCTAAAAAGCGTTAAGTTATTTTAAATAATTTAGTGCTTTTTTTTGATGATTTTTTAGTAAATTAGTTGAGTTTATTAAGTAATGAATGGTATTAAATATTTTTTTGAATAATTATTGGTATATCAGGATATAATAATTAAATAGCTTTAAAAAACTTGCAGATATACTTAAAAATACCTATACTACTAATAAAAGATACTTTTTAATATATATGCATGGAAAAAGCACAACTTATAGATATAATTGAATACTGCCTGAAACAATGAAAAGCGCATGAGTTACCTTGGTGTGAATTTAAGAAAAATTTTCATAGTTCAAAAGAAATAGGTTGAAATATTTCTGCTATTGCAAATACATCAAGAATATTAGATAGACCTGATGGGTATGTGATTTTTTGAATAGACCCTGATAATCATACTGTAGTAGGAACAAACTTTAAATACAGAACAAAAAAATGAAAATGAAATGAAGACTTACTTCCTTGGCTTATTAGGAGCTTAGATTGATTTTCTGATTTTAATTTTTATGAAATAGAAAACTATAAAGAAGATAAAAATATAGTAGTATTGGTTATTAACTCTGCAGAAACAAAACCAGTCATTTTTGATTGAACAACATATGTAAGAGTTGATACATATACTAAGTCGATTGTATGATATAAAAATTTAGAATCTAAACTTTGGGAAAAAATTCTTTGAAGTTCATTTGATACAGATATTTGTTTATCTAAAATTTCAGATATAAAAGTGACTGAGTATATTGATTTACTTTGATACGCTAAGATGATGTGATATGAAATAAACTCAGAACAAGAATGAATTGAAAAACTCCTTCAAGATGATTTATTAAAATTTAGAGATTGATTATATGATATCACAAATGCATGTGCATTACTTTTTGCTAAAGATTTAACAATTTTCAACCTCAAAAATAAATCCCCTAGAGTTATTACTTATAGATGAAAAAATAGATTACATGCAATTAGTGATGTAAAATGAAAAAAATGATATGCTATAGCATTTCCAGGACTTATAAAATTTGTATTACAGCAAGTTCCTAAAATTGAAACAATTGAAGAATGAAGAGTAAATGAACCTTTATATCCAAAAGTTGCTTTGAGAGAATTTATTGCGAATTCAATAATTCATCAAGACCTAAGAATGAGTTGAGTAGAAGTTCTTATTGAAATATTTGATGATAGAGTTGAGATTTCTAATCCAGGTATTCCTCTTATAGAAATTGATAGGTTTGTTGATCATCCTCCTAAATCTAGAAATGAACTTTTAGCTGATTTTATGAGAAGAGCTAATCATTGTGAAAGAAGATGAAGTTGAGTTGATAGAGCTATGAATGCTTTAAGGATATCGAAACTTCCAAATCCAAAAATGGAAAAAAGTGATGACTTTACTAGAGTTATTTTATTTAGAACAAGACCAATTTGAAAACTTACAAATAAAGAAAAATCAGAATCAATCTATTGGCATTGCGTATTAGTGTTTGTATTAGAAAATGAACCAATGACTAATGATTCTGTATGTGAAAGATTTTGAATAGAAAAACAAAATTCTGCTATAGCCTCTAGGTTAATAAAATTAGCCCTAGAAGAATGAAAGATAAAACCATTTGATCCTAAGAGTAATACTAGAAAACATGCTAAATATATCCCACATTGGGTACAATAATTCTTATTTGATTGTTATTTGATACTTTGTACTATTATTGAAAATAGTCCCTTGTTTTAAGCCAATAACTTATTTGATCCTTAATTGATTATTATTGAAAGTATTAGTAATAATTACTTTATTATAGAAATATTCTTATTTGATTGTTATTTGATACTTTGTACTATTATTGAAAATAGTCCCTTGTTTTAAGCCAATAACTTATTTGATCCTTAATTGATTATTTCTTCTATTAACTCAGTTAGTTCCTCATTACTTATCTCTACGGCCTGCCATTACTTAAACAAAGCCAAAAAGTGTTAAATAATTTAACACTTTTTTATTTTATTTCAAAAAAAAAGCGACTTTTCTCGCTTTTCAAAATTTTGTTGTTTACTTGAGGTTTAATCCATTAATAGAAAGGCTTTCTATATAATGGCATACTCCAGTAATTACTGGTCCACATCATACCCGTAAGCATGGTAAATAAACTATTTTAGCATTTATTACAAGCGTACTTGTCATAAATGCACATTATTTTTATAAGTTTACTTTAAAGTGTTTCAACAACTTAATTAATTTTATATATCTCTAAGAAAAAGTCAATTAAGTTTATTAGCCTTATATCTGATTACATTTTTTTAAAGTTTATTTTTTAAAATGGTGGATTTGATAATGAAAATTAGGTTTTTTGATGCAAAAATAATATATGAAATAAAAACTGACTTTAATACCAAATCCTCCATGCAATATGACTTATGAAGAATTACTTTTGTATTTTAGTATAAAAACACTAAAATACTCTTGAGCTTCTTTTGTCATAAAACTAAATTTAGTTTACATTATCATTAACAAAAAACATTTAAAAATGGAAATATTTAACATTATAGTACTATTAATTTCAGGTTTATTAGTATTTACATTTGCGGGGGTATTAAGACTCATTAACCCTATAAAAAATTATTTAAAGAATACTGGAATTAAACTTGAAAACGAAGTAAACCTATTAAGTGAGGCTAGAGGAATGAGTTCTGTTATGATGTTTGGTGGAATTATTATTGTATCGGGTATTTTTATCCCAAAAATGACTATTATTTCATTTGCTGTTGCGATCTTGCTTTTTCTTGGATATGCATTTGGGAGATCACTTAGTATTGTTTTAGATGGAAAACCAAACAAATTGATAATTCAAGGGGTAATTTCCGAATTTGTTTTAGGTGCATTAAATGTATTTTGTTTGGTCAATGCTCTGGTTTAGGAAGCATAAAAATGATTGATATAAAAACTAATAGAAAAATTATTATAATTTACCTACCTCATATAATAGCTCCAAAAGTTCCTCATTACTTACTTTTCAGACCTGCCATTATTTAATTTAATAAAAAGACCTACTTAATATTAAGTAGGTCTTTTTATTTTTTATTTGAAAATACTCACTAAATTTTTTGAATTTTAAATGAATCAAATATAATATATGAAATAATTTTTAAACAATAATGAATGCCCAAAAGATGAATATTTATAAAATAAACTTGATTTAAATATAACAGTTGTTATACTAATTGTAACAACTGTTATATTTTTTTAAGTTGTTATAATAAATATTAACTCATTTTTAAACTATGAAAGTATCAATAAAAGTACTTATTAATTCACCAATAGGTGATGTATGGAAAGTATTAGCTGACGATTTTGATAAAGCAGGAGATTGGATGTCTCCAGTTCCAAAATCTCATAAAATACAAGAAGGGAAGTCTGCTTCTTGATCTCCAATGGTAGGAAGAATATGTGAATTTACGAGTAAATGAGCTCAAGGATTATTGGCGAATGAAAAAATCACATTTTATGACTGAGATAAGCATTTAATGACTGTAGAGATTGTACCGAAAAATGGACCAGGTCTCTTACCCATAGTGAAGAATACTCTCGACATCTCAGCGATAAGCGTAGGAGACGATCAAACTGAAGTCATTTGGACAGCAAATCCTCAGTTGAAGCCTCATGGTTATGTCTTATACCCTCTTTTAATACTTGGTTTTAAAAAAGGGTTTTGAGATATACTAGAAGAGTTAAAATACTTTGTAGAAACAGGAAAACCACATCCAAGAAAACTAAAAAAAATTAACTCATAAAATATGAAAGACCCAAAAGAAAGATTAATTGAATCAGGCTCTCTTCTCTTTTCAGAAAAGTGATTTAAAGGAGCCTCGATTAGAGAAATATGTAAAGAAGCTAATACGGGAATAAATATGATTCATCATTATTTTGGTAACAAGCAAGGCTTATATGAAAGTATACTAGAGAAATTCTCAGCAGAAGTCTTTACCAATACCTTAAGAATTATTAAGAAAGAACCAGATACTTACCAAGAATTTGTTTCTCGTTTTTGACTTTTTGTTGAAGAAACTTTGGAAGCTTTGATACGACAAAAGACATCATACATAGTAGTATCTAGAGAACATGTAATACCTGAAGCTTTTCTCGAATATACAGATTGATTTATTGCATTTATATCAGCATCTAAAAAAAAGTGATTTGTACGTGAAGAACTCGATGCAGAAATGTTAACAGGGCTTATTATAGATCGTTTAGGAAACCAAGTTCTGCACTCAGATTGGCTGAAAAAAGGAATGGGTTTTAATATTATTACAAATGCTGAATATAAACAGAGGTGGTTACAAGGGAATATAGACTTATTTTTACACGGTATGCTTACAAAATAATCAATTACAATATGACAAAAGAAATTTCATCAAAATTTCCTTTTGAGTCAAAGTACTTAGAAGTAAAGGGAAGTAGGATACATTAAGAAATCTTTGATGTTGTTGAAAACTATCATAATTGGTTAAAAGAAACTCAAATCCCAAAGATTTGTTTTTATGCAGATCCATGAATGATTATGAAAAGAAGCGAAGCCTCTTGGATTGAGAAGAATTTTCCAAATACTACAATGGTAGATATTTGAGAAGGACTTCATTTCGTTCAAGAAGATAACCCACACATGACTGGAGAGGAATTAGCGAGATGGTATGATAGTATTTAAAAAAGGAAATTAAAAAAGGAATATTAACAATTACAGTTAATATCCTTTTTTTGATCTTCCTTTTTTAAATACTATCATATGAGCGCAAAGTCAACTTCAGATGTGATTTTACCATCTTTGGGTTTATCTCCACATATCATAGTGTAGGGCACAAGTAAGTTAGGCAAAGATGCCGGGTTTGTATTAATAATCTTCTTGTAAGATTCTTCAAGTAATACTTTCATACCAGTTAGTCTACCGTCTCTTATTACAGTAGCATTATCATTTGCCCAGCTTGACGCATTAACAAGATCAGCTAAAATCTCTCCGCGACGTTTACTTGTACAATCACTACTTGCAGCTTCATGGAGAAGCTCTTTTATATCATTTTGTTTCATCTTAAACTCCTTTTAAAATTTTCTGAAAAAGTGATATATACTAATAATCATTCACTGCCACTTCTATATGAAAAAACAGATATATTCACTATTAGACACAGGATTATAGAACTTATTATAGTTTTGTCAAAAATTATAATTTATAAGAAGTAATTATTGAATGATTTAATCAGCACTTCTTTTATATACTCATGCTAAAAATAGCATAATTACAATAAATAACACAGAAATCCCACTCAGACTATAGAAAAAATTTACAATATCAAACTCAATGAAACCTGATAAGTTGATAACATAATATGATCAGAGTGAAGCAAAAATTATAGAAAGTAAAAATCAGATTGTCTGGAGATAGGTATATTCATAAAAGTTATTTTTGTATATATAGTCTTTACTCGATCAGAGTATATGATACAACTTCATCTTTTTTGTATTAAAAAGTTTAAAGAAGTTAATCGAGATAAGAATACTGATAACACAAAAAGTGAGTATATAAATAAATAAAATTTGAATTACTAAAAAGATTTTTGAAGAGATAGACCTTAGTTCAGCAAGAATTTTATCGACTTCTATGAAATAGATATTATTTCAGCCACCTTTTAAGAGATCTTTTTTAAACTGGTTTATTTTATTCTGTTCAATATAAGTAGAAAGGAAATATGTCTTTGGATAAGCCTCAAAGTCTTTCTTATACAATTGGAAGTAGAAAAATGGAGCTATAGAGTTATTTTGACTCTCTCTTATATTTGCAACTGTTAACTCTTTTTCGAGTCAGAGAATGAGAAAGTTTATTGTATCTCAAATTGATATTCATAAGTCTTTTGAAAAATCTTCATCAACTGATACTTGACCAGATAATAGCTTATCTCACTGTAATATATCTAGTTTTTCAAGAGAGTTATCTGTCATGTTGAATTCTCTTGTAAATCTTCTCTCTCATCATCTCCCAGATTCTCATCAATCCTTTTGTACATGATCTGATATATTTACCCCATTTATATCTAAAATTCTTCATTTTAAGATGGAGTATAATTCTTTTTTATATGTTTCATCTATATTTTTTAAGTCCTTTGTCGTTATATTTATAGCAAATATATTATTGTCATTTTTTAAATCTATATTTAATCTATCGAAAAAATTGAGTGAAACAATGCTAATAAATAAAAAACTCGTAAAGGTTATAAAGAATGAAAAAACAATCAGTATACTTAGGTTTCATGGTTTTATAGTATTTCTAATAGCATCATACAGGCAAAAATTTCTACTTTTTATGAAAGTAGATTTTTTATATATCCCTTTAAGAATAAATCTTATGAGGAAGTAGAAAAGAACAATGAACAGAATAATTCATAGAGAATATAAAAGAGCTTTTATTATATTTCAGAATGTTATATATGATATCAATGTGATTCACAGGGTTATGAATCATCATTCTAAAAGAATTTCATATCTGTGGTATACTTGTAAAAAATTACTTTTAAGTCATTGCAAAGGTGAATGAAGAATAAACTTAATAATAGGGAGTAATATAGATACAAGGAGAATAATTGATCATAAAATTCATGCTTTTAGGACAGATTGACCTGATATAACAAAGTTTTTGGAAAGCTCAAATTGCCTTATAAAATAAAATGCTGACTCTGAAATTCAATATGAGATGAAAATACTCATTATGAGGATAACAGAGAATAATAAAAAGTTTAAGCTGATAAGCTCTCTATTCTTAAGTCATATAATTTTTAAAACTGAGAAATTCTTTTTATTTTCTAGAAAAAATGATTCAACAGATATAAAGGTAATAAGAATTGTAAGAATAAAGGAAATAATGACTATATAACTAATAAATGTTCCGAGTTCTCAAAATAATTGTTCGAAGTTATTTCATCATTTTTTATAGTCAGTTATTCTATATTCAGAAAATAAAGGGTTTGTTTTTATACTTGAAAGGATTGTCTCAAAGTTATTTTCATCAAGGATTTTGATGGAGCTCTGGTTTTCAAAGAGGCTTGAATCTAAATCAAGTCAAAGGTCTTGTAGATTATAATTTTCAATATAAACCTTATTTCCTCTCGTAAAAAAGTCTAAACTCGCTCAGGGGGCATCTGTAATAATTCATTTTATTACAAATTCTTTGCCATAGAGCTCTATTTTTCAATTCTTTACGTATTTATTTTGGATGTCCTCACTAATATAAGTATTTCATTGATTATTTATTTCATCATATTCAAAGTTTCAATACAGAGGAAAATGATTATCTACAAAAGTGAGTGATAGGAGTCAGATTTTTCATATATTATCCTCGATACTGGTAAGAGTACTTGTCTTATTTGACAATATGATCTCTCAGTTGGTTGAAAGTCATTCAAGAAATTGATTTGCTTCTTTGTTGATGTTTTCATGAAAATCTATCACAATATCTCCTCCGAGTACTGGTTTTGACTCTTCTCATATTAACTGTTGTATATTTCCAATTAGGTTATTATTCACGATATATCACGCAAGTGATATACTAATTGAAAATATGATGAGTAGAAATAAAGAGGTTCTTTTTAATACAAAAGCTTTTAATAATTTGAGATACATTATTGTTTTTTTAATGAATAATTTTCGACACTATATATTTTATCAGCAATTTGTGCTATTTCTAAATCATGAGTTATTAAGATAATAGTATTTTTACTTTCTCTATGGAGGTCTAAAATTATTTTTATAATATTATCACTATTATTTTTATCGAGATTTCATGTTGGTTCATCAGCGAGAAGAATAGGAGTCTTTGCAATAAATGCTCTTGCTACAGCAATTCTCTGTTGTTCTCATCAGCTGAGATTAAACGGGTAGGAGTCTTTTTTATCCTCGAGTCATACTTTTTTTAATATTTCGATTGTTGAGAATCGTCTTTCTCATTTATTGAGTTCTACTATGAGATCAATATTTTCACTCACAGTAAGGTTATCAATTAGGTTGAAATTTTGAAATATGAAAGATATATTCTGAGCTCTGAAGTGAGTTTTTTCATTATTTGTAAGGTTTTCAATTGGAGTGTTGTTTATTGTTAATTTTCAAGATTGAAAATCTTCTAAACCAGAAAACATATTTAAAAGAGTTGTTTTTCATGTTCAACTTTTTCACAGAATTGATATAATATCTCACTCTTGAATTTCAAGATTAAGATCCTTGTATATTGAATTTTTACTATTGTCAGGAGTCAAAAAGTATTTATTTAAATTTTCAATTTTAATCATTTATAATATCATTATCAATTAAGTATTCATATACATTATCTGAAATTATTTTATATCATTTCTCATTTGGATGAATTCTATCTGAGAGATTTAATTCTCGTATTGATGCGACTCATTCTAAGAAAAAATCAATAAGAAAAACTCACTCATCTTTTGCAATTTTTTTAAATAATTTTGAAAAATTACGAGAATAATTGAATCATAAGTTCGCAGGTATTTTCATTCATCCTATTACAACTTTTATATTCTTTTTTTTGAGCTTTGTTACAATTTCTTTTATATTTCATTCCAGTTCATCGAGTGACATTCATCTCAGTCAGTCATTTCATCATATAACTATAAGAGCAATTTCAGGGAGATCATCTTCCGATAAATAGAGGTCGATTCTCTCTAATAGATTTTCTGATGTATCTCAACTGACTCACGCATTTATTACCTTATAATTATAGTTATTTTCAGCTAGTTTTTTTTCTAATTGTTTTGGATATGAGTCTTCTAGTTTCAGGTTATATCATGCGGTTATACTATCTCATATTGCAAGTATAATTTTTTCTGATGGTGCTGCTAGGTTTGTTTTAGTTTCCTCATCGTCTTTCAGGACAGAACATGCACTGATTGACATTACAATAAGAAAAATAAGAAGTAGTTTTTTCATGGTTGTTTTTTTATTAATATCGAAAAGGATTAAAGTGAGCCTAAGCTTAAAATATAACACTAATAACTAAGATTAAAATAACCTTAAGATATGTTAGTTATTACAATAAAATACGCTTGACCTTTAAATAAGCTGAATATAATAAGCTATATAATTAACACCTTTATCATCATGAATAATATACATAATACAGTGGAAGAAGCAAAAGAGAATGTGGATCCGACAAAAGTGGAGGAGGGATGAACTATTAAGGGAAAAATTGACGAGATTATGCTAGATGCATGAGAAACTCTGGAATGTTGAAATACAAGTATTACTGTTTTTCCAGAAAGGGGAGGTCATATATTGTCTATAAAAATTGATGGAATAGAGCTTTTGTACCAAGACATGTATAGTGATACATTATTTGATTTCTCAAAAAGCGTTAAATGAGGAATACCATATATGTTTCCTAACGCATGACCATTGAATGATGCACAAATAAACAAGTTATGATGTACGCTCCCTCAGCATTGAATTTGAAGAATAAGTGCTTGGGAAAAACTAAATTGAAGTTGATCTAAAGAATTTATCCAAATGTTTCGCTTCAAAGATGATGAGAGGTTTCCATATATTTGAGAAGTAAGAAATAGTATTAAATCAGGACAATGATCAGTAAAAATAAATCATGAAATCTCTAATAATGGAGAGAAAGATATTCCTCTTTCTACATGACTTCATCCATATTTTAGGGTTCCAGAAGGAAAAAAAGACAAAATTGAATGGAAATTTGAATGATGAGATATTATATCTTCACAAGTAGATATTTGGGCGAATGATTGAACTGTTTCTTTTAATAATCCATGATATCCACTCACTATACTGATTCCTGGATTAGGGGAGTTAATTTTAGAAGTATCTCTAGAATATAAGAAATTTTGGGTTTGGTCATTGCCAGGAAAAGATTTTGTATGTATTGAACCAGTAATGAATGATGTTTGATGACTTGCTGATAATCCAATAATGCTAAAATCAGGAGAAAAGAATTTAAATTTCATGAATATCCGTTTAAATAATTTTGAAGAATAAAATTTATCTCTTATCAGACCCAACTATTATAAATATATTTTTATAGCATTACTGTTAGCTATAGTAATGCTTTTTTGCCGGCATTAAGTCTTATATATAAAAAAACTTTTGACATAATCACTATAATTAATAGTATATATTTATACTGACCAGTCGGTATAAATATATACTATTAATTAATAAAAATATTATGAAAAATAATAACCAAGGGAACTACAATGTTCAATCAGAAGTTTCGTATCATACTCAGGTAATAGATGAATTAGATATTTTTTACCGTGAAGCAGGGGATAAGACAAAGCCAACAGTATTATTATTACATGGTTTTCCAACATCTTCTCATATGTTTAGGAATCTCATTCCAGACTTAGCAAAAAATTACCATGTGATCGCTCCAGATTATCCTGGGTATGGGAATTCTTCTATGCCATCTGTGGACGAATTTGATTATACATTTGATAATATGGCAGCAATAGTAGAAAAACTTATTGCAAAACTAGAAATCAAAAAGTATTCTCTCTATGTGATGGATTATGGGGCACCTGTAGGGTTTAGAGTTGCTTCAAACGCACCAGAAAAAATAGAATCTCTTATCATACAAAATGGGAATGCTTATGATGAAGGACTTGATAATAACTTTTGGGAACCAATAAAAGAGTATTGGAAGGATACAAGTGCTGTGAATAAAGGACTTGATAATGCTTGGTGGATAAATGTAAAAAATGCATATAACAGTCCAAATATGGCTAACGAAGATGCACTAAAATTTCTTCTTACGCAAGGAGCAACAAAATGGCAATATACAAACTGAGTGAAAGATGTGAGTAAGATCAGTCCAGATACCTGGAATACAGATCAAATGTTACTTGATAGAAAATGAAATCAAGAAATACAATTGAAAATGTTTCATGATTATGGATCAAATCCATCTCTCTACCCAGCGTGGCAAGAATATTTTAGAAATCACCAACCTGCAACACTCATAGTATGGGGTGATAAAGATGAAATATTCCCATCTGAATGAGCACATCCATATAAAAGAGACCTGAAAGATTTAGAACTTCATTTACTTGATACAGGACATTTTGCACTCGAAGAAAGATGAGCTGAAATATCTGAACGTATCCAAGACTTCTTACAAAGAAAAGTGAAATAATACATTTGAGTTGAATTTATAAGGAAATGGGATAATATAAAATACATAAAATTTTAAGATTTAAGAGAATAATATGGCTTCTGCGAAAGAAAAGATAATAGATGAAGCTACAAAGCTATTTTTTCTCAATTGATATAAAAATACGTCTATTAATAGTATTGTAGAAACAATCGGAGTTTCTAAATGAGTTTTCTTTTATCATTTCAAAGATAAACAAGAATTATTTGGATTTATAATTGATAATTATTATGACTCTCAAATAAAAAAACTTCTTGATAAAACGCTCAAAGCTGAAAGCCTTAAAAAAGAACATATCATTTCATTTTATAGAGGTATATCAAAATGAATTGGGTCAAATAAATTCAAATGAGGATGTCTATTGTGAAATATGACTTTAGAGTTAGCTGATAATGATGAGCTGTACAGAGAAAAATTAATTATGATTTTTAGCGATTGGGAAGAGGTATTAATTGATTCCATAAAGAAAATACCAGGGAAAACCAAAAATACTCCTGAGGAGATTGCAAACTATATAATCTGCTCACTTGAATGACTTATCTTATCTTCGAAAGTATTTAAGAATAAAGAGAAAAATGATAAAAATTTTGATGTATTTGTAAAAATATTATGAGATATGCTTGGCTCCTAATCAAAAAAACCACTGTTAACAGTGGTTTTTTTGATTCATCATTGAAATTTTATGATTATTTTTTATAATTGTGCTGTTATTTTCTAAAAATAAAAAATGGACCTCGTTACACAAATAGCAATTTACTTATGTATCTACTTTACGGCTATTATTATTTATTCAATTTTTATATCGAAAAACCAAAGTGAAGAAGACTTCTTAATGTCCTCAAGGGCAAGAAATTGGTTTTCTATATGATTGAGTAAATATGCATCAAGCGTTTGAGCTGCATTTTTCATAACCTATACAGCTTATATATACAAATTTTGATTTTGAGTTTTTTCATTGGTATTTTGATTTGTTATCTCTATGTTTATTCTTGGTTATTATATGGGACCAAAGCTTCATAGTATATCAAAAAAAGAAAATTTTATTAGTATATGAGATATAGTATTTTTTAAAACGAAAAGTAAATTTTCCAAAAATACAGCCAATATTGTTTCGAGCTTGATCACATTTATGTTTTTATTACTCACAATAGTTTGATGAGCAAATATAATTGCTTATTTTGATGTTTTATCATATGAATTTTCATTAGTACTGATATTAACAATTGTAACAGTGTATGTCTCATTTATAGGGTTTAAATGAGTAATAACTACGGATATATTACAGTCGTGCATAATATTTCTTATATTGATGGTTATTAGTTATTACTTATTTGATAAAAGTGATCTCACAGTATTATCAAATGTTGAATTTGAAAAATTAGGTATTTGAACAATGCTTTGATTTTTAGTATATTGAATATTCTGAGTTTTTTCTTTTATAGATAGGTACCAAATATTATTCAGCTGAAAAAATGAAAAAAATATTAAAAAATGATTTTTATTTGTTATGCCATTGATGCTCATCTCAGTAATTGCATTATTAATGATTTGATACTTTGTCAGAAATGAGGTAGTTGACTTGAATCCTTCACTAGTATTTTTGAAAGCTATTGAATTATATCTCCCTGAAGTATTAGTACCATTTGCTATTGTGATGTTTTTTGCAGCTATTATGTCGTCTATTGATTCTTATGTATATTGAATAGCTTCTCATACGAATCTTTTTAAGATAAAAGACAAAGTAAAAAATATTAGAATAAATACAGTGTTGATAGTCCTTATTGTACTATTGATTGCATACTTCTTTAGAGATGTTATAGGGATTACTATTTTTATGGCAGGGTTTTCTCTTATTATATCTATTCCGATGCTGTACCTATTTTGGTGAAAAAACTTTCATAAATCAGAAAAAAAATCAGAAGTATTTTTATTATCCCTCTTATTTTGACTTATTGGGTTGATAGTAGGAATATTATCTTTTTGATTAACTCCTGTTATCTTTTTCTTTCCATTAGTTTTTAGTTTTGTATGATTATTTGTTTTCCCACTTGTATCAAAAATAAAAAAGGGATAAAATAAATTTTTATCAATAAAAAGCTCTTCTTTTATTGAGGAGCTTTTTTAGTTATTAGGAAAGAACTGTTCATTGTTTCTATAAGCGAGAGTTCTTTTATTGATTATAATTAAAAAAGGACTATACTAATTGTCATTAGTAATGATAATTAGTTATGAATAAAAAAAATACAACAGTTGTTATTGTTGGTGCTTGACCTACTGGCCTTACTGCTGGGGTCGAACTCGCAAGACGTGGTATTCAAACAAAAATTATAGATCAATTAGATGGTGGATCTAAGTTATCACGTGCAATTGGTATAAATCCTCGAAGTTTAGATATATTAAAACCATCAGGCGTCACAGAGAAACTTTTAGAAAAATGAATTAAATATGATTCATTGACTTTATATAATGGGGATAAATCTTGGGTAAAGTTACCATTTACTATAGCTAATATGAAATATGGTTTTAATATAATGCTTGGTTTACCTCAAAATGACACTGAAGCCATTCTTCGAGAGACATTCATTCGTCTGGGTGGGGTTATTCATTTTGATACTGAATTATCTGAAATTAGCCAAACTGAAGATTGAGTAATTGCAAAAGCCACAAACGGGGAAGAATTTCACTCTGATTACTTAATTGGTGCGGATGGGGTTTCAAGTAAAGTGCGTAGCTGTGTGGGTATTGAATTAGATAGTGTGAAATTACCTGGTGTATGGTCGATAGCTGACGTAGAAGTCGAAGGCTGGTCGCATATAACCTCAACTACTATATGTTTATTAAAAAAGGGAAAAATAGCAGGTATATTACCTCTAGGGGCAACACGATTTAGAGTGGTTTCTAATACGAAAGAGACCTTATCAGCTCTTCCATTAAAGTTTAAACTTTTGAAAATTCATAGAGAGTGACAATTTAAAATTTCTTTGAGCCAAGCTAAAGAATATTCTAAAGGAAGAGTATTCTTAGCAGGGGACTCAGCACATACTCATTCACCCGTGGGAGGGAGATGAATGAATTTGGGTATAGCAAATGCAGATGATCTCGCTCGAAGAATTGCTGGAGAAGCACCTTTGTCAGAGTATAGTCAAAAACGTTATGAAGAAGATACTCATATTATTAAGGGAACTGAAGATATGCGTAAATTACTTACTTCATCTAGTCCTACTCAGCGTTTGTTGATGTTATCTGCTTTAAAAATAATTTCAGTTGTACCTTTTTTCAAAAGAAAATGGGCAAACAAATTCCTGTATGCTGAATAATAATTATTAAAAATAAGACTTATTTTTAATAATTAGGTATCTGAACAATGCTTCGATTTTTACTTTCGGGGGATAATATATTATTTTTTAGATAATTCTTTTAATGCGGTTTCTATGAGTAAAGAAAAGTCATTTTGGTTAAAATCTTGTTTTTCTCAAGAAGACATATTTGTTTTTAAGTCAACTCCTCTTACATCATCATAATAACGTTGTCTTAAACAGAGTTGAGTTTGATATGAAAGACTATTATTATGTAGAAATTTTATTACAGGAAAACTTCCATTGTTAGCAAATTCTGAACGGAACGTAACTCAGATAGATCATCAGTAATAGAGTTCAATACTTGTGTATTCTTTCCCTCCAGCCTTTATCGGAGATTTTAATGGGATAATTACAAATTGGTAAGTTCATCATCCAATAGGAGTAGGTAATTCAGAATAAGTTTCCGTTACACGTATATCTTTATTCTCTGTATTTTTAACAGCCTCTATGATTCTTTGGTAAGATTGCGTAAAATATAATGTTTCGTGTTTATTTGCGATTTTTTCATCGTCGAGACATATATTGTTAACAGAATTTATAGTATTTGAAGATATGTTTTGTACTGGTTCTGCATATACTCAAGAATTACTTAGACTAACTCCTGCTGATAAAATAGCCGCTTTTATAGTGTTTTTCATGAGAATATATTAATAACAAAATAATATTATAGCAACTTATCATAAATCAATTAAATTAAAAGTCAATTTTTTTATAAAATTGACGAAATAATATATTATTCAGACTATTAATTAGCATTTCCATACAAAAATCATATAATCCCACTATCATAATAAATAACACTATAGGCAATGAATTTCGAAGAATTAAAAGTTATCCCACCGTTATTAAAAGCAATTGTAAGAGAGGGCTTTGATACTCCCACTGAAATACAAGAAGGGGTTATTCCTTTTGCTATTAAGTGAAAAGATATTTTATGATGCGCTCAAACAGGAAGTGGGAAAACACTTTGATTTGCTTTGCCTATTTTACAGAATCTTTATAATAAAAGATTAGAAAAGTGACTCGTGGAAGGGAAAATTAAAAGGAAAATCCAAGCACTTATTCTTGCACCAACTAGAGAGCTTGCGATTCAAATCTGAGAAGCATTTGCACCATATTCTACGAATGTTAATATGAAACATACTGTTATTTATTGAGGAGTAAACCAGTTTCACCAAGTAAAAGCTATTGAAAAATGAGTTGATATACTTATTGCAACGCCTGGGAGGTTAGAAGACCTAATTAGTCAAGGAATTATAAAGTTATCATATGTAGAAATACTGACTCTTGATGAAGCAGATAGAATGCTTGAGATGGGAGCTTTGTGAGATATTAAGAAAATTCTTAAAAGAATCCCAAAGCAAAAACAAACATTGTTTTTCTCGGCAACCATGCCAAAGCAAATAAAAGAACTCGCATCTGAAATGCTTCATTGTCCAGAAAATGTAACAGTGCATACTGTATCTTCCACAACAGATACGATTAAACAAAAAGTACATTTGGTAACAAGAAACTATAAAAGACAACTCCTTCAACAAACAATTAAGAGATCAGATTTAGATTCTATCATTGTTTTTGTAAACACAAAAGATGAAAGTGAAAGAGTTTTTGAGTTTGTAAAGTCAGCTGGAATCAGATCAGATTACATAAATAAAAATAAAACACAAAATCAGAGACAAAAAGCTCTCAACGCATTAAAAGATTGAGAAATAAAAGTACTTGTTGCTACTGATATAGCATCAAGATGACTGGATGTATGTAATCTATCTTGTGTGATCAATTACGATATACCAGGAGAACCTGAAACATATGTTCACCGTATTTGAAGAACAGGAAGAGCCTGAAAAAAATGACTTGCTATTTCTTTTTGTACATCATTTGATGAGGATAAAATAAAATCTATAGAGTGACTCATCTGACAAAAAATAGATGTAACAAATGACGATTCATATAAAAATGAAATAGTTCCAAAAGGTCAAACAGAAAAAACAAAAAAAATTAACGCAAAAAATGCACCAAGATCAAAGAAAAAGAGACATTATGGGAAGAATTAATAAGCTCCATATTACACCATAAAACGTTACTTTAACTATTTTAAAACTAATTTTTTTTGAAAAAAGTAGTTTTACAGTCATAATATATAAAAATAAATTTTAACTTTGCCTATATGAAATATAATCAAAAACATTCATGATTCACATTTGTAGAATTAATTATAGTTATGATTATTTTAGTTATTTTAAGCTTAATTTCATTTGTTTCATTTCAATCATACTTAAAATGAGTAAGGGATGCAGCCAGAGTATCAAATATAAAGAATATTGAGACTTCACTAGATGTATATATGACTACTGAAGCCAAATACCCACAACCATCAAATCCTATAGCTATTACTTATAGCTGATCAGAAGTATGGCAACAATGAACTCTATGAGATTCAATTATATCCCAGTTATCGGAGTTTAATGAAATACCAGTTGATCCATTAACTGAGCTAGAATACGTTTATTCTAGGTTGAATACAAAAAATGAGTATCAAGTAGCTACGGCACATGAAAGGGATAATATATCATGACAATTATGAACATCTGTATACGCTGAATGACAACAGTTGGCAACAGCATATGTATGAGGAAATTATAACGGAATAGCTGCAAAAGTAGTCGCTTCATGAGTAACGTACTTGTTAGCAATACCATCCATTATAAATGCAGATACATCAGAAAAAGATCTGGTAAATATTATAAATAATAAAACACTTGTTTATAACTGATATTATAATATTCCAGAAACATATAAATGAACAAAATTAAAAATTTTATGAGGATTTAATTATTCCCCAGCATCAAGTATCATATTATATTCATGATCTGAGTTATCCACGAGTACTGGAGCAATTCAATCTTTTATGATAAATATACAAAATACATACTCTGGAAGTTTATTCCAAAATGTGTCTGCCATAAATGATATATTAGAAGTTGCGCCAACAAATGTCGACAAGTTATATGAAATATGATATTCTATAATTTTAGGTTTATAGGAGATTTATTTATCAAATTTTTTTAATATCTTTTTATCTAAATCAGGGTCTTTCTTTTTATCCGGAGAATATTCTTGGAGAGGTTCCGTTTTGATTTTTTTTCAATGTTTTTTTTGTATATAATCTAAAACATCATCTACTTTTGCAAATATATTTTTTTCAGAGAATTTTTTGAAGAATCATATCCTTGTGAATTTTTCAGTTATATTTACTCTCACGCTTGTGAGAAATACTTTTATATCCATTTTTTCAAGCCTATCAAGAAGGTTTTCTAGTACTTCCTGTCATGAAGAATCAATATTATTCATCCATTCTAAATCAAGAATAAGAAATTTAAGTTTTTCTTTTTCTGTAATTATTTCAAGAATCTCTGATTCAAAATAACTCGCATTCGCAAAATAAAGATCTCAATCAAGTCTGAGAACGCTGATATATTTACTTGTTTTGAGTCCAAATAATTCAATATCTCTGAGAACCCCATCTTTATACATTGAAACTTCACTTATTCTTGGTCTCATGGTTCTGTATATGTAAAGTGCAAGAGATAATGCAACTCACACTACAATTCATTTTTCTAGGTTTGGTGTAAATGCAACGGTAAGGAAAAAAGTTACAATAGCTACAATAGCATCATGTTTTTCTACTTTCCAAGCCTTTATAATAGGTTCTATTTTTATAAGGTTAAAAACCGCAACGATAATAATAGCTGCAAGGGTAGCAACTGGGAGGTGATATAAAAATGGAGTTAAATAAAGGAGAGTAATTCATACAAAAATTCAACTTATAACAGATGAAAATCATGTTTTTGCTCCACTTCTCAGATTTACTGCTGTTTTGGAAAATGATCCTGCTACTCAGTAACCACCAAAAATACTTGATGAAAGATTTGCCAGTCATTGTCATATCAGTTCACGATTAGCTGATACTCTTTGCTTTGTTTGGTATCAGACCATTTTTGCTACTGATATTGATTCTGTAAATCCAATAAGTCAGATAATAATTCAAAAAATTGCTAAATTCAAAATTTGAGAAAATGATAAAAGGTTTGTATGTTCATTAAAGATGGGGAGTGAAAAAGAAGGGAGGTCGTTTGGAATATCCATTATGATTTTCCCTCAAAAATTTTCATTATATCATATGAAGTACGAAATACTAATTGATACAATGAGTAATATTAATACTCTCGGTAATTTAGATGCAAACCTGGCTAGGAATAAGAGTAAAAATATAGAAAACACACCAAACATGAATGTAACCAGATGAGTATTATTTATTGCAGCATCAAAGATATTTGAAAGAGATGCAAGGTAATTTGATCATTTTTCTACAGAGGCTCAGATTATTTTTGAAAGCTGAGATGTTATAGTTATAACCGCTACGGCATTTGTAAATCAAATTATTACAGGATGAGATAAAAAATCTACAATAACTCAGAGCTTGAGAGTTCAAAGCAGTAAATAAAAAACTCATATGAAAAATGCAAGGAGGGAAGCATATGCTATATATCACTCTGTTCAACTGGCTGCAATTGGAGCAAGAGCTGTTGCTGTCATAAGTGAAATAATTGTCACGGGTCATGTTGACATTTGAGGCGAAGAACCAAAGAGAGCAGCTATCATAATGGGGATAAATGCAGTATATAATCAAACCTCAAGAGGGAGTCATGCTAGTCCTGCATATGCCATAGATTGAGGAATTAAGACAAGGGCAACCGTCATTCATGCAACAATATCCTTTTTTAATGTTTTAGGATTTTTCAATTTGCCTATCCATTGTAAAAAAGGGAAAAATTTTAGGTATTTATTTTCAGAAGTATCAGTTTTTGCCATGTGTGTTTGTTTTTTAATTTATTGGTATTATTGTATCATAATAAGTACTAAAATAGCAAAAATCTAAGCACTCTACAAAAAAGACACATTAAAATTTATGTGTCTTTTTTGTAGGCTCTAATTATAAAATTTATATGCTTTTATATTTCTTCTATTGATTTTTCTCATTTTGAGGTAATCATTTTTCCAATTTTCTCATCTTGTAATAAATTTTCTGACCAAGATTTAATTTCTTGATTATACTCAACATTAAGTCTGTTCAACATTACAGTAAGAGTTAATACAGAAGCATCAGCGATTGTGAATCTATCAGTATAAAATGGATTATTTCAAAGTATATCTTTGAGGGTGTTCATTTTAGTGCTGAGATTTTTATGAGCTTGAGCTTTCTCTTTATCACTTATCTTTTTAACTCAACGCATATCCAAAAATAATTTTACTCCATCTGGATACATGTTATCTGTAAACGCAACTACGTTAAGCTCTTTTGCTCTGTTTATAGGATACGATGAAATCATTTTGTAAGTATCAGGATATTTATGATCTAAGTAATCAATAATATTTAAACTATCCCATATTATAGTCCCATCAGAGTCTTCCATTACTGGTATTTTCCCTATAGGCGCAACATCTAAGAATTTCTTACTTTTTTCCATTAAATTGACACTTACATGTTCATATGTTAATCATTTTTGTTCCAATGCAGCTCTCACCTTATAAACATATGGGGATTGCATTCAGTATATTTTTATCATTTTTTATAAATTATAAAGGTATAATATAATATTCATTACTGTAATAATTAATATTACAGTAATGAATATAGTTACAGTTAATGTAAAGTCAAATCTTTTTTGTAGAGATTCCTAATTACATCAATTTTTTTGATAGTCTTTCGTCAGGAAAGTACTACTTTAAACTCTTAAATTTTTGTTGGATCATAATAAATATTACAAGAAAAAAAAACAGTATAACTTATGATGTATACTGTCTTTTTTTATTTCGTACTAATCAGAAACTTTTTTTGATATATCGGCAAGAGTTGTATCTTTTAATTCTTTGTCTACTGTTTGTTTGATATTTTCAAACAGTTCAGGTATAATTGTTCTCATTCCAAGCATTATAGGACAAGATGTTTGAACTTGTTTATCGCAGCCTGAAAAGAATTTTTTTTCTTCTAAGGCATTTAATATATCTAATAAATTAATATCTTGAGCAGGTTTATTAAGTCTAAAACCTCAATTTTTTCATGAATATGACTTTACGAGTCATGCTTTTACGAGTTTAGATATAATTTTTCTTACAATTACAGGATTGGTACCTATTCCTTTTGCAATCAAGTCTGAGCTCACATTTCATTCCAATTTTGATAAGACAGTCATCGAAACTATTGATAAAGCGAAATTTGTATTTGCTGCCATGTTTTTTTAGTTATTGAATTAGATAAAAGATAAATATAATTTTTTTTTTGTCAATCAAAAATACTATTTTTACTTATAAATCAAAAATAATCCAAAAAAGATTTGCTATTTTTGATAAAGTTTATATAATCCCGGTGATAAAAAATAAGAAGTTCCAAAAACTCATACAAGCGTATAATAATTCTTGAGTTTAGTGAACACTAAGCGAGACATATTACTATAAATTGTATAATATTTTGGAAGTTCTCTTCATAAAAAGAAGAACTTACTTGCTTTGTTCTTCTTTTTTATTCATTTATAATTAATCCACATATAAAAAATGGAAAACATGGAAAATAAAGTAAAATTTAGTGACTTAGGGCTATCAGATAAAATGTTAAAAATCATTGAGAAAAAATGATATGAATTCCCAAGTCCAGTTCAAGCAGGAGTTATCCCACTTCTTTTAAATGGAGATAAAGATATTATTGGACAAGCTCAAACAGGTACTGGGAAAACAGCTGCTTTTTGAATCCCTGTTCTTGAAAGACTTGATACGAATAATAAAAATATCCAAGCAATCATTCTGGCTCCAACAAGAGAACTTGCTATTCAAGTAGCAGAGGAACTTCAATCATTTGCTGATAGAGATGTAAAAATACAATTACTCTATGGAGGACAAAATATTAGAACAGAATTATCTGCTCTAAAAAGAGGACCACAAATAGTAGTATGAACTCCAGGGAGAGTGAAAGATCATCTTATTAAAAGAAGAACTTTAGACTTAGATCATATAAATTATTTCATCTTAGATGAAGCGGATGAAATGTTAAATATTGGTTTCAAAGAAGAAATAGAAGAAATTATTCAACATACTCCAAAACAAAAGAAAGTACTTCTGTTTTCTGCAACTATGCCAAAATCTATTCAAGATATTGTTCATAAATATATTAGTGATCATGATACAGTTACTATTAAAAGAGAAGAAAAAACAAATAAAAATATAAAACAAATTGCTTATAAAGTAAATGAAAGAGATAAATTTGAAGCTCTATGTAGGGTAATCGAAGTAGAATTTGATTTTTATGGAATCATTTTTTGTAGAACAAAAGCTGACGTAGATGATACAGCTTCAAAATTAATGAGTAGGGGATATAAAGTTGAAGGTATTCATGGTGATATTGAACAAGCATGAAGAGAAAAGACACTCAGAAGATTTAAAAATAAATCAATTTCAATTTTAGTTGCAACTGATGTAGCTGCAAGGTGAATTGATGTAAATAATCTTACTCATGTAGTAAATTACTCACTCCCAGATAACGCAGAAACATATACTCATAGAATTTGAAGAACATGAAGAGCAGGGAATAAATGAGAAGCTTTAAGTTTTGTAAGTAGAAAAGATACAAGAATGCTTGGATTTATCGAAAGACTTATTAAACAAAAATTAGAAATTGGGAAAATGCCAGATGTGAAACATGTAATTGAATTTAAGAAAAAAAGACTGGTAGATAATACAAAAGAGTTCATGGAGGCAAAATCATGAGAACAATATCAAGAGCTTGCAACTCAACTCTTAGAATTATGAGATGCATCTGATGTACTTGCTGCAATTCTTAAAGAAGCATATAATAATGAATTTTGTGAAACTCATTATAATATGATCAAAGAAGAATCATGAGTATCAAGCTCAAGAGTATCAAGTAATGGAGAAAGAAGATTATTCGTTGCAAAGTGAAAACTAGATAACTTAACTCCAGGATCACTTATACAATTCTTAGAAAGAGAAGTAGATACAAAGCTTGGGAATATTTGAAGTATTGATATCATGAGAGAATTTTCATTTATCAATGTAGTAGAAGCTGATGCTGAGAAGATTCTTACTTTCTTTAAATGAGAAAACCCAAGAAAACCACTTGTTGTAGAAGCAAAACAAAGAGATGGTGGATGATCAAGATGAGGATATAAAGGATGATCAAGATGAGGATATAAAGGATGATCAAGATGAGGTTCAAGTTCAGGTGGATGATATAAATGAGGTTCAAGAGGTGGAAGTAGATAATAAAAAGCTATGGAAGACTTTAAAAACCCATCCCCCTCGTACCTCTGGTACTTCCCTTAAATTAAGGGAAGACTGAGGTTGAAAATGAAATACTAAAAAAGCATATATTTTTAAATATATGCTTTTTATTGCCTAGTCTTCCATTCGAAGAAGGGAAGTACCCGTAGGGGGATGGGTTTTTAAAGTCTTCTTTATTTTTCAACTACTTTGAAAATAATATTATTAGGAATATTAGATATTTTTTTAATAAAAAATGGTCTCGTTTCTATACGAACATTACTTATTTTTGAATTATTGAGAAGAATATTAACGGCTTCATCTTTATCCATTCAAGCGATAGTATGTTTTAATTTATCGACATAGTTATTGGTTTCACTGAGAAAATTATGGATAAAAAATACTTCAACTTCAGCGCTTGCTTTTACTGTGAATGGAAACTGAGAACTGTTCAATACATCAGCAATTCTAAGAGAACTATTATCTACAAATAGTATTTTTTCAATTTCATCAAGAAGGTTATCTTTAATAGTATTTTTAAGCTTTGTGAGTACAAGTTGGTTGTTATAGGTATAACTGGTAACTCTAATAGTACCACTCAGCTTGAAATTATCAATTTTATCTCCAGGTTTTATTTCCTCGGATCCAGAAATATTTAATTGATCATATGTTATAATATTATCGATTCATAGTATCGAGTAAGTAATATTATTATTCTTATTTTTGAGAGAAACTTCATTTTTTAGTTGCTCTAAAGCTGAGCTTTTTAATTGAGATTCTAGTATATTTTTAGCGTTTATTAGGTCATCTTTAGATACTATCTTTTCAAAGTTATTATTTCATCAGGTTATTTGATGAATGGTCTTTGCATAAATCTTATCGCTATTTACTTTTAATCATGGCAAATCAAGGTTCACTCCTTTTTTTATATTTCATCTTTTTCAAATAATCTTCCCCTGAGTATCATAAATTTGGGCTGTTATCGTTGCTTTTTTCGTTCCTGGAATAAGAGATCAAGAAGAGTTTTTGATTGCAGGAGGGATATCAATTGAGCTCCCTATAGTATATATGAGTCACTCTTGTGTTTGAACTCTTGTATGAGCAATTAATCTTATTTTTTCAAATAATTCATTTGTAAAAATAACCTCTCATGAACTACGAGAAATTTCATCTTCATTTACCCCAGATGTTCAAAAAGTGTTTGTAAGATATATTAATTTTGAAATTTTATTTAGTTTTATTATATCTCAATTTATTACTGTAGATCCTTCTTTTAGCTCTTTAAATGTTAAGTTTTTTGCTCTTGTTTTTATGGTAATCTCGGGAGTTATATATACATAAGTTTTATTAACTGCAAAGTAAAAAATAAATATAAGAAGAAGTATTGAGATGATGAGTCAGAATAAAAAATATCAAATCCTAGATTTTTTATTTTTTATTTTTTTTCTATATGAAAGAATATCTTTGTTATATCTATTGTTTAAGATAAAGTTTTTTCCATCATTAAGATAGTTTTGAGTGAGGTATTTCAGGTATTCAGAAAAAGTATAATTATACTCTAGTAAATCTTTTTTTTGAACAAGTGAATAGGTAATTCATACTTTTTTTCATATCTTTTTTGCTGTAATATCACTAGTGATTATGATTAATTCTCTTTTTTTACAGTTATTCTTTAATATCCTCAGAGATGTATAGTTATGAAGAATTGGATGTCAAAATGGAAAATCAAGAACCACTTTTTCATCTTTTAGATGGTTTATTTTTATGATTATATCTATAATAGAATCAGATTTATTTATTTTTATCATGCAGATTATTTATAATAATTTATTTATTGCATCAAGGATATAACTTTTATGAAAATAATCAAAATTTTTCTTTACAAATAGCTAACAGTCAATAAAATAATTTTGTATATATTATAAATGATAACCAGTAGATTTGTGGATCAAATAGAAAATATAATTCATCTGATTGATAAAACGCTCAAAGAAGATGCGGATAATACAATAACGTGAGGAAATATTATTGCAGATGGATTTGATACTCAAGTTGATCAGTACAGAAAAATAATAGCAACTTCAAACCAATGGCTTGCTTGATATCAAGCAGATCTGGTTAAACAGTACAGTCTTTCAACGTTAAAAATAAAGTTTACATGAGCATCAGGGTATTTTATTGAAATCCCAAAGAGCCAGCTTTCAAAAGTACCGGATATTTTCACTCATAAACAATCCCTTGTAAATGCTTCTCGTTTTGTAACTCAAGAGTTGAAAGAGTTTGAATATAAATTACTAGAATCAGAAAGCTCATTAGCTCAGAGAGAATATGAGTTATTCTTAGAATTAAGAGCTGAAATATTAAATGACTTTAAGACTGTTAAACAAGCTTGAAATAATATTTCCAATATAGATTTTGTATCAAATCTTGCATATGTTGCCTATGAAAATAGTTATATAAAACCAGAACTTATATCGTGAGATAACTTAGAAATAATTTGATGAAGGCATATTGTTGTTGAGCAGATGGAGAAAGATTTTATAAGTAATGACCTGAACTTAACGTCTAAAGACTTTGTTCATATTATTACCTGACCAAACATGTGATGAAAATCTACTTTTCTCAGGCAAAATGCTCTTATTGTTTTACTCGCACATATATGAAGCTTTGTTCCTGCTGAGAAAGCTAAAATACCACTTACAGATAGGATCTTTTCAAGAGTCTGAGCGAGTGATAATCTCTTTTTATGACAATCCACTTTTATGGTAGAGATGCAAGAGGTTGCAAATATTTTGCATAACTCTACTTCGAAGAGTTTTGTTATCATTGATGAAGTTGGAAGGGGAACCTCAACGTATGATGGGATGAGCCTTGCCTGGGCAATTCTTAAAGAAAATCATGATAAAATCAAGGCTCGTACATTATTTGCTACTCATTATCATGAATTGATAGATGAATCAAAAAAATTAAAATGAGTGAAAAGTTTTTCTGTAGCAGTCTGAGAAAGTGAAGAAAATTTAGTTTTTCTCAGAAAAATTATTCCCTGAGGAATAAAAAAATCATTCTGACTTGAGGTTGCTCGTATAGCATGAATTTCAAAATGAGTGATTTCTGAAGCGAAAAATATGCTGAGACAATTAGAACAAGAGCATTCTAAGGCATCTCAAATGAGTTTATGATCTATGTGAAATAGAGTTTCAGAACCTGAAATACAATACATAGAAAAAAAATCTGAAGTGGAAGAAGAATTAGAAAACATTGATGTGAATAATTTAACTCCAGTTGAAGCTTTGAACTTGTTGAGTAATTTGAAAGGGAAGATGGTGGATAGAAGATAAATAAAAACCCATCCCCCTCGTTCCTCGGGTACTTCCCTTAGATTAAGGGAAGACTTGATTAAAATTAACTTTTGAGAATGATTATACCTGATATAATACAGTGAGCTGCGAGAAACTTGAGAAAAAATATGACTAAAGCAGAAATAGAGTTATGGAGTCATATTAAGGATAAACAAATATGAGTAAGGTTCATGAGGCAAAAACCAATTTTTGTATATACTGAGGATAATGGTCATAATAGATTTGTGATTGCTGATTTTTATTGTTCAGGTAAAAATTTAATAATAGAGCTAGATGGAAGTATTCATGATATAATGGAAGTTTTATTATTAGATAAAGAAAAAGAAGAATTATTAAAGCACAAATGACTCAGAGTGATAAGATTTCAAAATAAAGAGATTTTTAATGATATAAACAAAGTTTTACAAAGAATACAAACTCATGTATAGTCTTCCCTTAATTTAAGGGAAGTACCCGAAGGGGGATGGGTTTTTAAAATGTTGTCCCTATTAATAAGGAAGATAAATAAAAAGCCATCGTCTTCCACTTCGTTCCAGACACTTCCCTTAGATTAAGGGAAGACTTGATATTTAAAAATAACCTAACCTTGTAAAGTATGAAAAATAAAACAATAATACTTCATGATACTTTTCTCTATAAATGAGGGGGGGAAAGGCTTATTTTAATGATGTGAAAGGCTCTAGGAGCTGATATTGCAACAGGTTTTTTTAGTAAAGGGAGCTTTGATTTAAGAAAAGAAGGTTTTACTTGAAAAATGATTTCAGTTTCAAGTGAGATCTTTGCAAAGTGATTTAGACATATTAAACTGAAGGGAGCATTTTTGTTTAAAACAAAGTTTCTGAGTGATTATGAAACGGTCATTTTTTCTTGAGATTGTATTAGTGCAGTCAGGAACTGTGGTGAAAATACTAAAAAAGTATATTATTGTCATACTCCACCAAGATACCTCTATGATTTACGTAATATATATTTAAGTAAGATTCCTTTTTATATCAGACCAATATTTAATATAGTATCATATGTTTTTAAAAGAATGTACGAATCAGATATCAAAAAAATGGACATTATTCTTACAAATTCAGAAAATACAAAAGCAAGAATCAAGGATTTTTTATGACTAGATTCATTTGTGTTATACCCACCTGTAAATTGAGCTGAATTTAAGTTCTTGGAACAAAAAGAATATTACCTCAGTTTTGCAAGGTTGTCTGATGCAAAAAGAGTGGATAAGATCGTCAAAGCATTTAAGCAATTACCAGAGAAAAAACTCGTTGTAATTTACTGAGAAAATGATCCACAAAAAAATAAAATTTTTGAAATTTCAGCGTGAGTAAACAATATTGAATTTGTAACGCTTCCATGAAATGTCTGATTTCCTGATTATGTTGGAAATGCTATTGCTACGATATACATACCAATTGATGAAGACTTTTGAATGAGTCCAGTAGAGTCAATGTCTGCATGAAAACCGGTAATCTGAGTAAATGATTGATGATTGAAAGAATCGATCATTCATAAAAAAACTTGAATATTAATTGAAAAAGAAGCAAATATTGCTGATATAATAAAAGCAGTGAATGAAATGAGTCCAGAGAGGTGTTTAGAAATGAGATCTGATTGTGAGGAAAGAGCAAATAACTTTAGTCTAGAAAACTTTGAAAAGAAATTGAAGGGAGTATTGTGAAAAAAATAAAAAGATATAGATTTTAATCTATATCTTTATTATTAAAGAGAGGAGGGCTAAGGCTTAATTTAGTTCCGCTAAGGCTTCTTTTTCGTCAGTAAGAGTCGGAATAATAGTTGTTATTCAAACAAGTTCTAAAATATCTTTTACTCACTCATTACAATTAGTAATATACATTTTTCTATCAGAGTCCTCTACATTTGAGAAAACATCGGCAATATATCAAATTGATTTTGAATTAAGGTATTTTAATCCTTTTAAATTTAATATAATATCTTTTTCTTTAAAATCTCAGATATCATCATAAATTGTTTTAAATGTTTTATCGGCATTTGTTTCGTCTAGTTCTCCAGTAAATTCAAAAATAATGGTAGAATTTTCTTCTTTTTTATTTACTTCTATCAGAGTTTCCATAAAGTTATTATTAGTTTGTAAATCACATATATTAATTATATAGTATTATAAAAATTAAAGCAAATTTTAGCCGACTAATTTCATTTGAAATGATACAGAAGTATTCTTTAGATAATTTAAGAGATATTGAACTCCCTATTAATAAACCATGTATTATCTTTTTAAAAGGAGATTTATGAGCATGAAAAACAACACTTTCAAAATATATTATCAATGATCTATTATGAATAACAGGCGATGTAATATCCCCAACCTACACGTATTATAATAAATATATGGATGTATATCATTTTGACTTGTACAGACTTCAGAATTATGATGAATTTTTTGCTATTTGATGAGAAGACATATTAGATAATAATGAATGAGTCATTTTGATAGAATGGCCAGAATTACTTGAAAAGTATTATACTCCAGATATAGAAATTATTTTAAAAAAGACAGATATTGAAGATGAAAGGGAATTAGAGGTAATAAAAAACAAATAGAGTTGTTAATTTGCTTTTTCAATCGATCAAGATATAATTTCTATATAAAATAATTTTTTAAGTGTAGATTTATGCTAACAGAATTTATAGAGGGTGCAATGAAAAAATCAAAATATGAGATTCTGGAATGAGGAGAAGGATTTTACTGAGAAATAGAATGATTTTCATGAGTTTGGGCTGAATCTGATACATTGGAAGGATGTAGATCAGAATTAAAAGAAGTATTAGAAGAATGGATTCTTATTAAAGTCAGAAAACATACTTTTATACCAAAAGTAGAATCTTATGATATCAACGATTTAATATGTGAAAAATAAACCCAATAAGTCATACTAATTTTGTAAAAAAATTAAGAAAACTGTGATTTGATTGACCTTTTTCATGATGAAAGCACCTTTTTATGTCAAAGTGAGATTTAGACCTCACTATTCCAAATACTCATTCTAATAAAGATATCGGAGTATGATTATTATCAAGAATTTTAAAACAAGCAAATATAAGAATAGACGAATGGAATAATAATAAATAGAATAAAAAAAGAGACTTTTAAAGTCTATTTTTTTATTCTTCCTGCTATAACAGAAAAAGTTTTTAAAATTATTTTGAGGTCGAGGAGGAAGCTCCAGTTCTCTATATAAAAGATATCAAGTTCAGCTTCTTTTTTGAAGTCATTTTCTTCTCTTCCATTTACTTGAGCCATTCATGTGATTCAAGGTTTTATTGTGAGGAGTCTTTTCTGTTCAATGGAATATTTTTCTACCTCTCTTTTTTGATGTGGTCTTGGTCATACAAGACTCATATTTCATATAAGGATATTAAAAAATTGAGGAATTTCATCAATAGAGTACTTCTCTATAAAAGTTCATATTTTTGTTTTTCTGGGGTCATTTTTTATTTTATAGAGAGGGCCTTTTCTACTACTATGCTTTTCTATAAGTTCTTGTTCATATTTAAGAGCTTTATCTTTATCTTCATGTACTCAATAGGCATCTTTGATGCAAAACTCCCATTTAATATACCTAAACTTATAAAGATTAAATTGATTTCATTTTTCTCATAATCTCCTATTTTTATATAAAACGGGTCATGAAGGATCTTCAATTTTGATAAGTATTGCTGTAATAAGCATAAGAGGAGAGAATATAACTATTCATAGAACACCACTAGATATATCAAATAATCTTTTGAGTATCTTTCACCAATTATCAAGAGAAGTATTTTTGATTTCAATAACAGGGATTTTATTTATGAGGGAGAGGGTAGTGTTTGTCTTTGTAATATCAAACGAATTTGTGATATATCTATATCTTACAGCGTATATTCTTGATAACTCCCAAAGCTTCACGAGGTCCTTTTTATCAAAATCACTATCAATATAGAGTATCTCATCACACTTTTTTGCTTCAAATATTTTATGAATATCTTTAATCTTTCATAAATATTCTAGGTTGTTTGCTTCAACTTCTTTTTTATTAATATATCAAAGAATATTATAAATGTTAGATTCTTTGATATCATTTATAATATCTATAATTTCAGATGATTTCTTATTACAGACAATAATCAGTTTTCTTTTTGAGATAATTCATTTTTTCAAAAAAAGGTACAGCATATTATTCAAGAAAATCCTTTCCAGAATAATAAAAGTTGTTCAAATAATAAATGTAAATAATATTATAAGTCTCGGTATCTCAGTTTCATAAATAATTCATTTTCAGAGATATATAGCAACAGAAAAGAATATAAAAAAATAGAAAGAATACCTGAGTATTTCTAAAAATTCTTTTATTTTAGAATTAAATATTTTTATTAAGTACATTCCATGTAGCGCGAGTACTGTAATATAGAGAGTTGCTCAAAAGAATGCAAAGAGAGATAAGCTTTGAGTATCTATAGTTTGTACGGGGAGGTTCAGGCCTGGAACAAAATCATGAATGAGTCTTATTTGACGCGATATAAAAAATGCAAAAAAGATTATGATAAAATCCAGAGGGACTTTTATAGCTCAGAATATTATTTCATATTTTTTCATACTATTTATTTATATATATTGTGCTATTTAATGCTTGGTATTTTATGTATATTTTTATACCTTTTTCCCAAGAAAAAGCAAATTTTGTATTCATTAAAAAACTTTACAAAACATAAAAACAAATTAAACTATTTGGAAATATTTAATACTTAATGAAATAAAGTATGATAAAATTATTTAAACATATTTTCCTGGATGTTTCACTTCTATATAAAAACTTTTTTCACTGGAATATATCAAAAGTATTTATAATTGTCTATACATTTTTAACAGCTATCATTTTTCAACTCCCATTTGCAATTGTTACTCTATGAATTATATATTTTTGATCTATAGATTGGGTTTTACTTTGAGAACAATTTTCTGCTTGAGTGTTATGATTAGATTTAATTACTATGATCACTGAGAGGCCATTTTTATATCTCGTACTGTTTGTTTTTTTATTTTTACAAGCATCAGTATTTTATATCACATTACTCTATTCAAAGGTATTATTTAGTAAATTGTATTTAAAATATCAAAACTGAAAAAAACTGAAATTTTTCAAAGACTATTCTTTTACATCAAAAAAGATAGTCTTATGGATAATATTTATTCTATTTGTTCCTGTATTTTGACTGTATTTTTTCTTGAGAAAGATGTTTTGAGAACATGAAAAAAATGTATTGAAATTCTTTCAAATTACAGGCTGGAATATATTGTATCTATTGATTCCTATTTTTGTATTTTTGATACCTTTCTTTTTGTTAGTATCAAGTATCTGAGATTTTGAGAAACTGAGTATCATGCTTTCTGATCAGCCAATGAATTATTTTACAATTATTAGTTTTGCTCTGTTTGTGTTTGCAGCTATTTTGTTTATTTGTATTTCAGTAAGAATTTATTTTAGTTATATAATTTTTGCTGACCATAAAAATTATTCTAATGATAAAAAAGCGCTATTTTATGTGAAAGAATCAATTAAATTAACAAAAGGATTTAAAAAGATAATCAAGCTTGTACCGATAATTATAGTTTTTTCAATAATATTATTTCCCATTTTTGAAATTACAAGTAGTTATTTTGAAGCAAAACAATCAAATACTCTGAATTATGTTGAATATAGAAATGCTTCTCAAGAAGGGAGGCAACAACTGTTAAAAGAAGATCAATATGATTATAGAAGCCTTATACTTGAATTTGAAAATGTTGATAATGAGACATTGAATAGGAGCCTAATGAGTTACTATATATGTATTGTTATATTACAGTTGCTGTATTTCTTTGTTATATATAAAGTAATTGAAATGGTATTGGTATCGTTTTATAGAAGAGAGTTAATAAAATAGTTAATAATTAATCATTTAAAATCATGAAAGTTTTAGTTTTTTGAGATGTATATTGAAGAGTAGGAAGAGGAGGAATAAAAAAAGAACTCCCAGGTTTAATAAAGAAACATAAACCAGACTTTATAATTGCAAATATAGAGAATATTACTTCTGGAAGAGGGCCTATAGAAAAACATGTATTAGAAATTGAGGATTTGGGAGTGGATGTTATGACTGGATGAGATCATTTTTTAGATAACCTTCAGAGTATATATGATTATCTAGAAAAAACAGATTCAAAATTAATAAGACCAGCTAATTTTTACGAACAGAGTTATTATAAAATACCAGGAAAGTGATATAAGATAGTTGAAAAAAATTGAAAAAAACTTCTTGTTATTCATTTGATAGCAAATACTTTTATGAAGTTTGATGTATATAATCCTTTTTTGAAAGTTCAAGAAATATTAAAAAGTCTAGAAAATGAAAAATTTGATGGAATTTTTATAGATTTTCATAAAGAAACAACATCAGAATGATATGGGATGGCTTACTTACTTGATGGGAAAGCAAGTTTTGTATTTGGAACCCATACGCATATTCAAACGAATGATGAGCTTATTCTTCCTCAATGAACATGACTTATATCAGATGTATGAATGAATGGGCCATTGTATTCTGTGATATGAGCAGACTTTGAAAGTGTAAAAAAGAGATTTCTCACATGATTAGGATGAAAAATAGAACAAAATTTATGAAATGATTATGTTGTGAATGGGGTATGTGTAGAGATTTGAGATCATTGAAAATGTGAAACAATTGAGAAAATTAGAATAAGATCAAAATTGTAAACAGATAAGAAGTAAATGTTGTTTTTTATTGTTTTTCCCTTATATTAATACTTGTTACAATCAATTTTTAAAAAAATATGAAAAAAAGATTCCTCCTGTTAATAATCCTTGCTATATTCCTTCTAAGTCTCATGACTTTCTTCTTAATAATATACTATTTAGACCCCTATAGTCATAAAATGATTTGACTTATGTCTCTTGTGTTTACTTTTTTACTCTGAGCATCAGCATTTTTTTCGTTTTTTTTATACTTTATAAAAAAAGTATACTTTAGGTGAAAAATTTATATTCACCATGTATTAACCAGCTTTAGGCAATGATTTTTTATTGCAAGTTTTCTGTTATCCTTAATATTTTTTAAGGTTATCGGAGCTTCAATATTCATTGCGGGATTTGCATTGTTATTATTGTTAATTTTTACAGAGTTATTTATTAAAAATATAGATAGTTAGTACTTCAGTCGCTTAATTTTTATTATAGGTCATGCATAAAAAAAAGATCATTTCTTTGTTATTAATATTTTTTCTATTTTCTTCTTGAGTGAGAGCCCTTTCAGTAAAACAAAAGGGAGCTATTTTAGAGAATTTTAAAAAATCTCAGTATGAGTTATTATTTGAAACTCAAACATCAGAAATAGATAAAGAAGATGCTAGCATCTTTAATATTTCAAAAAAAATTAATATTTTTTGAAATATTAAAGATAAAA
Source organism: Candidatus Gracilibacteria bacterium 28_42_T64 (assembly GCA_004563595.2). Lineage (GTDB taxonomy): Bacteria > Patescibacteriota > Gracilibacteria > BD1-5 > UBA6164 > MAAV01. Next base: position 960,887 of record CP042461.1, on the reverse strand, counting down.
TATCTACAGAAAGAGAAAAGCTTGAAAATAAAAAAGAAAATGTTGCAGCGAGAATACTATCACTAGAAGAATCAATACAGTTGCTAGATGACGATATTCAAGAGGCTACTGACAAAGTAAATAAGGTGAATGCAAAAATTATCAGTATTAAAAAAGAGGTTTGAGGGAGTAAGAAAACAATAGAGTTGTTAAGAAAAAAAATATATGAGAATAGAAAAGTTCTTTTGAAGTATTTAGTTTATATATATAAGAAATGAAATAATGTTTATGGTGAAACAGAAGTAGATAACCTAAAAACTATTCTTTTAAATGAGGAAAATATTTCTGATATCTTAAATGATTTATATTTTAAATGAATCATTGAAGTGACTGGGAAAAAACTGATTGATAAACATAGAAAATTCGTCTCAGAATTATATATCAAGAAGATTGATCTAGAAAAACAAGAAATGAAGTTAAAGCAAGTAAGGAAGTTTGGAATTATTGATAGAAAAATTTTAAATGATAAAAAAGACTTCAAAGAGAGGATTATAAAAGTTTCAAAGTGAAGACAAGCGTTATATGAAAGATATATTTATGACAAGCTAAAAGTAGAAAAAGCAGTAAAATTAAGGACATTTAAGGAGAAAATAAAATTTAATAATGTAAAACAAAAACTATTAGAGAAGTATGGATGTAGATTTGTAGATTTATGAAAAGACACTTTGGAATGAGCAAGTTTAAAATGAAAATGTCTTGAATTAAATAAAGTTATTTACGCTGAATCAAAATTGAAATGATTTTGAGTAGTATGAAAAAATATATTTTCATGGCCAGTTTCTCCTAAGCTATGAATTAGTTCTTATTATCATGATTCTGAGTATGAGGAATTATTCTGATCCACTCATGATGCTATTGATATAGTTCAAAACCAATGAACGGATATAAAAGCACCAGCAGATTGATATGTAACCTTCATACAAAAACCAACGTCTGGAGAGTATTCTTCGTTTGCATTAAAACATTCAGATGGATATTTGACTGTATATGGTCATGTGAATGAAGTATTTATAAATGAATTTGATTTTGTCCGTAAATGACAAGTTATTTGAAAAACAGGTTGAGAGTTTGGTACAAAATGAGCGTGACTTATGACTACATGACCACATTTACATTTTGAGGTATTTAAAGATGAGGCATATGTAGATCCTTTAAGTGTTATGAATATTTCATTTATTCAATTTGATAGACTTCCACAAAAATACAGATTCAAGTATTCTGTAGATTTTAAAGAAAGAAAATGATACACATATGTAGAAAGGGCTAAGAATTCTAAAGTGTTTAAACTTGATTGACTTTCTGAAGTAGAAAGGCAACAAAGTCTCATAGATAAATATGCTGTATGAGCATTTAGAAATTGGGATATGTGGGTTGAAGAATCACTCGATGGAAATATTGACCCAACGTTTGTTATGTGTATTTGATTAGCAGAAAGCTGATTATGACTTCATTTGAAGACACCTTATAATGTTTGAAATATTTGAAATACCGATTCTGGTGCCGTAAAAGCATTTCCAAATGCAAGATCATGAGTATATTGGATGATAAAAACATTGAATAACAAATATTTATGAAAATATAATGAAATAAAAGACTTAAGTAGATATTGAAATAAAACCTGATCTATATATGCTTCTAGTCCAGATCATTGGCATAATAATATTATCACGTGTATGGGGAGTATTAAGTGAGTATATGTTCCAGATAACTATAATTATAGAATCATGAAATAAGTAATAGTTATTTTGCGTAATAAAAAGATATGTGTTAAAATTGAAAGGAATTTAATACATATCTTTTTATTTATGAAAAAATTAAAACTATTATTTATAGTTTATATCACAGCACTAATTATTGATTTACCATCGTGATTTGCAGCTACTTTGTGAGATCAAAATTTAGAACAAGCAAAGCAAAACACGTCAGCATTTACAAGATTTTTTTCAGCTGAGACTTTGTTAAATCTTGTTTTTGCTGTAGTGGTGATGATTCTTTCAATAGTAATTGCAAGGATTGTTTCAGCTAAATTAACAAGTTTTTTAGAAAGAAATTGAAGTGAAGGTTGATGATCAGAAGAAATGGCAGGGATGTTATCTAGAACAGTTAATATTACATTTTTATTTATATGAGGATCAGCATCTCTTTCTATTTTATGAGTAGATTTAGGTATATTTATGTGATGAATTTGATTTGGTTTATGATTTACCCTGAAGACATTCTTAACAAATTTTGTTTGATGAATAACTATGGTAACTCAATGATTTTATCATAACTGAGATTTGGTGGAAGTCAGATGAAAGAAATGAAAGATTGTAAAAATAAACTCACTTTTTACTTCTATGGAACAGCTTGATGGAGTTATTTTCTATATACCAAATGTAATATTTATGGAAGAGGTGATATCAAACTTTAAAACAAATGATAAAAGAAGAACGGAAATAGAATTATTAGTTGATTATGATACTGATATTGTTAAGACGAAAAAAACTATTTTAAAAGTAATTGAGAGTTTCCCTAATATATTAAATGCTCCTCATCCGGATATCTTAGTTGATAAACTTGATAATAGTTGAATAAAATTATTAATTAGATTTTGGATGCATACCGATGATGATTATATACAGCTGAAATCAAACGTGACGGAGACTTTGAACTTAGCATGTAAACAGTCAGCTATCAAGATCCCATATCCACATATGACATTAGTTCAAAAAGAAAAAATTTCTTAATAATAAGAATTGTTAAAAACTATTTTAGTCTGATAAGTCTCCTATTAAGGGGGCTTTTTTCTGCGAGAGATTAGGAGAAATACATATATTTTTATAGAAAAAACTATTTGATTTTTATAGAAAAAACTATATAATTTTTATAGCTTAATTTTACTTTATATAAAGGAATATAAACGATGTTAACTTTTGACAAAATTGTGAATAAACTGTTAAAAAAATGATGAAAAGTATTCTTGAAGTCAGATATTTTTGAGTTGATTGATCCTGAAAAAAAGGAGCAATATAAAGCTTGAGTGGATAAACTTATATATAGGTTAAAAGCTCAATGAATACTCATATCAATGAAGGCATGAGTATATGTAGTACCGTCTGAGGATGATAAAACTTTAAATAAGGTAGATTTAATAGAAAAATATTATCTGAGGCTTATAAAGAAATATATAACATATTACGTATGAAATGCATATTATATCTCATGAAAAAAAGCTTTGGAATTTCATATGAAGAATTGAGAAATTCCAGAAAAAATATTTATTGTAAATAGAAGTCTCAATAAAAAAATAAAGTTTTGAAATTTGGAAGTGATCTTTAAAACAGTTTCTTGAAAAGATAATTGAAAGAAGATAAATTTATATTCAAAATTATCAGAGTATGTTGTTGATAAAGAAATTGAATGACTCATATTTAAAATTTCTAATTTAGAACTTTCATTAATTGAAGCAGCATTACTGAATGATACTTTAGAATGAATACCTGTTGATTTACTGAATAAAACAATTAAAAAGTATTCTAAAATTTTAAATACAGATATCTTTTATGATATCGGACAATTTAAATTTATTATGTCATTTAATAGGCTCAAAGAAATAGCGAAAAATATTGATTATGATTTATATTTAGTATTTTTAGATATTATTAAGAAAAATGGGGGATTGTTTATAGGGGAAGGATTGAGAGGATTTTAAATAGACAAAAAAAGAATATCTTACGATATTCTTTTTTTAATCATTTCATTAATTATGCTTTTCTCTTTGTCATGAATATGAATCATCCGATGAAGAGTGAGAGTATGAAAAGAATTAATATTTCTGGTCATGTTTGAATTTTTGTAATTTCAGATGGATCTGAGAATACAAGTTCTCAGCTAGCAGTTTTTGTTACTACTTTTACTGCGAAATACTCATATTGAATTTCATCTCAAGTTATTTCTATTTCAAATCTTGGTTCTACTACGTTTTCAACAAATTCTAATTCTCAAGAAGTTAATTTTTTGTATACAGCATAGTTTTCTGCTCAACTTACTTGGTCCCAAGTTAATACTGATTTTGATTTTAGTTTTGTAAGTTTTAATCCAGATATTTTTATATCAATTATTTCAGGATCTTCTTCATTAATAACTACTGGAGTCTCAGTCTCTTTTTCAATATCAGCAGCATTATGTTCAGACTCATTTACTACTAAGTTACTTGATCAAAGCTCTTTTGTTTCATGTCATAGTTCATCTTTGAGAACAGTATCTATTTTATAAGATCATGCTTTCTTAGGTGAAAAGATATTTGCTTTATATATTCATTCTTCTGTTTCTTCTAATTTTGTAAGTACATCATCTATTACCACACTTACTTCTACAAGTCATTTATTTGCTATTATTTCTATTTCGAAACCACTTTCAGGATCTACTTCAGAAGGAGTAAGTTTAATATTTTTGAGTTGAGGAAGGTTAGATTCAACCTGTATTTTTATTTCTTCTGATTCTCATACCACTTCTTCATCAGCATTGAGGACTTGTGTCTTTATTGTATTTTCTCAGTCAATTAAACTTTCGAGTGCTTTTTCATAAAGTCATGAGTCATTGCTGGTTGTGCTTACTTCAGTAGTACCGTTTATAATAATTTTTATAGTATGATTCTTTTTAGTAGTTCATGATATATTTATTTTATTCTCTCAAATAGTAAGTCAGTTTTCAGGAGAGAGTATATCTATATCTATATTTTCTTCTACTTCTTTTTGTGTTATTTGTACTTCAGCAACTCATAGTACAGTATCATCATTCAGATCATATATATGCATATCTTGAGTTCATGCTGCTTTAAATTTTACTGCATTTTCAAATGTAATTTTTCATTGATCTGTGTCTGAGAAAACATATGTATTTTCATCTAATATAGTTGGTAACTCTGTTTCAGGATCACTTTCTGAAAAGATAAGAATGGTTCCATTATAGTCAGTTACTATTGCATTGTTTTTATCAACAGCTTCAATGATAAGATCGAGAGGTTCTCATACTTCTGCACTTTCAGGACTGAGTTTCACTTCAAAGTGGTCTATTCAAGCTGCGAGTACTGATGAGTATCAAAGGAAAAGTAGAGGGATAACTGATAATATTAATTTTCTAGTTAATTTCATGAATTACATCTTAATATTAAAATACTTTGATTATCTTACTAATATTTCCCTTTGTTTAAAGCGAAAGTAAGTATTTCTACTTTACAAATAGCTAAATTATAATTTAATAATATTATTCTCTTCTCATATATGTATGGATGTGATAAACGTCTGATAGTATTTAATCTTTTTTGTAAACATATCTTTGTGAACGTCATCAAGTTCACTGAGAAGATCATCGATAAGTAAGATTGGCTTTTTTCATGTCATTTTTTCCGTGAAGACTATTTCAAGAAGTTTGAGCCAAAGTATCACACTCTTTGTTTCTCACCTTGATGCATATGAGGTCAGGCTGATTCCATCGACATATATATCAAAATCATCTACATGTGGTCAAATAGGAGTTTTGGCTAATATTATATCTCTTTCAATATTTTCTGTTATATAGCTACTGATATTTTTTTCTATATTTTCTTCATCTATTTTTGTTTTATAGATAAAGTCTATATTTTCTATTTTTCCATTAAAGTACTCTAATGACTGTGAAATCTGAGATTCAAAAAAATGTATGAGTTTAAATCTGTATCCATATATTTTACTTGCTTTTTCAATAAATTTTGTATCCCAAAAAAGTATTTCTTCTTTTTTACTCTGTCATTCTGAAATATTCTTTAATACTTTATTTCTACTAGAGAGTATTTTTTTATATTCTTTGAGTACATTGCTGTATTCAGAATATGAATTTGAGAGTATAGTATCAAGAAAGTCTCTTCTGAGTGATGGTGATAAGTACATAAGGTTCATGATGATAGGGGAGAATACCACACACTTGTAACCGGCATCTGTAAATTTCTTTTTACTGACATGTTTTCCGTTTACTATGTAATTTTTTTTCTTTTTTTCTTTGTCATATGAGAGAGCAACCGTGTCTCATTCACTTGTTTGATATTCAATATAAAAAATATTCTCTCATTTTTTTACAAAATTTTCTATTTGTAAACCAGAGAGAGAATTATTTCAGAGAAGACTAAGAGCTTCAAGTATATTTGTTTTTCAGGCACCATTTTCTCACACAATGAAATTTTTTTCTTGAATAGAATCCAATTTTTTTTCATGAAAATTCCTAAAATTTACTAATTTTATTGATTCTATCATAGGTTTTATTTCATTATTGCTCCAATTGCTATTTGATTATTAATAACTTTTTGGTTTGAACAAGCTAAAAGCTCAGCTGTAGTTGAAACGCTTGGTTTTTGGATATCTGCTCTGAGAGTATTTTCTTTTTGTATTACAGATACTGTTGATTTCACTCATGTAGTATCTACTTCATTTAAAAGTTCAATATATTGTAAGATTTCATTTGCATCATCTCCGAGTTTTTTATTATCGGTAGTAATTTTACTTAGATTTTTGAGTAATTTTTCTATTTGTTCTTGTGTTAAGCTCATTTATTTGTATGATTAATTAAATGTATATTTATTTAAATATATTTTTAAATTGAAAAAAATCAAGTATGTGATTGAAAGAAATATTAAAAAAAGAATTTTGAGATCCAAAAATAATTACTGTGCATAGATATAAAGCTGCAAAGTTTTTGTTTGTTTTTGCTGCTTTTATGTTTTTTGTGAATTTCTTTTTTGTATGAGCAAAGTTTTATAGTAATGAATTGGTCCTGACTCTTCCATATACATATTTATTCTTTCTCATGTCTCTTTTTTATTATCTCTACTTTTTATTCAAAAATATTTTTATTGGAAAAATTTCAAATTTTTTATTTTACATCCTTTTTTTTATACTTGTAAATTTACTTATATTTTTACTTCTCCCAATAGCTGTTAAATGAGGGGTTTTATATTTTTTAAACTAATAATATGTTCAAGAAAGTACTTTGTTTATTATTTTTATCATTGTTTATCGTTTCTTGTGGTGATGATGCTTTAGAAACTACTGAAGTATCAACAAAATGATTAACACAGATGCCATTGAGTGATTTTTCTATTTCGATTCCTGCTTCTTGGTGAGTGATTGAGGATGTAGAGAGAATTCTTCCAAAGCCAAGTGATGGAAATATTGAGCTGGCTGTAACCTCTAAAGAGATCAAAGCATGATTTTCTAATAATATGCTTATCCTATCTGATACTTTGAATACATTTACAACATCAAAAGAGTTTTCAATGCTAAATAATGTAGGAGCATCAAAAGATTATCTTGAGTATACAAAACTTGATTCAAAAGAAATTATTTTTACAGATGAAGAGGTGAGTATACTTTATATCTTTGAAGCAAAGTATAATATGGAGACTCCAAAGTTAAAATTTCTCCAAACCGCTCATGTTTGTAACCAAAATAAAGCTTTTTTATTCACAATTGCTCTTTCTACAGAAATAAAAGATACTTCAAAATATGAAGCATTAATAAAAACATTTAAATGTAAATAAGTTCTGTATTATAGCTCTCTCCCAAATAGAGAGAGGGCTATAAACTCAAAAAATAATTTGTTTTTTTCAAGTTTTTCATATACTTTCCTTACTTCATATATATTTGGTGCCATGGTAGAGTGGTTATACAGCGGTCTGCAACACCGTATACAGCGGTTCGAACCCGCTTGGCACCTCCATTAAAATATTGAATATAAAAACGGCTATTTATAGCCGTTTTTATTGTGATTGGAATAAAAATATATCTAAATTTTAAATTTTTAATATAATCAATTTAATTAAAATTTAAAAACTATCTAATGCAACCAGAAATTAATTCACAAGAAGCTTTAGCAGAAACTTATACTTTGACAGCTTTTTTTAGAAGTTTGATTGAATACCCTTATAGTAGAGAAATTATAGATTATCTACTATTAAAGAGTTGATTGGAAGATCAAGAGTTACAAAAAAGATGGGATTGATTTGATGCTATTTTTTGAGAGGATTATGGTAAAAAAATATCAGCACTGAGTTTTTCTGCAATTATTGAGGCAAGATGAGAATTAATAGATTCTTTATTAATTGAAAAAGTTGATAAAAATACCGTTATATTAGAAGTAGCATCATGATTTTCTCCAAGAGCTATAAATTTGATCAATAATCATGAGATAAGTGCAGATCAATATATTGAAACTGATAGGGAAGAGGTTACTTCTTTGAAAGAAGAGTTTTATTTATCAATGGAATGAGTGAATAAACCGACTTTATCTAACTACAATGTGGTAGAGGACGAAATTGATCAAGTTGTTCAGTTGGTTTTAAGTTGTAAAGAGAGAAATCCATTGCTAGATAAATTACTCGTAATGAATGAGTGATTACTTATTTATCTTAAACCAGATCAACAAAAAAAATATTTTGATAATTTAAGAAATATTTCGACTCAATTAAAAGATCATTGAATTAGATTAGAGTATGTTTCAATTGATATGCCAACTCATGAAAATTTCACAAGTTGGTTGGTCCATGAATGATTCACATATGATGACCATATAGAAGTTATGAGAAATGTGGATTCAATTATTCTTGAATGTTTACATGATACAGAGGAAGACTTTTTTAAAAATGTATGAATAGATATATCAAGTATTAATAAGCATTATTATTCAGATGAAATTATAGAAAATTGTAAAACTGAAGTATTAGAAAAATACAAAAATATCATGAACTTAGATATAATGATAAAGAGATTTTTAAAACAAAAAAGTTTATATGCATATAGTATTAATTTTTAATATGAACTTTATTTAAGAATTCTTTCAAAGTTCGATACATTCTAGAACTGCTACCTTCATTAAAATATTGAACATAAAAACGGCTATAATTAGCCGTTTTTTATTCATTTTACATCTTGAGTTTTTTTGCCCCATACATAAAATAAACGATAAATAACATATGTAAAAGCAGGAGCTTCGAATAGCCCAGTTATCAGGTTTTTCCAATGAGTAAATTCTATATCAAACCAATTATAGTGAATAAGCATTCTAAATGAATTGATTATACCAGATAGATCCATCATAAACATAATTGCTAAAATATAGAAAGGTACTCTAATTATTAGTGACTTATTGAGTAGATCAACATAGTTCTTAATTCCTTCAATTAGCTTACTCTTAATCCCTTCAATTACCTTATTCATATTTTTCTCCTTTTCTTTAAGATTAGATATATATAATATAATTAATATCAAATAAGTCAATAGTAAGTTTATCTCTATTTTTTGTAAAGAAAATAATTAATTTTAATAATTATATTTTTAATTAAGCCAAATCTTTCAGTAACATGCTCTCTTCATCTTCTGAAAGATAACGCCATTTTCCGCTTTCGATATTGAGTTTTAAACTACCGATACTGATTCTACTTAAGCTTAATACTTTTAAAGGAGTACCAAATTTTGGGTCTTTCATCGCTCCAAATAAACGACGGATGTGTCTATTCTTTCCTTCGTCAATTTGTACTCTTAATTTTGTTTTTGCTCCACCATTACCTATTTTTTCTACGATGAGAGCTTTGAGTAAACCGTGTGGGCTTTCAACTCCTTTTAAAGCGGTTTCAATATGTTCCTGTGTTACATGACCTCTGACCCATATTTCATATATCTTAATACAATTTCCAGGTTTGGTTAATACATTCCCTATTTTACCATCTCTTGTGAATAATAAAAGTCACTTAGACTCTAAATCAAGTCGTCCGATGGGCATCCACCCCTCATCAAAAACCCAATCAGGTAAAAGGTCATAAACAGTTTTTCGCCCACGTTCATCGGAACGCGAGACTATATAACCCTTTGGTTTATTGAGTGCTAACAGATTTTTTGAATCAGTTGTTGTATTCATAGATTGTATTGCTTAGACATTTTTTTATATTTTTATTTCATTCCATCAATCAACTTTCACAATATTTCTATGCTTTTCAGGTCTCTGCACATTCCATGGTTTTTTGAGTAAATATACTTTTATTCATTCTTTTGCAAGTTCAAGGGCATAATCCATATCATCTTCAATCATCATTTTTACTCCCTCATTTTTACATATATCTGATTTACTTACTTTTCAACCATAATAACAATTAGATGAAAAAACTTTAGCTATAGCTCAATTGTACTTATACTGAGTCCAGTTAGTAGTATACTCAATTAAATCAGGGTGTCTTGCAGTTAGTATATCTAATTGATATCATTCCGAAAGTTCAAGTATTTTTTCTACAGATCATGCTACTGTTCTTATTTGATTTTTTCAAATATCTTGAGCAATAGCGGATTTAAATATTTTAATTTTTTTCTCTAACGTTATTGGAACTCAGTTCTCTTGAATTAAACTTCAAAATACATCCCTGCAATTAAGTGTAGTATTAAATGAAAGATTCGTTCAATATTCAGCATTAACAATAGGGTAAACTCAATCTTCTATAGTTCTAGCTGTAGTTTCATCTGCATCGATAAGAATTCTTTCTTTATTTGTATTCATATATGAATTGGATTAATAGATTTCGTATGAAATATTACTTAAAATAATAAAAAAGTCAATATCGTAGAAAACAGGATTATTTTTAGTGAAATATTGGATCCTGAACAGTCGCTTCTTTTTTTCATTATCCTATTTTTAAAACCAAACTTGTAAAAACCCATTTATTATTTATTCTTATTAGATGAGTAACAGAAGAAGATATATCAGACTGAGTTTACAATCTCTTAACTCATATAAATATGTTAAAACAGAATAAGAAATGCTTCATAGATAAAAAAAATATAATATTTAAGCTTATAGTTCTTTTATTATGTTTTCTTATTTTATCACTTATATGTTTATTCCTATTTTTATCATATTTAAAGAGCATATGACCATTTCCTGATGTAAAAGCATACAAAACTATCCCGATGCATGAATCTTCAGTTATTTATGATAGAAATTGAGTAGAATTATATAAAATATATTCCGAAAAAAGAACCTACGTTGATTATGAAGATATAAATATAAATATGATTCATGCAATCATAGCATGAGAAGATAAGAGGTTTTGGAAACACCCTGGATACGATGGAATAGGTATTTTGAGAGCCATTTTTAATGGAGTAATCCATAGGACAAAATTTGCTTGAACTTCATGAATAACTCAGCAACTAGCAAAAGTAACATACCTAACAGATGAAAGAACAATAGAAAGAAAAGTAAAAGAATTATATTTATCCATTGAGTTAGATTCTATTTTTGAGAAAAAAGATATTTTAGAACTCTATCTGAATAAAATATTTTTTTGATGAAATTCGTATGGAATTGAACAAGCCTCTCAAACATTTTTTTGAACAGCAGCATCAGAATTATGAGTATTAGAATCAAGTATTTTAGCTTCTTTACCAAAAGCGCCAACGTGATTATCCCCATATCATAAAAGGGATAAATTATTAGGATATCCATTTCTCATACAGATATCTGACAAAATAGATACAACAAAGATATTATCAAAAGAAAATTTAGAGAATAATAAGACTCAAGTAGAGGTACTTATAAATTTTATAAATAATCTCAGTGCTGATCATAAATGAGATTCTCTAAAAATATGTTGAATAGATAAAAAAAATATCAAGCAGAGTCATTTTTATATAGCTGCAGATTGATGTACAAATTTAAAAATAAATAAATTATTATTATTTTTAAATTCTATATCTATAAAAAATGACAAGTTTTATGTAGAGTATAAGACATGAAGAAAAGATTATGTTTTATGAAGGATGCTCGAGGACGGTTATATTAGTTTTGATCAGTATAAAAAATCACTTATATGATCTTTTTGATTTGAATTCAAAGAATATTCAGATGATATAAAATCTCCTCATTTTGTAATGTATGTTAAGGATTACTTAGTACAAAAGTATTGAGAGAAATTGATACAAGAATGAGGATTTAAAATATACACAACTATCGATTCAAAGCTTCAAGATAAAGCTCAAGAGTTAATAGAACAACAAGTAGTTATAAATACAGGAAAATTTTGAGCAAAAAATGCAGCCCTCATAAGTTTAGATAATAAAACCGGTGAAATATTATCAATGGTTTGATGAGTAGATTACTTTGATGAAACGAATCTTGGTTATAACAATATGATTTTTGCAAGACTGCAACCTGGAAGTACTTTTAAGCCTTTTGTTTATATGTTAGCTATGATACAGCATGGTTTTACAAAAAATACTATCTTTAGAGATAAAAAGTTTACTTTTCCTTGAGACTACATACCAGAAAACTCTGATGGAAAATATATGTGAAAAATAACCTTATCTGAAGCCTTAAATCATTCTAGAAATATTCCAGCTGTGAAAGCATATTATGCAGCAGGGGAAGAGGAAAAAATAATAAAATTTTTATTACCTTTTTGAATAAAGAGCTTAGTAGACTTTAAAAAAGATTTTAAAAAGAAATACTGATACAACTATGTATATGCAGCACCTATGGCTTTATGAACAGTGCAAATAACTCCACTTGAATTAGCTAAAGCATATTCTGTCTTTGCTAATTCTTGAGTTAAAAATGAAGTAAAGTCTTTATTAAAGGTTGTGGATTCAAATTGAAAGATACTTGAAAGTATTGAAACAAGTAAGCAATGAGCAAGAATTTTAGATGAAAAATATAGTTACAAAATTAATTCCATATTATCAAATGGAGAAGATAGACCAAAATCTTGGAATCATTTTTTAACAATTCCATGAAGGCAAATGGCATCAAAAACCGGAACATCAAGTAAACAATATAAAGAAAATCCAGAAGATGAAGAAGATATCATTGTTCCAAGAGATTTATGGACGGTTTGATACACCCCACAAATTACTACTGTCGTTTGGGCTTGAAATACCTCTTGAGAAGAGCTTACTTGAAAAGCATATTGAATTACCTGAGCATGACCAATCATGAGAGATTTTATGATCTTTGTACATAAGGATTTAAAAGTTGAAAAATGGGAAAAACCTAAAAAAGATCTACATTTGATTATGAAATAATACATAAAGCTAGTATTAGGAGTATATTTTTTTCTTTTTTAGGAAGGTTTTTAGGACTATAGTTTTTAATTTATAGTTAATAGATAATAAAAGAAAAAAGCACCATGGTTATACCATAGTGCTTTTTATAATGCATATTGAACGTAAAAATTAATCATCTAATTTTTCGCCAATAAGTTCCTCAAGCTCCTTTTTATTTACATCGTCCCAACCGGGATTAGCATAACAATTATTTTCCTGGCTAAAAGTAACAAATTGAAAAGTGTCCCTATCAGCTACTATTCCCATATCAATTGGGTAATGTTCAACTAAAGTAAGTTGTTCATATGGAATATCATAGTTCTTAATTAGCAAAGGTACAATTTTTTCTATTACATTAGTAATTGAAGTTCCAGTGTTTTCCATCTCAGATAGAATAACTATGGATTTATTGTTAACTTTATAGATCCGAATTCTACAATGAGATGATATATTGTGGAAACCAGAGTATTCAAGTAATCCATCATATTTATTCATTATACTCACCCTACTTTGTTTGAAAGTATAAATATTATACCTAATAAAACCACAAGTCAATTATATAATTATTTTAATTCCTTACCTTATTCTTACCTTACTTCTATATTATGACAAATAAGTATTATATTTCTAAAACTTTACTTATGAGTACAAAAAAATACCTGATTACATGAGTAATAATATCTATTGTTATAGGGGTATTATCGTCTGCTGTTATGGCATTGCCAGCAAAATGAGACTATAAAACGAATAGTAATTTTTTAAGTTCAAAAAGTATCTACAAAGTACTCCTCAAGAATAAATATTCTTCTAAGATTGAGTCTTTATCTGATACAAAATTACAGATTTTAGTTACAAAAATAGACGAACTGATAAGTAAATATGAAAATGATAGAAATATAGATGATAGAAAAAGATTGAAAATATTTTCTCTTTTGCATGCATTAAGAGATGTTGTAAATGAAGACTGAAATAATCAATCGATAACTCAAAAATATGTTCCAGATACAACTCCTGATACAATTGAAAAATATGAACTCTGAGATGGAAAAATAAGCTCAAGCCCAAAAATATGATATATATATTCTTGTGTAACAAGGTTTGGATGAGGGGGAGCTTGGAAAGATGGGGATTGGATAGATGGAAACTATTGGTACCCAAGTAAAAAAACAGTTCATGTTGATGGAAATGTAAGTTGGGATGGAGAGATTTCATTTACTCTTCAGTGAGATAAAAGAGTAATATCATGAAATTGAGTACCTGAGGATCATAATACTTGAGTATTTCCAGTAAGTAGGAATGATGATGCCTATAACTATGATAGAAATCCGAATTCTATTGATGATTATAAAATATATTACTCTCTTCCTGCAAATCCTAAAATTGCTTGATCTGCAAGTTGTGTCTGAATGTGAACCATTTGAATCTCAACAACATGAGTTGCGCTTTTTAATGGACTAGATGCAGTATGAAGAGATGCTGTAGCTCATGAAATACAAGACAACTGTGAAGGGCATCCTGAGAGAGATGGAGTCTATCATTATCATAATATTTGATCATGTTTAGAAGACTCTGTAGAAGACACAACTAATGGAAGCGCAAAGCTGGTATGATATGCTCTTGATGGATTTGGTATCTACTGAAACCAGGAAGATGGAAAAAATCTTACAAATGATGACTTAGACGAATGTCATGGGCATTCACATACAATCTCATGGGATGGAACGGATAAAAAAATATATCATTACCATGCAACTGCAAACTACCCCTATATGGTATGATGCTTTAAATGAACTCCTGTGAAATAATAATGAAATATCATTGTGTATATTATTGTAGTATTTTGCTAAATGTTTAATTTTATGTTAAGCTATTAATATATTTTATTCATAAATTAATTCATCATGTGATTACCTAATGGTCCTTCATTTGAAACATGAAATACAGATACTAATAGAAAATCAATAAAAGCCTCTACACAAAAAGAAACTTGAGAAATAGATCTGGAGATAAAACATGACCAAGAAACCATTTTATATCTGACATATTTAACTACCTTAGCGAGATTGCCAGAAAATAGAGATTTAGATGAGTTGTTTGATTGAGAAGTAGAATTATGAGAAGAAGAACTCATGGCTATTTATTCTTTAGTTGAGGTTATTAACGGAAAAAATACGATCACTTCATTGAAAACTCCTAAAAAAATGAATCTAGATCGGAACTGGGCACAAGATTATGAGTATGATTTTTCTTATGAAGATATAGAAGGAAATTGAGTTAAATGAAGGAGAATAAAAGCAATAACATGAGATGGATTTTTGCCAGCAAATGAAACGAAATTAAATTTTAATTATGGAAAAGGTAACGAAATAGATAACATATTGTTTGAAAGACCCACTAATTTAGATTTAGAGTGAGGTTGATTTGGAGTAGATCAAGAAATTTCATTTGAAAGAGAAAATGGATTAGTTACTAATATGCGTCTATCTAGAGATCTTGAAGTAGATAATAAATTATCAATTACATATAATAGTATTAATAAACCAGAAATAATAGAACAAACAAAGCTATGAATGTGATCTGATAAAATACTTTTTGAGTATGATGAAAATTGAGATTTAAAGACTATATTATATTTACCTGTACTATCTTTAAAGCATTTAAAATGAGGAAATAAAACGATACAGAAATATCACAGAGGAACAGGATTTAGACGAGCGAAAAATTTATGAGAGCTTGTAATAAATGGAGTTACTACAACATTCTGAGCCATAAAAAGGTTAGATTCTTGTGATACTATAGAATTCACTAATAAAAATGGGTTGCCAATTTCAACAAAAACTCAGTTAAATTCATCAAGATGGTTTTATGAAAATGGATTTTCGAGAGGGGAATATAATGATGAATGAGAATTAATGGAATTATATTTAGAAAAAGAAGAAATCTGACCCGATGATAAAAAAACAATAACTTTAAAATATTAGAAATATAAAATAAAAATGTATTATCTTGTAATCATAATCTCTGTTATTTCATATGTAGCAAGTAATTTATTATTTGCAAAACATATAAGACAGCAGGGAACATTTTTAGTAAATTTTTACAGAACTGTATCATTAACAATAATCATGTCATGATTATTGTTTTTTGCTAATTTTTCTCATTTTTCGTTGCATTATTTGGGGCTATCTGTGTTGTTTTGATTTTGTTGAGTGATATATTTTTTATCACATTTGAAAGCTTATCAATTTTTACCAGCTGGAATTGTAAGCTCAATTATTTCTTTGGAGAGTATTGTAGTAATAGTGTTATCGTATTTCTTATACTCTGAACAACTCACTTTATATTGATATATTGGTGCATTATTGCTTATATTTTCTTGAATCTTATTATGATGTTTTAAATCAAACCATAGTCATTTAGATACAAGATGGTATTTATGAATACTATTAGCATTTATTTGAATGTTATGATGAGCCTTTTGGGGGTTCGGATTTGCATATTTAAGTAGGGAATTAGATATATTTACATGAGTATTTTTATCAGAATTAAGTATATTTTTGATCTTATCTACATTTATTTTGTTATTTAAGTCTTTAAGGAAAAATATCATTTTAGACAAAAAAGTGTTCTGAAATATTTTTATATCATCATTTGCTCCAGCTTTAGCAACTTCGATGTTTTTCTATTCAACGGTACTCTGAGATATATCAGTTTCAATTTTATTCTTATCTCTGGTTCCTATTCTTCTGAGTATATCTTCATATTTTATTTTTAATGAAAAATTACATTGGTATCAATGGCTTTTGATTATTGTTTGATTTATAGGTTTATTATTTGTGAATTTGTAATTCTCTTCAAAAACAAGATGACTTTCAATATTTTTTATATATAATATATATAAATTCATATCATTAAAAAATATTATGTATAAAAAATGAACTATATTATTTGTATTGTCTCTTCTATGGATCTTTAATCCTCATGTGTGATTAGCTGATAATACTCAATTGCAAGTAGCTGATACAATTACAAGCTTAGAGACTCAGACCTGAGTGACTATAATATATTCTCCTTGAAAAATAAAGAGTAAAACTTTTGTGGTGACTTGAAACTTAGAGCTTGTGAACAATGTAACAGTAGATTGAAATTTGATTGTATATGGGAATTTAGTAGCAGGAAGCTCTTTAAAAGTATTATGACATCTTGTAGTAATTTGAAATATTCAAATTTGAAATCAAATATATATACAAGGAACTTTGAAATGAAAAAATATTACTACTTGATCATCATTAAGAGTAGATAGAGTTATTGCGCTTTGAAACCTACTGACAAAATGATCAGTCACTATAGTAAATTGAGCTTATGTTACATGAGATTTTACCTCGTGATCAGAATTAACTCTTTGATGAAAATCAAAAATTTCTTGAAATATGATTATGTGACCATATTCAAAAGTAAAAGGAACTTTGTATGTATATGGTCGTATGAAAACGAATTTTGATTTCGATTTTATATGAAAAAAAATCAAAATCACATGAGATTTTGATACTCTCTGGTGACCTGATAAATGATCACTTTTAGAATGAAGAGTGTATATCTATTGAGATAAATGACATAGATATATTTATGGTACGAAAGTTGTTTTTAATCGTTATGAAACAGTAAAATTAAACTTTAAGTGATTTATGTGAAAAATAGATCCAGTATTAAAATATAACTTTTCTGAAGAAAAAATTTCACAAATTCAAAAACAAATAGCCCTTTTTCAAAGTGACCTGAAATCTCAAAAAAAGAAAATCATAAACCTGAGTCAAAAGCAACCAAAGTCTCAAAGAATCATAGAGAAGAAAAAACAAATACATCAAACTTTTCAAAATATGTTTGAATATATATCGATGCATACCGAACGTCAAGCTTGGGATAAAAAACAATTTAAAGAAATAAAACGTAATGAATTTAAGAACTTAAATATATTTTTAAATCAATTTTATTGAAATATTAATGACGTTGAAATATATAATCAGTAATATAAAAAAAAGAACGGAAATTTCCGTTCTTTTTTTTATATCTTCTTGAAAAACTCAGTTCTCAATACCATTTTTCCTGATTCTATAAGGTCTTCATCATCAGTGAGTCTGATATTTTTAAATTTATCTCACCTTTTGATATCAGAAGCACCTTTTACTTTTATATCTTTTGTTGCAGCCACACTATCACCATCATGTAATACATTTCCATTTGCATCTGTTACAACTATTACATCGCCATCATCTCAATTATCTTGTTCTTGCCAAAAATCTCTTCACATAGTGTTATTTTTAATAAATTAATATACTCAGAGTATAATTTATTTTAATTATTTTTCAATAAAATTATACTACTCTCTTATTTTATACTTTGTTGCTTTTCATAAATGAAGGAGGTCAATTCCGTATCAGATCTTATGATTCTTATAGTGGGAGTTTATTTGATGTTTTAAATTTCATAGCGAGGAGTATATGAAATAAGTATATATAAAGTATATATTTATTTTATAATATTTCAATATATTATTTACAACAAAAAAACGAGGAATGATAAGGAGGATCATTTCTCGTTTTTTAAAAATAAGTTTTTTGTTTATGAGTCTATATCATCTAAATCAATTTCTTCAATTGCTTCAGCTCTAGATTCTAATTCTTCTTCCATTATTTCTTGAATTGAAATAATTTGAGAAAGGATTTTTTCTTTTTTTGAATCTGAAAGTGTTGTACTTTCTTCAATTTTTTCTATCATTTCACTTACTTTATTACTAATTTTTTCTAATTTTGCATCAGAAACTTTTGGAATAACTACTGCAAGTTGATTAAGATATTTTTCTTTGTATTGGTCAATTAATTCATGGTTTGTAATTTGTAATTGCTCTCTTGTTTCTTTTCTATCTGCTCTTGCTTCATCTCTTAATGCTTTATTTTCATCTTTTAATGCTTTTCTTTCTGCTAAGAATGCAGAAGCTTCAGCATTTCCTGCAACAAGTTCATTTACTGCTTCATTATAAGTATTACTTAAATCAGCAAGTGAATCTTTTAATTCTTCTCTTTCTTCTAAGCTAAGATCTTTATCTTTTAAATCGTTGTGTAGATCAGCTGATATTGCTTTAAAATCATTCTTTAATTCTTTTAATTCAACTTTTGTATCATCAGACAATCCAGAAAATGCTTCTTTCATTTCTCATTTATGAGCTTCTTTAAATTTTGCTCTATTGTCTTTCATTTCTTGGTTTCTTGCTTCTTTTTCAGCTTTAAATTCTGCTCTTTCTGCTTGTATTCTTTCTCTTTCAGCTTTGAGAGCATCCTTAGCTAGTTTTACTGAGTACATAGCTCAAGGGTTTGTAGAATCTGTATTAGTTTCATCTGCGCTTACTGCAATGCTTGTAAATAAAAATGTTAGTAGTGTTACAAGTAATGCTGTATTTTTTATGGTTTTCATAGTATAATATTTTTATATAAATAAATATAAGTATTAATATTCAAGAGGAACTGTATAGAAGTGTAGTTTCTTATTGTTATGTGTAAACTATTCTATAAATATTCTTGAACCTCTGTTTTTGAGGATAGCTTTATTATATATAGAGTATGTAAGAAAAATGTAAGAAATAATAAAAAAAGTACTCTGAATTAATTCAGAGTACTTTTTTTGGCTAGGAGTATGTCTTTGATTATATTCATAAGAATATTTTTCTTTTTTGATAAAGTTCATAAATCTAATTTTGAATTTATTTTATCAATCAATTTTTGGTACACGCTATTTTGATTGGTAATTGATAGAGTATTAAGTTTTGAGAGCTTCGAATCCAATTTTATTTGAATTATGTTTTTTAATCTACTGAGATTTTCTTGTTGTATTTGCTTTTTTTCTTGTTGAATTTTCACTTTTGCGTTTACAATAATATCTTCTTTTGCTTGGAAAATAAGTTTTCTAGCAGCTTTTCTTGTTATTTCTCATTTTTTCACTTTATCAAGGATTTCATTTTTTGTTTCTTCAAATTTGATATGTATTTCATCTCGTCTTATTTGCATTCTTTCTTTACGTGCCGGTATAATTTCTCCCATTCTCTTTTCTCTTGCAAGTGCTTTTAATCTTGTTCTTTCGCTTTCACTTATTCTTGGTTTTATGTTAGTGTCATCTACTTGTATTGCTCTAGTATCATCAGCTTGCTCTTCTCTTTGAACTCTTCTTGTTCTTCTTTCTTCGTCAGTAAGCCTTTCTCATTCGAGCAATCTTGCTTCTCTTCTCGCTCTTCTTCTCGCTCTTTCTTCATCTGTGAGTTGTTCTCCTTCTAGTAATTGAGCATCTCTTAGAGGAGTAGAAGTCTCTTCAGCTGATGCAATATTTAAATTTAGCCCCACAAATAACAACATAAGTATTGCATATGTTATTGTTATCAGATATTTCTGTAAAGTAGTTATTTTCATGATTTTATAATTATTGGAAGTATTTTGTTTATATAATAGATTGGTTTAACTTGATGTCTCAAATAAAATATCAATTAATTCTTCTATGTCTTCATCTGTAAATTCTTCAATGATAGTTGCTTCTTCATCAGTTTCTTGAACTAAAGTATCATCTACTTCAATTTCTATATTTTCTATTTTGACAAGTTCGGTTTCAACTATTTGAGTATCAGGGGTTTCTTTTTTTTCTTCTGATGTATCATCTCATATTTCATTTAAATCAGTATTGTCCTTGATATCATCCGGACTCGTTCTTTTTGGTATTTCTGTTCAAGCTTTTCATGTACTGGTATCTACTAGATTAATATCTTTTATATTATCAGAATCTGTATCTGTGAGTCATAAAAATGAATCTATATTTGTTTCTGGGCTCTTACTTTGAATAACTTGCTCCTCATTAATATATGAACATCAAAAAAGGAATAGTAAGGGGATAATATATATTATATTTTTCATTAATTTTTTAAAATTAGAGTTTTAAATTTTACACAATAGTTAATGTTACTTTTGTTCATTTATCTTTTTTACTCTCTATTTCTATTTTCCATAAGTGCATATCAACTATCTTTTTAACCAGAGCGAGTCAAAGTCATGATCATTCTTCTTTAATGTAGTCCTCTCTAAAATATCTGTTAAAAATATTTTTTAAATTTTTCTCTTCTATTCAAACTCCAAAGTCAGTAACCTCTATTTTTCAATCCTCAAATTTTATCTTTATTTTAGAATTATCATGTGAATACTTAATGGCATTTTTGAGAATATTTCAAACACATATGTGATAATGTTCTTTATTGATATGAATAGTATACGACTTATTCATAAAATCAGTTTTTATTTTTATATTTTTTTTCTCAGCTTTGGTTTTGTTTTCTTTGATAATTTCTTTCAGTTCAGACACTAAGTCAATTTTCTCCTGTTTATATGATGAATCGACTAAGTTAATGATTCATAACATTGAATCAAGTATCTTATTTAATTTCTTTGATGATTTTAAGCTTTGGTTAATTGCTTCATCATAATTTCCTTTTAATTTCTTTGCTAAACTCAGTGTTGAAATGATTTCAGCAAGTGGAGTTTTCATTTCATGATTAATATTTGCACTAAAAGTCTCAAGAGATGAAATAGTTTCTTTTATTGGTCGAAAGTTCTTTCAAACAAATATGTATCAAATGAAATAGAAAAATATCATGAAGGGAAGGGAAAATATTATAAAATATCAATATTCTTTTCCGAGTTTATAGTATGAATACTCATTAAAAGATTGAATAATAACAGTATAATCATTTCAGTTGAGTATAAAATTTTCTTGATAAAATTTATATTGAGTACTATTGAGTATTTCTCCTTGATCTATAAAAATTTCATGATTAATATTACCTAAGATTCGATCTCAATTCTCAATAATGGTTACTCAATCGAGGGTTTTTTCAAGAATTACTTTAATAGTATAATCATTTGATTCAATTTTTTGTAAATATTCTCATTTATTTGAGATAATATTTTTTACTCAGACTATTCTTGTTTCAAGTTTGCCCTCTAATTCAATATTGTGAGTAACATAATTTGATAACAAGAAGATTCCTTCAGTGATCCAAAGTGAAAAGAGTATAAATAATGCAAAATATATACTGAGTTTTTTTCTATGTTTTTCTAATAATCTATAATTTTCCATTCTCGTATGAAATTTTAACGAATAAGGTATCATTGACCTCTGATAGTTTCTATTAAATCTTTTCCAAGTTTTTTTCTGAGATATCATATGTATACGTCAACAGTTCTACTCATACTATAAGCATCATATTCTCACCATACTTTTTCTAATAACTCCTCTTTTGATATTACTTTTCATTTATTTTGAACGAGATATATGATCAAGTCAATTTCTAAATTACTGAGATGTACCTCTTCTCATTGTAGAGAGACTTTTTTATCAGCAATATTTAATTCTATATCTCATATATTTATTTTATTACTTTTCACTGTAAAATTTCTTCTTATGAGAGCATGTATTCTCATGAGTAATTCCTCATAATCAAATGGTTTTGTTAAATAATCATCTGATCCAGACTGAAATCCTGATATTTTATCTTGTGTAGTGTTTCTTGCTGTGAGCATAAGTATAGGTATATTTTTTTCACTACCTCTTATCTTTTTACATATATCAAGTCAGTCTATATCAGGGAGTCATAAATCAAGAATAACCAAATCATAATTATTCATGGTAAGTTCATAATTTACTTGTCCTCACTCAAATAACTGCTTTGATTGAATATTTTCTAATTTCAAATATGTGGCAATATTCTGAGAGAGAATTTCATTATCTTCTACGATGAGTATTTTCATATATAGGATTATTAATTATTATAGTAGTAATAGTAAATAACTTATGTAAGAATAATGTAAGAGCTTTTGAATTTTAATCCGATATTAATATTTTATCATTTTCTTCTCTGAGTTTATTTCATATAGCAATTCATTGAAGGTGAGGATACTTCTTCATGATATCTTTTCCAGTAAAAAAAGTTTTTTTTGAGAGTATTTCTTGAAAATCAGAGTAAAACTCTTTTAATCTATCAACAACATCTATTGTTGCAGGAATCCTTCACATATGATCAGATTCTCAAATAATCATGAGATCTGTGAAGTACTTATGCATCATTAGCTTTCTACTTTTTAGTTTTTTCATTTCCATGACCTTGAATACTTTGAGGTGATTTTCTATTATCCAAGATATTCTATTTTTTGATGATGTAGAGAATCTCAATTCTTGTGCAATTTTTGATCTGAATATTTCTGAGCCAGAGTTTTCATGACCATAGTAATGAACATTTCAATCAGAATCTGTACTCAGACACTCAGTTTTTGCTATATCATGAAATAACATAGCCCAGTATAGGTCTAGAAAATAACTAGCATCTTTCTTTGATTTTTTTCTCAGTCAATTTAAATACTTGAGAGTCATAAGTGTATGAATCCATACATTTCATTCTTGGTGATATTTAGACCCAGGGGTATTTTCTAGAGCTTCAATTTCAGTTAAAAATAATGTAAAAAATCATATTTCTTTTAAATCTTTTAAGGCTTGGATATTATTTTCTAGTAGCAGTATTTTATCTAGCTCATCTTTGATTCTTTCTATCGATATATTTTGCAATAAATGTATCTTACGTTTTAATGTATCTGTGTATGTATTCTTTGCGGCTTCTAGGTTATATTTATTTTTAAATCTAATATATCTGAGGATTCTCAGAGCATCTTCGTCTATTCTATCTTCTTTGTTTCAGATGAATCGAATAATTCAATTTTCTAAGTCTTTGATACCTCAAGTTGGGTCAATGTATTCACTTTTTATTGGGTTATAATAGATTGCATTCATAGTAAAGTCTCTTCTTTTTGCATCTTCTTCTAATTTGTCAGTAAATTCTACTTCAGCAGGTTTTCTATTATTTATTGATCATATATCTTTTCTAAAAGTAGTGATTTCATAATACTCGTTTCATTCGTTTATAATGGATGTTCCATATTTTTTTCCGATATGTGCAATGGTTTTGAGACTATCTTCAATTTCTTCAGGAAGAGCATTGGTAGCTAAATCTATATCTCAATCAAGTTGTAATTCCAAGATAGAGTCACGACAATAGCCCCCTACAATATATGTTTGTTTTCATATTGTGTGGAGTTTGTTTACTATTTGTATGACATTTGAATAAGGCATATTCTTGTATATTATAAACACAAGGTTAATTATATAGATAATTTTGAAATGATAAAGAAAAACAAAAAAAGATCCCTTGGGATCTTTTTTTTATTGAAACTAATTAGTCGTTCATGTACTTGTAGTTCCCGTACCTGTATCTTCATCTTCATCTTCTGTTCTATCTTCTTCAAGTTCTTCGACTGTTTCTCAGAGGTATTCTAGTCTTGCATCTCTTGCTAAATCATGGGCTTCTTCAGCAAGATCTTCAGCCTCTTCAAATTCACCTGCATCAAATTTAGTTTGTGCATCTTCAAGAGCTTCTTTCGCTTCTTCAACTAATTGTTCAGATGCTCCAGTTTCTCTATCATCTTCTTGAGCTTCTGCTATAGCCTCCTCAGATTCAGTTATTTCTTCAGTTGCACTATCTATAGCTTCCTGAGCTTCTGTTTCTAAATTTTCATCTGCTCTATCTGCCTCAAGTTCTTCAACTGTTTCTCACAGGTATTCTAATCTTGCATCTTTTGCTAAATCATCAGCTATATCAGCAAGATCTTCAGCTTCTTCAAATTCACCTGCATCGAATTTAGCTTCTGCATCTTCAAGAGCTTCTTTTGCTTCCTCAACTAATTGTTCAGATGCTCCAGTTTCTCTTCCGTCTTCTTGGGCTTCGCTTATAGCATCTTCAGCTTTAGTTATTTCTTCAGCTGCATCATCTATAGCTTCTCTAGCCTCTGTTTCACCTTCATCTTCACCTTCACCTTCATCTTCACCTTCACCTTCATCTTCATCTTCACCTTCACCTTCACCTTCACCTTCACCTTCATCTTCACCTTCATCTTCACCTTCACCTTCACCTTCATCTTCATCTTCATCTTCGTCTTCGTCTTCGTCCTCATCTTCGTCTTCATCTTCATCTTCATCATCACCATTAACAACATCATCTATAATGTCATCTTCATCTATCGATCAGGTTCATGTTAACTCTGCAATTTTAGCATCGACAATTTCTCTTAATATTTCAAATACTGCAGAGTGAAGAGCATTATCACCACTTCTTTCAATGAGTAGATCAATTCTTTCATTTAATCTGTTATAGATTTCAAGTTGTTTTTCAACAGAATATTTATCAAGCTTTTTAAACCTTTTGTTTAAAGCTTTTTTGAGTTTCTTTTTAATTCTTTCTCATCTAGCAGATTTTTTTATTTTATTTTTTTCAAGAGCTTTTAAAGCTTTTTTACTTGCTTTGTTTACTTTTTTCTCAGTTTTTTCTATTTTTTTACTGTGTCAGTAGTTATGGTCAGCAAAAACAGCTGAAAAAGAAAATGAGACTATCAGAGCAAGAGCTGATATAAGTGATATTAATTTTTTCATAATATGATAGTTACATATAAAATAATAAATAATAACAGAGAATAGCCTTAATAAGTTTAAGAAATAATACTTAACACTATATATGTTAAATATTCAAAGTAAGAACAAAGTAAGAAAAATACATTTTTTTTTGAAAATATTTGACTTGCATATAAAAATATATACACTATCTATATACAGTATATAATAACTATAAGAATATGCTTACAGAAAAACAACAATTCGTTCTAGATACTATTACAGAGTTTATCTCAAAATATGGAAAATCTCCAACAATTGAGGAGTTGAAAAACCTATTAAATCAAAAATCTAAAAGGGGAGTAACTCAATACCTTGAAGTACTAGAAAAAAAATGATTTTTAACCAGGTGATTTTGATTTAGATCTATTAAGCTTTGAAACTCAGTATGATTTCAAACAACACTAAATATCCCTATACTGGGGTATGCGAATGCTTGAACTCCTCTTGTTGAGGCAGCAGAAAGTGATTATGGAGTTTTACCAATCTCAAAGAATATTATTTCATGAGATGAATCAAACTATTTTGTCTTAAGAATAGAGGGGACATCTATGAATAATTTTGTAGTAAATGAGAAAAACATTAATAACTGAAGTTACATACTCGTAAAAAAAGAAGAATCTACACCTAATGAACAAGATGCATTTCTATTTATAGTAAATAATTCTGCTACCATTAAAAAATATAAAAAAGATGGAGGAACTCTCTATCTTCTTCCAGATTCAAATGACGACTACCATAAACCAATTATCTTGTCAGAAGACGATAATGTAAGAGTGAACGGGAAAGTTGTGGACGTATTTAATTTTTAGAATAAAGAAATAACCCATCCCCCTACGGGTACTTCCCTTCATACGAATGGAAGACTAGCACTTAAAAAGCATATATTTTGAATAATATATGCTTTTTAAAACTCTTTCTTAAATTGTTATTTTCAGTCTTCCCTTAATTTAAGGGAAGTACCCGTAGGGGGATGGGTTATTTTTTTTATTCAAATAAATCTTTTTTTATATCAATTTCTTCAGATAATCTTCTTACTTTTTCTTCTCCATCATAAACTATTTCTGGATCAAGCTTTAATGCTTTTTTATCAATTTTATCTTCATAATCAAATTGATTTAATACATATTTAATTGCATTTACTCTCGCTTTTTTCTTGTCATCACTTTTTACAAGTGTCCATGGAGCATGTTTTGAGTGAGTTGTAGAGAAATTTTTATATTCAGCAAGTGAATATTTTCACCATAATTCTTGAGAGAATTGATCAATAGGAGATAGTTTAAATTGTTTTAAGGGGTTGGTTCTTCTTGAATCAAATCTTTTTGCTTGTTCTGATTTTGAAACTGAAAAATAAAACTTAATTATTTTTGTTCCTGAATCAATAAGCATTTTTTCGAATAATGGGACATCAGTAAGGAATTTATTATAATCATTTTTATTTACAAATCCCATTACTGGTTCCACTCATGCTCTATTATACCAACTTCTATCAAAGAATGCCATTTCTCAACCACTTGGAAGATGATTTACATATCTTTGAAAATACCATTGTGATTTTTCTAAATCTGTTGGTTTTTCAAGAGCAACTACTCTTGCTCATCTTGGATTTAAATATTCTCTGAATCTTTTAATAGTTCCTCATTTTCAAGCTGCATCTCTTCATTCAAAGATGATAAGAAGCTTTTCACCTTTTTCTTTGATATGTTTTTGAAGTTTTAACAACTCAACTTGTAATTGTATAAGTTCTTTTTCATAATCAATTGTTTCTTGTTTTACACAAGTTTGAATATATTTACCTCTTTTTTCTTCTTTTACATTTTTACAAACCTTATATTTATTTTCTACTTTTTTAACAACATCCACAAGTTCTATAGAATCTTTTTTTACTTTTTCCTTTTCTTCTATAAAATCATTGATTTCGTCAAGAATAACATACAAAGCTCTCAAGTCCTTTTTTCCTTTTTTATCAGCTTTTTTTCATTTTTCATGAAGAAGGATTTCTAATCTATTTCTAGTAACTTTTAAGTTATCAATATCAGATTTTTCAGCTAACTCTTTAAATAATTGGTCAAGAGCACCTTTGATTTTTCTGAGCCCTTTTGCATTGAGATCAATATGTTTATTAAAAATTTCATAGAATATACTAGGCATCTGTGTTCTTTTAGAAAAATATTTTAGTTGATAGATATACGATACTATATCTATTTTAAATTGTCAATAAATAACTACATTTATTGTTATAAATTATTTATATTTGTGAAATAAGCTTGATTATTCTCTTGATTTTTTCTGATTTTTTATATACTTAGGTGGATTTTTAATTTTTATAATTGATAAGAAATCTTATGTTAAGAACTCATACGTGTAATGAACTCACAAAAGAAAATATAGGGGAAGCGATTACTTTATCTGGTTGGGTAAGTAATAGAAGAGATCATGGTTGAATTATCTTTATTGATATGAGAGATAGGTATGGTTTGACTCAAGTTGTTTTTGACCCTGAAGATGATGCAGATTCTCACGAACTAGCAAACACTTTTAGAAGTGAATTCGTGATTCAAATAGAAGGGACTGTAAGGTCAAGACCAGAAGGGCAAGAAAATAAAAATATGACTACATGAGCAGTTGAAATAATTGTTTCAAAGGTGGTATTATTATCAAAATCTAAGACTCCACCATTTGAGCTTGATGAACATACAGAAGAGGCAAATGAAGAAATTAGATATAAACATAGATATATTGATATCAGAAGAAAAAAAGTTTTAGACAATATAAAATTCAGATCAAAATTCTTAAATTTTACAAGAAACTGGTTTACTGATAGAGACTTTTTAGATGTACAAACTCCTATCTTTACAGCATCATCTCCAGAAGGAGCAAGAGATTTTGTAATTCCTTCAAGATTAAATCCAGGGCAGTTTTATGCACTCCCTCAAGCACCTCAACAATATAAACAACTATTAATGGTTGGATGAATTGATAAATACTTTCAAGTTGCTCCTTGTTTTAGAGATGAGGACCCAAGGGCAGATAGGCATGCTTGTGAATTTTATCAAATTGATTGTGAAATGAGTTTTGTTGAACAATCAGATATCTTCAAAGTAGTAGAGGATTTTATGTTTGATACGGTAAAAGAACTCTCTGATAAAAAAGTGCTTGATTCAAAGTTTTATTCTATGAGTTATGCTGATGCAATGGAAAAATATGGTTCAGATAAGCCAGATTTAAGATATGGATTAGAATTAGTAGATGTGATTGATATCTTTGCAAAAAGTACAAATGAAATTTTTTCTTCTATTGCAAGTGATAAAACAACAAACAGAATCAAAGCTATTAGAGTTCCAAATGGAGATAATGTATTTTCAAAAACTCAAATGAAAGGATTTGAAAATTATGTAAGAAAATTTGGAGCAAAAGGACTTGGATATTTTCAAATGAAAGAAGATGGATTAAAAGGACCTCTCAATAAATTCTTTACAGAAGCTGATTTACAAGAAATAGTAAATGTTACAAAGCTTGAAGTTTGAGATGTAGTATTCTTCTGAGCTTGAGAAAAAGATTTAGTCTGTGATTATATGGGAAGATTTAGAATCCACTTAGCAGAACTCATGGATCTTGCTTCAAAAGACTTACTTGCATTTTGTTGGGTAACAGACTTCCCAATGTTTGAAGAAAATGAAATAACAGGAAAAATAGATTTTGGACATAATCCATTCTCTATGCCAAAAGGTTGAGTAGAAGCATTTAATGAAGAAAATCTGTTAGATGTAAAATCAGTTCAATATGATCTTGCTTGTAACGGGTATGAAATATTATCAGGTTCAATCCGTAATCATGATATTGAAAGTCTTGTAAAAGCTTTTGAAACAGTAGGAAGAACAAAAGAAGAAGTACAAGAGAAATTTGGAGCTATGTATGAAGCATTTCAATATGGAGTTCCTCCACATGGATGATTTGCTATCTGAATGGATAGATTTATGATGATTCTCAAGGATGAACATAATATTAGGGAAGTATATGCTTTTCCTAAATCATGAAAAGGTCAAGATGCTATGATGAATGCGCCTTCATTTATAGATGATGAACAATTAACAGAACTTCATATTGAAGTTATTCAAGAAGAGGAATAATATCTCAACATATCTTCATGAAAAGTAAAGAGTATTTGGTAAGTTAAAGCCAAATACTCTTTACTTTTTATTTTATTATTGTTTATAATACTTTAGCTATCATTTATAGGAAATACTTTTGCAATTAGTACAAATTGTTATAACATGATTTGAGTATTTTAAGAATATAATATAGAGCACTATTATGAACATACTTGAAAAAACATATCGATCTACTAAAGCTTTTACCCTTGTTGAATTGATCGTTACAATTACTATTTTGGCTATTTTATGAACAATCGCTTTTATATCACTTCAATGATATAGTAAATTAGCCAGAAACTCTACAAGAATAGTTGATATGCAATCAATTAAAAATGTATTAGAATTACATGTGATTAAGTATGGTAAGTACCCTCTTCCAGACTCATCAACACTCGTAACAGCATCAGGAACAAACCTTTGGCATACATGAGAAGTAGCTACTTCTATACAAACACAAGTTGGGAGGATATCAAAAATCCCAGAAGACCCATTGACTTGAAAATATATGAATTACTCAACAACCTTGAATCAAAAGGAATATCAACTTATGTATGATTTTGAGGTAACACAACAAAATAATATCACAAATTCTACTTATGCCTCTGAAACAACTTTTCCAAAGGTAGTATGACAATATAATGGTTTTTATGTTATTTGAGGTGATAACAAATACTATGCATCACCTTCACTTCATGCTGATGGTGCAGATTTATCTGCGGAATCAACGTTCCATGTAGATACACATGACACTCTATTTACAGTGCAAGATTTAGGAGTAAATACAAGTAATATTTCTGGTAATTATGCAAATTTTACAACAAACCTACACTCTGCTTATAGTGGATCAACTGATTTAAGTGCTGGAGAATACAATTATCTCTCTTGAGTAAACTTAGGTGATAATAACGATTTAGAAAATTTTGCAGTATTACTCTTATGAGGAAAGCTTGTATCTTATGCATGTTCTGCAGAACCAAGTATAGGCAATGCAGTATATTACAACTGAACGGCTACATCAGATGACCAATCATGGTCTTACGATATATCAGCAACTGCAGGATGTAGTTGGAAATGTAATACTTGATTTGTTAAATCAGTATGAGATGCTTGTATTCCACCGACTCCTATTGTTTGGACTTGAGGAGCAAGTACAAGTTGGTCAAATACTGCCAATTGGGATCTATGAAGGTTACCAACATCATCAGACGCAGTAACTATTGATGCAAATGCAACTATTAGTCTTGATACTACATGATGAGTTGAAGTCTATTCTTTAGAAATATGATGAACGAATGCAACTACTCTTCAGCTATCATGACTATCTGAATTAACAATGATTTGAGATATAACTGTTAAGTCAAATGGTACCATAATACATGTACCTAACACAACTTCAAAAGTAAATATTGTTAATATTGTTGCTTCAAGTATGACTTTAGAATCAGGTTGATATATAAATGCTGATTTTGGGTGATATAATAAAGGTACATGACCTGGAAATTGAGTATATTATGTATATGAATCAGGACCAACCTGGTATTATACTGGATGAGGATGAGGATATGGATGAGCTTGAGCATCAGGATTTTCGGCTGCATGATGACCATCTTACGGAAGTTCAACTGAGCCAATAGATATATGAAGTGGATGATGAAACTGGAGTTATGGATGAAAAGGAGGATGAGCAATTCAATTACATATAGCTTGAAGTATGGTTTTGGATGGGGTTATAACTACAAACTGAGCAGATTGAACATGAACGATGTGAAGTACACAAAGAAGAGCGGGATGATGAGGTTCTTGATGAAGTGTATGGATAGAAGCCTGAGATATATCATGAACAGGGTATATTTATGCAAATGGATGAAATGCATATTATCATGCTACATATCCAGGAAATAGTGGATGATGAGGATGAGGTTGAAGAGTTGCCATACATTATACAACATCATCATTTAGTTTAGCGAGTCACGTAATAGTAGATTGATGAAAGAAGAATAATGTTCCTCATGGGGCTGTTTGAACTGAATATACTCAACAAAATTAAGACAAGAAAAATTTTATAAAACAAAAATCCCCATTTATTTGGGGATTCTTTTGTGTCCTTAATTTGTTTTGTTTTAATTTTTTGGATGATGATGGATAAGTCGAAATTGAATAGGTATTGGTTTGACTTGTCTATCTGGTGTACTTGACTTAAAAAGTCTAGTTAACTCAGTTAATTCATCTTCTGTAAATGACTTTAATTTAGGAATTTGGTTAAGGTCTCCTTTCATGATTTTGGAAAGAATATCATTTACAATTTCTTCTGAGCACTTTTGTATATTTTCTAGATCATTATTAAAGTTACCTTTTTTCATGGTACTTTCCTTCTTTGACGTTGAAAACATTATCATATTAGGATAATATCAAAAAAATGCAATTTTTTAGAGGAAAATCTTTACAAAACTCATTTGTAATATAAACTGTTTTAATATTATAGCTTGTAAATTTGTGGGTATGCTAAAAAAACAAAAAATAAACGGAATTCACTGGATAGATGGGGTTGGGTTATCTGATAAAGATATTGTGAAGACTCTTGAAAAGTATAAGATCCATGAACTTGATTTAGAAGCTTGTTTAGAAGGAAACCAAAGAGCAAGAGTTGATAAATATGATGATTATACCTTTGTTGTATATCATTATCCAAAATATAATAGAGCAACAAAAGTATATGAACTGAATGAGTTTAATATGTTTTTAAGTAAAGATTTTTTAATAACATTTAGAGAATTTCCTTTTTCAAGAATTAATAAAGTTTTTGAAAATTATTGAGAGAAGAAGGTATCATGAGAATCAAAAAAATTAAAAATATCAACTGGATATATATTATATGAAATCACTCAAGCTATGCTTGAGAAAATGTTTAATATGATAAAAAATATCAAATTAGACATTAAAAATTTAGAAAAAAAAGTTTTTGAAAAATGAAATTCTTCATTGGTGAAAGAGATAATGATCAAAAAAAGAAATATAGTTGTACTCAAACATATGTTTAAACCACAAGTTGCTTTATTGAAACAACTTGAACATATAGTGAATGAGTTATATGCGTGAGAAATGGAAGTATATTTTGAAGATTTGGAAGATAAATTAGATCAAATATTAAGTGATATAGATATATTAGCAGAATATATTGATAGTGTTGAAGATGCATTTAAAGCTATGATTGATATTAAAACAAATTTTGTTTTAAAAGTATTAGCTATTTTTTCAGCTTTTTTATTACCACTTACACTCATTACCAGTTTTTACTGAATGAATATAGAACTTCCAACCTGGACTACTCCAGATTTTGTCTATATACTTTTACTCTGAAGTGTTGCAATAATGTTCATGGTATATTTATTTTTGAAAAAAACAGGGAAGTTTTAGGTTCTTACTAAAACTTGTTTTTTTTGAAAAATCAATATACTCAGACAGTCAAAAAAAATTTAAATTCTTAAACCAATCAACACGTGTTAGCAAAAGTAACTATAATTTGAAGACCAAATGTAGGGAAATCAAGTTTTTTCAATATGTATTCAGGACATAAAATCGCAATTGTCGCTGATGAAGAAGGGACAACAAGAGATATTTCTGAATATGAGTACAATGATGAAGATAATAATTTAACATATATATTATCAGATTCAGGTGGGCTAGATTTTAGCTCAAAAACAGATGAAATCACAAAAGATATTGCAGAGAGAACAGAAAAATCAATTGAATCAAGTGATTTACTCATATGGATTATTGAATATGATAGAATCACTGAACTTGATGAACAAGTATTAAAAGTAATCAGAGAAAAGAATATTTCTGATGTTATTCTTGTCGCTAATAAAGCAGATAACGAAAGCAAAATTATGGAAGCGTATTCACATGCTGGATACGGAGATAATTTAGCATTTTTCCCAGTTTCTGTATCTCATAATACAGGGATGAAAGATATCAAAAGATTTGTTGCAGATTTCTTAACTAAAAAAGGACTGAATTATGAACATGAAGAAATTGATGATTCATTTGTAAAACTCGCAATGGTATGAAGACCAAATGTAGGGAAATCAAGTTTAATCAACTCTATAGTCTGAGAGAATAGAGTAATGGTACAAGATATGGACCATACAACAAGAGATAGCATAGATACAAAATTCAAATTTAAAGAATCAGACTTTGTACTTATTGATACAGCATGAGTAAGAAGGCTCTCAAAAGTATGAGTGAGAAATATAGAAGATTGGTCAGTAATGAGAACCAATAGAGCAATTACAAGAGCTGATGTTATTGCTGTAGTTGTAGATGGTTTTGATGGTATTGTACATCAAGACTTATCTATTATTTCAAAAGTACTTGAAGAAAAAAAATGACTTGTTATCGTCGTAAATAAATGGGATAAAGTTTTAGATAAACCGGGAGTAGATAAAGAAAAAATGATGAATAGGTATGTAGATTACCTAAAGAGTAAAATAGAGTTTCTTCCATGGGTATCTGTTGTGTTTACATCAGCTACGCAAAGAAAAAGAGTTGATGAGATTTTAGAAAATGCAGAAGAAATTAAAAAAGAACGTTTTAAAAGAGTAAAAACTTGAATTTTTAATAACTTCATGGAGCAAGTTATTTATAAACATCCACCAACTTGAAATAAAAAATCACATAATCCAAAAATATATTACTGAACTCAAGCAGACGTAAATCCACCAAAGTTTGTACTGACAGTAAATAATCCAAATCATTTTCATTTTTCATATAAAAGATATCTTGAAAATAAAATCAGAGATAATTTCGGATTCTTTGGAACTCCAATTACAATTGAGTATAAATGAAGAGGGAAACATGTTGATGTAGTGAAATAAAAAAAACTGAGCGAAAGCTCAGTTTTTTTGTATTTTAATGATTTACAATTATACTTGTTACAATATTTCATAAGCATAACTATGTCACTACAAAAAAAGGCCACTCTTATTTCATCTGTTGTTGCATTTTTACTCCTCGTTATGAAGTTTGCAATATGAATTTTAAGTGGTTCAATAGCTGTATTATCATCTGCAATAGATTCATTGCTTGATTTATTCGTGTCATTATTTAATTATTTTGCAGTTTCAAGTTCAGAAAAAAAAGAGGATGGGATTTTTAATTATTGAAGGGGGAAAATAGAAGCGTTAGCTGCACTATTTGAATGATTAATCATTACTTTTTCAGGTTTTTTTATTTTTTATACAGCAGTTTTAAAGCTTATAGGAAATGAGAAAGTAGAGTACTTAAGCTACTCTATCTGAGTGATGATAATATCAGTTATTATTACCTGATTTTTAGTATATTTTTTAGAAAAGGTAGCAAAACAAACTGAAAATATCGTAATTCATGCAGATTCACTTCATTATAAAACAGACCTGTACAGTAATCTTGTTATCTTACTATGACTTGTTATCATTCATTTTTCATGATTTTATATTATTGATGCGATTTTATGAATTATAATATCATTGTATATTATTTATTCAGCATTTGATCTCATAAAGAAGTGATATTGATTGTTGCTTGATATATCTTTGGATAAAGAAGAAATAGATCAAATTATTAAAATAATAGATAAACAAGCTTTGATCACTTCATATCATGAATTAAAAACTAGGCAATCAGGGCACAGAAAGTTTGTAGAAATTCACTTAGTATTTACTCCTGAAATAAAGCTCATTGATGCACATAGGATTTCAGATCATGTGGAATATGCCATTCCAAAAATTAATAAAAATTTTACTCGGAATGTGATGATTCATTTAGATCCATATTGTGATAGTAGGGAATAGAATAGTATACATTTGAATAGATACCTCTCTCCTGAATCCTCTCCCCTTATTCCTCAACTACTATTCTCGAACTCTCAGATCCTATTAATTTTCAGTTCTGAAATATACTAATTTTTATGTCATGATTTCAGGCTTCTAAATCTAAAAAATCTGCATCATATAATTTTCAATTCACTTCCCAAGCATAATTATTAAAATTTATATTTGTTTTGAAACCAAGTTTTACTTGGTTTCTTTGTTGTATTATACCTTGCTTGTAAATACTTCCATCAAGTGGAGATATAATATCTAAGTATTCTAATTCAGATGAATCATATATTATAGCATTTGTATCTTGATCTTCTTTTTCGAGCAAGTATACAATTTTCCTAAATATATCTCCAGCTCAACTGGTTCAAGAAACTCATTTCATGTATGTCCCATCTTTGTTTCATACCCAAACTCAGATCATATAATTATCTGTAAATCATATTGACCAATTATCTCTAAAATTTCTTGAAGTTCATGTTTTTACAAATACGTTTCTGTCTGGAAAATCAAGATTTGAATGAATAGGGAATCATCCAAGTTTAAAATACCTATTTGTAAGTATTTCATTAACCATATCAGTATATTTTTTTTCTATTTTATGATCACAAATATTTTCAGAATCAGAGAGTATAGTAAACTTACATATACTTCACTCATGAGCAAATATAGTATAGGCTTCTAATAGTTCTATTAATTTCATTTCTCACACTCCGAGAGTTAACGCAAGTCAGTAATATTCTGGATCTTCATTAAGGGTAGAAAAGTTAAGTGACTTTAAAAAATCGTATAATCTTGTGAGTCAGATTTCATTTGTAAGTTTTACGGCTGGAATATTGATACTTTGGCTGAGTGCTTCTGCTAATGTTACTTCTCATTTATAATCAAGTGAGTAGTTTTTTGGGCTATAAGTATTTCCTTCAGCAGTGGAAAACTGTATAGGGAGGTCTATTATGGTTGAGCTTGGTTTATATCAAAGTTCTTGAAATGCTAGTATATAGGTAAAAGGTTTTATAGTTGATCAAGCTTGCCTAAGAGCTGTTGTTGAATTTACTTGCCCATTTTCTAAATAATAATCTATTCATCATATCATTATTTTTATTTCATTTGTTTTTCTATCAACAACTAAGACTCAATAATCTCATACATCTTTCCAAAATAGACTTGAAACAGTATCCAGAGCCAGTTTTTCAATCTCTTTTGTGAGGTAATAATCTATACTTGTTTTTATATTACTTTCTTTTTCTAGCTTATTTGCTTGAATATAATCAACAATATAGGGAAGAGTAGCATTAGATTCATAATTAAAATCTAATTTTTCATTGAGGATATTTCTTGCTTCATTTGCTGATAAAACTCAGTTATCTTGCAAATAGTTTACTACCTTTTCAAAACGTACTCTGAAGCTTGGTTTATTTGGAGAATACTTGCTTGAATTTTTTGGAATAATAAGAAGAGCAATTTGCTCAGCTTTTGTTAGGTTCTGTAATGTTTTGCCGAAATAATATTGTGAAGCTGATTCTATTCAGTAGTTAAGATTTCAAAAATATATTCTATTGAGATAATTTTCGAGTATTTCATCTTTTGAATATTTTGTATTTAAAATAAGAGCGAGATAAAATTCAGATATTTTTCTGGAATAACTTCTTTTTTTATTAAGCCAAAAATTATTTCTAATTACTTGAGTTGAGAGAGTTGATGCTCATTCAACTATTTTTCATGAAGAAATATTATTATACAGTGATCTTGCTATAGCTTTAAAATCTATTCAAATATTTGAGTAAAATGATTTATCCTCAAGAGTTATTATAACTTGTTTTGTGAACTCAGGGATATCTTCAATTTTTATCGGTCTATGTCTTGTTTTTTCATCTTGTATAATTTCTCCTATTTCAATATCGTGACTGTCATATATAATAGTAGAAGGTGTGGGAAGGTTGATTTTTAATGAGAGTATTGATGTGAAAATTAACAGGAGAGGAATAAAGATGAGGAGTAATTTTATTTTTTTCATTTTTTTCTGATGAGAAGATTATATATTGATTGTATAGAAATGACCTGAATTATCAATATAGAGAAGATAAAAAAATATTTTTTAAAAATATGAAAATAAAAATCAGAATTTAAAGGGATGAAAATTAAGTTTTTAACATTTAAAAATAGAAAATTATTTTTGTTAATGTCCTGTTAATGTCTTGTCATTATAATGAATGTCTTGAAAAGTTAAAATGGCTTAAAATAGAGAAGAAAGTCGAGAATAAATTTGTAAAAGAAAAGTTTTTTCATATATTTTGTGTGCTTTCAAGGTTGGAAGTAAAAACACAAACAAAAGGAAAAGAAAAATGCGACAAATTTTTGTTGTTTTGATTGTACTAGCTTCATTTTTTTCAAGTGTAGCTATGTCTGCGAGTTCAAGCTCATGTGGTGACTATGCTAAGGGGGTTTGTACTTATTCCAGTACTCCAGCAGTACAGTATGCATTGAATTATGCAAAAACTAGTACTGCATTTCCAGAGTATCAATCATATGGTGGAAACTGTACTAACTTTGTTAGTCAAGCAGTTTTAGCTGGTTTGGTAGATAATTCTGACAAGAACTATGTATATAATAAGCGTGGCTATTATATGGCAGATAGAGATAAAGGGTGTGATTATTGTTGGTATTATAATACTCCATCATCACGAGGTTATGCATGGGCTGGTGCTCATGAACTCTACACTTATGCAAAAAGTAACTCAAATTCATATTGGGGGATGCACTTTGATTTTATAACCAAAGATAGTTCAACGCAATACTTGAATACTTCAAAAGTTGAAGAGGGTGATGTTATTTTTGCTGATTGGTCAGGAAATGGGCATATTGATCATTCTATGATAGTGACTGATAAGCTATATAATTCATATAGTGGCATCAAGGTAAGCTACCAAAATAGTGATGGTCATTCTTCACAGAAAAATGTTACATTACAGTCAATTAATCAAACATATACAGTGTTTCATGTGTATAGACCAACATTTTATCGTAACTAAGATAGTTGCTTGACTTTTACAAGGGTGAGTTTAAACTCACCCTTATTTTACTAGATAATAAATATTGTTATGAAAAAAATATTATGCATATTATTACTGCAAATATTTCTTCTTGCTGACTCTTTTGCTTGAGGGGGAAAATGACTTAATGAAATAGAATATGGTTTTATTTTATGAGAGGTATGAAATGTAAAGATTATTACTTTGGATAAAGATCCATATTATTCTTTAGAAGTATGAGAGGATAAGAGAAAGTATTATGTGTTTGAACTTGAAAATTATAAATATTTTACTCATAGATGAGATGAAACCAAGTTATTGAGTAAATGAGTATATGTTTCAACGAGTGAGTTTTCTTTGGATATGATAGCATCGGAATATGTGAAAAATGGATGATATCGTCCTCAAAAATGAGACACTATTATCACTAATTATAGAGATAAGAGGGGAGACTTTGCTATAAATAGAAATACCCCTGAAAAAAAATCTGAAGATCAATGGGAAGAAGAAATTTCTCAGGTATATTTGAAAAATGGTATTACGAAAATAGACTGAACAGGGATATGAATAGACTGAGTTATAGATTGCAACTCTTTGTTTGAAGGTATTTGACCTGTTATATTTGAATCTATATGAATTCCATATGAAAAATATAGTTCTGAGGAAGAAAAAATAGCAATTCAGCAAAAAATTGTAAATGAAGTTATTAAAAATGGATGATTCTGCAAAGGTAAAAGTGCTATAAATAAAAATTTAAATTATATAGATAATAAGGATTTCTTGGATAAGGAAGAAATACTAGCTATTTCTGAAAATAATAAAATCGGTAATTTATACTATATTATTTGAATTTTTATTATTTTCATTATTTGATTCATTATAAAAACAAAAAAATAAGATTTGAACTCCCTCAACCAAGGGAGTTTTTTAAAACAAAAAAATACTACAAAACTTCTTTACAATCTTACTAAAAAATCTAAAATATAAAAGAGTTTATAATTAAAATATCAACACATGGAAAAGAGGAAAAGATATGCAATGATTTCAGCTCTAGTAATATTTATATTTGTAATTACTGGGTTCTTTCATTTTCAAAAAAATACAAACTTTTTTGAAAACCTAGCCCCTGCAAAATTTGAAGTTACAGCTTGAAATTTTGATTTGTGATATAAAAAAATACCAGTAACAGAAGATCATATAGACTTCACTTTTTCGTATGATTTAGATGAAACAAGTATACAAAACTTTGAATCAAATATTGAAGGGAAGATATCTATGCTTCAATCAAATGTACTCAGATATACCTTTCTTGAGAAGAATAAGACTTGAGATGAATTGAGTATTAGTTTTTTAAAATGATTACAAACAAAAAAATGAAGGGCACTTGAAAGTGATATTCATTTCCTTATTGAAATTGTTTCGTGAGCAAAAGTTCTCAAAATAACTCCATCATGAGAATTAAATAATCTGTGACAAAGCTTGGCTGTATTTTTTAATATACCAATGGTTCCTCTTACAGATTTAGATTCAAGAGACTCTCTTCCATGTCCAATAGTTATTGAACCAAAAATTGAATGAAAATGTAGTTGGACCACAACTTCAGTTTTAGAATTTACTCCTAATGATTCTTTTGTTTGAGCAACAAAATATTCAGTAAAAGTAGAGGATAGAGAAGGTTTATTATATAAACTTCAAGAAACAAAAGAAATAGAATTATCAACAACAAAGCTACAAGCATATTTTTCTCAAAATTTTGCTCCAACTGAGGGAATTAATATCAATTTTAATTTTCCTGTCAGTATCGATGAATTAAAAAGTAAATTCAAATTATTTGAGAATAAAATTTGAGCAAAAAATAAAAGCCCAGCACTTGATGTAAAAGTTTTAAAAATATCAGATACTCATTTTTCTCTCTCTCATGATGGATTTACATATAACAGCCAATATACTCTAGAAATAGCAACTGGATTAAAGTCTAAAAATGGAAATATCTCTACTACCAAACCTATATTTCAACAGCTCAAAACGATAGAGCTTTTAGATAGTATTGATGCATACCAAAATATATATTCTTCAACATGAGTTTTATTAGACTCCACTTATCAGCGTAACAAAAGTAAAATAGCAAATAAAGATCTATTTTTTCATTTAAATTTTTATGAAGAAGTAGAGTTGAATAAAACTAACTTTTCTTTTTCGAGTAATAATGAAAAAATAGACTTTGATATCAGTTATAGAGAAGAAAAAAAATATAATAAAGAACTTAAAAAGGATGAAGTAGTTATTAATAAAAAGAAAATTAAACTCACTTTAAAGACAGATCTGAATTATAAAACAGCTTATACTCTTCAAGTACTCAAAGTTATAAATAAATCTCTCACAGATGACATTGTGACTACTTATGATACAACAGACAAACTGATAGTGAAAGATTTGAAATTTATTAATTATTCAAAAACATGTTTATACCTCAATAATGAAATAAACGCATGGAAACAAAGTGTTCATGTATATAGTACAAGCCCTGAATCTATTCAAAAATGAGTAAGTGGGTACCAACATATACCCTATAAATTAAAATGAAAACCTGATCAAGAATTAGAAGAATTATGATATTGTAGAAAAGCAAAATCATGAGAATTTCTTTATGTATTAAATACAAGGCTCAATCCACATTCAAGCTACTTACTTGCAATCGAGAATAACTTTGTGGATATATATAATAATAGTTTAGAAAATACGCTTGAATACAAAGTAGAAACAAAAGACATTTTAGATAAAGATAAATATCTTTATTCAGGCCTTTCAAATGATGTAAACACTATTCCTGATAATTTGCCGATAGTAATGAATTTACAATCTATTAATAATAGTGAAGCACACGTAGAAGTATGTGAAATGGATGAGATAAATTATATATATCATCTGGCAAATAGGTACCAGAACTGATATGTTAAAAAATGTAATAATACACAAACAAAACAACTACAATTAAAAAATTATAATTGGAATCTATCAAATAACAGGTTTGATTTAGAAGAAGATATTTTAGGAACTAAATTCACCCAGAAGTTTATTATAGTTTCAGCATGAACACATCCATGACAGGATAAATTTGAGACAACATATAAAAAATCAAATCTTTCGGTATATTTTGAGAAAGCATCAAATAAAAATTTATTATATATCACTGACTTTGGGTGAAATAGTATTCCAAACCTTAATCTCAAGTTTTATAAAACTCAATATAATAAAAAGTCATACAAACAGGAAGATAGTGTTGTAACACCAAAATCTACATATGTGAATGGAGTATATGAAATAGAAAACTCTGACTTTAGTTACGTAGCTGCATCATGAGAAAATAATTATTGATTTTTAAACTTGAGATATGATAGTTTTTCAAATTATGATTTTAAATATATCTCAGGTGAGAGTTCATCACAAAAAGATTATTTGTATTTATATACTGAAAGACCTATTTATAAACCAGGAGATATCGTCTACTTTAAATGATTATTAAGATATTTTTCTCCAACATGATATACAAAATCAAAAAGTGAAACAGCAAAGCTAGAACTGATAGATCCATCTGGAAAAAGTATAGCCTCAAAAGATATTACAATAGATGATAATTCAAATTTTTCAGGAGAATTTATTATACCAGCAGAAGTAAATTTATGAAAATTTCGTTTTAGGTTTACTGGAACAGCAGACAAAAATAGTGTAAGAAATAATGCTTTTTTCCATATTGAAGAGTATAGGAAACCAGACTTTAAGTTGGAAACCTCTGAGAGCAAAAAAGATTTTATTCTATGAGACTCGGTGCAAATACAAGTGAAACCTGAGTATTACTTTGGTGGGAAAATTATAAATACATCATGAAAATATAGTATACTTACTCAAAACTATTTCTTTGATGCCAAAGACTATTCTGATTATAATTTTTGAGAATGATATAAATATTTTGAATGTGTGTATTGGGGATACTGTAACTATCGTGATAAGCTTATCGACACGAGCTCATTTGATATTCATGATGATGGAACTTATAATCTAGTTTATAAATTTGATGATAATTTCTGAGAAAAGCTTCACAGATTTAATATAGAGGTGACTGATCCTGATACAAAAAGAGTGGTAAATAAATCAGTATCAAAAATTCTTCATACCACAGATGCATACGTTGGGATAAAAACAAATTATTATAATAGTAAAGAAAGCTGAATAGATATAAATTGAGTAGTGCTTAATTTTGATGCTCAAGTACTCGCTAATAAAAAAGTGAAACTAGAACTGATTAAAAGAGAATGGAAATCAGTGAAAAAAAAGTGAGTTGATGGAGTGTTCTATAATGATTATTCACTTGAAGAAATAAAAGAAAAAGATATTTTTACCTCTACAAATACTCTTGGAGAATTCAAAAAGAACATTAAAACAAAAACTTCATGAGAATATCTTATCAAAGCAATCTATACTTGAAAAAATAACAAAGAGTTTATAAGTTCAAAAGTAGTATATGTAGCATGAGCAGATTATATTATATGGCCAAATGAGAATAACTCAGTAACTGAGCTTGTTGCTGATAAGTTGAAAATAAAAGTAGGAGATACAGCTGAATACATGTTAAAAACTCCTGTGTCTTCATGAAAAGCACTTTTCATAGTTGAAAAAGATGATGCGATACTTGATTACTTCATACATGATATTCAGTCATTTTCAGATAAAATCACTATAGATGTAAAAGATACCTACTATCCAAACTATTATCTGAGAGCATACCTCATATGACAACAAGAAGGAAATCCACTTCCAATATATAAAAGAGCATTAACAGTTACAAAGGTAGATACCGAAGATAAAAAAATATTCATAGATATAAAAACAGACAAACAAAAATATCTTCCATGAGAGAAAGTAAAATTAGACATACAAGCAAAAGATAAGAACTGAAATCCTATTGCAAATACTAACCTGAGTATATCACTAGTTGATGAGAGTCTATTAGCACTCAAATGAAACCCAAGAAAGAACCCATATGCATTTTTCTATGATATGAAAAGGTATTTATGAACATATACTTATGGATCACTCAAAACTCTTATTGAAAAATTAGAGGTAAAAGATACCAGTGATGGAGAAAAATGATGAGCATGAGACAGGGTAAAATGATGAGATTCAAAAAAGAAAAGAGGAACATTTAAAGATACAGCATATTGGAGTGCTGATGTGACTACGGATACAAATTGAAAAGTAAGTATGACGACAACAAATCTTCCAGATAACCTTACAACATGGGTGATTGAAACTCTGGCAAATACAAGTATAGGGAATAAAGTATGAGTAACATATACTACTATTATTACGAGTAAAGAATTACTC
This sequence comes from Candidatus Gracilibacteria bacterium 28_42_T64, assembly GCA_004563595.2. Classification (GTDB taxonomy): domain Bacteria; phylum Patescibacteriota; class Gracilibacteria; order BD1-5; family UBA6164; genus MAAV01. Next base: position 916,752 of record CP042461.1, on the reverse strand, counting down.
ATAAATGATAATCTTCCAAGATTTTTTGTATCAAATGATAGTATAATGCTCTCACCAGTAGTATTTAATAAGACAGGGAAAGACCAAATATTTAGTGTAATGCTTTCTGCAACAAATCTAAAAAATATATCGGAAAATAAACAAAAAATATTTATTAAAAATGGAGATCAAAAAACCGTTCACTTTGATGTTACAGTTGATGATATAGGCTTAAGTGAAAAAAATGATTTTTTCTTTAGTACTCTTACTTTTAAAGCAGTATCAGAAGATAATCAGCATCAAGATGAAATAGAAAAAAAAGTACAGATTCACGAGTCATCAACACAAGAATCAGTTTCTACTTTTTGAAAAACAAAAAATGATTCATTCGAACAGAAACTAGAGCTTGGAAATATAAACAGTTCAAAATGAAAAATAACAGCCAATTACTCAGCAACACTCCTCAGTAACCTCACAGATGGGATCGATTACTTAAATAGATATCCATACGGTTGTTCTGAACAAAAAACTTCAGCTATTATGCCAAATATATTTATTAAGAAATTATATAGTTCTGTTTGAGAAGAATATAATTTACAAACTAAAATGCTCAAATATTGGGCATGAGAATATGAATGATATTCTGAAAAATCAATTGATCAAACAATCAAAGAGTATTTAGTGAACATTAGAAAATATCAAAAATATGATGGAGGATTTGTCTATTGGTATGATGTGAGCTATTGACCAAATTATTCAGACTTTGATCTGAGTTCATATATTTTACAGAGTGCTGCTTCTATAAGAGAAATTTGATATAAGTTAGAAGAAGCTCCGTATTATAAAACAACGAAGTATTTAAAAACAAGGTTTTATAAAAATTATATTGAATGATGCCAAGTAACAGAATACAATGATTGTAAGTATAGTGAAATTGATAGAATGAAAGCTATCTCAGCAATACTCAGTTTTGATACAACAGATTATGAAGCATATAAAATGTGGAAATTATTAGAAATAGATAAGACATATTCAAATACTGTAAAACTAGAAAAAGTAAAACTTATATCCCAACTATTAAAAGTTCAGGAAATAAATAAAGATGAAAGAAGTGAGTTAGAAAAAGAAGCAAAACAAATAGTTGATAAAATTATATCTGAAGAGCTTGTGTTTAACCCAAGAGGAGCATTTATTGGTAAAACTTCATATTATTCAGCGTTTAGAAATACAGTTTCTCTTCTTGAAGCTGTATCAACGATCTGATTAGAAAAATTTGATGATCTCGATTCAATAGTTGATAATATAAATAGGTGGATTATATCAAATAAGAAAGATGGATCATTCTGATCAACACAGGATAATATTGCTCTTATCAAAGGAGTTACAAAATATATAGAATCATCAGGAGAATTAAAAAATATCAAATTTCATGCAAAACTAAAGATAAATAATGATACCATTGCTGAAAAAAACTTTGATGAAAATAATAAAATGGAAGTATATTCTACATCACTCAAAACTGACAATATAAAATCATCAAGTAATTTTACCATTAATAAATCTTGAAAGTGAACGGTATACTATGACTTAAACCTTAGCTATTATAAAGACACAAAAGATATAAAAGCACGTGATGAATGATTCTTTGTTGAAAGGTATTATTATGATTACAACGAATATAATAAAATATATAATCTCAAAAAAGAAGAGAATAAAAAGTATCATAAATGAGAAGCATCATATAAAGACTTAAAATATCCAAAAGATATATATGAATATCTTGCTCCTATTAAGCTATGAAATGTATGAGATTTAATAGTAGTAAGAAACAAGATTATAACATCTGAAACAAGAAATAAAGTGGCATTTGAATGATTTATTCCAGCAGGATCTGAGCTTGTGAATCCAAATTTATCAACATCAACAAAAGCTACGAATAGATTTAATAATAACCTTTTCCAAAAACAAGAATATAGAACTGATAGATACTTTGCTTATACAGATAGACTGTATAATGGTATTCATAACTTTAGTTACCTTATCAGACTAACTCATGCTTGAGAATACCATATAAAACCAACAAAAATTAGTGAATTTTATAATGTAGAAGTATTCTGAAGAACAAGATGAGAGATATTTAAAGTAAAATAAAGAAATTAAAAAAAGACTCTGTAATTTTTACAGAGTCTTTTTTTAATTTCTAATACCATATCATTTTTTCAATAAATACATATTTGCAGATATAAAGATTATGATAAAGGTCACTAGTATTCAGATAGCAAGGTTTATATTTACATCCGTAATTCCTATAAAAGCGTACCTGAGACCATTTACCATATAGAGAATAGGGTTCACTTGACTGATTGCTTGCCAAATAGGTGAGAGGAGGTCTGTAGAATAAAATACTCATCATAAGTAAATAAGAGGAGTAATTACAAATGAAGGAATGATAGCAATATCATCAAATGTCTTTGCAAATATACCGTTAAAGAGTCATAATAAAGCAAAGAGAGTTGAACTGAGAAATAAGAATAAAAACATGTATGCATAGCTGACTATATTTAAGTCTACCATGAATATTCATACAAGAAACACAAATCATCATACCATCATTCATCTGAGAATAGCTCATACACAGAATCAAACGAGTATCTTCCAATGTGCTATTGGAGAAACAAAGAGCTCTTCTATATTATGCTGAAATTTTGAACCAAAGAATGATGAACTGGTATTTTGATAACTCGCCATAATAACAGACATCATGAGTAATCATGGAAATATAAAATCTATATAATTTACTCATTCTACAATTGAAATTTTATCTCAGATAAATTTTCAAAATATAAGTAAATAGAGAACTATTGTAATTATTGGTGGTAGAAGTGTTTGTTTCCAGACTCTTAAAAACCTAGAGACTTCTTTATTTGTAAGTGTGATTAAATCTATCATAGTTGTAATTTTTATTTTAATAATTTCATAAATAATGCTTCGAGTCTATTTGTTTTGTTTCTAAAACTGGTAACCTCTATTCCTGCTTTATCAAGCTCTTTAAAAAGTTCATTGAGAGAGTGTTTTTGAGAGATTTCTAATTCTATTTCATTGTCTTCATGTAATTTTACTGAGTATTTTCTTTTGAATGCTGCATCAAGTTTAATATTCTCATTTGATGTAGAGAGAATGATAGTCTCTTTTTTTAATTGTGATAAGAGGTTTTTTACAGATGTATTTTCGACAATAACTCACTTATGCATGATAGCAACATTTTTACAAAGAGCCTCAACTTCTTCTAAATAATGTGTTGTGAGTATTATAGTAGTTCAAGCTTTATTGAGCCCCTCTATAAATTCCCACATACTTTTTCTGAGCTCTACATCTACTCAAGCAGTTGGTTCATCAAGAATAAGTATTTCTGGCTCATGAACCAGTGCTCTTACTATCATAAGCCTTCTTTTCATTCATCAGCTCAGCTCTCTAGCTTTTACATCTCTTTTTTCCCAGAGACCAAGTTTTTTCATATACTTTTCTGTTCTCTCTGCAGCTGTTTTTTTATCAATTCCATAATATCCTGCTTGAATAAGAGGGATGTCCTGTACTTTTGAAAAAATATCAAAGTTAAATTCTTGAGGGACCACTCATATATAGCTTCTTGCTTTTTTGAAGTCTGTATCTATATCGATTCCATTTATTTCAATTTTTCAAGAATTTTTATTTACGAGGTTGGTAAGAATAGAAATAATAGTAGTTTTTCAAGCACCATTATGTCATAAAAGAGCAAAAAAATCTCATTTTTCTACTTCTAAATCTATCTTCTTCAGTACTTCTAATTTCCCGTATTTTTTCACTAATTTCTTTATTTTTATTGCGTGCATATCTTTAGGTTTAAGTAATGTTATTAATTATATTTTCAGGTAATCATTATAGATATTTTTAGTATTTTTCAAATAATTATTTTATTAAGAATAATTTAAGGTAGAGTTTTATTATGTACATACATTTTATATATTAATCTTAAAAAAAGATGAAAAAATTACTTGTTTTAATACCTATTTTATGAGTTTTATTTTTAGCATCATGTACATCATGACAAGACCAAAAGGTACAGGAGGATACAAATTCTAAAGTTGCAAATGTTACAAATATAGAAGATCAAAAAACTGAAGATAAACAAATAAAAGATATTTCTTTAGATCAATCTAAATGACAATATATTACATACAGTAAAGAAGCTATTCAAAATACAGAATGAAAGAAAGTTTTATTTTTTAATGCAAGTTGGTGTGGGAGTTGTAAAACTGCTGATAAGAATATAACTGAATCATGAGTTCCCTCTGGATTAAGTGTTTTTAAAGTAGATTACGACTCAAATTTTGAGTTAAGAAAAAAATATTGAATCGTTGCTCAACATACTTTTGTTCAAGTTGATAATGAATGAAATATGATAAAAAAGTGGATTTGAGGAAAAACTATAGAAGATATAGAATGAGAAGTATGATTTTCTGAAAAAACATCTGTGACTTTTGAAAAAGGTATTTATAAAGATGTGACTGAATCAAATGTAGCAGAAGAAGTAAAAGCAGGGAAATGAAGAAGAGTATTATTCTTTCATGCTTCATGGTGTGCAACATGTAAAGCTGCTGATACGAGTCTGAGAGGATCTGAAATACCAGCTGGTTTAAGTATTTTTAAAATAGATTTTGATTCAAATGTTGAATTAAGACAAAAATACGGAGTCACTTCTCAGCATACTTTTGTAGAAGTAGATAAAAAAATGAATAAATTAAAAATGTGGAGAGCTTCAAAAACAGTAGAAGATATATTAAGTGGACTAGGAGAACATAAAAATATAAAAGTGAAAACAGAAACAAAAACAGAAGTAAAAGAAGAGATACAAGAAGAAACAAAAACAGAAGTAAAAGAAGAAGTAGAGGTAGAAGTTCAGCCGGTTTTAGAAACTGAGGAAGTGAAAAATAATATATGACAATATGTTGAGTATTCACAAGAAGCAGTAAAAAATGCATTATGAGATAAAATTTTATTCTTCCATGCAACTTGGTGTAGTAGTTGTAAAGCAGCTGACAAGAATATTTCAGCAGAAACTATACCAGCTTGATTAAATATCTTTAAAGTAGATTTTGACTCGAGTACTGCTTTAAGAAAACAATATGAAGTTGTTTGACAACACACTTTTGTACAAATTGATGATAATGGAAACATGATAAAAAAATGGTTCGGATCAAGAAGTGTAAAAGATATTTTAGCTGAAGTGAAATCTTAATACCTCTTCACTTGAATTCTTTCCCCTTATAAGGGGAAAGAATTCAAGGGGCTTATTTAATAATAAAAAATAATCATGTGACTACTAATAGTATCATTTTTCGCAGGAGTTTTAACCATATTATCTCCGTGTGTTTTACCTCTTTTACCAGTGATTTTATGAGCAAGTATAGAAGATGCAAAAGATAAAATACGACCATATATAATTATTCTGTCACTTGCTGCATCAATTATTGTATTCTCGCTCGTACTCAAAGCAACAACTCTGTTTATTGCTATTGATCCAATCGTTTGGAAGTTATTTTCATGAGTTCTTATTATAGGGTTTTGAATTGTAACATTATTTCCAGATGTATGGAAAAATATTTCTACAAAGTTAGGATTTTCAAGTAATTCAAATAAATTATTGTGAAAAAGTGCTCAAAAAAAATGACATATATGAAGTGTTATGGTTTGACTCTCTCTTGGTCCTGTCTTTTCAAGCTGTAGTCCAACATATGCAATTATTCTTGCCGTGGTACTGCCAGCAAGTTTTATGACAGGAATTATAAACCTTCTTGCATATGTAACTGGGTTGAGTGTAGTATTATTACTTATAGCTCTTCTTGGTCAGAAATTTATATCAAAAGTAAAATGAATTTCAAGTCCAAAATCAAAATTTAAAAAAGTACTATGAGTATTATTTCTATTTTTAGGTTTTGCAATTATAATGTGATGGGATAAAGACTTTGAGTCAGCTGTTATTGATGCTGGAATATTTGATATTACAAATTTTGAACAGAGTATTTTAGATAAAGTAAATAAATAATTATGAAAACTATATGAACAGTTCTAGGAATTGTTGCAACTATAATTTTAGTTTCTGCTTTTGTTCATGTGAATAATGGGGAAAAGGTAGAAGATATAACAAAAAAAACTATGGAAACAGAAAATGCAAGAGAATTATACATAGCCTGAGGTTGTTTCTGGTGTATTGAGTGAATAATGGATGCTCAAGATGGTGTTATCGAAGCAACAAGCTGATACCTATGATGAACAGAAGAAACTGCCACATACTGAGAAGTTTCATCTTGAAATACAAAACATAGAGAATGAGTAAAAGTAGTTTTTGATCCAGAAATTGTAAACTATGAAGATCTCGTTTCTTTATTCTGGAAGCAAATAGATCCAACAGATGCAGGATGACAATTTGCTGATAGAGGTTTTCACTACACAACAGCGATGTACTATAATACTCCTGAAGAGAAAGAAATTTTAGAAAATTCAAAAAAGATATTAGACGACTCATGAAAGTATGATGAAAAAATAGTAACTGAAATACTTCCATTTACTGCTTTTTATAAAGCAGAAGAGTACCATCAAGATTACGCACAGAAATCTGCCTTGAAATATAAAATCTATGCAAAATGATCATGAAGGGAAGGATATATAGAAGATACATGGTGAGATTCTGCAAAAAAAGTAGAAACAAAAAATGATAAGGAAAGTTTAAAAGAAAGACTCACAGACCTTCAATATAGAGTGACTCAGGAAAATGCAACTGAGAGAGCTTTTGATAATGAATACAATGATAATAAAGAAGCAGGAATTTATGTAGACATAGTTGATGGGACCCCATTGTTCTCATCAAAAGATAAATATGACTCATGATCTGGTTGGCCAAGTTTTTCGAAGCCTATTGATAAAGTAAACATAGAAGAAGTAGAGGATACAAAGTTTTTTATGACAAGAACTGAAGTCAGGTCCGAAAAAGCAGATTCCCATCTCTGACATGTTTTCTCAGACTGACCATCTGATCAATGATGACTCAGATACTGTATTAACTCAGCTGCTCTGAAATTTATAGCTGATGAAGATTTAGAAGGAGAAGGGTATTGAGAATATGTGAAGATGTTTGAAGAATAAAAAAAGACGAGATTTGAAATCTCGTCTTTTTTTGAAGCTCCGCTTGCATATCAAAAAATTAAATGTATAGTTCAAGTACTTTTTCTTAAAGGACTATCAAAATGAGAATTTCTCTGATATTTTTATTAAGCTTAATTGTTTCTTGTTCTACAATAAAAACACAAATTTATTATGGAGTTGAGAACGCAAACGTCATATCTTCTTTGATAAAACATGCTGAAGATAAAAAATGTGGTAAATCATCAAAGCTTTGTGTTATTGATAATCTTTCCTTTTCTATAAGGGATAATATTGTTATAAAATTAGGAGAAGAGAAAGTAATAGTGTTTGTTAGTAATAAAATATTACAGCACAATGATTTTAGTGAGGGGGCTTTAATGTATTGGAAACACAATGCTGTTGAAAACAAGGCTCAAAAAAATAATAAGGTAATTTCAGACTTTTTTATAAAAGTAGAAAATTATTATAAAATAAAAAAGCTAGATATACTCTAGCTTTTTTTTATTCTATTTACTATTCAATATTTCAATCCGCGTTTATTTTACCAAAAAATGCTTCATTTGATCAAATAGCTGTAAGACTTTGTCACGCAACCGTTGATGTTCATTCGTATCCTCATACTAGATATAGACTTGTTCCATCAAACTTTATATCCGAATAATCATCTCTAATTTTATGTTCTCAATATAACTTACTCCAGAGAGCATTTCAATTAGAGTCAAGCTTGCTTACATAGGTAACCCCATCTACCGATGTCGTGACAGTTTTTCCAAATAAACTATTTTCTCATAATCAAACAGATCAAACTGAATATATATTTCAATCATTATCTAGTGCAAGTTTTTGCCCATAATCATTTCCGGGTCATTTTCAAATACTATTCCATACAAGGACACCATTACTCGTTAATTTTGAAACATAGGTATCATTACGACTACCATTATCTGGTGAACTTACAACTTCTCAAAATAGTGTTGCAGAGATTCATCTAAACCACCCTGTAAAAAAAATATCTCAGTTATTATCAATGATTACGTGTTCAGACTCTTCATATCATACTCATCAAGAAGTATTTATCCATTGTAATACCCCTGAATTATTCATTTTAAGTAGGTATGAATCACCTTGTCAATAAGTAGTGATAGCGGCTCAATATAAAGTCATATTATCTGAAAAAGATCAAGCTATATATAGGTCTCAAGTTATATCCTCTATAGCAATAGTATTTCACCAATCAATTCAAATTGAGTTTGCATTTTGGACCCATGTGCTTGTTAATGTATTATCTAACTTCACTACAAAACTATCAGGATTTGCGTCAGGAGAGCTGATAGACATTCAAAAAATATCAGCAGTTCAGTCATATTGTCATGTTATATACACAGATCAATCATTTCAAATTACTATCCCTTTTGGTCTATCATTTCAAGTTCAACCTCACTTTTTATTGATTAATACATTTCAATCAGAATCAAATTTTGTTAAAAATATGTCATAATCTCATGAGTTAGTAAATGTTGTTCAAAAAATATCAGGACTTCAATCTGAGAATCTTCATATTAAATACAAATTATCACTGGAATCTATATTTAACATATAAGGGACATCTTTCCCGGTTCATCAAGCTGATTGACTCCATATATAATTTCAACTAGAATCAAATTTTGCTAAGAATATATCGTAATTTCAAGCACTAGAATATGTATCAGTTCAAATTGTTACATCTCACTTGTACAAACCTGTTATATATATATATCAAGAAGAATCATAAATAATGGATTCTCAATATGATTTCCCTGATGCGTTTGTTGTGATAGAACTTACAAAGTATACAGGTCACGTATCCGTATATAATTCTATTCAAGAATTAATATGTTGCTTTACTATTATACTCGCTAATATCTTTTCTTCTACAGTTCAATCATCTGCATCAACTATTTTTGTAATAATACCATTATTATTTACTACATCAGTAGCTGTATAAATTGTTTGTAAATTATTGAACAATGTCACTTGATTATCTATATCACTAAGAGATTCAGTAGTTCATGTATAGGCTACAATATTTCATGGATTAAATGTAAATCATCCACCATTTCAACTTGAGTTGAACCTAGTTCATATATAACTTGCTGGTAAATTAGATGAGCCATTATACACGAGAGATGAAGATTGCATAAGTGAAATTATATCTCTTAGCGTTATATCTCATGAAATAATAGTAGGGACTCCTAAAACATAAGTAATAGATCAAGTATTCACTTTTGCAAGTATTTTATTATAATTTCATCTTATATAGGTATATCAGGTTATGTTTCACTCTGCGTATGTATTTCCTGTTAATATATTTTGTGATATTCATCACTCCATTACAGCAGCTACTTCATATTCACTTTTTGTATTAAGTCTTGAATATGTATATTCTGATCAGGTAAGGGGATCAACAGGCTTTTGATTAAAATCTCATAAATTTAGTATTACGCTATCTCAAATAGTTCATTGGTTCCAAACTTGTGCTCAACTATATGTTATATCTACTCATTCGGTTGGTTTTGGAAACCTTCATACTTGTTTTTCGTACAATCACATTACAGAGGTAATTTGTGCAATATCAGATTGCCTCACTGAATCACGAGCATTTTTGGAATATCATTGGAGAGAGATAAATGCTATTATTGATATAATAGCCATTATTGTAATAGCAACTATAAGCTCGATAATAGTAAATGCTTGTTTTTTCATATTCATAAAATATATATTAGGATATAATTTAGATGTATTATATAAAAAATAATGTTTTTGTAAAAAAAACACTAAAATAAAAATTATTTATTGTAGATTTTTAAGATTTACTTAAGGTAATTCAATATGATTAATTTAATATTAAAACTTAAAGAAAATAGAAATGAAATTTGATTATGATGTAATAGTAATATGATCTGGATCAGGATGACTCACAGTTTCTATATGACTTGCATGAGCATGAAAGAAAGTTGCATTAATAGAAAAATGATTTTTTTGAGGGGACTGTACTAACTTTTGATGTGTGCCATCAAAAGCTTTTATTGATATTGCAAAAAAAGGACATCACAAAGATATAAAATGAGTCTTAGAAGAAGTACGAAAAAGAAGGCAAGTAATCAGAGATGAAGAGACAAAAGAAAAATTAGAAAAATATGGAATGAAAGTTATCAGTTGATTTGCCAGTTTTAAAGATAAAAATACAGTTCTCATAGATGGAGAAAAAGAAATTACAGCGAAAAATATTGTTATCTCTACTTGATCACATGCAAATATAGTTCCTATTGAAGGACTCGATAAAAAAGATATTTTTACAAATGAAAATGTATTTGAACTTGAGGAAAATATAAAAGAATTAGTTATTATTGGTTGAGGATATATTGGATGTGAGCTTGCAGAATCATTTGCAAATAGTAATGTCAATGTAACTATTCTCCAAAGAAATAAGAATCTTATCCCAAGAGAAGAAGGAAAGTCTTCAGAATTACTTGAAAAAATATTTGAAAGTAAATGAATAAAAATATGCAAGAATACAACTGCTCTGAGAGCTGAATGAAAAGAGCTTGTTATTCTGGATAAGGATTGAAAGAAAGAAAGAAAAATTCCTTTTGATAAAGTTTTGATTGCATTATGAAGAGGGGCAAATGTGAATGGATTAGATATGAAAAATGCGAATATAAAGTTTGATCAGAAGGGGATAACTATAGATAAATTTAACAGAACATCCTCAAAAAATATATATGCTATATGAGATTGTGTGAAGTGAAATCCTCAATTTACTCACCTTGCAAATAATGAATGAAGAGGTGTAATAAGAAACATATTAGTTCCATTTTTAAAAAAATCAGTAAAAAAGTCGGTTTTACCAGCTGTGTTATATACAAATACAGAGATAGCAAGAGTATGAAAGACATGAACAGAATTATTAAAATATTATTCAAAGGATGATATTGTAACAAAGACACTGTATTTTTCAGGAAATGATAGAAGCAAACTTACTGATGATGAAGTTTGATTTGTAAAAATTAATTTTAAAAGAGTAAGTTGAAAGATTTTATGAGCCACTATTGCTTGAACGAAAGCATGAGAAATGTTACCTATACTTGTTTCAGCAATGGAGAATAATATCTCAGCATATAAGATTTCTAAAACTATTTTTGCATATCCTACCAAAGCAGAACTCATCAAAAAAGTATGTGATAGTTTTGTGATTCATACTTTGGGGAATATAAAAAACGAAGCAAAATATTATATCAAAGATAATATACTCCAAGTCGTAACAGCCACTATCTGGTTCATAATTATATTTTCATTTTTTTATTATAAAAAGATGAACAATTTAGATGTGGAGCAAATCGCGATAAATATCTATAATTTTATATCTGGAAACATGGCAATTGGGCCATTTATATACATACTTTTTTATGCAATTAGACCAGTAGTATTATTCCCAGCTACTTTGATGACATTTATGTCTGGTGCATTGTTTGGTCCTTGGTTATGAATTGCTTTCACATTAGTGGGGGAAAATATGAGTGCAGCATTTGCCTATTTCTTATGAACTGTTTTTGGGAAAAAAATTATCTGACCAGATTCACATGGATGACTGGTAGATGATTTAAAGAGTAAAGCAAATGAATCTCCATTTATGACGATCCTTATGACGAGATTATTATTTTTTCCATTTGATCTTGTAAACTATATTTCATGATTCTTAAGGATTAACTTTAAAGGATTCTTCCTTGCTACTCTTATCTGAATAATCCCATGAGCTTCAGTATTTGTTATTGCCTGATCAGCGTTTCATAATCAAAAAATAGAATCATTTAGCCAAGCTATTAGTGATATTGATATTACAATGCTCTATTTCGCAGCCATATTATTTATTATTACTATTGTACTTGCGAAGGTTTTGAAGAAGAGGCAGGTGAAAGTATAATTAATTATGTATATTTATTACTGAAATTTTTAACTAAAAGAAAAGCCTTTGTTTTATTATAAAACAAAGGCTTTTTATTGTAGTTCTATGAGAAAGTAGATCATAGAAAAAATTTTGAGTCATCTCGAAAGAAGTCCTCACATTTTTTTTTGGTCATACGTATTGTTGTAGATCCAAAAATACAATGTTTCATATTTTTTATAAACAGTTGATATCCGAGTTTATCGTAATCACCTATAGATTTTGGAAAACGCATATCGATTCTATCCATATATGTAGCCTTACTTATTCCTTCATGATTAGGTTTGCTTAATTGTACGATCATCATAGAAGCAAATTTTTGTGAGGGGTGTTGCTGCATGTATTCTACCTTCCAATTGTCTGGGTGTTCTTTTGGAATACAAATATTTCTTGCCCTATGGTATAGATATTCAGATTCGTTAGCTAAAGCTCCTTTAAAATGATTTCGTTCATATTGGTAAAAGAACCAATCAGCATCATCAAAAAGAATTTGCGGTAAAGTTTTATTTTTATTTTCGTAGCGTCCGAAATTTACAGTTGTAAATATCATGTTATGCTCCTAGAGTATTGTTTTTTAAAAAACATGTGATAAATTTATATATAAATTTAAAATAAAGTCAATTATACTATAAAAAAATAAAAAAAAACCAGAAACACTGGTTTTTTTTTATTTTTTTATATAATACTCTTGTAATTATTTATAATAAAAGATATGACAACAGATTTTAAAAAAGACTTTCCGATATTTCAAAATAATCCAGATTTAATCTTCTTTGATTCTACAGCTACCAGCCAAAAACCAAAGTATGTAATTGATGGGATAAGAGAATATTTAGAGAATAGTTATTCAAACATCCATAGATGAATGTATGACATTGCGCAAACCTCTGAAATTTATTATAAACAATCAAAAGAAAAGGTATGTGATGTATTAAATGCAAACTCATATAAAGAAGTGATTTATACATTTAATTCAACCTATGCTATTAATCTATTGACTCAAACTTTGAGAAGAAATAAGAAACTAAAAAAATGAGATAAAGTTCTTGTTTCTATTGTTGAACATCATGCAAATATTGTCCCTTGGTTGATTCTAAAAGAAGAAATAGGTATAGAAATAGATTATGTTACTGTTGATGAAGATTTCAATTTAGATATGGAAGATTTTAAATCAAAATATGATGAATCCGTAAAAGTTATTTCTCTTACTCATGTTTCAAATGTAACAGGGCAAGTGTTTGATCTCGAACAAGTCGGAAAACTTAAAAGAGAAGATACTCTCTTTGTAGTAGATGCTTCTCAAAGTGTTCCACACATGAAAGTTGATGTACAAAAAATAAATTGTGATTTCCTATTCTTTACATGACATAAAGTTTTTGCTGATTCTGGTATAGGAGTTTTATGGGGAAGGGAAGAATTACTCGAATCGATGGATTGTGTTTTTTCTGGAGGTTGAGCTATTTCAAATGTAGCCTCAGATAGTTTCTCTTCAGCAGGTTTACCAGATAAATATGAACCAGGAACTCCAAATGTAACTGGAGCATATAGTTTACTCAAAGCGTTTGAATATATTGATAGTGTTTGATGATTTGAAGTACTTGAAGCAGTAGAAGATCAATTAACAAACTACTTTTTAGAAAAAGCAAAGCAATATGATTATTTCCATATTCTTGGATCTGATAAGCCAGAAAACAGAGTCTCGGTATTTTCATTTGTTATTGATAGTCAACATTCTCATGATGTAGCAGAAATCCTAGCTGAAAATCATATTGCGGTCAGGTCATGAAAACATTGCGCTCAACCACTTTTTGAAAAATACTGACATGCTCATAGTGTAAGAGCAAGTTTATATTTGTATAACACAAAAGAGGAGATAGATAAGTTTTTTGAAGTGATAGGGAAGTTAAAATAAAAAATTTGACTTTATTATACTCATATATATCGTCTAGTTAAGATTTTAGTTATTAAGAATTTAGTTATGAAAAATATAAACCTCAGAATATATACATTATCGGTCTTATTTTTCTTTTTATGAATTTTTGTATATTATATGACGAAATGAGCAACACATAACTATTTTATAACGCTTTTTATTGGAGTTACATTAACTATCTGATTAATTAATACAAGCTCCATATTGTTTTATAAAACCTTAAAAACAAATGATGAATATTTAAAATATGTATTTTCATTTATACATATTATATGACTTATAACTTTATCATTTATTTTAGTTCCATTTTAAAAAAAAATGTTCTATAACTAACCTAATAACAAAAAAGTACTGAGATATTATCTCAGTACTTTTTTTAATCCAAATTCTTATAATGAAGCTCTCCTAATAAGTTATTTCCATATTTCTTTGAGTACTGAGTTGAAATAATGATCAGTAATACTCATATAACCATAAATGCAACAACTCTTGTTACAGCGTCATCCAGACCATACCAGAGGTCATAGAAGAATATCTTAGCAAGTACGAGTGTGAGAAGATATAATCAAATGGTTCTCAGTTTTTTTGTATCTTTTGATATTCAGTGAAGTAATAACCCAGAAGCAATGAGTCACCAGAATATTGTGATAGCAAAGGTAGTGTTAAATATGTCATGTATATAGAATGAAACAATAGCCAATATATAGAGTGATATAAATATTTTTAATATATTTGCAAGAAGTTTTTCAGTATTAAATTTATGCCAAATATAAATTATAGATGCTATTAGTATTGTTGAGATATATTGTAATATTCTTAAATATCAGATCTCATCACGATCAATGTTATTCATAATACGAGAAGAATCTTCAAAGTGTCCAAATGTGAATAATGATATTGCTACTATGAAAAATATTTTTAAAAGCTTTGAACTGAAATACGCATAGACAGTTCAAATGATGAGTAAGAATGAACTGATGCCTAGAATGCTCCAACCATGTCATGTACTTGGAATAATCTCTAACAATAATGCTCATAATACTCAGATTCAAAGTATATGAAAGATATCATGAATATATCTTTGTGCCCCGTCTTTTACAAAGTCTAGGAATTTAATATTCCATACAAGTGAGCTGAATATAATGGTAAATGGAATCAAGAATATAAAATCTCATTTTTGTACAATATTTTGAAGCTCAAATAGCTTAATAATTCAAATCATAAAAAGTATAATTCAAACTGAAAAGATTTTTATTTCTTTTGTTTTGGAATAGAAGTAAAAGAGAATTGTTGCTTCAAATAACCAAACTGTTGAGATAATTTCAGCGTGTCATGAGAATACAAGTGAAACAGCAAGAGAGAAGAGAGAGATTGAAATAAATAGATATGAAAGAACTGTATTTTTTGAAGCTCATTCTTTTTTGATATTTTGTATTCCAAGCTGAGTTAGGATAAGATAACTGAGAATAAAATATAGAATTGCTAATCATGCAAAAGCAAATCAGAGGCTGATACCAGGGAAGTATTCATTTCAGTAACGAAATAACTCAAATCATATAAAGAGTACCCCAAAGATACTTCATGTAACAAGGTTTTTTACATTACTTGTTTTTTCTATAAGAGTTTTATTTACAAAAGGAAGAGCGAGGTTTGCTATTGCAAATATGAGAACAGAAAGAATAGAAAGTGTTTCAAAGCCTTGAGAAAGAGTATTATCATGAGTTCATACTACTAAAAGAGGAGCGAGAGTTAATATTCATCATAAGGTTCAGATACTATATAAGAACTCTAATTTTTCTTTTCTTGATAAATAATATGATGTAAACATAAATACAAATGATACTATTACAACAGTGATAAAACTTGAGAAACTTATATCTACTAAATGAAATGAGAGATATGAGTTTGAGAGTAAAATAAATCAACCAAGAATTCAGAAGAAGAAATATTTAAAAACTGGAGTAAGGAAAGATTCCAGAAATTGAAATCATATCAGATACGTTAGAACAAGAATCGCAATAGCAGGAGCTATGAAAAATACACTTCCTGAGAAAATAAGTCAAATTACTATCAGTATAGGAAATAATAAAAGAGGAGTAATAGACTTGATAGCTTGAAGGGTGAATAACCATACTCATATTCAAAAGAAGAGAAGTATTGATGTCATATAACTTATAAAGCTCATACTCCCTCATAATATAGATATATCAGAGCCAGAAATAAGAAGTAATATTATGAATATATAATTAAGTACAAAAATACTTACAATAGTTTCAGGGTTCTTTTTATAAAGAGAAATTATGCTTATGAATCATAAAAAACCACTAGAAAGAAGCTTTGTAATCCATTCTATTTCTCAACCAAATGGAGCGATTAAAAATAATAAGTTTCATAATATAAACGCAGAGTATTTGAGTATAATATCATTTTGTTTGATTCCTATAAATAATGCTCAAAGTGATACAATCATTGAGTATCATAAAAGAGTATACGGAGTTTCTGAGCTTCATCAGATAATAAGAGGGTTGATATAAGCAAAAATAAATGAGAATAACAATATGGTTCTTGATTTATAGAGAAGGGAAGTAACAACTCAAAATACCGTATTAAGTATGAGAAATAAGAACGTAATTCAAGTTGATAATATTCATTCAGTTTGAGGTCAATAATTATCTCCTATCAAATATTTTCAGGCAAGAATAACAAGGTAATTTATAAGTACTCATGTTCATAATAGTACTCTTGATTCTCAAGTAAATCATCTTTTATCTAATATAATTCATGCTCAAAATATTCAAAATCAAATAATGAATCAGATGATAATTTTTCAAACAGCATTAAACTGACTCCACACTAAGCTCAGTAAAAATACAACAGAAAAAAATACGAGAATAGCCCCTATTTTTGCAAGGATATTTTCACTAAAGAATTTTTTAATATAATTTTCTACTTTTGACTGTTCTTTTTCAAAAGTAGGTTCTGAATATTCAACCTGTTGAACCTCATTTATTTTTTCTGTTTTTATATTACTTATATTCTCTAATGCTACTGATTCTGGAATATCAATAGTTTCGGGGATATCTTTTTTGTCCTTTTTAGATTTTTTTATATTTAATGCATCAGCAAAAAAACTCACTCTTTCTTCTATAAATTTTTGAGAAAGAAATATTTTTTTAAAAATACTTCAGATAAAGAGACTTCAAAGGAACCATATAAAAAAGAAATCATCATCCAAAAAACTACTATAACCTCCATCCATTTCATCAATGGCAATTCAAAACAGGAAGAGTATAACAAATCATGAAAGTATTGAGAGTATCCAGGCAAAACGATTGAGTAGTTTAAACATTCTTTAGAGTTAGTAGTAAAGTTATTTTAGTTTTCTTATCATTGCATATATTCCATAGGAGAATATAAAAGTTATAAATATGAGGAGTCATATAAAAAATCATTTATTCGATTCTATGAATCTGTCATCTTTTTCATCACATATATCTCAGATACTATCCTTGTCTATATCTTTTTGCTCTGGGTTATAATCATAGGGACAGTTATCATTTATAAATAATATTTTATCATAATCGGTATCTTCACACACATTTCAGACTCAATTATTATCACTATCAAGTTGATCTTTATTTTTTGAGTTGATACAATTATCTTTGTATCATATGATTGAGTCTCAATCGCTATCTTCACACATATCTCAGGTTCAGTTTTTATTCAGATCAAGTTGATACTTGTTTTGAATATTTTGACAGTTATCACATGAGTTTCAGATTCAATCGAGATCATTATCTATTTGGTCTGGATTTGCTATATCTTTACAATTATCTTTATTATTATGAATTCAGTCCAAGTCATTGTCATTTTTTGAGAGTTCCTTTCTCTTTGTGTCACATATATCTCAAATTCAGTTTTCATCCACGTCTCTTTGGCTCGGATTATAATATTTACAGTTATCACATTCATTTCAAATCCCATCCTTATCTTGATCTTCTTGATCTGGGTTGGCTATATTTATACATATATCTAAGCTATCAAATATTCAATCCTTATCTTTATCAAATTCACAGATATCTCAAACTCAGTTTCTATTTACATCTGTTTGATCTCTATTATTTATATATGGACAGTTATCATAGTATCATATAAGTCAGTCTTTATCATCATCATCACATGTATCTCATATTCAGTTAGAGTTTGTATCAAGTTGATTTGGATTATATCTTGTTTTACAATTATCTATCATATCTTCTACCCAATCATTATCGATGTCACTTTTTAAATATACGTTATATTTTGGATTTTTTTCTAACATGACTTCCAGGAGAGGTGTATCATTACTGATAGGAAAATCATCATATTGTTTTGCTTTTGTAGAAACGTTATTGTTACAGTTATTTTTTGAATATATTTCTATATCATCATTATAAAAAGGTTTAATGAGATACGTGTTATTCAGTATTTCAAAGTTTAATTCAGAAATAGATATAAGCTCTCTTATATTCTCATCATTTTTATGTCAAAAATCTATTTTTAAATATTTAAATGAAAAGTCACTGAGGTCACTTTTTGATACAGTTGAATAGTTTATTCAGTCAGACGATATTCAGTAACTGGTAAAAAATAATTTTGATAAATAATCGAAGTGGAATTTGAAACTCCCAGCTTGAAGCTCTTGTTCAAGTTCTATGAGTATAATGTTAGACTTGTTTTCTACATCATAATGAATAGTGGTATTACGGTTATCATCAACAAGGCTTTCTGTATTATCTGTGAGGTCTGTTAAATAATTATAGTATTTTTTTTCAGTTCAGAAGCTTTTATAGGGCAAAATAAAACCAAATTGTGTTATTACAATATTTGGTTTATTAGTTTTGAGAGTATAGGTTTTGTATTTCTCAAAACTTGATCTTGGTATTTTTGTATAGAATTCATAACATCAAGATTTGAATTCTTTTGGTATTGGATTGAGATAGTCTGCCGGATTTAAAGCAAAAGAGGAAGGAATATTGACTAAAAAAAGAGCTAAAAAAACTATAATATTTTTCATAAATGCTTATTTAAGAAAATAATTTAAAAGCTTGAATATAAAGATTATATAAAAAGGGCCTTAGATATCAATAGAAACTTTGAATGAAAAAAAAATTTATTATATAATAATATTTTGATCAAAGACGAATCTACTAAAGAGGCTGTCCCAAAAATGTCATCTTCGGACTTGATCCGGAGATCTATAAAATAGTTTTCCTTATAAATAAGGTACTTTACTTTTAATAGATTCCTGCCTTCGCAGGAATGACGTAATAATTAGACAGCCTCTAAAGTAAAGTATTGCTTTAGTGCAGAATCAAGTTTACATTTTATTATTTAAAATAATTTTTTATATCACAGATGATGAGTATATTTAGCGTATTATTTTTAATGGCCTATTAAAAAATGAGGAAAATAATCACATGAATAATCATATTTTTTGCAATTACAAACTCAAGCTTTGCTTGATACAAAATGGAGCAATGAAGCGTAGATCTTACTCAAAAGTATAGCTTTAATACAAAAAGCTTAGATAAGCCCATCACAAGAAAAGAGTTTGTAGAAACCTTGCATAGTTGGTTTATTGACTATAAAAAAGATAGAGGAGTAAATATAGACTATTTAAACTATAAAGTAATAGATAATTCTGAGTATTTTAAAGATATAGATCTTGAAAGTGATTTCTGAAAAAAGGTGAGTTATTTTGCTTGACTAGGAGCCTTCTCAAAAAGAGAATACTTTGATGCTACAGGAGCTTTGAATCAAAGAGATTTTTTTACCGTGATGAAACGATTAAAGGTCATGTTTTCATTACAAAACTGCAAATACCATAGAATCTGTGAAAGAGAAGCAGATGATAAAACATTCTTTTTAAAATGAACGTATTATAAGTACGTGTCAAAGATATTAGATAGGAAACTCAGAAAATATTACTCTAAACCAAATGAGTATTTAGCTGCTTGATACAAACCATTATTAAACACTCATTATAATTTTCCACTCAAATGACAAACTCTAAACGGTTGCTACGCATTTTCAGTGAGAAATATATTAAAATACAAAGACGGAATAGGTATTTATATACCAAAAGCAGAAAAATTGATAGGAAAAGCTCCTAAAAAACTATGGACATTCCCAATAATGAAGAAGTTTGATGAAGTCTCTCATGTTGAAGTGGATAGATATTATTACCTTGATACGCTCATTCATTCACTCCAAGCTGGAGATCCAGTAGCAATTACGTACTATTTAGATTATTATTCTTGGAAGGAAAGAAAAAATAAAAAGGTATTGCATATAGTGGCAGCTTATAGCTTTGATTCAAATTGAGTATGGGTGGCTGAAACGGTAACAAATAGAAGAGTTATGGTCCCCTGGGAAAAGGTGTTTAACAGATATTGAACACTCTCAAATAGGAGAATGTTTAAATATAATTATCAACCAAAAGATACTTGGACCGAGGAAGAACTTTCTTATGAAAGAGAAAACAATATTTTAGTTTGAGAATATTAAAACATATGAAAAAAATAATTATTATACTAAAGTGCTGATGAATTATGACGATCCTATGAGTCATAGCTATTCTACTGATTAACCTTTATGTTTTGAGTTTTTCAAAAGATAAGATCTTAACTGATGTATGACAACTTGAACAAACAGAGGTTGGACTTGTATTTTGAGCAAAAGTCAAGAAAGATTTCAGTCCATCTGATATATTAAAGGATAGATTAAAAGTAGCTATTCAAGCATATAAGAGTTGAAAAATTAAAAAGATAATTGTATCATGAGATAATTCTAGAGAAGAGTATGATGAAACTACTGGGATGAGAGACTACCTCATAAAAAATGATGTTCATATCGATCATATTTATTTAGATTATGCTTGATTTGATACGTATGACACTTTATTTAGAGCGAAAGAATTATTTGGAGTTGAAGAAGTGGTCTTATTTACACAAGACTTTCATCTGAAAAGAGCAAACTATATCTGACAAAGAGTCTGACTCGATACGATTTGAGTTTCTACAAACTTACAGAAGTATATCCATGAGGATTACTATAATAGAAGAGAAGTACTGGCAAGAGTAAAAGCTTTTTTAGACGTAGAGCTTATGAGTTCAAATCCTAAATTTCTTTGAGATAAAATTGATATGTCTGAACCGCAGAAAGAAATCAGTATTAAATAATAAAACATTATGAAAAAGCTATTTAAAAAATATAAAAAAACTACTATTTTTTCAGTAGTGTTACTTTGATTTATAATTAGCTTTATAATAGGTTTTTTTGAGCCAAAAACAAAATATATTGAATACTGGAATCAAGAATTATTAATGCAGGAGAATATTAAAATAACAAACACTTTTAAATCTAGTCACGAAATTTGTTCTTATTGAACAACAAAAATTATCATAGATTGAAAAGAAGAAATACTTTTAGATTTTCCACATTCTAAAGACTTATATATAAAGTGATGTGCTATTGATATAGAATATATAAACAAAAACACAGTCCAATTTCCAATTTGCTACGCATGATGAGCTTGAAGTTGAGAATGTAGTTTGATATTTATGACATACAATATAAAGACTAAAAAATGGTTATATAAAACAACAAAAGAGTTCTATACTTGAGAAGAAACTTTCCCTTTATTTTTAAAAATATGGATCCCGATTTTAAAAATTCTTCATGCTTTTAGCTTTGAAACAGAAGATTGAAAGGTCGATTATTCATATCCATTATGAATGTTAAAATGAAAATCAGTAAATGAAATTTTCCAGGAAAAATATTTTGATTTACATCTTTTTAAATTTGTAAACTATTTTAACGTAAATTCTAATTTAGAGAATTTCGATGATTTTAATCAAATTTACAAAAGTAAAGTAAATTTATTATCAAAAACAGAAAAAAAGGTGATATTAAATACTATTTATTATCACCATTGAAGAAAAAATGAATATTTGACTTCATACGAAGCTATAAATAAAAAAATAATTTCATATTTTGATAAAAAATTAACGGATAAAGATAAGAAAGATTTAGCTAAATTTCAATATATATCTAAACTTGATTTTTATAAAATAAATAATGAGGAATATAAATATGATGAAATATTAGGTGTTGATGATACTATAAATAAGTTATTTAAAGATGTATCAAAATAAGAAGGAAATCAAAACAATAATTTTAGTATTTTTTTGTATATTTAGATACAAATCATCTTAAAAAAATAAAGTCATGCAAAATCAAAGGACATTTTTGAATAATACTAAAAGGTATCTATTGCCTCTTTTTAAATTACCTTTAATGAGATATCAGAAATAAATGAAAATAATAATACGTCCTCAGTGAGATTTTACGTGAACTAAAACTTAAACCCCATTATAAGCAATGCTTATAATGGGGTTTTTTCGTCGGCTTTTTTACCTCAAATACAAATTCTTATTCCTCACATGTCATTGATTTGTTTCTGCATAGTATATTTTTCAAGTTTGAGTATCGTGCAAATAAAAATAGTAAGGGCTATTTTTATGATTCAGTGTTGCATTTACTGTTTCGCTACTCGGGTTTCAGATAGGAGTTTTTGGGAGTCACCTCATGGTCCTTGTATTGTATTCATTTTTTTCATTTATATATTTACTTACTACCATTTTACATTCATGAGCAGTAAGTTTATGAGGATAACAAACGGTGATATCAGCACCAATCATCCATCATTCTCTGAGTCTTTTCTTTAAAACTCAAGCAACGGTCGCTTTATTTTGTATATTTTTTTCTTCCTTTTCGACAATTGAAGCAAGAGTTACTACATCAACTATTTGTTCTTGAGATAAGTCTCTGTCTTTAAAAACAATATTAGCAACTTTATTTTCAAATGTTTCCAATTGAGTAATAACAAAGCTATTAATTTTAAAGTTTGAAGTGTCTATCTTGTAGGTATCTGGGTAAAGAAAACCCTCAAGAGTTTCAAGTCATGCTAAAAAAGGGAAAAATTCAGTGAGTTTTTCTATTTTTTCTGTATTTGTAACATAGCTTATATATTCGCCTGTATTTATGATTCATTTTTTTCAGAGATATTCATCTATATCATATATATTCCAGCCCTCAAGAAGGGTGATATTCATTTCTTCAAAGATTGGATTTTGAAGAGATTCTAAAATAGATCAAATGGTAGCTCATGTATGAATTTGGTATTTTCATGCATGTAATTCAAAATCAGGAGTGTTATTTTTGAGATATATATTCATGAAACTACTTTGAATATTCAATTTTTCTTTGAGTCAGTAAAAAGTGTCACCAGACTCTATATATATAATCTGAGCTGTATCTGTTAAGATTTCATCAGAGAACTGTGAATAATTATAATAATTTATTCATCATATAAGGATAAATATCCAAATGAATAATTTTATTATTCTCATAAGAGGATTTTGTGTTTTCTTACTAATTTCTGTAATTTTAAAACTCATCTGTTTTTATTTCATAATAATTTTTAGTATTTTATAGATAAATTGAGCTTTTTCAAAAAATAAATATTAATAAAATTTATTTGAAAAATCAGAAATAATTCATAAGGTCTTATTATATTAATTTATAAAGTCTAATCTTATGAAAAAAATATATGCCTTGCTTTTTGTATTTTTATCCTTTTTTCTTGTGAGTCAGAAGATTTTAACAATAAAAAAGGCAATCAATTAACTTTAAAAAAACACATTATAAAAGATAAAGAGGTTTATAGAATACAACCACCTATTGATTGTGGACATGATATTTGATGAGGATGATGTGATACTACCTATTTATTAATTGAGTGAGCTGATTATAAAACTTTCCAGGAAATATGATCATATGCAAAGGATAAAAATAATATATATAATTATACCAGAGTATTTAATTGAGCTGATGCAAAAACCTTCTCTTTTTTATGAAGTAACTCTTTTTCACGTTTCTATATTGATAAAGATTATGTATACTACTGACAGATTACTAATTGAAAATTAAAAAAAAATTCTTTATTAAAACCCAGCAGTGCAAAAATTTTAGGAAAATTCTATATATTAGATAATAAGAATGTATATTTTAAGGATACTCTCATTGAATGAGCTATCTCAATTAGTTTTCAAGAATTATTTAAATGATATTATGCAAAAGATGAAAAAAGTGTCTATTATAAATGAAACAAAATATTAATGGCTCATGCCCCGAGTTTTCAAATCCTTGATTTAGGTTATAATCATATATTTTCACCTTATTGACTAGATGATAATAATGTATATTTTAATGGAAATATAATAAAAAATATAAATACAAAAACTTTTGAAATAATAAACGATAAAAATAATGCATACAATTATACAAAAGATAATAATAATGTTTATTTTGAATGAAAAAAAATAACTTGAGCTGACCCAGAAACATTTAAATTAATTAATTCTAAATATGCAAAAGACAAACATTATGTTTATTATCATAATATAATGTTAAAATGATTAGATATTGAAAAGGTCTATGTAAATGGAAATAATATTACTGATGATGTTTTAATATATAATAATGATTCTATTTCTTCAAGTAGCAAAATGAACTCTATATCAGCAGTTAAAAAAGCAATAGAAGAAAAAAATATGTTAATATGTGAAAGGAGTTCTTTTATAGGTGAATGTTATTTTGAATATTCAAAAAGTTTATGAGATGTAACAGCATGTGAACATATTAATGGATGAATGAAAGATGTTTGTGCTAGTAGTTTTTATACAGAAAAAGCATTAAGTGAAAATAATATACAATTATGTTTAAAATTAGATGATTGAGAATATTGTTATCAAGAATATGGAAAGAAATTTTTTGATTATTGAGCATGCATAATGATTAAAGATAAAGGTATAAGAGAGACATGTGTTAACTATGTATATGTTAAACTACTACAGCTGTGAGAAGAAGAGTGAGATGTGTCATATTGTGATCGTTTATCAGGAGATGAGGTATTATATACTAAATGTAATTTTTCATTATTGTATAGATTATGAAGAAAAACTAGAGATACATCTTATTGTGAAAAAATGTCTGATAAAAATAATAATTATTATATTGCATGTTTACAGGAAATAGAGACTTATATAAAGAGGGACCAAAAAAAAGAGAGTAAATAATTATTTTGTGTAAACGGAAGGAGTAGTAAATTTTTTAAAACAAGAAACCTTGTTTATATATAGCTTTAATTTATAATTCAGAATATTATGTCAGAAATTGATAGAGTTGCAAAGGTAAAAAAAATGAGAGAAACAGGCGCAAAGAAAAACTTTGCAATGGTCTTTATGTCTGGTTTATTTGTTGCTATATTATCAGGGAGAGAAATGTTAGAACTTATAAATGAGAATAACTTTATTTGGGAATTTCCATGAGATTGGAATTTAATTATTTTTACATGAGTAGGTGTATTTTTTATGTTGCGGTCATTTAAATTTTTGAAATCTTAAGTTGATTTTAAAAGTTTAAAATTTATTAAAATAATGAATAAAAAAAGCAAAAGATTTTCTATAAAAATCTTTTGCTTTTTTTGGCTTTGCATATATAATTCCTCGCAATTGTATCACCTTCGATTGTGTCATTCTGATGAGGTGGTGCTATTTTTGCGTATTCTAAGTCAAAAAATACTCGATTGCGTTATTCTATTTTTGATTTTACATTTAAAATTATTTTAAATTTATAACTTGTTTTTTATGCCAAAAACTTCTGCGAAAACAAAAGAGGTAGGGAGCTTGTATGAAATAAAAGGTCGTCATTATTTTACTGATGATAGATCTATTGCAGGTATTCCTGAATTATTAGAAGTACAACTAGACTCTTATAATGATTTTCTACAAAATGGACTTGATAAAGTTTTTTCTGATGCATTTCCTATTTCAGACTTTTCGAATGAAAAAGTAGATATTTATTATAAAGGATTCAATTTAGAAGAACCTAAATACGATGCTGAAACATGTAAAAGAAAAAATCTTAATTATGAAGCACCTCTTAAAGTAAGATTAGAGATGTTAAATAAAGAAACGTGAGAAATCAAAGAACAAGATGTATATATGGGATGAGTTCCTGTTATGACAGATTCAGCTACATTTATTGTAAACTGAATTGAGAGAGTAATTGTAAATCAAATTATTAGATCTACAGGTATATTTTTTACTGCTTCTGAAACATGATTTGCATTAAAAGTAATTCCTGGAAAATGATCTTGGTTTGAAATTGATATAGAAAAAAAATGAATTATTAACGTAAAAATTGATAAAAAAAGAAAATTACCTATTTCTGTAGTTTTAAGAGCTTTTGGTCTTGAATCAAATGCAGATATATTAAACGAATTTCAAGAGATGGGAGAAGATATTATTGCTACGAATATCCTTCCTACCTTAGAAAAAGATAAAACAACAAATAGATTAGAAGCACTTCACTCTTTATATAAACTATTAAGACCAGGTGATCTTGCTACAGATGAAAGAGTTGAAGAATTATTTCAAGCAACATTTTTAGATGAAAAGAGATTTGATATCTGAGAAGTTGCAAGAATGAAAATTGAATCAAAACTTGGAGTAAAAACTAAGTATAGTGATGACAATGGAAAATTCTTAAACTTAGAAGATCTTGTTGTCAGTTTAAAATACTACCTAAATTTAGTATATTGAACAGGAGATCAAAAAATAGATGATATTGATCATTTAGAAAACAGAAGAGTAAGATCTGTATGAGAACTTGTTATTGATAAAATAAAAGTTTGAATCGCAAGAATGGAGAGAATAGCAAAAGATAGAATGACAATTGTTGAGCTAGAAGATGCTACTCCAGGGACATTTATAAACTCAAGACCTATTATTGCAATAATGAAAGAGTTTTTTGGATCGTCTCAATTATCACAATTTATGGATCAATCGAATCCACTTTCAGAATTAGGGCACAAAAGAAGAGTTTCTGCTCTCGGGCCCGGCTGACTTACAAGAGAAAGAGCTTCATTTGAAGTAAGGGATGTTCATCCAACTCAATATGGGAGAATATGTCCAATTGCAACTCCAGAAGGACCAAATATCGGTCTTGTACTTCATTTCGCATCATATTCAAAAGTAGATAAATACGGTTTCCTACTCACTCCATATAGAGCTGTTGAACATGAAGTAAAAAATGATGGAAAAGCTGCTATAAATAGAATAGCTCTTTGAGATATACTATGAGATGATGGAAAAGTAATAGTAAAAGATAAATCACTTATTACTGCAAAAAATGCAGAAGAATTAAAAAAGAATATAAAAGGAAAAACAATTGAAGTAAGAGGGTTTTTATCACAAAAATTTGATTACTTTGATGCACATCAAGAAAGAAAACTAACAGTAGCTGAAGCAGGTGCTGGAATTGATGAGTTTGAAAACTTCTGAGATACTCGTATATCAGCAAGAGCATGAAACGAACCTACAATTTCTCATGTAAAAGAAGTAACTCATATTGATATTTCAACAAAACAAACAATGTCTGTGGAAACTTCACTAATTCCATTTTTGGAACATGATGATGCAACCAGAGCAGAAATGGGTTCAAACATGATGAGACAAGCAGTTCCTCTGGTGAAAGCAGAAGCTCCTATTGTATGAACAGGGATGGAAAGAGTTGTATGAGAAGGTTCAGGATATGTACTTTTAGCTGAAGATGACTGAGAAGTTATCTGAGTTGATGCAAAACATATTACTTTATTATACAAAAATTGAGATAAAAAATTATATGAATTAACTACATTTTCAAGGTCAAATCATGATATGATTCTTCACCAAAAACCTCTTGTCTCTCATGGGCAAAAAGTAAAAAAAGGTGATATCTTATGTGATGGACATGCTGTTGAAAATGGTGAATTAGCATTATGAAAAAACCTTCTTATAGCCTATATGCCATGGAAGGGGTATAACTTTGAGGATGCGATTATTATTTCATCAAAGCTGGTAGAAGATGATGGTTATACATCAATACATATCAAAGAATATTCTATCGATGTAAGAGAAACAAAACTCGGACCCGAACAAACAACAGATGATATTCCTAATGTATCAAGTGCAAAATTAAAAGATCTCGATGTAGATTGAATCATTAGAACGTGAGCGTATGTTGAATGAGGTTCAATCCTTGTTTGAAAAATTACTCCAAAAGGGGAACAAGAGCTTTCTCCAGAAGAAAGATTACTCAGAGCCATATTTGGTGATAAATCAAAAGATGTAAAAGACTCTTCACTTAGATTACCATCAGGACAATGAGGGAAAATTCTTGAAGTACATGTATTAAAAAGAGAAAATGGTGACAACCTTCCAACATGAGTATTCCAACAAGTAAAAGTACATGTTGCTCAAACAAGAAAAATTGAAGTTTGAGATAAAATGGCTGGAAGACATGGGAATAAATGAATCGTTTCAAGAATCGTTCCTGTTGAAGATATGCCATTTACAGAAGATGGAACTCCTATGGATATTCTATTAAATCCACTTGGAGTAGTTTCTCGTATGAATATTGGTCAAGTTCTGGAATCTCATCTCGGTTTGGCTGCAAAAAAACTATGAATAACAGTAGCAACTCCTATTCTAAATGGGGTCAGAATTGATAAAATTACTGATCTTATGTTACAAGCTGGAATGGCTGAAGATGGAAAAGTTCAATTATTTGATGGTGAAACTTGAGAAGCATTTCAAGAAAGAACAATGGTATGAGTGAAATTTATGTTAAAACTTCATCATTTGATTGAAGATAAAATTCATGCAAGATCAGTATGACCATACTCAATGGTAACTCAACAACCACTTTGAGGTAAGGCTCAAAATTGAGGTCAAAGATTCTGAGAAATGGAAGTTTGGGCTTTAGAAGCCTATGCTGCAGCAAACATTTTACAAGAAATGATAACTATTAAGTCAGATGATGTGACTGGTAGGACACAGGCATATGAAGCAATTGTTAAAAATGCTCCTATTAAAAAACCAAATATACCAGAATCATTTAATGTATTGATCAAAGAACTCCAAGCTATTTGACTTGATTTAGATTTACTAGATAAAGGAGAATTAAAGGCAAAAGAAGCAGAAGTTCTCGCTAGGTATCAAGAAATAGTTAAAATTGAAAATAAAGTTCAAGAAAACAAGGAAAATAAAAAAGAAGAAGAATAAAAGGTTATCTCTTCCCTGAATCCCTACTCTTTAGTCAAAGAGCAGGGGGCTCCAAACATTATCTGCAGCTTCTTTCTCTTTGACTAAAGAGAGAGAATTCAAGAGAGATATATTTTATTCAATTCAAAAATTTTTAACCTATAATTAATTGTAAATGTTTGATAAAAGTTTAGATAAC
This sequence comes from Candidatus Gracilibacteria bacterium 28_42_T64, assembly GCA_004563595.2. Taxonomy (GTDB): domain Bacteria; phylum Patescibacteriota; class Gracilibacteria; order BD1-5; family UBA6164; genus MAAV01. The sequence goes on along the minus strand of CP042461.1, from coordinate 887,290 downwards.
TTCTTAAATGATAAAATTACTGATTTCACAGAAATTTGAAAAGACATTTGAAAAAAGGATATCACAAAATGAAAAAATCTTGATAACCTTGCTTGAATATCTCTTGGTGTATCATCACCAGAAAGAATAAGAAGTTTATCACATTGAAAAGTTCTTATTAGTGAAACCATCAACTATAGAACTCAAAGACCAGAAAGAGGAGGTTTATTCTGTGAACAAATTTTTGGTCCAAGAAAAAACTACGAATGTGCATGTGGAAAATATAAAAGAATCAGATATAAAGGTATCGTATGTGAAAGGTGTGGAGTAGAAGTTACAAAAACTTCAGTAAGAAGAGATAGAATGTGACATATTGATCTTTATGCACCAGTTGCACATATTTGGTATCTGAAATCAGTTCCAAGTAGAATTGGTTTACTTCTTGACCTTCCAGTTAAAAAACTAGAACAAGTTGTATATTTTGCTTCATATATTGTTACAGATATTTATGAAGATAAATTAGAAGAAGCATTAAAAGACCTTGATGAGAGGTTCAAAGTTTCAAAAGCTGAAATGCAAAAAGAGCTTCAAAGAGAAATCAATGAACTTAAAATAAAGAAAGAAAATAAAGAACTTACAGCAAAAAAATTCGCTACAGAAGAAGCATTACTTATGAAAAGAATTGATGATCTTACTGCTGAATTTGAAGAGCTTAGAGATGGTTTAAAAACTCTCAAAGTTTGAGAAGTTGTAGGAGAGCTAGAGTATAGAGTATTAAATAGTAAGTTCCCACATGTATTTAGAGGTGGTACTTGAGCTGAATATTTAAAAGAACTTCTTGCAAGAATTAACTTATTACAATTCATTGAAGAAAAAGAACAAGAGTTAAAAACAGTAACTCAAATAAAACAAAAGAAAGTTTTACAAAAAATAAAACTTGCTTCAAACTTATTGAAATCAGGACAAAGACCAGAATGGTTTATATTGGAAGCACTTCCAATTATACCACCAGATCTGAGACCAATGATTCAATTAGATGGTTGAAGATTTGCTTCATCTGATCTCAATGACTTATATAGAAGAGTAATAAACAGGAATAACAGATTAAAAAAACTTATTGAGCTTGGTGCTCCTGATGTTATCTTGAAAAATGAAAAAAGAATGCTTCAAGAATCTGTTGATATGTTAATTACAGGTGAAACAAGAACCAATAGATCAGGATTTGTTACTGCAAATAAGAAAAAATTAAAATCACTTACTGAAATATTAAAAGGGAAACAAGGTCGTTTCAGACAAAACTTACTTGGGAAACGTGTGGATTATTCTGCAAGATCTGTAATTGTTGTTGGACCGAGTTTAAAAATGGATGAATGTGGATTACCAAAATCAATGGCACTGATTCTATTTAAACCTTTTGTTATATCAAAATTAATTGATAACGGTATTGTTTATAATATTAAACATGCTGAAAAATTCATTGAAAAATCAACAAAAGAAGTATGGGATGCACTTGATGAATGTATTGAAGGGAAATATGTACTTATGAACAGAGCCCCAACGCTTCATAGACTTTCAATTCAAGCATTTAAACCAGTACTTATAGAGGGGAAAGCGATTCAGCTTCACCCACTTACATGTACTGCATTTAATGCCGATTTTGATGGGGATCAAATGGCTGTCCATCTCCCTATTACTGATAAAGCACAAGCAGAAGCAAGAGACCTTATGGTTACTTCTAAAAACCTATTAGCTCCATCTTCATGAGAACCAATTGTAACTCCTTCTCAAGATATGATTCTTGGTTGTTACTATGTAACAGCAATAGACAAAAAATGAATGGGAACATGAAAAGTATACAAAGATATTCATGATGTAGCAAATGCTTATGATGCTTGAGTTTTAGGGATCAAATCACTAATAAAAGTAAGATTAAAAGGTGAATTAGTAGAAACAAGTTATGGAAGACTCCTCTTTAATGAAATAGTTCCGGAAGGACTTGGATTGATAAATGAAACTTTGAAAAAATGAGTTTTAAAAAGAATTCTCTCTCAATCATTTGAAGAATTAGGACAAGAAACTACAGCTATTTTTGTTGATCATATAAAGAATTTTGGATATAAATATGTAACTATTTCTGGTTTATCTATATCAAAATCTGATATGATTGTTCCTGATACAAAAGGGAAACTATTAGAAGTTGCATGAGAAAAAGTAAAATATATTCAAAAACATCGTTGGACAGGTTTCTTAACAGAAGAAGAAAAATATGCTCAATCTATCGTAATTTGGGCAGAGGTTAAAAAAGTTATTGAAACAGAAATGAAAGAATTATTCCATGAGGATAATCATATTTATAACTTTATTGATTCAGGAGCAAGATGAAACTGGTGAAATATTACTCAATTATGTTGAATGAAAGGTCTTGTAGCCTCAACTTCTGGTAAAACAATTGAGTTACCAATTAAATCTACTTTGAAAGAATGATTCTCAACTCTAGAGTACTTTATTGCTACCCATGGTTGAAGAAAAGGGAAATCAGATACTGCCTTAAAAACAGCTCAATCTGGTTACTTAACAAGAAGATTGGTTGATTCATCTCAAAATATTATTATTAAATCAGATGACTGTGAAACTGTTCATCATAAGACAGTTACAAAAGGTTTAAAAGCTGGTACATTTGATGAAAATTTTGATGATAGAATTTATTCACATACTCTTGCTACACCTGTTTTAGATAAAAAATGAGATGTACTATTCGAAGCTAATACTATTATTAACGTTCCAGTATTAAAAGCTTTAAATGAAAATGAAATTACAGAAGTAAATATTAGATCAGTACTAACGTGTGAAACGGAAGGTGGTGTTTGTAAGGCTTGTTATGGTCTTGACCTTTCAACTACAAGATGAGTTGAAACATGATCACCAGTATGAGTTATCGCAGCACAATCAATTTGAGAACCTGGTACTCAGTTAACGATGAGAACTTTTCACTCGGGTTGAGTTGCAAAAGAAGGATGAGATATGACACAAGGTCTTTCAAGAGTTGAAGAACTTTTTGAAGCAAGACTGGCGAAAAATCCTGCTGAGATTTCTGATTTGAATGGTGTTATCTCTGTGAATCAAACAGAAAAAGAACTTATTGTAAGAGTGGAAGCTCAAGAGTTAATGGAAGATGAATATTATTACGCTGAACATTTTGATGTTGCTGTAAAGGTATGACAAGAAATTAAGGTAAAACAAATTCTTGCAAGAAGTACAAAAGATAAACAAAAATTAGTTTCTACTTTTGGTTGAATTATTAAAAGTATTTCTGATGGAGTTATAGTTGTAAAGGATAAAGAAAATAAAGCTTTTGAATATAATTTCCCATTATGAAAGAATTTATCAGTATCTGAAGGTGATGTTGTTACTAAATGACAAAAAATCACTGAATGACCAATACATCTTCAAAAACTAATGGATGTAGCTGGAGTACTTCCTACTGAGCAATATATTGTTGATGAAATTAAATCTATTTATGCTTCTCAATGACAAACAGTAAACTCAAAACATATTGAGTTAATTGTAAGACAAATGTTTAGTAGAGTAAGAGTAAATAGTAAATGAGATACAAAATTCTTCCCATGAGATATTGTAGATATCATTAAATTCAAAGCTGCAAATGATGCACTTATCCGTGAAGGGAAAAAACCTGGTATTGCTGAGAGATTACTTCTTGGTATTACAAAAATTTCTCTCTACACTGATTCATGGCTATCAGCTGCTTCGTTCCAGGAGACTGTAAGAGTACTCGTAGAGTGATCTGTAAGTGGGAAAACAGATAAATTCGTGGAAATGAAAGAAAATGTTATTATCTGAAGATTGATTCCAGCATGAGCACATTATAAAGCTCATGGAACAGATGTTTCCGATGAACAATACTTTGATCCAGAGGATACTTGAGTTGATACGTCTGAAAGACATGTCAAAGAAGTTATGGATGAAATGAAATGAGAAAGTGATTTCTAATATAGTCTTGACTATAAAATAAAACTACCTACTATATAGGTAGTTTTATTTTATTATATATTTTATATGAATGCAGATAGAGTACCTTCATGAGAAGGTTTAAGTAATGCAGATATATTTGAAAAGATCATGAGTAAATTAGAGGATCCACAGATAAGAGCAAATTTGAACTTAGAGGAGAGTGAATGCGCACTTATAATAAATCATCTCCGTAGAGAAACGAAAGAAAATTTTAGTTATAGTTTTTTACTTACATTAAAAACAAATTCTAAACCTAGAAGTAATATGTTTATGTTTTTAAATTGATGTGTTGATTATTTTGTTATGAGACAAACACAAACTGATAGTAAGGTTGGGGGAGCGATAGCAGAAATAAAAGTAGGTATAGAAAAAACTATTAATAAATAAAAAAACCAAAAAAAGAACTATTAGTTTTAAACTAATAGTTCTTTTTTTATTTAATTACATGTCATTTAACATTTTGAGTACATCTTCTGCATCTGTTTCTTGGTCTTTAGATTCTTCTTCTTTGATTTTCTTTTTAGAATCTTTGAGTTGGAAATCTTGCCATTCGATAAGATGTTTTTCATTCAGTTGTTTGATCTCATCTTGGTATTTTGTTTCAAGATCTTCAAGTTTTTTCTTTTCTGTATCAAGAATACTATACAGCCTATCAACTTGTTCATCCGTCATTGAAGGCATAATATCAAACCAATATTGTCTTTCATTATCATCCATAGAGTCAGTTGCAAGGATCAATTTTATAAGTTCAGCATATTGAGCTTGAACATCATCTGATACATGAAAAGCTTTCCCACCTTGTTTTATTTCTGCCATAATGTTTAGTTAATATTTATTACTCTTTTAATTATACCAAAACTTTTTAAAATTTGCAAAAAAAAAATAACAAATATAATAAAAACCAGTTGATAAATGCCTAAAATGATTTTAAATTTATAAAAATATTTCTATGCTTTTGGTTTATATTTGATTATATACATTGTTTTTAGTCTGAATTTGGGGCTTTTTCATTATTGCTAAGATTCATGCATTTAAATTTAAAAATTTTAGTAATCATATTACAAAAATAACAAATAGTTTATTTGTTTTGCTCGTACTTTTATCTGTTTTTTGATATGGTGTTATCTTGTTTTCATCTAATTTAGATAATTCAGTTGAGATAGAAAATCCATCAGATAATTTTTCTGAAATTGATTATTAATTCTTATAAACAAAAATATGTCTATTTTTACAAAAATTATTAACCGAGAAATTCCAGCAGAGATTATATTTGAAAATGATGTTTTGATTGTTATTAGAGATATAAACCCAAAAGCAAAGGTTCATCTATTAATTATTCCAAAGAAAGAAATATATACGATTAATGACTTAGGTCAAGAAGATACAAAACTCATTGCTGAAATGTTTTTTACTGCCCAAAAAGTAGCAAAAAATATGGGAGTAAGTGAGTGATATAAGCTCAATTTTAATGTGTGAGAAAAATGAGGACAAGAAGTTATGCATATACATATGCATCTCCTATCAGATATATAAAATTTTTAAATTTAAATACTCTATATGAACAAAAATAAAATAATACTTTCAATTATAGGAATATCTTTACTTCTATTTGTAGTTTGGATTTTTTCTATCTTAAATAATGATAAATGAGAAACTTGAAAAGGAAGTTCAACTTGAAACGATTTTTTAGTTTGGATCATGAATGATAGCGCATCAAATATGTGAGATGTTATGACTGATTTTAAAGCACTCAATCCAAAATACAAAAATACACAAATAAAAATTGAAAGTTTTTCATCTTATGAAGACTATTATTCAGCTTTGGCTTCAGCAATATCAAAATGAAAATGACCAGACTTATTTGTATTAAATAATAATGAAAAAACCTCTATCTTTCAGGATCAAGTTCTCTGAATTAACCCTGAACTCATTAGTCCAATAGATTTTAGGAAAAAATATAAGTGAGTATTTTCAGATGATTTAATTATGTCCGTATTAGATGGAGAAAAACAAGTGGAATTTTTAATTTGAGTTCCTATTGGATATGAAACTTTATGAATCTATTTTAATAGAAGGTACATAAAAGCCTCGGAATTAACATCTCTATCAGGTCTTAATAGTATCATTTCAAAACTAAAAGATAAAAAACCAAACTTAATTCCAATTTGACTATGAAATTGATCTACAGTATATAATGCAGCTGATATTGTTACACAATTTTTTATGTTAGAAAATGGGGTATCTAAACTTGCTGATGTTACTGGACCAAAACTGAAACAAAGTTTAGCATCATATTTATTATATTGAGATATCTCATGAAATAATGCTTATAATTCAAGATATAGTGATTTAATAGCTTTATGAAAAAATAACTTAGACCTTTTCTCACAATCAGAGACCTATATGGTAGTTTGATACCCTAGAATGATCCAAGAAATTCATAAGAAATGATTTTGAAAAAACTTCTTACTTGCAAGTCCATTTCCTCATTATTACTCTGGTGATGGAGCTACTTTGTTAAATTATAATTACTTTGTTATAAACAAGGATTCTAGTAATATTGATTTAGCAACAACTGTTTTGCAATTCCTTTCAACAGATTCAGGAGTAGGGACATATTTAGATACATTTCCATATTACTTACCAGCATTGTTATCGTTAGAATCAGATAAGTTATGAGAAAAAATTCATCCAGAGTTCAATATGGTTTTAGGAGATTTTTATGAACCATCATATGAATTAAAGAGTTTTGATAAGTGAGTAAAGAACCTTTATGATAGAGAAATTCTTTCTATTTTGGATAACCCTTCAAACTATAAAGAATTATTTGATTCTTTTAGGTCTAGAATTACTTGTAAAACGACAAAATTTGTTCATTTAGAAAACTTATCATCAAGTTGTGAATAAAAATTTATATTCATATATTCATATTCCTTTTTGCGACCAGAAGTGCGGATATTGTAGATTTGCATCTATCTGATCTACTCAAAAATTTCAAATATCAAAATATGTCCATTCATTGGTAGATGAGGTAAGAACCTCACCCCTAACCCCTCTCTTACAGGAGAGGGGGATATGAGTTTTTGTGCCTCCTTCTCCTGTAGGAGAGGGAATTCAAGGGTGAGGTTATTTAAAAAGTATTTATTTTTGATGAGGAACCCCAAGTGTTTTGGAACTATCTCAGATAAAAATGATTCTTGATACAATGGAATCGAAATATTGTTTTGACCCTGATATTGAAATCACACTTGAAACGACACCAATTAACGTGACGAAAGAGAATTTACAAAACTGGAAAAAATTATGAATAAATAGGATAAGTATGTGAGTGCAAACTCTGAGTACGAAAAGTCTAGATGAAATATGAAGAGGGAATAAGTGAGATATCATACAGGCTTTAGATCTTCTACAAGAGAGATGAATTGATAATATTTCTCTTGATTTTATTATCGGACTCCCGTATGTAGAAAAATGAGAAATTAAAAAAGATATAGAGTATATATTAGATGCATATTCATTTATAAAGCATATTTCGGTATATTTGCTTGAAGAATACTACAATGAAGATAAAATAATAGAAACAAAATATGATAAGGTAACGTATCCAGATGATTGGAATAAACTTGGGATAAAGGATGAAGATTACTTAGCTGAATATAGAGAAATAAAAAAATTTTTAAAATCTAGGTGATTTCATAGTTATGAAATATCAAATTTTTCTCAACCATGATACGAATGCAAGCATAATCAGGCATATTGGAACCATTCACAAATAGTTGCTTTTTGATTATGAGCATATTGATATACAAATTGAGTAAGGTATAGAAATAGTGATAGTTTTAATGAGTATTACAAGAGAGAAAAGAAAGTGCAAGAATTAAGTAACTCAGAAGACCTCTTTTTAGAAAAAATTATGTTTCAGCTCAGGACTTCTGGGATAGAACAAAGTTTATATTCACAGTTAGATACAAATAAAATAAATTTATTTATAAAAGACTGATATTTAAAAGAAGAAAATTCAGTTATAAAATTAGAGGATAAATGAGTACTTGTAATGGATTATATATTGAAAGAAATAATTTAAGCTACGAGTACAAAAAAAAGACTCAATGAAATTGAGTCTTTTTTTTGTTTGTATAAATTAGTCTGTTAATTGAACTTTTAGATGATCAAATAGATGATTAATTAAATCATCTAAGTTTTTGAAATCTTCTCTTTCAGATCTATAAGAGTTTCCATCTAAATTTGCTTGAACCTTTCCGTTAAATTCACCCTTTTTATTCTTTTCTACTGAGAGTTCGATAATCCCTTCAGCATCATTTTTAGTGAATTGTTTTAAGTATGAATCAAGTTTTTTATTTATATTTGTTTCAACAAGTCTATCAATGACTTCTTTTGATTCTTCTAATAGTTTATCTATGTGTATTTTTATTTGTAATTCCATATTCTGAATTGTTTAATTATAAATTAATGTACGATTATTTTATCATACTTCATTTTAAATGCAAGAATTTTCAAGTAAAAAAATAAAATTTAAGTTGAAATATCAGGAAAAAGGGTTATATTTTATCTGATTGTTTTTCCTTTATATCTGAGAAAAATAAATAAAAAAATACTTTCTAAAATACGAGTTATAAAATGAAATATGTAAAAACTATTGGTCTTGAAATACATATGAGAATAAAGTCTGAAACAAAGATGTTTTGTAGTTGTAAAAATGCAGTAGCACTTGCCCCAGAAGCAAATATAAATGTGTGTCCTATATGTATGTGATTTCCAGGAATGCTTCCTGCTCTCAATGCAGAAGTTGTAAGATTGGGGCTTATTGGTGGTATGATGATGAACTGTGAAGTAAATAAATATTCAAGATTTGATAGAAAGACGTATTTTTATCCTGATAGTCCGAATAGTTATCAAATCACTCAGCTCTATGATCCAATTGTATGATTAGGATCAGTAAAAACTCTTGTAAATGGAGAGACTAGAGAATTCCGTATTCATCATATGCATTTAGAAAATGATGCTTGAAAGCTTATTCATACATGAGGTAAAACTTTATGTGATTTTAATAGAGCATGAAGTCCACTTATGGAAATAGTAACAGATCCAGTTTTTCATGACAAAGAAGAAGTAATGGAATTCTTAAGAGAATTACAAAAAATCATGAGAGCAGCAGGAGTCTCAGATGCTGATATGGAAAAAGGTCAAATGAGATGTGATGTAAACTTATCAATTGCTCCAGAGTGAGCAAAAGAATGGTGAATGAGAACAGAAACAAAAAATGTAAATAGTTTTTCTGCTATTTGAAGAGTTATTGATCATGAATATAAAAGACAATTAAAAATTATTGAATCAGGTGGAGAAATTGATCAAGAAACGAGAGGTTGGGATGATGAAAAATGAACGAGTACTTCGCAAAGATCAAAAGAAGATGCTATGGATTATAGGTATTTTCCAGAACCTGATTTATTGCCAATTAATCTGACAGATGAGTTTATTTCAGAAGCAAGAGCCTGCTTAGTAGAGCTCCCAATTGATAGAAGGCTCAGATATCTCAATGAATATAAACTCTGAGATGATGATGCGAGAATTTTAACAGCTGATAAAGCTTTATCAGATTACTTTGAAGGATTAGTATCTCTCACAAAAGATCCAAAAAGATCATGTAGTTATATTACTACTATATTGCTTGCTATTATTAAAGAAAGCGAGGAAATTAATTCTGTTTCTGAGTTAAAGTTTGATATGAAACAATTAGCAAGAGTTATTGAGCTTGTAAATTGAGATGAACTCTCATCAACAAATTCGAAACAAGTTATTGAAGAGCTATTTAATAATGGAGGTGATGCTGATCTGATAGTGGATGAGAACAACCTTAGACAAAAGAATGACACTTGAGCACTCGAAGCAATAGTTGACGAGGTAATTGCAAATTTTCCAAATCAAGTCGAGGATTACAAAGGTTGAAATGAAAATATATTTGGTTTCTTTGTATGACAATCTATGAAAGCTTCAAAATGACAAGGGAATCCAAAGATTTTTAATGAATTGTTAAAAAAGAAGTTGGGGTAATTTTTTTAAAACTGGACATGATAAATAGTCCAGTTTTTTTGTGTCTCAATTTTTTGCATAGCTATTTAATATATGATATTATTATAGTAAGTTTTTACTCCCAAATTTGTTTTGGGCAACTGCTACAATAAAAATAAAAACAAAAACATATGATTCTTTCAAATATAAAACAATTTTTTAATAGAAATAAAAAGATATTTTACTATCTGGGGTTTATTTTTGCGGTATTTATGTTGAGTGGGGAAGGAGCTTTTGCGGCTGAATGAGATTCTACAGACCCAGGAGGAAACTCTGAAGGTTGAGATACAGTAATAACGGGATTAAATTGATTATTTAAGATTGTAGCTTGAATATTAGGGTTACTTACTCAAATGGTATGAGTTTTTCTTACTCCTGAATGGGTAAATGGATGAGTAATTGGTATCTGAGAAACTATTAAACAATTATGGATTCTTGTTTCAAATGTTGTATATTTTATATTTGCATTTCTTTTAATTGGAATTGCATTTATGAACATTATTTGAAAATGAGGGGATAAATTTCAACTTAAACAAGCATTACCAAAATTTGTAGTATGAGTTCTAATAGTACCCTTCTCATGGTTTTTTGTTCAGTTTATTATATCTATAAGTTCTATCCTTGCTGCATCAGTTCTATCATTACCTTTTGAAGTATTGGATAGTGCTAATTTATCTTCAGTCGAAAATACAAAAATATGTACTGATTTTGAAATAAATTGAAGTGATTCTTCTTGTAGGCAGAAAGGTGATGCGAGGCCAAGTCTCAAGACTCTGATGAAGTGAAAAGGGTTATATTGATTGTTGAATACATACACATACTGAATTTTTGAAATAGATGAGTTTTCAAAGGTAGTTGAAAGGGATGTTGAAATAAGCATTACAAATGTAGTTGAACTTTGAGTTGAAAAGATATTTCATATATTATTTATTGTTGTTTATACTATATTAGTTATATCTCTAGCACTAGCTCTATTTACAAGAGTTGTATGGTTATGGTTATATATGATATTTTCCCCCGTCTTTTGATTATTATATTTCTTTTGAAAAGAAAATGAATGATTCTTAGATTGAAAATTTAGTGTTACTCAGTTTTTTTGATTAGCAATGGTTCCTGTTTATGTTTCTGGAGCTCTTTGATTTGGATTACTTTTTATATTTGTAGCTTGAAATTGATTTGCTACAGAAAATAACACTCTTAATACTGTTATAGAATTTTGAGATGAATGAGAATATTCTCATATTATTTTGTTTCCCGAAAGTGGTAATAGTTTTAAAGTAAGTATAAAGTGAGAAAAAGGGAGTGAATCTGCAACAAAAATGAATAATGTTTTAAATTGATCAAAATGAATTTTCTGAGAAATTTTAATGCAACTCTTTTGACTTGCAATATTATGGATATCAGTAATGGCAGCACTGAAATGAAGTAAAATTACAGAAGCTGTTGTACAGCCGATTGCTGACTTCGGGAAGCAAGTATGATCACTTGTTGCAAAATCTCCACAATATGCGCCAGTGTTTGGTTGAAAATCAGCAACTGAGCTATCAACTGCGGCTTCAACTGTAAGTTCTTCTGTCCAAGGGCATTATAATACTAAATGAACTCAATGGTGAGAAAATCTTTCTCCATTTTGAGGTAATAATACAACTAAAATGAGCGGAATTAATGCAAGTCATACTTCATGAGCTTGAAGTGATCAAACTCATGTTGACGCACATATTAAGGACTTCTGAAAACATATTAAAGAATTGAAAGGTACTTTGGTTAATTCATCAGAAAGAGAAAAATTTATGGAGATGATAAAAATGCAATTTTGAGATAAGTTACATGATAAAGTTAAAGATAGTAAAAATGAACAAGATTTCTTTACAAATTTCAAAAAGAACAGTTCCGAAATATCAACAGCTGGTTGAAATCAAATATGGACTAATGTTTTAGCTCATATTAGAACTAAAGATGATTTTGCTGAATACTTTGAAAAATGAACATCATCTGATGAATCATGAAGTACTAGAGAAACAGATATAAAAGCAGGTAGTAGTTGATATGATAATGATTGAAATACATGGGCAAATTATAGTTTAAAAGATTGATCTACTATTAATGTTAAAGTAGTTGATTGAATTAAACAGGTAGTTGATGGTTGAGATAATCTAGCAAAATTAATTGTTCAATGAATGTCAGAAGATGGCATGAAAAACATTTTATGAAAAATGAATATTAATAGTGAGACTGAAGTAAATAAAACTTATGAAAAGATATTAGAAACAGGTATTTATACTGATTGAAAATGAAAGTATTCATTGTCTGAAACAGTAGGAGGTAAATCATATACAAAAGTAAATAACAAAGATCAACTATATAAAGAAAAAGAAGAAAACTAAAATAAAAACCAAGCAAAGCTTGGTTTTTATTTTAGTTTTCTCAGGAATTCATCTATCTCAACTATTTCAACATAATCATAATTTGTTTTCTTAATTTCTAATTTCGGAATACTTTCAACAATTAAATATTTTTTATTCTTATCTTTTATTTTTGATAGCTTATTTACTTCTTTTTTTAGTTGACCTTTATCCTTAGCTTCACTCATATGGATATAAAGGTTTAATCATGAAACATACTGAGAAGTAGTATAAAAGGTAAAATCAAATACTCAGTTTAATCAATTGTATACTGTATATCATTTCTTTCTTAGTTCATTAAAAATAAGATTTTCTAACAGTATTTGTCTATCTAAACTATAACAATTTAACGAGTTTCTTATTCATGTATCTGTAAAATAGTACTTTACCCTTGATGATATTTCCTTTGATTTTTTTAAATCATAAGTATAAACTTTTTTAATTATTTTTGCTTGAAGAGAGTAATCTATGTAATCAATAGTTGTTTTAAGTGATATTTGCATATGTTTACATAGTCATTTTTGTAATTCTCTCAATGAAAAGAATGTATTATTTCTAGATAGGTATGAAATAGTATATTTATAGAGATCTAGGTTTTTTACTCAAAAGTTAAAAAATATATCTTTTGTAAAAATATCATTTTGAACAAGGGAAAGAAATTTTTCTTTTAAATAAATATTTTGGATAACAAGAATTTCACTTAATAATCAATATTTTAAAATAATGTCTAAATCATACTTTTTGATATTATTTATAGTTCTTGGTAAAATCTCTATTTCTGCTTTTCCTCAAATTTTAATTGTATTTCATACAAGTAAAACTTTTAAATCATTATTATATGACTTGAGGATGAAGTTTTTGATTCATTCTACTTTGGTACAGTTCTGTAAAATAACTATTTTTGGTGTTTTGTATAACTTTACATATGTATTATAGAGATTATTTAAATGTTCCTCTGATTGTATTTCATTTGAGTTATCTAAATCTTTGTTGAAATAAAAATAGTTATCACTCATCCCTAACTTTTCTAAAAGTTCTTTTACTATATTTGTTTTTCAAACGTTTTTTATTCAGCTAACAATAACCAACTTATCTTTGTTAAGATGCTGAACAATTCTCTTTATCTCACTATTATTATTACTGAAAATAACTCTCCTGGATAAAAAGTCATGATTTATTTTTAATATATTTTCCATAATACTTATTTAATAATTGTTAATGTATACTTACTCATTTTTGAATTTATATATTTATAATAAGTATTTTTACTGAAAGTCAACCACTGACTTACTATTTACTTTATTTTTCTCATTTTTTGGTTATAATCCATCCATAATTTTAACCAGTAGAAATATATATGGAAACACAAATAATTAATATATTAAAAAAAGTTATCAAAGATAATTATGATCTTGATCTTTCTGAAATTAAGTTAGAAAATCCACCAAAAAAAGAACTTGGTGATTTTGCATTTGGTTGTTTTGTATTGTCTAAGGAATTAAAAAAGTCACCAGCAATGATAGCGTCAGATTTAGAACTTCTTTTAGTTGAACAAGATATCATAGATGATGTAACTGCAGCATGACCATATTTAAATATCAAAGTATCAAAAACTATTTTTACTGATAGTTTTCATGAGATGTATAAACACAAAGATGAATTCACAAAATCAGATATTTGAAAAGGTAAAACTATTGTTATTGATTATATTTGATCAAATGTTTGAAAACCTCTCCATATTGGTCATATGTGTACACCAAACCAAGGACAAGTATTAATAAATCTTTATAAAAAATTATCATATAATGTGATCTCAGATTCTCATATAGGGGACTGGGGGATCATATTTTGAAAGTTAATAACTGCTTATAAACTTTGGGGAGATGAAGAAAGATTAAAATTTAATGCAGTAGATTATTTACTTGAATTATATGTAAAAATTACTGCTGAAGCTGAAAATGATAGTACTTTGGAACAAAGAACAAGAGATGAATTTAAACTACTATCTGAAGGAAATAATGACTCAGTTCAATTATGGAAAAAATTCACATCATATTCAATCGATGCTATGAATATACAGCTTTGAAGGTTATGAGTAAAGCCAAATTTTAATATATGAGAAAGTTTCTATGAATGACTCTGACTTCCAAAAATAGAAGAATACCCAGACTTGAAATGGGATATGGAATTCATAGTGAAAGAGTTAATTAAGAAATCAATAGCTACACAAAATGATGATAATTCAGTTTGAGTGATATTTGACGATGCATTAAAAATTCCATCTTGTATATTACAAAAAAGAGATGGAACTCATGGGTATTTAGCATCAGATCTTGCTGCAATTAAATATAGAATGGATAATTGGAACCCAGAAAAAATTGTATATTTCATTGATATGAGACAACAACTACATCTAAAACAAGCATTTATTATTGCAAAAAAGGTTTGATGGGTAAAAGAAGATACTGAATTATTCCATGCTTATAACTGATTTATAAGCTTAAAAGATGGTGCAATGAGTTCAAGAAAGGGGAGAATCATAAAACTTGATAAACTTCTTGATGAAGCGGAAGACAGAGCAAAAAAAATAATTTTAGAGAAAAGAGACGATATCGTTTGAAATGAATTAGATGAGTTATCAAAAATAATATGAATCTGAGCTATTAAGTATGGATATCTAAAAAAATCAAGAGAAACAGATGTTATCTTTGATTGGGATGAGTTTATGAGTTTTGAAGGGAATAGTGGACCATATATTCAATATGCATACGTGAGGGCTAGAAGAATATTAGAGAATTTCTATAATAAAAATGTAGAGCTGTCTCTTGAAGGTACCCATATAGGAAAATTTGAACATTCTGAAGAAGTAGAGCTGGTAAAGTCTATTTGAGAATATTGAGATATTTTATTAAAAACGGCTGATACCAATATGCCACATCATTTATGTACTTATACATATGATCTCACAAAAAAGTTTAATAGTTTTTATAATACAGTTCATATACTCAATGAAGAAAATCAGGAGAATAAAATAATTAGATTACAATTAGTTGAATTATTTACAATAGTATTAAAGGATAGTTTTGAAATTCTTGGTATTCAAATGCCAGAAAAAATGTAATTATAAAAATAAAATATGGTAGATTATAATAGTTTTGCAAAAACATTCTCAGATTCAAGAAAAAATATGAAATGGCCAGAAATGGATTATTTTTTAGGGAATATTTTAGATGGTGAATCTATTAGTATTCTTGATATCTGATGTGGAAATTGACGTTTTCTATGAGAATTAAAATCTAGGTTTTCTGATAAAATAACTTCAGAAAATTATCTTTGAGTAGACTTATCTAAATGATTACTGGATGAAGCAAAAAAACAATATCCTGAATATAATTTTCAGGAATTAAATATGCTTGATCTTGATGAAATAAAAAATAAATTTTCTCATATATTTTTCTTTGCTTCATACCATCATTTGCAAACTCTAGAAGAAAGATGAAAGGTCATAAAAAAAACTTATGCTTTACTAGAAGAATGATGAAAAATATATATGACAAATTGGGCATTAAACAGTGATTTTAATAGAAAAAGATATGATAAGAGTGTCATAGTTTGAACAGAAAATCAATTTTGAAGTATAGATTATAATATAAAAATATGAGAATTTGAAAGATATTATCATTGTTTTGATATATCTGAACTCGAGTATCTTTTTAAAGAATCATGATTTGAAGTAATTGAGAATAGATTATTTGATAATCAAAGAAATATAA
Source organism: Candidatus Gracilibacteria bacterium 28_42_T64 (assembly GCA_004563595.2). Classification (GTDB taxonomy): domain Bacteria; phylum Patescibacteriota; class Gracilibacteria; order BD1-5; family UBA6164; genus MAAV01. The sequence goes on along the minus strand of CP042461.1, from coordinate 871,017 downwards.
TTTCAATCATAAAAAAAACTGAAGTGTAAACACTTCAGTTTTTTAGTAATTAAAATTATTCAGCAAAATCAGTCACTGCATAAGGAATTCATTGATCCGCTTGTTTTGAATCATAATTAGCAAGAGCAGTTCAAGATGATGTTTTTCATTCCTCTTGTTTATCTATAAGTATAGTATTTGAAGATCAAATAAGAGTAGATGGACAGAGTAATTTATCGTCATAACATGACTCTTCATCATAATCACCAACAATTCTGGTTACATATTTATCAGTTCAGTTTTCTTTGATTGTAAATGCAAGGTTATAATTTGTCCCATTATAATTTTGAGTCCAATCTCAACTAGACTTAGCTTTTTTATATGTGGCATATACGTATCTTCATACTCAGCTATCTATAAGTAATTTTGATCATATTTTTAAATCTCAATTTTCAGGATCATATAAATCTTTAGATAAATATTTCTTTCCTAAAATATCTCTTGATATTGTTCACTTAGCTCAGATTTGTTTAGCAGTCCAGTCAGTTGATCAGTCATTTAATCAGTATACTTTTCATCCTCCATCTGCATTATCTAAGATAGTTATTTCAGCTTTGTCATATGTAACATCTATTGTATTTGATGGTTTTGCAGTAGTTCATGAATTATATCCCCACATGTTTGCTGAAGCATCATATGCCTCTGTAGCAGGATAGTAGTTATTATCTACTTTATATTGTTGTAATGCAGTTTCAATAGTTGATATATCATTTATTTTTCTTCCAGAAACAGCTTTATCAACGGCTCATCCAAAATTTTGATATGCAACTACTGATATAATTGCTAGGATTGTTATTACTACAAGAAGTTCAACAAGTGTGAATGCTGTATTTTTTAGATTTCTCATAAGATTCCTTAGATATTAAAAATATAATAAAAACAAGCTCATATTATCGTTTTTTGCTTTTATGTAAAGAAATATTTGCAAAAATCTTAAAAAGATTATCATATAATATCAATAGCACATATTATTTATTATTTTTAAATGACGCAGTATACCAAGATTGATAAAAAAGTAGATGGAATTATAAAAAATGTAAAGGGTTACATGAAAAATTTGTCCCCTGATTTTATTGACGTCGAAATTCGTAAAGCGTACATATTTGCAAAAGAAGCTCATGAATGACAGTATAGAAAATCTTGAGACCCTTATATTATTCATCCAGTTGAAGCAACGAAAATATTATTAAGTTTAAAACCTGATATATATACCATCCAATCTTGTTTACTTCATGATGTAATCGAAGACACCCCTAGAACAGCTGAGGATATTCAAGAAATATTTGGTGATGAGGTTGCTTTTTTGTGTTTAGGAATGGAAAAACTTTCAAAAGTAAGATATAAATGAGAACAAAGAGAAGTCTGAAGTTTGAGGAAAATGTTTATTGCTATGGCAGAAGATTTAAGAGTGGTTTTTATTAAACTTTCGGACAGACTTCATAATATGAGGACATTAAAATTTCATCCAAAACCAGAAAAAAGAGAAAAAATTGCACTGGAAACCATAAATATATTTTCTCCAATTGCTGATAGGTTAGGGCTTTATAATTTTAAAAATGAACTTGATCAGGAGTGTTTAAAAATATTAGATATAAAAAATTATAAAAAAATAAAGAAACAACTGAAAGAAATGGAAGATTCTAGAGAGTCTTTTTTGAAAAATGTAAGAGTAGAAATAAAAAAAATTTTAGATGGAGAAGTACAAGATTATGAAATTGATTATAGGGTGAAGTCTATTTACTCTATTCATAAAAAATTAACAAAAAAATGAATTGATCATATAGAAGATTTACATGATTTATTTTGAATAAGAGTTATTGTAAAAGACTTATCAGATTGTTACAGAGTGTTATGACTTATTCATAATAAGTGGTCACCACTCCCTTATCGATTTAAAGACTATATAGCTCTTCCAAAACCTAATGGTTATAAAAGTATTCATACTACTGTGATATGACTTTTAAAAGAACACAGGAAACAACCAACAGAGATTCAAATCAAAACATACAAAATGAAAGAATATTCAGATATATGAGTAGCAGCTCATTTTGAATATAAAGAAAAGTGAAGTAGTATAGTGAAGGATATAGATTGGATTAAAGAATTAAAGGATCTTACTCAAAATATAGTTGATAGTGATTTCATTTGATCGCTTAAAATCGATATGTTTAAAAATAGAATTTTTGTTTTTACCCCGAAATGAGACTTAATAAACTTACCTCATGGTTCGACTCCAGTAGATTTTGCTTATTATGTTCATACTGAGCTATGAAATCATATTAGTATGGCCAAGGTAAATGATAAAATTTATCCATTGGATAAAGAATTACATAATTGAGATTTCGTTGATATAATCATTGATAAAAATAAAATACCAAGTCCTTTCCGGATATCATTTTTAAAAACAGTAAAAGCAAAAAATAGTGTAAAATCATATTTAAAGAAAGAAGATAAAGAATTACACAGAGAAAGAGGGAAAGATATTATGAATAAGTATCTAGATAAACTTTGATTATGAGTCTTTGATAAAGATTTATCATTATTAAAAGTAATTGATGGAAAGAAATATTCTACGGAGAATAGATGGACCTTATTAGAGGAGGTAGGAAGTTTTAATATTACTCCATCAATTTTATTGAAAAGAATAATTAAAAGTAATAAAATTGATGTAAAGTGATCAGAAGCAAAAGCTTTAGATTCAGCTAAAAAGAAAAAAAATACACATAAACGTAAAGTAATAATATGATGAGAAGCAAATCTAAAATATACATATTGTCAGTGCTGTAAAAAGCAAACTTTAGATGCTATAGTTTCACACATAAATTCAAAATGAATATTAACCGTTCATAAAAGAGATTGTAAGATATTAAGAGATGTAAATAAGGAAAGATTATTACCAACATATGTAGAGTGATATGAATCACAAAGTTTGGAATTCTCTATAAATTTTGTTTTAAAGAATAAAATTTGAATGTTAAAAAGTTTAACTGAGATACTATTTTCAATGGATATAAACATTGAAGAAATAATATCTAAGAAAATTTGAAATTTAAATACATGATTATCCTTGAAGCTCGTTATTCCTGATTACGACTACCTTATTATTGATAGACTGATTGATAGGGTAAAATTATATTATTGAGATGACCTTGTTAGTCATTCGTTAGAAAAAATTATGCATTAAAAAAACTCTGCTTTTGCAGAGTTTTTTTTATTTTCTAAGATTTAGTTTTTCTAATACTTCAGTATATTTAGTAGGATCTTTTCTTTTTAAATATGAAAGAAGTTTTCTTCTTTTAGCTACCATTAACATAATTCATCTTCTAGAATGATTATCTTTTTTATGTTCTTGTAAATGGTCTTTTAAGTTTTCAATTTTAGCTGTTAAAATAGCTATTTGAACCTCAGTTGAACCTGTATCTCATTTATTTGTTGCAAAATCAGCAATAATATCTTTTTTTACTTCTTTAGTTACACTCATTGTTGTATTTTTAAGAAAATATAAATAGTTTTTTCAGTGAATTTCCTGAAAAGTGTAATAAACCAGAAAAATACGCCAGTAAATTACGCAGGGTAGTATATGAAAAAAATAATAAACCACAAATAAAAATTGTAAAATTTCAATTCCTAATTAATATGATATATATTATTACTTGTTATTTTTGGTGACCATAAATGAATAAAATTACTTATCACTCAGACTGAAAAAAATTCTATTTTGAAAACTACACATTTGATCTTGTGAATTTAGAAGCAAAATTTATATACTCTTTTGATAGAGAAACTTACTTTGAAGAAGTAATATCTTTTGATGATCCCAATTTTGATCTGAGATCGGACTTAGATTTTGAAATTTTAGATAATTTACTTTTTCATCTTCATATGGCTTTAGGGATTAGTTATTATAAAGCCTATCCAACTTCGAAATTAATAGTTGATTCATGATATCTAGATAGTTATCAAGTATCTTTTTGGAAAAAATTTTACAAGAACTGACTCTGAGAATTTTTATTTATAAATAAAATTTTCCCAGAAAATTTGTTCCACTTTGAAAGTAATCATGAAAAGAAATTACAAAAAAAAGATTTTCTCTTGAAAGATAGAGCACTTGTTGCGATTGGTTGAGGAAAAGACTCTCTTGTATCCATGGAGCTTTTTAAAAAAGCGTGAATTGGTTTTGATACTTTTGTATTTGGAAAAACTGATAGCATTAAAGAATCTTGCATAAATATAATTTGAAAAAATAATTTTCTTGTCACAAGGAAAATATCTCAAAAATTATTTGAACTAAACGAAAGCTGATATTTTAACGGACATGTCCCTATAACTTGAATAATAGCCTTTGCTATGGAAGTAATTGCATATTTATATGATTATAAATATCTTGTTTTATCAAATGAACGTTCTGCAAATTTTTGAAATACTGAGTGGGAATGAGTAGATGTAAATCATCAGTATTCAAAAAGTTTAGAGTTTGAAGAAGATTTTGCTCTCTATGTACAGAAATATATTTCATCAGATGTGAAGTACTTTTCTCTTTTAAGATGAATGTATGAATTTAAAATAGCTGAATTATTTACAAAACTTTGAACGAAATATTTCCAAGCATTTTCAAGTTGTAATAATAACTTTAAGATACATAATACAACCAAAGCCCATCAATGAATTTGGTGTAATAATTGTCCTAAGTGTGCGTTTGTATTTTCTATCCTAAGACCTTTTATTAACAAACAGGAAGTTATTGATATCTTCTGAGAAGATTTATATCAAAGAAAAGATCTAGAAAAACTATTCAAAGAGCTTCTTGGTGTTTCATGAATGAAGCCTTTTGAATGTGTATGAACAAACGAAGAAGTAATATTGGCTATGAAAAAAACTATTGAAAATACTTGTTACAATGAGACTCCGTATATATTAAGAATTTTCATAAAAGAGGTTGATAAGAATATGAAAAAAAATGATTATATCAAAATTGAAAATAAACTTTTAAAAGTATATGATGAAGATATAATACCTGCTGAAATAAAAACAAAGATAGATTTTTATCCGATAGAAGAAAATATATGAAAAAAAATAAGATAATACAAAAAGCTAAAAAATATTTTGACTGATGTAATAGAATATATGTTATTGCTGTTTTTTTTGTATTATTCTTTCTTATAATTATCTACAATCTTTTTGCATATACAGTTCTCAATTATAGTTTTTACAATCAATTAGCTGATAGACAACAAATCTGAGAAGTAACAGTACCCGTTACAAGGGGGACCATTTATTCCTCAACCAATCAAGGTACGATTCTAGGAACATCACTGAATTTGTATAATATTGCGATTGATCCAAAGATGGAATGAAATAAGGATAAATTACAAAAATTTTTAACGGAAGTTTCATACAAGCAACTTTGTTATCTGAATTCAAAAAAAGAATGTTATAAAAACCTATTGAAGTTTTTACGTGTTTTAGAAATTGAGGATTTTAGAAAAGATGAATTGCTTATTAAAGACCTTATTTCTGCATATTTGACTCCGAAATTAAACCAAACAAAAGTAAACAGTGTTTTTATTGATAAAGAACTTGATAATGAAGAAATAACTCAAATCATAAATTTATGAATAAAATGATTATATCCAAGCTGACAGTTCTTATATGTAAATCCAGAAGAAATTGATAGTGATGAGTATGCTTCAAAAGAACTCTCATCTATATTATGAATGACAGAGAAAAAAATTAAGCACCTTATTAGGAAAAGAGAACTCAGATATATTCCAGTTTTAAATAAATTATCAATATCAGTTTCAGAATACATTAAAAATTATCTCGAGGAAGAAAATATTGCGTTAAAAAATGGTATATTAGATAGAATAAATAGCATTTGAAATTTTATCATCTTAACACCAAATCCACATAGGTATTACCCAGAGAAAGAGGTAGGATCACAGTTAATTTGATTTGTAGATTCTGAATGAGTGGGGCATTATTGAATTGAGTGATATTTTGATGATATTTTGAAATGAAATAATGGAAAAATTGTAAGTAAAAAAGATGTCTTATGAAGAATAATTAACCCGATTGATTTAAAGAAAGAAGATTTTATTTGAGAATGAATTAAAATTCATTCAACGATTGATAGAAATATACAAAAAAAAGTAGAAACAATCTTAGAGAATGGTGTAAAGAGGTACAGAGCAAATAAGGGGACGATAGTTGTTATGGAACCCAAAACATGAAGAGTCTTATCTATTGCAAATTATCCAACATATAATCTGAACAATTATTGAGATGTATACGAACTTGAAAAAGTAAGATTTTCAAAATATCCTGACCCAAAAGTTGACCTTCTTTGATTTCCTGTATTTGTTGAAGATAAAGAAAACTGAGATAAATTTTATTATGATTCAAAAGAAATACTTTTAAGAAGAGCAGTTAGAGAAGAATTATGAGAAAATGCATTGGTGAAATATAAATATAAAAATGATTTTTGACCACAAGTTTATAAAAATGATGCTATTTCATCATTATATGAGCCAGGATCAATTATGAAAGCTCTTACTGTTGCTATATGAATTGATACATGAGAAATAAATAGATATAGTATGTACATGGATAAGTGAGAGCTTACAATTGATAGTTTTACTATTAAAAATGTTTCTGATAAGTGTCTTGGATACCATAGCTTTGCACATGCATTGAATTTTAGTTGTAATGTTTGAATGATTAGAATAGTTCAAAGGATTTGAAAAGTTTTATTACATCAATATTTTACAGATTTTGGCTTTAATGAATTAACTTGAATTACTTTAGAGTGAGAAGTATTTTCACAAGTTACCCCATGGGAGAAGTGGTCAAGAGCAAAACTATTTACGAGCTCTTATTGATTATGAGTGAGTGTCACTCCTCTTCAAATGGCATCATCGTATAGTACTCTTGTAAACTGATGAATATATATTAAACCTAGAATTATTGATTATATAGAATTTTCAAACAACAAAGTTATAAAGTACAAAAAAGAACTTGAAAGAAGAGTTATAAAGGAATCTACTTCAAAAATTATTGTATCAATGTTAGTTTCATCAGCAAAAGATGGAGCAGCTAAGAATTGAAATGTATTATGATATTCTGTTTGATGAAAAACCGGAACTTCACAAATTCCATATAAATGAATATATGAAAAATGAGTTTGAAGTACTATTGCATCTTATGCTTGATTTTGACCAGCAGAAGATCCAAAGTTTGTAATTATAGTGAAACTTGATAGACCTAGAACAAATAATTTTGGGTGACAAACAGCTGCATTTGTTTTCAATGATGTTGCGAGTTATTTATTTGATTATTATGAAATACCAAGAAGGGTAGTGAAGTAAAAAAATACGAATATTGACATAGTTTAAATAACAGGTAATATAATTTCGATATAAATTTGTATATAACTTAAATTAAAAAGGAGAATTACATGTTTTATAGAATTATATCTTTGTTTTCTTTATTATGTATGGTAGCAAATGTTTCTGCTGGATTACAACGTATTCCTGGGGATCAAATATGTGAAAAAATACCGGTTAATGTTGAACAGATAATTGACGGTAGAACTGCGAAGTCTCTTTTTATTGAATGGAGGCCAGATGGTGTATACACAACTGGAAATAAAAAAATTTATCCAGCAGCTCAGCATGTGGTTGTGAAAGATAATTTTCTTATCCATAGTGATGGATCTATATTATTTGAAGGTAAAAAAGTAAAACATAGCTTTAAAATGAAAGTAAATACTGACCTTGCTTCACATGTACTTATAGAAAAATCATATTTAGAAACGGTGACAAAAAGATATCCTTTAGATCAATTGAGTCAGATAAATTTAAAGATATCTCTTTCATTTAAGCCTGAATCATGCAGCTCATTTGTAAGGATGGAAGAAGTCCCTATGAAAAGTAAGTTTACATAACTCTTGGTAATACAGGAAAACAAATGTAAAAACCGACGAAAGTCGGTTTTTTATTTTTCTCATCATAAGAAATACTTGCCTTTTCATATTTATTATCTAATATACCGCTGCATTTTGATTTGAAACTATAAAAAGGAATAGTAAATGTTAAGAGTATTTTTAGTTTTACTTTTATTTTCTAGTAATTTAATGGCTGCTAATACATGCAAAAGCATTTCAGTACCATTGATATCTACATTAGGAAATATTGAATATAAACGTAACGTACTATGGAAAGAAGGTTTTGTTTATATGGAAAATCCATCTTCTCCAAAAGATTCTGCGAAAGTTAATATTAAAAAAATTAATAAAATGAGTATGAATGTAACTGTTCAGAAATTTGGTCAAAATGATATCAAGCTTAATGATAAGTATTTAAAAACAGCCTTTTATAGCATCGGTACAAGTTTTATTTTAATAGAAATTCAAGGTAATGCTGTTTCAATTACTACAAATGACAAAGTAATGTCAGATATAGTAAAATTTGATAAAATAACATTACCTATTGATATTACTTATGATCCAAAACTATGTACATCAGATGTAAAAATTGGTTATCGTGTTGAAACTTAGCAGTGATAATTAATTTTTATATACACTCAAACAGAAATATTTGAGTTTATACAATTAAAAAAACATACTCATGATATATGAATATGTTTTTTCTTTTTTTATATATGGTGCGAAGAAAGGGACTTGAACCCTCACGATCTAGGATCATACGCCCCTCAAGCGTACGTGTCTACCAATTTCACCACCTTCGCAGGTATCTATAATTTTTTCAAAAAAAATAACTCAGCTTCTAATTATATGTAGCTGAGCCATTTGAAGCTGTATTGTAAATGGTGCCGAGAAGTAGATTTGAACTACTGACACAGGGCTTTTCAGGCCCCTGCTCTACCCCTGAGCTACCCCGGCATATGCGTTTAACGCTTGCTTATTATATAAAAATTTCAGGATAAGCAAATTTTTTTTCGAGTTTTTTTTGCTTCTTGAAAAATACTAGGTAAAATATTTGAAGTATTTTAGATTTTAATCTATAAAGTAGATGAAAGTACAAGTTTGCTGTTGAAAAACATGTAAGTCAAGATTTAGTGAATATATTATCACTAGGTTAGAAAATGATAAACAAAAATTTAATTTAGATAACCTTGAAATAGAAGAATCTAAATGTATGTGAGATTGTAAAATTTGACCAAATATAATGATTGCTGGAAATAAAGAAAAATGAATGAACCCTGCAAAGGTTTCTGAATTAGTAAGAGCCAAATTTAAAAAATAACCCCACCCCCTAACCCCCTCCCTAGCAGGAGGGGGGATAATTATTAAATGAAAAAATTAATGCAAGTTTATAATACAAAAACAAGAAAAAAAGAAGAATTTAAACCATTAAAACAACAAGAAGTAAAAGTATATTATTGTGGTCCAACAGTATATAACTATGCTCATATTTGAAATTTAAGAACTTATATATATGAAGATATTGTTGTAAGATCACTAAGGTTTCTGTGATATAAATTATCAACTACAATGAATATAACAGATATTGATGATAAAACTATCAGAGATAGTATGGCTGCATGAGAAAAATTAATACCATTTACAGAAAAATATACAAAAGCTTTTTTAGAGGACACTAAAAAACTTTGAATACAAGAAGCTGATAATGTTGTCCCAGTATCAACATTGATACCAGAAATGGTAAGAATGATTCAAACAATGCTGAATAGAAAAAATGCTTATCTTTCTGATGATGGGAGTATCTATTTTAATGTAAAAAGTTTTAAAAAATATGGAAGGCTTGCAAACTTAGATATGTCGTGAATGAAAGAATCAGTGAGGATTGATAATGATGAGTATGATAAAGAATCAGCAGCAGATTTCGCACTCTGGAAAGTGTATAAAAAAGAAGATGGAGATAATTTTTGGGAGGGAAGTTTTGAAATAAATGGCGAAAGAGTAACTTTAAAAGGACGTCCAGGTTGGCATATTGAATGTAGTGCTTGTAATATGAAGTATTTTTGAGCTCAAATTGATATTCACATGTGATGAATAGATAACCTATTTCCGCATCATCAAAATGAAGTAGCACAAACTGAGGCATGTACTAGAAAGGAATTTTCTAAGTACTGGTTACATTGAGGTCACTTAACTGTGGATGGGAAAAAAATGTCAAAATCAGCTTGAAATTTTTATACACTTAAAGACTTAGAAGAAAAATTCTCAGATGTAAATACTTGAATTCTCTATAGAGCAATCAGACTCTCTTTTATAAACGGAAAATATAGAGACAGTATAGATTTTTCTTTTTCAAAACTTGAACAAGCGTTGAATACTATTAAAAAAATTGATGAGACAATCAAAACATTAGATAGAAGTATACAAACAGGAGAGAAAAAAGTACTTATGATTTCAAGAGTTTTTAGAAACGAAATGCAAATTATACTTTCTGAATATATGCAAAGACTTGAAGATGATTTTAATATGCCAGAGGCACTTGCTGAGTTTCATAGTTTTGTAAAGTTTGTGAATACATGAATTGCAGATCAATCATTTAGTTTAGATGAAGAAAAAAGTTTACTTGATATGTTTAAAACTTTTAATGAAGTTTTATGAATTATAGATTTTTCTATTTTAGAAGAACTTACAGAAGATATTCCACAAGATATTCAGGAAAAACTTGAAGCAAGAAATATAGCAAAAAAAAATAAAGATTTTGAAGGAGCTGATAAAATGAGAAATGAATTAGAAGAAGCTGGATATAAAATTATTGATAATAGAGAGGGAAGTAGAGTAGAGAAAATATAAAAAGTATTATACTTATTTTTTCTTATTTAAAAATATATAAATGGAGACAATTTGATTTTTATTGGCAATTCTCACTGCTTTTTCACACTCTGCAAAGTGAATTTTTCAAAAAACTAATTTAAAGAATATAAATTCAAATACGCTTGTATTTATATTGTCAGGGCTGAGTATTCTTTTTTGGTTTCCTTTTGTATTGTATATTTGAATTCCAGAAATAACATGAAAGCTTATTCTTGTGTTCATATTTTCAGGGATATTATTTTATGCTTGAAAGTTATTTTCTTTTAAAGCATTACAATCAGAAGATATTTCATATATTTCACCATTAAATTGATTAATTACAGTTGGAGTATTATTATTGTGATTTATCCTACTCAAAGAAACTCCGAATCTTTTCTGAATATTATGAGTATTTATCATACTGTTTTGAGTATATTTCTTGAACTTTCAAAAATACCATACAAATTTTTTCGAACCTATAAAACATATATTTACCAATAAATGATCTCAGTTTTTTCTCATTACAGTAGTTTGTTATAGTTTTACTAACATTTTTGATAAAATTTGAGTTTTAGAAACATACCCAATTTTTTGGTTATTCATAATGAATATATTTTTATTTTTCACGAGCCTATTTTGATTTCTAAAAACATATAAAAAAGATATCCAGTATATTAAGAATAGCTATCTTGTACTTATTGGAACATTTGTTTTTTATGCCATATGACATATAGCCCAAATGACGGCAATACAATATATATTTATTTGATATATGTCTGCTATCAAAACAGCATGAATGTTATTTACTATTATACTCTGATGAATCTTTTTTAAAGAAAGTAATTTACCAAGAAAGTTTCTGATTTGAATTTTTATTGTATTGTGAGTAGTATTGGTTTATTTTGGGAAATAAAGATTGACTTATAACCCTCTAGAGGTAGTCTACTTTGGAGTTTTCTTTAATTATTGATTTAAATATATATGACAGTTGAAACTATTTTTTACATAATTATTGTACTAGTGTTATTTGAATTTTTATTAACAAAATTATTATGATATCTAAACACTCTGAATTGGACGAATAAACTTCCAAAAGAATTAAAAGAGATTTATGATGAAAAAAAATACAAGAAATCAATGGATTACGAAAAAACTAAGTATAAATTTGGAATTTTCTGAAGTATATTTTCTTTTACAATTATGCTTCTTATATTAATCTTTGGAGGGTTTGGTTGGTTAGACATATTTGTAAGAGGACTTACAAGTTCTGAAATAGTAATGGCTTTATATTTCTTTTGAATTATCACTCTTGTTCAAACTGCTATTGGACTTCCATTCTCACTGTATTCAGTATTTGTTATAGAAGAAAAATTTGGGTTTAATAAAATGACAAAAAAACTCTTTTTTCTTGATACGATAAAATCCCTTCTGCTATCAGCTATTATATGATGAGTACTGTTATCACTTATAGTCTTTATCTATACGAGTGTTTGAAACTTATTCTGGGTATATGCTTGGTGAGTAGCAACTTTTATGTCAGTATTCTTTATGATGTTTTACTCAAGCCTCATCGTACCAATTTTTAATAAACAAACTCCTCTTGATAAATGAGATCTGAGAGATGGGATTGAAAAATTTGCAAAAAAAGTATGATTTAAATTAGATAATATATTTGTGATTGATGGATCAAAGAGATCAAGCAAAGCAAATGCATATTTTTCAGGTTTTTGACCAAAGAAAAGAATAGTGTTATATGATACTCTTATCAAAGATTTATCAGTAGATGAACTTGTGGCTGTGCTTGCTCATGAAATTGGACATTATAAGAGAAAACATACTCTTCAAATGTTAGCCTTCTCTACGGTCCAAACAGGGTTTATGTTATATGTATTTTGATTAGCTCTTAGTTTTGATGAAGTTTCTATGGCTTTAGGAGCAACACAATGAAGTTTTCATGTATGAGCAATTGCATTTGGAATACTCTTCACTCCAATATCGATTATATTAGGGCTATTTGGAAATGTATTATCAAGAAGAAATGAATATCAAGCTGATGAATTTGCTGCAAAGCATATAGATGGAGAATTGCTTGTTTGAGCTCTTACAAAGCTTTCTAGAAATAATCTTTCAAACCTGAGACCGCACCCGGCATATGAGTTTTTCTACTATTCACACCCAACAGTATTAAAAAGATTCTCTGCAATTAGAAAAGTTTGAAAATAAAAGAAAAAACTGCTATAATTATAGTAGTTTTTTTTATTCATAAGTTTAATTATGTTACTGAGCTTAAAAAATAAAATTTTTGGCTATAATAATAGCAAATATGAAAATATCTTAGATGACCCAAAGAGTAAAATTGGGCAGTTTTTAAGTAATTTTATTACATCACTCGTTGTATTATTTGCTTTTATCTTTGTTTTTGAAAGTATTTGAACAAATGAAGTTACATATAAGTTTGAATTATTTGTCTTTGATGCTTTCATTTCAATAGTATTTGCAGGGGAGTATTTTTATAGACTTTTCAATGCAAAAGAGAAGATTAGTTTTATCGCAAATCCAATTCGAGTTATTGATTTATTCTCATTTGTACCATTTTTCTTTTGATTGTTATCAGTCTGAGATATATTGAAGTTATTAAGACTACTAAGAGTATTGAGAGTGTTAAGACTTGTAAAAAAAATCCCACTTACCGCATGATTTATTAAGGCCTTAAAAGATTATATTGATGAGTATAAAGCAGTATACATATTATTTTTTGTAATATTATTTATTGGTTCATCATTTGTTTATTATTTTGAAAAAGATGTAATCTGAACGAAGTTTACTTCAATTCCTATAACTCTTTGGTGGGGGCTGGTTACCATGACAACAGTTTGATTCTGAGATATGGTACCACTCACAAATCTATGAAGAGTATTTTGAAGTTTTCTTGTATTCTTGTGACCTCTCGTACTTGCATTAGCATCAGCAGTTACGATTATGGTGTTTATGGAAACATCGAGAAATCATGAAATGACTCATAAACATCATGCCAGATCAAAACATTGTCATAGATGTAAGTCAAAAAACCCGAAAGATGCAAATTATTGTATGATTTGTGGAGAAGAGTTAAATGATCAATTATAGATTATTGACTTATATAAATAATCTATTAATATATATCGGTAAAAATTTTAAATAAGGAGGGATTATTATTGATATTATTCAAATGAATATAGAAAAATACTCTACAGATTCAATTGTGACGTGAGCATCGGTTGACCCCTCTAGTTGAGAAATTTTGAATGAACTAAATTTGTCAAAAGAAGAAAAAAAAGTTCCTTATATTTCTCCTTCTTATTCTTGAGCTGACATACAAAAAGTAAGAGCAATTGTATGAAATTGGTGAGAAGAAAAAGTAAAGAAAATTTTGTGATGTAAGAAAAACTTAAATAAAAGCTGACATGATGTTTTTTTTCCTGATGGTATTTCCTGAGAAATCAAAACAAGATTATCTTGAACTTCTTGAGGTGTGATTAAAAGAGAACAATTAGATAGAATGGAACAAGATGGCTTTTATATTATGTTATACTATATGTTAACAAATGGGTTAGAAAATCCCACAAATGTTTATGTCAACAATCAAACAAAACTATCATCTCAAGAGTACTTAAAAAGAAACATGTTTTTAAAATCAATGTTTATATTACCTGTTCCTTACGTGAAATGGTTTTATAATGATGAAAGGTATAAAGAATCTACTATTAAAAGTTCATGAATAAAGTTTAAAACTTTAAGTCACTCAAGAGCCTTAAAATTACATGATGAAAATCCTGAAAATTTGGATGTTTATTCTCGAGAATTCTCGGATAGAGTAGGGAATATTATAGATGTACGATCCCTGGGAAAACCTATAGTTTTTAGAAATGAATTAATTTCTTAAATTGTTCGATTTTTTACTTTACAAAAGCAAAAAAGAAACTAAAATAGCTAGCAATAAGATTTATATTGCTAGCTATTTTTAATGAAAGAAAATTTTTATGTTACTACACCAATTTATTACACAAATTGAATCCCACATATATGACACAGTTATAGTTCAATTATAGCAGATACCATAGCAAGAAATAATAAAATAAACTGAAAAAAAATAAAATTTTGTACTTGAGTTGATGAGAATAGTCAAAAAGCTGTAATAGCAGCTGAAGAAAATGGTATGCCTACCATGAAATATTTAGATTTAATGGCTTCAAAACACAGAGCTGTTTGGGATGGATTAAAAATTGAATATACAGATTTTATAAGAACAACAGAATCAAGGCATCATGAATTTGTAAAAAGTGTATTACAAAAGTCTTTTGATAACGGAGATATTTATGCAGGGGAGTATGAATGAATGTATTGTGTTGGATGTGAAGGATTCAAAAAAGACGATGATCTTGTCTATCTTAATAAAACAACAAAAGAAACTTTCCCTATTAAAAAAGAAATAAAAGTATCTGATAATATTATAAAAGTCTGCCCTGACCATTTAACAACACCAGATACAATTAAAGAAAAAAATTATTTTTTTAAGCTTTCAAAATATCAAGAAGAGTTAGAAAAATTTTATGATGAGAATCCAAAATTTGTAATTCCTTCAGATAGATTCAATGAAGTGAAAGCATTTACGAAGAGAGGTTTAGAAGATTTCTCGATTTCCAGAGAAACAAATAAATTTGGGATCACGCTTCCTTTTGATGAAGCGCAAGTTACATATGTATGGTATGATGCTTTATTTAATTATCTTACTGTTTGTCAAAATTGAGATGAAGGTTTTTGGCCAGCTGATTTGCATGTAGTCTGAAAAGACATTATTAGATTTCATGCTATTTATTGGCCAGCTATGCTTATATCAGCATGATATGAGTTACCAAAACAGATTCTTACCACTTGATTCTTTACTGTTGATGGGCAAAAGATTTCAAAATCTCTTTGAAATGTAATTGATCCGGTTGAGTTTTCAGAAACATATTCAAAAGATTTATTGACTCTCTATTTATTATCAAGTTTTAATATTGGGCAAGACTGAGATTTTGATCAAAAGCAGGCAATATTAATCTACAATGCAAAGTTAGCAAATAATTTAGGGAACTTAGTGAATAGAGTAGTTGTATTAACTTTAAAATTAGCTTTAGAAGATTGATTAGAGTGATCAGATATAATATTAGATCCAGATTTACTCATTTGAAAATGGGAAAATGATTATGATTTTGATAGTAATATGAAGACATATAATCTTAAATGAGCATTGGATCATGCATTTAAGTATTTAGATGAAATAAATAAATATGTAGATACAAATGAGCCATGGCAGATGATAAAAGATGAAAATAAAAGGGATGAGACAAAAGAAGTATTATATACAATAGCAGAGTGATTGAGGCAAGTAGGTTTATCATTATATGTGTTCTTCCCAGAAAAAATGTGAGAAATGTTTATTAAACTTGGTTTAGAAAATTATGTAGAGGAATTAGAAGAGTGAAATCTACAAAAATTAAGAGATGCAACAGAGGTATTTCATATTAAAGAAAAATGAGAGCCACTATTTAAAAGATTTGATGTTTAACTGCAGCCTCTTTCCCCTCCAAAGGGGAGAGAAATTATCCGAAGGTGTATCCTTTAGGGCAAGAGAGAGGTATATCAATTAACTACTATTATGACTTGAATGGTAAGGAAATCACATTGTAAAAAAAGAGTACAAATATTTATTGTATTTTGTATTTTTGCAGGGATATTTTTTTATCACTTTCCTTTTTTATTGATACTAGCATTTATATTTTTTGTAAACACTGATATAGATTTAGATAGAATATTTGTAAAATATGAAATATATACATGTATAAAGGAGCTTCTGTGAGATGAAGAAAAATACAAGACATTTAAGAAGTGAGTATATTCTGTAGATATGCAAATAGCAAAATACAAGTGAAAAAATAAGAAAGATAAAAAAGTAGAAAAAATTGAAAAAATGGATAAAATTAATTACACATGAGAAACTCTGATCTATAGCTCAGATAAATCGAAACCAGTCAAAGAGACAAATATAAATGAAGAAAAGTTACAAACAAAAACAAAAAGAAAACAGAATTCAGATTTTTCATTTAATAATTGAAAAAGTGTTTGGGATGACTACGAAAGTGTAGTAGATAAGCTTTGAAAATAAAAATAAGTTTTATATTATTAATTATATGATTATGAGAAAAATAGTAGAATGGTTAAATAATTCAGTATTAAAACCAATTAAGTTTGTATTAATAATATTTATTGTAGTTTTAGTGTTTACAATGTTAAATCCTCTTGTTGTTATCGATGCATGACAAAGGTGAGTAGTCTTTTCTAAATTTTGATGAGTAAAAGATAAAGTACTTGATGAATGAATTCATTTTAGATTTCCTTTGGTAGAATCAATTACATCTATTGATGTAAGAACACAAAAAATTGTATTTACGAATAATCCAGAAAAATATCCTGATATTAGTAATGTAAGAGCAAGACTTGATAGTGCTTCAGCAGATTTACAAGATGTATATGTTGATACTATTGTTACTTATAGTTTAGATAAAGCGAAGGTATCTACAATATATCAAAATGTATGACTTGATTATGAATCAAAAAAAGTAATTCCTGCTATTATTGATAGTATCAAAACACACACAGCAAAATTTAAAGTATCCGAAATTCTTACAAACAGAGAAAAAATTAAAACAAACGTTGAACTACAATTAAGAGAAGCATTTTTAAAAGAATGACTTATTTTAGAATGAGTAAGTTTAACAAACTTTGACTTTAATCTAGAGTTTAAGAAAAGTATTGAAGAAAAACAAATTGCAGAACAAAGAAAAGAAAAAGAAATATATGAACTGGAAAGAGTAGCGATTGAGGCACAACAAAAAGTAAAGCAAGCAGAAGCAATAGCTGAAGCAAAAGTTAAAGAAGCAGAATGAGAAAGGCAAGCAAAAATCTTAGAGTGAGAATGAATCGAAGCCTATAATAAGCTTATCAGACAACAAATTAATCAAGATGTAATTGATTATAAAAAGCTAGAAAATGAACTAAATGCTATTAATAAATGGAATGGACAATACCCAACGTATTATATGGGATGAGAAGGTTCAGCAATTCCACTTTTAAATATTTGAAATAAATAATAATGATCGTAATCAAGAATAGTACTTGAGAAATTATAAAAACGATTCCTTGAGATACAAAGAAGACTTTATTAAAACAATTAAATGAATCTTGAGTAGAAATTTCATCTGCTTGTTTCACTGGGATTTGTGGAGCTTGTATGTGTAGGGTGGAATCAGGCAGAGACAATATAATAGATAATTTTAGATGAGAAGCGTGATTTCCTCTTGCTCCTGAAGAGATTATGACATGCATTTCTGGAATAAAGGATGAAAACTCTGAAGTAGTACTGCAAACTATTTATTAAAATAATATATTACGCTCTATGCAAAAGATAAGAAAATGTGTTATCCCAGCAGCATGATTTGGAACTAGGTTTCTACCAGCCACAAAAGCTCTCCCAAAAGAAATGTTTCCAATTATAGATAAACCTGTGATGCAACTCTTGGTTGAAGAGGCAATTTCAGCTTGATGTACAGATATTATTATTGTGACATGAAGAAGTAAAAGAGCTATCGAAGATCATTTTGATTCAAATTTTGAGCTAGAAGAAAGACTCGATAAATCATGAAAGTTTGAGTACTTAAAAACTATCAAATGACTCAATAATATGGCAAATATTGTATATGTGAGACAGCCATATCCAAAAGGAGACTGAGAAGCTATATTGAGAACAAAAAATCTAATTTGAGATGAACCATTCCTTGTTTTATTTTGAGATGATATCATTGATAATGAAGTTAGTGCAGCATGTCAATTAGTAGATGCTTTTGAGAGAAAACATAACCCAGTTATTGCTACAGTTCAAGTTTCAGATAAAGATGTTTCAAATTATTGAATCATAGAAACAAATTCAACTGATAGAGAAACTTTTGAAGTATCAAAGTTTTTAGAGAAACCAAAATCAAGTGAAACAGAGTCTCGTTCATGAGTGATTTGAAAATATGTGCTTACTCCTGAAATTTTTGATTATTTAGAGAAATCATCTTCAGGAAGTTGAGATGATGAAATAAGACTTGCTGATGCTTTTGAGCTCATGAGAAAAGATCAAGATATTTATTGAGTAAATATCCAATGAGATAGGTATGATACAGGATCAAAAATAGGGTTTTTAAAAGCCTCTATTGCCTATTGATTGAAAAGAGATGATCTAAAAGGTGAACTAAAAGATTTTATAAAAAGTTTAAAAATATAGTTTATGCTAAAAATTACAACAATCTGAGGTTGAAATGGGCAATCTAATCTACTCGATGCATTTTATCATTCATTAGATGATAGAGTATCAATAACATCAGTTGTATCAATGAGTGATGATGGAAGAACAACATGAGAATTAATGAAGGCTTTTCATGATGATCTTGGTTTACACTTACCTCCTCCAGGAGATTTAAGAAGGTGTTTATTTTCACTTTCTTCATCAGAATATAGAGACTATTTTAAGCTTGTATTTGAATATACTTTTTTAAATGAGGAAAAAATATGAGAATTCACTATTTTTGACTTGTTTAAGCAAGTAAATAAAGAGCTTTTATTTTTTTGAAGATGATGAGATTTAAAAGAAGAGCTTATTAAGTTTGTAGATTTTTCAGATGGAGATTTATTTCATCTATTGAATAACAATTATTCAAATATTTTCGATTTTAAGCTTCCTCTTCATTCATCTCTTAAATGACATAAATTTGGAAATATTCTTATGGCAAGTTTGTTTTATAACTTTGATCAGGATTATGATAAAATGATAGATTTTATGCATACTTTATTAGAAGTAAAAGCAAAAGTCATCCCAGTTACAACAAAAAGAGCTCGTATAAAAGCTATTTTATGAAATGGGGACGTTATAGAATCTCAAGATAGAATAAGTAATGTTGCTTCATATAATTCTTGAATTTCTGATTTAGTACTCAATCATTGTTCGCAAGATGCTTCTCATAATAAACAAGTTCATGACACTATAGTAGAATCTGATTACATAATTATTGGGCCATGAGATCTATTTACATCAATTATTTCAAACTTCATTATTGGTTGAGTGAGAGAATCGTTATGTGAATCAAATGCAAAAATAATCTATATTTGAAATTCAACTAATAAATGATGAGAGACAACTGGTCTCGCTCAAATAGATTTTGTGAATAAGGTGGAAATGTTTTTATGAAAAAGAATAGATTACTTTATTGTAAATAATAAAAAGCCTGATTTAACTCCTCTAGAATATAAAAAATTTCAAGATGATATATCTGTAAAATGATGAGATTTTCTATTTTTAAGTAATAGAGAAAGGTCGGAGCTAGAGAGAAGAAAAGTACAAGTAATAGAAGCAGACTTGCTTGACGATGAGAGTTTTTATAAACATAACAAAGTTAAAATAACGGAGTTAATAAAGAATATAATTTTTAATTAATATAGATGTATATATTTCTACACAACCCAAGGTGTTCAAAGTCTAGAGAAGCATTAAAGCTCATGGATAAGTCTTGAAAAAGATATATTTTAAGAGCATATCTAAAAAATGCACTTGATCTTGATGAATTACGTGATTTACAAGAAAAATTAGGGATAAAAGCTATAGATTTTACCAGAACGAATGAACCAGAATTTTGAGAACAATGACTCACAAAAGGTTCATCTGATACTGAGATTTTAAAGAAAATGGCTCATTTTCCAAAGCTTATGCAAAGACCTATAGTATATGATGAAATAAGAGCTGTCATAGGGAGACCACCAGAAAAAATAAAAGAAATTTTTATTAGATAGAATAACCCATCCTAACCCTCCCTAGAATTAGGAAAGGGATAATACTGAATAACTAAAATATATGAATACATTTGCAGGAACTATTACTTTTGAATGAGGAGTAGACGTATCAAAGATGAATTGTAAAAAATTAGTAGTTGATTGAGAGAATACAACGGTCTTTGTTTTTTGAGATACAAAAATAGAGAATTCGAAAGATCTTGTAGAAGATTTTGAAACGTATTGAGAAATGATTTCCCATGATCTATCAATATCAACGGAAGATAATATGAATATATTAAATACTGATTTTGATGCTGAATGACTCTATGAACTGGCAAGTTTTGAAGGTTTAGAAATTGATATTAGGGATATTTCTGAGAGATTTCTTGATGCATTTGAAGTAATTTCTGTAAGAGAAGCAGAAGAATCAAAAAAATTCTGAAATAGAATAGTAAAAGTTGACTTTGTTTATTAATAAGAATTATGAAACTTTTTATCCATATCTGAACCACTTTAGAATATTTTAAGCTTTTAAATAAGTGACATCTCCTATCTCAGTGAAAGAAAGATAGGGAAGTTGCTAATTTTTTCATGGAAAATTTTCCTGGTGAACTTACCGTTGATGTCTCTCCTCAATACGAAGTAAACTTCATGGGAATTCGTGAGATTAAAAAGAAATTTTGACAAGACGCATTTAATAAAATAGAGTGAATCTATTATTGATCTGATAATTGTGAATATTTAGCAGCATATAAAAATGAAATAGAACAAGCTATCGAAGAGTTTAAAATATTTAACAAAAACTATCCTCCGCATACAGTAAGAACTTTCACTTTTGTAACTCCATATGTAGGGGATACTATGTTAGCAAAGTTAGAAGAGTCACTTGAATATTTAAATAATCTAAAAATTAAAAACCCTATCGAAGTAGTAGTAAATGATTTTTGAGTATTGAGGTTATTAAACAAAAAATATACAAATCTGAAACCAATTTTTTGAAGACTTATTCATAAGATCCTTAAAACTCCACTTATAGATACTTTTTGATATGAAGCTCATCCTGCGTGAGAGAATATTAAGAATAAAACTGACCAAGAAAAACTTAAACTGAGGGAAGAGATTGTAAAATGGCAGATGAAGTTTTATTCTTCTTCTGAAATGAGTTTAGACGTATATAAAAATTTTTTACAAAAATATAAGATTGAGAGAGTTGCCCTTGATTTCATGGAAAAAAGAGAGAATTTATATGATAATTCTAGGTTTCATGGAACCTGAGTAGATGTATACTATCCATGGGCTTTGATCTTTACAGGGAGGTTATGTGATACTTCAGCGATAGAAAGTCCAAGTAGAGGGATGTATGCAACGGATGATATTTGTCCAAGAACATGTAATAGATATGATGTTTCGTATAAGATAAAAACAGTTTGATATAATATGATTCAAAGAGGGAATGCCTGATATAGGAGTGAGTTACATCTTGATTACTTACAAGATGATTTTGTAAAAAATGATAACAATAGACTTGTCTTTGCTCCATTTATAACAGTTTAAAAGCCGATTGAGAATAATCTCATCGGCTTTTTGTTATAAAGAGTTATCTATTCTTCAATACATAATTCTTCATTAAGAATCTGTTGAAAAAAATGATTAATAATTCCACTAGAACTTGTCTTTTTTTGACATGGGATTACATTTTTTTCTGTGGTTATTGCAGTGATATTCAGATTTGTGTGTGAAAATTCTTCAATAGGGGTTTTCATTATCCTATTTTCTACAAATATAAAAGTACCTTTGCTTTTACGAATATTGCTTATTTGCCTATATGTTTTAGAGTTATTAAAGCTTAAATCAAACAGTAATACATCAGCATTATACAAGAGGGAAGGAGTTATTTTAACAACATTGTATTCTTCCTCTATTTGTGCATTGTAATACATTGTAAATTCTAAAGAGTTTAATGCTATAGATACATTTTCTATCTCATTCTCTCTTAGTAATTTTGCATAATATTCAGTTGTATCTGTGCATCCAATAAGGATGATATTTAATCCATTAATATAAGTCTTATAATCCATTACGAGCCCTTTTTGTTTCTGTTTTTAGTAACCTAATTATAGGATATTAATGAAAATGTCAATATTTTAGATTATTTACTTTTCTTTTCAGCTTCTTCAAATAGGAGCCCAAATGATTTGAGAGATCCTAAACCACCATTATTTGGAATGACTATAGAAGCGTCTTTTATGATAGCTTCTTTGTTATTTATAAGGACATCAAGGAGTATTTTATTATAGTTATTTAATTTTGTGTATTCATTTAAAAATTGATTTATATATACTACGTAGGTTCTTGCAAAGTAAAACTTTTTCTTGAGTTCAAGAAGTGTATCAATATTTTTAAGACTCTCATCTGCATCATTATTATTGAAATCAGTATCAATTTTTTGTTTCAGTTGATCTAACTGTGCATTTGATTTTTCCATTGCTTGTAGGAGTATAGCTCTTTGATTGAGAAGAGTTTTCTCATGATTGACTCAGTTCTCATATCTATACTCAAGTTGTCCTATATATGCTTCTAAAATAGCTTTTCTATCATACGAGTTTGAAAGAAGTTTCTTTACGCTTGTTTGAAGTACATTTTTATACTCTTGAATTGCAAGCATATTATTAGCTATGAGTTCCTTTTTTGCGAGATTATTATTTCAAAGAGCTTTTTCAAAAGACATGACTTCTTTGTATATAGTGACTGGAAGCTCAGCTGTTTGCTTAAATCTTATTCAGATATTCGTACTAATAGCAACTCAACTGACCCCTAGTATTGGAGTTCCTATACTTTTAAAACTATTTTTATTTTCATTTTTTTGAGTCTCAGTATTACTTTTCTCAGAAGAATTTGCATTTATAAGATTATCTCATATATTAAAAATCAGTGCGAGTATGGCACTTAAAACAAAAATTTTTTTAAGAAATTTTTTGACTTGTCTAGACATAGAGTAGTTTTAAATAATTATTTCTATATTATTTTATCATAAAAACCACTATGAGGAAAATTTTAGCCATTCTTTTTACCACTTTTTTTATTTTTACGTCCTCTTACGCAAATGAAGATCTAAAAATAATATCAAGATCGCAGTGGTGAGCGAATGAAAGCTATAGATATGTGGATTCCCCAGAATGGCAAAGTATCATTAAAAAAGCTGATGAGGCTGTGTATGTTGAATTATCTGAAGAACAAAAAGAAGTTGCAAGAAAAAGAGCAGAAAAAACAAAGAAAATGAATGAAATTCTCGTAAAAGATTATTATGATGATGTAAAAGTAGTAGATACTATTTATACAGAAAATTGACATAGTCTTAGGTGGCCAATTCAAAAAACAAAAAGTATCAATTCTATTGTTATTCATCATACTTATTCAGAATACGATGATTCATATAGTTGAGTAAGATCAATATATAAATTTCATACTCTTACCAGACAATGGTGAGATATTTGATATAATTTTCTCATCTGAAAAGATGGAGAAATATTTGAATGAAGAGCTTGATGAGCAAATACAGTTGCTGCACACGATAAATGGAATAATCGTTCTACAATATGAATTGCACTCATTGGAAATTATTCAGTGAATAAAGTTAACGAGAAACAATTAAAATCACTTCAATCACTCACTAAATTTTTAGTAAATAAGTATTCTATTGATCTGAACTCTCAAGAAAGTTATCATAAAGAGTGTATGTGAGATTGATGTGAGCTCCCTTTGAACAGTTTTAAACTTGATAGTATTATTTGACATCGTGATGCAGGAACTACAACGTGTCCTTGAGATGCTCTATATGCTCAAATTGAATGAATTAAAGCAGAGTTAAGATATGGGTCACAGTTAGCAAAAATTAATAAACTAAAGTTATTTAAGAAATTAGATAAAATTTCTGAACTTAATTTACTCATTCTTTTAGAAAAAATAGAAAAGCACCTTGAAAAAAATACATCAAATATTTCAGAAAAAATATACCTTATTTCTAGTATCAAAAATCACATAATAGAATATGTAAAAAATAAAGAATTAACAAACTCTCAAGAATGAAATAATGAAACTCTTAACATAGCGAATCAACTTATAAAAGTAAAATTATCATACCCAAGTAATAATAAAATAGAGCTTACAAATAGTGATGAAACCTATAATATAACAAGAGAAGGGAACTACCTGATTATAAATTGAAAAAAAGAGAAGGTATTTAATCTAAAATCAAAAAAATGATGATATGTTGAAATCTTATCATGGAATAGAATTCCTAGTTGGGACAGAAATATGAAATATAATGATAATAAATTTAGAGGAGATATTATTTTATATGTAAAAAATAAACAACTTCATGTTGTGAATAGACTTCCTATGAATGATTACCTGAAGTGATTATGAGAAGTAAGTAATGGTGATAATTCAGAAAAAATAAAAACTATTATAACCTCAGCAAGAACCTATGCTCTATGGTATGTGCTTAAAGCAAGAAAATTCCCATGAGAGTGGTATGATGCCTCAGATGATCCAAATGTATTTCAAAAATATCTTGGTTACTCTCTTGAGCTAAGAAGTCCAAATGTAAATACTCTTGTTGATGAAACAAAAAATAAAATTATTACGTATGATTGAAAATTGATAAAACCTTGGTATTTCTCACAAAGTGATGGAAAAACTCTTGGTTTTGAAGAGTACTGTTTAAAAAATAATGTTACAGAAGTTTGTGATGAGCTCAAAAAACAATATCCATATTTACAGTCAGTTTCTGATAATGCTAGTAAATGAAAAACAAGATTATGACACTGAGTTTGAATATCAGGACTCGGGTCAAGTTATTTCGCATCAAAGTGATGGACAAGTGAAATGATTATTAAATATTATCTCAGAGGAGTTGAAGTATGATATCAGGGGAATGAAATGTAGAAAAAAGCTTTCAAAATGAAAGCTTTTTTTTGATTTTCTAAAAAAGTTGAATAAAATGAATCGGTTATACATAAATACGAAAACATATGAGCGAAAATAAACAGTTATTTCAGTTGAAGTCTAAATATTCTCCGGCAGGGGATCAGGTTGGTGCGATAAAAGAAGTCGTAAAATATCTTGAAAAATGAGAAAAATTTCAAACTTTATGGTGAGTGACATGAAGTTGAAAGACTTTTACGATGGCAAATGTAATAGAAAAGACCAACAAACCAACCCTTGTAATTGCCCATAATAAGACCCTTGCTGCACAGTTAGCAAATGAATTTAAAGAGTTCTTTCCCGATAATGCAGTGCATTATTTTGTATCATATTATGATTATTATCAACCAGAAGCATATGTGGCAAAGACTGATACTTATATAGAAAAAGAAGCTACAATAAATGCGGAAATTGATAGACTTCGTCATGCTGCAACGCAAGACTTGCTTACCAGGAAAGATGTTATTATAGTTGCTTCTGTATCATGTATTTATGGTATTTGAGATATTGCATTATACACTGAACAAGTATTTGATATCAAAGTATGAAATGAATATAAAATTGAAGATTTATTAAAACAACTCGTTGCGATTCAGTATAAAAGAGCATGAAGTGATTTTAAACCAGGAACTTTTCAAGTTATGGGAGATTTACTTGAAATATTTCCAGCAAGTAGTGAAATGTGCTTCTCAATTGAGTTTTGGTGAGATGAAGTGAGTCAAATAACAAAAAGAAACTATCTCACAGGGGAAATATACGAGTATTTAAATGAAGCAACTATTTTTCCTGCGAAACATACCGTAACGACAAAAGAAAGAATAGATGGAATTCTTCCAGATATAAAAAAAGAGCTTGATGAGAGATTAAAATACTTCAAAGAAGATCTTTGAGATGTATTGAAATATGAAAGATTAAAAACAAAAGTTGAATATGATCTTGAAATGATGCAAGAAGTCGGGTATGTAAATGGGATAGAAAATTATTCGAGATATTTAGATGGAAGAAAACCAGGGAATTCACCAGCAACTCTTATGGATTATTTTGGAAAAGATTATCTCTGTTTTGTAGATGAATCACACATGACATTTTCTCAAATTGGTTGAATGTATGCAGGGGATAGAGCCAGAAAAGAAAACCTTGTTTCCAATTGATTTAGGCTTCCATCAGCTATGGATAATAGACCTCTCAAGTTCGATGAATTTGAAAAAAAACTGAATCAGGTTGTTGCAGTATCAGCAACACCAAGACCCTATGAAATTGAAATGAGTTGTAAAGATCCAGATGATTTTTTTAATTTTGATCCAAAAACTGATGGAAAATGGGAGTCAGGTGATGATTGTAGGGTAATCTCACAGCTCATACGTCCAACAGGGCTATTAGACCCAAATATTGAAATTAAACCAATGGAGTTTATGATAGATGATATTATAAATAATATAAATATCGTCATTGAAAAATGAGAAAGGATGCTTATCACAACAATAACAAAAAAATCAAGTGAAGAATTATCTGATTATTTACTTGAAAATGGAATTAAGGTAAAATACCTTCATAGCGAAGTTGAGACATTAGAGAGAATAGAAATATTGAATGAACTCAGAACATGAATGATAGACGTTATTGTGTGAGTAAATCTACTCAGAGAAGGTCTTGATCTTCCAGAAGTAAGCAAAATAGCAATATTAGATGCGGATAAACAAGGGTTTTTAAGATCAGAATCAGCACTTATTCAAATAATATGAAGGGCTGCAAGAAATAGTGAATGAATTGTTACTATGTATAGTGAGCAACTCAGAGGTTTTGAATATAAAGAAGGACATCTTCCTAAAATCATAAATGGATCAAAAGAAAGAGAATTAGAAAAAGAAGAAAGTTGATTATATAGAGTCGATAAAGCAAAAATGTGTAATGACGAAGGACTTATTATTTCTGAAGCAATGAAAAAAGCAATAGAGCTCACCTATTATAGGCGTAATCTTCAAGATCAGCATAACAAGAAAAATGGAATTACTCCTACTACTGTCTATTCTACGATAAAAGATATGTGAATCAAAACGAAAAATAAAGATTATTCTATTCTTGATAAGAAGTCTGCAGAGAAAGAGTTAGCAAGGTTAGAGTTAGAAATGGATATTGCTGCTGCAAATATGGAGTATGAAAAAGCAGCAGAGATGAGAGATCAAATTTTAGAGATAAAAAGAGGGAAACGTAAATAAGGAAACTTTAAAACTTTATTGATAAATACAAGATTGAGCATATAATTTAAATCTATTATTGAGTTTTACTATTTAACTATAATATTATGTCTTTTAAGACACTTTCGTATAAATTTTTTGACACTGATGATAAAGATTACGGTTTACTCATTTTAAGGGTTACTTTATGAATTGTTATGTTTGCACATGGATGACAAAAATTATTTGGTCTCTTTTGATGAAATGGGTTTGAATGAACTATGTGATTTTTCACAGGTGTGATGTGAATGCCATATATAATTGCTTTGCTTGTTGTGTTATGAGAATCACTATGAGCTCTTGCAATGATTGTATGATTTAAAACAAGGTTTATGGCTTTTTGAATCTTGGTAATAATGATTGGAGCAGCTTTTATGGCACATTTACAATACGGTTTTTATATAGACTGGTTTGGGAATCAAGAATGAAATGGAATCGAGTATCATATATTAGCTTGAGCTATGGCCCTTGTTCTTATGTTAAGATGAGGATGAACATTTGCACTTGATTCAGTTATGAAAAAATGGTTTAAATAAAAAAGACTAAAAAAAGAGATTCATTTATGAATCTCTTTTTTTAGTCTTTCAACTTCAATTTTTTTCAAATAGAAATTGTCACCTATATCATTTAGTTTGTTTATCTAGGAAATTGAATCAATGTTCGTTAAAAAAATTGATTAATTTATCAGGATCATAAGTGTATATTTCCTGTACCATTACAGATTCACCAGGGAGGATAAATAGCTTATCTCATTTTATATTAATTTCTGATTTTTCCTCAAATAAAAATGAGAACATAAATTTTAATGCTCATACTGTTTTTTCTGTACTTGTTTTCATAACAAGTTGTCAATGTTCGACATTTACTCATAAATGCTTTAATACTCAAAGGTATGAGTTTTCAATTTCTTTTCTAGCTAAGTCACCTGCCATTATATTTGAGAGTTCTAGATCATCTTGGATACTAGTTCATTTCCTTAATCTAACATCAAGCCATATTTTTTCTCATGTATCAAGAAGATTTCATAGTATATCAATAATATTTGTATGTTTAATATTTCAGAATGTATTACTGAAAAATACAAATATTCTATCATCATATCATTTTGAGGAGTGTTCTAATTCTAGTCTAAAATGTTTAGTAGAGAAGTCAGCACAAATGAAGTTTTTATTCATTTTTAATTCTTTAACATTTTCTATACTTAATTTTAACATATCAATGGATGAATCAACTCAAAAATAGTCTATATTTGTAGTATCAATGTTTTCAAATATAAATTTTTCTGTTCATGAGTTTCAACATCATAGGCTTATTATTGCTACTTTTTTTCAACTTAAAATAACTTCATTATTTAAGAAGGTTAAAAAATCTTTTTTTTCTAATGTGCAATTAGTATAAAGTTGATTACTATTTTTTTGTTGATAATACAACTTTGCTCAATCTCATTGATATATAAATTTTTGTTCAATATCTCTATTTCTAATTCAAATAGATAGCTGATCTAATAAAGAAGAGTCAGAATCTAAATTGTAAATTTGGTCCATTTTTTTTAATCAAAGGAATAAGTGTCTCAAATACCGAGCTTTACGTTATAATTCATAATTTCTCACTTTTTAAATTTGAAGTTTACCAGGAATTCTCAATTTTCTTTATGTTCAATAGATTCAATATCTATTTTATCATCTATGTTTGGAATTTTTAATAAATCTTCAAAAGTTTCTTTATTTTTAATTTTCCAAGTTACATTTCAAGAATTTTGGTAAACTGTATCAAAACAGCTATTTGTAAAATCATGAAAGGTACTTTTGATCAGGTAATCTTTAAGCTGACAAGAGTCTTCTATATTATTTTTCTTCAGGATTTCTTGGAATTTTCTGTCTCATTCTTTTACGCTCTTAATCTCCTTATATCAAATGAGTTCTT
Source organism: Candidatus Gracilibacteria bacterium 28_42_T64 (assembly GCA_004563595.2). Taxonomy (GTDB): domain Bacteria; phylum Patescibacteriota; class Gracilibacteria; order BD1-5; family UBA6164; genus MAAV01. Next base: position 841,161 of record CP042461.1, on the reverse strand, counting down.
CAAGAGGAGTAAAGATAGCTTGAGTTTCAAATGCCATCCTTACTTGTTTATTGTTTTTTAAATTGCTAAGAGTTTTTAGATTATCTTCTCTATCTGCTAATTTCAATAAAAAACATCTTATATCCTCACATCCTCAGTCGATTAATTTATCAATTTTTTTTTCAAATACTTTTGTTCAATTATAGAAACTCGGTTCATTTTTAGTCACACTATCAACAAGAAATCCAATATCTTCTCAAAAGTTTGTATATATATTTACTGGATGAATATTATCATTGTCCTCTACTGCATCATGTAATAATCAAGCACAAAATAAATTTATATCTCAAAACTTATTCCAGAGGTTTATTCCAACAGCAAGTGGGTGAATGAAATAGTCTTCTCATGACTTTCTTTTTTGTCAGAAGTGTGCATTATATGAAAAATCATACACATCTTTCAAAAGTCATCTATCTTTTTCATTTAAAGATGATAATATTTCATTAAAAGATGTACTTAAATTTCAATACATAAATCAGAATTAATAATACTAAAGGAGGATTAATCATTCTTCTGAGTAGTTAGCGACATTTGTTAGAAAAAAAACTAAATAATTTGTATTCTTTAGTATACAAATATATGTTTTTTTTGCAATTTTATACGAAATTATGACTTGAATATATCATATATTGTATTCTAAAATATTTTATTCATAATACATTTTTATTTACTTTCTTTGTTTTTTTAGTATACTTTTCTTGAGGGGTTATTTATGGTTTCTATTAGGAGATCCGCTCGTCTTATATGCTATCAGGGAGATGTTTGTGACTTCCTTAATCAATTACAAACAAGCATAACTGCTAAAACTAATGCTCAAAGAGCTTACAAAGGATTAACTGCTGCATTTTCGAATGTAACATCTAATACTTTAGCATTCGCTGCTTAATTGCCAGCAATGCTGTAGTCTTCCTAAGGGATGAGTGCCGACTGGCCTGCTACACAATCTATAAAACTTTACTTAGGAGAGTTTATAGATTATTAATCTAAGTCTTGTATGATCGGGTTTTAATTTTGTCTTGTACATACAAGTACCCATAGATAAAATTTTTGAATAAGTTTTTTGTTTGTTTTCCACTTATTCAAATATTAAAATAAACTATGATAGTAGATGTATTTGGTTAGCCTTCTAAGACATGGGTTCAAATCCCATTAGCTCCACCAATAAGGAATAAAAAATGGCATTAAATGAGTTTTTCTCTATTTGATGCCTTTAATGTATGGAAAGATGATTTAACTAAAGCTAATAAAATTATAATTATTAATATTTTTTATGTCAGAAGAACAAAAACAACAATTAGAAAGACAACTTTGGAATATAGCTGATACTTTAAGATGAAAAATGGATGCAGACCAATTTAGGGATTATATTTTAGGGTTTATCTTTTATAAATATTTATCTGAAAAGATTGTCTTAAAAGCTAATAAACTATTAAATGAAGATTGATATAAAAAATCATATAACGAACTAAATGAAAGTGATAATTATGAAAAAGATTTAATAGAAGCTATAAAAGAAAATTCAGTTGAAGATTTAGGTTATTTTTTAAAACCAAGGGAACTTTTTAGTGAGATAACTAAAAAATGAAATTCAGTAAGTGAAAATACTGATGACAATTTTATAATAGATGATTTAACTAAAATATTAAAGAATATTGAGTCTTCTACAATGGGAACTGAAAGTGAAGATGATTTTGATGATTTATTTTCTGATTTAGATTTAACTTCTCAAAAATTAGGTAAAACTTCGGCTCAAAAAAATGAATTAATATCTAAAGTATTATGACATCTTGATAAAATAGACTTTGAATTAGAAAATATAGAAACAGATGTACTGTGAGATGCTTATGAATATTTAATAGCACAATTTGCGAGTTGAGCTGGGAAGAAAGCATGAGAATTTTATACACCTCAACAGGTTTCAACAATATTAGCAAAATTAGTAACGAGTGGTAAAAAACAATTAAAATCAGTATATGACCCAACTTGTGGTTCTTGAAGTTTGTTGCTAAGAGTTGCGAAGCAAGTAGATAAAGTATGAGAATTTTTTTGACAAGAAATGAATAGAACTACTTATAATCTTGCAAGAATGAATATGACTTTGCATGATGTGAATTATAAGAATTTTGATATAAAGTTAGATGATACACTTGAACATCCACATCATTTAGAAAAAAGATTTGAAGCTATTGTTGCAAATCCTCCTTTTTCAGCAAAATGGTCAGCGAGTCCACTTTTCATGAGTGATGATAGATTTAGTCAATACGGTAAATTACCACCTACTTCAAAGGCTGATTATGCTTTTATTCAACATATGATTCATCAACTTGATGATAATTGAACTATGGCTGTAGTTGTTCCACATTGAGTGTTATTTAGATGAGGAGCTGAATGACATATTAGAAAATATCTAATAGAAGATAGGAATTACCTAGATACTGTTATTTGATTACCAGCTAATATTTTTTATGGGACTTCGATTCCTACTTGTATTTTAGTATTCAAAAAATGTAGAGAAAATCCTGATAATGTTTTATTTATAGATTCATCAAATCATTTTGAAAAAGTTAAAAATCAAAATAAATTAAGAAATTCAGATATAGATAAAATAATTAATACTTTCTCAGAAAGAAAAACAGAAGATAAATATAGTTATATGGCAAGTTTAGATGAAATAAAAGAAAATGATTTCAATTTAAATATTCCAAGGTATGTAGATACTTTTGAAGAAGAGGATGAAATAGATTTAGAAGAAGTGGCTAATAAGATAATTGATTTGGATAAAGAGAGTAAAAGTTTAGATGAAAAGATTAAGTGATATTGTGATGAGTTGGGGATTAAGAGTCCGTTTTAGGGAATAAAAAAAGGACTTTAACTCCGAAGAGAAAGTCTCAATACTTCCGAGGAAGCTACATCCAAGTAACTAAATTATATTAATAAATGTAAAGAAGTAAATAATGAAAAATATAAACATTGATTTTAATTTAATTGTAAATGAGTTTCTTAGTAAAACTAAACTTTATTATAAAAATTTCCAATTTTTTATTAGAGAGGATTTTTTATTAAGAAATGAAGGGAAATCTCATAATTTAGGAAATCATATAGAAAATTTTAAGGAAAAAATTAAAATAAATCAGCAAGCTGAAAATCCTAGAGATTTTAGGAAATATGATATTCATTATGTGAATTTTTGAATAAATATTTGAAATGAAATAAATTGAATTAGACCTTCTTTGATATATAAATCAAACAGACACAATAGAGGTTTTGATATTTTTGTTATTCCAATGACTTGATTGTATGATAAAAATAAACAAGAGAAAGATTTAGATGGTTTTGATATTGTGATACATCCAAATATAGATAATAAACTTAAAAAAGAATCTTTAATGAAAGTTAGACATTTAAAATCTATTTCTAAAAAAAGAATATTAAATAAAATATGAAGATTAAAGAATTTAGAAAATGATGAGAATATTTCATCATTATATGATGAAATTGATAATAAAATTAAACAGATTTTTTGAATAAAATAAAAAATCTCCTCTACAGATAAATCTAAAGAGGAGTTCGCGTCGATTCATGAAAAAAATCATGAAGACCAATTAAGTACAAGTATTATATTACTTTTTCTAAACTTTGTCAAAACTTTGTCAAAACTTTTTGACTTACAAGGAGTTTAATAATCATTATAAGCAACTTAAACAACAACTATGACACAAATAAAATCACATATTCCGAAAATAAGGTTTAAAGAATTTTCTTGAGAGTGGGAAGAATGAAAAATTAATAAATTTACTTCATATGTAGATTATAGAGGAAGATGACCAATAAAAACTGAATCTTGAATATTTTTAATTACAGCTAAAAATATAAAAAAGTGATATATAGATTATAATTGTTCAAAAGAATATGTTGCTGAAGATAATTATTTAAATGTTATGTCTAAATGATTGCCTAAAAAATGAGATATATTATTTACAACAGAAGCTCCTTTATGAAATATATGACAAATTGAAAATGAAAATATTGCATTAGCTCAAAGAGTTATAAAATTTAGATGAAAAGAAAATGTCAGTAATAATTTTTTACTTTATTATATGTTAAGTGATTATTTTCAAAAATTAATAATAAAAAAAGCTATAGGTTCTACTGTTATCGGTATTCAAGGTAAAATTTTACATAATCTAATAATTAATCTTCCTCAATTTCCAGAACAACAAAAAATAGCTTCATTTTTATCTTCAGTTGATGAAAAAATAGAAAATATAAAAGAAAAAAAGAAAAATATTGAAGAGTATAAAAAATGAGTTATGCAAAAGTTTTTTAAACAAGAAATTAGGTTTAAAGATGAAATTTGAAGGGAATTTGGAGAGTGGGAGGATAAGAAGTTAGGAGAGGTTGCTACTTTTCTAAAATGAAAAGGAGTATCAAAAAGTGATATTATAGAAAACTGAATAAATCAGTGTATAAGATATTGAGAGCTTTATACTGAATATTGAGAAACAATTAGGAGTATAAAATCTAGAACAAATTTAAATATAAATGATTCAATTTTAAGTATAAAAAATGATGTAATAATTCCAGCTTCATGAGAAACTCAAATTGATATAGCTACAGCTTCTTGTATTTTAAATGATGATATTATATTATGATGAGATTTAAATATAATCAGATGAAAATTTAATGGAGTTTTTTTATCTTATTACTTAAATAGTATTAAAAAAATAGATATAGCAAGATTATCTCAATGAATATCAGTAGTGCACTTATATTCTTCTCAATTAAAATCTTTAAATATTCAACTTCCTTCTCTTCCAGAACAACAAAAAATCGTAGATTTTTTAAGTGAAATTGATGAAAAAATTGAGAAAGTAAGTGAAGAGTTGGATAAAATGGAAGAGTTTAAGCAAGGTTTGTTACAGGGGATGTTTGTTTAGTTTTTTAAATAAGATTATGGTAAAAAAGAAGGAACAAGAATTGCTTTTTATAACACAAGAGGAAATAGAGGAAAAAATAAAAAATCATCTTCTTCTTTTAAGGTGAGCTAAAAATTTAGATAATGATTTTAGTTGATATTATTTCTGAAATTGGATTCAATGAAAGGATACTGAAAATGAAAAAACAAATAATATTATTAATACTATTTTTGAAAATAGAAATTTACAATTTAGTCTTTTTTCAGGATCAATTTTCGAAAATTGAATTGATTCAATATGATATAATGGGGCTTTTTCTTTCAAAAATTCAGATTTAGAAGAATCTGATTTTAGAAATATAAAATTATGAAATATTAACTTTAAATGAGCTATTTTAGAAGGGGCGGATTTTAGATGAGCCGATTATAATACTAATATTTTTTCTCAAGAACAATTAAATAATATAATTCTTACAGATGATGATTATAATAAATACCAAGAAAAAAAGAAATTAGAGGAAGAAAATAAAAAATTAAAAACAGTTGTTAAGAAAAAAAATGAAGTTATAAAAAGTACATCTGATAAACAAACCAATATACTAACTCAAAGTTTTGAAAAACTAGAAGAACAATTTTTACTTGAAGAAAAAAGATGGCTTCTAATTTCTTTTATGATATTTTTTGGATTATTTTTATATTTATTTGTACCAATTTTAGATATAATTGCTTTTAAATATATGCCTAAAATATTAATAATTATTTTAATTGCAATTATATGACTAATAATAGGAACAATTATATGAATATTTACTAAATGAGATGGTTATAAAATTAAAAGAAAAGAATATATAAAATTATATAAAAATAAAAAGTCGTCTCTTTATGTCAAAACCTTAAAAAATTTTAAAATATTATTTAAAAATATATGAATATTAATTTTTAATTCTTTTCATATATTTAAAAAGGTATTATTAGATTTTTGAATTATTCTTCTTTTTTCTATTTTTTTGACAAATATTTTATATTTAATTCCTGAGCCTGAAAATTCAATACTTACTTGAGATTTAAAATTTATTTTATTGCCATTATGAATTTTATTATCATCTTTTCTTTATTTTTCAATTTATCAATATTCAAAATCTAAAAAACTTAGAATAGAAAACAGTAATAAAATTGCATTATTACATTGATTTTCTGCAATAAGATCAGATACATGAAAAGATATGGATAAAGGGAGATTTTACGATAATGTTGCAAATGTAGTCTTTGATAAAGTTTATCCTGACAAAGAAATCAATTTACCAGTTGATAAAATAATTGATTTAGCAAAAATTATTAATAAATAAAAGTAACTTTATAAAAATAACTATAGCATGAACAAAATCCAATCAGAAGCACAGCTTGAAAATAACCTCATCTCTCAATTACAAGGTCTTGAATATGACTTTGTAACTATTAAAGATGAAAAAGATTTACTTGAAAATCTTAAAAAACAAATTGAAATTCATAATTTTGATAAACTAAACTGAAAAGACTTATCAGAAAAAGAGTTTAAAAGAGTTTTAAATCATTTAGATAAATGAAATGTTTTTGAAAGGGCTAAAATTTTGAGAGATAAAATGCCTCTTGAACTAGATAGTGGAGATAAAATTCATATTGAATTTATAAATTCTAATGCTTGGTGTCAAAACGAATTCCAAGTTACCAATCAGATAACTATGGAATGAAGTTATGAAAATAGATATGATGTAACTTTACTTATAAATTGACTCCCTCTCGTTGCTATTGAATTAAAAAGAAGATGACTTGAATTAAAAGAAGCATTTAATCAGATAGGGAGGTATCATAAACATAGCTTTTGGTCTGGACATGGATTATTTAAATATATTCAAATATTTGTAATTAGTAATTGAGTAAATACAAAATACTTTTCAAATACAAAAAATTATATTAATTGAAAAAGAGATTCATTTAAACAAACTTTCTTTTGGGCTGATGAAGATAATAAAAATATTACTAAACTCGATGATTTTACGAATGTCTTTTTAGAACCTTGTCATTTATCTAAAATGATAACTAAATATATTGTTTTAAGTGAAGCTGATAACGTATTAATGGTTTTAAGACCATATCAATATTATGCTGTTGAAAAGATTATTGATAGAGTTAAAAATTCTGATAAAAATTGATATATTTGGCATACAACTTGAAGTTGAAAGACTTTAACCTCATTTAAAACAAGCCAAATACTCAGATATCTACCAGAAGTGAAGAAAGTAGTCTTTGTAGTTGATAGAAAAGACCTTGATTATCAAACAACTAAAGAATTTAATAGTTTTTCAGAGGGGAGTATTGATGGAACTGATAACACAACTCAACTCGTAAAACAATTTTCAGATACGACACCTCTCATTGTTACCACTATACAAAAACTAAATACAGCTATTTCAAAAGAGAAATATCTGAACAAAATGGAACTTTTAAAAGATGAAAAAGTTGTTTTTATATTTGATGAATGTCATAGAAGTCAATTTTGAGATACTCATGATAGAATAGTGAAATTTTTCAATAACCATCAAATGTTTGGTTTTACTTGAACTCCAATATTAGCTGAAAATAATAACAAATGAAGAACAACAGCAGATTTATTTTGAGATTGTTTACATAAATATGTTATTACAGATGCAATTAGAGATGAAAATGTATTAAAATTTTCTATTGAGTATATAAATACTTTTAAAACAAAAAAAGGTTTTGAATTATCGAGTGATGAAAAAGTTGAAGATATAAATACAAGTGAAATCTTTGAAAGTCCTGAAAGATTAGATAAAGTTACAGATTATATATTAAATATCCATAATTCTAAAACACATTCAAAATCATTTACTGCTATGTTTTGTGTAAGTAATGTAGATACACTTATTAAATATTATGAATCATTTAAAAGAAAAGATCATAATTTAAAGATTGCTACTATATTCTCATATTGAACAAATGAAGAAGATCTTGATGCTGATTGAATATTAGATGACGTTCAAATAGAAGTGAAACCATGAGAAGAAAATAAACATACAAGAGATAAACTAGATGAATTCATAGTCGATTATAATAAAATGTATTGAACTAAGTTCTCAACTCGTGATACGAAGAGTTTCTATAATTATTATAATGATATAGCTAAGAAAGTTAAAGAAAGAAGAATTGATATACTTATTGTAGTAAATATGTTTTTAACTTGATTTGATAGTAAAACTTTAAATACTTTGTATGTAGATAAAAATTTAAAGTATCATGGATTAATCCAAGCATTCAGTAGAACAAATAGAATTTTAAACGAACATAAATCACAATGAAATATTGTTTGTTTTAGAAATCTGAAAGATAATGTTGATGATGCTATTAAATTATTTTCAAATAAAGATGCTAAGGATGTTATATTAATGGAACCTTTAGAAAAATATGTAAAATATTTTAATGAAACTCTAGATACTTTACAAGATATAGCTCCTAGTCCTGATAATGTAGATGATATTATAAGTGAAGAAGAACAATATAGATTTGTTCAAGCATTTAGAAACTTATTAAGATTAAAAAATATTTTAGAATCATTTGTTGATTTTGATTTTAGTAAATTAGACATAGATGAACAAACATTTGCTGACTATAGTTCTAAATATTGGGATATCTATGATAAAGTAAAAGTAGACCACGGAAAAGAAAAAGTATCTATACTTGATGATATAGATTTTGAATTAGAATTATTACAAAAAGATGAAATAAATATAGATTATATTTTATGATTACTCGCTACTCTCGTTGAAACGAATGATGAAGAGAAAGAGAAACAAAAGAAAAATATTATTGATATGATTTCTTGAGATATACAATTGAGAAGCAAAAAAGAACTTATTCAAAAGTTTATGGATGAATATCTATGAAATATTAAAGATACTTCACTTATAAGTAGTGAATTTGAAAAATATATGAATAATGAGAAATTAAAAGAATTTGAACAATTCTGTAAAGAAGAAAATATAGATCCAAGTAAACTAGAACATGTTATATGAGATTATGTATATACTTGAAAAATTCCTTTAAGTGATGATATAGCTAAAACTATGATAGTGAAACCTAAGCTTATTGAGAGGAAAACAGTTATAGAAAGAATTAAAACTAAAATGACTGAATTATTGGAGAAGTTTGATGAGTTATAATAAAATGATCTAGATATATTTTAACAGAGAGACTCCATTATGAACAAAATTTATATAGATCATTTTATTTTTGAAGTTTTTCATATAAAATAACTCTATGTTATGCTATAGTGTCATTAGCTCCACCAATTTTTCTCTTTGTTGATTCTTCATTATTATTGAGTAATCTATCTATAATTATATTTTGCTTATATACCACTATGAATATAAAAGAAAACATGAAAATCATTCCATTATCACTAAAAATACTAGTTGTACTGTTTGCTTTCTGGGGTATTTGAGCAATGTTTGCTTTACCTATTAGGTATGAACAATGATTACCATTTTTTTGATTTACTTTGTATGGAATTTATGCTGCTATTATTGTATTTGCCTTAGATATTGTAGGGCCATTATTGTTTATTCTTTCAATATTGAAAAAGTATACTTGGGGGCCTTTAATTGCATACTCTTTTATATCAATTTTTATACTTAATAGTATTGTTGCAATATTTACTGTATGAAATGAATTATGAGTTATGTCAATTTTGATTCCAGCTATAGTATATACTGTTTTTGGAGCAATCGTTTATAAAAATAAAAAATATTTTAAATAATAATTAATCTTCCTCTTTTCACTAAACCAAAGAATATTTTTCTATGAAATGCAATTGTGTCATTAACTCCACCAATTGAATTTAAAGCAAAAAAGTAAAGTAATTATTTTGATTATTTTACTTTTTTAATTATAGTTTTAGGAGTAATTATCTTATGACTTGGAGTAGGATTTGCTCTTTTACAAAGATCAACCATATATTTTTTAGCATCTGTAATGGTATGATTAGGTTTAGACCTATTAGGAGCTATTTTTATTGTAAATAGGAATAAATAATTTTATAGTATTGATTATAACGATTAGTTTTTTTAAAAAAATATTATGCAATCAAAAGCCAAAACTGTTGATGAGTATATAAGAGAGCTTCCAGTAGAAAGAAAACCATATTTTGAAAAACTGAGAAAAGTCATAACAGACAATATCCCTGAAGGGTTTGAAGAAACTATGAGCTATTGAAGATTTGATATGTGGTTCCTCACTCTATATATCCTTCTGGATATCATTGTACTCCAGAATTACCACTTCCATTTATCAATATAGCGAATCAAAAAGGATATATAGCATTCTATAACATGTGAATATATGCTGGTGAAGACTTATCTGATTGGTTTATTGCCGAATATTGAAAGGTATGTAAGTATAAGCTTGATATGTGAAAGTCTTGTATTAGATTTAAGAAAATGGATGATATTCCGTTTGATTTAATTTGAGAATTAGTTACAAAAATGAGTGTAAAAGACTGGGTAGAATTATATGAAAATAGATATTTGAGGAAAAAATAAGTGAAACGATTTAGTTATTTCATATTTAAATTTTATCATAATAACAAAAATATGGATTTAAAAATAAATTTTGATAATAGTTATTCTCAATTACCAGAGGATTTTTATGAATCTGTGAAACCTACTCAAGTGAGGAGTCCCTCAATTATTAGAGTGAATAATAGACTAGCAAAAGAATTAGGAATAGATTTACAAGATAGAGACTCTGAAAAATTAGCTGACTTTTTTTCTGGGAATACAGTTTTAAATTGATCGAACCCAATTGCTCAAGTCTATGCTGGACATCAGTTTGGCTATTTTTCTCCGAGACTTTGAGATGGTCGCTCTATTCTTTTGGGGGAAGTCATTGATATAAATGGTAAGAGAAGAGATCTTCAATTAAAATGATCTGGTGTTACTTTATTTTCTCGTAATTGAGACTGAAGAGCTACACTCGGGTCAGTGATAAGAGAATACATTGTAAGTGAAGCCATGTATGCATTAAATATAGCTACCACTCGATCACTTGCTATGGTAAAAACTTGAGAACCGGTATATAGAGAAAATACTCATCCAGGAGCAGTGCTTTGTCGAGTTGCATCAAGTCATATTAGAATTTGAACTTTTGAATATTTTTCCTGAAAACAGGATCTAGAATCCCTAAAAATACTTGCTGATTATGTAATAACGAGACATTATCCAAATCTTGATAACAATGAAAATAAATACTTGAGCTTATTTGAATCAGTAGTAGATATTCAATCACAATTAGTAGCTAGGTGGATGAATATAGGATTTATTCATGGTGTTATGAATACTGACAATGTACTTATATCAGGAGAAACAATGGATTATGGACCATGTGCATTTATGGATGATTATAATAAAAATACTGTTTTTAGTTCTATTGATCAAAATGGGAGATACTCTTTTAATAACCAAAAATATGCTATCGAGTGGGATCTTGCTAGATTTTGAGAATCTTTGATTCCTCTTATCTCTAGTAACTCTGAGAAATCTATAGGGTTCATACAAAATAGTTTAAAATGATTTCAAAATAAATTTGATGATTATTATTACAGTGGTATGAATAATAAGGTTTGAATTTTTGAAGATAATAAGTATGACTCAGACCTTATAGATGAACTTTTAACTTTAATGGAAAAAAACAAATTAGATTATACTCTCTTTTTTAGGTCTCTATGTGAAATAGTAGAAACTGAAGATTTCAATATAATAAAAAAGCTTTGTAAAGATAATGAAATAGATATATGGTTAGGTAGGTGGTTTCAAATAATTAAAAAACAAGATATAAATCTCTCTCAAATTGTTATACAAATGAAATCATTAAATCCTGTATTTATACCAAGAAATCATAGGGTAGAAGAAGCTATACATCATGCAGTTACTGAGAATGACTTTAGTTTTATGAATACCTTAATTGAAATACTTAAGAATCCTTATACTGATAGCTTGAAATATAAAGAATATATGTTACCACCTGAGATGAAAGACCCTTCCTATAAAACGTTTTGTGGAACGTAAAATCATATATGTATAAAATTTATATTTATATATTTCTTTGTTTAATACTGATTATCTTGTATAATTTTCTAGGCTATTTTTTTAAATATATACCCATGAAAAATATGAGTTTATCTAAAAATAATAATAATTAATCTTAATATAAGTATTATGAATATAAATGAAGCATCAAGTTTCCTTGAAAACTTAATAAAAGAAACAGATAAAAAATCTGAGATTAAATTTTACAAAAATTTTGTAAACATTTTATTAAGTTTGAAAAATATGAACATAACCGAAGAACAAGTAATTTTAATTGAAAAAAAACTTGAAGAACTCGATCTCACATCCATTGAACAAAAAAAATTTAAATATTTAAAATGAAGATTTTTAAAGTTTACAATATATTTGGAAAAAGAATTTTCATTTGTTCAAGAAGAGTATTATCTATCACTTGGAGTAGGATTATGAATATGTTTTGGAATTGGATTAGGTGCAGCTCTATGATTGAATTTTGGTATAGCTAATGATACAACAACAGGAATGCTCTTTGGTATGTTTATTGGGGGAATGGTTGGAAAATATATGGATATAAAAGCAAAAAAAGAGAATCGAGTATTATGAATAAAAAAATAATAATAAGCTAGTTTTTATTTTTAAGTGACAACATAAATTATATGAAAGCAATAGTCTTTGAAAAATATGGTCCACCTGAAGTTCTTAAGCTGAAAGAAGTAAGGAAACCAGTACCAAAAAATAATGAAGTGTTAATCAAAATACACGCAACGCCTGTAACTTCGGGAGATTATAGGATGAGAATTCCTGATCCATTTTTTGCTCGTTTTATTACGGGGTTTATACATCCAATTAAAAAAATATTAGGAGTTAATTTAGCAGGTGAAGTTGAATCAGTTGGGAAAAATGTGACTAAATTCAAAATAGGGGATAAAGTATATGGAAGTACTGGTTTAGCATTTGGGGCTTATGCTGAATATAAATGTTTACCAGAAACTGCGGTTATTTCAAAAATGCCATCAAATTCTACTTATGAAGAAGCTTCTGCAGTAATTTTTGGAGGAGGAACAGCACTCCATTTTTTAGAGAAGGGAAATATAAAACAAGGACAAAAAGTCCTTATTTATGGAGCTTCAGGAGCTGTATGAACAGCTGCAGTACAATTATTAAAGCATTATGGGGCAGAAGTTACAGGAGTGTGTAGCTCAAAAAATATAGAAATGGTACAATCTCTTGGAGCGGGTAAAGTAATTGATTATACAAAAGAAGACTTTACTAAAAATAAAAACTATTATGATATTATTTATGATACAGTTGGGAAAACTTCATTTTTAAAATCTAAAGACTCGCTGAAAGAGAATGGGGTATTTATTTCAAATAATGCGAGTATGAATGATTATTTCCAACTCATCAAAACTTCTATTTTTTGAACTAAAAAGATAGTTGCGGGTGTTGCTGCTGAAAAAACTGAACATTTAGATATTTTAAGAGATCTTATTGAATCTGGAGACTTTAAATCACAAATCGATAAAGTATATTCTTTAGAGGAAATGGCTGAAGCTCATAGATATGTAGAGAAAGGACATAAAAAGGGAAATGTGGTTGTAAAAATATAACTTAGTAACATACAAAAAAGAGAGCAGAAATGCTCTCTTTTTTAGTTGTAGAATATTATCAAAGTGACACAGGTGAGTTTTCACCCCATTCATCAATATATTCTTGGTTAATAACTTTTTTCCACTCTTCCTGCTCACTTTCAGGGAGTAATGAAATAGCGTTAGGCAATACTTCGTTTACGGTAAGGAGTGGAAAATATTTTTTTCCAATTTTTTCCATATTTTCAACTACTGATACACCGTTTTTATCTAACTGTAATCGATTAATCAGCGCAATTACACCAACAATTTCAATTTCTGGATCTTCACTTTCAAGTTTTCGAATATACTCAAAGGTTGAAATACCAGATGTAGTCACGTCCTCAAATAACCAAATTTTTTTTGGGCATTGACCGGTAACCCAAAATTTATTTGCTTGGTCACCATGCTCTTTTGCTTTTGCCCTTTTTTGATAGATTTTATCAGGAATAATCCCTGCTATAATCAATTGTTCGTTAATTATCTGACTGAGTAATGTTGCACCTTCTGGTACTCCCATTATCATGTCGACCTCTTGGTCTTTTACTAAATCCGTAACTATGCCAGCTATTAGATGAGATACATCATTTAAAGATGACATAGATTGTGATAATATTCTACAGTTAGCATACCAATGAGAGATTTTTTTTGATTTTAATGTTATTCCTTCTGGTTTAATTCCAACAATACCTTGTTTTATTACTAATTCTGCTAAGTCATTTTTAAAATCAGACATTTTTAAATACCTTTTTTGAATATTTAGTTTTCACGAAACAATCATAGAGATTTATAGTCTATTTTTTAGAAAAGTCAATAAGTAATTTTTATTGATGCTAAAAAATATAAATAAAAAAGAGATATGAACATTATTCATATCTCTTTTTTAATATCTCGTATTATTACTTAAGTAATTCTTTTCCTTCTCAACCAAATTTAGTAGCGAAATAATCAATGATGAGTCAAATGACAAGTCATTCTAATATTATCCAAAAAGGAGACATTCATTCCCATGTAGTCCCTTGTATAAGTAACACAAGTCTATCGTACATAAATAATGCTAAAACAAAATTTAACCACGCTCACATAAATATTCATCTGAACCAAAAAGGAGTAGGCATATTTATGACAGGGTGTTTTTTCATAATTCAAAAGAGTCATATAATAACTCAAAATGTTGTGTACCATGCCAAAAATGCAAATCTCAGCATTAAATCAGTTTCATTAAAGACAACTGGCATTAGGAAAAAACCAAGAAGTCAAAATACAAAACCAATTGTTTTTGCGATAGCGAGTCTATTTGCTAATTTCGATTTAAATAATTTCATACATTTTTTATTATAAAATAATTCTTATTGTAACATTTTTGAGTTTTTTTACAATATTTTTGCTTGAGCTGACTTTTTCTTTGATATTTTAAGCTTCTCGATATTATATATGCAGAATTAACTCTTCATAATATCCTAAATGAAAACAATTAATAAAAAAGCCCTCTCTTTTTTGAATGAAATAAAAAACAATAATAATCGTGAATGGTTCCTGGAAAATAAAGACAGATATCTCATTATAAAAAAAGAGCTTGAAGCATTTGCAAATCAGTGGTATTTAAAACTGAATCAGTTTGATGAATCGATTCAAAACATGGAATCTGAGCCATATATGTTTCGTATTTATCGTGATGCAAGATTTGCAAAAGGGAGACCATATAAAAATAATCATGGTTTACTTATTGCTGATTGATGAAAACCATCTATGCATAAGAGAGCAGGATATTTTTTAAATATTGAACCAGGAAATAATTTTTTAGTTTGATGAGCGTATGCACCAGAAGCGGAGTGGTTACATAATATGAGAAATAATATAGT
Source organism: Candidatus Gracilibacteria bacterium 28_42_T64 (assembly GCA_004563595.2). Classification (GTDB taxonomy): domain Bacteria; phylum Patescibacteriota; class Gracilibacteria; order BD1-5; family UBA6164; genus MAAV01. The sequence goes on along the minus strand of CP042461.1, from coordinate 825,602 downwards.
AAATGCTCCTGATGAGATTAAAGGGATTATATCAAATAGTAAATTTAAAAAAGCTTTTGAAATCAGAGGCTCAAAATTAAAGACTGCACCAAGGTGATTTGCAAAAGACCATCCAGAAATTGAATTATTAAGATACAAAGGTTTTTATGCACTTCATAATTTTACTGATGATGAAGTATTAGCAGAGGATTTTTTGATACACTTAGCCTCCCTCTGTAAGATTTTACATCCTTTTGATTCATATTTAAATAAGTTAGCAAAAAAATAACAGATATATAATATCTGTTATTTTTTTGCTTGTTCTTCTTTTATTTCATTATATTTTTTATAGTAACTCTTTCAAACATTTCAAATAAATCATCATAGTTTATAACCAGCTTTTTTTACTTTGTTTGTCTCTTTAGGAAGTTCTTTTTTTGTAGCTTTTGAGAGCTTTTTAAATCAAAAATCAAAAAGATCATCTACTTTTGATTGTAATAAAGCAAGTCAATTTCATATAGATTTAGCTGTAATGTTTATTCTCATGTGTATTGTTTTAGAAGATATTGAATTGTATGATATTGAAACTTTTTAATTAGTAAAATAAAATTACTGATATTTTTTACAAAAAATAAATAGTATGATATTATTATCTCCGATAAATAATTACTAAATTTTATTGAAAGAATGGAAATAAAAAAAATAATAAAAGGTAGTTTGAAAAGAAAACTAAAAAGGGTGAAAAAGACTTTTAAAAAAATGGAGCTTATATTCAAGAAATATATTCTCTTTTTAGAGGCTTTTAGTCTCATAGAATTGATAGTTGTAATTACTATTTTAGCAATTCTATGATCTATAGCTTTCTTTGGTGTGAGCTGATTTCTAAAAAAATCAAGAGATGTATCTAGATTTGAAAATCTAAATAGAATAGATTTTTGAATTGAAGTATTTGTGACAAAATCTTGATTTTATCCCCAGCCTGATAACGTGTCAAATATTACTTTCAGCTGAGCCACACTATGGAGTCAATGAACTTTTTGAGATACGGTTCGTAGACTAGTCTGAATTTTAAGTGAGAAACCTACTGACTTAGTGAGTTGAAATGAGTATGCATATTCTCTAGCAAATGATAGAAAGCAATATGAACTATGAACAGTTTTAGAGTCTGATGATATAATGTTGAACAGCTTTACTAATAAAGCAAATGCAAGCTGAAATATTCCTGTAAGAAGTTTGGTTGTTTGAAACTATAATTGATTGAGTTTAAGTACGAGTACAGGGTGATTAATATACGTTCTAGCTTTACCAACTATATTGAGCTATGATACAACTGAAACTGATATTATAAAACTTATTGATAAAAAAACTTTGGCCTATAAGTGATATTGAAATATTGCTTCGTCGTATGATTGAACGGTATTCAAAATTGATTGATGATTTGATTATGATCCAAGTATATTTGTTTTATATTGATGAACCTATGATAATTTAATAAATAATGAGAGTGAATGGATTCAGCTATTAAATAATATTCAATCATCATATTCTTGAACGATATTAGAGGAAAGTCCTATTTTTGATTCTATCTTGTGAGTTGAAATTGATCTCCTAAATCCTTCTAAAATTGTGAGAGAAATAGCATATGATCTTGTGAATAATCAACTAGATCTTGATTTACCATTAGAATTAACTTCATGACCTAATTGGTTAACATATGATTTAAGTAATTCTTTACTTGATAATGATACAAGATCCATTGCGCAAGATACTTCTTCAAATATGTGGTTTGCAACAAAAAACGGTGTGAGTACTTTTATCTGAAACACTTGGTGAAGTTATGCTGAAGCTGATTGATTAGTAAATAAAGATGTAAGAACCGTATTACAAGCAAGTGCTTGAGAAATGTGGTTTGCAACAAATAAATGAATTAGTACTTTGAGTGGTTCTGTCTGGACTACATATAATAAATCTGATTGATTAATTGATAATGATGTAGTAGATTTAATTCAAGATTCTTCATGAAATTTTTGGTTTGCTACAAAAAAATGAGTGAGTAAATACGATGGATCAAGTTGGCATGACTATACAACAGCTGACGGAATAGCGAACAAAATTGTCACTTGAATTACTCAGTCAGTATGATGAGATATTCGGATATCTACTATAGATGGAGTCAGTAAATATGATTGAGTATCATGGACGACATATGATGAATCTGATTGATTAACAAATAAAAATGTGAATACTATCTATTCGGATACTGTTTGAAATATATGGTTTGGAACATATGATTGAGTGAGTAAGTATGATGGAGCAACATGGACTACATACAATGAAGTTGATTGATTAACAGATCAATTTATAAATGATATTTATCAAGATTCAGACGGAAATATGTGGTTTGCGACTCTGAATTGAGCAAGTATGTATGATGGATCAACTTGGAAGGACTATACTATAATTGATTGATTAGCTGATAAGGATGTACAAGTAATATTTCAAGACCTTGATTGAAACATGTGGATAGGTACAAAAAAATGAATTACAATTTATTTTAAATAAGAAACGTAAAAAACTCTAGGATTACTTTCTAGAGTTTTTTATTTTTTTAGTAATTAAAATACTATTTAAGTTTTTTTTAAGGTTACTTTATAGACTGTTCATAGCTAATATGCTGAGATTTAACTATTAAGTCGATATTTATGAAAACAAAAGATGCAATTTTTGCTTTAGGTTGTTTCTGGGGAGTCCAGAAATATTTTGATCAAATTGATTGAGTGCAATCAACCGAAGTTTGATATACTGGCTGAGTAGTACTCAATCCTACTTACGATGATTTATTTGACCATAGCGAAGCTATTAAAATAGAGTATTATCCAGAAGAAGTCTCATATAAAGAATTATTAGAAGGTTTTGTAGAGAAAAGAGATCCCACTTGTCTTATCCAAGTTGAACAGTATAAATCAGCTATATATTATTGAGATGAAGAAGAAAAAAATATAATAGAAAAATTTTTAAATAAGATTCAAAAAACTGAGAGTAGGGAAGTGGTTGTTGAAGTCCTTCCTCAAACTCTATTTTATAGAGCTGAGGAATATCACCAAAAATACTATGAAAAAGCATGAGATACTCCTTATTCTTGTAGTTAAAGGGACAATAATTTATAATTAAAAAAAGTATGAATAATTTAAAAGAAAGATTAACTGATATACAATATCAAGTTACTCAAAATAGTGCTACTGAACCAGCATTTGATAATGAATTCTGGAGCCATGAAGACGATGGGATATATGTTGATATAGTAGATGGAACTCCTTTGTTTACATCAAAAGACAAGTTTGACTCAGGATGTGGTTGGCCAAGCTTTTCTAAACCTATTCAAGAAGACAGAGTTACAGAACACTCTGATATGAAATTATTAAGATCAAGAATAGAAGTAAGAAGTGATACAGCAGATTCACATTTATGACATGTGTTTCCTGATGGTCCTAAAGAATTTTGAGGACTGAGATACTGTATCAATTCAGCTGCTCTAAAATTTATTCCATATGACGAATTAGAGTCTGAATGATTTTGAGAATATAAAAATATATTTGAATGAGAATAACACTCTATTATTCAAAATAAAAAACCCCTTTAGTTAGACTAAGGGGGTTTTACTGTGTAACAAATAATTTCTCTGTATAACCCTCATTATCAAAAGCTTTGCTTGATTGAAAAGCAGATTTTACATTAGTTATTTTTTGCATAGAATGCATACAAATTATTTTTTAATTACCTAGCTACATATGAAAATAAACAAATACGCATTTACTCTTGTTGAACTCATAGTTGTTATTACAATTTTAGCCATTTTATGAACAATCGCGTTTATATCTTTACAGTGATATTCTGCTAATGCTCGTGATTCAGTCAGACAAACTGATATTGCACAAATAACTTCTGCAATGTGATTATTCGAAGTAAAAACATGAGTATTTCCAGAGCCAACTCAATGAGTAGATATAACATTTAGTTGAGCACAAGTTTGGAATCAATGAACTATTTGAGATAGTATAATTCTAAATTTATGAAGTTTTAATCAAAAACCTGTTGACCCTCTCACGGAATCTGAATATACTTACTCAAGACTGAATACAAAGAAAGAGTATGAAGTAGCAGCTGTAATGGAATGATCAATAGCACAAAATAGTTTAACAAATTCTGCTTATGCTGAAGGAACAAAAGTTGGGTATACTTATATAAAATGAAATTACAATCAAATACTTGCTAAAGTAAATACCTGATCTATTACTTATGTATTATGAGTACCTACTATTATTTCATGAGATATAACGCTCAGAGATATAATTTCTCTTATGCAATCTGGATCTCTAGTATATAATGGGTCATCTAACCTACCAGCAAGTTATATATGAACTGTGTTAAATACAACTTGAAATGGGGCTTGATTTACATTTAATCCATGAAACATTGTAGCTTATACATGATCAGTTGCATCTCTTAATGAAATAAGTAACCAAGTTACATTATTGAACAATTTACAAACTATTTATACAGGGACAGACGTTGTAAGTAATAATAACACTATTGAAACGATTACTGTCACAGCTAATTGAACTACTGATGAAAAAACCTTAGCTAATTTAATAGTAAAGCAACACATTAGCTCTTCAATAGACACATATGTAGATACCGGACCTACATACTTCGTAAACTCTATCGCGACAGATGCTTCAGGTAAATCATACTGAGAATCAATTGTTTATGACTCTTCTGGAAATATATATGTAGCAGGGTTATATAAATGAGATGTAACAATTTGAACTGAGACCTATACAAGTGCTTGAGATTACGATACGTTTTTAGCAAAGCTTGATTCTAATTGAAACTATATATGGAGTAAAACCGCATGATGAACTGGAAAAGATGTGCCTTATATGCTAGAAATAGACTCGAATGATAATGTATACATGATATGAAGATTCTCGACAGGAAGTCCTGATATTTTTTGAACATCATTTACTAACTCTTGAAGTTATGATATATTTTTAACAAAATTTGATTCTGATTGAAACGTATTAATTAATAAAAAATGAGGTTGAAGTTGAGATGATAGACCAAAGTGAATAGTGATTTGAAATGATTGATCTGTGTATATAACATGACAGTATGACTGAACCGCTGATATTTTTTGAATGTCTATCAGCTCTCCTGACGCAAATCCTGATAGTTTTGTAGTAAAATTAGATAATACATTAACAAGCACGTGGGTCGAGAATTCAAACTCAATTTGAACTGATTGGTGAAATACTATTGATATCGATAATGCCACTTGAGACATATATATAGCCGGATCTTTTTCTGCTAATATGACCTTATATTGAACGAGTATAACTACTTATTGAGATGGCGATTCATATGTACTTAAAATGAATAATTCATGAGTACTACAATGGATACTTACATCTTGATGAGTATGATATGAAGAGTCTGAACATATAGTTTTTGATAATAACTGAAATATCTTCTTTACAGGGTGGTTTAGGTGAGTTTCTGCAACATTGTTTTGAGAAGTTGTAAGTTCAGCAACAAATGCCAGCCGTAATGATACCTATGTTTCAAAAATAACGAGTAATGGTGTCCTTGTTTGGAATAGTATTTGAAAATGACCTGGAAATGATTACTGACAAAAACTTGCTTTAGATAGTAGTTGAAATATATATTCGGTTTGATCTGTTTGAGTATGAGTAAATGATTTATTTGGACAATCTGTCAATGCCCCGGTAGATGGAATTACTTATGTAAGCAAACTTGATTCTAGTTGAAATGCTATCTGGAGTAAATTATATTGAGAACATAAAATTAGAGATGATTATTCGGATATAAAGTTTGATGGAACAAGTCTATATTTAGTATGAGCATATGAATGAACATCCATCATTGCATGACAAAGTTTCACAGCTGTTTGATCAAATGAAGCATTTTTTGCGAAAATGGATTCAGACTGAAATGTTGAATAAAAAATAGTTCTCTTACCTTTAAAAAAATGGAAAAAATCAAGGAATGGATTGATTATTAAAAGTCACGTTTGATTTTTGATTTTAGATGCTCAGTTCATATTATTTTAAATATTTACTTGATAGATTTAAAAAATAACTATAATTGTTTAGTATAATATTATTAATAATAAACCATGGCAAAAACATATATTGATGGGACAAGCTGTAAAGCTATTACAGGACAATTTGGAGAATTTTTTAATATTAGTGTAAATGTTGAAAAATTACAACAATATGCAAATGAGAAAGGATATGTAAATATGACAATGAGCAAAAGAAAAGAACCAGGGCAATATGGTGATACACATTACTTTACATTAAATGAATGGAATCCTGAAGAAGCTAATAATAAGCCAGCAAGTACTCCAGCATCAAATAATGCACAAGGAAATAATGAAGCATGAGATATCTCAGTTGAAGATATCCCATTCTAAACAAAAAAAATAGTAATTTTAAAATTACTATTTTTTTTGTTTATGTGCTTAGGTTTAATTCCCTAAAAAATCTCACTAAAACCTTTCTCGGGTTCATTATAAACTACAAGCATTTTTTCTTTTATCAACCAGATTTTATTTGAAACTGACTCAAGTAAATCTCTATCGTGGGAAACTATAAGAGTAGTCCCATTAAATCATTCTAACATTTTTTTGATAACCTCTTTTGAATGCAGGTCTAAATGATTGGTTGGTTCATCCATTACGATTATATGTGGTTTTACTAGTAACATCTTAGTAAGTGCTACTTTTGCTTTTTCTCAACCAGAAAGTGTTGATATTTTTTGATCTACTTTGTCTCACTGAATGAGTAATCATCAGAGAATAGTTCTGATCTCTTTTTCACTTTCATAATCTTTTCAGAGCTCTTCTATGATACTTGAATTTATATCTAAATCTTCAAGTACTTGCGAGTATGACCCTATTTTAATAGTTTCATTTATTTCTGAAGTTCCATCTAGTGCACTTAACTCTCACAAAATAGTTTTGAGTAATGTGGTTTTCCCAGCTCAGTTTTCTCAAATAATTCAAATTTTATCAGATTTATATACTTCTATATATTTTGGGAGTGTTACTATAGGATAGTCATATCATACTTCTACATTATGAAGTTTCATGATAACTTCGGGGAGTCTTTTATCTGAGTTTACTTGAATCATTTTTATGATTGATTCATTTTCAGGTTTTGTTAATACGTCTACCTTATCAAGAGCTTTAATTCTACTTTGAACACTACTTGCTTTTGCAGAATTAGCTCTAAATCTATTTATATAATCGTTTTGCCTATCTATTTCTCTCTTTTGATTCGTATAGTCTTTCATTTCTTTATCAAAACGAGACTGTTTTTCTATTAAATACTCTTCATAGTTTCCTGGGTAATTATGGATACTTTTATTTGATATCTCTGCAATCTTAGTTGAAGTGTTATTTATGAATCTAATATCATGTGATATTGAAAGGATTGCCTTCTTCCAATTTTTACAAAATTGCTCTAAAAAAATTATCCCATTAATATCTAAATGGTTTGTTGGTTCATCGAGTATGAGTAAATCAACTTCTTGAATTAAGAATTTTGCAATTTGTACTTTTGTTTGTTCTCAACCAGATAACTGTAATACGTTAAAATCAAGTTGTTCGTCTGAAAATCAAAAATATTTTAAAATATCTAGTTGAAGAAGATATTTTTTGAAACCATCTTCTTCTATAAGTGATTTATTTAAAGACTCAACTTCTTCCCAAGCTTCAGAATCATTTTGTATTTCATTGAGCCTTGCAATTTGTTTATTTATTTCAGGAAAAAGTTCAAGCATTTCTTCTTTGAGGGTATTTTTTTCTGATTTCCAAAAAAGATCTTGAGAGAGATATCATATATTTAATCCTGGTGCTATTTCTATAATACCATCTAAGTTTTCCTCTTTTCAGATAATCATTTTAAGAAGAGTAGTTTTTCAGCATCAATTTTTTCAAATAAGAGCAATTTTATCATTACTATTTACTTTTAAACTCGCATTTTCAAATAAATATGTTTGCTCAATGTTTTTATTTAAGGTTTTTATATTTATTAAACTTGATACTATTTTTGATTTTCATTCAAAAAGGTATTTTGGAATGGTTTCCAGTGAATAGTTTTTAACAGCTCATTGAGTTTTCATATCATTACCTTCTAACTCAAATTCTTTATCTAGAAATTTATTCAGTCTTTTTAATTTTGTTTCTGGCTTAATCTTTTTTGGTATCTCAGCTAAAAAATCATCACAGATTTCTTTTACTTCTTCATAAGTAAAATCATCATGATGTTCTAAAACTCTATTTATTATATTTTCCAGCATGTTTTTATATGAATATAATTATTGATTTAGGGGATTATAATAGTAATTAATAAAAAGGCTATTAAAAAGTACAAAATAAAAAAAGCTTTTGATAATAAATCATCAAAAACTTCTTTTATTAGAAACTAATTATTGAAAATTAGCTAATTATACTAGTTGAACGTTAAGAGCTTGTTCTTTTCCGTTTTTACCTTCACCAACTTCAAAGCTAACTACGTTACCTTCTTCTAAGCTGTCGAATTCTATACCTTCTAAATTGTTAGCATGGAAAAATACATCATCTGCTGCGTCTTCTAATTTAATAAAACCAAAACCATTTAATTTTACTTTAATAATACCTTCTTTCATAAAAATGTGTAAATAATAATAAATAAATAATTAACCAGAAGTAAATCTAATTAATTACAGTAGATGAATTATATACACATATGAGAATAAACCAAATTATTTTTATATTTTCTTTTATATTTTTAGGATATTTTAAGTTCTATCATTGACAAGAGTCCGCAAAAAAATATACTTTTAGTAGTATTTTATACCTTTGTAATCAAAGAATAATAAATAATTATATTTTTTTATATGAGTAATTCTTGAGTAAAAAAAGTCCATTTTTCTTTTATTTTTCAACTCCTTTGCTTGATAAGCCTGGTGTTTTTTTCTTACCAAACATATGCTGCAGCAAATAATTGGAGCTTTGATGTTCAATGAAATTATACTGTATCAGATGTTAATAGTATCGATATAAGCTCTTCTATTGCTACATTAAAAGAGAAATTTAATCATATAGGAAGTGTGACTGATGGGACAGTTCTGAACGGAGCTGATGATGTGGTTGTTGATTGAAATTATGCATATATGACAGCTTATAATGGTGATAGATTTCAGGTTATTGATATTTCAGACCCAACTTCTCCTATTATTGTTGCTACTCTACAAAATAATTGATGAACTATACGTTTAGATTGAGCTTCTTCATTGGTGAAAGATTGAAATTATATATATATAGCTTCACAAGTGAGTGATGCTGTACAAATTATAGATGTTTCATCTCCAACAAGTCCAGTTGCAATAGCTCAAGTTTTAAATAGTCCGACTTCTAATAGATTAAACTGAGCAAGGTGAATAGTAAAAAATGGGAATTATTTATACGTATCTTCTCAATCAGATCATTCGATAGTTGTTATTGATGTTTCTAACCCTGTCTCACCTGTTTGGATTACAGCATTAAGGGATACAACGAATTTAAGATGAACAAGATGACTGTATGTATCTTGAAATTATATATTTGCTACAGCTTATACAAGAGATAGAATTACAAGTGTTGATATTTCAAACCCAATAGTTCCTGTAATTGATGATAGTATTACTGATACTCGTTTAAATGGTGCCTGGAAAATTACCATTTCATGAAATTACGCTTATGTGTCATCATATATAGATGATTCTCTCCAAATAGTTGACATTAGTGATCCATCGAATTTATTTATTGCACAGTCTATTGATGATGGTTGAGATTTTCTTTTAAACTGAGCAAGAGGTTTATTGATTGAGGGGAATACTCTTTTTATTACAGCTAATGTAGATGATGCAGTAAGTGCCATTGATATTTCAAATCCTCTTTCACCACTTTTCCTAAATTCTATCCTTAATTCATGAGGTTCTCAAGAACTGAATGGTGCGAGGTGAGTATTTAAAGTATGAAATTACCTATATATAGCTTCAGGTGTAAGTGATGGATTGGAAATTTTAACATATGAATATGATTCACAGAGCCCAGATGTGATTCCTAATACAGGGTATGATTACTTATGATATAATATTTTATGATTTTCAGAAACATTAGGCTGATGAAACCAAGGAACAGTAACATATCAAATATCAAAAAATGATTGAATTACCTGGTATTATTATAATGGTGCTTCATGGCAAACAACAGTCTCATGAGTAATAAATTCAAGCTCCGCATCTATTATACATACAAATATCTCTACTTTTGATGCTCTATGATGAGGAACTGATATATTTACATTCAAAGCATTTTTAACTTCAAATGGGACTCAGCAAGTAGAATTAGATTGAGTTTCTGTAATAGTAAGTGATGATCCAGGACCTGGTTGAGTCGGAACTAATTTACAAATATGGCTGAAAGCTGATCAAGGGACAAGTACTACTACTGATTGAAATAGTGTGAGTAGTTGGAATGACCAATCTTGAAATGGTTTTAATGCATGATGATGAGTATCACCTATATATAGAAGTAATACAACAGATTCTCTTAATTTTAATCCTGTGATTGATTTTAATGGATCAACACAATATTTAGAAAACTTAAATAATGGAGCGTACACGGATAGTTATTTGCTTGTTGTTGTTCCTGATAGTACTATTGATGGAACTATTACCTGACAGGTTCCATTTGGATTTGATTGTTTTTCATGAATATTAAGTACATGAACATGCTGATTAAGCTTTGCATGAGTAACACTAGGTGCCTTTACTGCAGCAATTAATGATGAAGTTATTACGCATGCAATTTGATCAAGTGTAAATTTGAGAACATCTCAGATTTGAATAGCATCTTATGATGCATGAAAGCCAATGCTTATTATTTCAAATGAAAATTCATGAGCAAATGGACTAGAACTATATGAAAAGGGTTTACAAGTAGATAATTATACTGTAAATACATATCAAACACTGAGTACAGCGGATTATGCATTATGAAGAAGTTTAGATAATACCTATCCTTTTTATTATAATGGGAAAATTGCAGAGGTAATTAATTATAGTGGAAGAATTGCAGATGCTGATAGAGAAAGATTAGAGTCTTATTTATCTTTAAAATACTGAATGACTCTTAATTCTTGAGTACAAAATTATACAGCATCAGATGGATTAACAAGTATATGGTCAACGGCTTCAGCATGATCATATATACATGATATATTTGGTATATGAAGAGATGATATATCTGAGTTATGACAAATAAAATCAAAGTCTGTAAATAATGATAATATTATTACTATTGAGGCTATATCTGAAGGGACAAATTCATCTCCTAGTTTTGTTGATATATGAGATTTCGAGTTTTTAACACTTGCAAATAATGACTGAGGAAATACTTGGACGGCTGTAGATGCACCTGCTTGATACTATTCACTTTCTCGTATCTGGAGGGTTCAGGAAACAGGGGAGTTATGAACTGTGAATTTGGATTTTGACCTTGCAAATATCAATTTTGATGTTCCTGTCTTGAGTGCTTGAACAGATTATTATTTCGTTTATGATAGTGATAATGATAATAGTCTTGCTGATGAAATTCCACAAGTAATGATAAATACAAGCTGAGATATTTGGCAAATTCCTTGAATAAACCTTAATAATACACGTGAATTTACTATAGCTACACTTTCTTCTACAAATAATATCCCTACAGATATATCAGTTTCAAATAATAGTATTAATGAGAATATCTGAGCATGATCCACAGTATGAACTTTTACAACTACTGATGCAGATATTTGAGATAGTCATGTCTATACTTTTGTTGCATGATCATGAGATGATGATAACTGACTTTTTTCAATAGTAGGATCAATTTTATCTATAAATATTTCTCCTGATTATGAAATAAAATCAACATTTAGTATAAGGATTCAGACTGATGATTGAAATTGATGACAATATCAAGAAACATTTACTATAAATATAAATAATATATGAGAAACTGTTAATTCAATTATTGATTTTGAAAATATATTAAATGAATATAAGTATAATGTTACGTCATGAACGTGGACAAGGACTACAACAAATCCAAATGAATGATCTTACTCTTTTGAGAGTAGTAATGGATGAGATAATACTCAGTCTTGTTTTGAAGTAACACATACTTTTGATGCAGTTTGAACAATTAATTTTGATTATGAAGTATCTTCTCAGGCTTGAAGTGATTATTTAAGGTTTTATATTGATAATGTAGATACTCAAAATTGGTCGTGAACGGTTCCATGGGCCACATATTCTAATAATACTATAGTAGCTGGAACTCATCAATATAAATGGTGTTTTATAAAAGATGGATGATGAAGCTCAGGTACTGATAATGCTTTTATTGATTATATTACATTTGAAAATACTGCAGTTGATTCTACTGATCCAGTTATCTCATCTATCAATTTTTCTTCATGATCTCTGTTGCCATGATGAAATCATAATATTGTTATTAACTATTCAGATGCAGAATCATGAATAAATACTTCTTCAGATATCATATCATTGAATAAGTGGAATGGGAGTTCTTGGTGAGCAGATATATCTGCAACAGGATTTAATCTATGATCCAAAGTAGTAACAGCAACATCTGCGACATATCCAACAAATGATCTTAGCTTTTGAAAATATAGGTATAGTTTTCAAATATTTGATAATAACTGAAACAGCGCTACAACGTGAGCAGTTTTTTATATAGACATTCCAGAATTGATTGTAAGTACATGAAGTTTGGATGCTGGAACACTTCCAAGTTGAGGACTCAATTTCTCAACAGATGAGATTATTATTACCGTAAGAACTCTCTGAGCTGGATTTGATGTACAGCTCTCTAAAGATGCTACTTTTGATAATTGAGGCTCATCTATAATTATTGATTGGGATGGTTTAGAATGAGTATGATATGATGCATTTCCATACAGTTGAACAAATTTAAATATAAACTTAAATCCTGTGATTGCTACTCAAATTCAAAGCTTGAATACAGATGGATTACAAAATACATATACCTATAATATAAAAATCTGAACACTTATAGATGAACTTCAAGCAGCAGGGAATTATACAACAAGTTTATCATTTTATCTGAATTTGAGTTATTAAAACTATTTAACTATTTACTTTTATTACTTTTTTGATAGTATCTGGCTGATTTAAAAAATAGTTATCTATTCTTTTAGATAGCTATTTTATTTTACTTAATAACTAATATTTGATGTTACTACTCTCATATTTAAATAAAAAATGATTTTTTGAAGAGTTTAAGAATAAAACTCAATTAAAAACTGATATATTATCATGATTAACGGTAGCTTTGGCTCTTATTCCAGAAGCTATTGCATTTTCGTTTGTTGCATGAGTAAATCCAATGGTGTGATTACATGCTGCTTTTATCGTATGATTATTAACTGCAATTTTTGGATGAAGACCAGGTATGATTTCTGGTGCTACCTGAGCTTTGGCTGTTGTAATGACTTCTCTTGTTCTGGCTCATGGTATTGAATATCTCTTTGCAACGCTTATTCTCATGTGACTTATTCAAATACTTTTTTGAATATTCTGATGAGCAAAATTCGTGAGACTTATACCTCATCCTGTAATGCTTGGTTTTGTAAATGGACTCGCAATCATTATCTTTTTAGCTCAAATCGGGCAATTTAAAGTATGATGAGAATGGCTGGCTCAAAAAGAACTCCTCATTATGTGAGGTTTGATTTTGCTTACTATGTGAATCATTTATTTTTTACCAAAATTAACAAAAGCAATTCCATCATGATTAGTTGCTATTGTATTTGTTACATTACTTGTCCTATTTATACCTGGTTTTGAAGGAGTAAGAACGGTATCATCATACTTATCTGAAAATGGCTATACAGGTTTGATTGGTTCATTTCCAAGCTTCCATATTCCTATTATAGATATACCACTTTTAGAGATGTTGTATATTATTATCCCATATTCGTTTATTCTTGCTATTATTGGTTTAACAGAATCATTAATGACTCTAACTCTTATTGATGAGATTACTGAAACAAGATGAAAAGGGAATAGAGAATCAATTGGTCAATGAATTGCAAATACTATTTGTTGATTTTTCGGTGCGATGTGAGGGTGTGCGATGATAGGGCAATCAATGATCAATATATCAAATGGATGAAGGGGGAGAATGTCTTGAATTTCATCTTCAATATTTTTAATACTTCTTATTGTTTTTGCTACTGCATACATTTCAATGATTCCTCTTGCTGCGCTTGTAGGGCTTATGTTTATAGTTGTAATTGGTACGTTTGCATGGCCAACAATAAAAATGTTAAATAAAATTCCAAAAAGTGATGCATTTGTAATAATTGCGGTTACTACTATTACTGTTGTAAGTTGAGATTTAGCTCTTGCAGTGGTATCATGAGTTATTATTTCAGCTTTAGTTTTTGCTTGGGAAAAGGCAGAATGTATACATGTAGAAAAGTTTATTGATTCAGATAATATTACTCATTATGACTTAGATTGACCAGTGTTCTTTGGTTCGATTACAAAATTCAAAACATTATTTGATGTAAAAAATGATACAAAAGAAATTATTATTGATTTTGCTGATTCAAGAGTAATGGATCATTCTGCTATTGAAGCTATAGATTCTCTTACAGAAAAATATGAAAAAGCATGAAAAACGCTTCATTTAAAACACCTATCACCAGATTGTAGAAAGCTTATCAAGAATGCAGATAAAATTGTTGATATTAATGTAATTGAAGACCCAACATATTTCGTAGCAGATGATAAATTAGCAATTTAAATAATATAAAAATTGGAATTAAGATTAATTTAAGTTTTACTCATAAAATATCGTTTGAGTTTTAGTAAAATAATATTACAATGTCTTATAGGCTAGAGCTTTTTTAAAATATTTTATTACGATGTTAATTTTATATTATTTGTTAATTTTTATATTATGAAAACATGTTCTATAATTAAAAAAACGGTAACTTCGTTGGTCTCTATTTGGATATCATATGTCTTTTTGATTTCACTCACGTTTAAGTTTACTGATGATCCAGAAACTCAACACATTTTTTGAACTATATGAGAGTGGATGAGTATGACTTTTTGAGAGACTATTTGAAATTGATTTACTAATTACTGAGCATATCTGATATGAACAGGAGAGTTAATTATATCAATATTACTCATCATTCCTGTACTTATGTATATAGCTAAATTACTATGATTATTCAAGGCAAAGATGGTTCCAGAATATCTATTTGCTCTGTGAGGTTTGTGAGCAGTAATGATCATGTCATGAGCTATATTTTTTCATTTATTTACTCCTCTTGGTGTAGAAGTAAATAATGATGGAGGAAGTTTATTTAGAGCAGCAGTCTCAATCTGGGGATTGTGACTTGCCTTATTTGTAACTCATTTCAAGAATCTTTTTACAATGATTAAGAAAATAATTGAAGTAATGTGATTTTGAAAAAAAATGTAGGTTGTATAAAAAGGAAGAGTAACAATATATATATAAGTTTTATAATCTATGTGAATAGAGAGTTGAGTTTCAATGAGTGAAGAAAATACATTAACAAATGAAGATGTAATAATAGAGTCAGAGAATATTTTTCAGGAGATATCCTATTTAAATGATTTATCAGATTCATCGTACGAATTAATATGAAAACATGTTAGGCATGTTGTTGATCATATGAATACTGTCATAAATTGATATATAAAAGCAGAATATAATGGAGAGCCAGGTATTATTGATTATCCATGAACAAGGACAAGAGATAGCTTATTAGAAACGAGTTTTAGGGATTTTAAAATCGAGATTTTTCAGATAATTGACACGCTTAAATATAAAAAAATTGACCTTACCAAAAATGTTACCAAGATAGATACTATTCCTAGCTGAAAAAAAGTGCACATAGTAACAAATTATCAAAGTGAAATATTATATGCACATTTTCAACATAAAACTCATCATTTAGATACTATGGTACGTATTCTTAAAGCCAATTGAATTAATGTAGAGAATTCTAATATATGAAAAGCTGCATCAACAATTGCTTTTGAAGCAAGTAAAAAATAATACTGAAATTTCCCGATTATGCTCAGATTAAAAATAATTTTGTACTATATTTATTCCTGCACGGTTATCAAAACAAGACCATGGAGGTTTTTTCAGTTGAATGCAAAGTATTTTAATGATGAAAAAGGTATTTACTCAAAATGTGAGATAGAGGATAATATTCCAGATAAGTGGAAATTACAGAGTTATATCATAGAAAGTAATTTGTCTATAACAGATCAAAAAAATAAAATTTTATCAAGAATGTCACTTCCTGTTTTTTTTAAACCCGAATGGGGACAAAATTCTCATGGAATATTCGTAGTAGAGACTGAAAAAGAATTAGTGAGGCGTTTAAAGCAAATTAAAAAAGATAATATATCATATATATATCAAGAAACTTCTCAATATCAGAATGAATATGAGGTATTATATACAAGGGATCCTATTCAACCTCATATGATTACTCTTCAAAGCATGGTTGAAGCAAAACCAAGTGAAGCTTCAAAATATCCTATAAATGGAATTTATTGTAATACGACATATCATGATATATCAGATAAATGGAGTGAGACTCAGAAAGAAAGATTTAGATGATACATGAAAGAAATATGAGACTTTAACATAGCGAGGGTATGAATAAAATCTCATAGTCTTCAGGATTTAAAAGATTGAATATTTGAAATATTTGAAATAAATATTTTTATTCCATTTCCTTTGCATCTTCTTGATAAGAATATTTTACAAATTGAAAAGAACAAGTTTCTAAAAAAATTTACGAAAAGTTTAGCTCTTTTGACTTCACATATACCAAAGGAAAATAACAAATCTATATTTTTTAGAAAAATATTTACTCATTATAAAATTAAATTAAATAATAATAAGTCCTTTATGAAAATTAAAAAATTAATATATAAATTTATAGAAGATAAGTTTTTACATGGATGCTCTGATTATAATTCACTAGAAGTGAGAAAATTATGTAGATCAAAGAAACAAGCAAGAGAGATGTTTCAAAAATATGATGTTCCTCATGCAAAGGGAAGTATATTTTATAATCCCTATACAGCTTATAAATTTGTACAACAGCATTGATTTCCTGTAGTTTTAAAACCAAACGTATGAGGATACTCGCGCGGGAGCTTCTTTCCAATCACGAATTATAAAGATTTTTGGAAAGCTATGTTTTTTGTAAAACTTTGGTGGCCATCAAGTGTTATAGAGCAATATTTATTATGAAAAAATTATAGAGTTGTAGTAACAAAGTGATCGGTTGATATAGTTATGGAAAGATACCCCGGTTTTGTAATCTGAGATGGAAAAAAAACAGTTTCTAGACTTATTGATGAAGAAAATAAGGAGAGAGAAAAAATGAATTTAATTCCTGTTATTCATACTATTGAAAAGTGAAGCAGAGTAAAAAATCATATGAAACAATTTGGCTATCACTTTGATAGTATATTAGAAAAAGGGAAGAAATTAACAATGTATCATAGAGTTTCTTTAGCTCCAGGAGGAGTACTCGAAACAGTTGGAGTAGAAACTATCACTGAAAAAAATAAAGAAATATTTTTTAAAATTCTTGATGCGTTTGGAGCGAATGTATTTGGTATAGATGTCATTATGGAAAAGGGAATTGATGTAGATTTTGATAAGCAAGAATGTATATTCCTAGAAGTAAACTCGAGACCATATCTTGAAATGCATAATTATCCAAGATATTGAGAAAAACCAGATATGAAACCATTATATGAGAAACTTGATGCTCTTGATATTACGTGAAGAGGGATATATTAAACCTTTATATTTAAATGAGATAACAGGATAAATGAAAAAAATATTATACAACTTTTTGTGACTCCATTCTATATTAACATGATTATTCATATTTTTTATTCCAGTATTTCTATATAAAAATTGATTTTCTCTTTCGGAGATTTCATATTTTATATCACTTACGTGACTGAGTTTTGTTATATCAATGCTTGTATGGGATAGAATCAGATACAAAGGTGGTATAAGAATCCTGATTGTCATCTCTTTTTTTCTTGAGATCTGAATATTATGTGTTTGAACACTTGATAAAAATTTCCTTTTTTTATTTTTATTTTCAATTATATATTGAGTATATAATTGTTTTTTTTGGCTTACAAAAAGAGTTCTTTTTGTTTCGAGTACAGAGAAACATGAAGTATGAGATAAATTTTGAAATATTCAAATTATTGCATTTGTCCTTGTAAAAATAGGGATTTTGCTTTGATCATATCTTTTAGGGAATAATCACTATGATTATGTATTAGTAGTTTCAATCTTGTTATCTGCATACGGGGTATATTACTTTGTAAGTCATAAGAAATTGGTGAAAAATTTGGAAGAATTTTCTCAAGCATCACCAGTTTCTCTCAAAAAAGTATTCCTTTTTAAGGATAGATTAAGGTCTAAGTATATATTTATGCTAGACGGACCATTTTTATTTTTTGAAAGTTTTTTTTGGTTATTGTCATTATTTTTAATTACTGGACAAAGTTATCATAAGTTATGAATTTTGGTGGTTGTGTTAGCTATTGTTTTTTCAGTAATTTTTATATGAATAAAGAAAAAAATAGATAAGGTACAATGACAACAACTTCTTTATGTTGCGGTGATATTATATGCCTTTTCCTGGATATTTAGATGATATGTAGGTAATTTAGAAGATAATTATGTTATCTATCTACTGGTTCTGGTTATTGCATTTTGCACTTCGTTTTTCCGTCTGGTTTTTAATAAACAATTCTTTCATACGGCAAAAAGTGTAGATACCCACAGTTATATGATGATGAAAAGTTATTATTCTCAATTCTTTATATTTTTTATATTTTGAGTTTTGGCTTTGATCTTTTATAATACAAAATGGAGTATTGAAATATCTTTAATGTATGTATACTATATCTTAGCACCAATATCATTATTATTTATTTTGTATAAACCCCTTTGAAGTTCACAAACATAATTTAAAAATTATTTTTTTACCTTTTAATTATTATATATATGTTATATATATTTCTAGGAATTATCTGATTTATCATTGCTTTGTTATTATGTGTAGCAATATATGATAGATTTTTTCAGACAAAAAATTTAGTACTTGCAAACTTTCCACTTATTGGGAGATTCAGATACTTAGGCCATGAAATAAGACCTTTTATAAGGCAATATTTTTTGGATGATAATGATTTTGTAAATAGAGTTGTAATTGATTGGATTTTAAAGGTATCAAGTGGGAAAACTGGATATTTTTGATTTGATAAATTTGATTCGAGTGGAACACTTCATAATGGTCAATATGATATGATTCACTCTTCAACTCCATTAAATGCAGATGAAATGGATGTAAAATTTCCAATTGTATGAGAAAAAAGAAAACACCCATTTCAATTTGGTTCATATATATATAGAAGTGCGATGAGTCTGTGAGCTCTTAGTTTTGAGGCAACTTCTGCAATGGCTGCAGCTTGTGCTGACACAAAAGCACCATTCAATACAGGAGAATGAGGATTTGCGATTCAACATGTTCCAAGGATTCCATTCAGTGAAGATAAAAAATATTTTAAATATGTTAGACTTCCTAAAATTTGAAAAATACTCTACAAGTTAACACCTTGAGCAAGGTTAAAAAATCATATCGTTGATATATTTGCGAAACAATTATTAGAAAAAGATAAAACTGATTTATATTTATTTTGCAAAGACTCGTTTGTATTTTATACCATTGATTGGTCAGCACCATTAAGTGCTTTTCCAAAAGTAGAAGATATGACAGATGATTTCTGACAAGTTATTTTACAAATAGGTTCGTGACTCTATGGACTTAAAAAACATACTACAGATGGAAGTTTAGAATTTAATTGGGATAGGTTTCAGAAAATTATGTCATTTTGTAGAGGGGTTGAAATTAAACTTGCTCAATGAGCAAAACAAAGTGGTTGAGTACTAAAAGCTGTAAAAAATAATCCAACGGTAGCTGCAATTAGGTGAGTAGAGCCAGGACATGATCTGATATCTCCAAATAGATTCCCCTTTTATAATAAATGATGAGAAAAAGAGTTCTTTGAGTTTATTGATCATCTTTCTGAAAAAGCATGAGGAAAGCCTGTGTGAATGAAGATAGTTATATCAGATAAATCAAACATTAAACCACTCGCAAAAGCAATTGCAGATTATCCAGAAATAGCACCAGATTTTATTACTATTGATTGAGGGGATGGTGGGTCATGAGCAGCTCCAATTTACCTTTCTACATTATTTTGAAAGAAAATATATGAAGCTCTTCAGATAGCTATTGAAACTCTCAATGAATATAATGTAAGAGATAAGGTAAGAGTATTTGCATCTGCAAAACTCTATTCTCCATTTATGTCAGCGAAGGCTCTTGCTCTTTGAGCAGATGCAATTTGAAATGCAAGGTCTATAATGATTGCATGAGGGTGTATTAGAGCTGGTTTATGTTCAGGTGAATATTGAGATTGTCCTGTAGGGCTTGCAACTATGAAAAAGAAAAATAGAAGAGCATACAAACAAACTTGGGATAAAAAAATAGAACAAATTGGGAATTTTGTGAAAGCTCATAATAAATGATTAATTCAAGTAGCATCAATTTCATGAGTGAATAGCCCACATTTACTTGAAAAAAAGCATATTGCTGAACAATTAAAAATGAATATTAGGAAATAAGATCTAATGTATCAAAAAATAGCCTATTATTTATAATGCAACGAGTATAAAAGTCTAGTTAAAATACTAGACTTTTATTATATTAAAAATACTATACGGAGGAATCTTATCATAAAACTTTGCAAAGTTATGAGAAATACTACAAAGGGTTTCACAATAGTTGAGTTGATAGTTGTTATAACAATATTAGCGATTTTGTGAACTATAGCTTTTTTATCACTTCAAGGGTACTCAAAAAAATCAAGAAATTCAGTAAGATCTATTGATGTTTGAACTATGAAACAAGCATTATGAATTTTTGTAGTGAAAACATGAAAGTATCCCCAAGCAGATAATGCTCAGGATATAACATACTCATGAGCGCTTGTTTTTTCTCAATGAGTATTTTGAGATAATGTTATGACAAACTTAGGAACTTTATCACACAAACCAGTTGATCCTTTATTAGAATTAGAGTATAATTATTCTGTTTCTAGTTCAAGAAAAAAATATGAGATTGGATGAATTATGGAGGGAGATTTGTTTTCTTATAATAATAACATTATTTCAGAAACAAATGCGCTTTCAAATAATGAAGCTCAAGCTTTTGTTGCATGAGAATATGATTTGTATGATATGAAAGTTCAAACTTGAAGTACTTGTTATAATTTAGCAATACCATCAATGATGATAACAGATGTTCCTGCATGATGAATCTTATCAAATGCTGGAACATACAAATTTAGTTATAATACGAGTTTAAATATTCCAACAAATTTTCAAGACCAAGTGGATACTCCACTTACATGAGTCGATTTTACTATCTCAGAAGTTTTAAATTCATGTAGTGTTACCACTTTATCAGAATTAAATTCATATATATCTAAGTTATCTCTTGCATATCAAACATTTAATTGAAAAATACAATTTGATCAAATAATTTTCCATTCACTTACCACGCCTTTTCAGCTTTGATCAATTGAAAAGTTAAAAGAAAATGGAATAAAGATTTGAAACGATTTAGTTCAAGCAGTGAATGATGCTGCACCTGATAATCTTTTCAGTGATACATTTTGAACTGATGAAGCTTTGCTTTCTCATGTACCTGATACTTTGTGATCATGGACAGGGGCTAGTATATGATCATATTCTATTGTCTGAAATAAATTAAGAAAAATTAGTGCTTGATCATGAGTGATTCCTCTACCTTCTCCTGCTATTACTTCTGCAGATACAATACTTGAATTGACAATATCTGATTTCCAATGAGGAGATATAAAGATATATTCTCGTTATGTCGATGCAAACAATTATTATGTAATTACTCTTCATCCTACAAATTGATATAATATAGAAAGAATGTATTTGTGAAGTTTGGTTTCTTTGGATTCACTTGTTGAAGCTATTCCAAATAATAGTACGGTGAAGATTATATTTTCTTGAATTAGTATAGAATTATTTATAAATGATATTCCAAAAAGTTTTTATTGAGATGGTACTATTATGTCAGTTTGAAATCCAATTATAGAATTAAGTGCTACGAGTGCTGAAATTGATGATTATAAACTTTTATATAAATAAGATTAATATTTAAAAAAACAACTCATTTTTATGAGTTGTTTTTTGCTATATATATATAAGTATGATATCCTTTTACATAGTTTATAGAAAATAAAAAATTAAATTTATGTTAAATGATTGGATAAATGACTTTATGATATTTTTTGAATATCATAAAACGATCGTACTTTTGGGTTTTGTTTGAGTGCTTATAAGTTGATGAGTAGTATTTGCATTTATTCCTTCTTTTCAGGAAAGTGAGAAATTAATAGTAATTGAGGTTTCAAGTCCGGATCAACAGGAAGAAACTGATACTTCATCTGAATGACCAGAGTGAACTTCAAATGAAACTTCTACTCAAGCTTCTGAATGAGAGTGAATTAATGAAGAGGTTCCTTATGCATCTGCACCTGATCAATCAAATACTTCTGAGTGATCAGAAAATACAAACTCTACAAGTACATCTAACAAATGAAGCTCTTCTAGTCAAAATACTAATTGATCAACAGAACCTGATAGTTCCACAGTGACAGAAAAGTGAAAAACAGATATTATCGAAGATTCAACTGATATTGTAGAGGAAGTAGTAAAAGAAACTGAAATCATAACAGAAGAAGAACCACTACAAGAAACAACAACTCCAGTTATAGTAACTCCAACGGACCCAACAGATCCAACGGACCCAACAGATCCAACGGACCCAACAGATCCAACGGACCCAACAGATCCAACGGACCCAACAGATCCAACGGACCCAACAGATCCAACGGACCCAACAGATCCAACGGACCCAACAGATCCAACGGACCCAACAGATCCAACGGACCCAACAGATCCAACGGACCCAACAGATCCAACAGACCCAACAGATCCAACGGACCCAACAGATCCAACGGACCCAACGGACCCAACGGACCCAACGGACCCAACGGACCCAACGGACCCAACGGACCCAACGGACCCAACGGACCCAACAGATCCAACGGATCCAACGGACCCAACGGACCCAACAGATCCACTAGGTTATTTCAATAATACTGCATACGTAAGTTGATGAAAACAATTAAAAGTAGTAGTAGATTCTATGAGAAGCCCTATTTTCCCAACTATCCAAGCTTGTCCAATAGGTTTTAATGAATTCAAAATCTATTCAAATATCTCGAGTATTACTACTTTAGAACTCCCAGAAGCGACTTGGAACTTATTTATTTCAAATGAAACAAGTTGAGGAGATTACTATAAAGTATTTAATGTAGCTGGTGTTAAGATTGGAGCTGTTGCATATAAAACAACTGATCCAGTTTATAATTATTTTTGGGCATTTACGATTTGTTTAGAAAATTAAAAAAAGAGATTCGTATATCTCTTTTTTTAATGCATAATTTATTTTATATTTTTATATTTTAAAAAATACTATATATTTATATACGTTTGTTTATTTCTCATAATTTTCTTGTTTTATGGATTCTTTAGCTTTGCTCTCAATTTTGATCGCAATAATTGTACTTTCAAAGATTATTGCACATTGATTAAAAATAGTAGACGTACTTGTCTATATTATTCTTTGATTTATTATTACAAAATTAGATATATTACCGAGAGAAAGTGAAGTTTTCGCATTTTTATCTGAAATATGAGTTATCTTCCTTATGTTTTACGCAGGGTGGATGGAAAATTCAAAGACGTTTTTTAAAAAAGTAATTGAGAATAAATGGGTTGCCATCATTGGAGCTATTTGACCATTTCTTGGTGCATATTTATGAATTTCATTTTTGTGATTTACCTTTCATGAAGCAATAGTCGCTTGATTCATATTTACGGCTACAGCTGTTCCTTTTACAATTGCGATTCTACAAAGCCTAAAACTCCAAAATACACCAGGTGCTAAATCTATAGTTGCTGCAGCTATGGCCGATGGATTCATTTCAATTATTACTATGTCTGCTGTATTTTCAACATTTGTACTCTATCAATCTGGTTGAGTGGTAGATATGAGCTCTATAATTTTTGAAACATTAGGAAAATTATTTTTATTATTTTTATGTTTTGGAGTTTTTTATATACTAGCTGTTATTATTTTTCCAAGTGAACACTCACAAGTAAGGATGAATGATACACTGGCAAAAAGTGTATGAAAAACATCTACAACTTTTTTTAAATTAATCTGATTAAAGTGGTTTACAAAAAAGTTTCATAAAGTTGAAATTATGATCCCAACAACTTTATTTTTAATATTTTCACTTTCTATATTTTCTCATGTAATGTGATTACATGTAGCTATATGAGCATATCTTACTGGATTGATTCTTCATGTGGATATGTTTTATTCTCCTGATAAATATAAAAAAAGTGATGAACTCCCTCACGATGAGGTTGAAACAAATTATAAAAGTTTAACTGGAGTTATGTACTCTCTAGCAAATCATTTTTTATGACCAATATTTTTTATATACCTAGGTTCAAAATTAATCATTGATTGACAAAATATTTCAGAAATATTCTCGAGCGCTTTCGTCTTATTTATTTTTATAGCAGTTTTTCAATTTATCTCAGCCTCATTTGCTGCAAGGTATACAGCAAAACTTAGCTTTAATGATTCAGTACTTGTTTGATTTTGAATGTGGCCAAGAGATGTACTTGCATTTGTAATTCTATGAGTATGAATTAGTGCTGGGTTGATAGAAGAATCAAGTACATTTATATCGGTGATTGTTGTTACTATATTACTTCTTGATATATCTGCTCCAATTGCAATTAAATGGTGGGCAAAAAGGTATAAAAATATATAATATTTTTTTGAATAATTCTATTATCTGTTATACTCTCATTAATGATTTAATATTTAAAAATTTTTTTATGAGTGAATTAATGTGAATTATTCTTGCGTGAGTTTTTTATATAGCATTATGAATGTTTTGGTATTCTTCAGCAATGTTCTGAAAAATATGGTGCAAAGCAAAGGGCTTTATTCATGAAGATATGCAAAATAAAAAAATGCCATTACATGCAATGGTAAAAGCGATAATTAATGCTTTGTCTATAGCTATTATTTTAAGTGGATGATCATATTTACTGTGAATCTCAACACTTGAACAAAATTTAATTTTTGCTGTAATAATTGGTATAATTGTATCAACAAATGAAGTTTCTAAATATATTTGGGAACAAGAAAAATTCGTATTGGTTCTTCTTAATTCTATTTATTCTATTTTAGCTTATGCTTGAATGCTAAGTATTATGTTTTATGTATAAATTATAATTATAAAAAGCACCAATTAAGGTGCTTTTTATTTTGTATTGTTATGGGGAAGTGATAATAATAATCAGCTTGCCCAGGATGTTTTAGAAATAATTTTCCAAATTTTTTGGACTTTGAGAATATTATCATTTACCTGATTTTTAAATTCCTTATTCTGCATATTGAGTATATTTAAAAATATAAAACGGTAGAGTGTCTGGGCGATTTAATATAATGATTCTACCTTAAAGAAAACTTAATTTAAACTTAATTCAGGATTTTTTGTAGTTTTGTTAAATATATGTTATTATTTAGTATAAAATATTTAATTTTTATTCGTGTGTATAGATGGAAAAAAAACATATTTCTTTTGATGATTCAAATAACTTTATAGAGAAACTTATACAATGAGGAGTTTCATATAAAGCTTCAGACATACATATCTCTCCATGAAAAAATGAAGTAAATGTGAAATTTAGAATATCATGAGAGCTCCATACATTATATTCTTTTTCTCCAGAACTCCACGATAAGTTTATTAACTCGATTAAGGTCTTGTCAGGGATGGATATTAGTGAGCATAATCATATCCAAGATGGAAAGATCTTCATGAATCTTGCTGTAAATACAAAACAGGTTTGAGTAAATGGAAGAGTTTCAAGTCTTCCAACAATCTATGGAGAAAATATTGTTATAAGGCTTTTATTAACTGAAAGTAACTATTTACAAATTAGTTGATTATGATTTTCTGAAAACAATGCAAAATTATTAAAAAGAGTCACGAGTATTCAAGAATGATTAGTACTTGTGTGTTGAGGGACATGAAGTTGAAAAACAACAACTTTATATGCCCTTTTAAATGAATTTGACCCAGATGTGTCATGAATTTTTACTCTTGAAGATCCAATTGAGTATCAAATAGATTGATATGTTCAGTCACAAATTAAAACTGTAAAATGAAGTTCAAGTAATAAAAATTCTTATACATTTTCTGAAGGTTTAGTCTGAATACTCAGGCAAGATCCAGATGTAATTATGATTTGAGAAATAAGAAGAAAAGAAGAGGCTCAGACTTGTTTGGAAGCTGCCAATACCTGACATATTGTCATGTGAACCATTCATTCGAATAACTCTATTTCAGTAGTAACGAGAATTCGTCAATTATGAATTGATTCATATTTGTTAGCAAGCGGGATTAAATATATAATTTCACAAAAAATGATAAAAGGACTTTGTGAAAGTTGCAAAGTTGAGACTAAGATTAATAAAAATACACTTCCAGAAATTTTTCAAAAATATATTAATGATGATATTATTGCAGTTTTCAAGAATAACCCATGAGGATGTGAAAAATGTAATAAAGGTTATAACTGATCGGTAGTATTATCAGAAATAGCTGAAATAGATGATGATATATATGATTTACTATTATCAAATGCATGAGAGACAGAATTAAAAGAAGCCCTTTTAAAAAAATGATTTATTCCTTTTTATATTGATGCTCTATATAAAGCTTTGGAATGATCAGTAAATATTACTGATATTATTGATTTAGAATATTAAAATAACACTAAAATGTCTTTGTCAGCTCAAGAATATAATCAGAGATACACTGATGATTTGGAAGAATCTTTCCAATGACTTATTTCTGATATTGAAAATATTGAAGATTTATTAGGCAATTTTCATAATAAGCAAAAAATTTCTGATGATTTAATAGACTTAAAACAGGCAGTTTTAGAAATCTACGATAACAAAGAGACCGTTGATTGGAAGCTTATTCAACCTTTAAAAAAGAAATTACAAGCTTTAGAAAATATAATTAAGTGATATGATTCTATAACAAAAAAAAGTCTATCAGCTAGATTTAAACTTTCTCAAGAAATTGTAATTGAAATATGAAACTTACAAACAAGAAGTGACAATAAAACACTTTGACAGCTGGTTGAATCTGATTCATTATTTAATACAGTAGTGTTAAATAAACTAGATGATCTCAGTGACTCTATGTTAGACTTTTTTTCTACTGGAATTGATAACTTAAAGCGTTCAGAATGATCTCAGGCAACATTATCAGATAGGTTTCAAAGTAGTTATGACGAGTTTACATCTCAGTCATGAGATGTAATTAGTAAATTTTTAGTCTGACTCGAAGGTGAGTTTGATACACTTTCAAAAAAAGAGCAATTATTTCTTATTGTTGAATCGATTTTTCTAGCAATAAAAGAGTGAGCAATTGAATTTGTTGGTCCAAAGAAAGTAATGGTACTTATTCCTGATTCTGTTTTGCTTTCATTTAAAAAATACTTTAAAACGAGTAATAATAATTGATTAGATATCGACGATATTTATGATTTTTGTAAAGAATTATATAGCAATAGTGATGATTTCAAAGAAATGTTAATGGAGCTGTGATTAAATGAAATTTCAGAAAATGATGAGTTATTTGCATCAAATTAAAAAAAGAACAATTTATTGTTCTTTTTTTTGGTCGGATTCTTTATCTGAATTAAATATTAAAAATATCTAAGCTATTTTGAAAAATTTGTTTTTTAATCAGTTCAGGATCTTCATCTCTGAGTTCAATTATTTTTTCAAGGACATATTGTACATATTTTGGTTCATTTTCTTCTTTTCCTCTATAGGGTGTTGGTGTGAGGTATGGGCTATCAGTTTCTATAATCAAATTTTCAAGTGGAATTTTTTGAGCAGCTTCTTGTATATCATATGTATTTTTAAATGTAACGATTCATCAAAATGCAAGTTTACATTTTGGAGATATTTCGATACATTTTTTTGCAAATTCAAGGTTCTCAGAAAAGCAGTGAATAATAAAATTTTCATATTTTGCTTGAGATAAGATATCAAGTATATCATTTCAAGCATCTCTGTTATGAATAATAAGTGGAAGCTTGTATTTTTTTGCGAGTTTAATTTGTGCGAGAAAGAATTCTTTTTGTATTTTTTTTTCATGTTCTGTGTTTTCTTTACTGAGCCAATGATAATCAAGTCAACACTCTCATACTCAAACTACTTTATCCTTATCTGCTAGGTATATGTCTTCTAAAAAGTCTATAGATTCATCAAGTTTTCATTCTAGTTCTATAGTATCAGTTGGATGTATTCATATTGTGGAATAGATACAGTCATATCTATTTGCTAATTCAAGACTTTGTTTACTTGAATTTAAATTTGTTCAAATAGAAACCAAGTATTTTCAGCCTGACTTCTGAAAATTTTCAATAATAAATTCTTCAGTTTTCTCTTTTGATAAGAGTGGGTGACAGTGAGTATCTATAAACATAATTAATATTAAAAAGTGAGTCAAGATGTTGATAATAGGTATGTTTCTCAAGTATTATCAGTGAAATTAGCATTCATGATGTTTATATTCTCTGATTTATTATTCTTTCTGTGAAAATCAAATTGTAAGATATTTCATTTTACATCGATATTAGTTGCTTCTTTGAAGTTAATAATAATTGAATTTATTCAAGGTGTATTATCAAGGTTCACAATTTCAGCATTTTCAGTTTTAAAGTTATCAATTGATATATTTTCAGAGTTATATGCAAAGCTAAGAGTAAGGGTTTGTATATTACCAATATTTTTAGAGGTAACTACTTGAAATCCATCATCATTTTTTTCAAGAAAAATATCAGAGTCTATTTTAACTCATTGAGAGTTGAGGACACTTGTTTTTAAACTTTGTCAGATATTTGTACCATCAATGACAATAAAATTTATACCTAACGCTATGACCAAGCTTGCTGCAATAACTCAGGCATTAGAAATAAGTCTATTTTGTTTGTATTTTTTTAGTATATCTGGCATAAAAATTATATTGAAAATAAGTCTAGATTTAGTGTACAAAATATGAGGCTTTTGTAAAGGTTAATTTATATTAAATAATTCAATGATCTTCAAGGGTTTGAATTTGATTCTTGTTTAAGATTTTCTCAAGCTCTTGCTTTTTTATTCCTGATAGCTTATTAACACTTCAATACGTTTTCAGTATTTTTTTTCTTGTAATAGGTCAAAATCATGGAAGAGATTCAAGTAAGTTTGTTTTCATTGCTTTGATTCTTTTGTCTCTGTTAAAGGTAATAGCAAACCTATGAGCTTCATCTCTTATTTTTTGAATAAGTCTGAGTTCTAAGCTTTCTTTATCGAGTAAAATTGGTTCACTTTCTCATGGAAGGAATAATTCTTCTTCTCTTTTTGCGATTGAAACAACTTGTAGATTATTTATAAGTTCTAGAGTTTCTTTATTTGAGTGTTCACTTTTAAACCTATGAATTATCTTTATAACACTATTGAGTTGTCATTTTCCTCAGTCAATAATTATTAAATCAGGAATTATTCCTGATTTTTCTATTTCTTTGAGCCTTCTTTCCATTATTTCTTTCATACTTCAAAAATCATCAATTTTTCATGACTCAAGAGTTTTAATCTTAAATTTTTTGTATTTTGATGTATTACTTTTTCAATTTTCTATAATGCTTCTACTTGCAACAGTATGACTTCAGGCTAAATGAGATATGTCATTACATTCAAAAATGAGAGATTTATTTATTTGATTATATCAAAGTGTTTTTAGTAAATTTTTCATGGTAGCTTTTGTAAAGCCTTTTGTAGAAAGGGAGTTGAGATATTTTTTATAAGCATATTCATATATATTTTTGTATGTCAGTTGTAATAACTCAAGTTTTGCTCATTTTTTGGGGAGCTCAATTTTTATATCTTCTAGAATATCATCTAATTTTATAGGAAGTATATAACTACATTTTATTTTTTCTTCTCTATCTGAGATATACCTATTTTCTATAAAAATCTTTAATAATTCTTCTTTTGTTTCTCAAAGTTTTGCTGAGATTTCAAAATTATTGAATCATGTTATTTTTGAGTCACGAATTTCTATGAGTCATATATAGAAACTATCAAATTTTTCTAAATAATGAATTACGTTATAATCTCATTGTACTGCATCACGAACATTTTGATTTATCTCTAGACTTTTGATGGATTCAATTTGCTCTTTTGCTTTTTGAGCCTCTTCAAAGTTAAGCTCTTTTGCATGAGATTTCATTTTTTCCTCAATACTTGAAATAACATCTTGAAAATTTCATTTCAAAAATTTTTTTATATTTTTTATCTGCTGATTATATTCGTTAATAACTGTATCTTCTATTTTTTCACCCCCGTCATTATTAAATGGGGTACTAGAAGTATGAGGACGAGAGATGATCCCGTTATTTTTAAATAAATATTTATCTAAATTATATCATCATCATTCTTTAAAAAAATGAATATCATGACAACCATATCAAAAGTGTTTCTTAATTATCTTTAATATATTATTAACATGAAAAGTACTTATATATGGTCAAAAATATACTCAGGATTTTGTTTTGATCCTTGTTTTGAGTATTTTTGGAAAGGTTGTATCTGTAATTTTGATATAAAGATGATTTTTGTCATCTTTCATTAAAATATTATATTTTGGTTTGTGTTGTTTTATAAGAGTTGTCTCTAATATCAAGCTTTCAGTTTCATTTGTTGTTATAATAGTTTCAATCCTCACTATTTGTTCTACCATTTTTTTCTTTGCAAAGTTGAGCTTTGATTTTCCATTGAAGTAACTATTTACACGTGAAAAAAGATTTACAGATTTTCATATGTAAATTATGGTTCATTCCTTATTAAAGTATTTATATATTCAAGGAGACTTAGGGATATGTTGTAAATCTAAATTTGGCATATAAATCATTATCTTAAATCAATAGTGTCTTCATTATCTTGATATTGTTCTATGAGTTCATCTTCATCATCTATTTTTTTATTTGTCATTCATTTATTATCAAGATAATTTTCTACTACTCATCAAAGAGCATCCATAATAACATCAAATTTATCTTGTCACATGAGACCTTCTTCATCTATTTCATGTTTTACTCTTTCAATTAAATTGAGAGCTTTATATGGTTGTACTGCATCATATATTACAAAAGCATCAGCTCAAATCTTGTGAATAATCAGGTCTCATTTTTTAAGCACTTTATCAATAATTCAGTTTTCTTCTACTTCTAATCACTCGATATTATCATATGAAATTGTCTGCATTTTTGCTTTGAATATTGACCGATCGAGATCAATGACTCAATCATTTGTAATAATCCATACATCATTATACCAATCAAATATATCGTAAATAATTTTTATGTATATAATAATTAGGAATCACTCAAGTAGGTAAAAGGGGATTAAGTCTTTGATTGATATGGAGTAATAATAGAGAAAACTTGGTAAAAGTGCTCCAAGTCAGAGCCATAAAAATACTCTTCATAGTACATCAATCGGATGTTGATGTACTATTCCTCGGATATCTTGTCATTCGGGAGTATATTTTTGAAAGAATCTTTTATCAAAGGTATTCATTATTTTATTGTAATTCTAATAGAATAGGACAATGGTCACTTCACATTACATCGGTTAAGTATTTCATATTTTTTACTTTTTCTATGAAGCTTTCGTTTACTACAAAATAATCTATCCTCCAGCCTACATTTCTCGGCCTTGCTCCAGCTCTATATGACCACCATGAATAGGTGTCAGTTTGTTTTGGATATAAATGCCTAAATGTATCAATATATCAGTTTTTTAATAATTCTGTTACTTTTTCTCTTTCAATTGGCAAGAATCAAATTGAATTTTTATTTTCTTTTGGTCTTGCTATATCGGCTTCTTTATGGCAAACATTAAAGTCTCATGTGAGTACTATATTTCTTCATGCTTCAATCAGCTTATTTGAATATGAAATAATATGATCATAAAAATCGAGTTTATAACTTACCATTTCGGTTCCATCTGCTCTTGTTCAACCATTAGGATAATAACCGTTTATAAGGATGAAATCTCAAAAATCTACTTCTGTAATTCTTCCATCTTCATAGAAATGTGTAATTTCTCAGAAATTATTTTTTGATGATGTAGGCAGAAGATTTTTTTTATAAAAAATTGCTGTACCTGCATATCATGCTCTTGTTCAAGAATGCCATATATAATCATATCATTCCAATTCTCATACTTCTTTTAAAAATTGATCTTCAAACGCTTTTGTTTCTTGTATAGCTAATATGTCAGGATTTTCTGACTTTACAAAATCTTTAAATCATTTTTTTGCAACAGCTCTTATTCAATTTACATTCCAAGAGATAATTTTCATTCTTTATTGTATTAGTTTGTAATTAAATATGATTTTAGTCTTTCATATGAAAATGTAAAGTTTTTCCCCTTGAAAATAATAGATATTGAATATAATGGGCCTAATAATTTAATTGTTTAGATATAATAGAATGACAAACCACGATAAACAAGATATAGAAGAACAAGATATAGTAGAAGAAATGGAACAAGAAATTGATGAAATTGAAAATGAAGAAGGGGGAATAGATGAAGAAAAGCTTCAAGATGCACAAAATGGGTGAGAACCTGAGTCAGGAAGCTTACAAGATATATTAGCAAGAACTCAAGCAGATTTTGATAATTTTAAAAAAAGAACTCAGAGAGATAAAAATGACATGATCTTTTTTTTAAAATCAGATATTCTTAAAAAGATTTTGCCAAGGTTAGATGATATGGATAGAATGATTCATAATACTCCAGATGAGATGAAGACTGGAGCACTGTATGAATGAGTAGCATCAATGCAAACAAAGCTTATAAAAGATCTTGAATCTATGTGAGTAACTTCATTTACTTCAAAATGAGAAAATGTAAATCCCGAAAAACATGATGTTATGACTACTGTCCCATGACAAACAGAGGGAATTGTTTTTGATGAATTTGAAAAATGATACTTATTAAATGATAAAGTTTTAAGACATGCAAAAGTAGTTGTTTGAGCGTGAAATTAATAAACTTGCTTTATTCAATATTTTCATATAATTGTTTCGCAATCATTATTCGTAAATAATATTATGAAACCATTCCAGAGTATAGTTCTTATACTCGTATCAATCATATTTTTCTTTTTTGGAGTTCTAGGTGTCTCGGCATCTAGTTCTTTTTCTGGTATAGAATCAAATATATCTGCGGAGTCTAATATCGTAAAAATAACAAAACTTCAAATATTCTTTAAAAGTTTAGATTTATATAATTGAAATATTGATGGAAAATATTCAAGTATAGAAAAATCTCTCATTGATTATCAAATGACAGCATGAATAGTAAAATATAGCGATGATTGGTGAGCATGATTTTTTTGAAAGAAAACCCTTACTGCTCTTGAAAAAGAATTTTGAGATAGATTTAAGGATAATTTGAACACCTTGAAAGTTGATGAGCCTGAAAGTAATGAGAGATACTTTTATGTAACTGCATATTATTCACCGCTTCCATGACAAAAAAGATATACTACTTGAACATACGCCTGAGATAAAAGGTTGAATTGAAATTGAAAAATTACTGCTTCATGAAAACCTGTTTTCGTGGGACTTTTCGCAGCCCCAAGAAATTATAAGTATGGGACTAAAATTGAACTAGAATGAATTTGAATATGAAGTGTTGAAGATAGAGGGTGAGCAATTGTAAATGCTTGAGAGAGATGATTTGAGCATGATAGAATCGATATATGGATGTGATATTGAGATGAATGACTCAGAAGAGCTTTGAAATGGTGAAAAAGAAAAGTGAAATGAAGAATAGTTGAAGATGAGCAATTACCTACTGTAGGATTTGATGAGTCACCAGTTACAAAATATAATAAATTGAGAGTAAATGCTGAGAGTAAAAAGGATGATATTAAAAAATTACAATCCTTATTTACTGAAATTAAACTGTATAATAAAGATATTGATGGAGATTATAACAGTATAAAAGATGAACTCATAGATTTTCAGATAAAAAACCATATCATAGAAAGTAGGATAAGTGAAGAAGCATGATATTTTTGAGTGAAAACATTAGATACTTTGCATACTCAGTTTTGATCTTGAATATTTGCAGAGGTTGAATATTTAAAGGATTATACAAAACTTACAAGAAGGGAAATACTCAAGTTAAAAAAAGTGAAATATAAAATACTTTCATATATTGATACTCTATCAGGATGAAATAATTTAAAGAAATATAAAATCAAATCTTCTTTCAGGAAAAAATTGGAAAAAGTCATTGATAAATCTGGATCTAAAAAGAAAAAACAACAACTAAAATTTTTAAAATTAATACTTTAAAATACTAATTTTAAAGTCGTCAATTAAAAATAATATAAAAAGCTTATCGATATTTGTCAGATAAGCTTTTTATATGCTAAAATTACTCATATATTAATACCTTTAAGAAAATATTTATGAGGAAAATCTTAGCCTTTATATTATCCGTTTCAATGGTATCTTTTTTGTACCCATATACAGCTTTTTCTAATAGTAATGCTGGATATTTTGTTGTAACTGCATATTATTCTCCTCTTCCAGATCAAAACTATTACCTGACTTGAGATTATAAAAGTGAGATGAGGCTTAATTGAAAATGAATTGCATGAGCATCATGAAAAAAAGTTTTTTCATGAATGCTTGCTTGACCAAAAAATTATAAATTTTGAACGAAGATTCATTTAGAGTGATTATGAGTATGAGTAATAGAGGATAGGTGATGAGCGATTGTAAATGCTTGAAATAGAGGCTATAGTTATGATAGGATAGATGTTTGGGTAGGGTATGGAGATGAAGGATTAAGAAGAGCATTATATTGGGGAAAAAGGACTGTGAAATGAAATATAGTAAAACAAAATACACAAACAACGCTTGATTATAATAATATATCTGCTCCTACATGGGTAACTAAAAATTTTAAAAAAATCCCAAATATATTTAATACATGAATAGGGAAAGATAGTGATCAAAAACTGGTAAATAATTTGAAAAAATTCCTTATATCTATTTGAGTATATACTGGTGAAATGAACGGAATATATAGTTCGGATTTAATTGATTTTATTTATGATTTTCAAATAGAAAACAAACTCATTAAAAAATGAACCTACAATTGAGCTGGTTATTGGGGAGGGAACACAAGAGCATTATTT
The DNA here is from genome assembly GCA_004563595.2 of Candidatus Gracilibacteria bacterium 28_42_T64. GTDB lineage: Bacteria > Patescibacteriota > Gracilibacteria > BD1-5 > UBA6164 > MAAV01. The sequence goes on along the minus strand of CP042461.1, from coordinate 789,830 downwards.
CTAAAAAAGTATTTAAATTGAGAATATGACATAGTAGAGTGAGATAAATTTGTAGAAAATAAGAATCATGATAAATGAACAGTATTAGAAAATACTGATAAATATAAAAATATATTACAGTGAAACGTTACAAAAAAAGAAGATATTAAACTTTTACAAGAAGTTTTAATAAAATTATGAATATATGAATGAAAACTTACATGAAATTATAAAGATCTTGTAAGTACGATATATGATTTCCAAATTTCAGAAGGGATTGTAGTAAGTGAGTATACTCCAGGAGCATGAAGTTACGGACCAAAAACGAGAGCTGTTTTACAGAAGAAATATGGTAATTATTTAGAAATTGAAAAAAAGAAATTTGAGGAAGAGGAAAGAAAACAAGAATTGGAAAAGAAATTTAAAGAACTAGAGGATCTCTCAGAGAAAAAAGCAAAAGATAAATTAGTATCTCTTTGATCTCCAAAATTTGGAGAAGTATCACCTGGAGTAAGAGAGTTACAAAAAACATTAAAAGAATTATGATATTTTGATAATAAAGATACAGCAATATTTTGAGACATTACAAAAACAAGTCTAATTGACTATCAATTAGATAAAGAAATTATACAACACACTGATGATATGGGAGCCTGAGTTTTTGGACCTAAAACAATGAAATCAATTGAAGCTGATTTATCAAAAAAATATTTAAATCAACTCATCTCAGTTTTAGATGATAAAAAAGCCTGATAATGTTTTACATATAAATTAATCTGTGTTAATATAGTGAATATTATTTTTTAAAGTTATGTTATGAAAATAGTGAATATTCCAGGAGCTCCAACGAGAGAAAATAGTCAATGAAAAAATGTAGATCCTGCTAGTAAAATATTATCACCTGATGATCAATCAAATAACAATCAAGATTGAATCGATCTTGAATTGACTAATTGAGAAAGAGAACAAATACCAGAGGTGTTTACTGAAATAACATCAGATTTTGCAGCACATATTCATCACTTACAAACTGAGTGAGAGATTCCTGCCTGATTGTATGAAAATAGGGTTACAGATACTACTGAAAATAATGAATAATTAAAAAAGATATATTTTAAAATATATCTTTTTTAATATCTGATAATGAGATTATCTTTTTCCATTTTTAATCACTGTATTTCTTTGATAGTTTTATTATTTTTTCAGTTTATAAATCTAATTACCTCAGCTATATTTGCTTCACTGAGTCAAATAGTAGATTTATTATTCGAAATATAATAAATATATCTAATCACTTCTTTTTGCATAAAAGAGGGGAGAGAGTTGAATTCTTTTATACTAAATATATTTCATTTTGACAATAGCAAAAATTTTTTAACTTCTTCATCTATACTATTTTTTAACTCTTCAAAATAACTGAGAGTTTTAGAAATGTTATTTTTATAATTCGAATTAACTTCTGAGAATTTAGGGATTATTTCATGTCTAATATAATTTCTAGTATATTCAATTTCAGCATTACTACTATCAACTTTGTATTCTAAATTATTTGAATCTAAATAATCTAGAATCTCTTTTTTTGTAATTCATAAAAGAGGCCTTAATATAGATCATGAAGACTCAGTCATATTAATGAGACCTGTAAGTTTTGATCACCTTGCAAGGTTAAAGAAAAAAGTTTCTATTTTATCATCTAGGTGATGAGCTGTGAGGACATATCTTGTATTATGTATATGTGAAATAGCATCAAAAAACGCATATCTTTTTTCACGTGCAAGCTCTTCAAAACTTTTACTTGGATAGAGCTTTTTAATTTTTTCAAAATCACATTCAGCAACCTCAACAGTAAATCATTCTTTTTTTCAGAGCTTTGCAATAAATATTTCTTCCTCGTCAGTCTCTGGCCTTGTTTTATGATTAAAGTAACATACTATTAGATTTTTAGCATACTTTGTTTCAAGAATTTTATATAACAAAAACATAGAGTCTGGTCATGCTGAACAGCCAAGTATTATTTTTTCATCTGGTTTGATATATTGAGTAAGAAAAATTTCTATATTTTGCATTTTTTATGCTTTTTAAAAGTTTATTAGTATGACTCTATTGACTTTAACAAGGAAAGCAATAAAATTTTTACGAATGGTTTATTCACTAATCAATTAATAAAATGGGAATTACAATTAATATGAAAGCAGACAATGAGTTATTGGAAAAACTAGTAGAATGTAAAACTGAGGAATATTCTGGAAAAATTCATAAAGATAGTTTTTTGCAAATATGACTCGATTTTTCTGCTGTAAAAGTGATTGCTCCACAAATCTTGAATGGTCCTCATTTCATGGACTGGATCTGATCTAAAGGTTGGCCAGAGGGATATATTCCATTAGCAGTATATTCTACTACTAATGATGAACAGGAAGAAATATTGATGGATGCTTCTCGCTCTGATTCTGAAGAGTTTTTTGCTGTGAAACAAGATGAAGAAAGTTACCCAGTTTATATGTGGAGTCACTCTGCAGGGCTTAGTAAACGGGCTGATTCATTAGAAGAATTTTTAGGTGAACTGAGCTAATTAAATATTATTTTTTAGATGAGGTGAAAAAATGAACGAACTTACAATCAAAGAGTCACAAGAAATCGTTGATAACTGGATTAAGACTATTTGAGTCCGTTATTTTTCTGAGCTTACAAATCTTTGACAGCTCATAGAAGAGGTTGGTGAAGTAGCTCGCATAATTACAAGGACATATTGAGAGCAAAGCTTTAAAAAATCAGATGAAAAAGGTGATCTCTGAGATGAGTTAGCAGATGTATTGTTTGTACTTATCTGTATTGCAAACCAAACATGAGTAGATTTAACAAGTGCTTTACAAAAAAATCTTGAAAAAAAAACAAAGCGAGATAGTCAGAGGCATAAAAATAATGAAAAATTAAAATAAATATTATATTAGATATTAATAAAAATAATGGAAAAATCATACCTACCAAAAGCACCAGAGTGAGAATTTTGTGAATGAATAAACTTTTGCACTGTCAGAAAAACTGATGAATGAATGAGTAAAGCCTGATTTAAGGACCTGACTTGAAATATTTCAGAAATAATGCTTGAAAAAGTTATAAATAAAGAAACTTATAATTGAAAAGAAGTAGTCAGAGTATATTCCTCCGGACATGTTTTCATAGATAATACAAAAAAAGAGGTTTTTTTAGTTACAACTGACAAAAATTGAAAAGTACAGCATCAATTTACATGATGAAGTCCTCTAGAGGATGAAAACAAAGAAGTTATCATACAAGAAAGTTGAGCATTTAAGTTCGATCTTGAAAAAGTAAGAGCTAATGCAAGAATAAGGACAAAAAATAGAACTTGAGTTACAATTATCGAAGAATACAATGAAAAACCCCTTGTAGATTGGGCATTAATAGAAAATAAAGAAGACGGAGAGGTATATTATAAGTTAGTGTGTCTGATGCATTTCATAGTAAAAAAATATGAATGAATTTTGTCAGCTACTTGAGATGAAAACACTATTGCTTGAAACTGGTATGTAATTGATGACTTACCCGATACAAAAAATATTGCTCCAAATGCATATATTGTAAGTAAGAAAGCTCTTGAAATCTTAGATTAAAAAAAGAAACAAAACTATACAGTTTTGTTTCTTTTTTTAACGAATTCTAAGAACTCATCATCAGGAGCAACTTTATTGAGGATTTCTTTTCAGCACTTCATACATCTATGCTTGATCATATTTCATTTGTTTTTTTTGTAATCAATATCAACAGGACTCATTAATCATTCACAATCAGATTTCCTATCTCCTGGAAAATCTTTATCAAGATGCTTTGAATATAAACAATAAGGACAATGATTTCTAGCTGATCATTCTGGATGTATTTCTATTTCCTTTCCACAGTTTCCACAGCAAAAAGTTTCATTTATCATTTTAAATCACATATTTCATTCATTAAGTAAGAGTAAAAAATCCAGTTATCAATTCCTTGCTGAGTTATTATCGGGTTAGGTTGATTATCTAATTGTATTTCTTTGGCTCAATATTTTTTGTAAAGGTTGAGTTGTTCTTGTGTTTCACATCATCAGATGAGAGATTTGATAGAGGTATGCTCTGTTTTTAAGAAAGTTTTCTGGGCTGTTTTCACTGTTTCAGCATGACCCTTATTTTGAAAGTCGTTATGAGTAAATAAAAACATTCCTACCATAGCATCTTCAACTTGCGAGTTTGTTGATGTAATTATTGCTTCTGCTAATTCTCAGTTATTTCCAAATGATCAACATGAGATTAAGTTAGATTTTTGGTCAGTCATAATACTAACAAAATTCTCATTAAAAAAACGAGTCCATATATTAGGAGCATCAGAGTCAAGTATTTTTCATTCTTGTAAACAAGACCATGGAGACATTTCTTCAATTTGAGATACTAGGTTTGTATCTAGCTCAGAACTATTTCATATCCAAATATCCATATACTATCCTTGAATTATATAAAATATTATTCAGATAACTGAAAAGAGCATTCCAATTAACCAAAGTCTAAAAACTACATTTTCTTCAGACCATCAAATTGCTTCTAAATGGTGATGATATGGAGCAATTCTGAATATTTTTTTTCAGTTTCTGAATTTTTTACTGATGAGTTGTATGATAACTGAAAGAGTTTCAAGTATGAATATAGCTCATATTATGATTAATATAAATACTGTATTTGTAATCATTGCCATAATTCAAAGGTTTGCTCATAGGGCGAGACTTCAAACATCTCACATATAAAATTTGGCAGGTTTTACATTGAACCATAAGAATGCTGCTAAAGCTCAGATGATACTTATACAGAGTGTTGAGAGAAGAAATAATCATTGATCATACGTGATATACGCATACACAGAGTAACTAAAGAGAAGTAATCATCATGCAAGTCCATCAAGGCCATCTGTGAGATTTACACTATTAGATGTTGCAATAATTATAAATATAAAAAGAGGAATAAAATATAACCCGATTGATATATTATCTCAAAATGGATTATTTAAAGTTCTTACATAGTTTCACATTCAATCTACAACATTCCATCAAAGTTTATAATAAAACCAAAATGCTCATAGTGTAGCAAAGAGTATGAGTCAGAACATTTTTACTCTTGCGGAGAGTCACTTGGTTTTTCAGACTCACTTTATATTTAAATAATCATCAATAAGCCCTAAACCTCATACTGATAATAGAGTAAACAGAGAAAGGTATGTTTCTCTTTGATTGAGGAGAGAATTACGTATGAAGCCAAGCTCTTGTAATATTATACTTGCTATTACCATTAAGAACACAATGAATATGATAATGAATCAACCCATAGTAGGAGTTCATTTCTTTTTCTTATGAAGTTTTTCAAATTCAGTAGCTTTTCCTATTGTTGCTTCGCTACGGATCTGTTTTCACATCTTAAACTTTATAAGTAAATCTATAAAGAATGGGATCATGATAAATCATACTACAAATGTTGCAATTCAAAATGAAAATAAAGGGATAATATTGTTGTCCACAGTTGATTTTATTACAAAATATTTTATATAGTTTTAATGTATATATTATTTATTTTTTGTAAAGTATTTTCTTGCTTTTTAAGAGAAAAATTATAGTATCCTCAAAAGGATAATTATTAAAGTAATAAAAAGAAATCATGAAAATAAATAAACTCATCATAACAACGCAAAAAACCATTTTTACACAAGTACTAACAAGGTTTCAATTATCAAAAGTAGACTGAGAGTCTGGTGGTTTTGAAATTTATACCTGAACAAATATAATCACTGATGAATCAGAGGATATTGTTTTACTCTATTGTGATAATAAAAGTATTGAATTATGAATCACTGACGTTTTAGATAACTATGATGTAGAGAAAGTTCTTGCCCTATGATATGCAGAAGCTGTTATAGATTTTGAATTAAATATTTGAGATGTTATTTTACCAAATACTTTTATTGATAGTATTGAAAATGGAAAATCAATCTTTTTAGAATACGCTATATGAGAAAGTTACGACTTACATAAATTTGGACTTGTTTTAAATGGACTTTGTTTGAGCACAAATGATAAGAAAAATGTTGAAGATATTTTAGAAGAAGAAGGAATAGATATTGTTGATACAGAATCACATGAGGTTTTATCTATATTATGAAAAAATAATTTAATTGAAAAAACAGTTGTATTAAAAGGCATAATCTGAAAAGATACTGATAATTTATGAATAAATGATAATATTGTACAAGTTTTAGAATTAGTATTATAGAGTAGATAATTAATACTTCTCTGTAAATATATTCTCTTCCTCAATGTTTTTATCTTTTAATATAGCCACTGAGGCATCAATCATTCATGGTGCTCAGCATATATAAAACTCTTCGTATTCCTCTATATTATCAAGAGTGAGAAATTCAGTGATATATCAATGATTGTATTTCGTGAGATGATCTCTACTCACGTATACATCAAAATGAAAATTCTTATGAAGTTTTTCAAGTTGTTTTAATTGATTAATGTAGAAGAGATCTTCAGTATTTCTCACTCAAAAAATAAGTCTGAGAGTACACTTTTGTTGCAGTTCGAGTGCTCATATTATTTGATTGTAAAGAGGAACAAATCAAGTTCATGTTCAAAGGAATAGTTTATTTTTATTATTTTGTTGAAGCACAAATCTTCATGCAGGTCATACTCACATAAGTGTCTCTCAGATCGTTTTATCACATATGTATATGCTTCATCACCTTCCTCAATTATTGGTATCCCGTCTTTTTATTATCAGTGTGATTTCTTTTCAATGAATATTTAATATTGAATACGCTCTTCATCAAATACTACTTAATATAAAAGTAATAAATTGCCCTGATACAAAATTGAAATCTTTTTCGGACGTAAAAATAAGTTCATAAACATCATTTGTGAGCTTTTTTTTCTGAGAGAGAGTGTACGTTTCTAGTGCCATAATTTTAGTATAAGAAATATCTTTCATTTATACTTTATTTTTGATTTTTCACAATAGCTTTTTGAGGAAAAAGTTGCATTTAGCCATATTTTCATATTATATTTGGGCTTAATATTTAATTATAGTTAGATAAATATGTCAGGAATACTTGTGAGTTGATCAATTGCGTATGATTTTATAATGGATCATGGAGATGATTTTAGTAATTCTATCAACAAAGATAATTTAGATAATCTTAGTGTCTCTTTTTTTATACATAAATTAAAAAAAGAAATGTGATGAACATGATTAAATATAGCTTATAACTTTGCTATGTTATGAGAAAAATCAATACTTTTAGGAGCTGCTTGAGATGATTTTATTTTTGATTGATTCATGAAAGAAAAAATTAATTTAAACTATCTTCATATAAGTACAGAGCTTCTTTCAGCTTCATGTTACATTATTTCTGATCCAAAATCAAAACAAATAAATGCTTTCTATCCATGAGCAATGGATATGGCAGATACTGTTTCAGTAAATGATGTAAGTGAAGAACTTCACTACTGAATTGTTTCACCGAATAAAAAAGAAGCAATGCTACAACATATACAAGAACTTTCTGAATTGGGAGTGAAATCATTTTTTGACCCAGGACAAATAATTTTTCTTTTTGGGAAGGAAGAATTAGAACAAGCATCGAAATATGCAGATTATTTGATTGTGAATGAATATGAATTTGAAGAATTCAAACAAAAAATTTGAAAAAATGAATGAGAATTATTAAAAGATTATGAAAAAATAATCGTAACTCTCTGATGAAAAGGTGCTAAGATAATCGATTCTGACTGAGAAACACTCATTGAAGCTGTAAAAATTGAAAAAGTTGTTGACCCAACAGGTGCATGAGATGCTTTTAGAGCAGGATTAATTATATGATTGAAGTGATGATATGACTTTGAAACATCAGCAAAAATTTGATCAATCTGTTGAGCTGAGTGTGTACAATCCCATGGAGGTCAAAACCATTCAATCCATCTTGAAATGATTGAAAAAACAATGAAAGAAAATTACCAAATAGATATAAAATTTTAATTACATTATTATAATAAATATGGATTACAAAGAAAATCAATACAAAGTAGCAGATTTATCTCTTGCTGAATGGGGAAGAAAGGAAATAGAAGTATCTGAGCATGAAATGCCAGGACTTATGTCAGCTATTGAAAAATATGGGAAAACAAAACCACTTGCATGAGCAAGAATCTTAGGATCTCTCCATATGACAATTCAAACGGCTATACTTATTGAAACTCTTGTAGCACTTGGAGCTGAAGTAAGATGGGCAAGTTGTAATATATTCTCTACTCAAGATCATGCTGCAGCTGCTATTGCTGTGACTGGAGTGCCAGTATTTGCATGGAAATGAGAAACACTTGTGGAATATTGGGATTGTTTAAGAGAAACATTCAATTTTAAAGGTGGTCCAAATATGATCTTGGATGATGGTTGAGATGCTACTATGCTGGTACACAGAGGTGTTGAAATTGAAGCTGATCCTTCATTGTTAGAAAAAACATATGATAACGAAGAAGAAAATATCATGATGAATGTTCTCAGAGCAGATTATAAAAAAGATACAGGATACTGGACAAAAATGTCAAAACAAATCAAATGAGTTTCAGAAGAAACAACGACATGAGTACATAGGTTATATCAAATACATAATGACTGAAAACTTCTTTTTCCAGCTATTAATGTAAATGATTCAGTTACAAAGTCAAAGTTTGATAATCTCTATGGTTGTAGAGAATCTCTTATCGATGGGATAAAAAGAGCAACTGACGTGATGGTAGCTTGAAAAACTGCAGTTGTGTGTGGATACTGAGATGTAGGGAAAGGATGTGCTCAAGCATTAAAAGCTTTTGGTGCAAAAGTTATTGTTACTGAAATTGATCCAATTTGTGCACTTCAAGCAGCTATGGAAGGTTTTGAAGTGAAACCAATTGAAGATGCGCTTTCAGATGCTCTTATTTATGTTACTACAACATGAAATAAAGATATTATCACATATGAACATATGAAAGGGATGAGAGATCAAGCAATTGTTTCAAATATTGGTCACTTTGATAATGAGATTCAAATGAATAACTTAGATACGGCTGATGGTGTAACAAAGATGAATATTAAACCTCAAGTTGATAAATATAAATTTGCTGATGGAAAAGAAATATATGTATTAGCTGAAGGAAGGCTTGTAAATCTTGGTTGTGCAACTGGTCACTCAAGTTTTGTAATGAGTAATTCATTTACAAACCAAGTTCTTGCTCAAATTGATCTCTTTAATAATGATCGTGATCTTGGAGTACACGTATTATCAAAAAAACTTGATGAAGAAGTTGCAAGACTTCACTTAGATAAACTTGGTGTGAAACTTACTCAACTCTCTCAAGAACAAGCAGACTATATTGGTGTACCAGTTGATGGACCATATAAACCAGAACATTATAGATATTAAAAAGAACTCAAAATAGCAAAAAGCCGAAAATTACTTTCCGGCTTTTTTTGTATAAATAACTTACTACTGAGATGATTTATTCTATTTCTTCATAGTTAGCTTCATCTCGAGTTAGTTTTCGAGATGCTTCAATCATTTCTAGTCTTCTATTTCCAATTTTAACACTTTTTTCTGCTAATATTACCCATTCTTTATAAAATTTTTCTTGCACATTAGCTTTTAGATATTTAAAACGTGCATTTTTCCAGAATAAGATTCCAGTAATTCTGTCTTTTACTTCTTCTAATTCTATCAATTCTGGTGTTTTTTCTTGAATTTTTTTTATCGTTTTATCAATCATTATCCATAAACTCCTTTTTGATTTTGCATGTTGTTTTGTAAAACGTAACTGTATTCTAACTAAAAAAATAAAAAGTCAAGTTTTTATTTTCTTGCGTTTTATTTTAAAACATTAAGATAAGAGAAATACTTAATTTAATCAGAATATATGTCAAAAAAAATCTATTTAGTGGATGGGAATAATTTTATTTATAGGATGTTTTTTGCTTTACCCGAGTTTGCAACAAAAGACTGAAAAATAGTAAATGCTATTTTTGGTATGGCAAAATTCTTTGTAGGCCAACTGGTAAAAGAAAACCCTGATTATCTAATCTTTGTAAAAGATGCGAAGTGAAAGAACTTTCGTCATGACTTATATGATGACTATAAAGCAACTCGTGATAGAATGCCAGATAATCTCAGAGATCAAATATCTGATATTGAAAAAATGATAAAAATGATGGGAGTTGATATCATTGAAATTGATTGATACGAAGCAGATGATGTAATTTGAACGCTAGCTGATAGTCTTTGAAAGGATAAAACAAATGACATATATATTCTTACATGAGATAAGGATTTATATTCTCTGGTTTCGGAGAATGTCAAAATCTATGATACAATGAAGAAAAAAATATTTTGAATTAATGAAACAAAAGAAAAATTTGAAATTGAACCAAAGATGATTATTGATTATCTTGCTATTGTAGGTGATAAAGCTGATAATATTCCATGAATAGAGGGGTTTTGACCAAAAAAAGCAGTGAGTCTCATTAATGGAATTTGAGGAGTAGAGGAAATATATGAAATATTAGAAAAATGAGACTTTGAGAGTTTAGATGATGATGTAAAAAAAGTATTCAAAGGAAAAAATATTGAAAAACTAGAGTTGTCTAAAGAAAATGCTTTTTTATCAAAAAAACTTGCGACCATAGCATTAGATGTAAGCTTAGAAGATTTTTCTTTAGAAAACTTTGCCTTTGATCCTGTAGAATTACAAAATGAAAAAGTGATAGAATATTTTAAATCGTTAGAATTTCATTCCTTAGTTCCTAAAGATCAACTTGATGAAACAAAAAAATGGGCTGACTTATGATTGAAAGTACAAATTGTTTGAGATAAACAAGGACTTGATGATCTGAAAAAAAGCATAAAGAGCTATGAGAATATTATTTTAGATACTGAAACTACTTCGCTAAATGTTATAGAAGCAGAGCTTGTATGAATAAGTATTTATTTAGATGATTCTCATATTTATTATATAAATAGATGACATAACTGACCACAAGTGACGGATGATGATTTACATAGCTTTTTAGATTTCTTATTTTGATCGGATAAATTTATAGTATGACATAACTTAAAGTATGACTTAGAAATACTTGAGTTATATAGAAAAAATACAAAGATATTACACAAAACTGAACCTGAAGGATTGCAAATGACTATTGGGATATAAAAAAACTGAGCGAAGCTCAGTTTTTTTAGTATTTGATCTGTTTATTTATGATTAAATATTTTATGAGAGTTTTTGCTTGAAATTCTTTTGTCATAGTTCTTTCAGTTTCAGCACCTTCTGATAATGCAAACTTTAATAATTTTTGTAAATCTATTCTATTACTTTTTTCCATTCAAAATAATTTCTTTGCACGTTCTGCAGATTTCCATAACCCTTCTGATGGTTGGATATCATCTAAAAGCATTTGATATTTATTTTTTGGAGTAATTTCTGGTACTTCACCCACATTTTCTGATACTTCTATAAGGCTTTTGAGAACTGGGACAGGTTCCCTATTAAGAGTTTTAACTGGAGTCTGTATTTCAGGAAGAGCAGTATAATCTGCTGGTTGTTCTTGTAAATTAAGAGTTGTTTTCACTGTACTATGAGAAGTATCTTCTTGTAATACAGATTGATTACTTTGATCTCCCGAAGTCGCTGCAACAGTCGTTAGAAGGAGAGCTCATCAAAGAATAGAACTGAGAGCTGTCTTCGTATTTGAAATAATTTTTTTTGCTTTGCTTGCTATGTTTTTGAGAGGACTTTTGAATTTTAGTAACTGTGAAATTCTTGATTTTGTAGCTTTTTGCTGTGATAAAATAATAGCTTCTTTTTTTTGCTTTTCTTTTTCTGTTATTATATATGAAATAATAAATTGAGTAGTATTTTCATCAAAATTACAGTTTTTTACATCATTTAAAAGTTTTTGATCAGGTTCAGTCTCGAATTTTTTATACTGTCTATACTGAGATTTATGTTTGGCTTCTGACATTTTTTGAAACATTGTAGAAGAGAGAGTAAGCATATGATTATCAAAATCATCATTTTTATACACTCCATAGTTCAAAAATAAATCATCAATTTTACTATCATATGAAACATGGTTTTTTATGTATGATTTGTTAACAGTTGTTTTTAAATCTGACTTTACTTTATTACTTGCAGTTCTAGACTTATTAGGAGCTTTTAGTGTCATGTTTATATATATTATTATATGTCATTTAAATTTCGAAAAATATAATAGAGATATAGTTTAGATTGTCAAAAAAATAATATTTTTTTGACAATCTATGCCTTCTCGGTAAAATCTATTCCTTATATATCTTAATATATTATAGATGGCATTAGTTGATAGGGAGGGGAACAACCAAGGTAATCAGGAAATAAATGAGAATACAATTATCCAGAAACCTAAAATGTGATTATTTTCAAAATTGAAATATATTTTTATTGCTTGTATTGCTATATTTGTAGTATGAACTATTTCAGTTTGATTTTACACAGCAACACATACTCAATTTATAGATAATCCAACAGGTTCTTGAATTACTGTACAAATAGATGATATGGAAGTGATCACAATCGCAGCATACTCTAATGAAGTAATAAGACTTTGATCATGACAATATACTGTAAAAATGAATTGAGAAATAGTATGAAACTTTGAAAAGAAATCACTTGATACGAAATCTCTCTTAAATCCGACATGAGGAATATATATATCTGAATATATGCTGTACTGAGAAGAAGAATATATAGACAAACTTCCAAATAATACAATTGAGGCATATTGAAATGTCGCAGAATGACCATTCGAACAATATGAATGATTATACATAACATGAAATTGGAACTATGGAACTGATGAATCATTTCCAGAAGAAGTAGAGTTAAGAAAATCTAAAGCATATAAAATAAAATCAAAATTGTATAGGTTCGATGATTTTGTTGATATGTACAATGAATATTATGTTGATAATTCAGCAGAAATTACAGAAGAAAATGTAGAAAAATAATATATAAAAAATAATTTTTAATATAAAAAAATATGTTTAAAAGAGTAGGATTATTCCTGTTAACAAATATCGCCGTAATGGTACTGTTAAGTATCGTTGTATTTATTCTAGAGAGATTCTTTTGAATATCTCTCAGTTGAAATGGGTATATATTTGTAGTTGCAATTGTGATTTGATTTGGTTGAGCTTTTATAAGTCTCGCATTATCAAAATGGATGGCAAAAAGAGCTTATAATATAGTACTTATTACATCTGATAATATATCTAGTCTCGATAAAAAAGAAAGAATTGTTTGGGATGTAGTAAGTGATTTAGCAGATAGAAATCATATCAAAATGCCGGAAGTTGGTATTTATAAAGATATGGATCCAAATGCATTTGCTACCTGAGCAACAAAAAATAGTTCTTTAGTTGCTGTATCTACTTGATTATTAGAATCAATGGATGAAGCTGCAATTGAATGAGTAGTAGCACACGAAATGGCACATATATTAAATGGGGATATGGTAACTATGACACTTTTACAATGAGTACTCAATACTTTTGTAATATTTTTTGCCAGAGTAGTTGCTAATATCATTTCTAATTTCTTAGATGAAGAATTATCTTGGTTAGCATATTATGGAGTAGTTATTTTGCTTGAAATAATATTTGGAATATTTGCTTCAATTATCGTTATGGCTTTTTCAAGACATAGGGAATTCAAAGCTGATGAATGAAGTGCAAAGTTTGTATGAAAAGAAAAAATGATTGCTGGATTACAAGCTTTAAAGAAAATGCAACATTTAGCATGATGAGAGAAGTCTAAACTTGCATCTATGAAAATTTCAACAAAGAAAAAATGATGAATTATGGCTTTATTTTCTTCTCATCCAGATTTAGATGATAGAATAAAAAAATTAGAAGAATTATCAATATAGTATTATGAACTACAAAAGAAAACTCCAAGTATTTTACTTGGAGTTTTCTTTTGATTTTACTGTGTAAATATTTATAATAAGAGGACATTATATATTAATAAAATTGACTATGTATAAAAAAATAATTTCACTTGTTGTAGTTTCTCTATCCGTTGCTGCTGTATCAGCATCATATAATGATATGATAGAAGCTGCAAATAATTTAGCATCTGATGGAATCATTAATGATCATTCTGATAACACAAGTCTTTATAATTTAGATGACAATGTACTCAGACAAGAAATTGCTGCGGTTGCAAGATGAGTAGCATGATTATCAAAAAAATCATCATGTGATAATATTTTTACTGATTTGTCTGCTACAAATCCAAACTCATGGGCTTGTGTAAACGTTGAAGTGCTTGTAGATAATAACTTAATATCAAAAAATACTACATTTAGACCAGAGGATAAGATCACAAAAGCTGAGACCATTGGTATGCTTATTAAGGCAATTGGATTCGATTATTCATATAATACTGCTTCATCTAAATGATGGCAAGAACAAATTGTTGATTTTGCAGTTGCAAAATGAGTAATAGATAGATTTTATGATTATAATTCAGATGCAACAAGAGGTTGGGTTTTCGAAGTAGCTGATACTACAATAAAGAAAGATAAAGAAATTAAAAAAATGAAGGAAGAAGGAACTTACTCAGATGAAACTTTATAATAAAATATCATGGAACACCACGAACTATTACAGCATTATAGAGATCAAGTCGATACTATCGACCTAGAAATAGTATATTTATTATCAAGAAGATTTTGAATATCAAAAGAAATTTGAAAGATTAAGAAAGAAACTGATATGCCTATTTTACAAGAAGAGAGATGGGATAGTCTGCTAACAATGTTATTTGAAGAAGCTGATGAAAGATGATTAGAAAGAGACTTCATTCTTGATTTATGGGAAAAGATACATAAAGAAAGTATGAGAATACAAAAATAATCTTGATAGTAGTATTGACATAATTATTGAAAATTATAGAATGTAGTTAATAAAAATATATTGTTTTAACATTAGTTTGGAAACTAATAAGATATATTTAAGTTATAAAAGTGCTTTTTATGAAAATAAAGAGAATTTGGGTGGAACCGTCCTATACTTATCAAAGGACCCCAAAGGCAATACAATAGTAAGCCTTTGGGGTTTTTCTTTTGTAGAAAAATTATTTTTTAAAATCAAAGTATGACACAAGTAACTATGAAAAATATTGTGAATCTTGCTCAAAATAGATGATTTGTATATGCATGATCTGAAATTTATGGATGATTAGCAAACTCTTGGGACTATGGACCATATGGTTCATTGCTAAAAGAAAATGTGAAGTTTTTATGGATGAAAGAATTTATTCAAAAAAGACCAGATGTGATGTTGATTGATTGCGCTCTTATAATGAATCCGAAAGTTTGGGAAGCATCAGGACATGTATGAGGTTTTTCTGACCCACTTATGGATTGTAAATCATGTAAAGCAAGATGGAGAGCAGACAAGATTATCGACAATCATATTTTAGACACATGAGCAAATGAGCCAGAGTGATATGCTGGTGATAAAACTCCTTGAGAAGTCTTAGAAAAATATATTCAAGATGAGAAAATCAAGTGTCCTGATTGTAAAGAGACAAATTTTACTGAAATTCGTCGCTTTAATCTGATGTTAAAAACTCATCTATGAGTAACTGATGATAGTTCATCAGCAGCATATTTAAGACCAGAAACTGCCCAAGGACAATTTGTAGATTTCCCAAATGTACTCAGAAGCTCAAGAAGGAAACTCCCATTTGGGATTGCTCAAGCAGGGAAATCATTCAGAAATGAAATCACACCAGGTAATTTTATTTTTAGAACGAGAGAATTTGAACAAATGGAAATAGAATTTTTCGTGACTCCATGAGAAGATGATGAATATTTTCAAGTTTGGAAAGATAATTCACAAAGGTATTTCACAGATATCATTTGATTAAAAAAAGAAAATGTTCGTTTTGTTCCTATTAAAAAAGATGAGCTTCCACATTATTCAAAAGAAGCATGAGATTTCGAATATCAATATCCTTTTGGTTGGTGAGAAATAGAAACTCTAGCAAATAGAACTGATTATGATTTAAAGGCTCATATGACTCATTCTAAACAAGATATGAGTTACTTTGACCCTATTAATAATAAGAAATTCATACCTTATGTAATCGAACCAGCTATGGGGTTATGAAGAATTGTACTTGCTGCATTATGTGATGCATATACTGTTGATGAAGAAAATAATAGAACATACCTAAAGTTTGCTCCAAAAGTTGCTCCAATCAAAGTATGAGTACTACCTGTTGTGAAAAAAATAGGACATTTGGCAAAAGAAGTTTTTGCTCAACTCTCAGAAGATTTCATATGTGAATATGATGAAGTTGCTTCAATTGGGAAAAGATACGCAAGAATGGATGAAATTTGAACTCCATTTTGTGTTACTGTTGATACTGAAAATTATGAAAACTGAAAAGTTACTATTAGATTTAGAGATAGTATGCAACAAGAATTAGTAGATATAAAAGATTTAAATAATTTTGTAAGAGAAAGATTAAAATAAAGATGTTAATACTGGTAGATAATAAAGATAATCAGATAGGAATAGCAGAAAAAGTGGAAACTCATAGGAAATGATTATTACATAGAGCTTTTTCACTCTTGGTATATAATGATAGTTGAGAATTATTACTTCAAAAAAGAGCAGAGTCTAAATATCACTCTGCTCTGAAATGGACGAATACTTGTTGTTCACATCCTGAAGATTGAGAGTGATTAGATCATGCTATTCATAGAAGGATACAAGAAGAAATGTGATTTGATACTGAATTTATAAAAAAAACTGAATTTATTTATAACTCCAAGATTGATAGAGAGTTAACTGAACATGAATATCTACATATATATGAATGAATATATAATTGAGAAATTAATCTTAATCCAGAAGAAGCATGTGATTATAAATGGATGAAAATAGAAAATATACAGAAAGATATAAAAAATAATCCAGGTATTTATGCAAATCGGTTTCAGATTATGTTTGAAGAGTATTCAGATAAATTATTTGAATAAAAAAAGAACTTACAAATTGTAAGTTCTTTTTTTATTATAACTCTTCTTCTTTTTTTATTTCTTTTTTAGTATTATTTTCTATATTTTTCTTCTCTTCTAATTTATAACCAATAATTGGAAGCATAATTGCAGGGATGAAAAATATTCAGAGAGTTGACCATGCTCACCTTCATGTTCTTTTTGATATTTCATGACAGAGAATAACTGTTATAACTATTCATGGGATAATTAATGCAATAAATCAAAGAATAAGCCATAAAATCCATATTGCATCTTTTCATGCAGCTTTTACAAATGAGTATATTTGAAAAACAGGAATCCAAGCTAACCATGGATATGGTTCCCCCAGATTTTTATTAATATTGTATAGTCACCAAGCTTTGAGGAGAAAAGCAGATAAGAATAGAATATTTAAGATAAGCCATACAGTTCCTAATCTTGACATAATCTCAATCATTTCTGGATTTGACATCATGTCTATGATTTCATTATTTGAGCTACCAAGTGAGTCTATTTCTATTATTTCTTCATTCATAAACAGTAATTTGTAAAATAAATTTTGTTATTTAGAGACTTTTTCATATTATTGATATTGGCTAAATTATCAAATAATTTAACATTTATTATATAATTACTCTTGTATGTTTACAGCTAAAGAAAAAGTACTTGATAGAATTGAACAGAGTTTCGTTCTTTTTAAAAATAATTTTTTAGAATTATTTCTCCCAATTTTTTTATATAACTTATTTTCTGTACTTGTATTTTGAACTTTAGGTTTATTTTATGTTTTAAATAAATTATCAAATATATCTACTGATGTATCACCTGATTTTTTTACGGTGTTAAATAATCCAATAGTTGTAATCATGATAACATTTGGAATGATTATTTTTATAGCATATTTGTTAATAAATATTACATTTATTCTTGGACTTATAAAATCAATACAACAAGCAAGTAAATCTGAACAAGTGACTCCAAAAGAAAATATACTTTATGGTTTCAAAAATTTATTCAATTCATTCAAAACATACTGGTATATTTTTGCTTACGTTGCTCTTATACCAGCATTGATTTTTATTGTTTGAGGTATATTATTTAATCTATGATTCTACTATGATAACAGTAGTCTATTACTCAAAATTTGATGAGCATTAATGGTAATAGCTTGAATATTGTTTTTCTTTTTTGCAATTGTAAGGTGAATTAAGGCAACTTTTCCTTTATATAATGCTGTAGAGAAAGGTGACTTTTCGAAAGAAAATTTTAGTTGAGCATTGAAGTTAACTAAGAATAATTGGTGGAGAGTATTATGAAATTTTGCCCTTGTCGGCTTGATCATTTGATTAGTTACTTGAATGATTTCAGGAGTTATCTGAATTATTACACCTCCAATGAATCTAGATAACATAAAATGATTGGAGGATATTAAAAGTATAGTAGATAATTTTTCAATTATTTGAAATATCATATCAAACACATTAAAGGCAATTATTAATAATATTGGTACCGTTTTTATGATTATATTTACATATGTTTTCTTTAAAAGATTAGAAGATGAAAATTCTAATCTATCAGAAAATATAATGAACAAAGAAACAAAATCAGAATATTAAAAATAATAAATTTTTAATATTCTAAATATTGTATATACTTCGTGTATATACAATATTTTTTTAAATATATTTATGGAGGAAAAATTATATTTAGCATGATTACATAGTATTTGAATTTCCCAGAAAAAAATGCATGCAATTTTTTCTAACGGATCTCATTATAAAGATTTTTACGAGAAATTATCTCCTTTAGCTTTGAAATTATATCATTTTTCAGATATACAGATTCAGTGAATCTTAGAAAGAAAACAAAAATTAAATCTAAAAAAAATAGATGAAAAAATAAAGGAAAGATGAGCGAGTATTATTACTTATAATGATCAAGAATATCCGGAATTTTTAAAAGAAATTCCCAATAAACCATATATTTTTTATCTCAGATGAGAGATTGATAATACTCCAAAAATATCTGTTGTTTGAACGAGAAAAATTACTCAATATGGAATGAAAGTTATTGAAAATATAGTACCTGGATTATCAAAATATTTCGTTATCGTATCATGATGAGCAGCTGGATGTGATACTGAAGCACACAAATGTTGCCTGAGCTTAAATCATAAGACGATATCTGTTATTTGAACTTGAATAGATGTTGATTATCCAACAGGAAATAAAATTTTGTATGATAATATAGTCTCATCTGGAGGAGCTGTTCTATCAATTTTTCCTGTATGAGAAGTAGGGAATCCATATAACTTTCCAGTGCGTAATGAAATTGTTGCATGATTATCTATTGGCACACTGGTTATTGAGGCTCAGAAAAAGTCATGAACTCTTATTACAGCAAATTTATCTTTGGATTTATGAAAAGATTTGTTTGTAATTCCGGGGGATATTTTTAAATGAAATAGTGAATGATGTAATAATCTTATTAAATCTTGATCTGCAAAGTTAGTTACTTCCGTTACGGATATTTTAGAAGAATATAATTTTTGAATTCCAGATAATAAAGCTGAATATAAATGCATTGATATCTCAGATCCTACAGAAAAAAATATTTACGATTTACTATTATTAGAAAGTTTATCTGTTGATGAAATTGCTCGTAAAATTCTATTAGATGTATCTACTGTTACTTTTAAACTGAGTATGATGGAGGTGCAAGGATTTATAAAAAAATGCTTCTGATGAAAATATGAAATATATTAATAATTTCTCTTTACAAACAGGGGAATCTTTATAAACTAGATGCAATATTTAATTTGAAAAGATTACTCAATGGAAAACACTATTTTTTTTAGAATGGAAGTGTTATTGCTTCTTAGCTCTTTTGCTTATATTTTGTATTATACTGTTGAGAGAGTTTGAAATGTTTACTTTAAAGTAAAAAATATTGTTACTCCTCAAGAAAAAATGCAAAAGGCATTTCAGGTAAATAAAATAAAAATAGAAAAGAAAAGTATTATTGATAAAGAATGATTAAATAAAAAAAGATTATCAGATAATGAGAAGCAACAATTAATAGAAATCATAAAAAGAGCAAAATTAAATGCAACAAAATGATATTTTGATACAGCAAAAAACCTTATTGTTGAGGGACTTACCATTGATAAGTATAATAGAGATTTAAATCTTATACTTGCTTGAATTTACGAAAAAGAAAAAAATTATAGTAATGCAGTTTATATCTATAAAGACTTAGTTGAGTGTTTAGAGGACAATTCTGAGATTATGAAAAAATTATGATTTGTATACGCTTTACAAAACGAGTTTACTCATGCATTAAAAATATACGAAAAAATCCATAAGAAAAAACCTTGAGATATAGAGGTTATTAATATGATTGCAGACTTAACATATGATCTAAAAGATTACAAGAAATCATTAAAATTTATAAAATTATTTTTGCATGATACACCAAGAAATGTAGAAAAAATGTTTATGTCAGCCTGTTGTCTAGAAAACACTTGAGAGCTTGATGAAGCATCTAAAATATATAAAAAAATATTAGAACTTCAACCTTATAATACTGATGCACGTGATAAGGTTATAGCCTTAACAAGGAAAAAATAAGACTGTTTTTAACATGTTTTTAACTATTTAACAAATCAATGACTTATTAACATAAAAGTGTATAAAATTATTTACTTTTATGTTTTTTTTTATACTCTATATTTGAATTATTTCTTTTTATCTCCTCCTTATAATATGTTAAAAGTCCCACCAAATACTATTGAAGCTGAACAATCTGTTTTATGAAGTTTATTGCTTGATAAAGATTGATTTATTACTATCTGAGATATATTATCTCCAGAGGATTTTTATAATGAATCAAATGCGAAAGTATTTGAGGTTATGTCTGATTTATACAAGCATAACAAACCGATTGATCTCATAACGGTAAAGGAAAAATTAGACGATAAAAAGCTATTAGATAAAGTCTGAGGAATCACATATTTAACAGAGTTAACTGAAATTGTCCCAACTACTGCAAATATTTTTGAATATGCCCAAATTGTTAAAAATAAGTCAGTTTTAAGAAAATTAATAAAAAGTTGAAATGAAATTATATCATGTTGATATAGTGAAGACGCTCAAATAAATGAATTACTAGAAAAAGCAGAAAAGTCACTCTTTGAGGTCACTCAAACATTTATCAAAACAAAGCTTGTTCATATAAATGAAATACTGAGTCAAAGATTTGAAGAGTTTGCGCAAATCCATGAAAATCCAGATCTTATAACAAAACATAGAACACAAATATGATTCAATGATTTTGATAATAAGTGTGGTGGTCTAAAATGAGGTGATATGGTTATTGTTGCAGCGAGGCCTTCAATGTGAAAAACTGCTTTTGCTTTGAATATAGCACAAAATGTAGGTTTTTCATGAAAAAATGTAGCTATATTCTCTCTTGAGATGAGTAAAGAACAGATGACAGATAGAATGATAGCATCAGCAATGGAAATTGATGCTTGGAAGCTAGCAAAATGAGAATTAGCAGATGAAGAGTTTTCAAAAATTGGTGAAGCAATGGAAAAGCTCTGAGAAGCAAATATCTATATTGATGACTCAGCTGGTTGAAATCTTACAGATCTAAAGTCTAAGTGTAGAAGACTTAAAATCGAGTCAGGTTTAGATATGATTATTATTGATTACTTACAATTAATGAGTAGTGGAAATTCTATAAATAGAGTTCAAGAAATATCTGAAATATCAAGGTGAATTAAATCACTTGCAAGAGAACTAGATGTTCCTATTATCGCTTTATCTCAATTATCAAGAGCTGTAGAACAAAGACCGGATAAACGTCCTATAATGTCAGATTTGAGAGAATCAGGATCTATCGAACAAGATGCGGATATCATAATGATGATATATAGAGAAGAGTATTATGATGAGTTCACGGATAAAAAATGAGTTACAGATATATTTATGAGAAAAAATAGAAATGGGCCAATAGGGAATATGGAGCTTATGTTTAACAAGAATAACCAAAAATTTGTTGAAATTGAAAGAAACATGAATCAACCTGCTGATTTTTAAGAGACAAATCTTGCCTGAAATATTATAAAAACTAAATCATTTTGACATATGATTTAGTTTTTATATAATCCATTTTCGTAAATCATAGATATGTTTTACGAAAATGGATTTAACCTGATAATTTGGGTTAGGTAAAAATTAAAAAAAGGAGATTTGTACATGTTAAAGTTTTGCAAATTAAGCTTGTTAGTTGTTTTGTTGGGAATTCTTTCTGGTTGTAACCTGAGTGGTACAATAACTGGATTGAAAGGGGATATTGAAATATCAGATGGAAATGAGACATTAACATTGTCATCTGCTACAGATTTTTCTTTCAGCAAGAATTACCTACCAGGCAAGCCGTATGAGGTTTCAATTAAATCAGCTCCAGAAAATTATAGTTGTTTAATTGAGAATAATACAGGGGTCTTTCCAACTGCTAATGTAACTGATGTTACAATTAGTTGTGAGATTATAGCATTCCATATTCCTATGGATGATCCTGCTGGAGATATGCTTTATGATAAAAAACGTTCAATAATATATGCTACTGATAAGAAGAGTAGTAAGTTATTATTTATGGATGCATTTACAGGTCAAAAAATAAATACTATAACTTTTGACACACTTATGCCAGAAAGTATGGCTATTTCAGATGATGGAAATGAGTTATATGTTTCCTTATTAACGCAAGAACATAATAATCAATGGTCTGAGCTTCAACAGGAAGGCTTTATTGCAGTTATTGATCGTGATACTCAAGAGCTTATAGATACTTTGCATGTAGATATTGACCCATATGATATTGTTGTGAACGGGAATGGTAATTTAATAATATCATCGGGTTCAGGTCAATGGACAAAAATATCTATGTATGATTCAGAGTGGGGTGGGCTTCTAAGCGAAGGTTTTATTCGTCAGAGATCACGTTTAACTGTACATCCATTTAAGGATACTGTATTTGCTGCTAATAGTGATGTTTCGCCATCAGCTTTTGAAAAATTTTCTATTATAGGAAATGATATTCAAAGTTTAGGAAAACTACCTTATCATGGCACATACCCAATAAATGGTAAAGTTTGGGTAACTCCAAATGGTGAAAATGTTATTGTTAGAGGTGGAGATATGTTCCTCTCATCTGACATGACTCATGTTTCTCAATTATCTGAGGTAGGAATTAGCGACCTCACATTTGATATAACAAATAATGTTATGCATGTAGGAAGGTATGATAATTCTATTAACACGTATAATCTATTAGATTATACATTAATTAGTTCTATTATCCTTGATGATAAGATTCAGAGATTGTTTACTCTAAATGATAAGATTTATGTGATTTCACCCCATCAAGGTTTTTCACACAATGTTACTATCATTGATAACCCTTGTTTGACTCAAGTTGGTTGTGGAGCTAACTAAAAACCATAAAAACCCTAGCAATATATTGCTAGGGTTTTCTTTTGATATTTTATATTGTATTGTTTTAAAAAAACCTTATAATACTCTATAAGGATATTTTCCTTTTGTTATATATCTTTTGGAGGCTTTATGATCAAAGCAAGCAATAAAACAGATTTATGCGGGAAAATGGAGGGAATAATAACAGGAGAAACATTTTTTTCTATCTATATTGAGGAATGCCCCGATTGTTCTACAACACATTTATCACATGATATTCCATGTAATGAAAAATTGTTAAAAATGATGATAGGTGCAGCATTTCAGGTTCATTATATAAAAAGATGTTATCATTCAGAGAACTTGTACTTTGTGAATGGTGTGAATCATGAAGAAAAACGTAGAGATATTATGAGATCAAGCGATTTACTTAGTGCCTATAAAGGAGATAGTGAATTGATTGAAGACATCTTTAATCAACTTCTAACACTAGTAAAAGTTGAACCTCTTAAAGTAAGTAATTAAGTGAATCAAAAAATGAGGGAATTAAGAAGAGATATCGTTTTGATATCTTTTTTTAATTCCTTCTTGCATTATCTTTTAAATTACTTATAGTACTCCGCAAGTTTATTCCCTTTATTGAGTATTCTATTCTAGGAGTTTTATATGAACGCTAAAGTCAATGATGACCTTATCACATGTCAAATACCTGTTCTAATCGAAAAAAGGAGAGAAACATTAGAAAAAATTGCTTTTTACACCGGATACACACATCGGTGCCCATCTTGTGAAAATGTTACGTTGAGATATCCTGCCTCCAAAGGCTTATATACTCGTAATCTTATACTGTCGATGGATATGGATGAGTTAACTAATCTATTAGGTAATGGGCAACTTAGCGATAGCAAAGAAGCAATAAGTGCATTAATAAGAGAATTTTATACTGATTTTAATGGTAATGAATTAGAGGTATTATCTGAATTAGAAAAATATGATCGATCTATGTTACAGAACATAGATCATTATGAATGTCAAAAATGAGGTATAAAAAAGTCTTATGGATAAAACCATAAGACTTTTTTAATTCTCTTCTTTTTTGTCTATTTCTCATAATCCTGGTTTTTTATCCAAGTCATTTTTGAAAGTTTCTCGTATTTCATTGATAACCTGTTGTGAATTCTCAAAGCTTTCAGTAGTAACGAGCCTTTTTCTATATACTTTCACTCATGGAAAGCTTTTAATATACTGAACCAGATGTTTTCTTATTTCTAAAGACCCTTTTCTTTCTCATTTAGTTTTTACAAGCTCTTCAGCATGAAACTCCATTGCACTTAACATTTCTCAAAGTGTAGGGTGATACTCTCCAGGCAGGAAACACCAGGGGTTTCAGAAGCTCGCTCTTCAAATCATGAATCAATCTAAATTTTGTATTTTACTCATTCAATCATCATAATTTTTTATATCCCCGTTACATATCACAGGAATATTAACATTTCTTTTTAATTCATATATGTCCGTAAAGTCTGCATCTCCTGTATAGGCTTGTTTAGCTGTTCTTCCATGTATAGTAATAAGCTTTGCTCAGGCATTTTCAAGACCTTTCACAAATTGTACTAAATTTTGATTTCCATCAAAACTACGTCTTGTTTTCACACTTATAGGGAGTTTAGTAGCTTTATTTAGCTTATCTATTATTTCAAATGCTATATCTTGGTTTATAAGTAAGCTGGAACCATGTCAGCTACGAACTACTTTTTTAGCTGGACATCACATATTGACATCGATTCAAGCGATATTATACTTACTTTGTTCAATTATTTTTGCAGCTTTTGCAAAATTTTCAGGATCTTTTCAAAATATTTGTATAATAAGTGGATCCTCCATTTTTTGATGAGGAAGAACAGAATCAGCTAAAAATTTAGAATGGACAAGTCCATCAGCACTATAAAATTCACTAATACAGATTACATGAGGAGCTATCCTTTTCATTGCTTGCCTGTAAGCGCTATCACCATATCCATCCATAGGAGCAAGAAAACAAAGTTTTCACTGCTTTATGATTTGTTTTTCCCAAAAATCTTTCATATATGTTATTAAAATTCTTTAAATTTTCTTAAACTTTATAAACTTCATCTAAATTGTCAAACGATAATATTTGTATTTTATATGATTTATATGATAAAATTATTTTAGATTTAATTATATAACTGATTTCTATGCATATATCTGCCCTTATGACAGAAAAAAAGAGGAATAATATAAATATAAAAAATAAATTTTGATTATTACAAAAATATAAACCACTCTGACTTATCTGTATTACAAATAAAGAGTTGAGAGATAGCTTGATTGATTGATTAAAATTTTTAAATGCTGGATTTGTTGTTATTTCAGACTGCTCAAAGAATGAGCTTATTTCAAATAATATTGTAATGACGGATAAAGTAGATGAATCTATCATATCAGGTTTTGATTTTGTAGTCTCTGATGATAATATAGAAAAAGTGTCTGATTTCTTATGAGCTTGAGTTGCCCCAATCATTATTAGAGAAAATCACCTATCAAATGTGCTAAAAGAGTTTAATCCAATGAAAAATGAATGAAATGCATATTTTTATGATGATAGTAATCATTGGAGCATTTGTTATTCAGTTGTCAGGTATATGGAAAACTATAAATTTCCATTTGATAATAAAAACTTAGTAAAAAATATAGTTTCAGCATAAAATAAATAAAAATCAGAACAAAAAATCTGATTTTTTTTTTGACTAAATTTTAAATAAATATATAAGTGTTAATAATATATCATTATTTTTAAGATAAACATATGGCAAAAAATTTGGTAATAGTCGAATCACCAGCAAAATGAAAAACAATAGAGAAGTTTTTATGACCCGATTATAAAGTAGTTGCTTCTATGTGACATATAAGAGATTTACCTGTAAAATCCCTTTGAATTGATATCGATAATAACTTTGCTCCAGAGTATGAAATTAATGATGATAAGAAAAAAACAGTAACCAGTTTAAAAAAACTAGCAAAATCTGCAAACCAGGTTTTAATAGCAACCGATGAGGATCGTGAATGAGAAGCAATTGGTTGGCATTTATGTAATATATTAGATCTTGATCCTATAAATACAAAAAGAATTGTATTTCATGAAATTACTAAAAAAGCTATAATAACAGCTGTGGAAAGTCCAAGAACTATTGATATGTGATTAGTTGATGCGCAACAAGCGAGAAGACTTCTTGATAGACTCGTTTGATATAAAGTGAGCCCAGTTTTATGGAAAAAAATAAGAAAATGACTCTCAGCGTGAAGAGTACAATCAGTAGCTGTAAAACTTATAGTTGAAAAAGAAAGAGAAATTCAAGACTTTAAACCAGTTGAAAGCTGGAAAATAAGTATTGAACTTACACATGGGTGAAAGTCAAAATTCAAAACTCAATTATCAAAAATAAACTGAAAAGTAAAGAAAATAACATCAAAAGAAGAAGTAGAAAAAATACTTGCTACTCTCTTTGATAATATTTCAACAGATCTAAAAACATCAAAAAATAAGAAATGATATACCGTTCTGAGTTCAGATCAAATTCTTGATTTTAAGCTGGTTGATAGTATTAAAAAAGATAGTAAAAGATCACCATGAGCTCCTTTTACAACTTCCACTCTCCAACAAGAAGGGGCAAGAAAATTTGGTTTTTGAGTAAAGCAAACAATGATGATTGCTCAAAAGCTTTATGAATGAATGGATGTTTGAAATGGGGAAAGAGAGGGGCTGATTACATATATGAGAACTGATAGTGTAAATCTTTCTGATTTAGCAAAATCTGATGCAAAAAAAGTGATAGAATCTAATTTTTGAAAAGAATACCATAATGGGAGAGATTTTAAAACCAAATCAGCATGAGCTCAAGAGGCACATGAAGCTATCAGGCCAACAGATCTTACAAGAACACCAGAAAGTCTGGCAGGAGTGCTTGATCCTACTCAACTAAAGCTTTATACACTTATTTGGAAAAGAACTCTCGCATCACAAATGAAAGATGCTATTGTAGAAGTGACTACTTTTACCTTTTCACCTGAGAAAGCAGATAATCAAACATGGATCACTAAATGAGAAGTTATCAAATTTGATGGTTTTATGACACTCTATATTGAATGAACAGATGACGAAGCTGAAGAAGGGGATGATGAAAATGCAACACTTCCTCATATTGAAATTTGAGAAATTCTCCCAGGAAAGAATTTGGAAGCGAATCAATGATTTTCAAGACCACCAGCAAGATTTACTGAAGCATCACTCGTAAAAAAATTAGAATGAGAGGGGATAGGGAGACCTTCTACATATGCTCCAACTATATCTACTATTATTGATAGGGGGTATGTAGAAAAGTTTGATAGAAAGTATTTAAAACCTACTGATATAGCATTTACTGTGACTGACTTCTTGGAGCAATACTTCTCAAAAATGATGGAGTATAAGTTTACAAAAGATGTAGAAGAAGATTTTGATAAAGTAGCGGCTGGAGATCAACCATATCCAATTATGTTAAAAAACTTTTGGGAATGATCACTTAAAAAAGATTTAGAAAATGCATGAGAAAATGCAGAAAAAGTAATAGAAAAAGTCTGAAAAGAGTGTCCTACCTGTGGACAAGACCTGATTTATAGACATTCAAAAGCAGGGAAATTTATTTGATGTAGTTGATATCCAGACTGTAATTTTATAGATCAACCAAAAGAAGAAAAAGATGCAATGGATGCATTAAAAGAAAAATATGAATGAAAACCTTGTCCAGAAGGAGGGACTATTATCGTAAAAACTGGGAGATATTGACCATTTTTAACATCAAGTGAATATCCAAAGGTAAAATGGATTTGAAAAATTAAAGATGAAAAAGAAGAATTACTCGAAGAGATATTAAAAGAAAAATGATTGCTCATTGATCAAGAATCATGAGAAGAGTTAGTTGTAAAAAACTCGAGAAGATGACAATTTCTTGCGGCAAAAAATTATCCAGCTGTAAAAATAGCAAAAAATATACCAAAAGATATTTGGGAGGAGTTAAATAGAAGAATAGACGAAAAAGCTGCAGAAGAATCAGTAGGAGAAGATGAATAAGAAAGTATATTCTATATTTTCAAGATAAAAAATAGAAAAATAGAGAATTATTTCTCTATTTTTTTGACAGGTATTTTAAAATATGATTTAATAAGAGTATAGTTTATTTACTTACTATAACCTTATGAACTTTAATGGAATAAAAAAATACGAAGTAAGAATTACTCAATGCCTTCGTTGGTCTATTTTTATACTCGCTTCATTAGCTTTTATCTTTAAATTTGCGGAAGCATCTGCATATGAAACTACAAAAATTTTAATGAAAAACCCAGAAGTTGCTGAACATTCATACTTAGTTACGAATGGTTACTTAATATTTAGATAAAAATATTAGAACAAAACTTTGATTTTTTAACCTTGTTTACTATAATAGTGAGCAAGGTTATTTTTTAATATAAAGAAAGTACATGTCAGAGTTTCCAAAAAAATATTCACCATCGAGTTTTGAAGAATCATTATATCAAAAATGGGAACAGGAAGGAAAGTTTAAACCGAGAAAAAGTCTTACAGGGGAACAATTTTATATTCCTATTCCACCACCAAATGTAACATGAGTATTACATTTGTGACATGCATTAACTTGTACTCTTGAGGATATCATGACTAGGTATCATAGAATGAAGTGAGATGCTACTTTATGGGTGCCTTGAACTGATCATGCATGAATTGCAACTCAAGCAAAGGTAGAAGAAAAACTTGCGAAAGAGTGAAAAACAAAATTTGATCTTTGAAGAAAAGACTTTTTAAAAGAATGCTGGGATTGGAAAGAAACTCATGCTAATATCATCACTGATCAATTTAAAAAAATGGGGGCATCGTGTGATTGGTCTAAAGAAAGATTTACACTTGATGCGGATTTAAATAAAAGAGTAAATAAAGCCTTTGTTGATTTATATCACAAAGACCTTATCTATAAATGAGAATATATGGTAAATTATTCTCCAGCACTCAATACCGTATTATCTGATCAAGAGGTAGTATACAAAGAAGAAAAAGGGAAATTATACCATATTACTTATTTCGTTGCAGGGAGTGATAATGAAGTAGTAGTTGCAACTACGAGACCAGAGACTCTTCTCTGAGATGTAGCAGTTGCAGTTCATCCTAAAGATAAGAGATATAAAAAGTTACTAAAAAATTGAAAAAAATTAATACTTCCTATAGTAAACAAAGAAATTCCAATTATTGCTGATGAAATGGTAGATATGGATTTTTGAACAGGGGCAGTCAAAATTACTCCTGCACATGACCCAAGTGATTTCGAAGTTGGGAAAAGGCATGATCTTCCACTTGATATTGTAGTACTGTGAAAAGATGGAAAAATGACAAATATAGCTTGAATTTTTGAATGACAAGATTATATAACAGCAAGATCTAATATTGTAGAACTTTTAAAGGCAAAATGAAATTTGATCAAAGTTGAGGATCATGTTTCTAAAGTATGATATTGTGAAAGATCAGGTGCAAAAGTTGAAACTATCATATCTTCTCAATGGTTTGTAAAAGTTGATCCCCTTGTTAAAAAAGTAGTGAAATGATACAAAGCAAAAGAATTTGAAATTATTCCAAAAAGATTTAATAAAGTTTTTGAAGATTGGATTTTTAATCTCAGAGATTGGTGTATATCAAGACAGTTATGGTGGGGACATCAAATCCCAGTTTGGTATGGAGAAGATGGACATCCATTTTGTACTGAAACCGAAGAGGAAGCTTATGAACTTGCAAAGTCTCATTATTGAAAAGAAGTAGTTCTTACAAGAGATACTGATGTTCTTGATACGTGGTTTTCTTCATGATTATGGCCATTTTCAGTGCTTGATTATAATATGTGGGGGGAAGAGCAGCCAGATCTTGTAAAAGAGTTTTACCCAGCTCAGATACTTGAAACAGGACATGATATTATTTTCTTCTGGGTTATTAGAATGTTATTGTTCTGATATGAGTTCACAGGTCAAACTCCATTTGAAAAAATATATCTTCACTGAATGGTAAGAGATAAACATGGTGCAAAAATGAGTAAATCTGCTGGGAATGGAATAAACCCACTTGATATGATTGAAAAATATGGTACAGATGCTTTAAGACTAGCTTTAAGTATTTGAAATACACCTTGAAATGATTTGAAATTTGATGAGGTGAATGTTGAAAATAACATGATCTTTATTAATAAGCTTTGGAATGCTTCTAGATTTGTATCTGTAAATTTAGATGATAGTTTAAAAGAGAGTAGTATATCCGATATAGAGAATAATTTATTAGAAAATTATGAATCTCTTATGTTCCATGAAAAATGGATATTAAGCAGAGTGAGATATGTTTCCGATCTGGTTACAAAATCTATGGAAGAAAATAATTTTTCTGAATGAGGTCTTGAATTACAGGCATTTACAAAACATGAATTCTGTGATTATTACATTGAAGAATTTAAACTTACAAAAGAAACATCAAAATTTTGACAAGAAGTTATTACATATGTGATAAATACTCTTCTAAAATTATGGCATCCATATATTCCTTTTGTTTCTACAGAGATCTACAACAAATTATGATTTGAGTGAGATTTAATAGAAGTAATATTATGAGAAGTTAAACTTCCAAGATCAGAAGAAATAGAAAAAGAAAAGAAACTTATTATGGATATAATAAGAGAGATTAGAAGTCTGAGAGCTGATAATAAGATTATGCCAAATAAGACTATAGGATTACAAATATATGCAAAAAATAAAAATGCAGATATTATATCAGAAGTTTTAGAACTTATTTGATGAATTGTAAAAGCTGAAGATATTAGTCTTGTGAGTGTGAAGCCAACTGATGATAATCTAGTATATTGAGTTATTAAAGCATGAGTGGAAGTATTTATAGATACTGCAAATGCACTTGATATTGGAAAAGAAACTGAAAGACTCAAAGAGCAAATAACTGATACAAAAGAATATATAGCTATTTTAGATAAGAAATTATTAAATGAGGCTTTTGTGAATAAAGCTCCCGAAAAACTCGTAAGAGCAGAAATGGAGAAAAAAGAACAAGCAAAAGATAAGTTATCAAAATTAATTGATAAATTAGGGAAGTTAAGTTAGATTATAAAAAATAAAAAAGACAAGTAAAACTTGTCTTTTTTATTTTTTATTCAGGAAAAGTTATATATAGTAATTCTTATTAATCATTAATTTAACTATATGAGGAGAATTGTTTTTTTAGGGATTATATTGCTTATAATGTTATGACTTTTTACTTCTGATGTAGTTTTTTCTACTGAGCAAGAATCAAAAATATCAAATATTGTTTACTCAGATAATTTATCTGATACTACCATTATTAGTATTCAAGGATCAAACTTAGACTTGTGTACCAATATTAAAGTAAATACAAAAAAAATTAAAATATTAACAAGAGATACTGAAAAAATCACTTATAAGTTTGCTCATTCAAATGAAACGACGGGGGTTATATATCTTACTTGTGATGGAGATACACTGATGCAAAGTTTTTCTTTTCCATATATAGATAGTATAGACGGTTTGGATCCTATCAATTCTAATAGAGATATTACAATAAGATGAAGTAGCTTTTGAGATAATCCATGAATATCTATTGAAGAAGGCTGATTTAGTAAGAATACAGCAAATAGTAGAATTATAATTTGAAATATATCTGAATCTACAACATGAAATGAATTATATGTTACAGCTGATGGATTAAAATCTAATATATATTCTTTAGGTATCCCTTTTCCTAAAATTGATTTTATAGTGCCTGAAGATAATTTTTCTCAAAATACTCAAGCAACAATTTATTGAAAAAACCTAGATTTCAAGTCGATAATTAACTATGACTGAGAAAAAATAGCAAATTTTAAGTATAATAAGAATAATGGAAGTCTTACTTTTAATTTATGATATAAACTAGGAGAAAAAACAATAAAAATTTTATCAAATTGATTTTTATCAAATACTTTGAATATAAATGTATATTGAAATAGAAGTCATATTGTAAATGCCTATCAAGCAAATTATACTGAAAATGAGGGGGTAAATCAAACAGCATTATATATTATTGCAGAGAATTTACCTATTCATGATGATGATCTAGATGTGTATGTAAATGATTCAAAGAGATCTATTTACAAAAAAAAATGAAACAAAATTATTATTTTAAATCCTTCTTTAAACCAATGAGATAATTTTATTCATTTATGAGTCAGTG
Source organism: Candidatus Gracilibacteria bacterium 28_42_T64 (assembly GCA_004563595.2). Lineage (GTDB taxonomy): Bacteria > Patescibacteriota > Gracilibacteria > BD1-5 > UBA6164 > MAAV01. The sequence goes on along the minus strand of CP042461.1, from coordinate 756,879 downwards.
ACTTAAATTCAAATACAGTTAACGTTAATATAAATACATATAAAAAATTACCATATATATCTAGCATTAATACAGATACAGTAAAAGAATGAAAGAGGCTTGTATCCGTTTATATTCAAAATTTTGAAGTATCAACAGATAAGATTTATTTTAATAGTGGTTTGATAAATCCTATTGGTTGTTCATGAAATAAGTGTTTTGTAGAATTACCATTATCAACAATAACGGGGGATTTTAGAGTATGAAGGGATTCATATATTGAGACAAATAAAATGTTCTTTGATCTCTCTTTTTATAATACCCCTTATATAAAAGAAGTAATTTTTGCTTGAGATTTAAAGTGATCAACAAAATTTTCAATTCGTTGATCCCATTTTAAATCAGCAAATATTTCTGGATCAAACCTATTTGAGAGTATTGATGATTTAATTATTACTGATACATTGATAACAGGAAGATTACCATTTAACTATAATAGGGATCAAAGCTCATCAATAAGTATATCTCATTTTTGATTAACAACATGAATCAGCTTCATTGGATCTGAATTAAGTACCAAAAATATCAGATGATGAGCTATAGTTAAAGACCTTATCTGATTAGAAAAAAATTGATTATTCAAAGCTTGAACTGAAGTAAGGGTATCATGAAAGTGACTGTACTCATGAGATCAAGTTGAAATAGGAGGACTTATAACTCCGTTAAACTTTTCTAATAACACGAGCTGAATTTGAACATTTTATATTCCGGATAGTATAAAACAAGGGAACAACTCAGTTATTATTAGAAATATTGATGGAATTAAATCAAACAGTACTAATATATACATTGTTTCTGATGATTATAAAAATGGTATTACACTTAACTCTGAAAAACTAGACTCCCATGTTTTTTATATGAATTCTGATACAAGTACAAAAGAGTTATATAAATTAAGTATTCAAAATAAGTTACAAGACTTCATTGTTGATAAAATAACATTTAAAGTTTTAGATTATAAAAAAACAGATTATCTCGGAACCTTTCATTTACTGCTATGATGAGCAAAAGTATGATCTGCAATTGTTGATAAAAATTGAATGATATATTTTGATAAAGTATTCGAGTTAAATAAATGAGATGCTGATTCTATGTTAACCCTTATAAAAGGATCAGATTTTATAAAAACTTGAGACTTTAAAATTATATTTAGTCCTGACTCATTAAAAATGAGAGATTATTACGATAAATCAAAGTTTGATTCTTTCCATTATTGAGACCTATGAGCAAATTATATTGAAGTGAAGAAGTCTACTGAAAAGTCTTGTGTAGATGCTGAATTAGATAATGGATGATGTAATGCATTTTTCTCAGATAAGAAATATACGGAAAAAAAAGAGATGAAAAGTACTCAGGTAACGAATAAAGTAACCACTCCAGTACCGTCTAACTGAGCTGACTTAAAAGTACCTCCTATGAAAACAGAAGGTTATAAATATGATACAATTGATATTAAACTTGATAAAGCCTTTGAAAAGATTTCAAAGAAATCTTATAAACAGCAATTAGTAATTTATAAGAAATTGAAATCAAATTTAAAAAAACTTCTTCCAAAAATAAAATGAAAAACCAAAAAGGAATTAGTCATTCATATATCAGGTAAAGTAAACTTACAATTTAAAGTAATATTTAAAAAATATATTTCAGAAAAAAAGAAGAATTAACAATTCTTCTTTTTTTATTTTACAATTAGATGCTTTTAGATATATTCAGTATATAGCTTAGTCGTTAATAGTCTTTGGGTATGAAAAATATAATCAGATTATTTATTCTCTCTCTTCTTATTTTTGCAAATACATCTCTATGAAATGTATGAGCATATTATGATGAAGATTTTTCTACTGATTATATTATGGAAAACGTGGATGCATTTATTCAGTCACCAGATAGGGAAGACTTAGATACTTTATCAGAAGATGATAACATACAACACTGCGAATCAATATATATTCAGGCATATATGAGAAGGGATTTTACAGAAAGTGAATTAAGTATATGTTGAAATTATTTTGAAATGAAATTTGAACAGGAAATCAGTTATAAAAATTATATGTATAACAATAGAGAGCTTTTTTACTAAAAGCTTCTTTTTTTTGCTAAAAGTAAAAGTTTCACTATACTACCCAAAATTATATTTTAAACTAAATTTGTATGAAAATAGGTATTGTATGACTTCCAAATGTATGAAAATCAACACTTTTTAATGCATTAACAAAGAATTATTCAGCTGATGCACAAAATTTCCCATTTTGTACTATTGAACCAAACACTTGAATAGTAAATGTAGCTGATAAAAGATTAGAAAAAATCAGAGCAGCAGTAGATGGACAAAAAGTAATTCCAGCTACTTGTGAATTTATTGATATTGCATGAATAGTAAAGTGAGCAAGTGCTTGAGAAGGGTTATGAAATAAATTTCTAGCAAATATTAGAGAAGCAGATGCAATATTACAAGTCGTAAGAGTATTTGAAAATTCAGACATTATTCATGTTCATGGAACAGTTGATCCAAAAGAAGATATTGAAGTAATTAATTCTGAGCTTATTCTAGCTGATATGGATTCAGTTGAAAAGAGAATTGCAAAAGATTCGAAAAAAGCAAAATCAGATAAAGATATTGCAAGAGCAATGGAAGTATATTCAAAAGTCTTAGAATGACTTAATGCATGAAGTATTGTTACTGATATGTGATTAACAGAAGAAGAATCTGATGACATATATGATTTACACCTCCTGACAAACAAGAAATTTGTATATGCGTGTAATGTATCAGAAGATATGATGGATACGTCTGAAGAGGATTTAAAGAAGCTTTTAGGTCTTACTTCAACTGATACTATTGTAGTTCCAATTTGTGCAACTCTTGAATCAGATATGATAGAAATGTCAGATGATGAAAGAGATGAATTTCTGAATGAAATGGGTCTTATTACTACTGGTTTAGATAATCTTATCAAAGCTTCATATGATGCTCTTGGTTTAGAGTATTATTTTACTGCTTGAGAAATGGAAGTAAGAGCTTGGACAGTACATAAATGATCTACAGCACCTCAAGCCGCTTGAGTTATCCATACAGACTTTGAAAAATGATTTATCAAAGCTGATGTTGTAAAATGGAATGATTTAGTTGAAGCATGAGGTTGGTCTCAAGCAAGAGTAGCAGGGAAGGTATGACTTGAATGAAAAGAGTATATCGTTCAAGATTGAGATGTAATTCTTTTTAAATTCAATAACTAGTTCTCTATAATATTAAGGTCATTTTAAGGTAAAAAAGATATAATTCACTTGTAATTATATCTTTTTTGGAAATAAAAAATTGACAAATTATTTTATTTAGATATAAAACTGTCGACTAAAAAAGGAGAAATATTTTAGTTAATAATTTTATAGTATGTGAGATAATAATTGAAATAATCCTAGTGGATCTGTTGATAATAAATTAAATAATGGAAGTAATACTTTATCAGAAGATGTATCTATTTGTGTTGATGTAACATCTCTTCAATCTAAGAATTTGTTATGAGATAAATTATCATATGCAGTGAGATTTGGATTGTTTTTACAACAACCCTATATTAGGCTAAAAGCAGTTATAGATGATCCTATTAAGTCTATCATTCAATCAAATTTATTTGATACCGATGAACTTGAAAAAGTAGTACAAGATTTTCAAAAAAAAATTGATATATATAGAGAAGAACAAAAAAAAATAGAAAATACTGAAAGTACTAAACAAAAAAAGAAAAAGTAATTATTACTTTTTCTTTTTTTTTATATATTTTTCTTAAACTTTGCTATAAAAAATCATTCTGTTTCTTCTGAGGGTAAACATCTGATAGATTTTATAACGTCATTTCTAAATATTTGTTTTCCAAATGATTTAATTCATGGTCTTATATTCTTATTTTCAAGTGAAATCTCTTCTATACTTATTTCTGGGTAGTTCGAAAGTACAAAGTGAACTATTGCTTCATTTTCTTCTGGTGCAAGTGTACAAGTAGAAAACATGAGAGTCCCTCATTTCTTGAGCATTGGGATAACTTCTTCTAATATGGATTTTGAGAGTCTATAATTTCTTTTAAAGATATTGTCAGCCCAGAATCAATAAGTTTTTTCTTTATTGAGATTCATTCTTCACTCAGCGCTACAAGGTGCATCAAGAAGTATATTATCAAAGTATTCATTTGAATCGGTTGTTTTTCCTCATTCTTTTTTAAGGAGTTCTCAGAGCGGTTCTGAAAGCTTTCTTGCATCAGTTTTAATAACTTCTACATTCTTTGACCCCTGTCTCTTTAGAGTAAAGTTTAGTTTATCTATTCTTATTTGATTATTATCAACAGCAATAATTTTTCATGTATTTTTCATAAGACTTGCCATTTGGCTTGTCTTACTTCCTGGAGCAGCAGTACAGTCCAAAATAGTATTCCCGTCTCTTATATCCATAAAAGGTACTGGTATTTGGCTTGCTATTTGTTGAAGGTATATTTTTCATTGCTTAAATATATCTAAATCCCATAAATCTTTTTCTATTCCATTTTCAAGAGTATAGCAGTTTTCAAGAAAATCTACTTTTTTCATATCAAGTGAGTATTCTTTTAATACATGCGCGATCTCTTCTTCATCCGATTTAATAGTATTTATTCTAAAACTTGTTTTTCTAGTTTCAAGGTTGAGTCATTTTTCTATTGTTTTTATATCTTCAGGAGAATAAATAAGTTTTAATCTCTCCCAAAATGTATCAGGTAATTTATTTGCCATTCTGTAATTTAAGGTTATAATATTATGAGATTATTATACAATTTTTAATTAATATTACAATATATTCTTATGCAAAGATTCGAAAGGCTTACTAATATTATTATTTTTTTAGAGCGCTTTATTTTAGTAAACGAAATATGTATCTAGTAGTAGAGGCTTATTTTATATCTTTTCAATACTAAAATTAATTTTAAATTCTCAGATATTAAATTCTACTTTAAACATCTCAAGTGTTTCAACAATATTGATGACAATTCATGCAAAGTCAAAGGTAGTTGTTTTTCATCATGTTACTTCTATTTTTGTAGTAAAATTTATTAGTATACTACAAGCTTCTCATGCATCATTTACTGCACATATTTTTCTTTGATATGACGTATTTGGAGTTAATCATGATTCTATAATATTTGTAGCATTTGCTCAAATTTCATCAACTATAATATTATTATCTTGATCTTTAATGACATGTTTATACTCTCTATTGTCACCTTCTGAATTATCAGTCCAACTATATGTTGCTCAGTTTAATGATATATTATTTGTATTCACAGCTGAAGGTGCAGTTGGGACTAATAATGTAGCACTTTTATTTAAAGCTAAACTTACCGTGTTTGAATTTTCATATCAATCATTTGTTTTTACATATATGTTGACTAATCCATCATCTTGTCATGAGAGATTTAAATCAAAATTATAATTTCCATCTGAAATTGGTGAGATTCAAGTATCCGTTAAATCAGTAAAATCGATATTATCAAAAGAGTAACTATAGCTTAGAGTGTTTGATGTATCAGGATCATTGATTCAATTCACTTTTAAATCTAGACTTAAAACATTATCTAAGTTTATATCTGTTTGAGTTGAAGTTAATGAATCAAGAATAGGGGTATTATTTTTTACAAGAGTTATACTTACTACATTAGAATTTTCGCTTCCATCATTTGCTCTTATATATACCGTAATATCTCAAGATGGTCTACTTGATAAATCTAAATTAAAATTATAAGTCCCATTTGATATTGGACTTGTATTTGTAACAGGTAGATTTGTAAAAGTGGAATTATTAAAAGAATAGCTATAAGTGATTGTATTTCCACTATCTGTATCCTTAATTCAGCTAATTGAAAAATCTACTGAATTTTCATTATTAGAATTAATAACTGTTTGAGTAGATGTTATTGATCATAGTTCAGTGACAAAAGGCATCTCAATTTTATACATTTTATATCCATCACTGATATTCGTATAAACTAAGTATTTTCAATCAGGAGAAAATGCAGGGTAGAATGAAGATACACTATTTATTGCCGTCCCATTAGACAAGGTGTTTGGATCTTTTTTGTAAAGTTTATATCAATCACTTTCATTTGTATAAATTAGGTATTTTCAATCTGGAGAATATGTGAATGTTGCTCAACCAACACTTGTAATTAGTTTAGTTGTGTTATTTACTAAATCTCTATTGTATAAAAGATTATTAGCTCAGTCTTTATATATTAAATTATTTCAATCTGGAGAAAGTGATATCCAGTATACTTCTTTATCAATTATTAGATCTCAGTCATTTATTGGTGCATTTATTGCTTTTTTATAGACTTTATAAGTATTAGATCATTTTATTACAAAATATAAATCATTTCAATCAGGTGAAACTTGAGGGTAATATCAATAATAATTTGTAATTCAGTTTCAGTTAGCAAGATCATTAGCACTTTTCTTATATATAGCATATCAATCATTATAATTTGTATATATAAGATTATTACCATCAGGAGTATAAACAAGAGCTCGACTTATTTTTGTTCCTAACTGGATACCAGTTGAATTATCAGAACTATTTTTTTTATATATATAGTGTGAACCATCTTTATTAGAATAAACAATATAGTTCCCATCAGGAGAGTATGTAGGATAGTTTGCTCCATGTGTAGTAATTGGTATTCAGTTATCTCCTGCTTGTAAATTAAATCAGTTATTTTTGATTATATTGTTTAGAAAATTTTCTTTAAAAAGAGGATCTTCAAATTGAGGCATATATAATCCATCAATATCTACAGTTGTTTCTTCTACTGCATAAGCAGTACCTGTAACAAATAAACTTTGAAGTAATAATCAGAAAATCAAAAGTATTGAAAGTATTTTTTTCATTGTATATGAAATTATAAAAGTAATAAATATTATATATATTAAAGTAAATTTAGCCAGAAACTAAATCTGTATCAGAGGAATATGAATGTAACTCTAAATTCATTGAGATTCATTGTTACGTCAATGTCAAATTCAGGAAAACTAAATTCAGATGATTTTGGAGTAAAATCTCATGTGACATATTGTAATTTAGTTACTCATCAGATAGTTGAAACATATCATAGTTTTAACACATCATTTAATTTGCTAGTAAACAAGTAATTAGATCCTGAAATTATATTTGTAGCAGGAGAGAGAACTAAATAGTTTGTATTTAAATTATCTCCATATTCTGAATAATTTATACTAATTTTATCCCCGTTTTCAGTAAGAGAAAGTTTTGTATAAACAAGGTGATATGTAGTACCATCTTTATTTTCAATCGTATATTTTTGAAGGCTTTCTAAATCTGAAGCTGCTGTTATATTTTTCTCTAATAATATATTTGCAGTTCATCAAGTGAGATCTACTTTCTTGTGAATGAGATGATATTTCTCTAAACCTGTTGTGTTAGGTGTAATTTTTTTCAGAAATAGATCATATATTTCTGTACCATTTCTGTGAAATATTTTGTTTTCTTTTATTCCGGTTTCTGCTCCTATGAGAATTTCATTATTCCAAGTGCTTGTAGAGTAATTATATTCTTTTAGTTTCAGATTATCTTCAAATACATATGAAATAAATAATCTATTATTTTGATATTCTAAATCATAGTATGAAACTGAATCTTCACTCAGTATAATTTCATTATTCCATATTCAGTTTATATCTGCCTTTCGTAATTTTAATTTCCTATTTCATGTTTCTGTAGTAATACTATATCATTCTTTCCATATTACATATAAACCATTGTCATCAAATTCTAATTCAGGATTATATGAAAGAGTTGTATCATTACTTATTTGTGTCAGATTTCCAAGAATACTATTCTCAATAGTTATCGCATATATTTCAGACTCATCATATCCAAATCATGAAGCAGTGAGGTCTTTGTAAAAATCACTGTAAGTAATTCAAATTTTATTTCCTAGTTTCACACTCTTTATTGAATTAAATGAATGAGAAGGTCAACTACTTGGATTATTATATTGTTTTACTACTTGTTCATCTCACCAAACTCAGTTTTCATATTTTCTATATACGAGTCTATAGTCTCTTCAAGTATATTTATCAAATTCAGAAAATATAACTTCTATAGTTTCATTTTCTCAGAAAAATACTTTTTCTATATATCTATTGTAATTTCAGTTTGAGAGACTTATTCATATATCACTTGGTTGATTCCATGGTCATTTTGACTGGAACTCTTCTTCATATATTTCAAATCTTGGTGACTCAAGTGTACTACAGTTATTTTGTACATCACAAGCCAGTAAGCTTATATATCAGACATTTGCCAAATACTTTGAATCAATAGGGATAGTATATGATTCAGATGTTTTTATTACATCAATAGAATTCGCAATATATGTGAACGCATTTTCATAATGGAGTTTTACATTTACTATTTGCTGTAGATCATAAACAAGATCTACGTTCCAAGTAAACTCTTTTGTATCTCAAAGTTTCCATTTGCTTCATGCCTCTAATCATGTGATTTCAATGGTTCATTCTGGAGCTGTTCAATCTATTATCTCAAATGGACCATATTCAAGTGGGAGAGACTCATTTCATTTGTAATCTATAGCAACAGTTTTGAGTTTATATCAAGTTCAGAGAAGAGTTTCTGGAATACTCCAAGTATAAGTGGATTGTCCATAATCAGGAGTCATACTATTTTCAAATATCCAAGAAGCATATTCTGGATCATAATAATATAAATGAAACTCTCTAATGCCTATATTATCAGTTCATGATATAATAATATTTTTTGTTTTCCTATTTTTTATAGCAAAATTATCATTAAATTTTAAATCTGACATTACTGGTTTTTCTGCATCAACTTTGAGTCTTGTATGATATTCATATCAAGTTATGTCAGTTACTCCATCAGCAGTAATACTATTTTCAAAGCTCTCGTATCCTGAGCCTTTATCAATAGATATAATAGTTTTTCAAGCAGGAACTGAGATATCAAAATCTCAACCTGGTTCAGAAGTTGTACTGTATCAATTTCACTTTAAGAGTTCATTATATACTCAGAGTTTATTTGAGTATAGTTTTCAATTTACATTAGAAGTGAGCTTATTGGCTGTCGGAGTAATAGTAAACTCAGAAAAATTTGAAAAATATGAGAGTGTGCTATCAGCTAATCTTACTCACATTGTTACCTCCACTTTATCTCATTCATTAAATCATGAGATAAAGGCACCTTCAGGGTAGAGAGTTTTATTCAATACAATTTCTTTCCAATCAGACTCTCCTTTATTTCTTACAAGTACTACATATTCTTGTAGATCTATATCACCAGTATCATTCCAAATAGCCGCAATTCCAAGTCATGCACTACTTTCGTGTGAGAAAGCTGAATAATTCATCGGAAGTACTGGGGAATTATCAGAAGTATTTACAAAATTAAATGCTGAGTTGAACCAATTATCTTCATAATTTATATCTCCTTGATTATCAAGGAAAAAATCAAACTCTACATCTCACTTAAATCTAGGGGTTGAACTGAAATCAAGTTCGAATATGACAGTACTATTTGAATCTATACTATCACTAATAGCTGTTGCTTTTCATGCATGATAATATTTATTTGTATATGTATGGATTCATACAGGGAGAGATTTCTTATATCCATTATTTTTAATTGTTACCGTAAGTTTTGCAGCATCTTTATGTTTGAGTGTTCAAACTGGAGTAACGGATTCAATGACTAAATCAGCTTCAGCAAGAAAGAGGGAAGTGTATATAGTAGTCAGATCATCAGTAAAACTTCAGTCATAAGATTGAAGTTTTTTTAAGTCATTTTTCATGAATTGAACTTCATCGAGTACATTTCCATCTTTTTCAAGTAAAAGACCGTATAGAGATGACTCTAGTGTACTTCTCTCACTATTTATAGCTAAGTTATCACGTATTTTTGTGATATAAGTATCTTTATCAGCAAATGTAAGTTTTTCCAGTGTTTGTAATACTTTGTATGAAAGGAGAGAACTATTTTTTCATCAATCAAGGTAATATTTAATTTCTCCAGTAGATCAAATATTTCAAAGTATATAATTCATAGGATCAATGTATGCTGAGTCATTGAGATCAGTGAGGAGATTGAGAGTTTCAATACTAGTATAAATATCAGAATCATATCCTTCTAAAAGAGGGTATCCTTTATCTGAGTTCATCGAGTTTTTGAGGCTTGTTACAAGAGAAGAATAATCTTGTCATTCATCTTTCATAACTTGTATTTTGTATACGAGTTCTAGGTTATTTCTTGGTACGAGATTGAGAAAGTAATTCTTTGCTTTGTAATATGCTGAGTTATCTGTTTTCTTAAATGATTTTAAAAGTTGTAAAAACTCATAGGTATTTCTGCTAGAGTTTCATATCAGACCATTTTCAGATTGAAGAGAGGTAAGGGAGTATAATGCATAATCAACATTATTATTACTGATTCCGTCATAGTATTCTATAAGTGGAGTATTAACTCCTTGAAGAGAAATACTTCTATCTTTTTCAACTTGCTCCTCTAATTGTAGATTTCAAATGTTCGCTTTCCCAAGAGAGATTGCTTGGAGTGATTTTTTCTTCACTGTTTTCAATTTATTTTTTGAAATTTCAGGGAGTTCTTTTTCTATTGTAAGATCTTCAGACCTCACATCAAGCTCCTTTCCTTTGTAAGGAGAAGGGAGTTTTTGTAATTTTTCTTTTAATGTAAGGGGTTTTCAGACTCCTTGTACAGAAATTCAACCACTATTTTCATAATGATCTTTTACTACTTCTTGCACCTCTTTTGGTACATCATAGATTTCAAGTGAGGCATCATCAGACAGAGAAGTCTTTTTCATCTCCAGATTTTTTACAGCTTCAAAATCACCTGCATTTAGAAGCTCTTCAAGTTTCTTTTCATAAGCAAATTTATCTGCAGGGAGGATAGTCTCTGAATCCCAATCTGTCTCCGACCAATCAGTAGGAGCTGTATCAATATCCTCAGGAAATGCAGGGATATTTATTTCATTTGCATTACTCACATCAAAACCTATATCTACGTTTGCGTTTACGTGTTGTAAGTTCGTTGTAGATATGAGGAGTGTTGAGATGGTTAGTAGGGATAGTAGTTTTTTAAATTTCATTTAGAAGTTTTTATAGTTTTAAGGGTTTTTATTTTTTTTATATTTCAATAATTCAAATACTATTTAATTTTTTAGAAATCCTTTTTGCTTCTGATATGAATTTTTCATTGGCTAAACTCTTATGTAAATCAATGTATTTATTAAAATTTATCATGTATTTGTAATTATTATAAAGTTTTAAATCAATATTTTAGTATCAGATTTTTGTAGGAAGTGCTATATATACATATAATAAAAATAATCATATAATAACTAACATTCAAATCATATATCATACCATTGTTCAGATAATCATTTTTAGAAAACTTTTAAAGAAATCTTTATATTTCATAATCAGTAGGGTTATATTTTTGGGCTTCTTTATAGATTTTTTCGTAATATTCAGAGTTATAAATTTCTAGTACATCTTTATAAAACCATTTTTCAACATAAGGTTTATCTTTAATTTTGATTCCAGTAAGTAATTTCCAATTAGGGTTTCTAATATATCAATCAAATTCTTTCATACCATTTAGAAATCCTAATTTTTCTTGTGAATTCACTAAATTATCAATGTTTGCTCATCATGTTGAATAAGGATAAAATTTATCATTAGCTGAATCTTGCCACTTACAAACTTTACAAATACCCTCGGAGTCAAAAGGGTTTTTTAAAGTATAAAATCAACAACATATACACATAAAATATTCTGTTTTCATATATAAAGTTAAAATTTATTTTTTTCAAGAAATAATTATTCATCTACTAACTATTCACTCAATTTTACTAATTTGCTTTTCTAATGATTCAAATTAATAAAACGTTCATATTTCTCAAAATTCTTCAATCATTTTTTTACTTTAATAATCAGTAGGGTTATATTCTTGAGCTTCTTCAAATAAATGATTGTAATCATCTCAATAAATAGATTTTATATAATCTTCATAATACCATTTTTCAATGAAAGGCTTATCTTTATATTTTATATCTCCTATATCTATTGGCTTCCAACTACTTGATCGCATTATCATAAAATTTTTATTCTCATACTTATCAAAAAAAATAGTTTTTTTGATCGATAATGGATATTTTTTTATAATTTTTTGTTGTTCATCATACAAGCTATTATTAGGTCAAGTTGCTATAAGGGGATATATTTTTCAATCTAAATCTTCCTCCCACATACATACCCTACATACACTATATGTTCATGCTAAATCATTAAATCAACAATTTGGGCAAACGTAAGTTCTATTTTCCATATTAGTAAAGTTAAAAATTAATAGTTTCAAGAAATTTTACTTGTATTTATATTATTTAGTATTTGTTTTATTTTAGAATTCATATTATCTATATTGTCAAACTCAAAGAAAGTTGTAATTTCTTTTGTTTCTAAACGGTAGATTCAAATTATTTCATCACTATAATTAATTCTAATATAATCATGTGCGTTTCATGATTTTTGTAAAAATTCAAGTACATTATTTCAGCCCCCTTTAATTATAAATTTTTCTGCTATTTCTTGATATTTGTATTTTAAATTTAAATTATCTACGTTTAATCAAAAATTTTCACCATGTTTTCAGAAATGATAATTCAATTCATAAAATCAATTTATATTAAATTTACCATCTGCAAATTTTTTGGCTTTTACAATATCATCAAATTTTCATGCATTAATTAATTTCGCTAATCTTTTTGCTTCGTTAATCTTTTCAATTTTTGTTGCAGTTCATACTCATCATAATCATGCCGTTACAAATGTTCACCATATTTTTCAAATCACATAGCTTTCTCTGAGAGGACAAGTAGTATCACTACTATTCATTTCATCATATAAAGCACTTCAAATACCATTTCAGGTAGCTAGAAAAAAGTTTTTTATTGAACTAAGCCTTATCTTACTTACTTCAATTAATAAATCTTTTATGTCATCAAGATAAAATTCTGTTTTTCTAATTTCTAAATCAGATCTTATAATTCATTTTGATATTCCAAAAATCAATTCGGGGACTAATCATATTACGTCTTGAATTTCTGAAAAAAATCAGTGAATTAATGCAAGTCTTAATTTTGTTTTACTTGTAATTTCAGAATTATTAGCTAAATAACAAGCGTATCTTTTATCTGACACTAAGTTTGTTTCTCAATCTTGATTTAACTTTATTAACACTCAACTATCATACTCTTGAATAATATCATTTTTACCAGAGAAATCTGGATCATCTGCGGGGAGTCATAGAGCTGTCACAGATCAATTATTAGTAAGGGTTTCTTCTAGGGCTCAGTATGTATAAACGGTATTAGGAAATATATTATAAAAATTTTCATATCTGTATAAATTTCCATTTATAAATGGTTGAGATTTATACTTGTAACCAACATTGCTTTCTATTGTTGTTCATCATAATTCATCTCAAGTTGGGAATCAAAGTAATTCTTGAACTGTATTTACCTCTCATTTACGATACGTTTTCTTAAGCTTTTTTAAAAAAGCTCACTTTACAGAATAGACATTTCCAGCATTAGGATTTGGAGAATAATATATATACTCACTTGATGTTATATCTGAGAAAAAAGTTCATACATCTAAAGAAAGGTGCATTTTTTCTAGGTCAGAAAAATGATTTTTGAGTTTTGTAGAGATATCAGAATATGAGATAAAATATTTATAATCTCAGTTTTTTATTTCCTTTCATGAGTTATCAAAAATAACTCAATTTTTAGTAAATAGAAGATTATGGTATCCATAATTTAAATAACTCGTTGTTATCAATTGTCCATTACTTTCTTCCCACGAAAATAAGTCTTTTACAGATTGTTCATCATTACTTTTTACTATTCATCTATAACTAAAGTTAACTGTTTCATAATTTTTAAATGCACTACAGGTATTTGCGAGTAATTCTGTTGCTCAATTTTCTATACAAGCAATAAGAGCTCCATTTACTCCTTCTCACATATCAAGCATTTCATCAACACTAAACCCACCATTCTGCGCAACCCCTTCACCAATCGCATACACTCATTCTCCATCACTATCAATTGCAGTATAAAACAAACCTTCCCAAGTTTGATTTTTCACCAACTTATTTGGTGTTGTAATAGTTCTTCACTCATCTACATAAGCTCCCATAAGAGTCTTAGTATTCTCAGAAAGTATAAGACTATCAATAACTGATTTATTTGAACTATCAATTTTATGAATGGTATAGTCTGCAGGATTTGCATATGCATATTGAAGACCTTTTACTGTTGAGATACCAGTTAACCCTGTAATATCATCAAAGATTTGTCCTTCTTGCTCTGAAGCATAGAGTCCATAGATTTTTCAAAATTCACTTGAATACTTTTTATATGAATTCGTTAAATCAGTTCATCTATAGTAATCACCAATATAACTATGAGCATCAAGAGTAAGTCATTTAAATTCAAAAGTAGTAGGATCTCCATTTATTTCATTGAGTATTCTATTTTGTGTAACTACAGCTCTTGAATAGTTGAGAGTATTTTCTCTATTAAAGATTTGCTCTAGTTCATTACTTGCTATTTCAAGTCTTTCAAGATATTTTTTCGCAATAGCCCAGTTTCATGCTAAGAGTACTTTTGAATCAGTATCCATAGTATCAGAAACAATTTTTGAGAAGTTTAAGTAGATACCTTCTCTATTTCATGCAGTCGAAAATTTTGAACTTACATTTGTTTCTACTCCATTTACAAAATATCTAAAAGTAAGAATCAATTGATCTCAAATTTTCACAGGAATATTATCTGTGATTGTTTCTCATTCAACAGTGTTAAACTCCGCTCATACAAACGCTGGTTGTATATTTACAAGATTACTCGGAGTTAAATGAAGACTTCCATAACTCTCTATAATATCTATATCAGCTTGAGTTGCTCATTGATAATGAAGATCGAGAGGAATATTATTTATTTCAGTAACTTTATATGATTTTTTTAGAACTACGCTTCAAGTAGTTGAGTCTTTCAATTCTATTTCTATTTTTTGTTTTTCAGTATCTGAGATAGTAGAAAAAGCACTATCTTCTATTATTACTCCACTGCTTGTTGTTCATGTAATACGAGAATAAGGAAAAGTAACTGGAAGCATTTCAAAGTGAGTATTTTGATTATTTTTATTGAAATTGTATAAAGCTAATTCTGTATCATCAGTTGCAGGAGAAGTTTCTATAAGTTTCTTTTTATAAGCTTCTAATGCTCAATCAGTATCTCAGGTTTGTAAATATGATTCAAAGAATGTGTGAGTATCAATGGTAGAGTCTTCTATTACATGAGAATCAGAAACCTCATTTCAAACGAGAGTAAACTTGAAAGTTGGATCTATCTTTAACCATTCTCTATTAGAGTAATCAACAAGCCTTGTATCTAATTCAGCCTGAGTAGTAATATCAGAAAAATATACATCATTACTATGATTTGCTCACCTATGATCATAGTCATAATACATTTCTGCAAAGGTCCATTTTACAACGAGTTGAGTGACTCCTGAGAAATCAGCAGTTTCAAAATTGCTATCAATAGGACTCCCATTGCTCATTATATATACAGGAATTTTTCCTTGAGATAATGCGTAATATGCTGATTTAATATCAGATACTCAGAGGAGTTTATTTACATTGTCTTTTCATACGAGAATATGACTTTGTTTATATCTTGCTGGGATTCCAGAAGCTCTGAGGAGTGATATAAGAAGGGAAGAGCTATCATAATCATTACATGATCTATCTCTCAGACACTGAGTAGATGTTTTCTTTACTCCTGAGTATGGTTCATACTCTATATTATTTTTAACATAATTAAATATAGAAACAGGATTATTATGTAACTCTGTTGCTAGGTCTTGTATGTCTGAAGAAATGATAACTTCTTCATTCTCTTGTAAGTCTTCTAATTGAACAGGGACAAAAGACTCTGTAGCTAAAAATGATATTTCTTCTGATGAGGTTGGAACTCTACTTTCTAAAATCATTTTATAATCTGAAAGCCTTCCTATATTCTCCACGCTATCTCAGAAACTAAAAGAACTCATATCAGAAAGAGTTTGAATATCTTTTGAAGCTTCTTTTTGTTCTATTCCTAGATTTGAGAGGGTTTCTATTGAAAATGCTTGAAAATCTTGGACTGAGCTACTTTGTACTGTTGTTTGGTTGGATTCATTATTAATAGTAGTATTATAGTTTTTTACGAGATCAAGTTGATCGTTGAGTAATGATATATAACGAGATATTTTCAGTTCATCAACTCCATTAATAGAAAGAAGCCTGACTCTTTCAGAAGTTATAAAAGTCTGAAGCTCTGCTTCCAGTTCACTTACTTCTTGAAGACTTATCGTATCCTTTGTACTTTCTTGAGAAATCTTTCACTTTCTTAACTTTGAAATTTGTTTCATAAACTTCACATATCTCTCATCAATTTCTATTCAACTAACATCACCTCAAGTCCCCTCTCCTGGAAGGGGAGGGTTAGGGAGGGGTATATCAAACTCTTCCTCCACAACAACCTCTCCACTCTCAACCAAAGCCTTCTCAATACTACTCGCATCAAGCTTTAACTGCATTCCATTATTTACTTTTCAACTCAAAGCTGGATTTTGAATAGAAGCAATAAATAATTTATTTTTTAAATCAACAACTCATAAGCTGGCATCTTGAGATTTATATCTCGCAACAACACTGGTAACAAAAGGAGTTGAAAAACTTGTCCCATCCAGTGTTCTATATGTATTATTGAAATCTACTGTATATACAGTAGAGCCTGGAGCTGCAATATCTACAGAATTTCAGTAGTTTGAAAAATATGAACTATTTTCAGTACTATCTATAGATCCTACACTCAGCACATTAGCATAATTTGCTGGATACATTGGATTTGTATCATTATTCGAAGCATAGTTTCATGCAGCAACTACAATGGTTACTCATGCATTATTTGCATATTCTATAGCTTCTTTGATTTCAGGAGCATCCGTAGGCCCACCAAAGCTGGCATTAATAATATCAGCACCATTATTCACCGCAAATTTTATTGCTTTACTAATATCATTCGCTCAGAAGAAGTTTCATTGACCACAACAGGCTCTCAAACTCATGATCTCAACGTTATCATTTGCGATACTTGATATTCAAACACTATTATTTGTATTTGCTCAGATGATTCATGATACATTGGTTCCGTGAGTATAGTTATCACTTGGGTAGGGATTGGTATCATCATCTACAAAATCATATCATCATTCCATACATCAACCTGGAATTGCTATTCATTCACTATCTACACAAGTTTCACTTTTCCACTGCTTTCAGTTTAAATCTTCTACAGAGAAATCTACTCACGTATCTATTACAGCAACGGTTACTTTTTCTCAAGTATAGAGGAGTTTATTTCATACTTCTCAATTTACTATGTTTTGTAACCCCCATTGGTTTGAAAAATTCGTATCTACAGGAACTATATCAGTCCCTACTAATTCTTGCAGCTCAAAGAGGTAGTTTGGCTGGATTTCTTGCTTGAGATCTCATGCTTCCTTTGAAGTGATCACTCATAAGTCTAATTCTTCATCAACATCTTTTTCAAGATTATCTTTTAAAAGTTCATTTGCTCTTTCAATCAATTTTAGCTTTGTTTTCTTTGCTTTTTTAACAACAGCCTCTATTTTTTCTTTATTTCTTTTATTATATCCAGTTCATTTTTTTTTGACTTTTTCCTGATAGTTTTTGATAATTGTATCTGCCTTTCAAACTACTTTAGCAAATTTCTTCTCTTTTTTCTTCTGCTTTTCTTTGATAGTTTTAACTTTTTCAGTTAATTTTTTACTTATTTTCTTATCATTTTCAGCAAAAACAAGGTTACTACTTAAAAATGCAATAATTAAAAACAATGATATGGTTTTCTTTAGATAAGTCTTCATACAACAAAAAAATAGGTTACATAATAATGGCCCACAAATTCCCTCCTTTGTTTCATATAATCATTATATTACTATACAATATTATCTATTTTTCATCGAAACGATGATATAAATAAACTTATTAAGAACAAAAAATATTTTTTTTCTTTGTTAAAAACTTGATAATAGATCAAGTATAAAACTATTTATAATGAATATTACAATATATTACTCTACAATCCTTCGCTATGCCTGTATTTTCACCTCTCATCTGAATCTTCTCTCCTTATCAGGAGAAAAGGGCTGCATCTTATAAAACTATATTTAAACTTAGTTTTATTTAATTGGGTATATTTATCTTAAAATAAAGAACTTCGAAGTGAGAACTCAATATTTTTTCAATATAATATGAACATGTAGCCTCTTTCCCCTGTTAAGGGGAGAGAATTCAAGTGAGAGGTTTTACCTGACTTAAGACAAAATATATTAATTTTGACCTCACGTTTACAAAAAAAAAGAAGTAATATCTATTACTTCTTTTTTGATATTTCTTCAAATTCTTTATTTTTTTCATCCATATATTTTTTAAACTCAACTCTTTTAAACTTATATATATAGAATCAAACAAGTGCCATAACTCAGATCATTACAGTTCCTAAGTGTTCTAGGATTATTTTATAATACGCTACAAATATAACTCATAAAACTATTATAACCGTTGCCCGGATAATTGATCAAATTATATTATAGAGCATAAATTTAGCAGAATGCATTCACATGCTTCATGCTATAAATGGAAGAAATGATCTTGTCATTGGGTGAAACTTTCAAAGAATGATTCACAGAGGTCCCCATTTATCAATTCATTTTTTTAAGTACTTTACTTCTGTAAGTCAGATACCAAACCAGAGTCAGTATTTTTTAAAGAACGAATCTCAAAAGTATTTTCAAAGGAGATATCAAATATAGTTTCATATTATTGCTCAGATAGAAGCGATAATAACAACATATATGAGGTTAGTAGTACTGATATTTCCAAAAAATCATCAGACAATCAGAAGAATATTTTGTCAGGGTACTACGATTCCTAAGACAGGAAAAGATTCAATGAGACTACTCAGTCATGCTATTAAATAATTCCACATTCAAAGTCAATCAATCAGAACTTTCATCCATTCAATAAATTGTTCAATCCATTCCTTCTTAAACAGAGCAATAAGAGCGAGTGAAAAACTCAGTCAAATAAGTATGATATTTAAAATATGTATTATTTTTTTGAATATATTTTTCAACATGTTATTTTTTGTTTTATTTTTAATTTTTTTCGCTCAAACTCTATCAGATTTTTGTTTTTTTACAAGTTATTTCTTGCTTTTTTGAGTTTTTGTTTAAAATGATTGCAACTTTTATATTTTAATGTATCTCTAATGCAAATTGTAAAAAATAGTAAGATCTACGTTGCTATTTCAGCTGTTTTTCTCATTATATCTATTTTTCTTATTTTCGCTTGAAAATTAAATCTATGAATTGATATGACTTGATGAATCCAAATGGATTATAACTATTCAAAAAATATCGATATCACAGCTATTCAAAAAGATTTAAAAACCGAGTCTGAAAGTTTTTTAAACGATGGGAAACAAGTGATTAATAACACTTCAGCATATAAAATTACATGAGAAAATACTCTCTCAGCTGTAGTATGATTTTATAATGATATTGATGATAAAACCCTTGATACTTTAAAGGAAGATTTCAGAGCAAAAACTCTTGCCATAATTAAAGCACAAGATGATTCTGCCATTGAAGCAAAATATGTAAATATTTGAAAAAGTTTTTGAGATTATATAAAAGATACAGCAATCCTCACTCTTGCTATTGCCATTGTAGCAATTGCAATCTATGTAACATATGCTTTTTCATGAGTTATATGAGGTATAAGTATCTGGTCTTTTGCAGTTATTACTATTATTACACTTTTCCATGACGTATTAATATCAACCTGATTATATGTAGGTATATCTTCATTCTTCCCAGAATTTAAAATAGATACATTTTTTGTTACAGCTCTTCTTACTATACTTTGATACTCTATTAATGATACTATTGTAGTATTTGATAGAATTAGATGAAACTTAAAACAATTCTGAGGGAAAACGTGAAAAGATGCAAAAAACTTAGAAGAGATTGTAGATCTTTCTATCACTGAAACTGTGACGAGGAGTATATATACGAGTCTTACTCTTGCATTTGTATTGATTACTATTTTCTTTTTTGGTCCAGAGACTATTAAAGGATTTGTGCTGGTTATGATATTCTGAACGATTGTATGAACATATTCATCTATTTTCATAGCTTCACCAATATTATATATGGTGAATAAAAATAAAAAACTTTCAGTATATAAAAAAGTAGTTATTGATCCAGAAGATAAAATAGTTGTTTAAATAAAATAATGCAACAGACAATAAAAAAAATATTTGAAAGTTTTATCAAAACAGTATGAATGAGAAAATTTATTTTCATACTGTTTTTTTGAGTATTCGTATCTTTTATTACTGTATTGGAACCTTTAATATTTATTCAAATTATTAAAAAAGTTGAAATATTTTACTCAGCATGAACATTTGATTTTGAAGAATTAATTTGGTATATATGATTCTGGGCTCTATTTATATTATTTAGTATAATTATTCAATATTTTTATAGATATTCTCTGATGTCAAAATCGATTATGAAAAACTATGTTGATTTGAATAAAAAATATGCGAATGTAATTATAAATATGCCTTATTGAGAATACTTATGAAAAAAACAATGAAGTTTATATAAAATATTTGATAGATGATGCATGTGACAAGAAAGATTATTGTACCTATTCTTTTGAGAAATTATAAAAGACTTAACATGAATAATTCTTATTATTATTCTGCTTATGTATTTTGATGTTAGGATGGCTGTTTTAGTTTTATCTATGCTACCATTTATGGTAATAATTAATTTATTATTTTTCAAAAGATTAATCCCAGATCAGAGAAAATTAACTAATAAATGGGAGTCTATATTTTGAGATATATGAAATATTCTTAGTAACTTTGCACTTACAAAAAATTTAGTTTTAGAAAAAAATTTTTTAAAATCTATCTCATCAAAACTTGATTATTTATATTGAAAACAGACCCATTTAATGAAACTTTGGAGTTTCTCATATATATATACTTGAACTTTAGTCATGATATCAAGAATGTTAGTATTATGATTTTGAGTGTACTTTTTGATTCATTGAACACTTACATTAGCCATGTTATTTTTGTTTTTTTCATATATTTGATGGATTTATTTTCCCTTGTGAAATATATTTATGAGATTAAGAGATGTATC
The DNA here is from genome assembly GCA_004563595.2 of Candidatus Gracilibacteria bacterium 28_42_T64. Lineage (GTDB taxonomy): Bacteria > Patescibacteriota > Gracilibacteria > BD1-5 > UBA6164 > MAAV01. Next base: position 735,393 of record CP042461.1, on the reverse strand, counting down.
TGAATATCTTACTTCAATTGAGAAACTTCATAGTGAATTTGATAATGTATCTCTGGATGAGGATACGAAAAAGTCAAAAAAAATTAAATTTATAGAGTGATATATTACATTTAATAATGTAAGCTTTTGATATCTAGAATCAAAAATAGTTTTAAAAAAAATAAACTTTAAAATTACTCCAGGAGAAAAAATAGGATTTGTTTGAAGTACTGGCGCATGAAAATCAACAATAATTAACTTATTATTAAGATTTTGGAATATAAATGATTGAGAGATTATGATTGATAATCATAATATTAAAGAGATTAATAAAAAATCTCTTAGGTCGCATATCTGAGTTGTCTCTCAAGACAATAGTTTATTCAATCTCAGTATTAGAGAAAACTTACTCTTTGCAAACCCTAAATCTACAAAGAAAGAATTAGAAAGTGCACTTAACAAGGCAAATGCAAACTTTGTTTTTGATTTAGAGAATTGACTTGATACTGTAATTTGAGAAAGGGGATTAAAACTGAGTTGATGAGAAAAACAAAGGCTCTCTATTGCAAGATTATTCCTCCAAAATCCAAAAATACTCATCCTTGATGAAGCGACCTCAGCACTTGATAATAAAACTGAAAAACTTATACAAAAGGCTCTTGATACACTCATGAAGTGAAGAACTTCTATAATCATAGCTCATAGACTCAGTACTATAAAACACGTAGATAGAATATTCGTCCTTGAGAAATGAGAAATAGTAGAGTCATGAAGTTATGATGACTTAATGGAAAAAGAATGAAAATTTTACGATCTTGCAAGCGTTGACCATTTGATATTAAATTAATTATATACTGATAAATGATAAAACATCTCTGAATTATAATGGACTGAAATCGTAGATGGGCAAAAGAGAGATTCTTGCCATCTGTCATGTGACACAAGGCTTGAGCAGAAAATATTGAAAAAGTGGTTGAATCTGCTATAGAGCAGTGAATAGAATATATTACTTTTTGGTGATTAAGTACAGAAAATTTAATAAAAAGAAGTGATACCGAGGTAAAAGATATTATAAAAATAATAAACTGAGCAAAAAAATATTTGAAAAATTTGATGAAAAACTGAGCAAAAATTGAATTAATCTGAGATATAAATAAACTACCTAACGAATCTCAACTTGTTTTAAATGAACTCGTAGAAGAAACAAAAGAAAATCATAAAATTACAGTTGTACTGGCTCTGGTATATGGTTGAAAAAATGAGATTATTAGATGAATAAAGAAGTTTATCTCTGAGGGATGAGATATAGATAACTTGGATGAAAGCTCATTTACAAATTATTTAGATACTTGAAAGTACCCACCAGCAGATGTTATAGTAAGAACTGGGTGAGACATTAGGCATAGTTGATTTTTGTTATACTCTTCTGATTATTCTGAATACTATTTTACTGAAAAGAAGTGGCCAGAATTTAATAGAGAAGAATTACAAAATGTATGTGATAGATTCTCCTCATCAAAAAGAAATTTTTGAAAATAATTTTTAAACTCAATTTTAATATATGCTTCCTTCTTGGTATTCTGATTATAAAAGCTTCATTGATAAATCAATAGAATCTTATTTGAAAACTTATTTTAATAATAAGGTTTGTATTTGATCTGAAAAATTCAAAGATATTATTTTGTATGCTACGAAATGATGAAAAAGAATCCGTTCTATTTTTGCTTTAGAGATTTATTTAATATTTTCAAATAAACCTCTATCGACTCTTGATAGAGATGATGATATAGTAAAATTTATTATATCTCTTGAGTGTATGCATGCATATTCTCTTATACATGATGATCTCCCTTGTATGGACGATGATGAGTATAGAAGGTGAGAGCTTACTACTTGGAAAAAGTTTGGTGAATATCAAGCTGTTCTTGCATGAGACCTATTAAATACACTTTCTTTTGAAATACTTTCTCAAATATCAGATCCAAAAATAGCAATAAGCTTAGTGCAACTCCTATCTTCTCATACAGGCTTTTATTGAATGGTATGATGACAGGTTGATGATATGTATTTTGAATGTAATAAAGAAGCATTAACACATGATAATCTTGTGGGTTTACATAATAAAAAAACAGGAGCTTTAATTAAAAGTTCAATTATTTGAGCTCTTATAGTAGCAAATAGTAATTCAGATATAGAAAAATATTCTATTTTTTGAGAAAAGATATGACTTGCCTTTCAAATCAAAGACGATATTTTAGATATTGAAGGGTCACTCAAAGATACAGGGAAAAGTGTATGATGAGAAAAAAAAGGATTTGTACATTTTATGTGACTTGAAAAAACAAAAAAAGAGCTTGAGGCTCTTATTGAGTATTGTCTTAATTCTGCAAAAGAACTTAATTCTGAGAAGTTAGAATTTATCGTGAGATATATTGGAGAGAGAAAGAGGTAGGAAAACTTTTTAGAATCCCTCATTATTCTACTACCCTAATATCTTATTATCCCAAATATTTTCATAGTCCTTTGCTATCAATAAAGTCAGATTCATATCTGATTTTATTATTGTTATATGTGTTTCATGCTCCGTTTTTACTATTTCTCTTCAGTCAGCGTATATTTCAATTGAGTGACACCTTCATGAGTTATTCAGTTGTATAACTTCATTATCATTTATAATGATAGATTGCTGTGATTTTGGCAACCAAATTGCTTTTGGTGTAATAGATAAGTTCTGAGTACTATGCGCCATTATTGGTCATCATAGTGATGTGTTGTATCCAGTAGATCACAGAGGCGTAACTACTAATAAACCATCACCTTTTACATGAAAATGATTTCTTTTTCCAAGCTCTACTCAGAGTTCAAGCATTTTTCATCATCCAGCAGATATATTAGCTTCATTTATAAATATATCTGAATATTTTTTATCCTGAGTGACTATATCACATTCCATGATTGGAAAGACTTCTTTTTTATATGTAGAATTTCTTGTTACATATCCTTTATCGTTTAATAAAAATCACTTATTTCATAGGTTGATTCATAAAAATGGTAGATTCTTTGTATAATTTTCTTTTATTGCTCTGAGCATAGTACCGTCTCAACCAAGAACAACTACACTTTGCTCTGTAAGGTTTTTACATATAGCTTCTAACTCTTGAGATACTAAAAATTCTTTTAAAGTTTCAGTATGAGCATATTTAAAAGCGCTATAACAAATAATATGTGAATGTATTTTTGAATATTGCATAAAATATATTTTTGAAATAAAAATAAGTAGGGAAAACCTACTTATTTTGAATGATTTTATCAATTAATCAGTATTTTAATGCTTCCTCAGCTGTCATAAAATTATCTCTATCACAGTCTTTTTCAACTTGTTCTATACTTTTTCAAGTATGTTTTGCTATGATTGCATAGAGTCTTTCTCCTGTTTTGATTATATGTTCAGCAGCAAGTCTGATATCTGTAGCCTGTCATTCAGCTCAACCAAGTGGCTGATGAATCATTATTTCACTATGAGGAAGGGAATATCTTTTTCATTTTGCACCACCACATAGGATAATTGATCCCATTGAAGCAGAAAGCCCTATTGAAACTGTATGAACTGGACAACTAATATATTGCATAGTATCATAAATGGCTAGACCAGCTGTTACATGTCATCCTGGTGAGTTTACATACATAGTAATTGGAGCTTTTGGATCTTGTTTTTCAAGAAAGAGTAATTGTGCAATAACAGTGTTCGCTACATGACTATCAATTCATTCTCCAAGGAATACAACTCTGTCTTCTAATAATCTTGAGTAAATATCATATGCTCTATCTCATGATGGAGTTTTATCGATTACAGTTGGGATTAACATACTTTTTATTTGTTTTCTAGATCTTTTTTCTCAGAAGATTTTCATATTACTCTATTTATTAATATATATTATATCCATATTATAAAAGTTATTTTTAAAATACAATTTTTTTGTGAAAAATAATAATTTTATAGCTATTCCTCTTTACAAAATATCAATAGTTATTATTATAAAAACAGACCTAAAATAATTCCCTAAAAGAGAGAGAAAATGACAGTAATTACAAGATTTGCACCAAGTCCAACATGATATTTACATATTTGAAGTTTGAGAACTGTTTTATATAACTATTTATATGCAAAAAAACATAATGGGAAGTTTATGCTTCGTGTGGAAGATACGGATAGAACAAGACTTGTGGAAGGGAGTATTGAAAATATGATTCATGTACTTGCTTCAGTTTGACTTATTCCAGATGAAGGACCAAATAATCCATGAGAAAAATGACCATATTATCAATCTGAAAGACTGGAGATATATAGAAAATATATAGATGAACTGATTGAAAAAGATAAAGCATATTATTGTTTTTGCAGTAGTGAAAGACTAGATAATCTTAGAACAGAACAAAAAGAACTTTGATTGGCAACAAAATATGATAAATTATGTAGATATTTATCCGATGATGAAATTCAGGCAAAATTAGAGAGTTGAATTCCCTATACAGTAAGGCTCAAAGTTCCTGAAGCGAGAAAAGTTATCTTCTATGATACCGTAAAATGAAAAATTGAGGTTGATTCTAAAGATATAGATGAACAAGTATTGTTAAAATCTGATGGGTTTCCTACCTATCATCTTGCAAATGTAGTAGATGATCATTTAATGTGAATTACTGACGTAATAAGATGAGATGAATGGACACCATCAACTCCAAAACATGTACTTATGTATGAAGCTTTTTGATGGGAAGCTCCAGTTTTTTCACATATTCCACTTTTACTTTGAAGTGATAAGAAAAAACTCTCGAAAAGAACTTGAGATGTAGCCGTTGAACAATATTTAGAAAAAGGATATTTAACCGAGGCTCTTATTAACTACATTGCACTTCTTGGTTGGAACCCAAAAACTACAGATGAATTTTTTACCATTAATGAATTAATTGAGAAATTTAATTTGAAACAAGTTCATAAATCAGGTGCTATCTTTGATGTAGAAAGACTAGATTTCTTTAATTCAAATTATTTAAAAAAATCTGATATTTCAGATATTTATAATAAACTATTAACCTACTTAAAAAGATATAATTCAGATTTTTATGATCTGCTTCAAAGTTTTCCAGAAGAATATAATAAAAAAATATTATCAGAGCTTAAATGAAGAATAAAGAAGTTTGATGAACTACAAAATTTAACAACTTTCTTCTACGGGGATGCTAAAAATCCATCATCAGATTTATTGATGAATGAAAAAATGAAAATCACAGACTTAGATATTGTAAAAAAATGATTAGAACTTACTCTAAATGTATTACAATCTCAATCATCTGATTTTGAATCTGTGGATGATGTAAAAAATGTATTTGTTGAAAAAATCAAAGAAGCAGAAATGAAAAACGGACAAGTTTTATGGCCAACAAGAGTAGCTTTATCGTGAGAAGAATTTTCACCTGGAGCTTTAGAAATGATGTATATATTGGGGCTTGATACATCAATTAAGAGACTAGAAAATACTTTAAAAACTTTGTGACAGTAAAATAGGATTCGTCAACATAAATATTGTAAAAAAGCTTGAAAGGGAGAATAGATTATGATATAATATTCGCAGATTATGTTTAATAAATAATTTTCAGACTATGAATTTTAAAGCATTAAAGTGAATGATAGATTCTTTAGTTCAGACATATAAATGTCCTGAATGTTCTCATGATGTACAAGATAATAATGTTGATGTTATTGGTGCTGCTTGAAGCACGATCAATATAGATATTGAATGTCCAAATTGTAAAAAACATTCAATGATTAAGTCAGAAATTTTATCTATGGATCTCACAAATATGAATTTTAGTTCAGATAAGATTGGGCAAATTAAAAATGTCTTAGAGGGGTTAAAGTGAAATATCTCTGGAACGATTATTCAGAATTGATCAATTGAGAGTATAAAAGATGAAGAAATTATTAATCTCAATACTGACTTAAAAAAGAGAAACTTAGATGTTTCAGATCTCCTTTGATGAAGCGAAAAATAAACTTGATAATTCATGAAATAAAACTATATTTAATCGGAAATATAGTTTTATTTTTTCATATTTTTTTATGATTCAAAAAATATTTTGGTTTTTTGTTATAGTTTTGGTTTTGTATGTATTACTCATATTCAAAGTTCCTACTGTTGCGGATAGTATTGAAGATGCATTTTGATTCGGTTGATTTAATCAAGCAGTTTTGGAATTTAAAGATCTTTTTGATAATACGGTCACTGATATTCCTACAAAAAATGAAATTGAAAATAAATATACAGAAACTCTGAGTGGAGCTCATGATTTTAAAAATAACGTAGTTGATACTCTTGATTTTACAAGAGACAAAATAAATGATGTGAGAGGAACTCTTTCAGGTGCAGAGGATACTTACAATTCAACTATAAAATTTTTAAGTGGAGCTGTCCAAACAATTGAAGAAACCGAAGATTTTATAAATAGATTTAAAGATGTAGTGAACTCAGCTTCATGAGTGATTAATACTGCTTCTGGAATAATAAAATAATTTAATTTTTTGATATAATATTATGATACTATCAGATACAGAAATAAGAAGAAGGCTGGAATCTTGAGATATGGAAGTTCTCTCTCTATGAGATTACAAAGTCCTTGATCAAATTTGACCAGCAAGTTTAGATTTTAGGCTTGGGAATTCTTTTAAGATTTTTAGAAAATCAAGGCAAACAGTAATAGATTCAAGAAATGGAGTGGATCCAGATCATGTAGAGACAATTACACTTCAAGATTGAGATAAGTTTGTACTCCATCCGGGTGATTTTGTATTATGAGTGACTCTTGAAAAAATAAAAATTCCATACGATCTTGTAGCAAGATGTGAATGAAGAAGTTCTATTTGAAGGCTCGGAGTTATTATTCATTCAACAGCAGGGTTTATAGATCCTTGATTTGAGGGGACTATCACTTTGGAAATGACAAATATAAATGAAGTTCCTATTGCTCTATATACAGGTATGAGGATTGGGCAGTTCGCTTTTGAAACTATTGTATGAGAAGTTGAAAATACTTATGACAAAAGAAAAGGAAGCAAGTATATGAACCAAGTGCTTCCTGAAGAGAGTAGAATTTCTAACGATCTCTATTAAGAGTTTTATTTGCATTTTTATTGATATCTTCAACTACTCATTCAATTTTTTTATTCAGCATTGTACCTGTTATTATTAGGGTTGGAGAGCTCAGTTCTAGTCCTATTTTAGTATTACCCGGTTGATGTAGTATTTTATTAAATTGACCTAGTGTAACAGCAAGCTCTTTTGCTCGTAGAGCAGGGTGTGCATTTACTCAATATCGTATCATAAATCACCTAGCATGCACTATTCTTTTTATTGAGATTATTCAAAATGGTTCTCATTTAATTTTAATCTTATCAAACCTATTGAAGTCACTATCAAGAAGCGTAGTTAAAACTCACTGATTTTTACTAAATGTATTAGTAGTCCCTGAATTCTCCATTGGTACTTAATCTTAGTAGTAAAATTATTATATTTTCATTATATATAAACTATATTAACAGAACATTATTCTTTTGTCAAGAATCAGGAAATTATATTTATGAGATATATTTGGTATGTCTCATGAAGCCCTTTACAAAAATTATTTTTAGATACAATACTACAAATATTTACACATAATAATAGCAATGAAAAAATACTATATAAAGACATTTGGTTGTGAGATGAACAAAGCTGATAGCGAGAAGATCAATATGATCTTGTTACAATCAGGTCTTATAAAAACATCAGAATGGAGAGATGCGGATTTAGTGATATATAATACCTGTTCTGTAAGGCAAAAATGAGAAGATAGAGTTTTTGGTATGTCGGAAGAAATCAGAAAAGAAAATGCTCAGAGAGAAATCGATGGAAATCCTAAAAGAATTATTACTGGGATTACAGGTTGTATGGTCAGAAAGACATGACTCCATAAAATGTACCTTGCTGAGGATATAAATAGAAAAAGAGCAAGAAAAATTCAATATATTACAGATAAAAATGGAATATTTAATAATGATGATAAATTATTTCCAAGACTAGAGAGCTTAGATTTTACTTTGAGAATAGAAGAGGTTAAATATTTATCATTTATTCTGACTCATATTCATTGAGAAGCCATATGATCAGATGATAAGTTCGATGATTATCTTAAATCTAAGCAACTTAGAGAAAATCCATACTCAGCTTCAGTCATAGTTCAAACATGATGTGATAATTATTGTACCTTTTGTATTGTCCCATATACAAGAGGGAAAGAAATTAGTAGATCACATGATGAAATCATATCAGAGGCTCGCGAACTTGTTGCAAATGGGACCAAAGAAATTAGTCTTGTATGACAAAATGTAAATTCATATTGAAAACAATCGAATATAAAACTTTGGAATGAAGAAAAGTCCATGTGGAATGATGGATTATGAAAATCACCATTTAGAAAACTTCTTGATGACTTAAATGAACTAGAAGGATTAGATAGAATCCGTTTTACTTCAAGTAATCCTCATGATATGACTCAGGATATCTTAGATGCTCATCATAAGTTAGATTCTTCATGTAATTATCTTCATTTTGCTCTTCAATCTGGAAGTAATACTCTACTAAAGAAAATGAATAGAAGACATACATATGAGGACTTCAAAAAACAAGTAGAGTATCTCAGATCAAAGGACCCTTTTTTCTCAATATCAACAGATATTATTGTTTGATATTCATGAGAAACAGAAGAGATGTTTCAAGATACTATAAAAGCATTCCGTGAATGTGAGTTTGATTTTGCATATACTGCGAGATATTCAGTAAGAAAGGGGACTATAGCAAGTAAGATATATCCTGACGATGTTCCTGATTCTGTAAAAGCAGAGAGATGGCATATACTGAATGATGTATTATTGGAAAATGTTATAAAGAGAAATGGGAGAATGCTTGATTCAGTTCAAGAAATACTTGTGAATTGATTTAAGGATTGATATTATTTCTGAAGGACAAGAAATTTTAAAGAGGTCTTTTTTAAAGCAGAAGAGGGAAGCGTAAAAGTATGAGATTTAGTAAATGTTAAATTAGTAGAGTTAGATAGATATGTTATCAAGGGTGAATTAGTATAAATTAAAAAAGCGTATCAATGATACGCTTTTTTTGGTACGAATGACTTTTAATTTTGAGTCATTATTATTTCAGTTTACTACCCTATTTTTATTAACATTTTTATTTACGAGAAAGAGTTCTCTATTTGTATTTAATACAAATCCAATATTTGCCATACTAGCAATAGAAATCAGAAAAATTATACTATAATAATCTTGGCGAGTTAAGCCAGAATCTAGATGATAATCTATTAACCCTATCGTCATACAGCAGACTATAAATGCGAAATTAAGAATAGAACTAATAATACCTGTTAATACTTTCTTTCGTGATGGATTTAAATCACTTGCAAAGAATCTTGAACGAAATACCCATAGTATTAGTATTGTAAATATCATCGCTCTTGCAGTAGAAAATGTATCAGGTGTCATTATCATACATTCAGTTCCTATATTTGAAAAAATATCAAATATATAAATAAATGAAGTAAGAATTATGGGTAGGCAGTGTACTATTAATGAAGTTACTTGTTTCTTCAATTTTTTAAATAGGTCTAACCATTCACGAAAATTAATACTTCTCGTATTTTTGAGAGCTGTTTCTTGCTTTATTTCAAGTACCATTGTTTTTCTCCTAATCTGTTTATTTCATAATAGACTAATGCTAAAAAAATGTACTAAAAATATAGGATATTTTTCTATAAAGTCAAGTTAAAAATTATTCTACCTGGTTGATGATTCAAGGACTTATATTGTTTTTGAAAGAACGAGATACTTTAAAGAGGTGTTTTTAAAGTAGATGAAGATTGAGTGAAAATATGAGACTTAGTAAATGTTGAGTTAGTGGAGTTGGTTAGATATATGATTAAGGGTGAGTTAATATAAAAAATAAAGACTAGAGTAATCCAGTCTTTATTTTAGTTAAGTCAATTATTATGCAGCAATAGCAGATTCTTTATTCATTTTCCGATTGCTTTTTTCTAGTTCTGCCCTCAGATCTGTATTGTCATCTTCTAAATCAGTTATTGTATTTTCTAATGCAATGATTTGTTTATTTTCAACCGCTTCATTTTTTATGGAGTATTCTTGTTTTTTTCGTATATTTTTATAAAAATTTATAAAAATACCAATCAAAATTGAATCGATGAATGAACCAAATAATTGAGTATAGATAGTTAAATCTCTATTATAATCAATAACTGAGCCAATAGTTCCCAAAGCTAATATATCCATATCATAGAAATGGAATACTAAAGTACACCCAGCTCCAAAAGAAAGTATAGAAGATGCTATGTCAATCGTATTTAAGGTATCTTGATTTCTTAAATACTCTGCCATTACGAATGTTGCAATTATCCACGCAAACATTATTAATCCAATAACATGAGGCATCAAGCCTTCGTTAAGGTAATTAGTAACTACAATTCCTATTGTAGGTAGTGCATTAAGAATTACTATAAAAATTGCAAGAAAAAATATTTTTGTTTTAGACATTAACTTTCCCCTTTTTCCCAAATATAAATAACAAAATGATTTATAGTCATTTAGCTACTCGATTTTTTTATACTAAAATGTATAGCGGGGAAAGTATAAAATGTTTATTTGTTAAGTCAAATAAAAAACACCAATTTTGGTGTTTTATTTTTTCATTCTTAATTTAAATATTTCTCTTCAAACTAATTGACTTGGTCTCTTATATAATAGACTTCATGACTTTGAAGCTTGGACTTGATAGTCAGTAGGGAAGTAGGGAAGTACTTCACAATATTTTCATAGTATTTTATATACCTCGTCAAAATAATAATATTTTCATCTGATTTCCCAAAATGGAAAAGATATTACAATAGCTCATGAATAGTTAATTTTTTGTAGTCAGGCAAAGAATGCTTGATATATTTTCTCAAGAGGATCCCTTTGTTTTTGTACTCTATCAGGAGCAATGTTTTTCTTTGTCATTATCTCACCAAGATATCACTCTGTAACAATAGCATCAACTCATTCATTAAAATACTCAGATTCTTCTATAAATTTAGCATTGAGCTTAAATATATCCAAGTCAGCATTCAGTGATTTTTCAGAAATAAGTTTCTTGATATTTGCAGTAGACGTTTCTACCATTTTTTCACTGAGATCACTTCAGAATACTTTTTTATTTCACATAAGAAGAGATTCTATGAGGATAGTACCCAGTCATACAAATGGGTCATATACCGTAGTTCATTCTGATAAATTCACCATCATTTGTGATAACTTTGGTGGAAGCATACCAACCTGCATATCTCTTTCTTTTGAATAATCCCTAGATGAATATGAATCAATATCCTGTACCCAAATAGATTTTCAGAAATAATTTACTTTTGAAGTTATAATATAAGTAAAGTCAGTTTCTTTTCTTATAAGATTTTCTCACTTAATTTGAGCTGAACTGAGGTTGTTAAAATCTTTGTTTACGAAACGTGATGAAATTCACCCTTCTTTTAGAAGTTTCTTTGTCTTATTAAGAATTTCTTTGAGTGATTTTTTTTCTCCATAGAGACTCAGACCATATTTAAATTTTGTATCTGTATTTACGCAATCAAGTATGAGGTTTTCTATTGTCTCTTCAGATTCAACTATTTCAATAATTTTAATCGTTCATCATAAAAAAGATGCTGTATTTAGAATATCATCTTTTTTTAATCAATCTAAGATCAAAATCTCTTTACTTTGATATACAATACTATTACTTGAAAATACAGTGAGTAATTCAGCTTGAGATAATTTAAACTCTCTTCATAGAAGAAATCAATACATTGTTTTATTATTATATTATAATCCTAGTTTTTCTTCAATTTCTTTTGCTACTTCTTCTACCGACTGATCAGCATTAATTTCAAGGACCCTTCATTCTTTTTTTTGTAACTCTAGAATAGGAAGAGTTTTTGTTGTATATTCTTCTATTCTTTTAAGGATAGATTCCTCATTATCATCACTTCTATGAATGAGTTTTTCTCCTGTTTTTGGATCTATTTTTGTTCCATAAGGAAAAGTCTCACCTGTTGTGGAATTAAACATTCTTCCGAGAAGCCTTTGTTTTGCTTTTTCTTCTGATAAATTAAAGAAAATTACTTGGTATTCCGGTAATTCTCTGTCAAAAATTACTTTATTCCAATCATTTCTTACAAATGCATCAAATATTATTTTCTCATTTGTTTGTCTTGCAATAGCTTCTTCCATGACTGCGATTCACATTTCAGCATTTACCTGTGCTCATGAGTCTAATATTTCTTTAAGTTGTAATCATAAGTTACTTCAACTTGCTATAATTTTTCTAAATTCTCACCCCATTTCAACGAGAGTAAAACCATGGTTTTCAACGAGAAATCTCGCTTGAGTTCATTTCCCACAACCTTGTATTCATGTAAACACTAATTTCATATTTATATTCTTTAATAAATAAATCCCCTTTGCGTTTTTACAAAAGGGAATATACCAAAAATTTTTAATTTAGCAAGAGTAATAAGCCGGATTCTGTATCTAGGTACCAATCTATCTAGGCATATGGTCACCCATATGCTCGAGCTGAGTATATCTTTATATTGCAGTAGAGGATGTATCAAAATAAAAATACCATTCCCATTGCATCACGTACAGTTTACCAACGCTATAACTCACATCATAGCATCATTTGTAGCAATTGCTTACATCAAATGACTTTTCACCTTTCATTCTAACGAGTTAGAATTAGTATAGTCTCTGTGGCACTAGTGGTACTTACATTTTATGAATTATATATGTAAGCCGAAGTAGTTATCTTCTACGATTATCCTCATGATGTCCAGACTTTCCTCCTAATTTTCAAAGAAAAATAGGTAGGTACCTGCCCTTGCTGTGAGCAGTATATCTATGAGTTATAAAATTAAAAATTTATTTTATTTTTTTCAAAAATATAGTATACTATTTCCATCTTAGATAAAGAAAAATGTTTTCATTAAAATAATGACTATTCTTTAGTCTAAAGCGAAAGATAAGATAGACGTTCAACAAACTTAAACACCGAAACAATGTCAAGGAAAAATATAACTTTGACGCATATGTTTTTTTTTATAAACTGTTTGCAGCTCAAAACAGGCTAATGACAAAATAGAGGATGCATTTTTAATATAGAACAGAATTATAAAAAATGGAAAAACACTATAAATTAAAAAATATAATAACGTTCTTAATAGATGATCTAAAAAAACAAGACTTCTTAGTCTATTTTAGAAAAATGTCTCTTTTGGATGCTACAGACACAAAAGTAACTTTTTGAGTTGTATCAGCATTTATGAAAGATAATCTTGAAGCAAAATTTTACGACCAAATTTTACAGAATACAAAAAAAGAAATTCCTACAGTTGAAAGAATTGAATTCAAAGTAGATCAAAATATTGACAACCCATCAAGTACAAATGTAGTTGATTGTGCAAGTTTTTATAAAACAAATGCAAAAGCTAAAAAAGCTAAAAAAATTTCATGAAATGATATAATGAACATTTCATGAAAAACTGCTAAATGTATTAATGATAGATATAGTTTGAACAATTTTATTGTTTGAGGTGATAATCAACTTGCATTTTCTGCAGCAGAAGCTGTCTGTAAAAATCCATGACATTCATATAATCCACTCTACATTTATGGAGACGTATGACTTGGAAAAACACATTTATTACAAGCTGCCTGAAATGCAGTTATGAAAAAATTCAAAGATAAAAATGTGATGTATACTACAGCAGATAAGTTTATTACTGAATATGTAACATCTGTTAAAAAAAGAAGTATAGAAAGGTTAAGACTAAAGTATAGAGAAATAGATGTACTTATTATTGATGATGTACAATTCTTAGCAAAAAAGGAACAAACACAAAATGAATTATATAATATTTTCAATCTTCTCTACGATTCAAATAAACAAATTATTATTAGTTGAGATAGGGCACCAAAAGAGCTTACAGAACTAGAACCAAGACTCAGAAGTAGATTTGAGTGGGGAATTACTGTTGATATTTGAAAACCAGATTTTGAAACGAGACTTGCTATCTTACAAGAAAAAGCAAGGGAAAGAGAATTTATGATCCCTCAAGATGTAGCGGAGTTTATTGCAGCAAATGTTGTTGAAAATGTAAGGGAATTAGAGTGAGTATTAAATCAAATGATCGCTGAATATGAACTTACTTGAAATGGACCAACTCTCCTAAGGATTTCTGCTCAACTTAAAAAACTAAGTTTTACAACTGACTTACTCGGAAGTTGAAAATCAAAAGAAAGAACAACTATAAAAAGTTATGAAGATATCATTGATGCAGTAAGTAATCATTTTTGAATTGAAAGAGAATGAATTCTTTGAGGAAATAGAAGAAAAGAATTTATGATACCAAGACAAATCACTATGTATTTGTTAAAAACAAAAATGAATTATACTTATGAAAGAATTTGAAATATCTTTTCTGGAAGAAATCATGCATCTGTTCTTTACTCATGTAATAAACTTCAGAAGATAATCAAAAAAGATCAAGTGTTACTTCAAGAAGTAAATAGAATTAGAGATAGTATTTGATTATAATATATTACAAATAAGAAAAACTGGAAAATACCAGTTTTTTTTATTTGTGAAAATACCTTTTTTCTTTACTATAAAGCTAAATATTCTTAGCGTTTTTACGAATGAAAATAAATGACATAGAGACAAATTTAGAAAAAGACATTGATATGAGGCGAGAAGATGATATCACAGATATTACAGTGAATCAATTGAAATGAAACTCTACAAATGATATAACTCTGAATAAAAAAGAAATTAATTTATCTCAATCAAAATATGTTCAAATACATAAAAATAATACACAAAATTTTGATTGATTTACAAAATCTAAATTTAATAAAGATATTAATATACAAGAAAATAATGATAATACTCATTTTCTAAATATAAAATCTTCCCGCTTATGGATAGGGGTCTTTATTTGAATATTTATATTTATTATTTCATTTAAATTTATAGTTCAATGATTTATTTATTCATGATATAATAAACTCCAAGCTATCAAAGAGGAATCAATGAATTTGGAAGAAGTAAAAAAAGCTTTTAACAATGCTAGATTTGATTTTATTCTGGCAGATATACTTCTAAAACCTCTTCTGATCATTCAGAATGAAAATATAACAAATGGTTATAATATTGTTAAATGATGAAAAGAGATTACAAAGCTATGAGATTCACTCATTCAATTTTATTCTGAATTGTATACATTTATAAATACAAAATGAATAGAAAACGTATACGTATCAAACCTTATTTATAATAATAAAGAAGATCTTATTCGCTTTGAAAAGCTTTTGATAAATTCGTTATGATATTATAACAAAATAGGGGGTTTATGAAACTGAGAGCTAGAAAGCAGGCTTGAATCAAATATATCAAAAATTAAAACTCTACAGAGTTATCTGAAATATATTAATTGAAATTTTGATACTTTTGTAAACCTATTTTGACACGATAGAGAAAAAAAATATCTCATCGTTTTTCAAAATAACGATGAGATTAGACCTACCTGAGGTTTTATGTGAAGTTTATGACTTGTAACTGTGTATAGATGAAATATTAAAAGTATAGAAAAGTCTGATATCTATGCATATGAATGGAATATTAATAAGGTATACACAAAAAAAATCCAAGCTCCTAAATGATTGAATAAAATCACATGAACATTTTGATTAAGGGATGCAAATTATGCACCTCTGGTTGAAGATTCTTCGAATGATATTAAATTTTTTCTTGATAAGATAAATATCAATGTTGATGGGATAATTTATATTAATCAAAATACCATCATTGAGTTGTTGGCACTATTAGGGCCATTACAAATAAAAGGGATTGACGAAGAAATAAGTTCTGAAAATTTTTCACTACTGATCTCTACTTTAGTAGAAGCGAAAACTTTCAAAGTATGATCATTGGGAACACCGAAACAAATACTTTTTGATTTTTCAAATGTATTTATTGAGAAACTAAAAGAAAAAAAAGATTATGTAAGCTATGTAAAAGTACTCTTGACTCATCTAAAGAACAGGGAAATTATGATATATTCATTTATTCCAGAAGAAAATAACATGCTCTGGAAGCTTAATTTAAATTGAAAATTAAACTTTAATAAAACTCTAGATTTCTCATATCCAGTTTTCACCTCTCTATCAGGAAATAAATCTGATAGGTATATGAAAAGAAAATTTAAAAAAATAGTAACTTTACATAATGATTGTTCCATTGATACAAGTATCGATATTTTTTCATCTCATCATTTCACAAAAGATAATGAAGCGGAACTCAATATATTATTTGATTCATATAATATAAAAAATAGAGATCATATTTTAAACATCCAATGAAAGTGAGAAAATCATCAATTTATGAGAGTATTGCTCCCCGAAAATGCCATTATTACTCCTAAAAAATGATTAAAAATTGTTCAGTATGATAACTATAAAATTGCTGAATTCTTCATAAAAACAAGAAGACTAGAAACAACACAATACTGACTTAAATATAGCTTAGAGAACTCTGAATGTAAGAATTATGATTTTAAGTTTTATAAACAACCTTGATTACAGTCATATGATATGGAGCTTGAGATGAATAATAGTCTCATTGAATCTCATTGACTCAAAAAAGATTTTTATTATAAAAAATAAGATAAATATCTGAGATTTTTCCTAAGTTGACTTTCTATCTTATTTCGTTACATTTTATGTATCTTATTACACAAAAATTCAAAAAATGAAAATGTTGAAACAACTCATCTCACTTGATAATCCATTTAGATTACTCTACCACAAATCAAGAGCTATCATAGCAAATATATACTATGGTTTTCCATCAAAAAAAATGATAATAATTTGAGTTACCTGAACAAATGGGAAGACAACAACTTCTAATATTATTGCAAAGTGACTCAGAGACGCATGAAAAAAAGTATTTATGTTTTCAACGGTTAATATCATTATAAATGATAGTGAATATACAAATAATACAAAAATGACATCTCCGGATGCTTTTGAACTTCAAAGATTACTCAAGCTTGCAAAAAATGAATGATGTGAAATTGCTGTCATTGAAACAGCATCTCATGGTATAAAAATGCATAGAGTTCGGGGAATTGATTATGACGTTTCAGTTTTAACAAATATTACTCAAGATCATCTTGATTTACATAAGACAATGAAAGATTATGTGAATACAAAGCTACAAATATTTAAACATCTTATTGGTTATAAGAGAAAACCATGAATAAAAAAGACAGCAGTTATAAACTCAGAGAGTGATTATAAAGAATTATTTTTAGCTGAGACCTATGATTCTATGTTTGTTTATTGAAATGGAGATAAATCAAATCTGAAAGCAATCAATGTTGTGAATGATATTAATGGTATGAGCTTTGATATTGAAGTTGCTTGACCAAATATTCATATTGATACTCACTTTATAGGAAGCTTTAATATTTCTAATATTCTTGCTGCTGTGGGAGTATTCATATCTTTTTGAATTGAATCGGATATGATCCCTAAAATGATCAAAAATATTACATGAGTTCCTTGAAGGTTAGATGAAGTATTGAACAATAAGGAAAACTTTAAAGTATTTATTGATTATGCTCATACCCCTGATGCATTGGAAAAAGTTTTAGAAACTCTCTCTGATATCAATGGTCGCAAAAGGATTATCACTGTTTTTTGAGCTACTTGAGATAGAGATAAGACAAAAAGACCAATAATGTGAGAAATTGTATCAAGATTATCAGATATTGTGATATTAACTCAGGATGATGATTATACTGAAAAAACAGAGGATATAATAAAAGATGTTCTTCCTTGAATTGAGAGAAAAGAATCAGAAGACTTTTGGATCATTACTAATAGAAAAGAAGCAATTACAACAGCTTTACTTATGGCTGAAGAGAATGATATTGTACTTATTGCTTGAAAGTGAGATGAGCATATGTTAATTACAAATAAGTGACCAGTTGAATGGCATGATAAAGCAGTGGTAAATGAAATTCTTAAATGAATAGATGATAATAAAATTTTAAAATAGAAAAAAGCGATACTCGTGAGTATCGCTTTTTTTAGTTGTATTAATCAGAAGCCTCCTTTTATGCAACTGATTGTTTTTGTATTTCTTTTACTGGAATTTGGATGAGTTGATCTTTTTCATTTTCATCAGCTATATATAGCTTTATGGACTCTATAATTATATTTATTGATCCCTCGTTTTTAACGCTAGCCGTGCTTATTAAATGGCTTATTCTTTTTTCAAGAAGTTCTAGATATGATTCTTTAATAAGTGTATTTTTTAGTGCTATTACTAGTATAAGAGCACTTTTATAGCTAACTAATTGATCCATATATTTTTCATCCAACCTGAGTACTTCATTATTTTTTGTAGTTAATTCTTCATTAACTCTGCTCAGTTGTTCTTTTATTTCTTCAATTGACGACTCATATTTAAATTTTTGTGCTTCATATCCTTCCGCTATAAGAGCTGCAATATTATTAATGTTTGCTACCTTAGAATGTTCAGGACAGATTTCACTAAATGTTTTTGTTATTTTTTCAAGGAGTTGACCTACTTTTTTGTTAGCAGTATCCCTTTGCTCTTCTAAGTTATTACTTGATTTTTCAAGCTTTTCATTTTTCTCTTCTAATTTTTGTTTTTGTATTCGTAAGCCTAGTAGTGTTTCTATTAGTTCACTTATTGAGTCAAACTCAGAAGTTTTATGATCGTCAGGATCAAGACTTAGGTCTTGATAATTGTTAAGAGCTAGTTCAAGATCCTGATTAAACTTTTCACTTGTTTTTTTTAATTTTATATTCTTGATAGCTATTGCTATAATAGTAATAATTGAAAATACTAAAGCTATTTGCATAGCATACCATACATATGGTGCTGTTTCAGTTGAGAATTCCATCTTTTTTCTCCAAAAAAGTTACATTTGAGGGTTAAGAAATAAATACTAAAGTACTGTAAACTATACGTATTAAGTACTTATAGTCAAATATATATTTTGATTTTATATTATGAAGTTTTTCTATATAATAATTCCATAAATTATTTCATAAATTGTTTGAGAAAAAGTGAGCTTATATTTAAAATATCGTCCATCTGATTTTGATAATCTTGTAGGACAAGATTTCATTAATAAAACATTAAAAAAAGCAATTGCTGATGATAAAACAGTAGGGGCATATTTATTGTGTGGACCAAGAGGAACAGGGAAGACTACCACTGCTAGAATTCTGGCAAAAACAGTCAATTGTGAAAATATCAAGGAATGAAATCCCTGTTTAGAATGTGGTATTTGTAAAGACTTTCAAGAGGAAAAACTCATTGATATTATAGAAATAGATGCAGCAAGTCACACTTGAGTAGATAATATTAGAGAGATTATTGAAAAAGCTCAATTTAGACCAACAAGAACGAAATATAAAATCTATATTATTGATGAAGTACATATGCTTAGTAAGTGAGCATTTAACGCTTTACTAAAAATCTTAGAAGAACCACCAGAACATGTTAAGTTTATACTTGCAACTACAGAAACTCATAAAGTCCCTGATACTATCATATCAAGATGCCAAAGATATGATTTTAAACGAATTAATGACCTTGATGTAAAAAATAGGTTATCATATATTGCAAAACAAGAAGATATCACTGTAGATGATAAATCATATGATTATATAGTTAAAAATAGCTGATGATGACTGAGGGACGCTATCTCATTATTTGAACAACTTGTTGAAGATAAAATTATAGAGTATGATGTTATTATTTCGAAGCTTTGAATAGTAGGAGATGAAATACTAGATATATTTTTAAAGAAATTACTGAATAATGATTCTAGTATCACTGATGACCTCGATGAACTTATTCAAAATGGGAAAAATGTGAAACTCTTTTTTAAAGAACTTATTTTTTATATTAAAGATAAATCAATAATTGAATTAAAAACATGAAATAATATTTCAGAGTACATAAAAATTCTTGATACGCTTGATGATACATATGTAAAAACTAAATATTCACTCGATGAGAATACTACATTTTTAATTGGTATTCTCAAAATTATCACTTGATTTTCAGGTATTGATACCCCAGTAAAACAAGAACAAAATACTAAAAAACAAAATATAAATATAGTTAAAAAATCAGAAACGCAACCAGTACAAAAATTAGAACAAAAAGATGAGCTTTCTCATAGTGATATAGATGATGTTTTCTGAACTCCAACTCCTGAGTCAACTGCTATAAAAACGGATACTACAAACCCTGGAAATACTTCTTCGTTTGATAGTAAATGATTTATTGATACTTTAAAAGCTGGATGAGCGAAAGGAGGGTTAACTATGGCTTTGAGAGGATCAGATTTATGATTAGAGCTCAGTACACTAAAGATTACTACAAAAACGAAAATTGCTTATTCACAAATAGGGAGCACTGATAATATAGCACTTATGACTAAAACGTTATCTGACATGTGAGTCCAAAACCCGGAAATTAATATAAGCTAAAACCTAATTATTTATTATGTACTGTATCGTATCTCCATTTTCAAAAACATTCGATGAAATCTGACTCATATATTTTGTACCAGATTTTTTATCAAATCATCTTGTTGTTTGAAATATAGTAGAAATACCATTAAAGAGTCAGATAGAGGTTGCAGTAGTCCTGAATACAGAAGTAGAATTATGAGATATTGAAACCTCAAAAATTAAATCACTTATATCTATTAAAAATTCAGATATATTCTTTCAAAAATATCATAAAGAGCTTATTCTTTGGATAGCAAAGTATTATTTTACACCAATACATAATAGTCTGTCTATCTTTTTCCCAAGAAATCTTAGAGAAAAAATTATAAAAGATAAAATAGAGATTAATAAGCCATGAAACAATTACAGTTATACATATAACCACAATTTAGTTTTATCTGAACCCCAAAATAAAGCTTTTACTGAAGTAAAGACAGTCAGTAATAAGAAGGTTTTACTATATTGACTTACTGGAAGTTGAAAAACAGAAATATATATTAAATTAATAAAAGAGACCATTGATTGATGAGCTCAAGCATTACTTTTGATTCCTGAAATAATTTTAACGAATCAAATATCTGAGAAAATCTCAAAAGTATTTTGAGACCAAGTATTGATTATAAATTCAACAGTTACAGATGCTACAAAAACGAAATACTGGATTGATATATACAATGGGAATGCTAAAATAATTATATGAACACGTTCTGCATTATTTTATCCATATAAAAACCTAGACCTTATTATTATTGATGAAGAACATGATAATAGTTATGTATCAGATTCTTCTCCTAGATATAATGCTATTGAAGTTGCAAATAAAATATCTGACCTCACATGAGCAAAGCTTTTGCTTGCAAGCTGAACACCAAGCATAAAGAATATGTATCAAGCCCTAAAAGGGAAATACAAACTAGTATCCTTATTGGAGAGATATGGCGAAAAATAAAAGAACTATTTATATAGTTCTTTTATTTTTCCATAAAATTTTTATCTCTTTCTTCTTCTATAAGTTTCTTTTCTTTTATTACTCATGAGATTCAACTAGATATGGATGTTAATATTTTTTTATCATTCTCATCAAAGTCTTTCTTTTTTCTAAAATAGACAAGATATCAGAGTCCATCTTCTCAAATTGCAAGTTCTTGAATATAATAATTAGTATCTGTTAATTTTAATTCTAATAATTCAAGTTTGTTATCAGTGATTTCAATGATTTCACTTTGCATCTTTCACTGTTTTCTTGAATCATATTTCATTATAAGGTAATTTTCCATTACGGTATTTTTTTCAAGAAAAAGTATGTAATCTACATTAATTATATCTTTTATTCTATCGATTAATTCAAAAATTGATTTGTTGTTTATTTGGTTAAGAGAAAGAATATCATGACTTATTTGGTAATTAGCAGTAATAAGTAAGTTTGCCTCAAGGAGTCTCTTATTTGATATATATATTATATATTTTAATAAATCTAATCATTCTTTTGGTTGAGATTTTGAAAATTCCTCAAGTCATTCCTGAGCATTTATATATAAAAGATGTGTTTCTCTTTTTGCAATTAATTTTAACCCTTTTGTTTGGTTAGAATTTAGTGCTCATTCTCAAAAAATATCATTTTTTATAAGGTGACCTAATACTTTTGTTTCTGTTTTTTTTCTTGTAGTATATTTTTCTACTGATAACTCTCATGCTAATAAAATATAGATATTATTATCTATATCGCCTTCATCAAATAACACTTCATTTTTTTTGAGTGTTCTTTGATTGAAAAACTTCGAGTTTTTTAAAAAATTTATATCCAACATATTTTTTATATTAATTAATCATCATTTCAATACTATCTTTATCTCTTGCATACGATAGTAGGCTTTCTTTTGTAATAAGTCATTTACTATAGAGCTCTAGAAGATATTTATCCATAAGAATCATTCCAGAATTTGCTCAAACTTCTAATACAGAGTACAGTTGATGCGTTTTTCAAGTGATTATTAGGTTTCTTACTGCATCTGTGGACATGAGAATTTCCCTGGCTGCAATTTTACCATTTTTATCAGCTTTTGTAATGAGCCTTTGAGAAAGTACTCAGACTAAACTCATTGCAAGTTGCATTCTAATTTGAGCTTGTTGATCACTCGGGAATACATCTACAATTCTATCAATAGTTTGAACACTATCATTTGTATGAAGAGTAGAGAGAACTAAATGGCCAGTTTCTGCTAAAGTAATAGCTGCTTTTATTGTTTCAGGATCTCTCATTTCTCAAACCATTATTACATCTGGATCTTCTCTCAGAGCAGCTCTAATTGCTTCTGGAAAGCCTTTTGTATGGTTTGAAATTTCTCTTTGATTGATAAGTGAATTTTGATTATCAAAAGCAAATTCTACAGGGTCTTCAATTGTAATGATATGCTTTTTATATTTTTTATTGATATAATCTATCATTGCGGCTAGATTTGTTGATTTTCAACTTCAAGTTGGTCATGTAACCAATATGAGTCATTTTGATTTTTCACACATTCCCTTTACGGTATCAGAAAGTTCTAAGCTTTCCATTGTTGGTATTTCTGAGGGAATAAGCCTGAGAGCAATTGAATATCATTTCGTATCCATATAACAATTCACTCTATATCTACTTCATCATGCAATAGTATATGAGCTATCGAGTTCCATATTTTCTTGAAATTTATTGAGTCATGACTTTCATACCATACATTCAATAATACCCCCAATTATATCTTTTGTAAAGATGGGGAGTTCTTTTTTATTATCCATTATTTCTATACTATCAAGATTAACTATCTCTCAATTTTTATCTCTAGCTTTTGGCTGTAGTCATGTATTGAAGTGAATATCTGAATGTCATTGTAGAGCTGAATATTCTAGTATATGATCAAGGATTTCTTTTGATGTCATAGCTTATAATTAAAAATAATATATGCACTTAAGAATATATTATCATATTATCTCCCATAATACAAAAAATTAATTTGATAATTCTTTGTCTCAAGATAATGTTTCATGTACTTTTTCTACAGTTGCTTCTATATCTTCTTTTTTTATTTTATTCTCTAATAGCTCTAATATATATATTTGTGCTGCTGAGTGTTTACTCAGTATATTCATATGGTCTTTTATTCTAGGGCCTGCATGATTATTACTATATGCAGATTCACTATTATTTACAAGATATACAGATGTATCTAATACAGACTCATACAGATTTTTGAATTCCACTAATGAGCATTCTAAATTTTTTGAAATACAATTTCAGGATTCAATTGATGGATTTTCATTACAAAAATATTTTAATAATTTATTTTTTAAAAATACCATACTGACTCATAATTGCACCGATAGTTTTTCAAAAAATATATCAGGCATGTCATTAATAATATTTTGTCCAATATTAAGTTCTCGATTTTGAAGGTTTAGACCCATATTTAATCTCATCAGTATTATAATATATTATATCAGTATACTGATGAGACATTAACAGGACCTTAATATTTTAAAAAAAGTCAAAAAAACTATTTTTTAATAGCAAAATTATATTAAATTATGAATATAATTTTGCTATTTGTATTACTATTGAAAATATATTTAATTGTTCATTATTGAGTTGATTTTTTGACGAGTCAGTTTTGTACTACCATTATCTTCGATTGTAATTATTTCATTCATAAGATTTAAAATGGATAATTGAAAGGTTGAACTAAGTTCATAAATTTCTTCTCAATGATTTCTTTCATGATACATTCATACTGTATATACATATGCTTGTCTAAAATCTGATAAGCTCACTCAGAAATGTTCATATGTTTTTGATGGACTATGTCTATTGTATAGGAGTTCTTTAATAAAATATGTTACAAGAGATTTATCTAATTCTTCACCTTTGTCTATTCACAAAGCTATAGAAAAATCATAGAAGAACTCTTCTGGCATTTTTTCGAGATTTGAAAAAAAATCTGTATTCTCAGTTTTAGCTTCTATTGATAATACATTCTCAGTTCCCATAATATGATTATTACAAGATAAATAATATCAAAATTATAGAGTATATATGTTTAAATAACCTTAATATAATCTTAATAATCTTATTTTATAAGACTGACGATTGTTTCTATATGATTTGTATGGGGAAACATATCCATTGCTTGAATTTTTTCAATTTTATAATCACTATTATCGAGAATATACTCTAGATCCCTTGCCAGAGTAGATGGATTACAACTTACATAGATTATTTGTTTTGTCCCAAAATTTATTATATTTGGAAGTGCATCCGGATGCATTCAAGCTCTTGGAGGATCTATAATTAGTAAATCAGCTGTATTTCAATCTGCTAGATATTTTCATAGGAAGTTTTCAACTTTTTTATTTACAAAAGTCATATTAGTAATTCCATTAAATTGTGCATTTTTTTCTCAGTCTTTTGATGCTGAAGCTACGAGTTCAACAGAGTGTACATACTTTGCTCAGTGTTTTGCAAAAATCATTCAGATAGTTCATGTTCAACCATATAGGTCTAGAACTGTAAAATCTTTTAAATTTTCTTTATGCGCAAAATCTAAAACCATTGAATAGAGTTTTTCTGCTCCAGTACTGTTTGTTTGGAAAAAACTTGTAGGGGAAATATTGAAACTAAGACCAAGTAATTCTTCTTTGATAGTTGTTTCACCGTAAATGAGTTCCAAATCTCATATACAGACATCTGCTTTATTTGGATTATGAGAGAAGTATATTGAAGTAATAAAACTATATTTTTCTGTAAGTCAGATAAGAAAGTCTTTAATAAGACCTAACTTTTCATTTTTGTTTAATTTTGTATTCTTTTCAAAATATTCAGGATTAAAACTAAGTAAAAGCATCATTTCATTACAAAAATGAGTTTTTCTGATCAGTATATGCCTAAAAAATCATTCTTGTCTCATTTGGTCGTAAACTGGAAGACCAAGAGTTTTAGTAAATTCTTTTACATCTCTGTATACTTCATTTTGGATTTCATCTATAAGAGGACATCATTCCATATCTTCTATTTTTGAAAACTCACCTTGTTTATGGAATCATACATTAAAGTGCTGTTCTATATCATATTTATTTGATAAATATTTCCCATATGAAAACTCTACTTTATTTCTGTAACCATCAATGGTTGGGGAAGCCTCAATAGGAAGAAAAGTTATGTCTTCTTGCCTCTTCTTTAGATTATGTAATGCTTCTTGTACTTGTCCTTCTTTGATTTTGAGTTGTTCTTCATAAGGGATATTGATCCATTTCCACCCACCTGACATACCATATTTATTTGTAGGATGATCTATTTCAATAGGAGATTTTTTAATAGTTTCTACGATTTGAGTTTCAAAGTAAGTTTTTCTCTTTTTGAGTAATCTCAAGTTTACAACAGCACCAGGAACTGGTCCTCAAGTGATCATCAAAACTCTTCCATCTATGTCTTCATTTTCACTCTTAAGTCTTGCAAACCCTTTCCCTCAAAATACGAGTTTTTCAACAAGGATATTTTCTATTATGTCTCACTTTTTCATAGCCAAAATTATTTATAAATATATTTGGCCGGATTTTACTTATAAAACTATTTTTTTCAATTTTTTAAAGTAAAATAATATTATATTGACTATGTACTATTTTATATATAATACATCCACAATCATTTTGATTGGGGTTAAATATAGATTATCATCAAAACTAGTGATAGTTTCAACTTTAAAAATAATAAGGAGATCTGAAAATGACCTTACTAAAAGGGATTTTCATTACAATATGTATGTTTAGTCTAGGAGCCTGTGGTGGTACGAGTCTCACTCTTACTCAATTAGATGATAAATCTGTACCTCGAGGAGCTGATAATATTCTTACTTTGGGATTTAAAGTAGATGAAGCATCTTTAGTAAATGCCGTACAAGTGCATATTTATACTGAATCAGAAGATGCTACAGGTAACCAAATCAATGAAGTAAGGCTATATAGAGGTTCTAGGTCTCCCGATAATTTACTTGGAAGTGTTTTAGGTATATCTTTACAAAATGGTATCGCTACATTTGAAAATATTACTAAAACTGGAACCGATTATCTTGTACATGTGTCGTTTATGAATACTGATCCTGAATCTGGGTTTAATCCAGTTGAAACTTCACTTGTTTCAGTATCTGCATTAAATGAAAAAGGTGAAGTAATATACTATTCCGGTGATAAAAATAAGGATGGTATCCTTGATAAGGAAATATTTTCTTCTAGAATTGTTACTATAACCGATAGTGGAGTTGCAAGTCTCACTGAAGATATTCATAGTCCTGTCAATAAAAATATAAAAAATATTCTTGCTGGAACTTCAGGAAAAGTATTTTCTAATAATATAGAGATTGTTAATGAAGATATTCTTAGTTCAGGATTAATTTATACCTTTGAGGGGGAAAATCTTGACTTAAGGGCTTCTATCTCAAGCGCTACACTCTATTTAGGAGATACACCTATTGCTATAACTGATTTTTCCAATATTGGTCCCAATACTATTACATTTAATTTTTTGACAATACCTGAAGGAATTAATAACCTAACAATAGGGCTTAATACAGAAACTATTGGTTATCAAAAGATTGGCCATACTCTTAGAAATGCAAAAGTAACAGGAATGGCTTTTACTGGAATTATTGGGGCAGTTTCAAGAGAACCTATTGCAGATATCGAACTGAACAATATAATAAGCTCAAAAGCTTTTTCTGTTGTTCCAGCAACAATAAATGTATGGGCAAACGCAACATTGGATTCTAGTGATACAGCTGAAATTAATATATCATTAAATGTAGGGAATAATACATCATCAAGCTCGAATGCAAGTGTAGAAGTTCAAATTTCAACTTTGCTTTTCAATACAACTGGCTCAAGTTACGATGGAAAATATGAATTATTCAATGCTTTTGATACTAGTAATATACTGGAAAATTGGCCTATCGTTGGAGTTTTAAATTTTGATGTAACGAGCCTAAATAGTACATTACAATCAGCTGACTTTGAAACCTTTGGCATTAGACCTACTAACCCTTTGGTAGATGATACCGTGAATCTTGCATTATATTCAGATGGGATTAAATATGATGTATTAAATGTGGATAATTCATTTGGTTTATCTTCGCATATCGCTGCTGATTTACCCTTGGATAAATAACCATAATAAACCTTAAAAGCTCTCAGGGATGAGAGCTTTTTTCTTTTCTCCAAATTCTCTTTTACATTTCATTATTAATCCATAAAATCATAGCAATATTTATGAACTAATACATATAATTTGCAATTAAATCCAAAACAAGAAGAGGCAAAAAATAAAATAGAGTGACCACTGCTTATTATAGCATGAGCATGAAGTTGAAAAACAGCAACACTCTCTCAAAGGGTAAATTATATGATCAAAGAAAAGGGGATAGTACCACCAAGTGTTATGATGGTTACCTTTACAAATAAAGCTGCGAGTGAGATGAGAGAAAGAGTAGCAAAAACTCTCTGAGTTGAAACTCCTAGAAGTATTTATTCAAGATGAAACTTTCCACTTATTGGAACCTTTCACTCGATTTGAATATTTATACTCAAAGAAGTCTTAAACAATTTTGATAGCGAAGAATTAGCTATTTGACTAAAGAAAGACTTTGTTATCTATGATGAATCTGATAAATTATCAGTATTAAAATGAATTATTAAAAATGAACTTCATTTAAATGAAAAAGAATACCCAGCAAGACAGATAGCATTTTATATATCAAATGCCAAAAATGCACTGATTTCAGCAAAAGCCTACGAAGCAGAAATTGATAGTTCAATAAAAGAAGTTGTATTTAAAACATACTTAAAATATGAAGAAAACCTCAGGCAAAACAATGCCCTTGATTTTGATGATATATTGGTAAAAACGCTTTGATTGCTCAGAATTCCAAAAATTTTAGACATTTATCAAGAAAGATATAAATATCTCATGGTAGATGAGTATCAAGATACCAATGCTCCACAGTATGAAATAGTAAAACTATTAGCAGCAAAATATAGAAATTTAGCTGTCGTTTGAGATGATTCTCAATCAATCTATTCGTGGAGATGAGCTGATATGAGAAATATAATCAATTTCAGAAAAGATTATACGGATGCACTTATTATAAAATTAGAACAAAATTATAGGTCTACTAAAACCATTATTTCAGGAGCAAATTCAGTTATTAAAAATAATAACTCATGAATCAAAAAAGAACTTTGGACTGATAATAATACATGAGATAAAATTAACTATATTGAAGCACCAGATGATAAAACTGAAGCAAGTATAATAGCTTGAATAATAAGAGATTGAACTGAAGATGGATGACAATATGCGGATAATCTCCTCCTCTACCGTACAAATGCACAATCAAGACAACTTGAAGAAGCTCTAATGATAAAAAATATACCATATAGAGTTATTTGAGGTCAAAAGTTTTACGATAGAAAAGAAATCAAAGACTTACTTGGATATTTAAGAGTGATTCATAACTCTAATGATGCAGTGAGTATGAAGAGAATAATTAATGTCCCTACAAGAAAAATAGGAGCAAAGAGTATAGAAATACTTGATAATTATAAATTAAATTTTGAACTCCCGTACCTACAAATCATAGAGAATATAGATGAAGTAGAAGAACTCAGACCAGCAGCAAGACTCTCGATCAAAGTATTCTGAGAAATATATAATACACTGAGAGAACAATCAAATAAAATAGTAGTTTCAGAATTAATCTCACACCTTGTTAAAGCTGTTCAATATGAAGAATATATTACTGATGGATTATCTACAGATGAAGCGCAATCAAAAAAAGAAAATATAGAAGAATTAATAACCGTAGCCTCACAATATAATTGAATGGATCCAAGAGAATCACTCGCACAATTTTTAGAAGAAGTAGCACTTATTACAGATATGGATACAAAAGATGAAAGGGAAGACTATGTCACCCTTATGACAATCCATACTTCGAAATGACTTGAACAAACAAGAGTATTTTTAACATGACTTGAGGATGGGATATTTCCAAGTTTTAGAAGTGTATGAGATGTTAATGCATTGGAAGAAGAAAGAAGACTCATGTATGTGGGAATGACCAGAGCCAGAGAAGAACTCTATATCAGTAGAGCAAAAGAAAGATTTCATTTTTGAGATTATGTAAGAAATCCAGAATCAAGGTTTATGAAAGAAATAGATACTCAACTTATAGAAAACTATGCTATAACAGAAAAAAGTCTTGGTTGAACCTCAATATTCTCATCCGTATCATCACTTTGATGAACTTCGGATTGATTTAGTTTTTGATGAGCCAGTACAGCAAAAAAAGTTGTAAAACCTCTTGCAAATAACGACGTTTCAATTTTTTCTATGTGAGATAAAGTAGCACATCCAAAATTTTGAAACTGAATCATTACAAGCCTGACTTGAGAGCTTGCTGAAATAGCATTTTCAAGTAATGGAATTAAAAAGATGAATATTAGAATTGCTCCGGTTAGGAAGCTGTAAGCTCATCCGAAATGCAGTTGACATTATATATATAATGATTATTATCATGCTAGTCATTTTTTTGGCTTAAAAATCAAAATAAAATTTATCAATAGAGGGTTACGACCCAGGGAGCTATCATGAGTAAGATATTATCTTATTTTATTCTTTGTACCATTTTCTTTATTTCTGCTTGTGGATCAGATGGAGGTACTGATCCTGAGCCTGAACCGAGGTCAATGGAAGAAGAGCCAGCTAGTACCGCAGAAAGGTATGAAGTTAAATTTTCATATAATTCTGAAGATGCATTAGCGAAAGGTGATCTGTCTATATTAGATATTATGAAATCAGCTTCACTTCTGATTGCAGTAGTGAGAAACACTGATGATCATAGTTATTATGAAGAAAAAAGAGCTCTTATAGAAGGAAAGTATGAAGATGAAATTATTTTTCAGCTTCCTGCAGGAAACTATGAGGTAACTCAAAATCTTTATAGAGATGGATATAGTCGTGCCTATGGAGTAGCTCAAGAGTTTGACGTTAGTTCTGATTCTTTTGTTCGACTTCCCAGGCCAATATCTGTACCTAATAGTTCGGTTTATTCAGATTTGTATTTATCTGAATTAAACCTTGATTTTATCCCAACCAAAGTGGTTGAAAAATATATAAGTAATTATTCGGATAATCCATACGTTTATGTACATGAAGGAGATGATTTATATGTATATGAGTCAGGCAATTTACGTCTGAATTCGATATATTTATCAACTACTAAATCTATACAGAGCTTATGTTTCTTAGATGACGAACATCAAGTTTGTCGTAAAATTCCACATGATTTTGTCCCACGATTTATAAATGGGAAAAATTGGTTTAATATTTCTGACTGGGAAACACCAGAATTATTTAGTGTTTTACCTGCTGAGAATGAAGCATTTGTAATCTTAGATACTTTTAACTTTACAAATGACGAGGGCTATACTGTATGTCTTAACTTTGTAATAGGAAATGATGTTGATTTACATCAAATCACTATTAATGAAGTCGAGTATTCTACTGATGATGCTTCTTTTAGCAGATGCTATTGGGATCTAAGTGGAAATCAGGAATTTGATATTAAAATTGAGAATTCTGTAACAGATAATCTCTTAACTTTGGTTTCTTCAGGATATACTGATGATCTAAATTTGATTTTACAGGTAAAGGATCCAGATTATGAACCAAGTAACATGGAAATTGATGCGGTAAATGGCTTGGTGGAATTGGAATTTATTGCAAACTTAACAACTATTGAGGAATATCACTTAGATGATTATATTTTTAGACAGGAGTTTGCGAAGATTGCAACACTCGTTGCTGACTTAGATCCAAAAACTATATGTGATAACATTTTTGCTGACGTTTCTGCTATAACCCCAAACACATGGGCTTGTAAATATATTGAAGCTCTAGCAGATGCGGGTAAAATTAGTACTTCTAATACTAACTTTCATCCTGAAGGTTATATTACAAAAGCTGAAACCTTAGCAGCTATTCTAAGTGCTGTTGATTTGGGCTATAGTTTTAATTCAACTATAGATGACACATGGCAAAAACAAGTTGTAGATTTTGCTGTAGAACGAGGTATTGTAGAAAATTTCACAAACTATGATAGTTTAACAACTCGTGGATTTTTATTTTCTGTAGCTTATGCTGCTTATGTAAATGAAGATGATGATGATTTATTAAGTGATTTATTAGGGGATTTAATAGATTGTTAACTAAAAAAGGAGAATAATATAGCCCCCTGGTAATACAGGGGGTTTTATGTGCTTACAATAAATATATATCTAGAATTTAAAGTTAAATTCAATTTTTAGATTTGTTATTACAAATTTTATTAGGAGTCAAATAGCTTAGTCTTTCTCTTGGTCCATTATTAATAAGAGTAACTATTTTTTAGTTCTTTTTCTTCTAAAAGTAACATTTAGTGCTAGGTTTTATTAAGTTTTTTTGACTTCATGTACTTTTCGAGTATAAATAATGTACTAAAAAAAAGGAGAAAGGTATGTTTATTGATTTTATAGTGACAATCTTTGTAATTGTGTC
Source organism: Candidatus Gracilibacteria bacterium 28_42_T64 (assembly GCA_004563595.2). Taxonomy (GTDB): domain Bacteria; phylum Patescibacteriota; class Gracilibacteria; order BD1-5; family UBA6164; genus MAAV01. The sequence goes on along the minus strand of CP042461.1, from coordinate 703,039 downwards.
AGTTATAGGGTTATTCTTATTTGTCGGATTGATCCTTTTTATAGTAATCTTCTTTATTACTCGAGGTAGGTCTTTAGGAATAGATAAAGAAAAACATTGTAAGGTTTTAACCAACACAAGAAGTGTTTACACTGAGGCTCAATACATGAGTCAAGGAGAGTTGTCATATGTTAATAAAAAATGTGATGAAACTAATACTTCCATCAAAAAGTATGATACAAAAATAATCTTGAATAAGATTCTTGGATTTACTTCTGTCACAATTCCAATTTTACTGATGTGTGGAGGAATAACTTTCACTAGTATAAATTGAGTGATTAAAGAAATTATTAATAACCAATTGCCTAAACAGGTAATTGGTTTTTTTATGGTTTTAAGTTCGTACTCAGATACTCTATAAGTGACCTAATTTTTATTTTTAATCACTTATATAAATTCTTTTGCTTAATAATAAAAATCACTAAAATAAGAACTAATTTATTACTCCATATTTTCGTTTCAATACATGCAAGAAAAACAAATCAAAATCTGAACATATAATATAAACTACAAAGAGTATTGACCTGAACATGATCAAGCTATTGTAATTCTTCATGGGTGGTGATGAGAGAGTGATAGTTGGATGCAGTTAGGAGAGCTATTATCAAATAATAACTTCAAAGTAATTATTCCTGACCTTCCATGATTCTGAAAAACAGAAATTAAATCAGTATTTACACTTGATGACTATGCTCTCCTGATAGAAAATTTTATCAAAGAATTAAAAATTGATGAACTTATACTCTGGTGACATAGTAATTGATGAGCAATATCGATTAAAATAGCAAACAGATGAAAATTAGACATCACAAGACTTGTTTTAAATAATTCTGCTTGAATAAGAAATGATAATAAAAGAAGTGTAAAGAGGAAAATATTTAATAGCATTACAAAACTAATTAAAAAGGGAATACCCAAAGAATGAGGGGGCAGAATTCTAAAATCACTCAGAAACTTATTTTACAGATTCATCTGATCACAAGACTATTTAAAAGCAGAAAGGAATCCTTACCTCAAACAAACATATTTAAATATGATATCCTCTGATCTCACAAAAGATATAGCTCAGATACAAATTAATACACTTCTTCTTTGGGGAGAAAAAGACACATACACTCCACTCTCAGATTGATTGTTCATGAGAAAATTAATACCACACTCAAAGATAGTTACTATTCCTGATGAAAAACATGGAATACATTTACAGAATCCAAAGCTCCTTATTTCTACATTTTTAAAGAATATTTAAACAATGATATCAAGTTATATAATACTCCTCATATTAGCAATCCTTCCACTGGTATATAAGTACTCTTTTTGGCTTTATGTGATTCAATTAAAAGAATATAGATGGGATAGATTCAATGAATATTTACATACTCCTCAAGGAAAAAATGCTGTATTTAATTTCTGGTTTCTATTAGAAGTACCATTCTTTCTCATGACTATTATTTTATATTTCAACCCAGTATTTGAATATATTTTATACAATCTTGTTTTCTACTTCTTAGTACTTTGGAATATATTTGTATTATGAAAAATATTTAGAAAAAAACTGACTCTCCCTAAAAAAACAGGAAGATTACTTACTATAGCTTTTGTACTATTGGTAGGTATAAGTTTCGATTTTGCTTTTATTCTTAACAATGAATTATTCAAATTCTTCTACTCATATTTATTTATATTATTTTTAATCCCAGTATGAATAATATTTGCGATTATTTTTGTGTTACATCCAGTTGTATCATACAAAAAAAATAAATTAATAAATAGAGCATCAAATAAATCAAAAAACAATGATCATACCATAAAAATTTGAATCACAGGAAGCTATGGAAAATCAAGTGTGAAAGAGTTTTTATGCAGTATATTAGAAAATGAATGAAACCTATTAAAAACGCCTGAAAATATAAATACTGAGCTATGAGTATCGTCTATTATTTTAAATGAACTATCAGAAGATAATGATTATTTTGTAGCTGAAATGTGAGCATATAGAATAGGGGAGATTGAAACTCTTTGAGATATAGTAAATCATAAATATTGATTTCTTACAGCGATCTGAACACAGCATTTATGATTATTCTGATGAATTAAGAATACTATTCAAGCAAAATGTGAAATTGCTAATAAAGTGAGTGAAAATAAGGGAATTTTATATGTAAATTACGATAATCAGGACATTAGAAATATAAAATTTGATGAGAATTTATCTGTAGTTTCTTATTGATTTTATAAGCACACAGACGCACATGCTTCAAATATAAATATCGTGAAAGCAGTGAGCTCTTTTGATTTTCATTATAAATGAGAAAAGTATACTTTCGAAACCAATCTAGTATGAATTCATAATATTACAAACCTTTCAGGGGTAATTGCTTGTTGTATAGATTTATGAATTTCAATAGAAAATATGAAAAAATATCTTTTGAATATAAAGTCTCCAAAATCAACACTTGATATAACTCATAATAAGAATTGATCTATATATATTGATGATTCGTACAATCTTTCTGAAGACTCGCTTTTTTCCTGATTAAATGTTCTCAGCAGCTTTGAATGAGATACAATACTTATTTTAGATGATATCTTAGAGCTTTGAAAAGAATCAGCATATATTCATAATAGTATTTGAAAGAGAATTGCTCAAACACATAGCCTTGCATGAATTTATTATGTATGAGTAAACTATAAAAAAGACTTTATTAATGGACTTATTGACTGAGGATATTCAGAAGAAAAAATATTAAAGAATCTTAAGAATATAAATGAAAAGTCAGTTATGTTATTTGAATGAAGAAGGTCAGCAAAATATATATCTAAATAATACACATGTTCAGAAAAACACTTATAGCACATTTTTTTACTACTATTAATTCTCAAATATTTTTAAATACATTAAAGATCTTATGGAATTCTCTATTTTGGTTCCATTTAAAAGATTGAAAATATATTTATAATACTGAAAAAAAATTATGAGATATTTTAGGTCTTAAAGAATCTAAAGTCATTTCTTTTTATAATGCGAGGTCTGCTATATATAATCTTTTGCAGTGACTAAATATTAAAAAAGATGACGAGATAATTATTCAGGCTTATACCTGTGTATCTGTTCCAAATGCTATTATTCAATCTGGAGCAATTCCTATTTATGCGGATATAGATATAAAAACTCTAAATTTTGATTTAGAATCACTTGAAAATAAGATTACAAAAAAGACAAAAGCTATAATGGTACAACATACATTTTGAAACCCTATCGATATTCATGTTGTAAAAAAACTTTGTGTTAAAAATGATCTACTATTAATAGAAGATTGTGCCCATGCCCTTTGATCTGAAATTGACGGTAAAAAGGTATGAAGTTTCTGAGATTTTAGTATTTTCTCAACAGGGAGAGATAAAGTTATTTCTTCTGTTACAGGGGGGTATCTTATTATAAATAATAAAGAATATTTTAAGATATCTGATAAAATTGAAACTCAATTAACACACGTATCAATTATTACAATTTTAAGAAATTTGAATTATAATATACTATGATATATGGCATACAAGCTCTATGATATTCTATGGATAGGAAAAATATTGATTTTTCTTTCGAGTAAACTGAAATTGATTACAAAAATATTAACCCCAGAAGAAAAAAACTGTAATTTTACTCAACTTCACTATAAACTGCCAAATGCTTTAGCATATCTTTGATGAAAAGAATTAGATCTATTAGATAAGTATAATCAGCATAGGATTTTTCTGGCAGAATATTATCAAAAAAAAATCTCAGATATAAAAGAAATTAGATTTATAAAAACTTGAAAAAAATCTTTGAATAATCATTATGGATGTGTTATTATAGTTGTAGACGCAGTATGACTTCAAAAATACTGTAAAAAAAATAAGATTTTACTTTGAGATTATTGGAACGGCTGAGCTATAATTCCAAATGGAACGAATATCCAAGCTGCTTGATATAGAGCTTGATCATGTTTAAATGCTGAAAAAATAAGTAAAAAAGTATTTACTCTCCCAAACCATGCAGAAATAAGTCTGAATGATGCAAAAAGAATAGTGAAAACTATAAAAAAGTATTATATTTAATGAATGAATAAAAGATGTATAAGTTAAAAATAATTGATTCAAAAAATAAATGGAATGATTTTATTATAAATTGAGGTTTTGAATTCTATAGTTTTGTCGATTCATGGGAATGGTGAGAGTTTCAGATTTTAGAAGGGAATTATATATTTAGACTCTGAATATATAACAAAAAAGAACTTATTTGAGTGATTCAGCTCATAAAAGTAGTTGCAAAAAGATGAACCTACTTTTTTACTCCTCATGGACCACTTATTCAGTGAAATTACTTTAAAGTTTTAGACGATATTCAAGAACACCTTGTTCGTCTTGCAGAATCAGAAAACTGTAGCTTTATACGTTTAAACTGAGTTCAAAGTAATACTGAGAAAAATAAATCAAAATATAAAAATCTTTGATTTATAGATGCTCCAATGCATATTCATGCTGAGGATACTCACTTATTAAGCTTAGAGGCCTCTGAAGATGAACTTTTAAGTAATATAGCAAAAAAGGATAGATATTATATTAATAGAGCAAAAAAGGAGGGTGTTGTTATCCGTATAGACAATAAGAAGGATCATATTGATACATTGATCAATTATCATCAAACTCATGCTGTGAGAGATAACGGAAAGCATAAATATACAGCATTTTCAAAGAAATATATCAAAAATCTCTATAAGGTTTTTTCAAAAGAAGATATTTCTACTATATCTGCATCATATGAATGATATATTGAATCTATAATGATGACTATTAAGTTTTGAAATACTTGTGTATATTATGTTGCGGCATCTGATATTAGAAGTAATAAATTTTCTCCAAATTATTTATGTCAATGGGAGGCTATATTGAAAGCAAAACAAGATGGATGTACTCTTTATAACTTTTGGTGAGTTTCTCCAGATGGTAACCCAAATCATCCAATCGCTTGAGTCTCAAAGTTCAAAAGAAAATTTGCTTGATATGATTATTCACTGCTCCATGCACAAGATTTAGTTATTAGTTCATGATATTGGTTTAATTGGGCAATTGAGACTTTTAGAAGAAAGAAAAGATGATATTATTATAAAAAACCAGAGTAGAATTACTCTGGTTTTTTATTTTATGCTAGTAAGTGATCACGGTCAATTATTTGCTGTATAAGAGGAAAATGTGCATACATAGATTTAAGTATAGATTGGTTACACTTTTCTGATTTGCAATAATCACTTAAAACTTGTAATTGAATAGGATTATAAGGAAATGTAGAATATATAAGCATTTGTTTTAATACAAAACTATTAATAAAAAAGTTTAAAATTTCAGCATCTTTTAATTTGCTAATAAATTGTAAAAAAGTGTACACATCGATATTTTCCAGATCTTTCTCTGTATATTCAAATTCAGAATTTGATATTTGTGCACTTATCAATGAAAAAAGATAATCTCTTATAATGTCTTTTGTGATTCATAAATTCTCTTTTAATTTTGAAAATTGTTCTTTTTCCTCAATATCATTAAGAATTATCTCTATCGTTAATCAGTTAAGCTTTAAAGTATTTGATTTTTGCTGATATTTAATCTCAAAAAACACATTTGTTTCAACGCACCTTTTTATTAAGTTTCCATTTGTTAAGATTTCATGTACTCTTTCTTTTGTGCTATGTTGCTCATTTAAAATTTTTGATAACTCATTTTCTAGTTTTGCAAGAGCATCATTTCTCAATCAATCCAAGAAATTATCGGAATTGGTAGACATATTTTGATAAATTATAGTATAGGTTAGAGTATAATATATATTTATTTAAGTATGTCAATTTAGTTTATCTTGCAATAAAAGACTAATTAATATTAGTCTTTTATTACATCAATATAATCATTGAATAATTTTGAATACTTATACTTCCTGGTTCTTTTGGGTAATTCTATGTATTGTTTTATATTAGACTCTAATATATTAAGTCTATCATTAGATAATAGGCTTATTAAAATAAATAACTTTACCTTTCCAATATTTGTTGAATTTATATCCCACTGATTTGAGCTTGATTTCGATTCTTCATTTGAACCTGTGTTATAAATAAACCAATTATAAGCTTTATCTTTTTTATTTATAAAGTCATTCAATATTTTAGATAAATCTATATTTTTAGCATTCATACTATATTTACTTATGAGTCATTTATTAATATTAAGTCAGAGCTTATTTCAGTTTTCAATTATTAGATCCTCATTTATGAGGTTTATTTCATTATTTTCTTCATCCAAATTTTTTACTTTTGTTTTTTGTATATTCCATACTATATCATAATCATTTGCATATTTTCAACCGTCATAATCATAGTTGCTATCCGGCTGTTTACAGGTTATTGATCTTCAAAAATCAATTAAGTATACTCATTTTGGTCAAAAAATTATATTTCTAAAATTTTTTCATATATCTCTATGATATAATCCTGACTCATGCAAGTCATCTAAAAATATCCTTAAATTTTTTATGTTATTTTTATAGTCTTCATTTTTGAATAAAGAAATCTCAGACATAAATCTTTCAAGTAATCACGTTTCTATCACATAATTCTTTTCGCTTGGGTTATTCGGATTTACTTCAGCTTTATTAAAAGTTCATTTTAAATATCATAGTTCGTATAATATATCACAAATTACTCTCATTCAATTAATACTTTCAAAATCATCTTTAAACTCAATTTTGCTTTTTGAACCATCTCAATAGTGTGAGATAAACATATCTAACTCATTCATATGCGCATCAAATAATTGATTATCTGATGCATATTTATCAATAATATATTTTTTTGCAATTGATATTAAATGAGAGTTTACTATCTCTTGCCATACCATTGTATAGAATGTTTTTCATTCAATAAATTCCATAATTAAATATCAATTGTCAGAATCATGGAATTCTTGCATAGGTTTAGGAACCTTTACTCATGATAATGAGTCCAATGATATTTGATAAGCATCTTTTTGTAATCTATACTCTCTTTCTGAATCATTATCATATCTTTTTTTTGCAACGATATAATTATTCTCTCAATACATAATTTTATATATTTCTCATTCTTGTCATCCTGTGAGTGGTTGATGAGTATCAATAAAATCTAGCACGTATGATTTAAATCTTGGATCATTTTCTATATCTGATATCAATTGATCATGCATATTATGATTTTCTCATAATATTCTTGATGTTAAATCTATAACATTATTTGTTGTATCAGATATATCTAAAGTATCTCAATTATTAGCTCGAGGAATGATAGGAGTTTTACTTATGCTATTATTCACAATAAAAATAGTATTATACGTTAATATAATACTATTTTATCATATATAATTCTATTATACAAAAATCTTAGTCTTTATATAATATACATAATTCATTTTTTGATTTATCTATGAAAACTCTTTCAGCTTTATCTTTATCAATTTGAAATATAGAAAAAAATTCACTCGTTTCTAATATATCTCAAATTGATTTTTGAACTTCTAATTGATACATATTTCAACTTAAGTTAAGATTATATAACCTTCAAGATGATATAATCTTAACTGGTTTCATATTTTTTACTAATTCCAGTATAAAACTTATCTTATCTTTCATTTCAGCAGAAGTAGTACTTACTTTGTTACTCAGTGTGTTATCTCATTGCTTATTAACAATATTAAGCTCACTCTTATCTACAGTCATTCTATATATTTTTAATTAAAAATTGGAGTAGGATTATATATGTTTATATATATAAGTCAATATTTACTTCATTATATCACTCCCTGCAACCAACTTACTTGCTCTTCATTCTAAGTCTTCATTCAGATAGATAAGTTTAGAATTATCTTGTGCTCAGATACTTCCAAGTGTTTCAATTCTAGATGAATCTAGTAAGAATTGTAATACTTTTTCTGCATTTAAGCTATTATCAGTCATTTTGATTAAATCAACTGACTCTTTGAATCATTCTGCAATTTTCATTCTTTGACCTGCCATACCTTCTCAAAGGAGTATTTTAGATTCTTTTTCTGCCTCAGCTTCTTTTATTTGCATTATTTTTTTAGCTTCTGCTTCATTTAATGCAGCTTCTTTGAATTTTTCTGTTTCTATAATCTTATTCATCGCAGCCATTACTGTATTTTCAAGCTTAACATCTCTTACTTGGATAGAATCAAGAGTATAACCAAACGTAGATAATTTTTCTCTTAACCTTGCTTCAATAGCTTCTCCAATTTCTTCTCTTTTTGCAAAAATATTTTTATGAGTAAATGAAACCATCATAGCTCTTAACTGTTCATCAATAGTAGCTCTCATCATCGTTTTTGGATCATCTATATTATAGATAGATTTAAATATATTTCACTCTTTCGTGTTGTTATTATCATCGTCTACGTAGTAGATAACATTCAAGCCTATATATGCAGTAACATTATCTTGTGTAATCCCTTCTACTTCAACTGGGAAGTTTCTTCTGTAAAGAACTTGGTTTTTTGTCCACTCTAAAAATGGAATAATGAAATGAAAACCAGGTCTTAAAATTCTATTAAATTTACCTAAAAACTCTACAGTTCTTACCGTGTTTGGAGATACAATTCTAATTGAAAAAGCAATCAAAATTACATCAAATATTATAGCTGGGATTATTCAAACCCCTTCACCCATTAATAATCAAAGTACAGGTACAACAAGTAATAATAATGGAACAATATAACGTATCATAGTTTATAAATTAGTAAGTAAAATTTTAAACGACCTTTATTATAACCTAATTATTAGCGAATACTAATTTTTTTATATTTCTACCTTGTCTTATATAAAAAAATATGTTAAAATTCTTATTGATATATAATTATATTAATCAATACATGTTTACAGCAATCTTTTCTACAATAATGGAATCATTTGCAATGATTTTTTGGAAAAAATCATTGCGTTTTTGAGTCTGAACGAAACTCCATGATTTATTAGGTTACCCAATATGATGAGTACTTGTTTTATATTTTTTATGTGTATGAATTGATTTTTGACAAATAGACTTAACAATATTTTTCTGAACCTTTTTGATCATAATATTACATACAATTATTTCACAACTAAATCAAAAAATTTACAAAGAAGAGAAACTATCTCTTCTGCTACCATATAAAAATATAAGCAAAATTATTGTTATAATAATCTGATACTTTATTTTTTCTGATGTATCATTTACTTCACTTGTTATAACTCTTATTGCAATAGTGGTTATGATTCTTTTTTCTATCGACTATAAAACATTAAAATTACCTAGAAACATGGCTTTAGTGGTTTTATCTGAATCTCTGCTAGCATGTTGTGTCATATTAACATGATGGCTCTTATTTTGATACTCAGAAATGTTACATTTTATACTTTATTTTGTAACTTGACTGGTATTATTACTCACTATCACATTCCTGACATGACAATTACAAACAGTAGGATCCATTCCAAAACAATTCTATTTTAATAGAGAGTTATGATGAATGTGATGGGTGTCATGGTTCTTGAGTCTTATGGTAATAAAAAATCTTTGACTTTCAATTACTATTTTACTTTCATTTATATGAATATGAATTACATTATTGTTATCATTTATCATATTAAATGATAAACCTAGTAAAAAAGACCTGATGCTTACTTTTATTATTACAAGTTTAATATGACTTTGATTTTACTTTAAATAGTGTATACTCACTCACAATATATATTAATTCTTCCTAACTTATGTGAATTGAAACTGGAGCTTACAATGAGCAAGAAAAGAAAAAGAAAAAAATAGACGAAAAAGAGTTAAAAGAACAACAAAAAAAAATAATTGATCAACAGAAAACAAAAGAATATATTAAAACTGAAATTGATACTGAAGATCAACTTCACAGCTTACATGAATTAGTAGATAAATGAATATTATCTCAAGAACATGTCGAACAAATTATTGCATGAGAAGATTTAGACGAAGATACTATCAAAGATATCTTTGATAAAATTGATCAAATGGAGGAGCTTAAAGATGTCGATAAGTACCTTCCATCTGATTTAAGGATTACCAAAGATGATTATCATACAGCACTACATGATGATATTTTTAGAACCAAAACTATAACAAAACTAGATACAGCTTTGACTCTATTATCACAACAAATTAATCCTGATACAGCTTGATGAATCAATTTATTTTCGGGTTTTTTGACAGTACTGGATAAAAATCTTGTCACAGTTCAAGAAAACACCATCGATATAAAGGATAGTTTGGTAGAGATCGAAGATAAAAAATATCCGAAGCCAAAAATAAGTTTTTTAGAAAAAATAATTATTTTTCTAAAAAATGCTTTAAAATAACACTATGTGAATCTTATTATGAATAGTTCAAGCACTATTTGGAGCTCTGTGAATGACACTTTCTAAACTTGTACTTGAGAATAAAGTTGTATGAAATAATTTACAAACATTTTTTAGTAGGGGAGTTGCCCTGCTTATTTTGTGAATCTTATTTATATTTGGAATATTTAATTTTAATTTCACAACTCAAAGTTTATCAATAATCGAATGGTGTTTATTTCTTCTTTCCGCGTGCGCTCTTTATTATACCTATTACCTCAGACGTACAGCATATGCTAATGAAAAAGTATCAGTATTACAACCGTTCGCTATGTTATTTCAAATATTTCCAATCATTTTTTGATTTGCATTTATAGCATCAGAAAGAGTAAATATTGTTACATTTGTAATGGCACTTATTGCTTCATTTATTGTAATTGGGACTTCAGTTGATTTCAAACGCTTTAAGATAAATAAATACTCAGCTATGGTATTACTCTCATCTGTTATAAAATCTGTACAAGTTTTTTTTATACTCCACTTACTTACAAAACTAAATCCTGCAACGCTATACTTTGTTGAAACTATTGTAATTCTTATATTTGCATGACTACTACTAGTAACTAAATCAGAGTTTCATCAATTCAAATTATTAACAAAAAAATATTCTAAACTTCTTGTTCTTACAAACATAATAGGCCTCACAAGTATTATCCTAATTTTTACATTGTACACATGATTATGATTAGTTGCTACGAGTTTACTCAGCCTGCTATATCTATGATTTGTTTATCTTTTTTGATTCTTTATTTTATGAGATAAACCTGGTAATAGAGATATTATAGTGACTCTTTTAGTATCTATTTGTATAATTGTTTGAATGATATTTAAAACTTAATTATTTTTATTTTTTACATATTTTCTTTTTCAGTTAAAATATTTCAAATTAATTTATAATTACTGATATGGAAGATAATAAAGTATTCGTTAGAGAAAATTTTTGGCAAGATATTGAAAAATCAGAAAAAAAATATGCCCATATTATAATGATAGCAACAAAACCTGATATTATTAAACAAGCACCACTTTATCAAGAGTTAAAAAAGAGGGGAGAGTTAGTAATTCTTATTCATACAGGACAACACTATGATTACAACTTAAGCAAATGAGTCTTAACAGAATTTTGAATGGATGTTGATATGAATTTAAATATATATTGAAAAATTCATAAAAAATTCTCTCTAGTAATAGAGAGGTTATGAGATATTCTTATAGATTTAGCTGAGAATTATAAAAAAATTCCTGTTCCATATGTTCATGGTGATACTATGACAGCGACAACAGCCGATAAAGCTGCTTTTTTGAATAAGTTTGCAGTGGTACATGTAGAAGCATGAATTAGGACATTTACTCCAACAAAAATTTTTTATGAAAAGCTTTTTAATGATTATGAATCTTGAAAATTTAATTGGGACTCATATTACAAAAAATTACAAGATTTTAATATATATGAAAGGGGGAGTATAGAGCCATATCCTGAACAGTTTGATACGAGATGAATTGAATGATCTACATGATTGTTTGCAGCACCAGTAGACTTATATAAAAAGACTTTGATTGATGAATGATTCCCTATTGATCATATAAAAGTAGTAGGGAATACAGTTGCTGATGCTATTGAGATTTCAAAATTGAAAGTAAAAGATTCAAAAGCATTTGAAAAATACCCAAATATGAAGTGAAAAGACTTCTTATTCATTACTATCCATAGAAGAGAGAATACAGAAAAGAAAGAAAGATTTCTTGTAATATACAATGCGATAAAAAAATTAATTGAAGATTGAGTTTATGTATGTTTTTTAGGGTTATATGCTTCGGAATTTGCAATTGATAAGTACTGACTCAGAGAAGATATTGATTCACTCAAAGAGAAGTATGCTGAGAATTTTGCTTATGGTCCAGCATTAGCTCATCATGCAGAAGTGATTGATATGATATCTCAAGCTTGAGCTGTTGTAACCGACAGTGGGAGTATGCAAGAAGAAGCAAATATAGTATGAGTACCATGTGTTACTGTTAGATTTGGTTCTGATAGAACTGAGACAATTCTAGCTTGAAATAACGTCATTGCACCACCTATAAACTCAAATCTTATAGTAGATATTGTTAAATGAGCAATTTGAAATAAAAAAATGATTTGAAAAAGTCTATACTGAGAGAATGTCTCTGAAAAAATTGTAGATGAAGTATTGAAAATGCTCAAGAGAGATTGAAAGTTATTCAAATTTGATGACGAAAGATTATGACTTGAAAAATACTTTAACTGGAAAATAAATTAAATAAAAAAACTCTGAGATGGTATATTCAGAGTTTTTTTATTGTGTTAACCTTTCTTTAAATGCTTCTAGTTCAGTAAGAAGCAAGTTATATATTTCTAACTTTTTAATAATAATATCTGACTTATCAGTGTCATTTTCTAAATTTGAGCTTAAAATTCTTACTTTTACTATAGTTTTTTCAATAACTTTTAATTTTAATTCATTTCTTAATGCCTTAAATTTTTCATTATTTTCAAGATTGTTGATTTTTTGTTCTATTTTTTGTTTTACAATTATTTTTAATGCTCCGTTTAATATATTTCTATGTTCTTCAATCCTTTTTTCTATAATAGATACTTTTGTGGAGAGTATTTCATTATTAACTATAATCTCAGTTCTGATATCTTTACTTTCTTTTAATATTTTTGCATCATTCTTAATATATTCTAGATATCGAGACATTTCAGATGTCTTAATATATGGGGTCATCCTAATATATAGTTCTTTTTTTTGATCTAATAAGCTTTTTTTTTCATTTGTTACATCTTCTAAATTTGCAGCTTTTTCTAGTAAGACTTTATTCGTTGTATTTTTTTTATATGTATAATTATTAATAATGAATTCAATACTCTTTATTTCAGAGCGTCTTAAATTGTCTCTAAAAAATGTCCTAAGACGCTGATCTTGATAGAGTGATTTAGATTCTATTTTTAGATCTCTTTGATTGTTTTGAAGGTCGTATAGTTTTTCTTTTATCTCTTTTATAGTTCAGCTAGAGCTAGATATTACTCACGAAAAAGAATACACTCATACTGAGTATGGTATATTAATTAAGAATAAGAAGATTATAGAGATTATGATTTTTTTCATAATATGAGTTTATACGTAAAAAACTAGAGAATACATGTTAAGTTTTTTTGGCTTTAACCTAATTATGATTCCCTAATTCGTATACTGAGTATACTTGAGTATTTAATATATAAAAATTTTTAATGTGAATATTGTGTGAAGATGAAATTATATGTATATTTTAAAGCTAAACCCTTTATTTAAATCTGATTTTATTTCAAACCTCCATCAATGCGATTCAATAATTCTTCTGGTAATACTTAATCAAACTCAGATTCATCTGGTATCAATATCTCAAGTTTTTTCAATATTACCTTGATAAAATTTTTCTGTTAAAAATGGAATCTCACTCATTTTTATTCAAACTCAATCATCAGTAAAATCTATATAGTTTTTTGTTATATTAATTTTTAATATCTTCTTTCTTCAAGCGTATTTCAGGAAATTTCAAATAAGATTATGTGTAAGTTGCTTAATTAAATCTTTATCGATCTCTAACATAAGGTTCTCATCTCATGTAACTTTGATACGTTGTTTATTCTCTTTTAATTTTTTCTTATGTGTTTCAACTACCAGTTTGATAAGTTCACTGAGATTTTCAGGTATAAATTCTAACTTTAGTTGTACACGTTCGGATTTTTCATAATCCATAATCCTATTTACGAGTAATATGAGTCGCTTCATTTCATCCGTAATGGCATTTAAGTTTTTTTGATCAAGTTTAATAACTCAATCTGATATTCACTCTAGATAACATTGAATAGATGTAATTGGAGTTTTTAACTCATGAGATATATCGGCTAAGAGTCGATTTTTGATTGTTTCTTGTAGGTTTAATTTTTTATTAAGAGAGTTGATGGCAGTTATTAGGAGTCAAATTTCATCTTTTTTATTATGGTAGTCAATTTCTTTATATTCTTTTCATGGCTTACTCTTTTTGATAGTGGCTGTAGCTTGTTTTATAGGTAATATAGCCTTATTAATAAAAATCAACATAGAAGTGATAGTAATCCCAATTGCAAGAATATTAGTTATTATAATTGATATAGTAAGTTTATTTACAAAACGATATTCAGGAGATTCTTTATCTTTTATCGCTTCAATTACTTTTCAAAAGTTATCTGTAGGAACTAATTCTTCAATATATTTAGGTGTTATTCAGCTTTTTATTAAATAATTAATAACTATATTAATATTTTTGTCCTGACTCAAGGAAATTTTTCAATTTTCTTTTTCTAAGAGTTCAAAAAATTCTATTTCAGTATCAGTAAAAATACTATCAATTTCATCAATAGTTTGCTTCTGAATAACTTTGTTTATATATTCTATAGTAATGGTATCTCTAGATTTAATTTTTTCTACTAAGTACACTTTTAAGTATGAACTATAAAAGACATAAAAAGCAATTATATTTATAAAAGCTATAAAAAATATGCTTATAACAAGGGAAATAATGAATTTTTTTGATAGTGACACTGGTATGGTTTAAAGAATATTATTTATTTAATCTATATCATTCTCATCTTACCGTAAGTATAAGGTCTTTATTTCAAAGTTTTTTTCTGAGATTTTTTATATGTGTATCTATCGTTCTATCGTAAATATATTTATCGTATCAAATTGCTTCAGTCATCAGAGTTTCTCTTTTCACTAATTTTCAGTTTTCTTCTACAATTTTTTTTAAGATATCAAACTCATTTCAAGTAAGCGAAATGAGTATATTATTTAATTTTACTATTTTTTTATCTATATCAATAAATACATTTCAATAGCTAATAGTGTTTCAATCTGAATTATGATCAACTTTTATTCTTCTCAGTATAGTGTTGATTCTTGCAAGCAATTCTCGTGGAGAGAATGGTTTTGCTATATAGTCATCAGCTCAGATTTCAAGTCATGTAATCCTATCTAATTCACTTCATCTGGCTGTAAGGATAACAATAGGTAAACTGGAGTTTATACGTATTTCTTTTGCAATCTCAATACCATTTTTTCCAGGTAAATTAATATCTAGTATTAGTAAATCTGGCTTAATTTTCGCTATTTCTTCCAATGCACCAAGTCATTCATAATAAAGATGGACTTCAAAATTTGAATTTTCTAAATAGAGTTTTAATGAATGAGAGATTCATTTATCATCTTCTACAATTAAAATTTTTTGCATTTATAATTGTTATTATATATTCTATATATAAATCATAGTAACTTTATATATCTTTTTTTCAAATTAAATTTGCTTTTTATGGAAAAGCTCATAAAATCCTCACATAAAATTCAAACTTTTATTAATTAAGAATTATATTATGGCTTTCGGACCAAAAAAGAAACACTCAAAAACGAGATCAAAAAGAAGAACAAGTAACTGGATTAAACTTACAGCTAGAAAGCTTTTTAATAGAGTTTCTTTAAATAAAGAAGGGAACTGACTTGCTCATTATATTGCTGAAGATGGTACATATAACGGAGAACAAGTTATAAAAGCAAAATCAAAAAAAGTTACTAGAGTGTAGTATATTATAAAAAATAACATAGATATCATCTATGTTATTTTTTATGTCATATTTTTAATAGAATGATATAAAAATAAATGCAAGTAAATCGTAAAAAAACCAGGAAATTTCTTTTTCAAAAACTCTATGCAATGACATTTGCTGAATATAATGAGGAATTATTTACAAAATCTTTTTATGAGAATACATTTCGTTTTGATATAGATACAGAATATAGTATTGAAATGATTGATGTTATCAAAAAACATGAAGGTTTTTTTATAGAAGTCTTAAAAAAATACTCTCCAAGATTTGATATCAAAACTATGAATCCTATGTATATTTTACCAGTATTTCTTTGTCTTGCAGAAATGTTTTTTTTGAAAGAAGAAATACCAGCTAAAATATCTGTGAATGAAGCAATTGAAGTAGCAAAAAACTACTGAGATGACTCAGCAAAAAAAATAGTTAATTGAGTATTAAACAAGGTCTTAACAGACGTAGAAGAGCTCACAGAATTAGCAAAAACTGATTTTTCAAATACAACACTTTCTGTTTTCAAAAAAATCTCTTAAAACAAGAGATTTTTTCTTTACTTTTTTCTTAAAAACGGTATTTTATTATAGATTTATTCGTTAATTTTAAGTTCCTTTGGTGATTATGAAAAAGGCAGTTGAAAATGAAATTTTAATTGCAAAAATATCAAAATTATTAGATTCATTAAATATAAAATATAATAATATATCCCCTTATATTCAAGCATTTATCCATAGATCGATTGTAAACGAAAGACCTGATTATGCACCGGTACATAATGAAAGATTAGAGTTTTTATGAGATGCTGTTCTTGAATTAATTATTACAAAAAATTTATTCAATGACTTCCCTGATAAACCCGAGTGAGACCTCACTGATATTCGTAGTGCTCTTGTAAGGTGAACAAATCTAGCAAAAATAGCAAAGACTCTCTGATTACATGATTTTTTAATTTTATGAAAATGAGAAGAATTATGAGGTTGAAGAGAAAATAATTATCTGCTTGCAAATGTAGTAGAAGCTCTATTATGAGCGATATACTTGGATGGGTGAATCGAAATCTCTACAAGCTTCGTGGACAAACATATTTATATTACCCTAGAGGATATACTTCATAATAATCTTACAAAAGATTATAAAACTTTGATTCAAGAGTTAGCGCAGTGAAAATTTGATGTTACACCAACTTATAAAATTATCTCTGAGTCATGACCAGATCATGATAAAGATTTTGAAGTTTGAGTATATTTATGAGAAAAAATCATTGGACAAGGAAATGGTTCAAGTAAGAAAAAAGCTCAAGAACATGCAGCATTGAACTGATTTAATAAAATTAATATATAAATATGACCATATTACTTACAATAATAATTTTTTTAGAAATAATACAATATATTGTATTTGCTGATGTTATTCTATCTTGGCTTACAGTATTTTGACTTAAATTAAGACCAAAGTTTCTCGCATACATTATTGATCCTCTTTACGAAAATATAAAAAAAATAATACCTACTACCATTTGACCAATAGACTTTACTCCGATTGTAGTAATCTTAATTTTAGCATTTGTTCGTTGAATTCTATTCTTATTGTTTCCAGAGCTAAAAATAGAAGTTATCCAATTACTTAATTAAACCTCATCTATATGAAAAAAAATGTTGATTATAGGCTTTTTTTTACAGTCCTGTTTTTAATAATATTCTGAATGATAATGATATCTTCTGTATCAGTATACTCATCTTTTAGGGTAACAAGTCTTATGGTAAAAGCATGATTTATTGCTGAATGATATAATCATTTTTACGTTATTAGAAATATCATCCATGTAATTGTCGCTCTATTATGACTCTGAGTAATAGTCAAAATTCATTATTCTTTTTTTGAAAAATACGCAAAGTATTTTTTCATATTTAGTCTTATATTATTGCTTGTAGTACTTCTGATTTGACCAAGTTGGAATGGTGCTAGGTGATGGATTAATCTCCCATTTTTACCATTTGCTATCCAACCAACAGAATTTTTAAAAATTACTTTGATTCTTTATTTAGCAGCATTTTTAAAGAAGTATAAGAATCATCTTCATTCTTTTTCTGATGGCTTCATCCCTTTTATGCTCATATTATGATCAGCATTATTTCTTGTATGATTACAGCCTGATTTCTGAACTATAATGGTAATTGTCCCTATTTCTGTTATTATGTTTTTTTATGCATGAGCAAACATAAAGTACTTATGAATATTATTCATTTTGTGAGTAGTTTTATCTACTTCTGTTTATATGTGAGGTAAGTATGATAAGTCTAATCCTGAGACAGCAAACAAGCTGAGTTATATAACAAATAGAATTGATAACTTCTTAAGTGATAATAAAGAGGCTATTAAAAATAAAACTATTAATTATCAAACAGAGCAAGCTCTAATAGCTATAGGAAGTTGATGATTCAATGGTTTATGATTTGGTAAGTCAATTCAAAAATACTGATATTTACCAGAAGTACAGTGAGATTTTATTTTTTCAGTAATTATAGAAGAATTATGATTTTTAGGTTGATTTATTCTGTTATCTTTTTATCTTCATATTTGATATAGGTGACTCTATATTGCATCAAAAGTATCAGATTTATTTGGAAAATATGTCGCAGTTTGAATTTCTTCATGGATAATGATTCAAGCATTCATAAATATTTGAGTGAATTTAAATATTGTTCCTCTGACTTGAATTACTCTCCCATTTATTAGTTATTGATGAAGTTCACTTTTATCACTTATTATAGCATTATGAATTCTTCTCAATATATCTAGGTATATTGAAAAAGATAAGAAATATTCAAGAATATGTAAAAATAAATTTATGTTTTAATATTTGCCATGACTATCACACCAGCAATGCAACAATACTATGACCTAAAAGAAGAATGCCCTGATGCAATCTTGTTTTTTAGAATGGGGGATTTCTATGAAATGTTTGATGATGATGCTCATATAGCTCATAAAGTACTATGAATATCTGTAACAACCAGGAATAAAAATGCAGAGATTCCAACTCCTCTGGCATGAATTCCATATCATGCAAAACAGAAGTATCTCCCAATTTTGGTGAACGCATGATATAAAGTAGCAATAGCTGAACAAGTTTCAGATCCAAAATTAAAATGAATAGTAAAAAGAGAGATTATTAGAGTGGTAACTCCTGCTACTCTAGACTTAGAATGAGAAGAATTTGCAGGAACAAATTCTTCTAATATTATTCTCACAATTGTAGAAAATAAAGAAATATTTGCTTTGAGTTACCTAGATATTGATTCACATATATGGAAAACATGAGAATTTCATGACTTTGAATGATTAAAAAATGAAATATATAAAATTTCTCCAAAAGAAGTTATATTAGAAAAAAGACTTTTTTCTCATGATGCTATAAAAAATATATTAGAAAAAAAATATTCATTGAATATTTTTTACCATCAAACTCCATCAAAACCAAAAGAAAAATTATTAAAACATTTTTGAGTAAAAAGCCTTGAATGATATTGAATCGATTCGTTAATATTATGAATATCAGCAGCAGCGTTGCTTCTTGACTACCTTGAAATGAATCAAAAATCGTCACTTACATTCCTGAATAGCATTTGAGCTCTCAATTACTGAGAATATATGAACATTGATGAATCTACAATGAGAAACCTAGATTTACTTTATAATGTTTCAACAAAATCTTGAACACAATGAACATTATTTTGAGTTTTAAATAAAACTAAATCATCTGGGTGAACGAGGATTTTAAAAGAAAATATAATAAAGCCTCTTCAATCCATTGAAGAAATAGAAAAAAGACAAGAATTTATTCAGGAGTTTTATAATAATAAAATACTATTAGATACAGTAAGAATTAAGCTTTGATTTGTATCTGATATTGATTCTATATTAAATAGGCTTGCTTTAAATAGAGCAAATCCAAGAGATCTCTTAAACTTAAAAAAATCACTTCTTTCTATTCAGGAAGTATATGAAGAGATTAATAAAGAGGGAAGTGATATACTCAAAGCAATTATCAATAATTAAAACCTTATGATCTATCATTTTACATGAAATTCTGATTATCTGATAAAAAATCAACTCTCAGTATGGAAAAACCACTTTATAGAAAAGCACTGAGAATTTAATTTTTTACACATTAAATCACTCCTAGATTGTGATAATAATTTCTTAAATTCTACTCTCACTTCATGAGGTTTTTTAGCAGCAAAGAAACTGATAGTTATAGACTTAGACTTCGCAACAAAAGACTCTAAGATACAAGATAAACATGAATTTATATTAACTCTCACTGAGAATGTACCAGAAGAAAATATTCTTGTTTTTATTTCACTAAATCCTGATAAAAGATCTAAAATTTATAAATGAATTAACAAAATATCAGAAATAAAAGAATTTAATACAAATGATGATAATGATATCAAAATTATTATTCAAAAGAAGTATTGAAATAGTATTGAAACTGATGCTATATATGAAATTATTAAATATAAATCATGAAACCTTTCAAAAATTATATCTGAATTAGATAAGATTTTTATCACTAGAACTTCTATTATAAAAAATGACATTACTGAAATTGTAATACCAGAGCTCGAAGAAAGTATTTTTCAACTTATTGATAATCTTTTAAACCTAAACATTCCAGCAGCATTAAAAACTATTGATATTATCCTAAATAATACTAATAGTTATGCCTTTTATAATAATCTGCTTGCGAACTTAAGGACCAGTATTTATATATTTACACTCAAGAGCTTAAAACTCTCAACTCAAGAAATTAACTCAACTCTTAGTTTATGAAATAGAGGTTTTCTCATTACTAAGAATTATAAGATTTCTCACAAAAAACTCTCTAATTTTTATCTAGATCTTATAAGTCTCGATAAAAAAATGAAATCTTGAAAACTAATCTGATCAGAGGATAGTGATTTGAAGTTGGAGATAGAGAAGTGTATATTGAAGTTAATATAAAAAAAAGACATCCGATTGATGTCTTTTTTAGTATTTTTAAGTTTTAGTCTTGTAACGCTTCATACACCTTACCTGTAAGTTTAATTGATGGAGTAAGTGTTTTAGCTCATGGAGCCCATTTAGCAGGACAAGCTGCTGTTGGATTTTCTCTCATAAATTGAAGAGCTTGGAGTTTTCTGATAAGTTCATCACTATTTCTTCCAAGTGGACCTGAAGCAACTTCAATAGTTCTTACAACTCCATCTGGATCAATGATAAACGTTCCTCTTCCTGCAATACCAGATTCATCATCAAGGATATTATAGATATCAGATGTCTCTAGACCATGATCAGCAAGCATTTTATATGGGAAATCTTCCATTAGTTTTTCACTTTTTACCCATGCTCTATGAGAAAAAATAGTATCTGTAGACACAGCAAGTATTTCTACTCACATTTTATCAAAATGAGGCTTAGCATCTGCCATATCTTTTAATTCAGTAGGACATACAAATGTAAAGTCTGCTGGATAAAAGAATAATACTGACCATTTTCATTGTAAGTCAGATAAAGCTAATTTACCATCTGTATCAGTTTTTGGATCGTAATAAGGAAGGTCAAAACTAGGAGCTTCATTATCAATTTTTACTATTGTAGGTATGTTAAAATCTTCCATGTATATATCTTTTAAAAAATAATATGAGATATACTCTCAGAAGTTAGATTAATTATATTTACAACGAAGTCAAATTAAAATGAGAATTATTCTCATTTTAATTTGACAGATGAATCAAAATCCATATTCTTATAAAGTATTATTAATATGAACACTTATGAAAACTCATTATTACTCAGATAAAATTATAGAAATATGTAGCCATAAACACTTAGTTGTTGATGATATATATAATGAGCTTATAAAAGATTATCCTGAAGCAGGGAAGTCTTCTATATATAGAAATGTTGAAGAATTATCAAAAAAATGATTATTAAAAAAACTTATCTGAGTCTGAAAAAAAACATATTTTGAAACAAATATATGAGATCATATTCATATAATTGATGAAAAAACTTGAGAAATATTTGATCTTGATTTAAAAGATATTAATATTCCAAATTTGCCAAAAAATTTTAAAATTAATTCAATGGATATAAAACTTATATGAGAATTCGGGTAAAATAAAAAAGCAGCTAAGCTGCTTTTTTATTTTATATTTATTATTTCCATAATAGGGATTTCTGTTCATTTTTTTTGGATATCATTGATAGCAACTACTTTGTCACCATTTTTGATTATTCATTTTTCTTTTAACTCATCAATTGCTTCATCTAATGTATGTGAAAAGTCCTCTCTATCCCATTTTTCTAATTTGCTCGTGTTAATTCAGAATAAGAGATTTGTATTACGCACAGACGTTTCAAATGGAGTAAAACTATGCACTGGTATACTTGGTCTAAAAGCACCTGTTAAACGCGCTAATAATCATGTCTTTGTAAGGATAATAAGTGATTGAGCTCATAATTCTTTTCCTATAAACAATGCGCTTCTAATAAGTAACTTTTTTTCTATGTCTCTGAGAGATAAGTTATCATTTGAAAAATCTTCAAACCTATAATCAACTATACTTTCTGCTTCTTCTATTATACTGGTCATCATTTCAACACATTTAATAGGAAATTTTCAAATGGCAGTTTCACCTGAAAGCATTAAACAATCTGCTTTCTGAAGAACAGAGTTAAACACATCAGAGCTTTCAGCACGAGTAGGAACTGGATTATCAATCATAGTTTCCAATAGATGAGTAGCTGTAATAACAAACTTTCATTTTTTATTGCATTTTTCTACAATTTCTTTTTGGTAGATAGCGAGCTTTTGAATTGGAACTTCGATTCATAAATCGCCTCTCGCGACCATTACTCAATCAGAAATATCAATTATTTCATCAAGATTTTCGACTCATTCTTGATTTTCAATTTTTGAGATAATTTTAAGAGTGTTACAATCAGCTCTTTTAAATAGATCTTTAATTTCTTGTACGTTTGATGCACTTCTAATAAATGAAGCAGCAATAAATGCAAAGTCATGTTTGATAGCAAATTGAATATCAGAAATATCTTTTTCCGTAATTCCTGGAAAGTTTAGACTGACTCAAGGAAGATTAACATGTCTTCTTGATCAGATAGTTGCAGAATTTAAGGCTTTTACTACAACATGTTTTTTTTGTTTTTCAATTACTTCAACAAGAAATAATCATGAATCAATAACAATTTGACTTCAAATATTAACTCATTCAAGTAGGAATTGGTAGTCACAAAATAATCCATTATTTCAAAGCTCAATATTTGGATCAGTATACATATTAAAAATATCTCACTCTATATATTCTATTTTTTTATCAAGGTCACCTGTTCTAATTTCAGGTCATTTTGTATCAAGAAGAAGGCTGAGATTTGTAATACCTTTCTTGTTTAGATCTTTAATTACATGAACCGTTTTTTCAACATCATTATAATTTGCATGAGAAAAATTAAAACGAATCACATTTACTCATGCAGTATATAAATCAATAATAGATTGTTTATTATTTGTAGCAGGTCATATTGTTGCTATTATTTTAGTTTTTTTCATATTTTCTTGAATTATTTTTCTAAAACTTCTAATTGTATCTCTTTTGTTCACTTATTAAAATAATTATCAATGGCATCAATTTTAATTATATGCGTACCAATCGATAGTTTTGATCATGTTATTGGATATACAAAATTTCTATCAGTTATTCAAATCTTTTCTACGACTCAATCTATATAAATATTTATAGTCCTAATTGATGTTTTATCAGTTACTTTTCATCTGAGATTAAAGAAGCTGTCATTATAGAGCTTGATTTTTAAATCTGAAGGGTTTGTTATTTTTATATTTGGTGCTTCTATATCTTTTTTAAGAATAACAATATTTTTTTCTTCAGTATTAGAATAAAATTGATTATCAACTGCACGGATAGTAAGAGTGGTTTTTTTATCTACAAAACTTGAGGGGATATGAAATTTACCTGAATAAGTTCCTGTTTTTTTATTTCTTAATTTAATTTCATCTACAAGACTCCCTCCAATTAAAATATCTATTTTTATGATAGGGTGATTACTCTTATAAGCAAGTTCTATAAAGTTTTCTCATGCGACGAATCAATCTCAGTTATTTGTAGTAGATTTTATAATAATACTTGATTCTCTTTCTTCTCTTTTACATGTTTGATCACTGATGGAGGTAATGAGATTTGGAATATTTCCATATAACTCTCTTGCCTTATCAGAATTAACCCAATCTTGCACTGGGTTTTCCCAGCTTGCATTAGAAGGGGAAAGAGAATGAAACTGGGCTAATGTAACATTTTTTAATGCTGCAACAGGAGTAGCATCTGTGACAAGTCAATTACATAGAGCATCTACTTGTATAGACCTAAAGCTATTATCATACTCTGTAGGAGTATTTAAAAATAGGGACTTTGTAGTAAAACTTGAGCTTGAATTTTCAAGACTAGGGAGAAGTCAAGATATTTCTGAGATACTTATTTCTTTTACTCATGCAGGACGTCTCCAATTTTCAACTTTTTTTCATTTGTGCGCAAGTTCCATGAATTCTTTCCATATAACTCAAGCTCATTCTAGACCATTTCATTTAAAATTCAATTCAGTTCCATCGGGATTTCAAGCCCAAACAACAGTTGTGTATTGCGGGGTGTATCAAATAGTCCATAGATTTCTAGGAGATATAGTCTTCCTCCCATATTTAGTATATTGTTTTGTTGAAGTTCATGTTTTCGCTGCCACCTTCCTTCATCTAAGACTCAAATAATTATTCCAAAATTCTGGACGAGTACTTGTATCACTTAACATATTATTCATTATATATGACTGACTTGAGGAAATAACCTCCTCTCATTGAGCTTCTTTTCTTTCTGTTACTATGTTTCCTTTTGAATCAACAATCTTTAGTATCGGATTAATTTCCTTTTTGATTCACATATTTGCGAAGACTGAGTAAGCTGAAGCAAGCTCTAGTGGAGTCATCTCTCCTGTTCATAAAGCGAGTGGAGCTCAGTAATTTCAGTGATTTTTTAATGAATCAACTCATAGAGTTTTCATGAAGCTTACTATTGATCTCTCTCACCCTGCCATATAAAACATTTTTATAGCTGGAATATTCCTACTATTATTTAATGCCGTTGATAGATTCATTTTTCACATAAATTTTCCATCAAAATTTGATGGCTTATATCATGGAAACTGAGTTTCTACATCATAAATTGGAGTTTTGGATCATATTTCTTCTTTATACATACCAATTGAATATACAAATGGCTTAAAAGTTGATCCAGGCTGTAATTTAGATGTAATAATATTAACATTTCATTTATTATCTGCATCAAAATAATCTTTTCATCAAACCATCGTGATTATATCTCAGGTTTTATTATCAAGTGAAACAAGAGCTGCACTTGATGCATCATATCTTTTTTCATTTAATTCAGCATGTTTTTTTACAATTTCTTCAGCTTTTTCTTGTAACTCATAATCTAGAGTAGTAAAAATTTTTAACCCTCACATACTCACTACATCTTTTCCGTATAGATTCTCTAAATATTCCTTTACGTAGAAAACAAAGTGTGGAGCTTTAATATTTTCACTATAGATATTAAATTTATATCAAATTCATTCAATAATTGCTTCTTTGTATTGAGAAAAGTCTATATATTCATCTTCTAACATTCTTCCTAATATAAAATCTTTTCTTCATGTCTGATATTCTATAAAGTTACTATCTACTTTAATTTGAATAGCATTTAAAAAATTAAGCAATTTCGAATGAGCCATCACACTACAGCCATCATTATCTATTAATAAATTATTTTTGAAATATTCGTTATTTAATCCACATAAAAGAATCTTATCGGTTCAAGATAATTTTGTTGCCTTTATATTATTGATAAATGATATAAAATTTTGGAGCATTTCTTGATGGATAAGTGCGTCTTTTGAAGATAATATTTGAATTATATTATCCGTATCATCTTCAGTAAATATATAGGGGTATCATACTATTCTATCCGGATGATTATATGGAGAATAAAAAGTAGGTCATTTTGGGAGGGATGCTAATATTGACGATTCATAAATATTTAATTCTTTTGCTTTTTTTGCAAAAAAAGTTTGAGATGCTTGCTCTATTCAAAAAGCGTTACTTCAAAATGATATTTTATTGAGATATAGCTCAATAATTTTCTCTTTTGATACTCAGTTTGTTAGTTTGTATGCAAGATATATTTCTTTAATTTTTCTTTCAATTGTTTTCTCATTTTTGATAATTGTATTTCTGATAAGTTGTTGTGTAATCGTTGAAGTTCATTCTACTTTAACATTCTTTCATATCACTTTATTTATAACAGCTCTTATTAATCAGATAACATCAAATCATGGGTTATCCCAATATCTTTTATCTTCTCCTGCAACAAGAGCATTAATCATATTGGAATTAATTTCATCAAAAGGAATATAGGTTCTTTTTTCCTTAAATATTTTATAGAGTTCAATTCCATTTTTATCATATATTGTAGATGATTCTGCAATTTCTAAGTTTTCTAGCTCTGAAATAGAAGGAAGGTTTACTATATACTTTTTATAGAGAACGAGTCAAAGTATAAAAGATATAGTAACAAAAAATATAACTGTATAAGTAATAAACTTCAAAATACTTCATGCTGTTTTTTTCTTTTTAGCTGGAGTTTTTTTCTTTGTGTAGGTGGTTTTTAACTTTCTTTTTTGTAAACTTTTCTTTTTAAACATTCTTTTAATTTATTGTATAAATATGTCTCTATTAGAAATGAAAGGTATTATCTTTATTTAAATAATCTTCTCATATAATTATTTCAATTTTTGTATCTATATCTGAGGAATAAAGGGGTTTATCTACTTGTTGAAATTCTCAACTGAAGAATCCACGCATTTTTTTCAAAGTTACAGAGTCTTTAATATCTTTATTATATAAAATAACTGATTTTTCGTATATCTTTTTTGTATTTCATATAGATCATTTTTCTGGTATATTAAAACCGAACCTTTTCACATTATTACTTAATGATCAAGCTAAATGATTTACTTTTAGTGAATTAAATATATTTACTTTATGATTTTCTAAAAAGAGCTCTTGATCATTAAAAATCATCTGAGTATAGCTATGTAATTGCTCATACTTACTTAAGTTATTCTTATCAGTTCATTCTATAAGAAGTATCGACATTCAAGAAAAATATTCTCTATTCGGGACATATAAGAATCATCATTTATCACATGTAGAACTTCAATAAAAGCATGAATCATTGAGACTGTGAGATAATATTTTAAACTCCTTTACCTTTTTCAAAGTATAAGAGAATTTTATAATATTTTCAAAGTCCACATCTGTTGTTACATATTTTGTAAAAACATCATAAAACTCTTTTATCTTTTTAGGTGATTTCAAGAAATATCATGTAGTCATTTTATCTTTAAATGCTTTAATAACTTGTTGTTGCCTTAAACTTCTATCAAAATCGCTTGTAGAATGCCTACTCCTTGCATACTTTAATGCACTATCTCAGTCAAATAGCCATGTTCATTTCTTAAATACAAGAGTTCTATACCCTCATTTTCCATCAGGGTATTGATTATCTACAAAATTATTAGATACAGTAATTGGGATTCATCAAATAGAATCAATAATTTTTGTAAAACCTTGGAAGTCAATATTTACAAAAAAATCAATTTCTTCTCATGTGATTTGAGTTACCTTTTTTTCAAGTTGTGTCATTCCGTATGTTTTTGATGTTTTTTCTGAGGAATACTTTGCATATATACCATTAATCTTACCACTTGTGATTTTATCATAATTGACATAAAGATCTCTTGGTAGTGAAAATAAAGTTATGACCTCTTTTTTCATATCTATACTTCATAGAATGATAGTGTCTGTTAAATCTGGAGCATCATGATTTCAGCCACCTCTTCATACTATGAGTATATTAATTTTATTTCAATCATTCTTTTTTGTATCTGTTGATTTTTCCTCTGTTTGAATTCAAATAGATTCAGTATCATCATCGTTGTCATTTGTCTTTTGTATTATCTGATTATTATCAATAGAATCAAAATTGAGTATATTGATATTCTGTATCACATATAATCAAATAACAAAGATAATAAGAAGTGAGAGAAGTCACACAAAATTTGAGTAGATTCCTGAAGTTTTTTTAATTTTATTTTTTTTAAATCCCATATGATATTATATTAATTAAGATGATCTATACTGTATAGAAAAAATGTTTTTTTTCAATAAAAAAACAGAGATTATATATCTTCTACAAGATATATAATCTCTTATTCGTCAATGGAAATTAATTTGTTTTTTCTCAAAGAGTTATAATATACTACACATATATAATTATAACATTTATTTATACCGATGAAAGATATCCAAAAAAGTGCTTTTACACTTGTAGAATTAATAGTTGTAGTGATGATATTACTTATACTATCAACTATTTGACTTGCTTCATATATATCATACCTATCTTGAATTAGAGATACTGCAAGAGTATCTCAACTCGCAGGTATACATGATTGATTAGAGCTTTACAAAACATCTAGATCACTTCCTTTACCCGATGATTATGTGAAAGTCCAAGCGAATGGAGTAGTTATTTGATATCAATGATATGCTTGAGAAACAGTTTTGGAGGCAATTGAATATACTCAAGATGGAAAAGATCCCAAAGATAAAGTATATTATTCATATTATGTATCTATAAATAAAAAGCATTTTCAACTCCTTACTCTTCTTGAAAAAAACAAAGCCTTAACAGCAAGTGTAAATACTACTTTTGCTGCCACTGATTATACAGATAGGTATCCATATACGTATTGAAAAAAGCTAGGTATTCTCGTAGACTCAGACAATACCCCAATTCAAGAAGTTTCAACTATACAATCAGCAGGGAATTTAGATATCACGTCAACTACTGATACATACACTGCATATATTGATAATACGGAAAAAGTTACTTGATCAGGAGTAGTTTTAATATGAAGTAATCCAACTTCAACATGTAAGAGAATAAAAGATATTAAGTGATCAAGTGATGATGGAATATACACAATTGATCCAGAAGGGAACTGAACTTGATTTGATGTATATTGTGATATGACCTCTGATGGTGGAGGCTGGACTTATGTAGCAATGTCAACTGATATTACTACTGAAAATTTATTTGAAACATGAAGTTGAGCTAAAATTACAAGTATCAAAAATAACATTTGAACAAAATGAAATATATCAGATATATGGAAAGATAATGAAAACAAGGATCTTATGCTTAAATGTTCAACAACAAATGAATATTTTAAAAGTTATGAAATACCAACATTTATTTATTGATTCAAAAAATCAGATATATCACACTTAACAAAATCTAATAAAGAAAGTTCTACATTTTCATCAACTTCATTAGAAGCAAAGTGGAATGGGGATAAATACTACCTTACAAATACATATTGAAGTTCGACTTGATCATGATCAGTTGAATTAATTGAAGCATCAACCTGAGATTTTAAGTATATTTTTAGATCTTATAAATCAAGAAGTATGAGAGTATATAATAGTTCAAGTGCTCTATGAGCAGCACTATATACTACATATTATAATCAAGATTTTGATATAAATAACTATTGTATGGTTGCAATTAGATAAATAAAAAAAATACTGAAAATTAATTTTCAGTATTTTTTTTATTTGAATATTGAGTTTTGTATGAAGTTATCTAATTCTTTAAATTCAGCAGTATTTTCTAGTTGATAATACTCAATAGTTTCATACTCACTTAAAAATTCTTCCATGAGTTCAATATTCTCAATACTTTCTCATCAAAAGGTCTCAAAAATATCAGACAATAAATCTGTTTCTACAAATGAATCCTGAATATCTATTTCTGATGCATGAACAGAAGAAATACCTATGAGGAATACAATTATTGTACTAATAAATATATTTGTTTTCATATCTCATTATTTAGCTAAATAATATACAAACCTGAAAGAAAAACCTATTTAATTACACTATGTAGTCTCATATTATAAGGAAATAGAAAACAAAAGCAAGCTTTTAAAATTACTTTTTATAATATTGATCACGATCTACTTAAATAAGCCATTTAATGTATACTTATATTAAGAATTTTTAATTCAAAGAAGAATATTTTTAAAGAATGTTTTATTAAAGATATAGAATAGTATTCATCCAATAACTCAAAATAAATGTCAAAAAAGACTAATTCAAGGATGGAGTCAAATAGCTATATTAAGTATTATTGCTGTGATTCATCACTTATAGTCAACATTGTTTTGCGATTTAAGCTCAAGTGTATAATAACTTAATAGAGCCATACAAAATCAACTAATTCATACGGTATTTCCTGCATTTATAAAAGTAAGTCAACTTCATATAAAAAAGATAGCAAATATAAAAAATCCTATATATTTTTTCTTTCATATCAAAAGTTCCACTACATTTCAAAAAATATATAAAAACAGAGCATTTGCAATAAAATGGAAAAATCATGCATGTAAGAAGGTCGACGTAAAAAACTGTATAATATATATATGATAATCTCAACGAGTTAGAAATATATCATTGAATCAAAACAAATATAAAACAGGGAATATTGATGCTCAAAGAGTACATATAAATGATACTCATATAAGTATATTTGATACACTCATTACGAGAGGTCATTTATTATAATGGAACATTATTTTTCTTTCTTAAATATATATAAAGTCATAATCAAAGCATAATCATTGGGAGAGTTAATATTTCTCACACAGTAAAATAATTATATATATATCAGATATGACTATCTGGTTCTCTAAAGAAAATTTCGACCAATAACCTAAATATTCAGTAAACTATTAAAAATAATGAAGCTATCTGTCATCCAAATTGTCTTTTTTTATAAAAATACAACAATATAATATATAGAAATAATCATTCTAATAAAGATTCAAGTAAAGGTGAAGGGAAGTATGAGGTCCCATTTTTCTCTATGGCTAGAAATCAATTATATGGACTATATCATAAGAGCTCTTTATTGAGGTAGTTTCATAACCTTCAAAGTCACAGTCATATTGGTAAAACGGCAGTAACCTCGTCTGATAATAAGTAAAAATTAAGCTTTTTCTTTTTTGAAAAGATATACATTGCTATAACTACTCCTATCACTCATCCATGAAAACTCATTCATCATTCCCAAATTTTTAGTATGTCTCAGAGGTTGCTTAAATAATGACTGAAGTTATAAAAAAGAACATATCACATTCTTCATCATAATATAACTCATAAGAATATATAGAAGAGCAGGTCATCAAGGAGAATACTTTTCACATATCACCTTCTTCTAATAATCAGATATCATATTATAAAACTTAAAGCATACATTAAACCATAGTAACTTGGTGCTATAGTGAATCATAGTACGTTTATTTCAAATATATTCATATTTATACATTAATTATTATAAAAGTAAAATAGAGTATTTATCTATGATATATCGCTTAAAATAAGCAAGTTATAAATATATAATAAAAACTATATTAAAAAACAATTCAATTAATTGACAAGTATGTAATCTTGTGGGATAATAATATTACTAAAATAATTTAAGTATACGAAATTAAATTAGTCAAGTTGAATGTTTTTAGTTCATGCTACAGAACTAAAACAATATATAAGACATTATATAGAAACTTACTTTAAAGAAAAATTATTTTAAAAATAAAGTTATTATGAAAATGAAAAAAAGTTTAACAAAGTTTTGTCAAACAGGATTACTCGGAATTTTTATTGTAACAAATATTATACCGATACCGACTACACTTGCTGCGAGCAATGACAAAATTATATATCCATTAAAGGAAATATCGAAATTAGAATGTAGGTTTAAAGAATTTTCTGAATTAACTTCAGATTGTAAACAAAATTTACCAGTTTTAAAAACAAAAGATTATAAAAAATATGCCAATGAAGATGGTGGTTATAATCAATATACAAGAATTTATACAGAATTATGGGGAGCAAGTTATAAATATTGATGGGATGTATGAA
This sequence comes from Candidatus Gracilibacteria bacterium 28_42_T64, assembly GCA_004563595.2. GTDB lineage: Bacteria > Patescibacteriota > Gracilibacteria > BD1-5 > UBA6164 > MAAV01. The sequence continues at coordinate 670,720 of CP042461.1, read as the reverse complement.
ATGGAGGTCATATCTGAACTGATATTGCCACTTCTAAATGAACACCAATTTATAGTATTGCAAACTGAGAAGTAATACTAGCAAAAAATACAGTATGATTATGAAACACTGTATCAGTGAAACATACAATAAAAGGAAAAGTAATTGTTTCAAATTACTCACATATGTCAAAGATTAATGTGAGAAAAGGACAAAAGATCAGTGTCTGAATGAAAGTATGAGAAGTATGATCTACATGAAATTCTACATGAAATCATCTCCATTTTCAAATTGATTTAGATACCCCTTTTCACCCATATTATTATGCTTATTCTAAATGTCCTTATAGTTATTATAAAATAACTGAGACATGAGTTTGTTTTGATGAATTACAAGTAAACACTATCGATCCTCTGTTATTTTTAGAAACAAATGGATGAATATTAGATAGTATAAAAATAGTAAAAACAAGTTCTCAATCATCAACTCAGACTCCTACTAATAACTCAACTGTAGATTTATCAATATTTACGAAAACAGTATATATCTGATATTCTAGTTCAGATATTAAAGAAGTTCAACAAATCTTTAGAGATCTATGAGAATATAACTGATCTATAAATTGAGATTATAAAGATATAGAAAAAAGTATGATAGCATACCAGATTTCTAATAATATTATAAAAAATAAAACTGATTTATGAGCTGGTTGGTTTTGACCTAAAACGAGAAAACAAGTTAAAAATGATTATACAAACTTCTTAGCGAGTGGTTGAAAAACAAAAATATCATCAACTATAGCTACGAGTAGTATAAAAACTGAGAAAATATCAAAAGCGAACTTAATGACAAGAGAAGAAATTGAAGAAAAAGAAGCAAAAGAATTTATAAGAAAATATAATATTGAATTTAAGCTCAATAATATATGATGAAATATAGAGTCATGAAAAACCACAACCGTTAAATTAAAAGTTACTGATAAAAGGTGAAGACCATTTAAGTGAAATATGCCTGCTGGTATGACATTTATAGTTGATACTACAAAAGTAAGCGTCTTTCCACAGAAGCTATATAATTTTACTGATTGAAAAAGAGATATAAAACTTTCAGGGTTAAAAACATGAAATACTACTCTTTTTATAAAAATATGACAATCAACTGTCAAATCTATACCTTTACAAGTTTATGCAGCATGAAATGTTGTGTATCCTAATACCGCAAAAATATATTCAAGTAGAAATATTGTCCTTTGAGATAAAAAAACTGGTATAGCACTTTTTAAAGATAAAAATTGAAGAAAATTAATAAATCTTAAATATTGATCTAGTTTCAAACTTAAAACCACTGATTGAGTAGAAGTTTGTATAAAAAGATGATCATTAAAAAATATTAGACAGATATATAAAAAATCTTGTAATGATTCAGATTATACTGATACAATAGATTTTGATTATACTGATACAGTATGAGGATTACTTATATTTGATTATAAAGCCATCTCTAAAGATGCGAAAATTACTATTATTAATGATTATGGAAATAAAAATATGAGCTCAAAAACGCTCAGCGTAACGAATCCTAAATGATTAAAAAGTAATTACGCTTATAAAAATGACGTAGTGAAAATGTTAGAAAATTGAATTGTAGATTGAATTAATAAATGATATTTTCTAGAAAGCAGGGAACTTGTGGAAGTCGATGCGCTGAATTGGATCGAAAATAGTTTAATTAAAATAAAAGATAGTTCAGTTTCTTGATCTACAGTAAACATTATTAATAAAAAACTAAGTGATTTAAAAGCAGAGAAATTAAGCGCAAGTAGATTTAGATCTATTACAAGACAAGATTTTTTAGATCTGAATTATAAATATCTTGTATTAAATAATAATAAAGTAATTACCAAGAAATATAAAGATTTAGATAGTTTAAATAACAAAAAAGCCAGCTATGTATTAAGTAATACTACGTGGAAAGATAAGTTCTGAGAGAATTATTTCAGACCTAATCTAAAAGTAACCAGATGAGAGTGAGCATTTATGATAGCCAATATATTGGATACTAACACAAATATTTACCTTACATCTAAATAAAAGATAAAAATAAAAACAAATTTATAAATTAACTATAAAATTATGTGAACTGAAAGACAAAATTTCCAAGAACAAGCAAATGAAGGTCCTAGTGAATTACAAAAGATTATAAATACAAATAAAGAAACACTCGCAAAAATGTTATCATGAGAAACTCGTATCGATGAAAGAATGTGAGAACAGATTGATTGATTACAAAAATTATTTGACATGACATCGTATGAAGCACAGATGCAAATATCTGAATTATCAAGTACTATTGATAGTAATGAAATTCAAAAGCCTAGTAATATAGATATTAGTGGTATAGAAATTGCATCTAGAACTTGAAAATTATCACAATTCTTAGAAGCAGAAACAAGAGCATAATAAATATGCCGTAGCAGCATAATTATTATAATAACTTTTCATTTAAAATAATTAAAAAAGTAAGCAGTAAAATGCTTACTTTTTTATGTTGAAAAAATAAAAAATGTGTGTATAATTTGATTAAATAGACTTTAAGAACCCAACAGAAATGCCACCAAGAAAAAAAACAGTTCCAAAACTAAATCCAGATATAAAAAAATATATTTTTGCTACTATATTTTTATTTTTATCGATCCTTGTTTTATTAGCAGATACAAAATCTGTTGTTTGATTTCATATTTTTAATATTCTTACAATATTATTTTGAGAATACTATCAATTTCTATTTTCGCCTGTAACATTACTTCTGAGTATATTTTTATTCAAAGAAAAAGATCTTGATTTTAATATATATAGATGATTTTGACTCCTTTTTTTCTTTTTTAGTATCACAACAATAATTTGATTCTTTATATGAAATTACCAAGCTGCATTTAACTTATACCCAATCCTGGTAGATATAATATGACGAAACTCACTTCTTTTACTATTTATAGGTTTATTTATCCTCTCTCTTATTATATTATTTCGTTTTTCACCAATACATTTTACAAAGAAAATGGTTTCTTTAAGTCCATCAGTTTCTGATATAAAAAATACTATTAAAAAAGAAAAAATAATCAAAAATATACCGAGAACCAAATCAGAAACGAAACTCAATAATAAAAAGAAAGAACTCGATGAAATGATGGAAGAGTTAAAAAGGGAAAAAGAATCCTTACGTAAAGAAAAGAAAACAAAACAATTGAACCTTTCTGATGCACCAAAAAAAATTAAAATTGAAAAGAAAGCTCCTTCAAAAATTTGAGCCCTATTCTCAAAAACAGAGAAAAAATCCGAAGAAAAAATTCAAACTATTTGAAAAAGCACATTTAAAAATTGGATTTTTCCAAAATTAGACCTTTTAACTGAAAGAGGAAAAAATATCAATTATGATAAAAATGAAATAAGGAGAAAAGAAATAGAAATTCAAGAAAAGCTCCTCCAGTTTAAAATAGAAGTTGAAATGTTATGATTTAGGGTCTGACCAACTGTAATACAATATAGACTGAAGCCAAGAGAATGAGTAAAACTTCAAAAAATTGTAAACCTTAAAAAAGATCTAACCCTCGCTCTTCATGCAAAAAACATAAGAATACAAGCTCCAATTCCTGGACTCTGAGCCGTCTGAATAGAAGTTCCAAATGATAATAGACAAGCAGTATGACTGAGGGAAGTACTTTCATCAAAAGAATTTAACTCTCCCAAATTAGAAATACCAATTGCTCTGTGAAAAGACGTAAGCTGAAACATTATGGTATGAGATCTTGCAAAAATGCCACATCTTCTTATAGCATGACAAACAGGTTCTTGAAAATCTGTGTGAATGAATGGTTTTCTTATATCACTTCTCTATAAATTCTCTCCTTCTGACTTAAAAATGATAATGGTGGATCCTAAAAGAGTTGAACTTTCAGTATATAATGGAATTCCTCACTTACTTACACCAGTTATTACAAATCCAGATAAAGCACTCAATGCATTAAAATGGTGTGTAGCTGAAATGCTTAGAAGATATGACCTTGCGACAGCCGTAAATGCTAGAAATTTAAAAGAATACAACGCAAAAGTAGAGAAAGATAAAAGATTACCATATATAGTTTTTGTAATAGATGAGTTGGCTGATCTTATGATGAGCTGAAATAAAAAAGAAGTTGAACAATCTATTTCTAGAATTGCACAAATGGCAAGGGCTGTATGAATTCATTTGATAGTTGCAACACAAAGACCATCAGTTGATGTTATTACATGACTTATTAAAGCAAATATTCCATCGAGAATTGCATTTACCGTTGCATCACACATTGATTCTCAAACCATTATATGACAAAAATGAGCTGAGGACCTTCTAGGGAGGTGAGATATGCTGTCATACCCAACTGGGAATTTAGAACCAGAGAGGGTACAGTGAGTACTTGTGGAGACTGATGAAGTTGAAGCAGTAGTGAATCAATTAAAACTTACTATTGATCCTGATATACTCAATAATCTTCAAGATTCATCTATTGTAAATTGAAAGTCTAAAACAGAATGAAGTATTCTTGAAAATTATAAATGAGATCAAGATGAAGATCCTGAGCTAATAGAAAAAGCTATCCTTGTGGTAAAAGAGTCATGAAAAGGAAGCACATCTCTCATCCAAAGAAAACTGTGACTCTGATATGCTCGTGCTGCGAAAGTACTTGATATATTAGAAGAACTTTGAGTTGTTTGACCAAGCAATGGGAGTAAACCAAGAGAAGTATATGTAGATTAGTCAAAAAAACTCAGATTTTTTACAATTCTGAGTTTTTTTATTTTTAAAATTATTTGCTTTTATTTCAAGTATGTATATACTTTGTATATAGTAAAATATGTAATTTAAAAATTATGACTAAAATAAGAAGATGAGACATTCATATCTTTAAAAAGAAAGATTGAGATGCTGAAATCCAGGTAAAGCTTGAAAATGAAAATATATGGCTTACTCAAGAACATATATCTATGCTATTTTGAGTACAAAGACCAGCGATAACTAAACATATTAAAAATATAATTAAAGATGAAGAATTAACCCTTGAATCAGTGTGTTCCAAAATGGAACATACTGCTAATGATGGAAAAAAATATCAAACAAAATTTTATAACCTCGATATGATTTTATCAGTTTGATATAGAGTAAATTCAAAAGAAGCAACGTCGTTTCGTATATGGGCAAATAAAATTCTCAAAGATCACCTTATTCAATGATACACTATCAATAAAAAAAGAATTCAGGAAAAAGGTCTCAAAGAATTAGAAGGTTCTATCAATATGATTAAAAAAGCCCTGATCTCATGAGATTTATGAAAAGAAGAAGCACTAGGATTTTTAGATATCATAACAAACTATACCAATAGTTGGCTACTTCTACAAAAATATGATGAAGGTAGTTTAAAAGAAACATGAAAAACAAAAAATTTAAATTATAAATTAGAAGCAAAGGAGGCATATAATGCTATTTTAGAGCTAAAACAAAACCTTGTTTCTAAATGAGAGGCAACAGATTTATTTGCAAAAAACAAAGAAAAATATTGAATAGAATCAATATTTTGAAACATATATCAAACATTTTGATGAGCTGATCTCTATACTACCACAGAAGAGAAGGCTGCAAATCTCCTTTATTTTATAGTAAAAGATCATCCATTTATAGATGGAAACAAAAGAAGTTGAGCCTTTACTTTTATTCTCTTCTTAGCAAAAAATAATCTCTTATTTGACGAAAATTGAGAAAGAAAGATTAATGATAGAGCCCTTGTAGCTATAACGCTTCTCATTGCATCTAGTAATCCAAAAGATAAAGAACTCATGGTAAAACTTGTAATGAACCTGATTGCATAAAAAAGAAGATTAAAAATCTTCTTTTTTTATTTTCTGTCTTCCATTCGAATGAAGGGAAGTACCGAGGAACGAGGGGATGGGTTTTTAAAGGTTTTTCTTTTTATCTTCTTTTTTTATTATTAATTCTTGAGTAGGGAATGCCATATCAAGTCAGGCTTTTTCAAATTGTTCTTTTATGCTCAGATTTATATCTTCTTTTTGCTTAATATAATCTTTGTAAACTTTATTATGGAGAGAAAAATAAGTTGCATTAATATTCAATGAGAAGTCTCAGAACATATCAAAGTTCACTCTATATCCAGAGGCCGTTTTATCTTCCACGTACTTTTCTAGTATATCTTCTAAAATTTTAACTCATTTTTTCATTTTTGCTTGAGTTGTACCATATACAAGACCAATACTAAAATCAGTTCTCCTATTCTCCCTTACGGATAGGTTTTCAATACTTGTACTTATAATTGTTTCATTTGGAATCATGATTTGATGTCACATTTTATCCTTTAAGGTAAGGTATGAGAGTCAGATCTCTTTCACAACTCAAAAGTGTCAATTAATAGCAACATAATCTCAAATCTTAAATGGTTTATTAAGGAGTATAGTTATTGCACCAAATACATTTGTTAAACTCTTTTGCGCAGCAAGTGCAACAGCTAATCAACCTATTCACGCTCAAGCTATAAGAGCAGATACATCATATCAGAGGTTTCATATAATAGTGATAGTTCAGATAATCCATATAAAAATAACGGTTACTTTATTAATAAAAGGCAAGAGAGTTCTACTTACAGCTTTTAACTTACTTTTAAGAATAAGTTCTTTTTGAAAAACTAAGTTTACAAATGAAGTAAAGAGAGATAAAAATATTATTATAATTAATACTGAAGTAGCCTTTTCCACTAATATATCGATATAAACAGGAGTCTTTGCTAAATAGAATACTACATAGAGTGCAAATATGTATTTTGCGAGGTTAATAAACTTAATAATAAATTCTCATACAAGATCATCAAGTTCTGTTTCAGTTTTTTTTGAAAGTCGAATAAATAATTTTTCTAATACTTTGTTAACCAAATTCATGGTTCATAATACTGCAAAAAATCATACTAATGCATTAAAATAAGATAATAATACATCTCAATATGCAACATTTTCTCTTATATATAAAAAATAAGAATTCTCTTGATTTAAGAAATAATAGGTAACATATGAGACCCCGAGAATGATATATATATAGTTTTTCATATTCTTATTCTTTAAATAATTACTATTATAATAGTCTCTAATATAACCATAAACAAACATAATAAAATCTTTATTTCTAGATCATATTGACGATTATAAAACTTGATTTATGATTTTTATATGTATAATGTGTTCACTTCGTAAAACTACAATAATATAGGAAGGAGTTACATCTTGAGTAGTAATGATGAAAAAGCTCATAATTTGTTGTTACAGCAATTAATCACTGTACTCAAATCTGGACTTTTAGTATTTCAAAAAAATTTTATTGCAAAGAGGCAATTAGGGTTGGGATTCGAAAATAACTCAACAGATGACAGATATAAGTGCACAGTAAATTATGAGTCTGGTGCATATACATTTGAACTTCCGTTTAAACATAAAAGCAGGATCCTAGATCACAGTTATAATAGAAGCAATTCACGTATCCAAATAATATGTGATCAAAAAAACAAAGAAAATGAAAAAATAAAAATAGAAATAAAAATCAATAATGTTTTGCAATCTAAAAAAATAGCATCTGATTTAAGTGATATACTATCATCTCGTCTTAAGGATTTAATAAACGCTGATAGATTATAGATTTCTCTACAAACATATACAAAGAAAAAAAGAGAGCAAAAGCTCTCTTTTAACTTGCTTGCATTTCTGGTGATATTTTTCTAATCAAACCAAACTCTGTATAGTCTTTATCCATATTAATCCATACTTCATATCATCAACCATATGCTGATTCAACTTTTTCAGAAATATCTTCATTAAAAGCGATTTTATTTATAAAAGTTGTTCATGATTTTTTTACTCCGTGATTAATCTTGGTTCTATAAATCTGAGTTATCTTCGATTTCATAATTCCATCTGGAGTAACGATTTCAAAATTATCTCATATGCTAAAATTATTTTTCACCTCAACTCTACAAAGCATATTCTCAGCATCAAAATCTCTGAGTATTCCTAAAAATACTTTTGTTTGAAATCAACCATTTCTTTCGTAAAATTGTGCGTTGGCATTTGGATTTCAAGCTAAAAATCCTGGTATATAACCTCTATTTGCTATAGAGAATAACTCCTCACTCAGTTTAATAGAATCATATTTTTCTCATACTTCGACTTTTTCAAGAGCTTCTTTATAAGCAAGACCAACTGAAGCTATATAGTTAACAGTTTTATTTCTTCATTCAACTTTAAAACTGATAATTCAAGCATCTTTTAGCTCTCCTATATAATCAATAGCACATAAATCCCTTGAATTCATAAGGTATGTGCCGTATGAATCTTCATCTATTTCCATAATATCACCTGGCCTTTCAGCTTCTTCAAGATAGAAATTTCACGTTAATTCTTGATAATCTTCAGGTCTTCATGTAATCGTTTCTAGTTCTGCTTCAGATCTATCATCTTTAAACACTTTGTATTCCCATCTACATGAATGACTACAGGTACCTTGGTTTGGATCTCTATTTGAGAGATAATTTGAAATTAAACATCTCCCACTATAAGCCATACAAATTGCTCAGTGAACAAAAGCTTCTAATTCTATTTGTGGTACATGCTCATGAATTTCCTTCATTTCTCTCAGGGAAATTTCTCTACTTAAAATAATTCTTTTTATTCCTAAATCACTCCAAAACTCAGCTTGGGCCCAGTTTGTATTATTTGCTTGAACTGAGAGATGAATTTCTACATCTGGAAATTGCTTTCTTACTATACTAATCAATCATGGATCAGCCATAATAAAAGCATCGGGTTTCATTTCAACCATTTTAGAAAACTGAGCCATAAATGGTTTAATTTTTACATTATGTGCATATATATTTGCAGTAAAGTATATTTTTTTTCACAAATTATGAGCATAATCTACGGCTTCTTTGATTGTTTTCATATTAAAAGTATTCGTTCTTGCTCTGAGTGAAAACATTGGCACTCATACATAACATGCATCAGCACCATATGCATAAGCGAATTTTAATTTCTCAAAATCTCATGCAGGCATGAGGAGTTCTAGTTGTTTTGTCATAATATACAGGGTTAGTGAATAAAACTAAGGGTAAGTTAGCCTTACGACATATAAAATAATGTAACAACAAGGTATTCAATATTTCATTAAAATCAAAATATTATTTTATATACTATTATCTATCTTGCAATATGAGAATTATTCTTATAATACACGCACTCTACCACACAAATGGATCAGAGATATTTTTGCAATAACCATGCAAGTTATTATTTAGAAATATATTATATGTTATATAAAGAACAATTTAAACTTATAACTTTTTATAAGTTTGTAGACGTAGTAAATCCAGAGAAAGAAGTAGAAGATCACCTTAAATTCTGTAAAGATATCTGAATGAAATGAAGAATCTATATATGAACAGAAGGAATCTCATCAACTGTTACTTGTAATGAATGACAACTAAAAGCATACAAAATGTATTTAGATCAACACCCATTATTCAATAACCCAGAAGATTTTGATATCAAAACCTCAAAAGTAGACGGACATAAATTCCCAAGAATGGCCGTGAAGTACAAAGAAGAAATTGTAGCACTTGGAAAAAAATATTCAAAATCAGAAATAGATGAAGCAGGGAATAGAATGTCAATCGAGGATTTTAAAGATATTATTGATAACGGAAATACCGATGATTATATAATACTAGATATGAGAAATAATCATGAATACAAAGTGGGACATTTCAAAAATGCAATTCCAGCGAATACACTTAATTTTAGAGAACTAGAAACTGAAATAGAAAACTACAAAAAACAATTCTGAGATAAAAAGGTTATTTCATATTGTACATGAGGTATAAGATGTGAGAAATCAACGGTTATGCTTCAAAAAGCAGGACTCAAAAATACATATCAGCTTGATGGTGGAGTGGTTAAATATATAAATACATTTAACGATGGAAACTGGGAAGGAAACTTATATGTATTTGATGATAGAGTTTCTGACTATGTATGAGATGAAAATACTCATACCATTATTTGAGAATGTATTTTTTCAGATAAAAAAACAGATAATTGTGAAAACTGTAGGTATAGTCATTGTAATGCTAGAATTATCGCTGATGAAAAAGAATACAAAAATCATTACTGATTTTGTAGTCAAGAATGTGTAGATAATGCACTGGAAACAGGGCATATCAAAACATCTGATTTTGATAGAATGAATTATAAATTACTCAGGGCAGATATAAAAGTTCACCCAGAGAAAAAAGATGAAATCATGAATAAAATAAGAACGCATTTATCTGAGAAATTGGAAGGAGTATCATTTAACCATAAAATATCACAAAAAGAAACACTTATTATTGATTAATAAGTGTTTCTTTTTTTTTGAATATTTACATTCTTATTCTGTAGGAGAATAGTAAAAATCCTCCATCTTAAAACCATTTTTTGATAAAATTGGTAAAAATAATGAATAAATAGGTGTTTTACCTGAATAAAGATCCGGAATACCAACAATTATTTCTCTATCATCATATTTTCCCTCTTGATAATCTCATCAAAAAGTATCGAGAAGTCATCTAATATCAGTAGAAATTTTAAATTTAATTAGATCAAGGTTCGCTAAATTTCAATTTTCATAAATATGATTCATCGACTCTAAAAATTTATTTTGTATCTTACATAAATTGCAAGATACAATATTTGATGCACCTCCTAGCCTTATGTCTTGATCTATTTCATAGATAGTTAGTCATGCTTTATTTTTAAAAGTGAAAGTATAAATATTTCATTCATTTTTTAATAATAAACTATACTTATCCTCTGGTAAATCACGACGCAAAAGAATAAAAAACCTATTTAGCAGATCTTGTGATATATTTTCAGGAGTGGTTCTCTTTATAGAAGAATATATCATATCCATAAGTTTTCAATTGATCCACATAGGGAAATACAATTCATCTAATGGAATAACTCTTAATTGCGGTTTTTTATCAACTGAACGATCTTCATAAGTAAAAAATAATTCATAATGCAAGCTTTGATTTTTATATTTAAGGCTCTTTATTTCAACAGATGAAATATACCTATCATATTTTTTTGAATTTAGTCTAAGAAATTTTAATAAATGGTTCTCTAGGTAACTCTCAAAGAGTCTTTCATAAACAACTGTATTTATTGTATTAAATGAAGGAAGATTTTCTATAACCATCTTTTCAAATCAACTGAGCCTTGGATCCATATATTTTTTATAGATATTCTCAACTGGGGGATTCTTTTGATACTCAATAAGAAATTCTGGTCGAACAATACTAGTAATCTTAATATTTATTAATGATTCCTCTTGGTTTTCTACCATATCAACAGATACATCTAGTTTAAAATCAGGACTTAAATCTTTATTATCAATTCCATCAAGAATTTTATTTTTTAAAAGCTCCTCTACTCCGAGGCTATTTAAATTAAAACCTAATTCTTTTACCGCTATTGAAATTGATTCATCTATCAGAAAGTTAAGTCTATTTTTCAAGACTTTATCAGCTCATTCTTGAATGTGTTCTTTTTCATCAGTATTAAAAAGATATTTATAAGTAAAAAATACCTTATTATAACCCTTTTCTGTAAAACTAATTTCAATTCATTCATTATCACTACTTACAACTTCGTATCAATATGAACTTAATGATGAAGGTGAATAAAGTTTACTCTTTGTAAAGTTTTGCTTAAAGTGATATCAAATAGCATGCATAGAGCCTGAATCAGCTATGGAGTCTTTCATAAATTTCTCAACTTGTGCTTTTAAAAAGCTTTGATCTTTATAATCTGCAGTATTATAGGGTATATCTTTTGTATTTGGATCTGAATAAATCATATAATTAGAAGCTATTCATATACAAGAAAATAGTATGATTCTTGCCATCTTCTTATTTTTCTCAATAAAGTCATTAATTTTCTGTGAAATTCATATAGTACGATTATCAATAGAGGAATTAACATCACTATATGTAATTCCAGATACTTTTTCTTGAACTGATAATTCAAATGGTTTTATTAAAGAAACTGTTTTTTTTGAATCAGAGTATGATGTTTGTAGAAATAAATTTAAAATTGAAATATATTTTTGCACATTTTTTTCTTCTATTTTATTTTTTTCTACTTCTTTGTCAGTTATTATTTCCGTATCTTCTTCTAACATTCGTACCGTATTAATACAAGTACTTCCCTCAGAAAAAAGTATATATCATATAAAATTAGATGAAAAAGATTTAAAAAAATCAGTTTTTTTTAAATAATCATTTTTTTTATTTTTTTTATTTTCTAGTGTGTTATTTGTAATTATACAATCATTATTCAGATCTATAAAGTCTTCATTTAATGAATTAATTTCTTCCTGTACTTCGGATTTATCAATTCACTTTCAATCTAATTCCCCAATTAAGGTCTTAATATCATTCAGTTTTTTATTTTTTGCATTTTCACTTATATCAAGTGCTTGTTGAGCTCTTTCTATATGAAAAATCACCTTACTAAGCTTAATATCATCAATTCCTCATTCATTTACAAGCTCCTTCTCAAAAGCTCTATAAGTAAGAAGTTTTATTAATTTCTTTTTTCATGATTCTTTTAGCTCCAATGAAATACCATCTTCACATATATCTATATCTGGATCAAATGTAATTGATGAAAAATCGAAACCTTTCTCAAGTTTTAAATAACCCCTTATATCTTCTAGAAATTCATTTACCTCATTTGGAAACTTCTCAAGTAAAGTCTGAGTCTTTAATATTTCATTTTCTACTGGACTACTATTAATTGCGCTATTCATTCCTCTCTTTTTATTTATAATATATATATTGCAGCTAAATATATGCAATAATCATTAAAAAGCAACCCTTCAAGAATCAAAGTATAGTAAAGAAAAGATTGCTTTTTTCAGAATATATATATAATCTTGACGTATTTTATAATTATAAAAATAGCCGATATGGAAACTACACTTATACTATTAAAACCAGATACAATTGAAAGAAGTTTAATTGGTCAAGTTATCGCTAGATTAGAAGCAAAAGGATTAAAAATTACAGGATTAAAAATGATGCAATTAGATGATGCTATCATCGAAGAACATTATGATTTCTTAATGGATAAACCATTCTTTCCAAATATTAAAAAATATATGACAAGAACTCCAATTGTAGCAATAGCAGCTAAAGGTGCAAATGCAATAGCTACAGTAAGAATGTTAACTGGTGCAACAAATCCAGTTGAAGCATTACCAGGATCAATTAGAGGTGACCTTGCATTATCTATAGATGCAAATATTATCCACGCTTCAGATACTTCAGAAAATGCTGAAATTGAACTAAATAGATTCTTTAAAGGAACTGATATTTTCACTTATAACAAACTTACTGACGAAGTATTATAATAAACTAAATATTTGTATTTATTTAAAACTATATTATGAGTTATTTCTGAATATTTTTCAAAAAAACCTTATTGGTTTCAATTATTATCTTATTAAGTTTCTGAGTATCAAATTGATATTCAGAATCAGATTTTGAAGCAAAAAAATCACAATACAAACTAATAATAGAAAAAAAGTTTTCGAAAGCTTTATCAAAGCTCTCAAAAACTCAAAGAGAAACTCTCAAGTCAAAAATAACAAAATTAATAGAGAAAGTTGAATGAAGTTCAAAAATTTCAGATAAAAGAAAGCTTATTCAAATTTCTTTATTAAGTGCTTTAGATGAAAGCTTAGATATAAAAATATCTCAAGGAAAATATACTCAGAAAATTATACAAAATATTGCAAAAAAGAAATGAACAAAAGTTGATTCATCTATCTATCTTGAAATATTAAAAAATCATTCACTTGTAAAAGCATGAACGGAGATTGAAACACTATTGAAAAAGTTTAACTCATTAAATAAATGAATTAAGCCAGTGTTTAAGGATAATAAATTATTTATTGATTTTAAATTCCCTTCAGAATTAAAAAGTGATTTTGATACAACTTATTCAACGTATATAAATGAACTTTGAAAAGAAATAGAGGTATTACAAAAAGCATGAGAGAAACATAATAAACAAGAGTGTATAGATAAAGCAATTAAATATAAAGATAGTTTAGTAAATCTAAAAACCCTTGCTAACAAGTTCTACGCAATTGATGTGAGTGACTCCGATTGAAGGTTCACAGCATGAACACATGTTTGAGTTTCATCAATATGACTTTGACTGATATGAGTAAAACTTCTCGCTGATGAACTTGATTGTAGATTCAATATCAAAATAATTCAGTAAAATAAATACGAAAAAAGAGCCAGTAATGGCTCTTTTTTTATGTATATTTCCTCCAATTTAAATTATTCAGTACAAAATTGCCCAAAATCGAGTCCGAAACATGGTATTTGACAACCAGATAACATTATAATTGACGATAATATTATAGCATAGAGCATATTTTTTATCATAATATTTTCCATTCCCGTTTCTATTTTTTTATATATTTTTTTGTATTGCAACAGAAATATATAAAAAAATATTCCAATGTCAATATCTGTTTGAATGAGTTAAATCTTATAAAAAAATAAAAAGAGCCAATAATGGCTCCTTTTTTGTTGATTACTCCTCCTTGAGTAATTATTTTATATTAAAAACAAATTGAGTTTTTAGAAGTATTTCTTTTAAACTATATGCCTGTATATGAACGAATGAATCTTCCTCAATATATATTACAGAATTATTTTCATAATTCTGGGCTACAGAATCAATAGTTACAGTAATATCTAAATCACCAAGCTGTCCTTTTGTTTGAAGTTGAATCTCATCACAGTCATCAACATCACTTAAATAATCCACAGAAAAACATAGTTTTGTATTTCCAGATAATTCTAACGTAATATCTAAGGGTATTTCTGCAGTCAGAATATATCCTATATCAAATTGTGATTCCCAATACTTTTCATCATCAATATTTAGATCATAAAAAGATATCGGTGATTTAGATAATTCTTCTAAATCATCACCAACCGTGTCTTGATTCTCATTATTATATTCAGGTTCAGGGAGTGGATCTGGTGGTCCAGGATTTCCTCCTCCACAAGAAGCCAAAATATATATAGCTATAAGTAGAAACATTAAAAGAACACTTTTATGTAGCATGAGATAATCTCCTTTTCTCATATAATTTTGTTTTGATTTCCCCTTTTTAGAATTACAACAATCCTCTGCAAATCTAAAAAGCAACAGAAATATATATAAAACTTATATATTGTCAATATTAATTATTTTTCAAATTATAAATAATCGATTATCTATGTATAATAAAAATTAATAGTTATTAATAATAAAAAGTGGCTAAATATTATGACACTCTCTTATGAGAATATATAAAAAACCCCTGAGTCAGATGATTATCATTAGATAAATTAGCATTAAAAAATGATAATTATGAAATGATTTCATATGATCAGGTTACCAATAAGAAAAAGCTTAATTTTAAAGAAGTTGAACTCGATTCAGCAGCTATATATTCAGCTGAAGATGTATATATTACAAATCAAATCTTCCTACAGCATAAAGAAGAGGGAACAACCGATATAAAAATATTAAATGATATAGAACTTCCTCTATTAGAAGTACTTATGAACATGGAGCTTACTTGAGTTCATATTAATAGAGATACTCTCAAAGGAATAGGGCTTTTGCTTGAAAATGAAATCGACTCTTTAGAAAAAACAATTATTCATGAAGCTGGAGAAGAATTTAATATAAAATCTCCTAAACAAGTTGGAGAAGTATTATTTGAAAAACTCTGACTCCCGAAAGGTAAAAAAACGAAAACTTGATATAGTGTAAGTGCTGATGTACTTTGAGAACTTTCTCATGAATTCCCGATTGCTCAAAATATTGTAGATTATAGACATTATTCAAAACTCCAATCTACATATGTTGAATGATTGTTAGACTTATTGGATGATAATGAATTGGTTCATACATCATATAACTCTGCAGTTACAACAACTTGAAGACTTTCAAGCACGAAACCAAATCTTCAAAATATCCCTTCATCTCATTGAATTGCCTGAGAAATTCGATCAGCATTTGTATCTAGATTTGAAAACTGAATTATAATGGCAGCTGATTATTCACAAGTAGAAGTAAGACTTCTTGCTATCATGTCAGGAGATGAAAACTTACTCTGAGCATTTAAAAATGAAATTGATATTCATCATAAAACAGCAGAATTTATTTTCCCATGATCAACAATCACTAACAATGAGAGAAAAATTGCAAAAGCAGTAAATTTCTGAGTTATATATTGAATTAGCTGATTTTGACTGAGTAAAATGCTAGGGATAAATATGAAGGATGCAAAAATATATATTGATAAGTTCTATGAAAATTACCCAAAAGTAAGAGAATACCTTGATAACACAATTAAAAATTGTGAGGAAAAAGGATATGTAGAAACAATGTTTTGAAGACGAAGGTATCTCCCCTCTATAAACGACAGAAATAGTATTATAAAGAGTGCTGCGAATAGGGAAGCGATAAATATGCCGATTCAATGAACAAATGCAGATATTATAAAAATTGCAATGATAAAAATTGCAGAATTTTTAAAAAGAAATTCACTCAAATCAAAGATGATCATGCAAGTACATGATGAACTTGTCTTTGATGTTATTCCTGAAGAAAAGGAAATATTAAAAACAGAAATAAAAATAATAATGGAAAACATAGTTCAAGACATCCCAATTCCACTCAAAGTGGATATAGAGTCATGATTAAGTTGGAAAGAAGCAAAATAATACAATAACAAATAAATAATGATCATAGTAGAAATACTGTACTGAATTTTCCTTATATTTCTGTGAAGTGGAATATTAAAATACAGAAAAATAATTAAATCCTGGACATGAAACTTTTATTGGGCTGAAAAATATATATGAAGTGGGTGAACCTACCTGGTTATTATTCTCATATGAATGTTATTGATATTCTTCTGAGTCACATACCCATTTTGAGGAAAAGAATTATTTATCTCAAATTAATATAATATAGAAAAACTAAAAATTAAACTTATTTACAATAATTAAAATATGAAAAAAATTACACTGATACTTACTACTATTTTTATTTTATTTTCATCGTTTCAACAAGAATCTTTTGCAGTAAAAATAAAAATGAATTGAATTGAAACAACGAATATCTCAACTTCAAATGAAGTGAGCAGAAGAGATATTTTTAACCACCTTGCATCACTCATAGATAAAGAGGTAACATCAAGCTATAAATATATAGATTTAAAATTTAAAAATCTAGATACAAATAGTGAGCTCTATAAATCACTCCAAAAACTTGTTTTTTTGGACCTTATAAAAAATACTGAAACAAGCATTCATCCAGAAAAAAAGATAGAATTATACTCTTTTTTAAGATTATCTGAAAAAGTATTAGGATTTGATATGATTAACCCAAATGAAATAGAAAAACTAAAGGCAAGGAATACAACAAAAAATGACCTGAAAAAACTTAACTCACGCATAAATATTGAGTTTACAAAATTTAGAAGATATTGACAAACATCACAAATAAAACAAAAAAAATCTATCTTAGTTGATGTATATGATATTCTTATCAAAGAACACTATGAGAAGGGGAATATTAGTGAAGATGAGATACTCAATTCTGCCATAGAGTGAATTACAAAAGGAATAGGAGATAAACATACAGTATATTTTCCACCAACAGAAAGCAAAGACTTTAATGAGTGACTCAATGGTGAATATGAAGGAATAGGTTCATACGTACTTATGGAAACTCCCTGAATTGTAAAAATAATATCTCCAATTTCATGATCTCCATCTCAAAAAGCATGACTACAAAGCTGAGATATTATATCAAAAGTAAATGGAAAAATAGTGACGAAAGAAAATTCTCTCAAAGAAGTTATATCATGGATTAAATGACCAGCTTGAAGCGCTGTAACACTTACTATAATAAGATGATGAAATGAATATAATATAGATGTTACGAGAGAAAAAATTATTATTATAAATGTTGAATCAAAACTATTAACAAAAGATACGTATTACATCCAAATTAAAAGTTTTTGAGATAATGTATCAAAAAACTTTAAAAATGCATTAGAGGGGCTAAAAAAACAAAGAAGGGTAAAAAAAGTAATAATAGATCTTAGAAATAACGGATGAGGTTACCTCTGACAAGTTGCTGATATACTTTCACACTTCGTAGAAGAGTGAAAACCAACAGCAGTAGTAAAATACTTAAAATCAAATCAACAATACACATCACGTTGATATAATATGATAGATTTTAACGACTATAAAATAGTTATTTTACAAAACTCATGAACCGCTTCAGCTTCTGAGATTCTAATTGGAACTATAAAAGACTACTTCCCAAATACAACTATAATTTGAGAAAAATCATATTGAAAATGATCTGTGCAAACAATAAGAGAATACAAAGATGGATCAACACTTAAATATACAATCGCTAAATGGTTCACAGGAAAAACTCAAACAGGAATTGATTGAATAGGTATTCTTCCGACTATTGAATTAGAATTTGATTCAGAGCAATATAAAAAAGATTGAGCTGATAACCAACTAGACAAAGCAAGACTACTTAAATAATTATTACAAAAATGAAAAGAATCATAGCATCAATTATATGTACAAGTTTTTTATTATTTATCCCAATACAAACATATACCTATAATTCTATTGATCCAAAATTAAAACGAGTTTTTTCAAAGTTTATTATCAAATTAGAGAAAAAATACTCTCTTTCAAAAGAAATAGAATTCCTAAATAATCTTAATAAAAAATTAGAACAGATAAAAGAGAAGAAAAAACTTTCAACAAAAAAAGAAGAACTTGTAAATGATATTATAGCACTCTCAAATGAAAAGTTATTTAGTCTAGAATTATCACAAAAAATCGATAAATGAAATCAGCAAATGAAGTTATTTACCTTCAGTAATGATTTTAGAAAAAAAATATATGGGAAAGAAAATATATTCTTAGAAGACTGAGTTTGGTATAGTTATATATTCAAAAGTTACCTATGATTTCCAAAAGGAACAAATATAAGGAGTCAAGACCTGAGCTATAATAATATATCCACTCAAGATCATCTCTTATTCATAAAAGATGATTGAGAACCTGCTTTCGTAAAAGAGTTCAATAAGATTAAACTCATACCTGATGATATCATTTTTTGAGTTCCAGATAAATTTAAGTTGTTATTAGAAATAAAGGATGATAAAATAACTTTATGGAGTGATACAGATGACCTTTTTTCTGACTTAAGGGAAAAGACTATTCAATTAACAAAATGACTTAATAGGGAAGAAAAAATTCAAAAAATTTATAGTTATGTATTGGATAATACTCAATATACAAAAGAGATCGACCTTACTGATAGAAAAATATTTTCATGAATATTAACCTATAAGAATAATGAATGAGTATGTGAATGATACGCAAAATATTTTACTTATATGTTATACTTTGCCTGAATAGGAGATGCAGAAGTTATTAGGTGATATGTAATAGATGCTCAGGACTTTCCAAACATATGACACGCATGGGTAAGAGTTTGAGATACATATTATGATCCAACCTTTGATGACCCAGTTTGATGACTTGAAACAAGGGAAAAAGATGAATATAAATACTTTAATCTTCCAAAAGATTTATTGTACACAAATAGATTCAATTACTCCGATCTTCCTGAACAGATAAAAAACTCTGATCTCAATTATAGAACATCATTTATTAGAAAGAATCTATCAATTCTCAGTAGCAAATATGAAGGGGATGATTATAATATATTAAAACCTATTCAGTTCAGAAAAAATAACTGACTTCTCGCCTATGAAACTCTTAAATTCTCTCATTTAAAAAATATTCTCCCATATTATGAAGTAGATAATTTTAATTTCAAAAAAGATTGAAAAAATCAAAAATTAAAGAAGTTATCTTATTATGTAATTAATGAAGATAAAATAGATAATTTTTTAGAACAAGTACAATATAATTTAGATTGATACTACCTTTTTAAATGGAAACTATCAGACGCAGAATATGAATATAGAATTGCATATAATGTAATATATTAAGTTAATATTGACTTAATATTAAATAACATTATAAATAATATGTTTTTTATACATATTGTTTATAATAAAAAAGGGAGTATTAAATATGAGTAAAGAATTAAGCTATTCCTCTTTCAGTATAGGTTCTTCTTCAAGTAAGAGTATAGAAGATGAAGGAAAAAATATAGAAAGAGATTATGGTATAGTAGTTGAAATAATTAAATCCCTGGAAAAACGAACATTACGTGGATGTTTAGAAAATTATCAGGGTTTTATAGAAAATAACCATCAAAGGAAGAAATATCTCGATGATTACACACTAGATATGACTTGTAAAAGTAAAGATAAGCCTTATTTTGATAATGATAATCGACCTGATTTATCAGCTGATGAAGTAATAAAATTAGTGAATATGATTAAAAGATTTATTGCTCATATAAATAGAGAAAGGGAAAATATATAGAGTTAAGAATTACCAAAATATATTGAATACAATTAAAAGAGCTATTGAATAATAGCTCTTTTAACTTGTATAATACAATACTTTATTTTTATATATTTTCTTGACTTAGTCATATTTATCAATATAACTCCTTCGTCATTGACAATAATCAAAAAAGGAAAAGTGAAAAGTGCCTAAAAAAGCAAGTAAAAAAATAATACTAGGCTTTAAACAAAATTTGCCTTCATCTATAAAAAACAGATATAAAGTTGAAGGGATTGTATTCAGACGAAAATGGCTATTTAATCCTTATAAAAAAACTCTTTGGGAAATGAAATTAGTGAGAAAAAAGGGGCTTCTTGATCGTTTAATTAACCCACCTAAAAAAGATAAAATAACTTTTTTAGTACCAACAGAAACAAAATCATACGACGTAATATGTTATTTAACTGATAACATGTTCTCAAATTCCAGCGAAATTGGAGAAATGCAAGAAATATTAAGCAATATATCTTCATATAACGTTACGGTAATAGATAAGGTTCCATTGAAGCAATATGCATAAATAGACCTATGTCTCATGATTAAAAAAAGGCTCACTTATAAGTGAGCCTTTTAATTTACCTTTCTCACTTATTTTCTAAATAAAAGAAAACTATTTTGACTTATTACAAAGTATTCGTATAAATATTTAGGCCATAATTATTAAAAATTAAAAAGGAGTAATAATAATGGATAATAAAGATGGTGATGAATTATTGAAAGATGCTCTAGAGTTATCATCATATGTAGCTGAAGTAAACGTAGAATCATTATGTAACGATATTAGAAAACTACGTGATGAAAGTAGTTCTGCAGCCTTTGAATACTGGCATGGAATATTGACGCTAGACTCTTCACAGTCGGCTATAATTAGCAATATTGAAGGACCTGATTTTGATAATTCTCAAATATCTCAAGCTCTTATGAGTACAGTTAAATTTTCTAATGAAACTGAAGAGGTATTGAAGAAACTGAACATCAGCCCAATTTTACCATCATTATTTAACAATAAACATGCTTTAGATAAAGTAATTAGTGCATTCGAAGAATTTGCTCCAAATGCATCTCTAGTTTTGAAAGAACCATTGTTATCGTAAATAAAAACCCTCAACTATAAGGTTGAGGGTTTTTAAATTATTTATCCAAAAGCTTCAATTATTAAAAGCTCAAAACCAGGTTTTTCTAAGTACTCATTTATAATTTCTATATCTAAATTACCTCTAACATATATCATTATCAAATAATTAGAATCTTATATTAGCATCGAAGTCTTAAAAGAACCTAATGTAAATTGTTACATGTGCAGTTACTATACAAGTATTATTTAAAATACTTTTTGACAATATACAAAAAATCATACTATATATACGTTGTTTTATAAACTTTTCAAAAACTCATAATGAGGGGATGTGTATGAATACTACAACTGTAGACAATAATAAGTCTATTACAATTAATAATTTTTTTATCATTATTACTGCAATAGTCCTAGCAACACTTACATGTTCTATATATGTATACTTTGCTGGAACAATTACACTATATGATAACACAATTATAAACGCAAGTTATACTCTTGCATTTGGTGCATTAGTTTGTGGCTATATGGCAGTAAATATTGGTGCAAATGACGTAGCAAACAATATTGGTCCTGCATATGGAGCAGGAGCATTTTCATTAACTACTGCACTTATTGTAGCTGCTATTTTTGAGGCTGGTGGTGCATTCATAGCTGGTGGTGATGTTGTTAAAACGATCAAAAAAGGAATTATTGATCCTAGTATGTTTTCATCAAATATACATGAATATATTTTCTTAATGGTTTCATCATTACTTGCTGCAGGAATATGGTTAAATATCGCAACAAAACTAGGAGCACCGGTCTCAACGACTCACTCTATTGTAGGAGCAGTATTGGGAGGAGGAATAGCAGCTGGTGGTCTTGATATTGTGGCTTGGTGGACAGTTTTAAAAATTGTTGGAAGTTGGGTTGCTTCACCAGTACTTGGTGGAATAATAACAGCTATCTTCTTATGGTTTATTAAGAGATTTATTGTTTATCAAAAAGATCAATTAGCTGCAGCACAAAAAGTAATTCCATTAGTTATTGCAATAATGACATGGTCAGCAACTACTTATCTTTTACTTAAAGGATTAAAAAAAGTAATAAGCTTAGATGCCAGTGTTGCAGTACTCATTGGGTTTGGTATAGCAACTGTAGCGTATTTGATAGCAAAACCAATAATTAAGAAAGCTACTTCAAAAATTGATAAGAAGAGTATTACTAATTCTGTTACTAACATCAACTGGATAAATGATCTTTTTATCAAACCATTAATAGGAGCAGCCTGTCTGTTATGTTTTGCGCATGGAGCAAATGATATAGCAAATGCAATTGGTCCATACGCAGCAATTTATGATGCGATTATTAATAATGGCATATCAAAAAAAGCAGCAATACCCCTATGGATAATGGGCATTGGTATTGTAGGACTTGTGATCGGACTTGGATTCTTTGGAAAAAGAATTATCAAAAAAGTCGGAAGCGATATAACAGAACTTACCCCAATAAGATCGTTCTCTATTGCAATGGGATCAACTTGTACTGTAATTCTTGCGTCACAACTAGGAATACCAGTTAGTTCTACTCATATAGCTGTTGGAGGTGTATTTGCAGTTGCTTATTTTCCAACTATAATTGGATGGATAAATAAAATTGTAGTTATCCTAGAACCACAAGGAGATAGCGAAAGATCGAAATTCTGGGAAAATGCAAATCTACTTGAGAATGCACATAAAAAAATTAATAAAAGAAAGAAAAAAGTAAACAGAATAAAAAAAGAAATAAAAGAAACCGAATCAGTCTTAGATGGAAAATCAGCAATCGCTGAACCAGATGAGATAACTAAAGATGAGATAATTAAGTTACAAGATACACTTATACACCTAAATATTTCATTATTAGAAGCTAAAAGGAAAAAAGGAAAAGCACAAGAAAAAGAACATGAAATAGAGCAAAGAAGCTTGAATCTTAAAAAAAATATGATACAAATTGCATCAGCATGGGTACTAACAGTTCCTGGATCAGGAAGTCTCTGCGCAATTATATATTTTATGACAAGAGGTATAGCTTTACCATAAACAAAAACAAAACAATTAAGGAGAAAAAATAAAGACCAGTATCAGAAATGATACTGGTCTTTAAAATATTTATATTTTTTTAGAGTATTAAGCAAGAAAATTTCACAAGTTATCTAAATAAATTCATTCGATTATTCTTGAATCAAGAATAATCTCATTACTCTGAACCTTTTTATAATAAATACTCTTTATCTCATTCAAAGTATGTTTTTTCTTCAAATTATAAATCCCCGCAACATTTCCTCATTCACTTTCTCCAGAGAGAAAAGCAAGAAAATTGCCTCAAAAAACATCCTGCAGACTCTTGTGAATAGTTTTATAATACTTTGATACTGAAATATCTATAAAACTCTCTCAGAGAGGATAAAAGTTAGAATAATTTATTGAAAAAATTCAATCGTTTTCTAGTAAAGACTTTAATTTTAAAAATAGATCATTATTAGTAACTGATTTTGGTATTTCTCAAGTTCATCAATATACATCAAACAAGATAAGATCATAATAAGCCCCCCTATCACTCAATTGATCAATAACATCAGAAATATCTCATACAATCATGTCCTTAGATTTTATATTCAATTCCTTTTGAGCAATCTCAATCATAGCTTCATCTATTTCAATACCAGTAATAGTCACTCCAGGTACATGATCTTCTAAATATTTCACAAAAGCACCTCATCAAACTCAAATCACGAGAATATTTTTAATATCTTGCTGCAAAAAACCTCCAAGTAAACACTTATTAATATAATGACTTTGAGAATTTTTATCTTCTAAATTATACCAGCTATAAATTGATTTTCTTCCAAAACAATCTTTTATGGTCACTGAAACATCTCAATTATCATTAAGGACCTCAATTGGTGAATCATAAAATTTTGATTTGTAATATTTTGGCATAAAAGTATATTTTGTAGTTTTAAATATTTGTATCTGCAGACTATCTATACTCTTTTACCTGAACTATATTCATTCAAAGTAATTTTTCTCATCATTTTTTTAATATCCTCTCAATTTCGATAGATGTTAAATATTCTCTTATTATTTTTATTCTTTCAGGAGTCATAGATTCATGACTAATCCATTTTTCTCAAATTAAGTCTAATTGATTTCCACTCAGCATAATATTTTTGTTTCTCATATTTATAAGCATATAAAATAATAATAAGTATAGACATAAAACTACTGGAGTCAACTGTATACTGATAGATTTTATCTGTATATAGATACAGAAATGACAGCACGTTGAAAAAGATTGTAATTTTGAATTGAGTCAGTATAATAAATAAACTGACGTATACAAAAACTAATGTGAGGCTGTTATGTCTATAGCACAACCTAATGAAAAAACTGATAGAAAAAGTTCTCGAGTCAATGCAAATTTTCAAGCTCAAATTTATATTCCTAGGTTTGGTACTCCAGCAACACATGCACCATTTACTACTGGTATTATTAATATCAATACAAAAGGGGGTTGTGTCTATCTATCAACGTTAGATGATAGTTGTGGATTTAAAACACTAAAACAAGGAGAGATTTGTAATTTTAGTACACTGATTTTACACTCACCATCAGAAAAATTAACATTGAAAAAACTCCAAGCTCGCTTCTTACGTCACGTCAGGGATGATAAAGGTGATGGTACTGCATTTGTATTTACGCATTTATCAGCTGTTCATGAAGATCAATTACACAGTGCAATTGAAATTTTTGACTCCTATAAACCAAAAAAAATAATGCAAAAAAGGGGACTATCACTTATGCCTAAGTGATAGATATGAATGATAAAAAAGGTGTGTTCACACCTTTTTTTTGTTTTTAGAGTTAATCTATTAAAAATTTTATTTTTCTCCAAACTAAAATACAAAGCATTTTATTTGATTAATTTGAAAAATGATGCCTAGTAGTTTTAAGCTAGATAAAGGGATTTTTTACTTGACATACACTCATTTAAAAATATTATTTTTTCATTGATACATTATTGTGTGAATAAGTTATAAGTCTTATTATTACTAATATATATATTATGAATCTAAAAAAACAAGCATTTACTCTGGTAGAATTAATAGTAGTGATTACTATTCTAACAATCCTATGAACTATAGCGTTTATATCATTACAATGATATAGTAAGCATGCACGAAATGGAGCAAGAATAACAGATATAAAAAATACTGAAAATGTATTAGAATTCTTTGCATTAAAAACTGGAAAATATCCACTCCCTTGAAATTCTTCAGACATAACAGCCTCATGATGAACCGTTATATTATGGAAGTCTTGAAATATGGATACTACAGTACAAACACAAGTGGAAAGACTTTCTAAATTACCACTAGATCCAAAAACAGGGGAAACTATGAAATATGCAACGACATTAAGTAGGAAAGAATATGAATTAAAATATGACTTTGAATTAGCACAAAATAACATCACAAATACAAGCTATGCAGAATCAACTTCACCATATGTAAAATGAACATATAACTGATTATATCTATTGGCAGATAATGGAAGTTATTATGGAGTCCCATGACTTCATACATCAGCAGAAGACTTAGACACTGCAGTGGATTTTGAACTCAATGATAAAATTGTAAACTATCAAGTAGTACAACTTACAAATTCATGAGTAATACTTACCAGTAATAATATAAAAGATAACTATGAAAATTTTGCTCTTGCCCTTAAAACAGCATATTCAACAACTTCAGAGTTGAATGATGAAATATATGCAGTGGTAGCAAGTTTAGATAGCTCAACAGCTCGAAATTTTGCAGAAACTATTATTACAGGAAAAGTATCAGATTATGTAGCACCAGAAAATGGGATATGTGGATCAGATAATTCATGAAGTTTCATAACCACACCAACTAACCTCTGTGTCACTTGAACACAAACAAGCGTAACAGATGGATGAGAATGAAGTAATTATACATGGACATGTGATGGTCTGAATTGATGAGAAAATAATGCTTGTAGTGCATTCCATGAATACGCTAATTACCCATGATGTGATACAGATGATATAACAGTTCCAGCAGCAAATTGATATTGACCTTTTACAATATCAGCTTGTAATCTATGAACTAATATAGCATGAACAACTGCAAGTTCATACTGAGGTCATTTCCAATTTGGTAGAAACGTAAGTTATGAAGACGGAACATGGACTAATTCAAACTCTTCATGGAGTTATGATTGGAAGTCACCAGGATGAACCAATGCATGAAGTGCCAATGATTGGTGAGTTGTAAATAGTTCAACAGCTACTTATTCTAGCTCAGATCCTAGTAACCAAACTAAAATGCAATGACCATGTGTTACATGATATCATATACCTGCCTATACGGAATGGAGTGGTGTAGTAATAGCATGATGATGGCAAAATAATGGGGCAGCCATAAGAAGTACTCTTAAATTACCATTAAATGGGTACCGTCAACATTGGAATGCTTACTTAGCATCTACAGAAATCATAGGATTTTATGCAAGTGCTTCACCAGCAAGTTTGAATGGATACGTCTTAAGAGTATCAACTCAATCAGCCGTTTCTGCTATTCATTCTATAGAACGTCCAACGGGTTCTGCTATTCGTTGTTTTAAGAATTAAGAAAAACTAAAAAGCACAGGATTTTATCCTGTGCTTTTTAGTGCAGAAGAGAAAATATAAGTAAAATATAGCTATTTAAGGTTTTTTCATAGAGATCTATTATTTTTTAAGTAAAACTCTTTTATATATATCTACACAGGGGGTAAAATCATAATCAATTTTTTGTATCTCTCAATCATCAAATGATAATATATCACTATCTGATATTGATAATATTATAGGGGAGTGGGTTGCTATGATAAACTGACTTCACATTGATCTCATATATTTTATGATTTCAACTAATTTTAGCTGATTTGTTGCTGATAAGGCAGATTCTATTTCATCAAGTATATAAAATCAAACAGTATCCATTCTCGATTCAATAATTTTCATAAATTGTTCACCATGAGAGAAATTGTGTAAATTATCTCATCAATATGCAGAAAAACCATCGATTTCTTCTAAATAATTATTAAAGTTATATATTCATTCAGCTCTGAAGAAAAAACCATTTTTATATTTTATAGGCTGCCATGATAAGTTAATCCAATCTGATACTCCATTATCAGTATCATTTGTTTGATATAATGAATGTTTCGTTCATCATTCTTTGTTAAATCAAAAACTGGTTGCTATAGCTTCTATTAATGTAGATTTTCAAGCACCATTTTCTCAAACAAAATACGTAATTTTGTTATTTATCTCCAATTCAGTAAGTTTCCTTAAAGAGGGAATATCTCATATATATTTTTGCTTACCATCAAGTTGAGAAAAATCAAATTTTAATGTCTTTAAATGAGCTTGGATCATAAATAAAGTTATAACATATTAGTATATATTGAGTAATAATTAAGATCGAAAACTATAGAATTAATAAAGTTTCTTCTAATAAATATCATTCACCAGTTTATTATTATTTGATAGAGATGCAATCTTTAACAAATAATAATAAATACTTTAATCTAAAATAAAGAATACTTTGACTAGCTATTTTATTATCATAGACTAAAATAAATATATTTAATAAGTATTATTTTTATGAAAGTTTTTGTAGGTTCTAAAAATCAAAATAAAGTAACTGCAGTTGAAGAAAGTATTAGAGATTACGAGTTATTTAGGGAAGCAAAAATATTTGAAAAAGTTGTTCCTTCTCATGTCTCTGAACAACCTAAGTCATTAGAAGAAACAATTGAAGGAGCTAAAAATAGAGCTTATAACTCTTATGAATCTGATTGAATTAGTTTTGGCATAGAAGATGGACTGATGCTTGTAGCTAATACTAAGTCAGGCTTTATGAACGTATGTGCATGTGTAATTTATGATGGAAATCAATATCATATAGGATTATCTTCTGCTTATGAAAGTCCAAAAACTATTATAGACTTAATCTTGGTCGAAAAACTAGATATGAACCAAGCGTATTTAAAAGCTGGTTTTACTGATAATCCATCATTATGACAAGCATGATGAGCAATTGGCATATTATCAAAAAATAGATTACTTAGAAAAGATTTTACTAAACAAGCAATTTTAACTGCTTTGATTCATTTAGAAAATGAGTTATAAAAAAGTAAACACATAATATATAAAAATACTAGTATATTATAAAAACCACCTATTTTTTTCTTGAAAATAAGTGGTTTTTGGCTTAAAATTTATATGGCAAGGACCGCACGAATTGCACGTACGCTTCTCGGGGTCGGAATCCGAGCACTCTTCTAATTAAGCTAGGTCCTTAGAAAGCATTAAAATTATATAGAAAATAGATGTTTTGCAAAAGAAAAAGAGAGTTTTAAAAAAGAGAGAACCATTATAGCAAATCAATGAATTGATTTTATAAAAAAAATTAGTATAAATAAGTATGTATTCTATAACAAAAGAATACATTAAATAAACTACATGGAGGATATTCATGACTAAAAACATAATAGAAACGCAACTCAACGAGAGGAAAATAAAAATAGAAAATACAAAACTAAGTATAAAACATATTGAGCTACTTATAGCTTATTGTTTATCAAATATTGATACATACAATAATGTTACTTGTTCTCTCTGGTGTATTCACGAAGATTTATATATAGAATATGAATACCATTTATCAGAATATGATAAATTATTTATACTTCTCATGTTATAAAAAACTCGGTGTTTCAATATGAAAACTGTTATCTAAAAAACCATTCATTTAAAATGAATGGTTTTTGCAATTTTAATTTTAGTAGACATTAAAAAGTCTATACATTAACCACATCTGCTATATTTATTTTCTGAGAGCAAAGTTAAGTCAACCTATTATTCAAAGCACCCATATACGCAAGACCAATAGCATCAGCAGCATCATCAGGTTTTGGGATTTCATCAAGCTTAAATATCATCTTAATTGCATTCTGAAGTTGGAGTTTATTTGCTTGACCATTTCATGTGATAGCTTTTTTTACCTGAAGGGGAGTATACTCAAGTATCTTTGTATCAGCTCTTATTGACTCATACATAACAACTCATCTTGCTTGTGCTACGTCGATACCTGTTTTTAAATTTGTTTGAAAGAAAAGCTTTTCAATAACTACAACATCAGGCTTAAAAGAAGATATAATTTCTTTTATATCATTTCAGATTTCTAAAAGCTTAATTGCTAAATCTATTTTTGGAGTCGTTTTAAATATACCATAATCAAGTAATGTAAAATTTCAAGATTCCTTTTTAATAAGAGCAAAACCCGTTGTTGTTGTTCATGGATCAATTCAAAGAATAATCATAAAGAAGAAGTCTTTTAAAAAATAGGAAGATATTTGACAATTATTAATATCTATGGTTTAATATAGAGGTATACTTAAATTATTTTAGTGGAGAAGTTAATAATAGATTAAAACTCCAAATAACAATATTATTCATTATAATATAAAAAAATATGTGAAAAAGTAAAGTAATTTTAGAACCAATGGTCTTGGATGCAATATCATGTTCTAAAAAATTAACTATCGCTGAAAAAGTTTCATTTTTACGATATATCTGATATATGACTCTATCTGAAAAAAAGGAATTAGTAAGCATTATATAAAAAAAGACAAGAGAAAGCTACTCGTGTCTTTTTTTTATTTATTTTATTTGTTTATATGTATTTTCAATAACTCATATATTATCATTCGAAATCTGTAAATCCCAGTCGATAAACTCAGATCAAGAACCAGTAATAACTCAAGATAATTCATATTCAATATTATCAAGTTCTACTACATCTATAGATCATGTAAAACATCATGTTTTATCTGATCAAAAATTAAAAGTATAGTTCTGAGTACTTGATCCAGAAAATGAATCAAATCAAATATTATCAAGACATTCGATAAAAGGAATAAATAACATATTTGCCTGGAGATAATTCCCTGAATTATGTAACAATTTATTATTCTCTCATATTAATTTGTATACTCAAAAAACTGAAATTGATAATATCGTTGCAGCAACAATTACCTCGACCAATGAAAAAGCTTTTTTATTGCAAATCATGATAATTATAACAAAATAAGTCTTCCATTCGGATGAAGGGAAGTGCCCAAAGGGCGATGGGTTATTAAAGGTTTTTCAATTATTTTTCTATTACATCATTGGCATTCCACCCATACCTGGCATTCCAGCTCACATTCATCCCATTGGAAGATCTGATTCCGATTTAGGAAGGGAAGTGATAGCAGCTTCTGTAGTTAAAAACATACCAGCAAGTGAAACAGCTTCTTCAAGAGCAACTCTCGCAACTTTTTTAGGATCTAGAATTCAAGCAACAATCATATCAACATATTTATCTCAAGCAGCATCATATCAGAAAAATATATTATCACTCTCTTCAATTTTACTCATAATTACTGATCATTCCTTCCCAGAGTTTTCTGCGATTTGTTTCATTGGGTAAGATAAAGCTTGTTTCACTATAGAAGCTCAAAGAGTTTGGTCTTCATTTCAAAAATCAACTCATTTCAAAATCTTTGAAGCAGTAAGTAAAGCAACTCAACCTCATGCAACAACTCATTCTGAGACAGCAGCTCTGGTAGCATTTAATGCATCTTCAATTCTTAATTTCTTTTCTTTCATTTCAACTTCTGAAGCAGCTCATACTTTAATCATAGCAACTCCTCATGCAAGTTTTGCAATTCTCTCAGCTAATTTGTCTTTATTAAAAGTAGAATCACTGTTTTCTATAGCAAGTTTTAACTCTGAAACCCTGGATTCAATATCTGATTTATGTCAGCTTCATGCAATAATAGTGGTTGCGTCTTTTGATGCCATCACATTCTTCGCACTTCATAAATCATCTAAACTCACTTCTGATACTTTCATACCTAAGTCTGATGCAATGACATTCGCTCAAGTAAGAATAGCTATATCTTTTATCATTTCTTTTTTTGTATCTCCAAATCATGGAGCTTTTATCGCAAGAACATTTAATATACCTTTGAGTTTATTTAAAATAATCGTAGTGAGGACTTCTCATTCAATATCTTCAGCAATGATAACAAGATCTTTTTTTCCTGATTGAACCAAAGATTCTAATAGAGGTAACAAGTCTTGCATATTAGATATTTTCCCATCTGTAATAAGAATTGAAGCATCTTTTATTTCTGAAAGCATTTTTTCAGGATTTGAAACCATATAAGGACTCAAATATCCTTGATCAAATTCCATTCATTCAGTTATTTCGACTTCTAAACCAAAAGTTTGACCTTCTTCAACTGAAATAATCCCATCGTTTCATACTTTATCCATTGCTTCAGCAATAATTTCTCATACCACTGGATCTTGAGCAGAAATACTCGCTACTTGAGCTATTTCTTCTTTTGATGAAATAGCTTTTGAATTCTTAGCAAGTTCATCAGAAACTAGCTGAACAGCTTTTTTCATACCATTTTTTAATTCAACTGCATTTACTCAAGACTTAATATATCTGAGTCATTCTTTTGCAAGTGCATATGTTAATAGAGTAGCAGTAGTTGTACCATCTCCAGCAATAGTATTCGTTTTTTCAGCAGCTTCTTTTACAAGTTCAGCTCATAAACTTTCATATTTATCTTCCAACTCTATTTCTCTTGCAATAGTTACTCCATCATTTGTTACTTGAGGAGCTCAATATGCTTTCTCTAAGATAACATTTCTTCATTTAGGCCCCATAGTAACAGTTACTGTTTTAGCAACTACCTCTATCCCTTTAAATATCATTGATCTTGCATCATCTGAGTACTTGATTTCTTTCGACATTGTTTATTTGATTAATAGGTAATACATGAATGTCTTCCATTCGGATGAAGGGAAGTCCCCGAAGGGGGATGGGTTATTTTTTATTTTCCTCTTTTTACTCAACAATTGCTAATATATAATCCATCGCAACTATCTTGTATTCATTTCCATCAACTTTAACATCATCTCATGAGTATTGACCACTCAGAACCTTATCTCAGATTTTGACTGACATATCAATATCTTTTTTTCCAGCTCAAACAGCTACTACTTCATACATATACGACCTTTCTTTATTTGCAGATTCTGGTAAATATATCCCTGATGCTGTCACATTCTCTTTTGTAACTGCTTTTAATAAAACTCTATCAGCTAATGGCTTGATACCCATAGATTTCAACTTTAAAAAAATAAATATATAAAATAATATTTGTATGTATAAGTAAGTCAATGTTTTTTTGATTGACATTCAATAAATATCACTATAATACAGACGGTTTTTAGACCTCAAGGAGAAAAAAGATGATTCAATCAATCTTATATGGGATCTTCGTATGCGTTGCTATACTTGGCTCATTATATGGAGTGTTTAGGTTTTTTCGGACTCGAATGGAACAAAAAAAATTATTAAATCCATCATTTCCGGCTCCCGTTATTAAAGTATATTAATATACTTTTCATAGCCCTGACTCAATAGTCAGGGCCACTTTTTTTATACATCTAGAATATGAATAAAATAATAACAACATCCATTCGACTCAAAGACTATGCTTTATGGTATTATTTTAGGTATTTTCCATCAAACAAAAAACTTGAAAATAAATTATTAGAAAAAACGCTACAAGATAGGGAACTCGTAGATTGAGTATTGGATCAAATTAAACATCTATTCACTGAGGATGATATTATCAGATCAAACATAAAAAATTATATTTTTAGAAATAAAAATGTGAACTATATCAAACTCAATCTCATGAAAAAACAATTTCCAAAAGATAGAATAAATGAAATATTAACAAATGAATTTTGAAGCGAAGAACATAGTTTGTTAAATGTGCATTCACTTGTCAGAAAAATTGAAAATTTTAAAAATAAAGGGAAGTCTATTCAATATATAAAAATAAAATTAATAGAAAGAAAATTAGATAGAGAATGAGTTGAGAATGCCCTGAGTGTTGTATTTTGAGATAAGTGAGATAATGAAAACCTTGCTCATGAGTACCAAAAACTTGAATGAAAATATGAAAAAAAGAAAATTATAGAAAAGCTTCTCAGAAAATGATTTTTCTATGGTGATATTAAAGAAATAATAAATAAATAAATATATATTATCAGGACATACTTGACTCTTCTAATTTTATATATATTATACAGATGCTGAGTAAAATAATTCAAAAAGGAGCTAGAATGATAAATACTCAAGTAGCAATGATTACATTACAAGAAGGTATTGAAGAAATAAAAGGAAATCTTATCCTTCAGAATGAAGATAATGATTCTATTTCTTATTCCCTATATTTTGAGCTCATTACTCAATATATAGGGAAGACTAAACTTATCTATCTAACTTTTAATAATAAGTCTAAAAAAAATATAAATCTAAGCCAAATTTGGGCTGCAGTTGAAATTAACGGGGTTAATATACAAGATTTTCAGGAAGTAGATAGTAATGGTATGATAGAGTTTCTAACGGACCAAGTAACGCTTATCACCATAAAAGTAAAATTGTAATCAAAAGCTAAGACATGTAAAAGCCGTATATCTTACGGCTTTTTATTTGCATATTAAATAACCGAATACAAAACTTTCAAATTTGACATATGATTAAATTACTATACTATAAAATAGCATGGAACCCAATTTTAAAAGGAGAATGAAATGGGTGTGGCTGAAGTAAATATTACTAATGAAACATCAGAAGATATTTGTTTTGATGAAGACTTAGTAAAGGAGGTTAGTGATCTTATGCACAACCTCAAATTAAAAGACGAAGAAGGTAATTTAGTAGAATTAATTTCAAAAGACGGAGTCTTTTTGAACCTTCTAATAAGTTCATTTATAACAGAAGCGGGGAGAGTAGTTTATATATCTTTTCAAGTACACAAAGAGTATACTAAAAAGGTTCATTTTACTACTACCAATATTCTTGTGACCAGTTTTGGTAACAAGATAAAATGCACAAATCTGGATAAGTATGGTCGATTTTTTTTCGTCTTACCTCATCATATAAATGAATATAGCTTAAACGTTTTTTAATCTAGAAAATGAAAAGTCGTGGATCTTCACGGCTTTTTTCACGCTTAAATGAGTAGATAAAAGTTTATTCTTGACTTACAAAAAAGTCTGGATAGTATGCACGCGCAAATGGAAATCCATATTAAAAGGAGTAGTAGTTATGGAAAGTGCAAAAAGAAGTTATCATAAAGGAAATGATATAACGTGCCTAAATATTACAGAACTAGCTCAACAAAAAGCAAATTCTGTTAAGATAGAAACACCTCAACTAAAAGATCATATACATAATCTATTAAAAGATTATGTATTAAGTGAAAGTAACCTTGATAATTATGAAGATTTTGAGGGTGACTTATCTATTGAAGTACGTAAACGCTTTAATAATGACGGTATCAAGTTAGGGTTTAAATTTCAATTAGGAAGAAACTTTATAGGAAGAAAGTTTCGGGGTGACTTATCTAAAGTAAAGATTGTGCTTTTAAGAAAAGATCATTCATCAAGAATTACAGTAAGTATAAATCATTTTGGTGAAGTTAGTTTTCCAGAAATAGATTCTGAGAATAATTATCATATAATTGTTGCTTACTAAATATAAGCCGTGAATTTCACGGCTTTTTTTTTATGTCTAATTAAAGATAAAACTCAATTGTCTAAACAATAAAAAAAGGGCCATTAGGCCCTTATGAAATTGTAACGAAATATTTATTATCTACGAAAGTTATAAACCTTCTTCATATCAGATGGTCTTATCCTTCTTAGTCTATCACGTTCACATGTACGTTTAGCAATACTTTCAAAATCTACATCAGATACTAATAATTCTACAGCAGCACGAGATTCCTCTTGCTTAGTTAGTTTATTAGATTGAATATTTTGAGTATTCATTTTTCGTCTCCTTAGAACAATTTCAGTATAATTATATATTATTAATTGTATTGTCAACAAAAAGGATTGATTTTTCTGACTATTAAGATAAATAAAAACCTCTAGCATGTCTGCCAAAGGTTTCATATTTACATACTTATCAATCATTATCAATAACGTGGAAAAACAAGTAATGCTTACCATGCTTATAAATAAAATAAGGCAATATTACTGAGACTATAAGACCTCCTATAGGTATAATATAAAGCAATTTATGTTCTAACATTATAGGAAAACCAAAATTAATCAGCAACATAGATAATGAAATCAATGATGTAAATGGTAATATCAAAAACCATAATATAAAAAAAATTGTTATAAATTTTGACCCTGAGGATCTAATAAAAACTATTCTTAACACTCCGGTTATTACATCAGAAATTTTAGAATGTAACATATATCCTCCATATTAGTAAAATTACGCTAACCTAAAACAAAATTATTATATAATATTCTATTATTTTGTAAAAACATAAATAAAAAATTATTATTTAATCATAAATTTATTACCTTGTTAATAATTATACAAACAAAACTATAAAGAATCAGTTAAGTATATTAAAGTTACATTCAGGTTATAAATATAATATTAACCTGATTAGTCTTTACTTCATTTTTGACTCAGTTACCACCAAGCTTGTTTTGAATATCTGAGGAGGGGAGTATAACCCTATGTACAATTATTTTATATGACTATGAGACTACCCCTTCTTTTTGTTCCAAACTCTTATAATTCCTTTGATCATCTTTCTAATAATCCTGAAACAAGAATGACATTTCAAGATTCTATTTAGTGCTCTTATTATGTCTATCTGGTTTTATGCTTCTATCCATAATGTTATGAATATATAAAAGATATAATTAAGTGCAACTTATTATCTTATTGTTGAATACTTCAAGATGATGAAAATAATATATATTTGACAATTAATGATTTATATGTTAATATCAAGTATCTACGTAAATAAATATTATTAATTAAAATAAAACAATGGATAAATTACCTGAGAATTGAGAAGAACTAGAAAATAATTCATTAGAAAATGAATCTAAACAGTGAAAAGGTATTAATGCAGTTGTAGAGACTACTCGTACAAATGCTGAAATCATTAATTCTTCAGATATTTCTAAAGAAAAACTTGAAGCTATAAATAACAATCTAAGCGAACAACAAAAAAATACTATTTGATTAGAAATTCTTTCTTTAGAATCAATGACAGTAGAAAAAATTACTGTAATTGGTTATATGTTATCTGCTGAAGACATAAATGATATATGACTTGAAAAATTAGCAAAAATAGATATGGATGAATTAAATGAGCTTACAAAAAAATATATGTAGTATAATACTTTATACTTCTATATCAGATAGAATAAAATTTACTATAAAAAACTAGCCCCACGCTTTAGGGGGCTAGTTTTTTATTCTTCTATTTGTTTCGTAGCATAGCGAAGAAAGAGGGTAGTCTTCATCTTTAGGTCATAATTTAAATTAAAGGGTAGCCTACACCCACAAAAAAATCAATAAAATAAAACCCCCTATTAAGGGGGGATATTTTAACTCTATTCAGCGACAAATTATCAATTACTTGATACAGCACCTATAGATTCCGAGAGTTTATTCATAATATGAGTAACAGCAGGATAAGATTTTTCCTTTCCAGATAGCTTAGAAAGTGATAACTCCAATACAGTATCTGTAGGAATTTGACATTTTTCATTATAAGCTGAAACAATCGCACTTATTCCATCATTATAATGATCAAAATGAAATCGAACCTGATTCGTCATACTTACTTGGTTGCTAAGTTTTACCCTGATATGATAGTTATCAAAAGAAACAATAGCTAATACTATAATACAAACGATCAACCCAATTTTCATAAAAATACCTCAAGTTATTTATTGAATAAGCGGAATAAAAATATTTTACGTAAATATTATATGTAGTCAAATTTTTATATTGAAATAACAAATATGATTGAACATTCAATTATGACATCATTAGAAACATGTTTTGAGTTAAAATTACAAAAACAGCTTATAAGGATTTTACAGATTGAACAGTCAAGAGATACTGAAAAAGCTAAGTTTGCAGTGTATATACATTGAAAGTACAAAAATGAGCATTTCAGCCAGTAATGGCTTAAAAAATCTTTAAAAACATATTTTTATGTGATTAATGTAATTTGTGAGAGTACAGCTTATCCCTTTAAATGGTTAAGATCTACTTAACATAAGTTATAGCATGTGGGGAGATCCGCATTAAATAGACATTAAACGCATATTAAAGCTATTAACATTTGAAAACCATTTAAAATAGATTCTTATTAACATAACTCCTGTTATGTTTAGTGAGTTCTCAGAAAAAGATAAAAAATGCTTAAAAAAGCATCAAATATCCTGCTCTGAGAGCCCACTTTTTTTTAAAATAGGACTACAATAATGTCCTTACAACTTTACTGGCACATACACCGCCATACTGGCTTTCCATTGCTAACACCGGACGTCTACAGAGCGTAAATCCGGAAGAATGTTATCACTCGAAAAGTCCTTTTAATTGCGTAAAAAATCCAAATGACCCAAATTAATATAAAAGATGATTATATCTTCTTCTGATTAGATCATCTAGAATTTACTATAAAAGATTATCAAGAATCTCCATCTCTCTATGATTATAATACACAAGAATGACCATGCTTTAATATTGATTGGGATAATTCAGACTGATGACATATGAGTTTTGCTTGAATACACTGGACCTATCATCGCTTTTCTCCTCCTTGATACTCTGATTGATTAAGATTTTCAGCCTCCTTTGAATGACGAAGCGTGAGTCTCTTTGCTATATTGAAATGAAAAGAGAATAGGGGAATATGACAACGTTCAAAAGATAAAGTAGTTTTTTATTCTACTTTTTTTGTTTTAGAAAAGAGCGACAAACTAGATTTCTCCATAAAAGAATTCTATGAAGCATTTTTCACAGATGATAAAACAGATTTACACAGGTTAGATATTGCTATAGATTTACCCTATGATATTAAAAAGATTAAATCCCAACTCCTCAAAGACGTAAATTTCTTTTCTGAAATATGAAATGACAAAAAACACCCTGAGTTTAGTCAAACCTACTATATCAATAATCCACAAAGTAATTCAAACCGTAAATTTCTATTTAGAGTTTATGATAAAATACTTGATACCTGGAAAAAACAAAAATGATTCCTCTATCCTCACCTCATACATAATCATGATGTAAGAAGAATTGAACTAGAACTCAGACCCGAAGAATGTAAAAGAATAACAGATTTCTCCATCTCTGATATATTAGAGAATAGAAATAAACCTATTCAAAGAATATTTACAAAATACTTCAATAGATATACAGAACACGAGTTACATTACAAAGATATAGAGCTCAAAAAATATACTAACGTAAAATTTGATCTAAAAAGTTATTATTTACAGCACTGACATATTCCAAAAGATTATCTCTCTAGGTCACACTGATATTTAAAAACTATTCAAAATAATACATGATATGTTTGACTCTTTGATACCGTTCTATGAGTTCAAAAAGAATCAAAAGAGACTATAAGAGATAGAACTAGCTTATATCAATATGAATATGCTAAAAGTAAATGATATAATGTGAAACAATTCAAACTTGTGAATAGAAAACTATTTAATTGATATGATCTACTAGAAAATTTAATCATATATTTACAAGAACAATGACTTGAAGCATCTATAATTAATAGAATCTTAAAGAAATATACTATAAAACCTAAAATTAAATTATGAAAGAAATCCTATGAAAAAAAGTGAAATGTGATAAGTGCTTAAGCGATCCAGACATATGAACTTATTGAGAGTTTCTCATAATACAATTCTGAGAATTCATAAGTGACTTTACGTCTAGTACATTAATGACCTTGATAAATATACTATTCTATACATCAATAGGGTGGTATCTATGAATGAATGGAGTTGATTCAATAGAAAAATTTAAAGTATTATTTAATTTATAACATGTCTTTAAAAACACAAGTACCAAATCTTACATTAGAAAGCTATAAACAATATACCACTCAAGAATTCCTCCCATGAGACGAAAAGTTCGACTCAGTAATATTAACCTATCAAAGAAATTATTACTTTAATCCTCAATATTAATGCCCTGTTAATATCACTTCATTATAATCAATAGTTTATTTGTACTTATAATATCGATATATCACCTACACAAAGCCAAGAAAGTCGAAAAAACTTTTGCTTTTATAAAAACTATTATGCTATACTCCAGTGACGTCATTTATTTTACATTTAAAAACAATTTGCAAATAATTTATTTATAGCTATAACTAATATACCACAATCGTATTTAAATAGATCACCTTATTTAAGGACCTTAGCAGGTGTACGATTGTGGTGATCTTCCTGCTAGGGTCCTTTTACAATTTTTATATTATGTACGAATATGCAATAGAGTCAGTTGATGCCGACTGAACACACTACGATGAGCAAAACTATTGTTCATTTGATTTAACCACAGTGCTAAAGAAATGAGATCTCATAAAATGAGATAATCCAAGAGATATATTTTGAGTGGATAGAATAGTCCACAAGATAACCTTTAAAGGTTAAAAAAAAGGTTAGATGAAAGTCTAGCCTTTTTTTATTTATATAAGTATATTATTTAAGACTCATAAAACTTTTTAAATCTCTTATAAAGTTCATCATAAGTAATTATATCAATCCGATTTGGGTTATCTTCAATAGAATCTTCAAATATTTTTCTCTCAGAATCTAAAACATACCCTATAAGTCATTTTGTTTTTGGTTTGGAAGGAATTTTATATCCTGTGATCTTCGCAAAATTGTTCCTATGTTTTTCTTCATTAAAATATTCTCTATAGTTTTTTAGTTGGATTTTTAATTCATTTACCTCAGATTTTATATCTGCACGAGCTGTATCATTTTTCTTAATTATTCTTTTTGCTCTTTTATAATCAACAATTATCCAACTGTCATTAATATCTTGACATATTAAATCAGGTATCATATCTTGATCAAAGTTTTCTTTCACAAGGTTATTTAATATCTGTTGTGGTAATATTGGAGTAAGAAATAAGCACCTTTCTAAAATAATTGGATTTTCTGTTATAAAGTTATCTATTTCTTGTTCTTTTATTTCTTCATTAAAAAATAATCTTTCCATATCTTCTAAAATTCATTTCTGGTATTTTTTATATTTTTTTTCATCAATTGAAGAACTAAGTTTATGTTTATAGAGTCTATAATAGTCCCAAAAAGAATAAATTAAATTTTCAACATAGTTTTCTGTATTACTTAAAACTTCATCTTTAAAAAGACTATAAGAAAAAATGTACCCAAAAGATATCTTTTTATTATCTCCATTTGGCAAATTAAATTTAAAATCTGAGAATGTAATTTTTACTTTATCACCTTCTATATTGAAAGGTTTCATACCAGATATAGTTATTTCTTGCATAAAACCAGTTCAACCTTTAAAATTAAAACAAACCGGTATATTTGGTCTTTTCCACTGACCTGTTTCATCTAGTTCATCAAAGACATTACCTTTTGTAAGATTAAAATTAAAACTCTTATTTTTCCTTTCTTTAAAAAGAATCATTACATGTTTTCTATTTTCAGAGAAATAAGAATCAACTGCAATATCCTCCAAAGCTATATTAAAAATATCAGGTACGGCTTCTCTAATATTTGGTTGCACTCTTTCAAAAGACATAAGTAATTTTATAAAAGTTTCTACAAAACTACTTGAGAATTCCTGTATTTGAGCTTTAATTTTAATTCTATGTTTTTTTTTCATATAATTTATTAATTTCAATTACGAATATTGCTTCTACCTTTCAAATAAAATCTATAGTGTTATCACTATAAATTTTATTATATACCTGCTACAAAAGCACCTAAAGCCATTATATATGAATTAATTGAAGCACCTGATCACAAAAGATTAATAACCTCTAAAAACTTTTTAGACTTAACTTCTGGCTCTTTTACAGATTTAATTTCTTCTAATAATTTTATAATTTCTGTTTTAAATTCAATATTTTTTTCATTAATTTGATCTATTATATCATCAATACCACTATTTATAAATTCTTGAGTTCAATAATTTTCTCAGGATAAGTTTCAATTAAAATTCTTAATATTAACACTCATTTTTCTTTCTTTTATTGGTGTTTTTTCCATTACACTAGCTCATATATCTAATTCTAGCTCATCAATACAAACTTCTAAAGTATTAATAAATTTCTTCTTTCCTTTATTCCAAGCCTCTATTTTTCTCCCTATTGGAGTTTCTCTTCAAATTGTAAAAGAAATAACTGAAAAATTAGCATTCTTTAAGCCATTTATATGAGCAGATTCATCTCAAAAAACTTTTAATAATACCATATTACTCTTTTTCTTAATTCTATCAAGACTGTCAAAATCTAAATCTTCTAATTTCTCTATATTATTAATTAGACCTCTAATCGCTTCGATTTTTCTATGCATATATTTTTAAAATGAAATAAGTATAAATATTATACGTATAAGACATTAACAAGACCTTAATATTTTGAAATTTTTATAATTTTATCTAGACTTATTTGTAATATGTTTTAGAATCAGGAATAGGATTATCTATTAAAATTATGAAACACTCTTTTTATTTGACATTCATTTAATATTCATATAATATAAACTTACATAACTAAATATTATTTAAATACATATTGTATGACTACTAAATCGCCAACGAAATTTACAACTATCGCTATTGATGCTGAGATAGCAAAAGAATTCTTTGAACTAGACGTTGATTTTCATGGAATGAAAATTGATAATAGATCACAAAAATTAAACGCATTAATCCAATTATACAAACAAAACTACAAAAATAACAGTTAAGTATATTTAAATTACATTTAAAATACATTTGACTTACGAATAAAAATGAATAATATATAGGCATATAAGCGCTATATATTATTTTTTTTTAATTTTAAAACCATATGTTAAATAGAATATGTTTGATTTGAAATATAGTCAAAGACAGTGAAGTAAAAACAACAAGCAACGATAATAAATACTTAAAAAACGTTATTGCTATAAACAAAAAATACAAAAATAGAGATGGGGAAGAGGTAAAAACTACAACTTTCATAAACTTAACTATTTGGGGACAAAGAGCTGACTTCTTTGAGAAATATATACCAAAATGAACAAAGGTATACCTAGAATGAGAACTTGAAAACTCTACTTTTGATAAAGAAGATGGAAATAAAAGCTATTTCACATCTATCAACGTTCAAAATGTAGAATTCGCATGAGCGAGTAAAAAACCGTTACAACAGAAAGCAGAAGAAGAAATCACTATTGAAGACATACCTTTTTAATAAAAAACTAAATGCCTAAGAAAACACAAGAGGACAAAATAGACCTATCTCATATATTTTGAGAAATAGTTAAAACTTTTGTTCATATTAGACTACAAAAAAGAGTTATAAATAAGCTAGATCAACTAGATGATATTTACAACTCTCTAAAGTTTACAAATATAGTACTTATCTTTGTAGTAATACCTCTTTTAATTACTGCAATCATATTTATTTAACTTACTGGGTTTCCGGATAGATCCCAATACATATACATAAAAAATTCGATTAGTTTTTAGTGATTTTCTAAGTAAAAATAATCACTGCCTTAAATAAACTAAATCGCCCTTTACTTTTTACATAGAAGTTTTTGGCGATTCTTTTATGTAAAAAGTAGAGTAATACTCTACTTTTTTTTATTTCTTAAGTTTAAGAGAATGGGACTTATTAGCGGAATGTTTGCTACTATCTCAGCTTTTGTACTAGGACTATATACATCTGCCTTAACATATACAGGTGGTAAAGTAACTTTTGATGCATCTGACAATACAGTTGTTGATACATGAGTAGATAATGCTTTATCAAATCTGTGGGCTGGTTTCTTATTCGTACTTCCTTATTTAGGGGTTGCATTATGAATAATGATCGTAATTGGTGTTATTATGCTCCTTGTAAAAAAAGGTTGAAGATCATAGTCTAACCTAGTTAGAGCATAAGGGATTTAGTAAAATAAATCCCTTACACCTTAATTATGTTAATTACTGAATATGGGACCACTATTTGCAAATATAGCTTTATGATTTGATATATACATATCATTTTTTGTGGTGTTTATTTTTAGCATAATTGCGATTATATGAAGTGCTGCACCCGTATGACTCATACTCGGTTTCTTCTACAAATTATACTATAAAAGATAAATATGACTTGAGATATACACCTCGTTTGAACATGAACATTAACTGAAAATCATCTTGAATTAATAAAAATATATGACGACTCATACTATATTAATCAGGATACTTTTAGCTATATTCTCATCATAACAATCCTAGGAATCTTACTAATGAAAACCTTAATAAAAATATTCATCCTATCTTTTAACTTTGGTTTCAGTCTTACATCTTGAGAAAAAATACTATGAAAAAAATAATACTATCAGTATTTCTATTCTTTGGAGCATTGAGTGTTTTCTGAATATCAAATACCCATTGAGATTATACAAGTGCTACTCAATTATTATCAAGTGATAATTATTCTATAGTAACTTGATATACAGATTCCAATTGTACTAATTCAAAACAAGTTTGTGCTTATGATTCAAGTTGAACTTTTCTCTGGAAAGATTGAAGTCATGTTTATTTTAATGATATTATGGATTCAAATCGTACTTTAAATATGATTCATGATCTGGATAATGAATTTATTTTAAATATTACTTATTCAAATCAATGGCTTAATACTTTTTGGGGAAGTTTAATATTACAGATGACGGATT
Organism: Candidatus Gracilibacteria bacterium 28_42_T64; assembly: GCA_004563595.2. Classification (GTDB taxonomy): domain Bacteria; phylum Patescibacteriota; class Gracilibacteria; order BD1-5; family UBA6164; genus MAAV01. The sequence goes on along the minus strand of CP042461.1, from coordinate 625,979 downwards.
TTGATTGAAATATTATTAATTCTGAATCAAGATATAATACAAATTCAAATTGAGCTTGATATATGTATTTCGGTTCTGACAATGATTATATTTATCTTAAGTTTACAAATTCTAGTAATTATGATTGGGCAAAAATTAATAGGACTACACATGTGTATAGTTTAATTTGTAGTGGTACTTCATCTTGTAATTGATTTGTTATAACAGATAATATTGTTCCTACATATTATAATAATAATTCTTATGATATTGATACTAATTCATTAGTTCCTCATATAGAGTTATCTTGATGATCTTCAAATCAATCCTGTCAGACAGCATACATCAATACACCATATAACCTGAGTTATTCATATCAACCATCTCACACAACTATAGATGATTATAGTCTCAGTTACTGACAATATTTTCAATATAATAGATGATGATGAGGGAACGAATCTATCTGACTCTATAACGCAGAAGATATAGAGTGATTTACTTGAAGCTTATCAAGTACTTGAACAAGCTTTACCTTCAATTCATTTGATATAATAGGGAACAATGATCCTCAATTAAAATTACACTCTGATTACTGAATTGATTACGTAAATCTCACATGAACTTGAAATGCTTTTAATATCATTAGCTGTGATTGAAGCAGTTCCATAGAAAGGGAACTCCTAGAATATTGAAAAGAGTATCACTTTGAAACTATGGAAGACGTTTGTATAGAATTTATACCTGCATGGTTTACCGAAAATGAAATATTTAATATAGACTTCTGAAGCAAAGAAACACAAATTATAGAAAGGGAAGTATGTTCTAATCTTGATACTGATGAAATCACTGTTGATTGAGAAACCTATACTTGAAGCTTAGATAATATAGGGAATGAAAAAACAAACTTTGAAATAAGAGAGAAATATACATTTGAAGACCTGAATAATGAAATACTAGAATTAGCCTCAAAATTAAAAGGGAGCCCAGTATCATTTTCTTGATCTGATAATTTATTATTACAACCCCTAGCAACATATTGAAGTATTACTTATAAAGACCAAGAATTATGAACATGTGAAATGTTTGATACTGATTGAAGGTTCTTATATACCGTAAATAATATATTTCATGTAGAGTATAAACTTGCTACACTTTTTGATAACCGAGCATTTAAAATAATTCTATTTGTACCAGACTTAATACTCTCATGATTATCAAAACACCTGAACTCATTATTTGATTTCATAGGGAGCTTCTGATCTATTGAGGATAATAAAGAATATTGTTTCCTTTGAATAGTTCATAAAGTAGAGTTTCAAAAATATATACCTTCATGATGAAATGTGATTTGATCTCTTGAATCATATAAAGTAAATCCCTGAAGTAAAACAGTATTAGATTATATGTTTTTGTTAATATATTGAATACTTTATGTCTGAGCTTTAATTTTATTTTTTAAACCATCTGAATAATGACAACTGCAGTTGTTAAGTTTTTTATTCTTTTTTTTAGAATATTTATATTTGTATTACTAGTATGAGTAGTTTCTTATTACTCACTTAGTTTATTAACCTTTGTCGTATACCATGTGAACATAAGCATAGGTTTATTTTTGAGTAATTTTCTTCATCAATCAACAATAACCCTAGTACAAAACTCTCTACTTTCACTTATACTTATATTCTTACTATCTATAATGATTTCATTTATGAAGTCTCAATAATTATTAAATACCAAAAATTGCCACCATTTAAATCATAACTAAATTTATATGTTGGAATTTTTCTTATATTTTCTTTGAATAGCTACTTTTCTATGAGTATTTTCTTATTACGTTTTCAAAAAGACAAAATACGGTTTCTTTATAACCATGTGAGAGTTCTGATCATGAAAAACACAAAATACCACTGCTTATCTCAAAGGTCGTAAACATTGAAAGGAGATCAATATTACGAACTACTATACCTGATATACTGACTATCAATTATCAAGTCATAACGATCTCGTCAACATACTCAATGACATCTATGACTATCACCAATATATAAACCTCTATGATGATGCTGAGAAGCTACATACACATAAACCAAGGAAACAATATGAGGAATATCTATTTAATGCAAAAGAGTTTAGAAATAAATACCCAAACCTAAAAAAGGATCTCAAGTTTAATATCGTACTTGATGAATGTTCTATATATTTTAATCCGAGAAACTTCAAAAAGAACTTCTCATGAGAAAATGAAAGACTCCTAGATTTCATCTATCAACCAAGAAAACTTAATCTTCTTATGTTCTGTGTAGTTCAATCTCCAATGGAATTAGATGTGAAATTCAGAAGACTGGCTACATACTACAGAAAATACTATAAATGAGTCTGATTCTATAGATGGTACAGAGACTTTTACTTCTTAGACCCAGAAGAAATAGACTTAGAAAAAGCTGAGCAAGTATGATGAGGTATTCTTATGTGAATGAATCTCAATCTATATCCAATATTTCCAGTATATGACTACAACACGAAAGAACTTATTCGTCCTTGAACTGATATATACACAAAACGATCTATTTATAAGTATATCACTAAAATATCACAAGATGCAAAACCGAAAAAGAAATTATTTAATAAACTTAAGTTATTAAGCACATGAAAAACAAACTAATATTGATCTGATTAGTCTTTACATCATTTTTAGATTCAGTTACCACCAAGCTTGTTTTAAATATCTGAGGAGGGGAGTATAACCCTATGTACAATTATTTTATTACACTTTGAGACTACCCCTTCTTTTTGTTCCGAACTCTTATAATTCCTTTGATCATCTTTCTAATAATCCTGAAACTAGAATGACATTTCAAGATTCTATTTAGTGTTCTTATTATGACTATCTGGTTTTATGCATCTATTCATAATGTTATGAATTTATAAAAATATCTCTGCGGTTTACCGTCAGAGTTTTTTTTATAAAATAAAATCACCCTAACACTTATGTGTCAGGGTGATACAAGGAACTATGAGATATACTTAATCGTTGACTTTATTCATCTCAGTTTTAAGCAACTCAATAGAAACTTCATCCACAAAGAAAATCAAATCACTTGACTCAATATAGTCAATTAAATCAGCATATTTCTCAAGTTTAAGGAAAGTTCGAATACGGTTTGTTAAAACAACATATTCTTTTACATCATCACTACTTACTCCCTTTTCTTCAAATATAGTAATATTATTATTCTTTGAATTAAGCATCATTCGTGCTTTATTTTTTTCACTAGTATCAGTAGGTTCAATCCAATAAATATTATATATGTTACTCAGATCACCAACAGAAATTGATGCATCTTCATTCAAAGAAAAAGAGATCATTTGAGAACGTAAAATATCAAAAACTTGTGCACTATTCATAATACTGTTTCCCGTAACTTGTGGTTGTGGTAGTTAATCAACTAAGACTAACACCTTAATTATACATTACAAAATATTTAAAGTCAAATAGCATAGATAAATATTCCGAAAAGAATTTATATAAAAAACTAGCCCCACGCTTTACGGGGCTAGTTTTTTATTCTTCAATTTATTTCGTAGCGTAGCGAAGAAAGAGGGAAGTCTTCTTCTTTAGGTCATAATTTAAATTAAAGGGTAGCCCGTAGGGAATATTTGATTTAAATTTGTACCGACCCAAAACTCAATAAAATTCTCTATTGAGGGAGAGAAGGACCATTTTCCTTCCTCTCCCTCTTATTCATTCTTTATTTATTCCACTATTCCTCTCATATCTTTTATCGTATTATTCTTCATTTTTTGATATATCACATAATCATGAACTACCACTTGATCTTTAATATTAAACATAAATTTCCAAAATCTTATAGTAAAGAACACTACTGTTGTCGTAAAAATTAACCATATTCAAAAAAACAAGAAATATGCACCTGCCATAGCAATAATTGCATCTAAAAATACTTTTCAATCCATAATTATCCTCCTTATATATTAAGAATAATATTATATCATTCTATTTTAATGTTGTCAACAAATCCCTTTAAATAGGGAAAATCTCATTTTTATCCTATAATCCATTTAAAAAACATTTGACTTAAATATAATCTGAATATAATTTATATGTATCCTAAATGATTTTTAAATCATAGTAGGTCCGATCCTTAACATAATCCGACTTTATTATATAGCTTTTGTGTATGAAAATATATAAATCCGCAACTATAAATTTGCGTACCACACAAATGTTAAAAGAAAAATTCCATGTGTCAATTTGACCACTTGAAATGACAAGTGTGATTGAATGATTTATGTGGAATTATATTAAAGATTTTGAAAAACAATACTGACAAATTCCGATAAGCCCAAATAACTCAGAAAAATATGATATTATTAGAAACATGTTTTGAGTTAAAATTACAAAAACAGCTTATAAGGATTTTCTGGATTGAAAAGCCAAGAGATACTGAAAAAGCTAAGTTTGCAGTGTATATACATTGAAAGTACAAAAATGAGCATTTCAGCCAGTAATGGCTTAAAAAATCTTAAAACACATATTTTTATGTGATTAATGTAATTTGTGAGAGTACAACTTATCCCTTTAATTGGTTAAGATGTACTTAACATAAGTTATATTATGTTAAGTACTGGGTTTTTCTAACCATATTATAAAATAAGTCCCTATAGTTATCTATAAGGACTTATTTTTCTTCTGTTATTTCAATAACATTTTGTTTTATAAATGATATATAATTATGTTTTCAATTAACAATAAATATTACCCCCAATGTATCCGATATATCTTCGCTACCATTCTTATTGGAAACGATATTTGTTATTTCGTATTTTCAATTAGCAGCAACAATATATCATTCATTATTAATATGAGCATTACTAATTATACTCGATACTTTACTAGACAACGTTTGAATTTGATCGTCAGAGTAAACCTTAATATCAAAAGGTGTAAATTCTTCTAACACCTCTGCTGTTATCTCTGATTTTTCTATCTTTGTATAACCATTTATTACCTCTCAAACCTTAACCATTTCATCTGTTTTATTGTATTTTGAATCCCTAAATACATTTTTTCCAATAATTTTAATTTTATCACCAGGCCAGATAGAATCAGCATTCCCTGGAGTATCCCATTTGATACTATTCCCTTTTAAAGTTAATGCACTAATATATCCCAAACTATCTCATTGTTTTATTTCTAATCCTTCATTACTATTTAGTTTAGATATAATATCTTTACTAATATCTGATTTAAGTTGAGTAGATTTATTTTTAGTTTCGGTTCTAATTTCAGCTAAGGACTTATTTTCATTCCTTGCTTCTGTAAAATCTAATCCTCATTCAATTGACATATTATTAGAATTATTAAATATATGTAATAATTTTAACTTACTTATTAAAAAAATGCAAATTTTAGACATGAAAAAAGACCTAGCGTAATGCTAGGTCTTCCCTATTATGAAAGTAATTAAATACAAATTACAATGTACTTGTATCAATTTCTCTCGTGGTTAATTTACATGCGTCACCAATTTCAAAAGTAAGCGCTCTTAATACTTTTGCTTTTGTTGAGTCCCCTTTTGAACATACTTGTGTAAGTATAGCCGACATTATATCATCAGTCTGGTTAAGGCGAACTTGAGAAAAAGTCGCTTTTTTTAATGCAGTTTCAGCAACATTACCAGCTTTTAAAACAAGTTCAATTACTGGTATTATATTACCATCTTCATCAATTAATTTCTTATAATCTCCTAAAGAGTTTAATAGAGCTTCATCAACTATTCCTGCAACACTTTTTGCTGCTAATTCAGAACTTCCAGCTGAGGCAGTAGCATCTATAGCTGACTGTTTAGCTTCAGACGCTGATGATCCTGCTACAACAGAAAATTCTTTTGCTTCAGTTACTAATGCTGTTAACTCTCCATTAGCTACACTTACAGTCTTAGTAACAGCTTCGTTTAAAGCTGTAGTCTTATCTACTCCTAATTTATTAAAAGCGTTAGTATTTGGAGTCACAACATCAGTTACAAACTTAGTAGCTTCAGCTGTTCCAACTTTCTTCATTTCAGAAATTGCATTATTTTTAGCCTCAGTAATTTCACTTTCAAAGTTAATGTTAGAATTTTCAACAGATTCCATATCTTTATTTAATTTAGATATCTGATTATTTACAATAACTAACCAAAGGATTATTAAACCAAAAATAACTCCAAAACCTATCATACCATACGTAAGGTTAGAAATCCGTTTAGATATATTTTCCTGTGTAGCTTTAAGATCCCCTGTAAGCTTCTGAGTAACTCCTTCAATAGCTTCCTTAAATTCAGAACTAAATTTATAGATAGCTTTGAATGGTGCATTCTCCCTCTTTATTGCAGTTTCTTTTTCTTTAAAAGCACGATCAAGTTCTTCAATAAGAGTTTTACATTTTTCTTCACTTTCTTCATCAGACAGTTTTTCAAGACTACCTTCAGAAGAATTAGAATCAGATGGAAACAAAAAAGCTAAAAATTCTAGTTTTGCAGCATCATAATCTTCATTATAATCTGAAGAAATAGCTACTTTTTCAACTAATTGAGAAAATCTCCTTGTTAAAAGCTTCTTATGCTTATTTACTAAAGTTGCGGCATCATCTAATACTATATAAGCAGCAGTAAATGATTCTATTTTTTCTTCAAAACCTTTCTCATCTTCCGGATCATACTTAAACTCCAATAATTCTCGAGATGAATCATATTCTGACTCCATCTGTTCCGGAACAGAAAACCCATGCGGAAAGCTTGGTTTTTCTTGAGACAAAGCAGTATCTCGCTTAATCTCAAGTTCACTTTTCTCAGGCTCAAGATTAACTTCATTATCAGAATTAATTTTATCTTCTTTATCAAGGCTAATTTGCCCCTGATCAAGCTTTTGTAAATCAACATCTTTTACTTCAGGTAAATCAAGCTTCAATACCTTGTTTTCTTTTCCTTCCAATGTTGCATCACTCATATCAATCTCCAGTATTTTGTAAAACATTTTATGTTAAAGGTGTGCTCGAATTTAGAGCGTGAATATATTATAGATTTTTATATGATAATGTCAATTATAGAGAGGAAATAAAAACACTCCTTTATGACTTAGGAGTGTATTTGATAATCTCAGATTTATATTCTCTTCCCTTTTCTATATAGCCTTTCCATAAACTATAGCTTGGAGCTGCCGAAGACATAAGGCAGGTTTTTCATTTTTCAGTGTTTATATACGCAAAATCTACAGCATCTTTCATACTTTTAGTTTTCAATAAAAGAAGTTCTATGCCCTCTATTGTTACCACTTTTTGCTCTCATAGCTTAATATTTCTTGAAATATCTCAGAAAACATCGTTTCATGTATCAGGAAATAGAACAATATTCCTAATATGATGCTCTATAATGCTATCTTTGAGAAGTCAGTACGAAGCTTTTGTGAATCAATAGTCTGCTCATCCAAGAAAAAGAGTTCATATTTTATATCAAAAAGTCTTAATAGCCTCAATAGTACTCTCAGGAGTTGTAGAAATACCATCATCTATAAAGGTGACATCATGGTATGTTCAAATATTTTCTAATCTATGTGGTAAACCTGAAAACTTTGATAATACTTTTTGTAAAGACTGAATATATACTTCAAATTTTTCGTCTGAATCATCAGTATATTTTTTGATCAATCTTCATACTCAGATTACAGCACAAATATTTTTCTTATTATGCTCTCATTTTAATAACACCCTATTATCAGTGAAAAGTTCCTCTCAAAGATTATAAAACTTATGATCTTCATATGTGTACTTTCCCCCTCATCAAAAAGTATATAATGACTGATCTGGAGCAATTCAACTCATAAGTTCATTAAAATCATACTCTATGAGGATTCTCTCAGAACCCTTCAATAAATTAAGCTTCGCTTCTTTGTAAATATCAAAATCATTATTATGCCAAGTAAGGTGACATGGATATAGATTTGATAAAATACCTATGAAACATTTTGGTTTTAACGTATCAAGCATATAGCTTGATAACTCATATACTATATAATCATGTTTTTCTCATTTGATAAGATCAACTTCGTCTAAGACGGGGTTTCCAATATTACCAACAAGTTTTACATCATATCATGCTTCTATTAATGTTTTATAAATCAAGGTTGCTATTGTAGACTTCCCTTTTGTGCCAGTAACACCAATAACTTTTCAATCATAGTTATCAAAGAATAACTGTGCTCATGAAAGAAGTTTTTTTCTAACAGGGGCTATCTTTTCATGGTAAGGAGATACTCAAGGACTTTTAAATATAGCATCGAAATCACATAAGTTATCAAGGTACGATTTTCCAGTAACCGTATTAATACCTGTAATCCCTCTTTCTTGTAAAATAGGAGCCAATGGTCAAGCTTGGTCTAGTATAGTAATATTACCACTCGGAACTCATACCTTTAAAAGAAAATCAAGTGTAGACTTCCCTTCTTTTCCAAATCCAATAATAGCAATTTTTTGATTTTTTAATTCTGAAATTAACATCTTATTTATAAACGTTAACATATACATCCAATGCTTGTTGTTGGATAATCTCTCAGGTTTCAAGTATATAAGCGGTTAAAGCTTTTCCATATACACATCAAGTATCAAGTCATATGGTATTTTCTCTCAACCTTAATCATTCAACAGCCCAATGGCCATAAATCACCTTTTTTTCTCATTTATAATAGTCATACCAGGCTTTTCCATCTAATTCACGTATACGTGTGATCTCATCTATACTATGATCATCAATATCCTTTCCAGGGATAAGACCTCAGTGAAGAAGTATAAAGTGCTTTTTTTCTATATATAAGGGAAGGGTTCTTAAATAATCTAATACTTCAGGATTTTCTTCTAGTTTTTCTTTTAATTTCTTAAATCAACTTATATCTCAATCATATAACCCCGAATCTAGCCATCTCAAAAAATTTACTTCATGATTTCATAACACAGAGTAAAATTGTTTTCTATTTTTATAGATTAATTTTAGTACTTTCCAACTTTTTGGTCATTTATTAATGAGGTCTCATACGAAATAAACTTTATCAATAGAACTAAGTTCTAACTTAACAAGTAGAAGTTTTAGTTCATCATAACATCATTGTATATCTCATATAAAGATCGATCTTTTTTTATTATCCACTCCTAAATAGTAAAAAAATTAAAATTATTTTTCGTTTTCAGTTTTTTCTTCAAAAGCACAATTGATTTGATAATATATAAATCAAATCATACAAATTAAAATTATAACTCATATAAGTGCTTCCCTAGAATATTCTGCTATGAGTTCTCTGTTTTCTCATGCAATATAACCTATATACATCAATATAAGATTCCAAATTGAAGCTCAAACTCATGTGTAAAAAAGAAATTTAAGATAATTCATTTTAAAAATTCATGCAGGAAGACTAATAAGCTGTCGAACAGCAGGAATAAATCTCGCTAGAAAAGTAGTAATCGATCAATGGTTTTTAAAATATTTTTCTGAAACAAGGTAATGTCTTTCTGATATAAATATATATTTCCCATATTTACGGATAAGTGTTTTAACAATTCTTGCTCATAAATATCTTCAAAGAAAATAATTGATACTTGCTCATATTAGAGCTCAAAAAGTTCAAAAGCAAAATGCAAGAAAGAAGTTCATTTTTCAAATACTTGCAAGATATCATGCTGGAATCATCGCAACCTCGCTTGGGAATGGGAAAAATGATGATTCTATAACCATCATAATAAAAATTCCTCCATATCACATATCAGAAACAAACGTAACAATATAGTTTACTATTTCATGCATAATAATTATATTAAAATTTAAGCAAAGTATGCTTCAAATTCTTCTCTACTTATTTCTTCATTCTTTATAAGGTCACTGGTAATTTTTTCGTGTAATTTCTTATCTTTTTTAATAATATTAATAGCAACTTCATATGCTCAGGTAAGCACTTCTTTTACCTTACTATCAATAAGCTCCATTGTTTTATCAGAGAATGATCATGATTCATTTGAAGTTCAAAGATGATTTCCACTTACTCTTTCTCAAGCAAAATTTTCTCTTCAAATTTCCTTAAACATTCAGAATCTCATAACCATGTTTCTTGCAATTTGAGTTGCTTTTTCTATATCGTTACTTGCTCAAGTTGTGATAAAATCTTCTCCGAAGAATATCTCTTCAGCAGCTCTCCCTCAAAATAGAGTCGCTAATTCATCTAAATATTTTGCTTTTGTAGTAAGAAGTTCATCTCTTTCAGGTAAGAACCATGTAACTCATAATGCTCATCACCTAGAGATAATACTTACTTTGTGAACCGGGTCAGTATTCGGAAGCATTTTACCAACGAGTGCATGACCTACTTCATGATATGCTGTAATACTTTTTTCTTTTTCATTCATTACTTGTGATTTTTTTCTCAGTCACATAACGAGCCTTTCAAATGCCTCTGTAATTCTTTTTTCGGTAACTTCTTTTTCATTATTTCTTGCAGTGATAATAGCTGACTCATTTATAAGGTTTCCAAGATCCGCTCATGAAAATCAAACTGTTTTTGAAGCAAGAGATCTGTAATCTATATCACTTGTAACTTTTCTTGTACTTGCGTGGATCTTTAATATTTCTTCTCTATCTTGAATATTTGGAAGGTTTACAGTAATTTTTCTATCAAATCTTCCTGGTCTAAGTAATGCTTTATCAAGTACATCAGCCCTGTTAGTTGCTCAGATTACTATAATATTTGTTTCATTATCAAAACCATCCATTTCAGTTAATATTTGATTAAGAGTTTGTTCTCTTTCATCATGTCCACCACCAGTCCCTGGTCATCTTTTCTTCCCTATTGCATCAATCTCATCGATAAAAATAATCGCTGGAGCCATTTTCTTTGCATTCGCAAATAAGTCTCTCACTCTTGACGCACCTACTCATACAAACATTTCTACAAATTCAGAACCTGATATACTTAAAAAAGGTACGTTTGATTCTCAAGCAACAGCTCTCGCTAACATTGTCTTCCCTGTTCCAGGAGGACCAACAAGAAGTGTTCATCTTGGTATCTTCGCTCATAAGTCTTTGAATTTTTTAGGATTCTTTAAGAATTGTACCACCTCAGCAAGTTCTTCTTTTTCTTCTTCAGCTCAAGCAACATCTTTGAATAAAACTTTATCTTTATCTTTATCAAACAAACGAGCTCTTGATTTCCCAAATGTCATTGCATTGTTAGACATTCATCCCATTTTTGAGATTAAAAGCATTCAAATAACAAAAAATAAAACAAAAGCTATAATAGTTGGGATCATTCCTGCCCAAAATTGTTCAGATGTTTTGTCTTTGACTATAATCTGAGTAGATATATTTTGATTTTTTAGACCTAAGTCACTTAAAGAATCATTAATAGGTAAAATCACAATGTCTCTACGGATTTTTCCTACTCATCCTTCAGATACAGTTCCTCAACTTAAAGTTGCAATTGCCTTATTTCCATCAATAAGTATTTCTTTATAAGCTCATTTTTCAAATTTTTGTTCTAATATGTTGAGTGCAATATCAGTATCTACAAATTTTTGACCTTCTTTAATATATGGAAGTAGAAGTGCAATTATAAGTGAAATAACTACAAGTGCCAAAAGTGGTTTTACACTATTATTCTTTGTAGGTTTAAATTTTGTATTTTTTATATTTTTTGAAGTTTTTTTCGTTGTCATGTATCTAGTTTGGATATATTAAATTAAGCAGAATAATTGTATAAAAAAGAGTCTTTTTTGCAAAAGAAAATATGAAAAAAACTCTCTTTTTGTATTATAGAGTTTTTATGACTTAGAATTTTTAGATAAAGAATATGATTCTTTTAGATCTTCAAAATATCAAGGCCCCTGTCTATCTAAATCATCAAGAACAAGGCTAGTAAAATATTTAGCTACTATACCAGTGTTATTGTTTACGACTTCTAATGAGTAAACATGATTTAAAACATATTGGTTTTCATTATAATTATATAATCAACAATTTGTTTTATTATCATTTGAAGTAACAATATATACAATACTATTAACCTCAAAAAATTCACAATTAATATGCTCACAATTGGTTCACGCCCTTAATTGTAATATTGATTTGTCGTTTAAATCAAAAATATCTAACCTTCAAGTACTTTTTGAACAAGCTAAATTTTCAACTAAAAAATATTTTTGTCAAACATGTATTAATTCCTCATTTCAAAATCATGTTATAAACTGATTATTATACAATAATTTTCTTCATTCATTTTTACTTGGATCACATCACTCTAAGATCTTATATTCTCAGATTTTTTTTACAACCATATAAAATGAATCATCAATTTTCAGTATTCTATCATTAAAATCTCATACCATAGTATCAATATCACTATCTGATACATCAAGTATTTTTTCTATCCTACAACGAAGGATAGATGCATAAAATATTTGAATAAGTTCTATATAAATATCCTTATAAGTTCATGTAACTTTGAATCAATCATTCTTTATGATAATTTTTTTTAATTCTTTATTATACATTTCTAAAAAACGTGTCGTAAGTATTATATTTTCAAAAATTATTCCTTCGTTTTTTGAAATTCATTGTTTTTTTATCAACTTTTGGAATATTTTTATACAATTACCGATATCTTTTTTTAACTTAGTATCTGCTGATCTATTTATAGTATTTAATAGGGACACAAATAAATCATATCATATACAAGAAGAAATCATATCATTCATAGATTCGATTCTTTCAGATGTATGATATTCAGATATTTCAGTCTCTATCGTTACCATTTCTTCATTCATCATATATTTTTAATGAGTTAAGACATAGCTATTATTATAATCTTTTCAAACTGAAAGTAAAGAAAATATAATTTTGATTTTACTTATAATTTTTATATATTTAAGTTATTAAACGTTAAAACATATAAAATATGAAACAGTACTTAGATCTCTTAAAAGAAATAAAAGAAAACTGAATCTGAAAAGATGATAGGACTGGGACAGGAGTCAGGGGTGTTTTTGGTATGCAAGCTAAGTATAACCTTGATGATGGGTTCCCTCTTGTAACTACAAAAAAGACCTTCATGAGGATTATCATTGTAGAACTTATTTGGCTCCTCAGATGAGAAACAAACATCAAATATCTCGTAGATAGGAACTGTCATATTTGGGACGAGTGGCCCTTTCAAAACTATATAGATTCAAACTGATTATCCGAACAATTTCCAAAATACTCTGATGCTTGGATGGAAGAAAAATCAATTTTTATAGAAAAAATCGCATCTCTTCCATCTGATGATGCATTTGTCGTAAAATGGTGAGATTTATGACCTGTATATGGACATCAATGGAGAAATTTCAACTCTGAATGAGTTGATCAAATTAAAAATATAATAGATCAAATTAAAAATAATCCAACAAGTAGAAGAATAATCGTATCTGCTTGGAACCCAGCTCAACTTGATAAAATGCTTCTCCCACCATGCCATGCTTTCTTTCAATTTAATGTTGATACCACAAATAATAGACTCAATCTCCAACTCTATCAAAGAAGTGCAGATATGTTTCTCTGAGTTCCATTTAATATAGCTTCATATTCGACCCTTCTCATCATGATAGCTAAAATCACATGACTGACTCCGTGAACTTTTACTCATACACTTTGAGATGCTCATATTTATAATAATCATGTTGATCAAGTAAATGAACAACTCTTAAGGGAACCTTTCCCTCTTCCAGAGTTAAAGATTCATACAGATATTCAGACATTGGAAGATATAGAAAATCTTGAATGGGCAGATTTTGAAGTTGTAGGCTATCAATCTCATGGAGTTATTAGAGCTCCAGTAGCTGTTTAAGGAAAAACTTTTAAAAACCCATCGCCCTCTGGGCACTTCCCTTCCTTCGAATGGAAGAGTTATAACGTAAATAAGATAAATGAAATTTAGTATAATACTTGCTGTTGATGATAAGAACTGATTTTGAAAGGATTGATATTTACCTTGGAAGATTAAAAAGGATATGCAATATTTCAAGGAAAAAACAGTACAAACAGAAAATCCAAACAAAATAAATGCTGTTATCATGGGGAGAAAGACTTGGGATTCAATTCCTGAGAAATATCGTCCACTTCCATGAAGACTCAACTTTGTTCTCACAAGAAATCCTGATTATTCAGATGAGTGATGTGTAGTTTTTTCATCATTTGAAAAGTGTATGGAGACTATACAATTAAACCCCTCAGTTGAGAGTGTGTTTATAATGGGATGAGCAACATTATATAACGATGCTCTGCATAATCCTGACTTAGAGAAGATATATATTACTAAGGTTGAGTGAAATTATAATTGTGACGTGTTCTTTGACTGAGTTCCTGAGAGTTTTGTTTTAGAATGAGAGAGTGAACAGCAGGCAGAAAATGAGATACAGTTTACATTTCAAGTATACAAAAAAGCAGACTAATCAGTCTGTTTTTTTATTTTATCAGTTAATATAGCTCACGTAATATTAATTATTCAATAATCTCATTTTTTAAGATGAATAATTAAATATTTTGCATCTTTAATATCACATTCAAGTATAAATTTTTGTTTTTCAATTATATTATTTAATAATTTCAATATTTGTATAGTACTTTTTTCCTTGAAATGCATTGTCACATTCGCTTTATCCTGGTCATCAAAAATAATTTCATATTTTCAGACTCTAATCATCTCAATAACTCTATCATTAATGAGTGCTTTTTGTGTAATTTCTTTTTTTAAATCATGAAAATCACTAGATGTTTCAGGTGATCATATATTTGGTAAATATTCAGAGTTCCTTGTATCAATCATAAAATTATAAAGTATTTAATAAACTATCTTCCTCGGTAAGAAAATTCTTTTTTTCAAGTAGCTCTTCAATCTTATTTTGATTTATAGTGGTTTTATCCCCAGCAGATTTATGATTTTTTGTAAAATTATCATAGTATATTTCAATATCAGAAACAAGTTTGTGAAAATTATCATCATCAAATTCTATAATTTCTTCATAAATACCCTTTCTTTTTTGAGATTCTATATCAAAAATTTCTCATAATCTTTCAACCACCGTTATTGCTTGCTCAATTCTACCCATAATAATTCAATCAAGTTTTAAAATTTTTCTTTTACTTAGTTTGTCTTTTTATCTCAGCTAATAATTCTTCATTTCTATTATTTCAAGGTTTTGGTTTTTTACCGAGAATAAAAGTATTAGCGATATCTCCCAATCAATCAGTAAGTGAATAATTAGTAATATCAATTCAATTATCATTATTTATTCAAGCTGTATTTTGAACTTCTTCTGGGTTAAATTCCCCATTTCAAATAAGCATTTTTTCATCCAATGAAGAAAGAAAGTCATAACTTTCGATTTGATTAGTTATTGATGATGCTAATGTATATTTTGATATCTTTTCCTTTTTACCTAACTCTGCAATATATTGCATTAAATCTGATACCAAGGTATCAATAGCAGTATTTATTTCATTTATATCTACACTCTTTGCTCCTTCAAAAGTCTGACTTTGATCTAGATGATCTGATAACCCTATTCAAAAACGATTTGTTTCTCATACTAATGAATTTTGTTCAACATACTGAGTAAAGTGATTAACCTTATCTGTTACTTTTTGTACAACTTCATCAATGTTAGCATTTGTGAAAGTTCTTAAATGTGAAACTTTATTCTTTATTTCATTTTTTAGTGCTTCTGGATTTACACTCAAAGACTTTTCACCATCTGGTCATATATTAGCGTTAAATGCTTCAACTCACATAGTTTTGATAATTAAATTATAATATACTTTATATTACAACATATTTTCTCATAAGAGTCAAAAAAAGACCTGAAAAATCAGGTCTTTTTAGATATTATTCCTTATGAATCATTCAATTTCAGAGAAATCATCAAAGAATAGAGTGTTATGAGCAATTCAATACGAGAGAAAGTATTCTTCTTTTTGTTTATTATTTACGAGAAATAATATCTTTTTATTCAATCAAAATGCAATTCAAAGTTCAAGTAGTATTCATTCGCTTCTTCAAGTATCGTCAACAAAAGCAAGTACTAAGTCTGATTTTACTATTTCATTTTTTGCATCTGAAATGATTTCTTCAGAAGTTTGATTCTTAAAATCAGTATCAAAAAAATAAATGAAATTATTATGTCATAATCATGATAAAACCTCTCTTACTTTTCAAAGTTTTTCAGTGAGTTCTTGGTCAGAAACTCATGTTTGTTTGTATGATACAAATATATTCATTCTAATATTTTTATTTATGTAACACCTCCTTCCAAAATTTAATATCTCTTATCTTCACCCGAGCTCATTGTAACTCCACCTTAAACTCTTCGTAATCCTCTAGAGTATAATCAACCTCTATATATTTATAATTCCCCTCTTTTCATTCCACAAAATCAATAGCAAGCGATCATACATCAAATTGTGCATCAAATTCTGGGTCAAGATCACAAAGAAGTTTATAAAAAAGAAGTTGTCTAAAGTATTTTCATTCTCATTCTTTTTTATTTCAGTATCTATCCAGTCATTTAATCTGACCTATAGTTTTTGCTTTTCAGGTCTTATAATCAATAAGAGCAACTGAATCTTTAAATAATGCTCATTGTCACTCGGAAATGTTCTCAGTTGTATCCGATTCTCAAACTTTTTCGATTTTATCAATTGTTCAGGTCAGTGGAACTCACTCAAAAATAATATTTTTTCTTCTAAAACTATATTCCAAGACTAATGGTTCAGATTTTTTTGATTTACATATATCATAATATCAATGAAGTCATTCTTTTCACTTCTCTTTTAATTCTTCGTATTCATCTGGAATTAATATCTCTTTCCCCAGTAAAATTGAGAAAGTAGTCAATAAATAGTCTTTTTCTGGAAGTTTCTGATCACTCTTATATTTCAAGTAGAATAATTCTAAAGTTCTATGATATACTTTTCCAAAAATAGTAAATTTATTATCAACAAAGGGATACTTAAAGACTACTCTATGTAAAAATGAAATAGGATCTTCAAGAAATACATTGAGATCACTTGGGGAAAGTTTATAGGTATCTAAAAACTCCTCTATATAACTAAACTCTAGGTCAGAGTATGTAATTAAGTTATTGATAAGCTCATGAGAGATGATTTCGTAAATACCGTTTTGATCAAGAGTTGAAAGATCTGTAAAATCATTATAACATCATTTTATTTCCTCTATAAACACTGATTGTAATAAAGGTTTTGTACCTATTCAAGCAGGAAAACTGAGAAATAAATTTTCTTTTGCCCTAGTTACTGCGACAAAGAAAAGCCTTCTATCTTCTTCAATTTGTTGAAAATTTGAAGTTTGAAGTCAATCTCAAGCAATTCATTCAGGGAGTTTTAATCTATCAATTACTCTTTTTCATTCCCAGTTTCAGGTGAAGAGCCCTGGAACAAAAACTACATCGTATTCGAGTCATTTTGAGCTATGCGCTGTTAAAACTTGTACTCAATTCTTTCATTTTTTTAGTACCTGTCTTGAAATTGAATAGTTATAAGTTTTATGTAAATCAATTTTTGAAAGAAGTTTAGATGTATTAAATTTTTTATCTGAGATATTCCATGATTTAATCTTATTAAAAAATGTGAATATATCTTCAAGATCATCAAAGCTCCCATTCGCTTCAATAGAAAGTAATATTCAAGTTTTTTCAATAAAATCATTGAAAAATGCTATAAAACTCTTTGATGCTAATTCAGATCCAAAAGCGAGAAGATTATCACGGAAATTAATAAGTGAAGCTTTATCAGAAAGGTGTAATTCTTCAAGGTTGCTCTCATCAAGGAGAAAGTCAATCATAGTCATATTAATTTTTCTTGAATAATTTAAGACATAGAGAGCTCTATTTATTCTTAAAATATCAACCTGTTGCAATCAAACGAGATCATTTCTCATCAGATCTATTAATATATTTTCATCTGAATATGGATTATTAATAACTGTTAAGTAATTTAATATAAAAATAATATATTCAGATTTTAGTATATCAGTTTTTAATTTTGATTCTGCTTCAATATTGTTTTGAAGAAGCAGTTGAGTAAATTGTTCAACTTCTCTATTTCATCTTACAATTATAGCAATTTCTTCAGGAAGAGTTCATTGTTCTAGTAATTGTCTTATATTATTGATAACATAAGATTTTTCTTCCATATCACTCTTTGCACGAAATAAAACTGGTTTATTTGTATTAGACTTAAGTATTCAGCTTGAAACAAGCTTTTTATCAATAGTTTCGATTTTATTCGTCAGTCTTTCTTCATTATTTACTATTAACTGAGTTCATAAATCTAATATTCATGAAGTAGATCGATAATTATCTTCTAATACTACAAATTGTGTATCAGAATAATGAGTAGAAAAATCAAGCATATTCTCAATATTCGCTCATTGGAAACGATAAATAGATTGATCATCATCTCAAACAACCATGATATTAGGAGCTCACTCTGATACTGATAAAATCATATCAATGATAGTATTTTGCGCATTATTTGTATCTTGATACTCATCTAGCATAATAAATTGGAATTTTTCTGCATAATGAAACTTTAATTCTTCATCTTCTTTAAATTTCTCAAGTACAAAATTAATCATGTCATTAAAATCATATTGAGATTTAGCTCGTAATTCTTTATTATATTCAGCAAATACAAGACATAATTCCTCAAGTTTTAGAATATGTGTTTCTTGTTTTATCCTTGTTGTTTCATATTTTTTAAGTGTCGGTTTAATTTCTAGTAATTCTTCTTCATACTTTAGTCTTTGCCTTTCTATAAGTATTTTTAATCTTGAAATACTTACTCACTCCCCTTTTAGATTTCAAATACGTGATTTTATATCTCTGAGATAAAAATATTTATCATATGACGTAATAAGTTTATCTAATTGTTTTTCTCATGATAGTTTATCAATTATTTCCTTAATAAGCTCAAAAGCATCAACATCATCAATAGGACTCCCAGCTTTGTATTCTAAAAACTTTTCAGGGAAAGTTTTAATAATGTCCTGAGCAAGAGAATGAATAGTAGAAACATTCACTTTATAAGCCTCATTTCATAAAAACTTAACCAATCTCTTTCTAATCGCTATCACTCATGCTTCCGTAAAAGTAGTAATAAGAATATTACGTGGTTCAACTCATGCTTTTAAAATTATATTAGCAGTTCTCAGTCAAATAATCTGAGTTTTTCATGTTCATGGTCAAGCAACAACCATAACTGGTCAAAATAAAGCCTCTACAGCTTGTTTTTGACCAGTATTTAATCGAGAATATTCTGTTTTAAAAAGAGAATCTGTAGTCATATAAAATAATTATAAATATATAACACCAATATAATCAGATGGATAAAAAAAGCAAAAATTGAGGTCAGTTATCTATCATAATATAACCTAAGAAAGATTAGCTATTGAAAAAAAGGTAATTATCAGTAGAATGATATGAGAGTATATTTTAAAACATCAAATAAATATTATGGAGGGGATAATATTAAAAAATAAATCATACCAAAAAAAATTTGACTCAATATTGCTAAAATATTGAGATGAATTAAGTGTAAATAACTTAACACAATTAAAAATCGTTATTATCCGCTTTAAGAAATATTCAAATAATGAATATTTTATTTTATTTGCCCTCAAGTACATTTTATGTTTCTTTAAAGTTATTGATTATCGTAACCCTATTATCACAAAAAGAGATAGAAAAAAGGTAAAAAAGGTAATTCAAATATATACTTACCCTATGAATTGATATTTTGAAAAATATATTTATACTCTTATGAATATTGATAAAGATTTTTTGTTATTTAATATTATTCTTAAATATTCGGCATTGTTGTGAGAAGATAAATACATGGCATTGCTATGAGAAGATAAAAATATGGGGGCTATATGGAATAAAGAAAAGTATTTCAAATCATGTGGATATATGCTTCCCTATTTAACTCTCACAGAATCAAGACTTCTTCCTTTTTTTCAAGATATATATTTTAAAAAAATATACCCCAAAGAATATAGAGAAACTAAAAAATGTGACTTACAAAAATGAAGTAACTATGAAATACCATGAGGGTATCATATTGAAGTTGTAAATGACCTCAGTCATCTCATGACTGAGGCTCAAGTTTTAGCACAAACTCAAATAAGAAAAAAAACTTATTTCAGTTTATATAATAAAATGCAAAGGAAAAATAGAGATACAGTTTCAGATAGCATTTGAGTCAGAATTATTTTTAAGAAACAAGATGATTTATACAAATTTATTTATGTTTTTGAAAATAAATTTGTACACATAACAAAAAAAGATTATATAATAAACCCCAAACCAAATGGATATCAAAGTATACATTATAAGTATATTAATCCTTATAGAAATGGTGAAGTCCTTGTAGAACTTCAACTCAGAACTCTAGAAATGGATAATAATATTCAAAATAGGAGTGAGGTTTCCCATTTCACTTACACAGTTAAACAGCACAAGTGGGCCCCTTTATTTACAGAAGTCCATGATTGATATAAATATATGTTACAATTCATGGAAAAAAAGCATAAAAATTAACTCCCCTAAAAAATAAAAAGATTGAAAAAAAATATTATTTCACTAAAATACCTAAGATAATATTTTAAGTTAGCAAATATAATGGAGGAGATTATAGTGAAGAATAAATATTATAAAAAAAAATTTGATGCGGTACTGAGTACCTATTCGGACTTTTTAGCTCCCCATTATTTGTCACTGGTAAAGATAGTTATAATTCGTTTTAAAAAATATTCAGATAATGAATATTTTGTTGTTCTTGCTCTGAAGTATGCCTTATACTTTTTTAAGATTGTTGATCTAGATGATCCAATAATGTCAAAGAAGGACAGGAAAAATATTAAAGAAATGACTGAGGTATATGAATATACTCTCTGATGAGAATATGAAAAATATGTGCACAGTACTATGGAGCTGAGTAACGACCTTTTACTCTTTAAAGTTATTATTAAATCTACGATTCTTCAATCTGAAGATCACTACATGAAAATAATATCAAATACAAGTAGATACTATAAATCATGTTGATATATGATTCCATATTTAACATGGACCGAATCTAGACTCCTTCCTTTTTTTCAAGATATATATTTCAAAAAAATATACCCTAAAGAATATAAGGAAACTAAAAAAGCTGATTTGCAAAAATGAAATAGTTATGAAATCCCCTGAGGTTACCATATTGAAGTTGTAAATGATCTCAGTTATCTGATGAAAGAAGCATGGGTTATATGACAAACTCAAATAAGAAAAAAGACGTTTTTTAGTTTATATAATAAAATGCAAAGAAAAAATAGTAACACTATTTCTAATAGTATTTGAGTTCGAATTATTTTTAATGGCCAAGCTGATTTATATAAATTTATTAATATTTTTGAAAGTAAGTTTGTTTATATATCGAAAAAAGACTATATAATCAATCCAAAGCCTAATGGTTATAAAAGTATACATTATAAATACATTAATCCATATAGAAATGGGGAAGTGCTGGTAGAGCTTCAATTAAGAACTCTAGAAATAGATAATAATATTCAAAAGAGGAATGAGGTTTCTCATTTTACATATACAACCAAAGAGCATAAATGGGCCCCTTTATTTACAGAAGTTCATGACTGACATAAATATATGCTCAAGTATATGGAAGAAAAGCAAATACCTCAGAAATAAACTTTGAATAAAAGCTATTTTCTCTTATTATATATAGAATATAGTCTTTTAAAGTATCAATAATGAAAGCGATCATTCTGAAAAATAAAATGTACCGAAATAAATTTAATCGCTTGTTATTAAGTTATGCAAGCAAATTAGATCCCTCTTATTTATCACTTATAAAAATAGTTATTATTAGGTTTAAGAAATATTCTGATAATGAATACTACATATTACTTTCATTGTTATACGCTCTCTACTTCTTTAAAATAATTGATTTAGATAGTAAAATTCTAAAAAAAAGAGACAGGAAAAATATTAAAAGGATGATAGAAGTCTATGAATATACGCTTCTATGAGAATTTGAAAAATATACTTATTCTACCATGAGATTGAGTCCCGATTTGCTTCTATTCAAAGAAATCATTAATTATACAGTTCTCCTATCAGAAGATAATTATTTAAAAATAGTTTCACATACTGAAAATTATTACAAATCATGTTGATATATGATCCCCTGCCTAACTATGTCTGAATCAAGACTATTAGCATTCTTTCAAGATATTTATTTTAAGAAAATATATCCAAAAGAATATAAGATTACTAAGCAATGAACATTATGACAATGAACGAGTTACGAAATACCTTGAGCCTATCATATTGAAGTAATCAATGATCTGAGTTACTTAATAACTGAAGCAAAAGTTATATGAAAAATTCAAATAAGAAAAAAAACTTACTTCAGCTTGTATAACAAAATGAAAAGGAAAAATTCTAATACTCTATCTGATACTATTTGAGTCAGGATAATATTTGATGATTTGCCTGATTTGTATGCATTTATACAAACATTTGAAGAAAAGTGTGTCTATACAAAGAAAAAGGATTATATAACATCTCCCAAGTCAAACGGATATCAAAGCATACATTACAAGTATATTAGTCCGTATAGAAATGAGGAAGTACAAGTAGAACTGCAGCTAAGAACAATAGAAATGGAAAAATGAATCCATAATAGAAAAGAAATCTCTCACTTTAATTATACTATAAAAGAGAATAAATGGGCTCCTTTGTTTACTGAAGTGCATGATTGATATAAATATATGCTAGAATATACAAAAAATAAAAAAGATAGATTATAAATCTATCTTTTTATTATTTTTTATTTTCTAATCTTATCAATTATTTCTCACTTCACGAGACATATAGCACCGATAGAAAAGAATCCTATTAATAAACTCAAACCGTTCGTAACTCAAAAGAGTATAGAAAATCATAATAATGATACGAGCTTAATGGGAGTATTCATTTTTTCTCAAAACTTTTTTTGAATAACTCATGTTAACACCGTAGCATTAATAATATCTAAAAATAATAAAAGTAATATATACCATACAAGTAATATAGCTCATATTGGTATTCCAACAACACTAATAAATAATAAAATTGCAATAATAGGAGTTAATATGATCGTAAGGAGTCAATATAAGAATGCTTTTCATGTCTGTTTATATAATTTATCTGCAGTTTTTAAATAGACCTTTTCTAAAAAGAAGTATAAAAAAGTTGAGAAAACAAAAATTCAAATTATTTTTATAATAATAAATTTTCATAAAAAGCCTTTCGCTTTTTCTTTTACATGTTTTTGAAATTTTGCTTCTGTATAAATAGCTGTTCATTGAGTAGATTCTTCTATTAAAATATTTTTTTCACTTGTTTTATACAAAACGTTTCATAACATGATTCATGATCATGAAGTGTTTTTAAATTTTTCAACAAATAAATCTACATCTCAATGAATTTTTCAATTTAATATAAATTCATCAGCTGATATTTTAGTCTTTCAAAAGACTTCTCAATCAATAATTACTCTTCCAGCTCATACAGCTAAATCTCATCTAATAATAGCTCATTTTTTTATTTTTAGATCCCCCGCACCTACAATCACATCTCACTCAATAACAGAGTCAATAACAACTGATCAGCCTACAACTCTCAGGTCATCTCAAATATTAGCTGATATGAATATATCTCATCATGCCATGATTACATCTTCAGAAACCTCTGAATCAATTTCAATTTCTCCTCAAGCGATAATTAAATCTCCATGTATTATATTTTTAATTTCTACTCTTCATCAAGCAATATACAGATCATCATTTACTTCTTGTTCAATAGAAACATCCTCTCATTTCATTATTTCAAATGCTGATACATTTCAATACGTAAAAAGTGAAGAAATTAATACGGTAAAAATTAAAAAGTATTTTATATTAAAGTTTGTTTTCATAATTATATGGTTAAGATTTATTGTACTGATTAGACCACTTTACTTCATAAAGGTTTCAAAAAAAGTTTTTTTCAAAAAAATGAAACTATTTTTCACTTTTTGTATCTAATATATAAAGTAATAAAAAAATAATAATTATGTCGGATCAAAAATTAATTAAAAAGTATTTAGAAGGAGACGAGGGTGCTCTTGAAGAATTACTGAGAAATAATCTTCAAAATATATTTTGAGCATGTTTTCGAGTCTGTTTAGATGAGAGTGATGCTCATGATATTACTCAAAACGTATGCCTCAAAATCATTAAAAATCTCCCAAAATTTCAATTTAAAAGTGAATTTAAGACCTGGGCATATCGCATATCTTATAATGAGAGCATAACATATATAAAAAAGAAGAGATGATATATAGAGATATCTGAAGTTGAAAATTTTATTCCAGATGATACTGAGTATTATCATTGACTTGATACTAAAAAGAAAACTCAAGACATAACAAATGAAATAAATAAACTACCTCTAATTGATAGAAATATTCTTCTATACTACTACTACGATGAGCTGAAAATCAAGGAAATATCAAAAATAATGAATATAAATGAAAATTCCATAAAAACAAGACTCTCCAGAGCAAAGAAAAAACTAAAACCTAACTTAGAACAATATGAAAACAATAATTAAGAGTTATACTACTCCTGAAGTAAACTATAATATTCTGCAAAGTATTCTGCAAAGAAAAAACTCAAAGAAAAAAATATTCTCTGTTATAAGCTATATTGCATACAGTGCTATATTTTTATTGTTTACTTATAATCTAATGGGACTTAATATAGAATATAGTAGCGCTGTATTATCACTGAGTAATCTAGCTCTCCTATTTCAAATTTTCATCAATATAATAGTATGAATTATTCACTTTGTTACTACGCATCTCTATATGATTCTCTGATTATACATAATCGCATTTATGAGTAATATTTACTCTATCAGTTAAAAATTTAGGCAAGAAAAAGGCGCGTATTATAAAACGCGCCTTTTTTTCATAGACAAGGATTTTTATCGTCTACGTATTCCTATTCGCCTTCTAGCAGCTTTAACTTTCGAAATATTTTTTTTCAAAAGTATTCTAGCTGTTGAAGATCCATTTTGATTTGTATTTTTTGTAAGCTCAACTGTGTCTTTCATAACATCACTCCGAAATTAATAGGAAATATATGACAAGATACTTAAGATTGTGCCGGATAATTTTAAAGATTTTTATCTATTTTACAAGTTTTATTTTCATTTTTTTAGAGTTGTCAGTAAGATATCTCTTAGTAAAAGTATTTATAAATTTAAAATCGTGAAACATCTCAAAGTAAAAATTGATAAACTAGAAATAAGCTGAGTAGAAATACTAAAGAATATCGATATAACTATTAATTCAAACGATAGAATTTGTCTGGTAGGGCCAAATGGAGCATGAAAAACAACTCTTTTAAAGGTTCTTACATGAGAAATGAAAAGCTATGATGGGCATATAGACAATATTTGAAATATAAGTATCGGGTACCTCCATCAAGTCTATTCAGATAATGAAGAAAAAACTGTCAGAGAGGAATTAGCCAGTGGGTTTGATAGCATTCAAGATCTTGAAGATAAAATTATTGCGATTGAATCTCAAATGACAAAAGATCCTACAAATATGGAGCTTATAGATAGTTATACTTCCCTACTTGAACAGTTTAATAATATTGGATGAAATGATTATAATAATAAAATTCATGGTGTTGCAAACGGTATGTGAATACTCAAGCTCCTTGATAAAAAATTGCTCGAAATCAGTTGATGACAAAGAACCAAAGTAGCACTTGCAAAAGTACTATTAGAATCTCCAGACATACTTTTCTTAGATGAACCAACCAACTTCATAGATATGAAAAGTGTTGAGTGGCTCGAATCATTTCTTCAAAACAAATGGAAATGATGATATGTAATCATTTCTCATGACAGAGAATTTTTAGATAAAACATGTAGTAAAACATATGAAGTCCAACCAAATAGACCTCTCACTTTTTATCATTGTAATTACTCAGATTATGTGCAACAAAGAAGTGCAACTGAGAAGAAAAAAGTGGATAATTATAAAAGAGAACAGGAATTCATAGATAAAGAGGAAAAGCTTATTAATAGGTTTAGGGCATGATCAAGAGCCTGATGGGCAAAATCTCGAGGAAAGGCTCTCGAAAAAATGGAAAAAATGGAACAACCATATATTCCTAAAAAGCCAAAATTTTTCTTTGATTTTACATGAGAACACCCCGAAAAAATACTTTCATTTAAAGAATGTTTTATTGGGAGAAAAGAGCCTCTATTCTATATTCAAGAATCAATACTTTATGCCTGACAAAGGATATGAATTGTATGAGAAAACTGAGCTTGAAAATCTACATTTTTAAAATCTATTGTTTGAGAACTTCCTATTCTCGATTGATTTTATAGTAAATGAAAATGAGTAAAAATTAGTTACTACTCACAAATGCATGAAGAACTTGATAAGAATAAAACAATAAAAGAAAATTTTGAAATACACTGACTCCATTACCCTGAACAACATCTCATAGCTATACTTACTCATTATTTATTTGATAGAGCAGATATAGATAAAAAAGTAAGTGATCTCTCGTGAGGACAAACATCAAAATTACTCTTTGCTATTTTATGACAAAAAGATTGTAGTTTATTGATACTCGATGAACCCACAAATCACCTTGATTATGATACGAGAGAATCTCTCGAAGAATCCCTTAGGGATTTTAAATGAACCCTTCTATTTATCTCACATGATAGATATTTCGTAAATAAACTCTCTACAAATATATGGTTTATAAGTGACTGAGAACTTTCTATCAGCTACTGAAATTATGAAGACTATAAGTACAAACAAGATCATAACATAGATATGGATGTAAATATATTTGATGAAGAAGCACAAATGAATCTAGTACTTGAAGAAAAGCTCTGAGAAAAAGAAGTAAAAAGACTCCAGACAAGATTTGGAAAATGAAAAAAAAGACGAAGATAAAACTTTGAAAAAATAGAAAAAATATATACAATCCACTTATTAATATATTGCTAACATAAAAAATATGAATTTATATCACGATATTCCACTTGGGAATGAAGAATTAAGTGAAATCAATGCTGTACTAGAAATTCCAAAGGGGAGCAAAGTAAAGTATGAATTTGATCATAAAACAGGTGCCATGTGGGTAGATAGAGTTGGGAAAACTCCAATTGACTATACATTTAACTACTGAGACCTTCCACAAACATGGAATGAGGGTGATAATGATCCTCTTGATGTAATTATTTTATGTAGTCAACCTCTTGCAGTATGAGTAATTGTACCCTGTAGAGTTGTAGGTGGACTCAAAATGATAGATTCAGGGGAAGATGATTACAAAGTACTTGCTGTTGCAGATGATAAATATTATTCTGATATAAATGATATAGAAAATGTAAATGCAAAAGAGTTAGAAGATATAGAATATTACATGCTTCATTATAAAGATCTCCATGGAAAAAAAGTAGAATTAAACGGTTGGGATAATAAAGCAGAAGCAATAAAAAGACTCCACGAGTGTCATAAAGCGTACAAAATTAAATTTAATAAATAAACAAAAAGTGGGATTAGTTCCCCACTTTTTTTTGTATTATAAAATACAGAAATAAAACTTGCTATTTGTAAATAACAATTATAATATGTTCGAGAAATAATTTTTTATCACTTATAAAAGTCATTTTTAAAGTCATAATACTAAGTGCTTGAGTAAAAACCTTATTATCTCAAATTTTATATATTTATTCATATAGTATTATGGAAACGAACAAGTTATTTATAGGAGGTATATCTTGGAATTTAGAATGGCAAGATATAAAAGACGCTTTCAAAGAATTTGGAGAAGTATCTTACGTTAAAATTATCACAGATAGAGAAACTGGAAAATCAAGAGGGTTTGGTTTCATTGAATTTTCTTCAGTAGAAGAAGCTGTAGCTGCAAAAGAAGCTATGGACGGAGCTGAATTAGATGGAAGAGATATCAAAGTTGATTTTGCTCAAGAAAAAGAAGAAGCATAATAACTTCAAATAACAAAGACCTATTATTCATAATAGGTCTTTGTTATTTACTTTGACTTTTTTGATAAAATTGATAACATGACTCATGTATTAGAACAAAAAATATAAAAAAGGAGAGATACAATGTTTGAACCATTCACGCTTGCTATCGTTGGTATAGTACTTATAATTACAGGACTCATACTGTAATGCAAACAATTTACACATAAAGGCTATCAGAAGAATATCTGATAGCCTTTTGCTTTTCTAAAATAATATTATGTTTGATTTTTATTACAGAACAAGTATAAAGAGAGTACATTTATCAAATGTGGAGAGTATCAAATGAAAATTAGAAGCGTTATGCGGAAAATTGTTGATTATCTTAACCAGAAGTATGTTGATCATTTTACTGATCAACTTGATACATGTGAAAAGTGTTCTCAAAAATGTGATACAAATAATGCACATGAGAGAATAACATTAACCATGAGAAGAAAAATTCTTCAGCTATCAAGAAGGTATGCTGAAGAAAATATTATATCTCAATCTGTATACTGTGTTGAGTGTCTGAGAATTGAAACTCAATTGTTTTTCGATCAACAAGATACGCTAGAACGATCTGTTAAAAAGATTGTAAAGGCTACACAAAAACCAACAGTATGTGCACTTGTCGCATAATGTTAAACAAAATAATAATGTACTACAACAAAAGGAGATTTTTGGTGTTACATGTTAATTAATAAAGGCTTTCAGATACATATCTGTAAGCCTTTTTACTTAAAATAAAAAGTATTAAATAAATTATACATCTGCTTATAATTGGATACAATATAAAGATCCTATATCCTAATTTTGTAATGCATGGAAACAGAAAAAATATATGACCTCATTGTAATTTGATCGTGATGAGCTGGAAAAATTGCACGTCCCGCAGCAGAAAGATGACTCAATGTTGCCATTATTGAAAAAGATAAGCTTTGATGAACTTGCCTCAACAGAGGATGTATTCCTTCAAAAATGCTAATACATCCAGCTGATGTTATGCAAGAAATACGTGAGGCAAAAAAATATCATATCTCTGTAAATGCACCGACAGTTGATTTTGGTAAATTAGTAACTGAAATCAATACATCAACTGATTCAACTTCAAATAAAATAAACGATCTCTATAATTCATCAAAAAATGAAACTCTAGATTATTTTCATGGACAGGCAAGGTTTTTAGATAACAATAGGATCGAAGTGAATAGCCAAGTTATATCAGGAAAAAAAATTATCATAGCGGTAGGAGCAAGACCAACTATTCCACCAATTGAATGATTAGAAGCTACTCCATATATGACTTCAACAGAAGCTCTCAGAAATAAACAACTCCCAAAAAAGCTCCTGGTTATTTGAGGTTGATACATTGCAGTTGAACTTGGTCATGCGTACGGAGCTCTTGGAAGTAATGTAACATTTATTGTAAGATGATGACTGATTTGAAACGTAGATTCTGAAATTAAAGAGGAATTCGGAAGGGTTTTTAAAGAAAAATATAATGTACTAGAGTGAGTTTGAACCCACAAAGTTGAATACGATAAGACAAGGAAAGAATTCACTCTCTATTACACTCAAAATAATGAAGAAAAGGCAATCCAATGAGATGCTCTTTTAATAGCAACTGGTGTACAACCCAATAGTGATACACTCAATCTAGAGAATACAGATATTACAACGAACAAAAGAGGATTTATTGAAGTTGATGATACACTTCAAACATCTCTCCCTCATATATATGCTCTATGAGACTGTATATGAAACTATTTATTCAGACATTCAGTAAACTTTGAAGCTGAATACCTTTATAAAGAACTCATAGAAGATAACAACTTGAAACCAAAAAATCAGATTTCATATCCACCTATGCCATGGGCTATTTTTTCAAACCCTCAAGTAGCTTGAGTATGAAAAACAGAAGATGAATTAATAAATGAATGAGTAAGCTATATTAAGTGAATAAATAAGTATCAAGATTCAGCCATGTGAGATGCACTAAAAAGTGATCATTGAATAGTAAAGCTACTCTTTGATAAAACTTCACTCAAGTTACTCTGAGCACATATAATCTGAGTTGAAGCATCAAATATGATTCATATACTTATTGTATTTATAACTATGTGAGCAAAACTAGATGATATACTCAATATTATATATATCCACCCTGCTCTCCCTGAAAATGTAAGAAATGCAGCGAGAAACGCTAAAAAAGCAATAAAATAAAAATAAAGATACTGAGAAGTATCTTTATTTTTTTACTTATATTTTATAATATGTTATTATGAATATAAATAAAAAAAGTATATAAAAAAACAAATATATGAAACATATAGATTCTATTAATTGAGCTGTTTTATTTACAGATATAAAAGATTTCACATTAAAAACATCTCTGATGACTCAAGTTCAAATAAATACGCTTTTGAGTAAACAAGATGAGATTATTTTCCCAATAATAAAGAAATACTTTTGAAAGATAGTAAAATCTATTGGAGATTCATATATGATAGTCTTCGAAAAACCTGAAAATGCCCTGCAAACATCAATTGAAATACAAAAGAAGCTCGAAAAATATAACTCCCAAATAGAATTAAATTTATATAAAATAGAACTGAGAATAAGTGCTGATTACTGATCATTAGAAAGGGAAGTTACAATAAATTGAGAAGATTATTTTTGAGATTCTGTAAATGTTGCATCTAGATTACAAAATAAAACTCCTGAAAATAAAATTTTTATTTCATGAGGGTTATGGAATGCAATACAAAAGAAAAATGATTATGTACATCTATATTTATGAAAAACGTCATTTAAATGAGTACTCTATGAAGTTGATATATATGAAATAGTACACAACCTTCAGGAAGTAAAAAATATAAAAGAATGAAAAATACAGCATGTAAATATTAATGATTATTTTATTAGTGAGGACTTCAAGACAAAAATAAAAAAGATCGATGACACTATTTTTAAATTCTCATCTGTAGCTGCAATTTTAGGTGTACAACCAATACCATTTTTAGATACATATAGTGTACTTCCTTTTCATTTATACCTCTTACAAGAAATTTCTCATAGTTATTGAATAGAGCTGAATAAAGATGAATCTAAAGAAATATTCACAACCATACTCTCTAGCGTATGAGGGAGTTATGTTTTTTCCCAAACCATAGTATGAATAACAAAACTAGGTTTTGTAGGTTTTTGATGATATCTAATGATTCCGTTAAATTTTTGATTAACATATTCAATTTGAAAAGTACTCAGTTATTATTTTTATAAAAAGAGTCAGTGAGTAAAAGCAACAAATAAAGAATTAAAAACATTATTTAGTTATTCAGTAAAGTCATGAAAAGAGATTGCAAAAAGAGATAAAAATAAGATTATTAATATTTGAAAAAAATATAAAAAAACGTTTATTGAAACTATAAAAAAGTATTCATCTCAAAAAAATAAAACAATTATTAAAGTAAAAAATATTTTTACAAACAAAAAATAAGAAGAGTATTAAAAAATACTCTTCTTATTTTTTATTTTATTAAAATATAACCTCTGGCATAATAATATGGGAATTCCTCTGTTCAATCGAAATCAGGATTATCTATACTGATTTGACTAAATAATACTTTATAAGTTTTATTATTTGAGATTACTTCAAATATAAGGTCCTCTTTAGATAGATCAGTGGTTCATAGACTTTTATATTTACTATAGAGGTTCTCTAATATTTGTGATATTGAAAATGATTCAATAGTAAGTCAGTTCTCTATTATCTCTATAGTCTTATTTTTGAAGTTTATTTTTGAGTAATGATGTGAATTTTTTCCATAAGAGTTATTTGATAATTCTAATATTTTTGAATATTCTCAAATATTTATTGGAAAAAGTGTTTCACTTCAATTTATAGATAATCAAATTGTTTTACTCTGAAACCTATTATCACTGTGATAATTTTTTACTTTAATTTTCTTTGTTATTTCACTTACAATTTCCCATCTATTCAGTTCTGGTTCCCTTGATCCTATATAGATTTCTGGTCTATCATTATATTTTTTATATTGCTCATCAATTTCTTTATATATGATAGGGAAAAGCTCTTTTATAAAATTACAATTATCAAAATCGCATAAGTAATTAATTCATCAATAAATTTCTTTTGAAAGTTCTTTTGAAATATCATCATAGTTTGTTAACGGTATAATCTTACCATTTTGTAGTATATTTGCTTCTATAAGAAATAATTCTAGCCTTTGTGACTGTCTAGACTCTGGTAAAGAATGAACAGACCATGGTCAAATTGAAATAACAAGAGTAAATACAGTTAATAAAAATGGGATAGTAGATAAATACTTTTTTCTAGAAAAGACATAATATAACGATATGAGAAGTAACCATATACCAAATACAACTACTAAATACCTATTAACCGTAATATCGTACTGAGAAATTCTCAAGTAGATAGCATAGAATAACATAAAGATCTGAGGAATTACCACAAAAGGAAAAGCTTTTCTAAATACCTTTATAAATTTATTCTTATCTTCAAAAATATAAGAAAAGATATAGATAATATATCCAAAAATAGAAAACCCTATAACCATCCAACTTACCTCTCATTTTGGCCAATCTCAAAAATTTGCTAATACCTTAATCGTGTATGCATAAAGAATAATAAAATATACATATATAAAAGGAATCGCAATATAC
This sequence comes from Candidatus Gracilibacteria bacterium 28_42_T64, assembly GCA_004563595.2. Taxonomy (GTDB): domain Bacteria; phylum Patescibacteriota; class Gracilibacteria; order BD1-5; family UBA6164; genus MAAV01. Next base: position 593,049 of record CP042461.1, on the reverse strand, counting down.
TTCACTAAAAAAGAGAAAAATGCATTTTCATTAAAGTGATTCTCTTGTGTACTTTTTTTATTTGGAACTTGTGTAAGCGCAAATAATGGGGTAAATACAGAAAGTGCTAATATAGCCCAATCTTGATAGATATTATATCAAATAATATCTCACAAATCAAAAAGAGCAAATACTGTTCATATTCAAATACTTCATAATCCAAATAGTACTCCTCCCAGAATAAATGAAATTAAGAATAATACACTTATATTATAAAAATAGGTATAAAAAACTGATTGTTTAATATTATTTTTTATAATGTTATTTAAATATGGAGCAAAGAATATATAAAAGAGAATACCAAAGAAGCTCAGAATAATAAATAATATATTTTCAAAATCACCAAGATTCACACTCAATACAACATATAACAGTATTCAGAATCATACCGGGAATAACTGGTATATATGTTGCTTAAATTGAGAAAAAGAAGTATTCTCCGTACTAATATAAACTCAAACACTCAAGAAAAAAGTTATAATAGATGTCATAATCACCTTCATTAAATGATCATTAACACTTTCACTAAAATACACATGTAAATTTAAGAAAAATAATCAACTCACAAGTAAAATAAGACAAATTGAAACAGGAAAACGATACATAATCGTTTTCAGATTTTTTTTCAAAGCCTCAGCGTTAAAAATATTAAAAAGATTTCTCATAAAATAAAAATAAGGGGATAAAAATAGTTTATTTTATTTAAACTGTAGATATAATAAGAATATAATTGAAATCTACTTGAAGTAAACTTTAAAAAAATATTTAAAATTTCAAGTAGATTTCATATAAATAAAGATACTCTACTTCATCTAATAATACTTATGAAAATATTAATCGTAGAAGATAATAACATATTAAGAGAGAATCTCATTTTTTTATTAAAAAAATTTCATTATTTATGAGAATGAGCATCTCATGGAAAAGAGGCACTACAAAAACTAACCAAAACATCTTATGATGCAATTATTTTGGATATAAATATGCCTATTATGGATGGGAAAGAGTTTCTCAAGCAATTCAAAATGTGTTGAAAAGTAATTCCTATTATAGCACTTACTTCTGATTCTATGCTTGCTGACAAACTAGAAATGTTTGATTTATGAGTAGATGATTATATAACTAAACCCTTTGAAATTGAAGAACTTGTCGCAAGGTTAAAATCAATTTTAAAACGATCTGATAAAAAAATTGATGATCAAAAAAAAATCTGAAAATACACTGTTAATTACTCATCAAATAAAGTATTACTGAAAAAAACTGAAATAATTTTCTCATATAAACAATACCTCATTATAGAGTTCTTATCAAAAAACTATTGATACCCTCAAAATAAATTAAAAATAATGGAATATGTATGGTGAGAAGCTGAAGAAAATCTTGATTTTAACAGTACAACTCTTGAATCACATATCTATTCTATTCGAAAAAAACTAGGAAAAGATTTTATAAAAACTATAAAGTGAATCGGTTATATAATAGATTAAATATATATTATGAAAAATGAACAACGCTTAGCTCTCCAGATCACATTCTTTGTATTCTTACTTTTTACAGTGTATTGAAGTATATTTTTATTTATATTTTCGGATTCAGTAAGTATAAAAGATATATATTTAAAGCTCTTTGAGGAAAAAATAATTTTTTGAAAAAATGTATTTTATTTCTATACATACGTTGGAATAAAATGTATCTCGATATTATTTTGAATATATTTTATCTCATATTTTTTTACAAAAAAATTATTTACTTGAATAGAAAGACATAATAAGAAATTGAGAGAATATAATCATAATTTAGCCCATGAGCTTAAAACTCCAATTTCGGTGATTCATTCAAATTTGGATATTCTAAAATTCTGATTTAATAAAGAAAAAATTAGTAGCTCCCAAGATGAATTAAAGAATATGATAAAGATCATTGATTGACTCTTAGATTTTTCAAACTCACTCCATATATCTAGTAAAAAAAATATTAATTTAGAAAACTTTATTCAACAAAGCACCTACTTCGTAAAAGAAAAATCAAATATAAAAATTATAAATAAAGAGTTCAACCTCTCTATTTATACAGATGAGGTCTTATTCTTGAGAGTGATTAAAAATCTCATAGAAAATGCTTTAAAATATTCACTTGATTGAAAATTACTCATATATATAAACACTGACAAGCTCATCTTTCAAAATAAAATAGAAAGAAATATATCGCAAAAAGATCTTAAAAATATGACAAATAAGTTTTACTCTCAATCCCCAGAACAAAGTAAATGATATGGTCTCGGGTTACCAATGATAGAAGAAATTATAAAAACATTATGATATACTATGAATATAAAATCTGAAGATAAAAAATTTACTGTAGAAATACTTTATTAAAATAAAAAGAGAATATTAATCTAATAATATTCTCTTTTTATTTGTTTACTTCCCTTTTAATTGATAAAGTAAAATATCAATTTTATTTATAATTTCTTTATTCTTTTTATTTATATTTGATATACCTTCTTCGTAGCCCTCAAATGATATATTTCCAATATTTTCAAAGAAATAATATGAGAAACTCTTTCACATATAACTATTATCATAATTATCATACAATAAAATGAATCTATTTATAAGTCATACATAAAAATTTCGTAGTTGATTATAAAAATGATTTTTATTCAATCAGATATCAGATCATCTAAACGTACTATCAAAAATGAAATATCAAGCTTGATATGTATATGTTTGAGTGTTTTTCGCAATATCTTTTGAATTGTAATCTGCACTAAAACTCTCTTTTAGTTTTTGCAGTTCATCAGATGAAAAATTATAATTATTCAAAATAAATTCTATATTATTTTGTCACAAATGAATAATAGTAATTCATGATACAATAGGCAAAATACCTCCATCACTTTTTATTAATTTCTCTCAGATTTTATTATAAAGAGATAGTATGCTAATAGCTTTCTTAGGATTCCCTTTTTCAAGATTATAGATAGAGTAGTAGAGATTTACTTTTGCAAGAGATGCAATCCCATTAAAATTAAAGGCTACATTTGATTTTTTATCTTGTTTAAAATATTTATATCTTAAAAGTTTTAAAAAATCTCAATTGAGGTCTTCAATATTCTCAATCTCAACTTGAGTAAGCTTTATACTTCGTGATATTACATTAAGTCTTTCTGTATCACTACATCATAATACACCCCAACTATAGATACACTTACTTCTTTCATGACTTTCATTATATAAATCTTGTAATAAATACTGTTGTTTATTTATATCTAATAATTTTATGAGTTGAACTAGTCAGTTTAAGTCGTTATCGAGATTTACATTCTGAAGCTTCGTTTCAAATATAACTTTAGGAATAAAATTGAGTTCTTTATATTGGATATGGTACAAAGAATATAAAATGCCTAAGAATATAAGATATCAGATATAAAAGTACATGTATTTTTTATATATTCTATCAGCACTACATCAAGTTGCTAAGTAATAAATCAGAAATAACAATAATAATATCGGTCAGATATAGGAAAGATAGAAAATGAAATGTGTATACATTTTTTCCGCAATAAACTTCTCTAGTCAGAGAGTATATCAAACATGAATAATAATGATGCAATAAAATGTTAATAGGAGCAAAAGGAATAATAATCAGATTCTTCAAAGCATAACCTATAATGTTATATTATATTGATTTATATCAATATATAATGATATAAGCGCATAATGCAAAAAGAAACTCCCCTTTTCAAGCAGAAAGTTTTGTAATTTTAATTATTGACATCATATATAATTCATATATCATATTCTTGTGAAATAGTCTTATTTACGGCTTAGGAGTAATTTATGAAAACTGATATTAAAGGTTTCAATAAAATTCGTAATAAAGGAAGTCTTTCTCTAGAAGAGATAGAATTTGCAAAATTTTCGGAAGAAAACTTTTACTCGTATTTTTTAGAAAAAATTTCACAAATAACAAAAACAAATATAGATGAGTATAACCCCGCATACAGTCTAAAACGTATCGCACAAGCTGATAGAGATTTTAAACTTTTTGCGACATGTACTATTCATTATCAAGGACACTACTTAAGTGCTGTATACTTTGATAATTGTAGATTTGAAGTTGAATATATGAATGAAGTCTTTTCAGGTAACTTTTCCTCAACTGATATAGAGGAAAGAAAAAGAGACCTCAGTAAAGCTATAGAATCTTGCCTTGCAGGTAAGATTACTTGATATTATTCTTCCTTCATAAAAAATGGGACTTTCAAGTCCCTTTTATTTTGTCTAAATTTTGAATCTTACTTCTAATCTTTTACTTGTATATTACATAACTCCAAAGTCTTTAGAGTAGCATAGTTTGCGTATATCAACATAAATACAGATAAAAACTTTAACTCCATTCCATAATAAGGAAAGGTTGATATAATTGAAGCAAGTCATATATATGATGCAAGAGTGACACTACAAGCTGGACATCATGAGACCAATACACCAAAAAATCATCAAATAAATCCTGCTCATGTTTTTTTTACTTGGAAATATTTAATTTTATACAGTGTAGATCAAATAAATAATCAAAATAATATACTTATTACAATAGTTAAAACAATCTCCATTATATAAAAGCTATGACCTAAATTTCATATAATAAGATCTTTTTGAATAAAATAAAAACTTGGGAGAAGTATTGTCATTCCACCAAAAAAGACCCCTATTATTCATAGAGGTGATTTTAAAACTTTTATTATATTGTGATATATATACATATTATTGTAATAATGAATCTATTTTTGCTTTAAAACTAGCATATGGATATGCTCATGGGAGTTTATCCCACTTCCCTGTTTTATTATTTATTAACACATTTCATGGTGTTCATGTAATACCAAAAACGCTTCCTCATTCTGCCATTTCATCTTGAGCTCTTTGCTTCATTTTTCCACTCTCGATACAACTAAGAAGTTTACTTTTATCTATTCCAATTGTTGCTCATAATTCAGAAATAGTATTTTTTGTATAACTTCTTCCGTTTGCTTGAGAGCCATCAAATACCTTTGTTATAAATTCATAATATTTATCTTCTCACGCTATTTCTCAGACACAGAGTGTTGCTTCAGCTTCCATTTGCGCTTGGACATGAAAATCAAGTGGAAATTGCTTAAATATAAAATTAACCTTTCCGTCATAATTCTCAAGTAATTCTTCAATAACACCAGATTCATGTAATTTTTTACAAAAAGGACATTCTAAATCTGAATATTCAATGAAACTAATCTCAGCATCTTTATTTCATAATATATATGTTCCCTCAGATGTGATTTTTGTTGCTTGCTCTATAGAAAGAGTTGATCAAGAAGGAGAAGGAACTACGTTATTTGCTTGATTTGTATCTACTGTTCAAGCTGCTCATCCATTATCATACCCTTTTAATCATTCCTCAACTTGCTTCTGTTGTATTTCTATGATTTTATCATAGTTTACTTTTCCACCTACTTTTTTATATTCTACTAATAACATTTGATTTACAACTTCCTCAGAAATATTTTTTGTCTTTATATCAACAATTATATATGTAGCTATTATAGTTATAACAGCAAGTAATAATGATATCCCAACTTGCATGATTGTATTATTATCTTTCATCTCTACCAAACATATTAAATTATAAAATTTTATTCATTTATCTATTATATTCACTCATGTATACTTACTATATATACTATTATAAAAATACAAACTAATCTTAAAATAAGCTTAAATCTATTTTTTTTTAGAAAGTATGTACATGAAAAAACTAGTAATCTATCAAAAAATCATTATAAAATAAAGGTTTATTTACATAATTTAAGGAATATGGAAAAGCAAGCATTATGGAAAAACAAGTGGGTGTTTATTCTAGCTGCTATTGGATCAGCTGCATGATTATGAAATTTGTGGAAATTTCCATATTTAGTATATGATAATGGTGGAGCTGCGTTCATAGTCGCATACCTTGTAATGCTTTTTATAGTATGATTCTGACTCTTGATATGAGAAATTGCTCTCTGACAACAAACAAGAAAATGAGCGGTTTGAGCACTATGATCCATTAATAAAGCATTTAGCTGGGTTGGGTGGAGTGCCATATTTGTTTCTTTTTGAATCCTTTCTTACTATGTAGTTGTTATTGGTTGGTGAATGGACTACCTGTATTACTCTATTCAATCGTTATTCACATGAAGCTTTGCCTGGTGAACTGATACAACATGATTTTTTTATAATAATGTTCTTTGACTCACAGATTGAGTCCAAACACTCTGAAATATATCTAAACCGGTGTTTATATGAACACTCTCAACTATAATACTTCTCTATTTCTTTACATTTAAAAGTGTAAAATCAGTATGAAAAGTAATTATGGTAACAGCAACACTTCCCTTTCTCAGTCTTACAATACTTGCAATAAGGTGAGCTACATTAGATGGGGCAGGAGAAGGCCTCTCATATCTAACAACCATAGATTATGACAAACTCTTCTCTCTCAGTACTTGGTCTGCTGCATGAGGGCAAATATTCTTTACTCTTTCAGTTGCCATGTGAATCATGTACGCTTACTGAGCACTCAAAAAAGAAAAATCAGAAATAGTAAAATCAGTCTTTATAGTAGTACTTTGAAATACCCTCATATCATTTTTATCTGCAATTGCAGTCTTTGGAACTCTTTGATATCTTGCAATGAAAAACTGAGTAGATGTAAGTGAGGTAGTAAAAGGTTGACCATGACTTATATTTGGAATATTTCCTGAAATTATAAACAAGCTTCCCGCATTTAATTCACTCTTTGCTATCATATTTTTCTCTACTATATTTATGCTCGCTATTGATAGTGCTATGTCACTTGTTGAAGCAGTTGCAATGGTCCTAAGAAATAAGTTTAAAAAGCTTAGAATAGAAGTAATAACATTATGAATAGTTACTATAATATGACTATCTAGTATCCTTTATACATTTGGGAATTGATTATATGTATTAGATATTGTAGATCATTATATCACAGCCTTCTGAATGATAATTATCTGATTATCAGAGGCAATTATACTTCTTATAGCATGGAAGTCACTCTGAAAGTATGTGGATAAACATAATAAATCATGTTTAAGGTTTATTATCAATAAATGGTACCTCATGTTTAGTTGGGTAGCAACGATATTTATTCTCACTTGGTTACTTGTACTCAATATTCAATCTTGAATCCTCAACTATGAATGATATGATAAATCTTATCTTATATTTTATTGAATATATACATTAGTGAGCATCTTCTGACTTTGAGTTATATTCAATATAGCTGAAATTATGAAAAAAAAGAAAAAATAATGAGAAAAAAGTACATTATTTTAATAAAATGTACTTTTTTCTCAAATATTAATGTCCTGTTAATGTCTCATCAGTATAATAAAAGTATTTATTATATTAAAAAAACATATGTCAGACCTCCACTTAAACCAATTAGAAAAATCTTATGAATTATTAAATAAAAAATTAGAAAAAATTACAAATAAAAAACAAAAGTCCCAAGTAGAAAGAAAACTTCAAGGTATTCAATCGCAAATCAATAAACTCATGAAAGATGATAAATTAAAATAATTACTTGATATATTATCAAAATATAGTAGTATTATAGATACGAAAACAACAATGGAGTTCTGTTATGCAAAAAATAATATGTTTTGCAATAGATAGGCTTTTACTGAGATCTATAGTTTCGCTTTTTGTATCAGTTGGCATATATGTATGCTTTCCACTTACATTTATTCATTCTATAGGAGTATTCACAGTTATATTTGTTAATTTTTTCGGACCATTAATAGTAAGGAATCACAAAAACTAATATGTTTCCCTATTAATAGTATTTAAAGCTCACATCATCTGAGCTTTTCTTTTTATAAAAAATTGACATATATTATTATTAATTATACTACTTTTGTTTCTAAAAAACGTTCATTAAAAGTTCCATTGGAGGAAAGATGCCAACAGTTCATAACTTGATTGATTCAACAGGTACTCAAGGTAATCGCCTTATTAGCCTGTTAATTATACATACAACTAACCGATTATTGCGCCAAGGCAAGTTCTATCGTAGCAGTGAATTGACAGATAATATTCTTCACGAAATTTGTACATTATTAGAAAATAAAGCAGATATGGTATTAACTTTATTTAAATCAGATAAAAAAATACCTGATTCATCTGTTCAAGTAGCTATACAATACATAACGACGTTTAGTACAAAAGCAAAGTTAGAGCATTCTATAAGATAAAAAAGTTGGAAAAAAAGGAACTGTAAGTATACACTTACAGTTCCTTTTTAGTTTGAAACTAAAACTATCTCTTACATTTTTTTAATTCTTTTAACTATTTAAAAATTATTTTGATCTCATCTGTATCACTTAGAACAAAATTTCTAAAATCAAAATTTTCTTCTCCATTTATCTCTACTCTTAGTTTTCATGGAGTATTAGATCACTCACATACATCACCATTAGTAAATCAAGCAATTTGCAGCTCCGAAAATACAATATTTGCAGAATCAAAGAATCACCCAAGTGTCTCTTGCCTATTTGCAGTATCAATAACTCATTCTATATGAATTTTTGCATCATCATGTCAATGGAGAATTCCATGATTTCAACTGTCTTTTAACTGAGTAGTATTACCACACAAGTCATAAGCAATAGGCATATGCCAATGAACTTGTTTCGCAGTGATTGAACTTTCACCTTTCAATGCCAGTAAAGTCATAAATCACACTATTGGTCATATAATTATCAGTAATAATATCCCATACTCTTTTATAAACTTTATATGTTTGTTATTCTTCATTTTGTTATATTAAGTTATTCGATTATAAGTTTTCCAATCATATCTTGATGCCCCTCTCCACAGTAATTATAACATCTATATAAAAATTCTCAAGTTTGGGAGGTGTCCACTTCGATTTCATCGTCTCACATAATCATCATATCAGGTATAGCAATTCCATGTAATATATCAGTATTATTAACTTTTATTGTTAATTTTTCTCATTTTTTTACTCTGATTTCTTTTGTATCAAATTCCCATTTTTTTGCATTGAGTGTGATTATTGTTCCATCATTATCACCTGAATTTGATAGATTTTCCTCCACTGTAAAGTTCATCATCATTCCAGATTGTAAATGCTCTGCGATATGACAGTGGCTCATCCAAAGTCATACATTTGTCATTTCTATGAGTATTTCTATTTTTTCTCAATTTCTAATCAGTGTAGTATCTTTCCATTGAAGATTATCATTCACAACCCCATCTCTCGTTAAAACAATAAATCTTTGCCCATGAAAATGAATTGGATGTTGCATAGGATGCATAGATTTTGGATCATTAAATATTTCTACTTTTACAAAATCTCATTTTTTAAAATTCCATTGTATATCCATATTTTCATTTCAGGTTTCAGGGTCTAAGAGTTTCCACTCCATAGTTTGATCACTACTCATGAGATTCATCTCTCTCATTTCATCTTCCCATTCTATACCATCATCATTATGTCACTCCTCATCTCACATCATCATTCAATCTTTCATTCAGTTCATTGAGATAGTGAGCTCTAATTTTTTATCAGCTTTTTTATCTAAGTATGCTTGAAACCTATCTCTAATATCTCTATAGTCAGATCAATTATTCCTAAGATCAGAAAGATTACTTGTATTACTTTCATCTCATGTAACTATAATCTCCCCTAGTTTTCTATCTTTTGATTTTATTTCATAAGTACCAGGTTCATTAAAAACAGTTTCTATAATATACCTTTCAGCTGGAGATATTATTTGATGATCTATAATAACTTCTTTTTCTATTCTACCTATATCACCTCAAACAAGTTTAAAATCAATATTTTCTCAATTTTTTGAAATAGTAAAATCAAAAGTTCTTGTATTTGCTACGTTTGTTAGATACAGTCTTGATATTTCTCCTGTATTTAACTTCAGTTTATAATCTTCATCATTATTAATTAACATAATGTTTCCAAATCTTCACATGAGAGTTTTGTTCACTTTTTCTTTATAAAAGACGTCATCTTCTCAAAAATCATCTAGAATAAGAAACTCTTCTCTATCAACTGTAGACCAATATCATTCTTCGACCACAGAAAAATTCCCATACAGTCACATCTCTTGTGTATAGTCTTCCCTAATATGGGGATGATACCAAAATACTCATGTATCTGGGAAATTAAGCTCATAAGTAAAGCTATCTCCTTTTTTCATTGGAACTTGTTCTCATTGCATAGTAGTTGGTAATCCATCAAATTTTGAATCATCAAGTCTTAATCAATGAGAGTGAAGTGTTGTATCAACATCTAAATTATTAGTGAGTTTTAAATTAATTTTCTCTCATTTTTCCACTTGTAAGAGTGGTCATGGAATCATCCCATTATATGCAAGCCTTTTTACTGTTCTATTTCATAGCTCTTGTTTTACTGCACTGGCAATCATCTCATATGTATCTCCATCTTTTAAGATAATTATTTCTGATTTTTTTGCATCTGGAAGTCCATCAATACTTTCATCAAATGTTTCTCAACTCGGCATTCATACCATACTTCACATATGATGATCATTTTTTACCTCATTTATATATTTTTCACAGCCTTTCATCTCAGGCATCATCTGACAATGCGCTCTCATTGCATCATTATTTCAATCCTCCATATCTCACATAGACATATTATGCGTCATACTCATGTACAAATAAAATGCTCAAGCTCATATGAGTAACAATAATATAATTATAATAGCTATAAGTGATTTATTTTTCATCCATTTTATATTAATTTATACATAAGATTTAATATATCCATTTCTCTATGATTGTAAATTTATCTACCAACCTTAAATAAAGCTTAAAAAATCTATTTTATATGCAAGATAGAGATTTCTTATCACAACTTAATTATAAAACGAGTTCATTTATTTTTTTTACTATCAACTTTTATATTCCATTTATAAATCTCTGATATTTTTTTTACAAGAGATAATCAAATGCCAAATCCATCTGATTCTCTAGATCTATCAGATTTAAAAAACCTATCAAATATTTTTCCTACATCTTTTTCATCTATTCAAATTCATGAGTCTGCTATAATTAATTCTCAATTTTTATATGATACCTCAATGTGTCCGTTACTATTATTATACTTAATAGCATTTCAAATAATATTTGAAATGAATATATAAAAGTAATCCTTATTTGCATTAATGTTTATAGATTCAGGTATATCAATCTTAATTTTTAAATTTTTATCTGATATTTTAAATTTAAAATCTTTTATAGTTCATTCAATACTATCCTTTAAATTATTCGTTACCACATCTTTGAATACATCAATGTTACTCAGTTTAATCAGTCATTCTATTATAGAATTTAACCTCAACACTTCTTGTTTTAATTCTTTTGTCATATTTGCATCATATACTTTCATATCATCCATTAACTGAATATTTGAGTCTATTACCGATATAGGTGTTTTTAACTCATGCCCCGCATTATGAATAAAATCTTTCATATCTTTTAAGTTATCCTCTACAGGGATAAATGATTTATTAACAAATTTTAAGCCAATAAAATAAAGAATTAATGAAAATAATAGATTGATAAATAAGAATCCTAGAACATCATTCATATAATCTGATATACTATAGGTTATTTTTTTTACGATCACAAATATTCCATCATTCTTATTTACAATAAATTTTTTCACTAAAAATCATGATTCTTGTTGTAATTTAAAATATGAATCATGTTTATAAATAGAAATTATAAAATCGGAATCAATTTCATCTCTAATATTACTTGAAATAATGATTGAACTACTATCTATATAAAGATAGTTCATAAACCCTCTGGATCTAAAATTCAAACCAGGAGAAGATACTTTAAAATGTTCTTTATTTCTTTTTCAGGCTAAAAAATCATCTCTATACTCTGAACCAAAATTCATAATATCATGAATGCTAAGTTTTCAATTTTCAACTTGCCTTATCAAATGAGAAAATTCATTTTTCTCTGCTCTCACTTCTTTAAAATATTTAACTGAAAAAAAAGTAACTCCTAATATAAAAATTACAATGAAAATTATTACAGAAAAAGCAATGGTTAAATTTCTTTTTGTTTTTCGTATGTTTGAATTCATAATTTACCTTATTAAAAATCAAAAACCTTTTCTCGTTTCTATAAGCTCTTTTCAAAGTTTTTTTCTCAAATATCATATATAAACATCTATTGTTTTAGAAAACATAAAATCAATATCAAACTCTCCCCATACATTTTCATATATTTTTTGTCTTGATAGTGCCACTCATCTATTTTGTGCCAAATATTTAAATAAGTCATACTCTAGTGTAGACATTTTAATAATTTTTCATGCTTTTCTGACTTCAACTTGTTTTAAATCAAGCATAATATCTCATATTTTGATAAGTGTATTACTTCTATTCGCCATTTTTCTTCTTGTAATAGCATTCATTCTTGCAAGCAATTCAGTATATTCAAATGGTTTCACTACGTAATCATCAGCTCACGCGTCTAACCCAGTAACTATATCATCATTTGTTCACATTGAAGTAAGCATAATAATTGAGATATCTTTCTCTTTTTCTCTTATTTGCTTACATATTTCATATCAATTCATTCAAGGAAGATTTATATCCAACACGAGTACATCATAATAATTAGAAATAGCTTTTCTATATCACTCTTCTCAATCCAAAGATACTTCAGTAAATATATCCCTTGCTATCAGGTATTTCACTAAGTTTCTGGATAGTATTTCATTATCTTCTACTACTAATACTCTCATTGTTTTATATTTAAAAACTATTTTTAAAATTTTATATATATTATCATAAGGATGGAAAGTAAGAAGTGTTTAAGAAAAAAGACTAGAAAAATTCTAGTCTTTTAAAATAAATATTATTTTCTATCAAAATGTCTTCATTTTCACTTTTTTCAACCTTTATGCTTAGATTTAAATTCTTCTAATTGTGCAATTTCTCAATCAGTTAAATCTTCTCAAGCTTTCTTTTTATCAAAAAGAGCTTTCATTTCTTCCCTTTGAGTTTCTCTTTCAACTTGTTTTATCTTTCTCTCAGCTCTCTCACTAATAATTTCAGCCCTAAGAGTTTCTTGGTCAGTGCTTAATGCATCTCAAGCAAGTAAAGTATCTATTACAGTCTCTTTAGCATCTCTACTAGCTTTATGTTCTGTTCTTTTAGCTTCAAAGAATTCTCTTTTCTCATCATCAGTCATAGAATCTATAGCCGCTTTTTCATCATCTGTTAAGTTTCCTCATTTATGGTTTCAACCTCTAGATCCATGATCTCAATTAAATTTTTTAAATTCTTTTACTGTATTTGTAGTTGTATCTGCATTCGATTCATCAGCGTTTGATATTCAAGCAAATCAAGTAGCAGTGACTCCGGCTATCAATAAAGCCGATAAAAGTTTATTATTCATAATATGTGTATTTATTTATTTAAAATTATTTTGTTTTTTCTTTGTATACTCTTATTATTCATTTTTTGGTATCTTATTTTTTTCATATTTTTATTTAAGACAAAAAATATATTTAAGTATACAAATAAAGATTTATGTTTCGTAACATTGTAATTCTCGAGGTTACGCTTTGTATTATAACTAGTGATATTAAGAGGTATTTAAGTAAGAAGTAATTAATAAAAAATTAAAGTACTTTTTATCTATGGTCTATATAAAATATAATATTCCATAATAAATACTAACATAGTATTCTTGACTTATTTATAATTAAAAGTATATATATATTTACATGTTAATTTTCTATATACAGGAGGAAAAATATGAAAATCAGGGAATTTACGGAAGTTGATTTTTATGAATGTGAGGGCAATAAAAAAATTTTACCTCAAATTATATTTACTGACCCAGGTTGGTTTTTTGATACACTTGAAAACGGTGGTTTTAAAAAAGGATATGCTCTTCTTAAACAGGCTGAGTATCTAAATGAAAGAGCTAGAAATATTCGTATTCCTAAAGATGACCCATCGCAATGGAGAGTAGAATATATACTAACTGTCAGTGGTGAATATCAGTCCTTTAGTATTGTTGAAAATAATCTTCCCAAACGAACAGGGTTAGAAAATGTAATAGAATCTGATAGAATAAATATGTATTTTCCAATGACCCTACCTGGTTATTGTAAGGAATGGTATATACCATTTATGAGTGACCTAATAAGTAGCCTTTTTGGAAAACAAAAAAAACTAATCAGTGGAGAATTATCCGAAATTTTTTTTTGTGATGATAGTAATTTTAAAAATAATAGTAATTTTAAATTGGACTTACCACCTAGAAGAGGTCTTCTCTAATTAATAAACAAAAAGGATCTAACAATTTAGATTCCTCGACTTTATTACAACATTAAAAACTCGCTAAATACAGCGAGTTTTTATTTTATCCTCATATTTTTTTGACATATTTTACCAATTTATTATAATTCTGTTATTGTAAAAATTAAATATCACTCTTCAGGAAATTAGAATGAATATTACTATAGAAAAGATAATTCTAATGGTAGTGGTAATACTAGGAGGAATCATGACATATTGTTTAGTTAAATGGTTCCAAAAATATCAAAAAGGGGTTACAATAATAATAAATGAAGTAAATAAGGAAGCTGAAGAAGTAAAATTCCAAAGTTTATACATGAAGGTTATGCTTATTTATTCTTCCGAAATAAGAGAATTAGTAGGTATCTCTGAATATCTTGTACCAATAGCATACAAAACAGAAGGTGGAGAAAGTGCTGTTTTACTTAAAATTCCTAATAATGGAAAAGTATGGTTTGAGTGTGATTTTTATATTTCTGGTGAATTTAGCATAACATATGCTAATCAGGTTTCTAAGTTTGAAAACTTCTCTGAAGATAATGATATTATTCGAGAAAGACTTATAGAATCCGGAGTATTAAAAGCTACTCCAGTAGTTAAAGCTGTAGTATAAATAAAACAAAGGCCCAGGATAATTCCTGGAGCCTTTTATTTTTTGTCTTTGATAAGATTTAGTTTTACATATAGTATATATAATTATTCCATAGCTAAAAATCATGGTAACAAAAGTATGAGTATGAGTAATGATTATCAAGGATAACAAAGTACTCCTTTGAAAAAGAAAAAATTCTCATTGAGATGGCTCATGGAGCTTCCCTGGATGACATTTGGAGTTTAAAGAATCATGGGAGGATTGTGCTACAAGAGAAACAATGGAAGAAACATGAATTCATATCAAAAATATTTCTTTCTGCACTGCAACGAATGACATCTTTGACCTTGAGAATAAACATTATGTTACTATTATGATGTCTGCAAAATATGATTATTGAGAGGTAAGGATAATGGAGCCTGAAAAATTTGAAGCATGGAACTGGTTTGAACGGGATAATTTCCCGAAACCATTATTTGTTCCTATTGAAAATTTTATTAAAAAATGACACAATCCATTTAAATAACATTTCATAATTTTAAAAAGAAGCACTCATTTTAATTATATGAGTGCTTCTTTTCTATTATTTAATATCTAGATTTTATAAATAATTTATAAAATCTAGAATCTCTTTCTTCAGACTCTCCCCATATCAAATATCACCTAAGTATTCTTCTACTTTGTCTATTCATTCTTTATTTGCTAATTCTAGCATTTGATCTTTGAAGTCTTTCATGATTATATAGGTACAATAAGAGAATTATATTTTAGAGAAGATGCTTATTAATTACTTATTTTTCTTTTCTGTAAGGTACAAAATTGAAGGAAGGTATACTATAACCATAAATATGTTTAGTAATAATCAACCAATAAAAGCAATAGCTAAACTTCACCATAACGCATCCTTTAATGCAAGAGTTACCAATCAAGCAATAGTCGTAAGACTTGTTAAAAATATAGGTGAAAATCTATGCTGAACCGTCTCAACAAGTAAAGTTTTCAAATCTTGAGAGCTCAGATTCGTATTTTTTCTCATTTCTGAGATATAGGTATCTATAAAAAGAATCGCATTATTTACTCATACTCAAATAACACCAAAGAGTCATAATTGAGCAGGAAAACTCAGTGGTAAACCTAAGAGCCCCAGAGTAAAAATAGCTCAAATAATAGATAGAAAAGTGGAGGTCATTACGATAATCGCATACTTAAAACTATTAAATTGGAATATCAAGATAAGTAACATTAACAGGAATCCAGTTCAAAATGCAGCTCATAAACCTCACATAGATTCGTTTTGATCACTAATATTATCATTATAACGAAAGCTTAATCATTCAGGCAATCCATGTGTCTTAATAATCTGATCTATCGCTTGCGTAATACCTCAAAGAGGTGTAGCTGCTTCTTTATCTGATTCAATAATAACTTGTAGGTTCCCATCTAGATGAGCTATATTTTTTAGTTGAGGTAAAATCTCCTTTTTTTCTGTTATCTTTGATACAAAATTTTCTCAAATCTTTAAATCTTCTACATTTCCTTGATAATTTGTGAATAAGTTCAGATTCACTTGTTCATCAGCAACATCACTAAAGTTTGTTATAGCTAATCCATTTGGTAAGTAATCTGAATTTTTCAATGATGAAAGTAATTGAACTACTGAGCTTGGATCCAAATTATTACGTTGAGCTTTGTTGGTATCTATTAAATACCTGATAGTACCATTTGTATATTCTAAATTTGTTGTGACATTAAAAACTCAAGTTATATTTTCTACTTCCGGACGAATTTTTTTTATGTAAGCAGTTATTTGTTCTAAATCTTTTCAAATAATATAAAATCAAACCGGTTTTCATCATGCTAACCCTACTCATGAAACAGTATAGATATCACTTATAAAATCATATTTTGATTTAATATTTGCATTGAGATACTTCTGTAAAGATTCAACTACTTCAAATGAAAGGTTCTCTCTCTGATCCTCATCTACAAATCTGAGATTCAAGTATGCTTGATTATCTGCAGTTGGATTAGAAGCAGAAGTTGCAGCATCTGTAGAATAGAGGTTTCATATATTTATCTCAATAAATCTTACATGTTCTGGGAAGTTCTCATCTAAATATTGTTTCACTGAGTCAATAACAATATTTGTATACTCTTGATTTTTTGGAAGTGAAGTTCCTGCTGAATACTTAATATTTACCCAAGCATTTTCTTCATCAGTAGCTGGTAGGAAATCATTTTTAATAACTCCACTTCAAACCAAAGAAAATGCAAAAAATAGAAGTGCCCAAAAAGATACAATAACTAAAAGCATCTTCTTTTTTGTTTGAAGAACTTTTTCTGTAAGTTTTGAAATATAAACTGCTGAACGACTCAATGCTTGAGATCATTTAGTTTCCTTACCTACATTCCCCTTTCACAATATTTTAGAAAGTATTACAGGAAGTAATAGCAGAGATACAAATAACGATGCGATAAGAGTACCGGTAATGGTAATACTCAAAGGTGCTATAAATTGTCATACCATTCACTCAACCATAAAATTAATAGGAAGAAATATAGCAATCGTTGTCAGAGTTCAAGCAACAATTGACCATAGGTAAGTATCGAGTGTGTTTTGATACGCAGTCCAAAATCAGATTCATTTCTTTAATTCTTTTGAGATTCATTCACTGACAACAATCAGATTATCTACCATGATTCACAGACTCAACACCAGAGAAAAAGATACTATGGTATTAAATGTATATCAAACAAATGATAAATAAATAAAAGTGAAGAAATATGCAAGTGGGAAAGCAATACCTACTCCCAAAGCTAATCTTGATCCAATAAAAATAATAAGAATAATAAGGATCAACACTCCTGTTTGCCAAAAGTTCGAAAGGAATGTATCAAACATATCATCTATAGACAATAATTTAGAAAAAGTCTCTACTACTTGTAGATCACTATTCTTAGCAGCAAAATCATCGGTATACTCTAATACCTGTTTAATTACAGATTCAACATCTGTTCCTGGAGAAACTTTTATATTGAAGCTGATTGCATTTGTATTATTGTTATTCTGGTCAAAAAATGCTTTTTGACGTAAACTTATTTCTTCATATGTAATATTTGCTATATCTCTCAATTTAATACTTTGAGAGTTTAGATTTACAATATCTTTATTATAGAGCCTTTCTACGATATCAGGGATATTTTTTTCATAACTGACGATCTCATAAGAATACAGACTTCCATCAATTGATTTTTTATCAGATGGTGCACTTACAAAGGTTCATTTTAAAATACCAACAACACTATCCAGTGATATTCAAAACCTATTCATTTTGTTATAATCAACAAAAACATTGATTTTTTTGTCTGGTTCTCATATCACAATTACATCTGATACCCCCTTTATTCATTTAAAATTATCTTCTAAACCTTTAGATCTATCATAGAGGTCCCTAGCAAAGAGGTCACCAGTAACTGCAAAAGAATAGACAGGAGTATCATCTGGATTTATATGAGTTACTACAGAAGTCTGAGTTCATATTGGGAATCATCCGGATACTTTATCAATTTTGTCCTTTAAGTCACTTTTTGCCTCAATTCTTCCTTTATTATCATAAAAATCTACTATTACAGTTGAGACATTAAAACCCGATACAGAACTTATCTTTTTAATTCAAGTAATAGATTTAAATTCATCTTCTAATTTCTCTGTAATTTCTTTTTCTATTGTTTTTGGATCACCTCAAAAATAAAAAGTATTAATAACAAACTTAGGAAGACTAATCGATGGGTTTTCTTCTTTGGGTATAGAGTTCAAGGCATTGAATCATACAATGAAACCAAGCGCAATGAGACTCCAAATGAAAACCGTTTTTGATTGTATAAATTTTATTATCATAAAAAATTTCTTATATAATTATTATTTAGATATAGTATCTCCTAACTCCAATCAAGATATTACTTGAACTTCACCATAATTCATTCTTCATATATCAATACTCCTTTCAGAAATACTTCCATCAGAATCAATAACAGAAACAAAGTATCATTCAAGTCTTGGTTTCACATACGTAATAGGTAACCAGATTTCAAGGTCTTTTTTTGATTCTCATAAAGAATCATTTCAACTTTCTTTATTTGTAACGACTATATCCAAATAATCTCCTTCTTTTAATTGAGAATAATTAATACTTCATTCATATGTATAATTTTGTGTTTGAATATTTTTTACTGGAGATTCAGTCATAATTGACCCAGTTCATAAAAATTCTCATTCTTTATAATACTTAAACTGACTCCCAAGTTGTAACACATTTGGAGAATAGACTTCTAATTTCAGTGAATTATACTCAGGTACAATCACACATATAGGTGTCCCTGTACTTACTACATTCCCCTCTTTTACTTTTTTTTCTTTTACTATTCATGGAAAAGTTGCGTATATTTTTTCTCATTGTAATAGTACTGAAGTTCTTGAAATAGAGTCTTGTATTTGGCTAATTTGAATATCTATTTGATTAATGTTACTTATTTTACTTTCTTTTGTGTTGGTTATTTGTTCAGATGTATTTTTTAAAGATATTTTTAAAGAATCGATCTGATTTTCTAAGTTATTGATATTCGTATCAAATGTTAAATCAGAATTTTGACTCCCGTTATTTTCTATATTTGTTTTTTGGTTATTCAAGGTTGTTAAACTTCATTCAAGAACTTTTAAATCTGAATCAAATTTTAATCAAGTAGTACCAATAGCATTTCTTAATTTATCAAAGTTTGTTTTGTATCATAAAACAGCATCAGAATATCATAAAAACTCATTATATAAACTATCAATGGTAGTTTTAGAAAATGTTCATTCACTTTCAATAGAGTTACTCATTACCTCAGCAGCATCTTTCAGAAGGTCTGAGAGTTTCTTTATTTCATTTGAAAGGTCTTCATCAGAAAGATTCTCCAAACTTGCACCTCCTTTGCTCAGGAAATATGTTATTTGTCTTTCAGTTTCTGCTTTTAAGGCTGAATTTTTTGCTCATAGAAAATCTTCAAATTCATCATTTTCATCTTTATTTTCGCTTGAAACTCAAAATATTTCATCAAGTTTTTCTAAACTTTTATTTCCTGTATTATAGATTTGTTGTTTTAAATTCTCTATGTTTACCACTATATCCTTGAGGGTTTCTTTTTTATTTTGCTCTAAAAGTGCTTTTGATTCTTCTAAGTTACTTATTTGTTCTATAATTGATTCTAATTGTAATCATATATCATTACCCGTAAGATCTTTTTGATTCTTTAGAATTCCTAGATTATTATCTAAATTTATTAATTGAGTATTCAGATCATTCTCTTGAAAAGCGAGTTGTTTAATTTGACTATCAAAGTTTAATAAAGTAGATCTACGAATATTATTTTGATTTAAAATCTGTTCTCTTAAAGAGTTGAGTTGAATGACATTATTTTTATAAAAAGTATCAGCAACATCAGGACTAATTTTTGCTATTAGTGTTTCTGAATCAACTTCAGCTCAAACCTGACATGCAAGATAATCTATTTGACCATTTGTATGAGCCACTAACTCTTTTGAATTATTATTCAAGATGTTCCCATATATGTTTGAAAAATTATTCTTTTTTCATCAAACAACAAATTGTTCCCTTTCTATCTCAGGAGTACTTTCACTTACTTCAATATTCTGTCCTTCTACACTACAACTTGTAATAAATACAAGTAAAAACAAAGGAGCTAAGAAATTTTTCATATTTAGATTATTTAAAAAAGTATGATTTTGTATACAACTTAGTATACTTTTTCATACCCTCTTTGTCAAATATATTCCTTTTTTTTAGACAAAAAAATAAAGATGAGGTATCTTGTCATCTTTATTAAAGCTAAAGTAATGGATTAAACTGAACTTAATTTCTTTTTAATAATTGCAAAAAAATAATCTATATTATCATTTCTTACGAATCAAATTCATTCTCACTCTTTTCATATAACAACTAACGAATCTCAACTCTTTATTCAAAGAGCACTCCTGATCTCACTTGGGATTACAAATTGGTGTTTTGTTCATATTTTAACAGATCAAAAACAATCAATCGATTTCTCATCAAGTTCACCATCCTCGCATATTTCATCTCAATTATCTGGATTAGGTAAACCAAAAGCAATATTATCAATTGTTATAATAGGACGGTCATCTCAAATATTTATTCCAAATTCTGGCCTACAATCACGAGGAATAATTACTTGTCATTTCGGTCAAACAGTTGTTACTCAGTAGATTTTTATGTTTAATTTTTTATCCATTATTTCAGATATTACGTATATTATATTTTCATGTAGTATATATGGAAAAAAGACTTAAGTCAAAAAATAACATAAAAGAGAGGGATTAATTCCTCTCTTTTATTAGCATTTTACAAATGAGCAAAGATTCAAAACATGAATATAGCTATGTTTGATTTTGTTATTTCCTCATTACATTATCACAACTCAACACTCTAAATTCATCAAGGGGGATATCAAATAAATTTACATCTGAAAAATCTTTTATCCAAGTTTTTCCAGATCAATCACTATCCATGTTTTGCATAATAAGATTAAATCATCTTGCATTATCCATTACATATGCTCAATACTCTTGCAATGCTCTTGCTATAATTTTTGCATTCTCAGAAAGGCCTATTTTATCAAGATCTAAATCTGGATTTAATTGAATTTTTTGACCTTCTAAAATGAATTCTGGTCCTATTCCCCATCCATCTGTTCTTGTTGCTACATCAGCACAAAGTTCAGAATTATAAGCTCATCATTTACTCATTTTTTTCCTATTTGCTGGAGTACTCACCGCAAGTACATGCTCAATTTTTCAGGCTTTCATTTCTTCAAACGTAATCATTCATCCAAAGTAAGACGTTCCTGCTCCATTTACTCACTGCCTATACCAAGTTTTTCAATCAAACGCTTTTCATATTCATTTTGAATCTAGATCCCATATCGCAGCTGTACTCGCTTGATATTTTCAGTTTGATAACTGTTGAAACCTTGAAAATTCCCGAACTTTTCTTTTATTCAAATCGATCAAAATTGTATGTCAGTCTACTTCTGGTTCTGCCCAAATTTCTTTTGGTATTGGTATGTTCTTAATAATTCAATCCCTATCAGGATCAATAGAGTCATGGTAACTTCAGTTTTCATTTTGTACGTCAAATAGTTCGCAGTTATCACTATCTATTATATGAACTGGTGACGACCATTTTTGAATGCTTGGATTTAATACTGCTTTTGATTTTTTAAGATCAATGGTAAGGATCTTTTTTAAGTTTGCTATCATAGCATCCGAATTACTATCAAGCGTCTGAGTGCTTAATATTTTTTGTCTCCATGGAGAATCTTTTGAAAATCTCATTAAATCAGATGGTACTTCCATTCATAGATAACATTTTTTAGGAATTGCTTCTATTGTTATATTTTCAGCAACTCATATAAATATCTCTGAATATCTTGGTTTTGTATCCCTATACTTTATAGAATATTTTGTTAATTTATTAATAAATAGATTTCTATATTTTTCTCATTTTTTAGAAATTATTTTTTCTATTTTCAGAGTGATATTGTTGATGAATAATTGGTCTTTATTGTTTAGATTATAAGCATGAGTAGTAAATATAAATATAGATAATATTATCAGTGTTAAAAGTATGTTTTTTTTCATAAAAAGGGTTGTTAATAATATTTTGAAGCTAATTTATAATAATTGTAATTATTCCGACTGATCATATGAAATAACTAAAATAAGTAGAATTAATAATACTTAAATAATGATACTGCAATAGATCAATACCCCTACTCAAAAAAATAAAAGATTAGATTAACCTCTAATCTTTTTTGATGTTGCAATGATACTAATATTTCAGGGTTTTTCAATATTGCTTTGACTAAAAATTACAACCGAGACAAAGAATATAAATGAAAGCTCTTTTCATTAAAAGACATTAGCTTCTAAATATATCACACAAAAATTGACTTTATATTCTATTACTATAATATAATATTACATTAAGCTATGTATATGTGAGAGGTAATTAAAATGCGAGTATCAATTGATAGACTATCATATTCTCAATTCTCTAATCCACAAACTTATACCGTTGCAGAAGTACAAGAAAAAAGAAAACGAATAATTACATATTATACAAAGGTTTTATCTACTCTTTATGATAGATATATATACTTAATTCATTTTCAACCACACGATTATTACGAATCCCAGCAAAATCTTATAGAAGAATTCTGCTTTGATTTAGACTTTTTTTTTACAGATAACGATAATATCTCTCGAAAAAAAATCGAACCAATTATGACCAGATGTTATAAAACTGTTCATGAGCTAGAAGAAAAAGTTAATTCTATGCTCCATGAGTTAAATCAAAAACAATTTAAACTTCAAAAAACATGCTTTGAATTAAGTGATGATTTTTGTTTTTGGACAGATAAGGAGATAATGTCATTACAATTAAGGAGTGAGGTACTGACAGAATGTGAATTACTACAAACTTGTATGTGTTCACGCTCTAAAAAAATACCATTTTTAGGAACTTGTTTAGCAGAACTTTAATAAACATTTAGGTATAATAAAAACGATTACAGTCCATGTAATCGTTTTTATATTTATTTAAATACTTATAATCCTAAGATATTCTCTCAATAGTTCATTTCATTTTACATTCTCATCCGATTATACTTATTTTCATTGCTCTTTATACAACACTTCAAACTCAGTTCTTATATCAACAAGTTCTTGAATCTGTTTATCTATAAGTGCAATCCTTTCTTTTATAAATTTTTTATTAGATTCTGGGTTAAATTCATTATTTTTTCTTTTCCTGATTCAAACTTCACATTCTTTGAGAGTAAATCATAACTTTT
This sequence comes from Candidatus Gracilibacteria bacterium 28_42_T64, assembly GCA_004563595.2. Taxonomy (GTDB): domain Bacteria; phylum Patescibacteriota; class Gracilibacteria; order BD1-5; family UBA6164; genus MAAV01. Next base: position 569,044 of record CP042461.1, on the reverse strand, counting down.
TCATAAATTGAATTTGCGATATATTCTTTATGTTCTCTTCATCATAATCTCTATAATTATTAGAAATATCCTTTCACTCAGAAGAAGTAATGAGTCACTTTTTTTCATAGAAACGAATTGTATCCCTACTAATTCCTGTTTTCTGAACTAATTCTCAAATCCTCATAATAATTTTTATAAAAAAGTATTGACCGTCAACTATACTCCATGGTTATATTATATGTGTGAATCTTAACAAATAAAAGAAATAATACAAGATTTCCATTTAATAATATAACAAAAAACCATGGCACTAAATGATTATAAATGAGTATTTAAAACCGATATTATAGAGCTTGTAAAAAGTGAGAATCCATTTGGAGATTATTATGTATTTGACTTTAAAGCACCGAATTCAAAATGGTTCACATGAGAACATTGATTTTTTTCACTCACAGAAAAAATAAAAGATAGATGATGGAGAGCATTGAGTATTGCATCAAATCCAGAAGAAGGGATTATGAAAGTAGCAACAAAAATCGGTAACAAGCCGAGTCAATTCAAAGCAAAATTAAAGAGTATGAAAAAATGAGATACTATAAAATTACGTGGTCCATTTGGAAACTTTAAAATACAAGACCAGTCTTCCCCTATTATATTAATAGCGTGAGGAATCGGTATCGCACCTATGAGAGCTTTTTTAGAAAAACTAAAACATAATACATCAAGAGAGGTAATACTTCTCTACTCTTCACATGATTGATATTTGTTTCAGGAAGAGTTTAATGAAATAGAAAAAAATAATGATACAATAACTCTTCATTATTTAACTGGGAGACAAGAATTATCGAAATATATAAAAAACTATGCTCTTCAGTATAGTAATAGATGATATTTTTATATTTCAGGAACTCTTGATATGATAAAGTGAGCAACAAATACTTTAACAGAAAATAAGATCACTAAAAAAAGAATTCTAAATGACCCATTTTATGGTTATTAAACTGTAATATATATTGACATATAATTTATTTTTATATAATAAATCCTCTCAACCTATAGGAGATAAAATAGTGTCTGATGAAAACAAAAATGTTAAATGTTCACGTTGTCCAGAGATATGTGACCCTGATGATCTTATTGATGGTATGTGCCAGCCTTGTCATGAAGTAGATACTACTCCAACAAGTGAAACATGTGAAGAATGCCCCCAACCTGCAGTTAAAAATATTTTAGGTGTGGATTTGTGTGAGGATTGTTAATAAAATACCATCATAATACTTACATATTAGGCCTAGTGAATAACTAGGTCTTTTTTTATTTCTGAAGTTTATTGACACTTTTTATTTGATATTGCTAATACTTATATATAATGAGTTTACTTTCAACAATAGAGAGAAGAATCATGAATAACAAAACCTCTAATATTGATAACACTGGTGATGCTATTAGAACAAAAATAGCAGAATACAGAAGAGTCAGTCATGAGAGAGATGAGAAAAGAATGAAAAATGCTATGAAGCATGGAGTACATTCATTTGGGACACGTTTTTATCAATCAAAAGGCTTTATGTATTCTCTTCTTTTTATAGTTAGTACCATAGCTTTTCCATTACTATACTTGCTTTTTACAGGGAAGTAATTGTTAAGCTAAGATCTAAAGTGCCCGTACCAAACGGGCTTTTTTTTATCTTCAAATTTTCTCCAACGGGTCCATATAAACCACTGCTTGTCTTTTATATTATTTCATGCACATATAATACAGAATCATCAGTTTCTATTCAATCTCACTTCTTTTATTTTGATTAAAAATCTAGCAATAAAGTTTTTCTTTTTCATGGCTCCCTTTTTAGATATAGAATATTTTTTTATGTTTTATATCTTCATACATTTTATGGTAGATTAGTTACATATGTGTACTCCCAACCCCATTATTAAATACATCTTCTTCACGATATCCGCAAACGCTGCACTTATACATAAGTGTACTTCTCCTTTAAAACTTTATGTTCTTGACTAATCTACATCAAGTGAGTCTTTTTTTGACATTGTATAATTTTGATATATATTAAAGTTAGGTAACCAAAATAGTTATCCCGAAACAAATAAGGACAATCTATGATTCCTAGTACAATCCTTTGTTCTCTCAGTTTGAGAGATTTAAATAAACGCTATAAATTAAAGAGTATATCTTTTACTTGTGAAGAAGAGTATGATATCCCAAGTGATGAAGATATATTACAACATGTAAGATCTATAGCAAAAGAGTTTAAAGTAAATTTTATAGGAAATCCAAAATATACTATAAAGGTAAATACTTTAGACGGTGCAAAAAAGGTCATAATAGATGCTTTTGCAGAAATAAAAACTGAACAGGAGCCTCAATGTATTATTCAATTACATAAAGGTGGGAAAATAGAATTTAGAATTTTAGAAAAAAATATTTAATTTTATTCTCATCCAGACCTGATTAAAAAAAGACTAGAAATTAATCTAGTCTTTTTTAGTGAAAATGAATAATTATTTAGATGATAATAAAAGTACTTCTATTTTGAATAGAATATAACAAAAAAAGGTCTTGGTGATTTTCAAATTGATTTTTCTTCTACTCTTAAATCTAATGATTATAAAACAACGGACTGAGGAGATTTTGAATTTATTATTTTTTTATCTGAATGAATATAAATAATATATTAATTCTGTTGATTCTAATTTAATTCCCCCTGCCTTAATCAAATAAAATCTAATAAATAAGGTAGGTGTTTCTTTTTGTTATAAAAATTTGATTTTTCTTTATACCCAAAATATTTTTTTACTTGTAATAACAATGCAATATCTCAAAAAGACAATCAGCATATTTTTATACCTTTTATATTATCTTCTGATAATCAATAAATATGTTCTTTCGAATATCATATTTTTTCAAATTCATTCTTCCAATCATCTATACTATAAAATATTCTATCAATTTTTTGATATCACCCTCAAAAAATTAACAAAAGTAAACATGCTAAATTATATTTATTCTTTGATGGATTTGAATTTCCTGAAATACCGTATACCTTTTTTATCTCAAATTGTGATCATAATTCTCCTAAACTAAAACCACAAATCCTTATTTCTTCAATTTGTATTATAGAATATGAGAATAACATATCAGGAGTATATCATTTTTTTACAAATTCTCTTTCCCAGCCTTCTTTCGTAGTCGGAGCCAGTAATTTTTCTTCTTCATCTTCAATTTTTTGATCTACAGATTTATGTCATTCTCAAAAAATTATCTTACAAAACAGCGCTCTGCTATATAAATTTTTTGTTGGACGTTCACAAGATAAAACATGATTTCCTTTTTTATCAACTACTCTCGTAATATCACTGAACAATATTCCTGCAACTTGAGCGGTCTTAAAATCTCAAAAGCTTAATCCCATAATTGTATCTGGATTATATCATTCTTTAATTATTAAATTTTTAATTTCACTTATATTTTTTGGAAATCTTCATAAGTCTCTTTCCCTACTTACAACAAAATCAAAACAATCATATCACATTCAAAATATTAATTGTCATAGCAATGCTAAAAAATATTTCGATCCATAGACTTCTACTTTATTATCTAAATTATTTGTTTTTCTTACTCCTAAAAATCATGCAATTTCTCATAAAGAATATCAAGAGACATAAGTTTTTCTTAATTTTACGTTTGTTAATTTCATCAATATATCTGGAGTAATTTCTTCTGATAGAAAACTTTTTTTCCAATTATGTCAATCAATAGGAACATTTAATCTATTATCTTCCCTGACTATTACATCATTAATACATTCATACATATCTCCATATATTTCTGATGCGAATCAGGCCCTATTATATATAGATTTTCACGGATGTAGAGATGTAAAAATTCTCTTTCCATCTTGATTCTTTTTTTTCCATATATCTATTATTGTTTCTCCTGATCTAACAATCATTTTTGAAAACTTCTCTCAAGTTAAATCCATAAAATTTTCTGGTGTATATACATCCTTAATAATTCCTTTCCATTCATCTCAAGATTTAAACACTTCTTCTTCATATTTTGTGATGATACTATCGATAACTTCTGCTCACTTTCAAAAAATAGTTTGCAATAAACAAGCTAAATGGTATTTGTTACCAGAATAATTATATTATCACTTGATACCATACGTATCTGCAACCTTTAATTCTCATGCTATTTCAGATAACGTAAAACCACATACTCGACAGAGCTTAAGTTCTGCTTGTGTTTTTGATAATAAAACTTCCGGAAAATATCCTAGTTGTTGAGATTTAACCTTCCATCAAGAGGCTTCTTTCGGTGCTTTTTCTTGGGATTGAGACAAATTAATAACCTCCATAATACTTTCATAACCAACTCAAAAGATAGACTTCAATAAATATGCAAGATGTAATTTTTTATTTTCTGGTCTTACTTCTCATAATATATTTTCTGCACCTTTTATATGGAACAGTCTAGCAATCTGTGTGAGGTTATATCATCATATATTTATCTGCTTCAAGTTTTTTGCACTTGATTTCATTAATATATCAGGGTGGTACCTTTTATCATTCTGAAATATATTTAATAGTTCTGAAGTGGTAAACATAGAAATTTTTTCTTTCATTTTGATTTTTGGTATAAAATCTTCTTGTAGTTTTTCTAATATCAACTCTCACCAACGTTTTGTATATGGGATAGAATCGACTTCAAAATCATTAAAAATATCTATCTTGGTACTTTGAAAAAAATATGCATCCTTTGGGAGTCATTTTATTACAAAGGTATTTTCTCAAGAACCATCAGAAATCAAAACTGATCTATTTAATTGAGGTATTTGAATATAAATATATCAATATTTTCTCATCATATTTTTTTCTACCCCTCAAATATGACAAATAATATCGTCTCAATATATTCATAATCAATTTAGTATCTCTAATAAAGATTTTAATTTATCATTATTATATGATTCTACATATCACTCTCAACTTCATTTAATCACTCATTTATTTTTATTTTCATTAGCTATCAGTAGAGTTTGAGAATGATGTAGAGCAAATATTCATAATTCACTTAAAATTTCAGAAATATTTTTTTCAGAATTTCCTAAAATTTTTTCAACTCTATTAATAATAATATCTAAATAATTATTAATAGAGTACCCAGTTTCATTATCTTTAAAAGCTTTAAATATACTTCAGTTAATTTTTTCTTCTAACCTTTCACTTCTCTTTCACTGAAATCTACTCTCTATGATTTTTTGAATATTATCATCAATTTGACATAGTAGATCTAATACTGATTCATTAGTAGGTTCAGCTTCAATTAATTGAAGTAATTCTTCATGTAAGTTTTTTTTCATATTTATTTTCAGTATTTTTATTGTATTATTTATATTAATTATCAAATGTTATCTCCACCTTTTTTGTAAATTTATTCCATATTATTCTTATGTTTCATTTAGTATTATCATTATCTGAATATTTTTCAAAATAGAATGTATCCAATGGAGATAATTCCTCATTCAACCCCATTTGTAATGATTCAAAATTAGTAAGATTTCACATTTCTCTAGGAAGAGTACTAAGGTTATTCTTAGCTATATATATGCTTTTCAAATTAGTAAGGTTTAAATTACACAGAGTTTTTACTCATTAAACTACGTATCAAATCATATATATCTAAAAAATCACTCTCATCACCTTCTTCCCATCTAGAAAGAGTACTAAGAAAAGAATCTTTATCATCTAATAGTACTGTAACACAATATACGATTTCACTTATCTCTTGATTTATTTCATGATTATTATATCCTTCAAATAATGATAATAAATCTCCCCTTGAATGATCTATTATGTCTTTTTTGAGCGCTGATAAGGTAAGTGCTAATCTAGAATTATCACAACTTACAGCACTATAGAATTCCTCGAAATTCATTTCTCTGTTATTTAAAATCCTCTTGATATCACCATTAAATTTTTGTGCTATCAAAATTAAAATTCTTTTTATAATTTTGTTTTTTTCTGAAGATTCAAAGGATACATGAGATGGTTTTTCTCATAAACTATGTTCATCTACGATTGATGTTTTCAGGGTATTTGTAGACATAGATTAGTATGTTAAAAAAATAAAAAACTATTACACTAATATATAATAGTTTTTGTTGAAAAGTCAATAATCAGATCAGAAGGTTTTATACTGAATTTATTCTTTGAAATATATTGCCTGAAATCAGGATGAAGTTTTTGAAATTTATGAAAAATTAAAGAAATTATTGAAATAAATCCACTCTCATATAATATGTTATTTATAATTTGAATACATTTGAAATATAATTAATTATCAATATAAAATATATGAATAATAAAATATTAGATATACTTAAAAAACATGAAATAATTTTACATAATTACGAAAACAGAATCAATCAGTCTAAACTCAAAGAATTATTAGATGAATCTTTTATTGAAATTTGATATAGTGGTTCAACGCATACTTATGACTCAACACTTGCAGATTTATTAAATGAACACAAAACTGAATACGTAATTTGGTCTCAAGATTATTCATGCATAGAACTAAAACCAGATTTATTTATATTAAATTATCTTGAAGCAAGATTGGATCAAGATGGTGTTTTAAGTAGACATGCAAAAAGAACTTCAATTTGGTCTAAAAGTAATAATAAATGGAAAATGAAATTTCATCAAGCTACACCAGTCTCAGAATTTAAAAAATCAAATATTTCAACATAAGTTCCATCGGGCTACGATCATACTTTTTACTTATACAAAGCCAATATATAAAATAAAAATAGCCGTCTCTTAGTTAATTAAAACTAAAAACGGCTATTTTATGCGGTTTATTTATTTGGTGGACCCACCGGGCTACGATCCCGGGACCTATCGCTTAAGAGGCGAGTGCTCTACCAACTGAGCTATGGATCCGTATAAAGATTTTTGTAAAATCTTTTTGAAGCTGCTTTAGTCTATATATAATGCTGTAAATTGCAAATATTTTTTAAGGAAATAAAACCGTGATAAATAACCCCTATATAGAGAAGGTAAAAGCGCACCCAAATATAATAACAAAGTCTGAAGAAGCATCAAAACACAAGTGAAAATGGAATGAGTTTTTTTGAAATAATAATCCAATTGTCCTAGAGATAGGGACAGGACTTGGGAATTTTTTTAGTACAGAAGCTTCAAAAAATCCAGACAAAAATTATATCGGAATGGAAATAAAATATAAAAGAGTCTATAATACAGCAGAAAAAACCATCGCAAAATGATGAGAAAACTTTGTAGTTATCAAAGACTTTGCACAAAAGATAACTGATATCTTCGCAGACTGAGAACTCGAACTCACATATATATTCTTCCCTGACCCCTGGGCAAAAAAAGACAGACAAAAAAAACATAAACTCCTCCAAGAAGAATTCTTAACAAACCTTTGTAATAAAACAAAGATAGGCTGAAAAGTAATATTTAAAACCGATCATAAAGAATACTTTGATGAAACACTCGAAATCTTAGATGAACTCAATCTCTGGGAACAATCAAGAAAAACATACCACTACGAAAAAGACATAGAAGAATTCGACGTCACAAACATAACCGAATTTGAACAAATCTTCAGAGGACACAAACTAGAAATCTGCTACATAGAACTCACAAAAAAATAAAAGAACATTCACTCTTTTATTTTTTTATTACTATATTTTATATCTTCCATTCGAATGAAGGAAAGTCCCCGAAGGGGGATGGGTTTTTAAAAGTTCTCCTTCCTCCCTACAACCCTGAATTATCCCCTACTGTACTTGGCATCTTCCCATCCCATTTTTTAATCTTCAAAGTTTCATTTTCTAACTTCTTCATCTCTAACATATTATCAGTCACACTCTCTGACTTAACAATTTTATTATACTCAGCGAGAGCCTCTGCTTCAATAATTTTTACTTCTTTTAAATTTTTTGCCTCTAGTAATCTTTTCTCTGACTCTTTCTTTTGAGCCTCAAACCTTGCTTCAGCTAATTTTAATCCATTCTCAGCTTTGAGTAATTCTTCTTTAGAAGAAAGATAACTTTTTGGAAGTCTAATATCTATAATGGTGATATCTTGAATAGAAACCCCTAATTCTTTTAATTTTTTATTTGCTTCAGTAATAGTAATTTCCTTAATTTCATCATGTTTAGATGAGATGTCTTTAAATGAATAATTTTTAATAGTTCATTTGATAACCTCAAGAAGTCTTGGCATAACAATCTCAGATGAAACAAGTCTGATATTTTTTGCTCCAAATTTATTATAGAAATCTAATCTTTTGTCATCTATTAATTGAAATCATACTTTATAATCAAGAGTAACTCCTAACTCTTCACTTGAGTTTGCTGTAACCTCAGCAATTTGAAAACTGAAATCATTCGTAGGTGATAAAAATACGCTTGTTTTTAATGGACTATATAAATGATATCATGGTTGTAATAGTCTAGAATTTTTCAAATCAATTCCTACATACCCTGGATTAATTTTATCAAGTTTTAAAAATCTAGATTGTCAGTTTATTACATCTTTTCCAAATGAAGTAAAAGCAAGTAATAGTATTGCAGCTAAAACAATGTATTTCCTATTCCATAAACATTTGATTGTTCTTTTCAAATAAGAAACGATTCAATAAATAAATCTTTTGATCATATTTATACACGAAGTTCATAACATTTTTACTTCTCACATTGTTTTTTCTCCACCTTTTGTAAAAAGTGAAACAATCATGTATACAAAGAAGAAAAATGTAAATACAACTGAAAAAGCAATAATAGCACCCAGTAAGAAACCAAGTAAATCACCTATAAAGTTAAATAATTCACTCAAGAATGAATTTCAGTAGTAGTTTGATCCACCAAAAGACTGCTCAATCATATTTCCTCTCGCAGAATCAGCAGAAATACTTGATTCAAATTTTGCATAGTTTTGCATAGCCATAATAAAAAAATTAACATTTAAAATAATATTTTATAACATGTATTAAAACGATATTTTTAGATAAAAGTGACAAATTAGCTTACTCTTTCTAAAAATTCATTTAAACTTACAACTTCTACTCATAAATCATTCGCTTTTTTTAGTTTACTTCAAGCTTTGTCTCAAGCAAGTAAAAAATCTGTTTTTTTTGTGACACTACTCATAAATTCTCAACCATTTTCTTCTAGTATCTTTGCTAACTCTTCCCTTTTGTATATATCAAAACTTCAAGTTATACACATCTTCTTTCAAGTGAATATTAAATCTGAATCTAATAAAATATTTTTATAATAACTAATATCTAATATGCCACTTAACTCTTCTAATAACCTCTTATGAGCAGCATTTCAAAAATATTCAATTACATTCTTTGCTATTTCTGGTCAAATATCAGCAAGTTTTTCTAAACTTTCAACAGATGAAGAAAATAAAAGTAAATCTTCTTTATTTTCAAATAATTGAGCCAAAGTCTTTGCTGTCTTCTTCCCAACTCATGCAATTCAAAGTGCGGTAAGGAAGGTTGCTATACTTACATCTTTTGCATTATTTACTCAAGTAATCAGATTTGATACCGCTTTTTCTTTAAATCATTCAAGAGCTAATATCTCTTCTCTTTTATTTTCTATCTGAAATACATCAACTAAGTTATGAATAATCCCTTCTTGTAAAAATATTTCTACTTGTCGTTCTCATAGACCATCTATATTAAATCATTGTTTCCCTACCGAGAATGCTAATTTTTCAGAATGTTTTGCAGGACAATCTAGGTCATTTGGACAATAATACCTCACTTTTCACTCATCTTTTACCACTTCAGTCTCACAACTCGGGCAAAATTTTGGAGGAAATATTTTCTCTAAGTTATCCCTCTCTCAAGTTTTTACAACTGAAATTATTTTAGGAATCACTTCTCATGCTCTTTTAATAAACACTGTATCCCCTATTCTGACATCTAAGCTTTCTACTTCTTCATAGTTATGTAAAGTAGCCCTTTTAATAATAGCTCATCACATATTTACAGCTTCTAAATTAGCAACTGGTGTGATGGCTCAAGTTCTTCAAACTTGATGTTCAACAGATAATATCTGAGTGGTAAATATCTCAGCAGGAAATTTATATGCAATTGCATAACGTGGATGATGCTCAGTAGAGCCTATTTTTTTCCAATAATCAATATGATTTACTTTTAAAACTAATCCATCAATTTCAAAATCAATATTATTCTTTGTATCTCAAAAGTTTTCAACTGCTGTAATAACTTCTGATATTCAAGATAATTTTTTGAAATAACTTGATGTTTCAAATCATAAATTATCGATATCTTTAATAACATCAAAATACTCTGTTTTATTTTCTTTTATTCTAAACTCCTCGAAGTTAGCAAGATCATAAGCAAAAAACTTCAGTTTTCTTTTTTTTGTAACACTATTATCTATCAATCTCAAGCTTCAACTCGCTGCATTTCTAGGATTCGAGAATACTTTGTCTCAAGTCTTTTTTGCATCCTCGTTCAATTCATTAAATATAGAAATGGGCATTACAACTTCTCATCTCACCTCTAAATGATCTTTATACTCTATCTCTTTAGGTATATTGCTCACCTGCATTGCGTTCTCAGTAACGTCCTCTCATTCTATACCATTTCACCTTGTGATCGCTTGAACCAATTTTCAATTTTTATAAATTAGCTCTACTCATAGTCAGTCGAATTTGAATTCAAGAGTATAGTCTATAATTCAAACCGAATCAGACAATTTTGAAACCCTCTCATTAAAGTCATTTAAATCATCCTCATTGTAAGTATTATCTAGACTAATCATTGGCCTACTATGCTTCACTTTCTCAAAAGTAGATTCTTTAAGTGTAGAACCAACTTCTGACGTTTGCATTGATTGAATTCAAAACTTTTTTTCAAGGAAAGCTAAGTTTTTAAAAAGTTGATCATATTCAAAATCACTGATAATAGGATCTTCTTTATTATAATATAAGTCATTGTGATATGAAATAAGATCTTGCAACTCGATGATATCTTTTTCTACATACGTATCTATTTCTTTTCCAAGAAATCCTTTTGACCTAGTAAAGTAAGTATTTTCAGGCATTTATAAGTGTTATTTTTAAACAATTACTCTTATATTAAGGATTTTTTTATAATTACAAATTTATTACAGAAGAGACTTTCACTTAGTTTTCTACAAGTTATTAACAATAAAAGGTATCCTCAATAGATGTATACATTTTTGAAACAAAGTAGCCTTTTTATAGACCTAAAAAACACAATAATTCCTTTAAAATAGAGACTATTTTCAAATCAAACCTTAAGAAAATATTAATTCTACTTTTCCTTTAAAATAGAGCTTAACAGTGGGTAATAATATAGGAGACCCTAGAGAAAACAGAAAAGTCAATATAATATTTTAGAGATATTTTTGATAAACTGTTATAATAAATGTGTAAGTTAGATTAATAACTTACTTGTTCATTAAAATAATTTTTTCTTCGTTAGAACGGAACTTACAGAAACCTAGTAAGACCTCCTACCAAAAAAGATGATATAGATTTATTTATATCCAAAAATAAAAATAAAAACGGTTAAGTAGTTATATTCATTGAGTAATCAATTCATATTGATTATTGGATGAATATAACTATCACCCAACAACAAAAAAAAGAACTTGAGAAATAGTTCAAAAAACAAAAATAAAAAAGCATGGTGAATAGCTTTTAAATAATTGCCCAAACGAGGTTTAAATTAAGAAGATTGAGCATCTTCATAGAGAAACACAGGTTAGTTTTTCGAAATCGATCTACTCTTCCTAGACAACAACTTATATATTGTCTAGCGTGAGAATTAGACAATATATAAGTTAAGTCCCTATTACCCAATATACTTAACTTTTTTTTACGCCTATTTTTTTGATATAACTTTACTAAAAATAAATTAAACCTATAATCTCTTCAATATAAATCATAATACATATACAATGGAACAAAAAATTGCAGAGTTTTGAAAAAAACTCGCTTTAGCTAAGAATATCCTTCTTATAAATCATATAAGAATGGATCCTGATTGCTTTTGAAGCTTGACTGCACTATATCTCATCCTTAAAAAATTAAACTATAATGTAGCTGCTATAAATGATGAGAAATCACCTGCTGATTTTAGTTTTTTATGAATGGATGATATTGTCACTCCAGAATTAGATATAAAACAATTTAGCCCCGACTTGATAATTAGTTTAGATGCTGCATCTCTTGATCAACTCTGAAATACTTATAAAAATAATATAGAAATATTTAAAAATACAGATTTTGTAGTTTTTGATCACCATATTACCAATCCATGATTTTGAAGTCTCAATATTATAGATACAAAATCATCATCTACATGTGAATTACTATTCAGAGTATTGGAATCTATATGACTTGATTCATATATTGATCCAAAAATAGCAACTCTTCTCACAACATGAATTCACACAGATACAAATATATTCTATAATTCAAATACAACTCCAACAACACTCCATACAGCAGCAAAACTCATGGAACTTTGAGCTGATTTTAGATCTCCTATGTTTCACTTCTATAAAAAGAAAAATCTTACAAAATCAAGACTCTGGTGAGAAGTACTAAAAAACCTGAAATCAAGCGAGAATTGAAAAATTGTATGGGGTTTAATACCAAAAGAACTCTTTGAAAAAACAAATACTACAGATAAAGAGACTTCATGACTCATAAATGAATTCTTATCAAACATGGAATGAATGGAAGTTTGCTTCCTTATCTACTATATAGATGACACCAAACTAAAAACAAGCTTTAGATCAACTGGTTATGATGTAGCAAGCCTGTGTGCTTCATATGGATGATGATGACACAAACAAGCAGCATGATTCTATACAGAACTTTCAATGAAAGAAGCAGAAAAAGAAATTTTAGACAAATTAAAAGACCTTATATAAGGTCTTTTAATTTGTCTATGAATTATATTCTATTTCTTGTAATGGTTTCTTAGCAGTTCTTGCTATATGTTCGATTGCTTCTATAAATTTTCTTTCCTGATACTGTGCATTCGTTTCTGGTTTATAATTTTTCATCGCCTCAGAATTAGGATTAAATCAAATGTTGTTTTCAATCATAGTAGAATGTTTTAGAAATTATTATTATTTCTCCTTAATTAGAAGGTTACTATAAAAAACTATTTTGTCAACTTATTTTCTTTCTTCCTTAAAAATACTTCATAATACAGTGATGGTATCACAAACAATGTCATAGCAGAGCCTGCGAACAATCAGAATACTATCGTATATCACAGTCATGCCCAAAACTCATCTTTGAAAGCAAGAGGTAGGATTCAAAACACAGTTGTAAGTGTAGTAACGATAATTGGTTGCAGTCTTGTCTTCCCTGCTCAAATTACTGCATGGAGACTATCTATTCATTTCTCAAGATTCTTATTAATTCTATCAATAAGAATAATCGCATCATTTACCACAACTCACATCAAGGCAATAAATCAAATCATAAATGCCATAGAGTATGGATTTCAGGTAAGAAATAATCATATATTTACTCATAACATCGCCAGTACAACTGAGTACATTACCACTGCAGGCTGACCAAAAGAGTTAAATTGAAATACAAGTATACTAAATATCAAAAATAGTGTGATAAAAAGTGATTTAAATGTAGAAACAATCAAGTCTTTGTTCTCTTCGTTCTCTCATCCACTTGTATATATAATCCCTTCTGGGTAAATATACTCTGCAGCGATTTTTTCCAATGCTGGCTGGATTTCACTTGGAAGAATTCAACTTACAACATCAGCTTCAACAGTAATAGCAATTTTTCATTTTTCTCTATTAATAGAAGAAACTGCTTTTGTAAATTCATATGTAGCAAAATCCCCTACCCTTACTTTTCAAATTCTTGTATCTATTAACAAGTTATTAATATCCTCTGGGCTTAAGTTTTCATCAAATTGTGCTATTTTCAAAACAACATCATTATCTTCATACTCTGACTTTATAGAGCCAGCTTTCATACCATTCGTGTAAAAATACACTTCAGAGACTATATCATTAGGAGTCAGTCATGATTCTGCGAGCTTATCTTTATTAAATTTAAAGATAAATTGCCCTGGGCTCTCACTACTGGTTGTTGTAACATTTTTGACTCATTCTATACCTCTAAATTTTTCCTTGAATATTGATGCTGTATTTTTTAAATCCTCTACCTTTTTTGAGTTATTTGCAATAAGCTTAATTCATACAGCCTTTCCTGTTGGAGGACCATCCTTGAGTGTTTCAATAGAAACAGTGAGTCAATCAGATTCTAATTCACCTAATTGAGATAAGATAACTTTTTCTACCTCAAATACATCCCTCATTCACATATCTTCTCGAATTGATTTTTGAAGTAATTCAATATAAATATCGATTCTATTTCATGAAAGAGTTGTATAATAAACCTTTAATTCTGGGATTTTATAGATAGCTTCATCCAATTGAGACAAGTACTTAACAAGTGCTCTTTTATCAGTTCATTCTTTTGTTTCAATTGATCAAGTTATTACTCATTGATCACTTGCAGGGAAAAGTGTAAATCATAACTGAGGTGATATAAATATGAACGTAAAAATAAGAATTATTATCGGAGAAAAAATCAGTATTAATCTATTCCTCCTACTTATAATCACCTTTTTTAAAAGATTGTAATATTTTAACCCCATTCATAAAAGCACCTTATCTCTCATATTTGACTTATCGTGTGTTTGTTCTCTCTTTCATTGCCTTTCAAAGGCTAAATACTCTGCCTGATTTTTAGAAAAAGTAGCTTCAAGCTTCTCATCTTTATGATAATAATCTAAATCTTTTACAAACTTCACAAACAGAGCAGAACTTACAGTTAGTGAGAGTATTAATGCTGCAACAAGAGTTACAAAAACTGTAATTGGGATATATGCCAAGAATTTTCACATCACTCCAGGTAAGAACATCAGAGGTAAGAAAGCTACCAATGTTGTGAGTGTCCCTGCTATCAAAGGTGCTTTATAATCTTTTACAGCAAGTAATACAGCAGACTTTTTATTATATCATAATTTAATCTTTTCTGAGGCTCACTCTATGATTACAATCATAGTATCAATAGCAATTCAAAGGGTTAATACTAAAGAAAAATTCGTGAGAAAATTTAATGAAAAACCAAGAGTATCAAGAACTATAAACGTAATGAGGAACGAAAGAGGTAACAACATGGAAGCAATCAATGATTCTCTTAATCAAACAAATAGTAAGATAGTAATAAATACTAAAACAAGAGTTTGCATTGCTGTTGATGAGAGATTTGTATAATCTTCAATAATTGCTTCTGACATATCTTTTGTATAAAAAATATCCAGTCATTCAAAATTTGGATTTGATTTTAAATAGTCCTCCAAAGCATTTTTTGCACTATCTGATACATCAAATACATTCGATCATTTTCCTTTATTAAAAACAAGTGAGGTATAGTTGAGTCATTTATTATCTAAAAATCATAGTTTTTTAATACTATCATCTTTGTACTCTCTTTTAATTTCTGCAATATCCCCTAATAGTATGTTTGATCATTTTGTTCATTTGATGACAACATTTTTTAATTCCGTAATATTCGCAAGCTCTCAATCAAACCTGAAATCATAATTTAAATCTCAAATAGTATAATTTCAAATTGGAGTATTTTTATTATAACTTTTAATAGTATTAGAAATCTCTCATAATGTTAAGTTTAAAAGCTCAACTTTATCTCTATCAAGTAATACTTTGATTTCATAATCATCAGCTGAAGAACTTCCAGCCCCTGAATTTACATCAGCTCATCATAAATCAATTGAAGAAATTCAATTTGATCACTCAAGAGCATTCTTAATTATTTGAGAGTTATTTACAAGGTCAAATTGAGTGTACCTTGTAGCATCTCAATAGAGTAAAACCTCAAACATAAGTTCATTACTACTTGATAATTCTGTTACGAGAGTATCCTCAGCATCTTCTGGAAGTGAGATTTTATCAATCTCATCTTTGATATCCGTGAGTACATTCCTTGTCTCAACTCAATTATGGAGTTCAACAGTGATAGAACTTACTCATACTGATGATCTTGATGTGATTTTTTTAATTCAATCAAGATCTTTAATTTCTTTCTCAATTTTATCAGTAATAAGAGAATCAATATCAGTTGGGTTCACTCATATATATGGAGTTACAACAGAGATAACCCCAAACTTAATATCTGGACTTGATTCCTTTGGAATAGTGACAAGAGAAAAAGCTCCGGCTACAATAATTAAGAATATAGCCAAAAAAGAGACTCTAAATTTTTTCACCCAAAAACCGAAAAATCATTTTTCTATTTTTTGGTTAATTTTTTCTATAGTATTAGACATATTGTTTTTAATGTAATTATATTAAGAGGTCTGGTTAAAAAAACTCCCTCTGTCCTAACGGACATCTCCCTCCAAGAGGGAGACTAAAATATATAGTAGGACTTTTTTGAGTTCCCCCTTATGGAGGGGATGCCTGAAAGGCAGGGGGAGTTTTTATTTAACTTTTAAAATAAATTTCTCTGGATCAAAATTATCTACATAATTTAAAATAATTTCTTCGGATCCCTCAATATCACTTAAAATCTCAACCTGGTCAGAATATATATTTCCTAACTCTACTTCTACAAATGCGATTTTTAATGCTCCTGTACCACTCTCAGGATCTGATTTCAATACATTTAAAGTTCATACTCATGAATCTTTTATTTTTAAAACATTAATTGGTAATAGAGTTTTATTCACTTTCACTGGAATTTTGATAGAAACAATATTTCATATTAAATTCATATCATCTGAAAATGTTACTTTAGAAACATATTTTAGATTACTATCAGCTGTAGTCGCAACAGAGTAAATAGAACCCGTATAGGTTTTTCATTCGAAATCTAAGAATGCTTCGGTTCCAGCAGAGACAAAGTCGAGTTCTTTTTTATTAAATGAGATAGAAACCTCATTATCTCATGTATTTAAGACTGTAAATACTGGAGTACCTGTCGCAATTTCTTGTCATAAATCTATAAGTACAGATCAAATCACTCAATCTATTGGAGATGTGATAGTTAATTTATTATATTCTTTTAATGTACTTCTATATGATATAGAAGCGTCACTAATAGCATTATTTAAACTTCTCAGAGTAACATTCTTATTATCTCTCGCATTTTCAAGTAAGTTCGTTGCGTTTTTTACCTGAATTTCCATACTCAGAAGTGAATCTTCTGAGTTAATTAATGTATTATTGTAACCTACTTCCGCATTTAGTTCTCAAGTAGTAAGTGATTTTAATAAAATTTCTCTATCTTTTTTTGTTAATTCAATCTGTTTTAAGCTTGATGATTGAGAGTTTTCATACGTTCTAAGAAAGCTTTTTGTTGCATTATCAAATGCAATAAACGTAGCATAGTTTATTTGTAAAGAAGATTGATAAGTATTTACAGAAGTTATATATCATGAAATATCCGTAGTTCATAGCGATCATTCACTCACAATAGAGTTATTTATTGTTTGCTCAATAGAGTTTAAAAACTTTTTTGTACTTTCATATCATTCAGTTAATGTATCTAAATACTCTATAATATTTCAAGTATTTGTAAGGCTTAAGTTACTAAAATCTCAACTTTTATAACTGATCAAGCTTAACAATTCACTTTTAGTTATATTCTTTTGTGATCAATCTTTTGCTCATAGGAAATCCTCAAAATCATCGTCTTCATCTTTATTTAACTCAGTTGCTCATAATAATGTATCTCAAAATTCAATAACATCATCTATTAAAATAAGTAAACTGTTATAATCCTTTTTGAGAGTTGAAAGAAATCATTCTATAGTTTCAACATCTGATATTAACATATTATCATAATCCAATTGCATTTTTTCAATTGTATTATCAAGTTTTTGAAGATTGAGAGCAGATTCAGAATCAAGATCTGTATAATCAGAGTTATTAAAATCATTTTTTGCTTTTTTGATATTTTGCTCTGTATTTTGCTTTAATGCTTCATAATTAATCTTTGCTTTTTCCAAATTTAATTCCGCATCAACTATAGACTTATTCAAGGTTAATTCCGTTGAGTCATAATTAATCCTTGTTCTTTCTAATCAATTTTGAGATTTTTCTAAATTAATACCATAATTTACAACCGTATCTTCAAGAACAGCAAGGACTTGTCATTTTACTACATTATCTCATTCTTTTACAAGAATTTGTCAAACTCTTCATGTTGCGTTTGAAGAAAGTGAAATATCTTGAGAAGATCATAATTTTCAAGTTTTTACTAACGTAGCAACATTATTAAACTCAGAAAAAGATTTCGTTTCTAATAAAAAATCTTTTTTTATATCATCTTCAATGATATCAGCTCATCAACAAGAAACCAGAAAGAATGGGAGAACTATACATGCAATTATTTTTTTCATATTCTAATATTTAAGATTTAAGTTTGTTAAAGTGTGTTCATATATCATCGTAAGATCTCTCTTTTAATAAAGCATTATAATCAGAAAATAATCAATTTACAATAACTCAGGCTAATTTCAGTATGAAATCTTTGTATTCTTCCTCTGACTCAAAACAATCTTGATGGTTTAATACATTTATAAAAAATCATTTTACATTTGCTACTAAATTTACAAAATCTTCATCTTTAAAATCATTTCATAGAAGAATTTTCATTAACGCGATATGATTCCCATATAAATAATCATGGTTAATTTTTCAAATGAAAAAGTCTTCATTATGGTTAATTAAGTTGAGAACTATGTTATTATTTTTAAAAAATTCTAAACTCCCAATCATATGAACGAAAAACCTTTCCTTTACATCTGGAATTTCTTTTTCTAAATGAAACATAACTTTCTTTCCATGTTCTAATATATCACCAATAATCTGTTCATATAACGTCTCTTTATTTTTAAAATAAATATAAAAAGTTCATTTTGCAACTCATGCATCTTTTACAATCATATCTATTGATACCCTTTTGACTCAAAACTTTCAAAAAAGTTTCACAGCAGAGTTATAAATTTGTTTTTCTTTTGTTTTTTCCCCATTCATGACCAAATGACTAAAAGTATATAATTAGTCATTAATATAATTATATTTTAAAATTATGCAAATAAAAATTAATTATGTTTTTTGTTTTGAATAGGCTTTAGATATACTAACATACGTATGCACTTTTATTATATATAATTTAAGGAAAATATGGAAAACATGAAAAGTAAAAAAGCATTTACACTTGTGGAACTCATCGTAGTAATTACAATAATTGCTATCTTATGAACTATAGCTTTTATAAGTCTACAGTGATATAGTTCGCTTGCGAGAGATTCAGTAAGAATCAGTGATATCAACAATATAAGAACTTCTCTTGAATTATTTTCTGTGAAAACTTGAAAGTATCCAATTCCATCGAACTGAATGGCTATTACATATAGTGGGTGACTCGTTTGGACCCAATGAACAGTCTGAAATTCAGTCACTACGAATATCAGTCAGCTATCAAATACTCCAATCGATCCCATATTAAATACCGAATATGTATATTCAGTAACAAGTTCACAAAAAGAATACGAAATTTGATCAGTTCTCGAACAAGGAAATATTACCCAAAACGCTCCATTAAACTCTGCAAATGCTGTATGAGACCTCCTGGCATATATTACATGAACCTATAATGCTATAAGTATTCAAACAAGTACATGATGAACAACATTTATACTTGCAATGCCAAGTATAATTTGATCTGATATATCAAACCCTGATATTATAGAAATAATAAAAAAACTCTGACTTGCATTTAATGGTTATGCAAATCTCCCTTCTGATGGTGTAACAAGTAGGTTAACAGGTACGGGACAATTTTCATTCTGACTCACTTGAAAAGATATACTTGTATACGCATGAGTATCAGAAACTTTTCTTGATGATTTTGAGGATATTACGAATCAAATTATCCTTGCAGCAAACCTGCAAAATGTATATAGCTGATCAGATTTAATAAATGATGTTGTATATCAAGGTCTCTTAACTATGAATACATGAAGTGATGAAGAAGTAAGTAACCTCATATGACATATAATAAATGATAGTTTTGGTTGAGATGTAGATATTATACTTCCAGATGAAAACCAAGCTACAGTATCATCTATAACACTAGCAAATACTGGTTTTGTTAATACTGTTTGGGATGCAGTTATCAGTACTTCAATGTGCGGAGAAACAACAACAAGTGTGGTATATACTTTCCCTTGGATAACTCAAGCACAATATACGGTTTCATGATATAGAGACTTAGATACTGATTGTAATCAAATAAATAATTGATTTCTATTATTAAATAATGCAGATCCAGGCTATTTTACATGTAGAACGAACTGTAATACAAATGATTTTAACAGAACCTATGTTATAAATAACCAAGCAACAGTGCTTCGTTATGATGAAACAGCTGGTACTATTACCATAACTGAAGCCTTAAATAGCGGTGTTACAAAAACAACAGTAATGACTCCTCGTTAAGATAAATAAGTAATTTAAAAAAACATATAAAAATTAAACTTTTTATATGTTTTTTTATTGCAAAATATTCTTTTAGCATATAATGTGCATTAATGAAAACATAACTCTAAATAATAAAAATGACGCATTTAAATTTAAGGCTTCCTAGTGAAGAAAAGACAAAAATAATAGACGAGCTTATTCAAATCTGATTACAAGAAATAGCAACTTTAGATAGAGATATCTATCATAAATTAAAAAATAAGATTTATTGAAAACATAAACTCCCAAAACCTATCCCAAATATTGAAATTATTGAAAGATATAACGAACTCATCGCAACTTGAGAAGCAGAGGAAGACTTAAAATTCAAAAAGATTATTAGGAAAAGATGAGTAAGAAGTTTATCAGGGGTTACTGTTATCAGCTTATTAACGAAGTTTTTTTGATGCCCAGGTCAATGTGTATATTGTCCTACCTTTGAATGACTTCCTAAATCATATATCCCGAATGAACCAGCTGTGATGAGAGCAGAGCTCAATAAATTTGACCCTGTTATGCAAATTCATAATAGGCTCAGAGCATTAGAGGTAACAGGGCATAAAATTGAAAAAAATGATATAAGAGTTATAGGTGGGACATGGTCAGTATATCCAAAAGAGTATCAAGAAGCATTTATGAAAGGTATCTATGATGCATTCAATACTTATGATGAGATGAAGGAGTATATAGAAAAAACTGATCTCTCAACAGATAGGTTTGCGAGTTTTAAAATCAAACAAACATATAAAGCAAAGCTTTCTAAGACTTTAGAAGAAGCAAAAAAACTGAATGAAACAAGCAGGTGTAGAGTAATATGAGTAGCAATTGAAACGAGACCTGACTGGTTAAACCCTGAAGAAATAGCAAGACTCAGATGATATGGTGTTACGAGAGTTGAAATTTGATACCAAACAACTTTTGACGATATAAATGAACTTAATAAAAGGTGACACTGAAATAAAGAAAGTATAGCTGCAACAAAAATGCTCAAAGATGCAGGGTTCAAGGTTGTTGCGCATATGATGCCAAATCTACTTGGATCAAACCCAGATATGGATAGAGAGTCTCTTCAAAAAATATTTGATGACCAGAACTTTAGGCCTGATGAACTCAAAATATATCCAATGGTAGTAACTGATAAATCTGAGCTTACAGATATATGGAAAGAATGATGATTCACCGCATATGATGATGAAACATTAATAAATCTGACAGCAGACTTAGAAGCAATGATACCTGAATATATCAGACTCAATAGAACTTACAGAGATATACCAGCTTCTCAAATACTTGAATGAAGTCATCTCAGTAATCTCAGACAAATAGTAGAGAAAAAACTTGAAGCTGATTGAATAAAACTTATTGAAGTGAGACATAGGGAAATCAAAGATGGGAAAAATGATCCCAAAAAAGCTACTCTTCATACTTTTGAATATGAAGCTTCTGATGGAAAAGAATACTTCATGACATTTGAAGATCCAAGCGATAGAACTATTTTTAGTCTATTAAGGCTCAGGCTTCCAGGAGAAAACAAAGAAATAACAGATGCACTCCCAGAGCTTAAATGAGCTGCTATCGTAAGAGAAATTCATACTTTTTGAGATCAGCTTAGTATCTGAGAAAAAGGATCTACATTTTGACAACACTTAGGTTTTTGAAAAAGGCTTATTGCTGAATCAGAAAGAGTAGCCTCAGAAAATGGATATAAACGTATGGCTGTAATAGCTGGTGTTTGAGTGAGGTGATACTATGAAAAAAGATGATATATTCTTGAAGGCGAATATATGTTAAAAGATATATAAAAATAAAAGGGACTGATTGCTCAGTCCCTTTTTGTTTTGTAAACAACTTGAAAGTTGTTTTTGTTATTGTTATGCTACCAAATGATCTGAATGATCTGACAATAATCTTTTCGACAAACTTAATGGTCGCATAAGACTCGGTTCAGAAAATTCATTTTTAGGTAACTCATGAAGAAACACTCTATAGACCCCATCTAACTTCCCATAAGGCCGTAAATAATCCTTCAACTTATTAGAAGCATTTTCACAAAAAACCGTAGCCTCTCCACGTTCTTCACTATATGAAAATACATATATAGTAGAAAACGTTGTAATATCTGGACTAAATGTAATTTGTGCAAATACGTCTGGATTTGATAAGGCTACTTTCTTATACTTCCTTGCGGTTTCTAAAAAAACTACGCTTAGGTCTATAGCCTTTGCTTTCTCCATAGATAACTCCTTTTTTTGGTATTAAAAAAAATCTAACCATTCTTGTATCTCTAAAAACATCAAGAGAAACAAGAAAATTAGATTTTTTTATACATTTATTTTGAAACAATTGATAAAACAGTTTTTTTCGTTTGTCCTATGGTTATCTCTTCAGAGTCTTTAATGTACGGAAGAGAAAATTTTACTAAATCTATATCAATAGCCGACGCATCAAGTAATAAATTGCTTATTGCTAATTTTGCAATAAAAGCAGAATTCCTAGCTTCTATATACTTAACATCACTTTTTTCCTCATCTTCATAATCTTCACCTGAAGAAACATCAGTTACAAAACACTTAAAAGGAATAAAGTGAATATTCTCAATTATTTCTTCCCCCCCCGATGGCAATAAAATTGTTGCATCAACTATATAAGTAGTCTCTGAAAGTCTGTACTCAACAATTTCTTTTTGCTTAAAATTAACTGGTACAACGTTTGCTCAAATATTATTCATAATTCTTTATAAAAAAATATTATTGATATTCAAATATTTTACTGAAAACAGTATTCATGTCAATAAAATATATACTAAAAAATAAACAAAAAAGTAGGGCTGATTGCTCAGCCCTATTCCTAGTTAAAAGAATCCCCCTATATACGTGACTCCATCATTTTATTCATTTGCATATTCACAGCCTGAGAATACGAGACTGGTTTATCCAAAATATGAATATAATAAAATAAGCTTTTAGGTAATTCTGATAGTTGTACAGAAAAATACCTCCCCTTTTTTGCTACAATATAATCTTCTAACAAGCAGATTTCTCCGAATAGGTTAGAACAAGATATTCTGGCAATTTTGGTTTGGCATGAATAGGAATGAATAAACCATGTAACATTATTACCATCATGCAATAATGCTTTTATACTAGTGTTATCCTCCCATATTGTACTCATTGCTTCTTCGAAATCCCTCGGTACTCCATTCGTAAAATACGATAGAGATACTGATTCTTCCATAAATCCTCCTTTTTTATTTAAAGTTACAATGATGTCATCTACATATAATACATGTAAACAACATAATATAATTTTAAAAAAAAATCACTTACAGGAAGTGATTTTATATATACTAAATTATGCTTTATCAAGCATTGATACGAGAAAAATTATTTCTCACATTGTAAGTGATTTCTTTAATTTCATCTCCTGTCAATTGTATAGAATTGTATCCTCATTCCTCTAACAGTTTATTTCTTTCGTTACTCAAACATTCATCAATTTCATCATCATCAGAGGGATCAATAAGTTTAATGTTAATTTTCACTCCATTTAATATCTCATCAATCAGCAGATTTGCTGTTTTCGACCAAATTATAAACTCACAATTAAGGCTATCTGGTTCATGATCTACATTTTCCATGAAATCACTGACTTCACCAGTTGTAATTTCTGGAAAATTAACTATATTTCAATTAACTGTAGTCATAATAATATCCTTAAAATGATAAGAGTAAGTTTTATTTAATTATTTTACTAATAACTACATATATGTCAATAAAATCACATAAAATAATTCAGTTCCTCATTATACTCCTTTTTTGATTCCTACCTCTTATCAATTCTCGTTTACTTGAGCTCTTTTGAATAAATATAAGTCTCTGAGTTTCTGGAAATTATGAGTTTACAAAAGTAATGTATTTCAATATCATTTCAAGTCTCATAATCTTATGATATTGATTCCAAATAATATTAAACAAACAAAGAATATTTATTTCAAAGAATAGTATAATGTTCCTGAGTATTATTTGGTTAGTCATGCTTATCTCTTCTTATTTCTCAACATCCCCATTCATCTCATTTTTCTGAAATAATTCAAAAGCCCACTCATTTTTAATGTGGAATAATCTTATCTGAATAAGTTATATTTTATTCAATATTCTTGATAAAAAACTATTCAAACAAATAAATATTACCATAATAGTGCCAGCTATACTTCTAAGTATCCTTTGAATAAAAGAATTGTATTTCCCTAGTTTTGATTATTGAGGGCTTTCAAACAGACTCCTCTCAACTTTTTGACACCCAAACTATGTTGCATTATTTTTGATTCTTATTATCCCCTACGTTGTTGACGTAACACTCAAAACAAAAAATAAAATAAAGAAGCTTATCTTTCTTTGAATATGAATACTTCTTTTTATAACTCTTATTCTCACAAAGAGTGCTATTTGAATATTTTTATGAATCAGTTACCTACTATATAGCGTTCTCCCCTTATCATCAAAATGAAAAAATATTGGTTGAATAATAACTATCATCATATGAGCTCTTTTGATATTAAAGTTTTATCCAGAAAAAATACATTCATTTGTTTCTAGATTTTATATCTGGGATACTACTTTAAATATTATATTTTCAGATATAAAAATATTGACCTTGGGAGTATGATTTGAAAACCTCTCGCATTTTTTTGATATACACAAATCAGAATATCTCTATATATTTGAAAATATCTGATTTACAGCAGATAGGCCTCATAACATATTCTTACAATTTTTTGTACATCTATGAATATGAGGTTTAGCGTTCATTAGCTACATATATTATATAATACTAAGGCAACTCCGCTATAGAAAACATTATAACTATTCCCTCTTTTTATGAAGTATATTTTTGCTCTTTAACTTTGCATCAATAGCAAGTTATTTAATTGTTATAGTATACCTGATTTATTCTATCAAAGAAAATTCAAAGTATAAAAAAACAACTCATTTAATACCACCTCTTTTTTACTTTATTATAATATCATGTTTCGCACTCATAAATATATTTTACTCATACAAAATTTATGTATCTGAAACTCTTGCATACAAACAAGAATATAACAAAGCGATTGAAATATTCCCCTATAATCCAGATAACTTTTATCAAATTTGAGAAGTAGAGAAGTGATGAGAAATAGAGAAAATACAGTCTGAAAAGTATTTTATATCCATAATAGTAAAATGAAGTAATCTTGTATCTGATTGTAATAACTTGATCATTTATTACCCTACCGTTGAGAATTACTTCTACTGCTGAGAAATATTAGAAAAGTTTTGATTTGAGAATGAAAGCATTCATCTTTATAAGAAATGAGTTGAAAAACTTCCTGATTTATGGAATAAAAATTCTAAGTATCACGATATGTTCTTAATTAAGTATTTTGTTGATTCTAAGAGATTCTTGAGCCCAAAATATTCAAGATTACAGGAGATATTAAAAAAAATATGAAAGTAAAAAACCAGGAGGGAAACCCTCCTGGTTTTTATTAAGTATTGATAGATTGCATATAAAGTACTGCTTGTTCACTTGTAATTTCCTCAGAAATGAATGTATATTTTTTTCTATTACCAATCACTTTTATGCATTTTGTATCATTTACCGATAACAATACTGTAATTGTATCTTCTGTTTTCTGGAAACTTCCAAGCATAACAGGTTTTGTATAATTAACATCAATTTCTTTTACAATAAATTTTTCTGTTTTAGTATTATATTGTAAAAGTGGAACTGCAGCTTCTTTATAGTTAAATTGTCCTTTGTCAGTACCTTTAGACTTCCTCCTTAATCGTTTTTCTGTATTAGCAAAGACATTTTTATCACCTTCACCACCAGATTGGTTCAAACATACAATTAAAGCCATATCACTCTCTCCTTTTCTGTGACAAAATAGTCAGGCACTAAAGTAATCATTTTAACAAATAAGTCAACTTAATATTATTTAGTCAATACATGGATGATATACTAAAAGTATTTTCTACTAAAACTTGATTTTACTCAGAAATATTTTATAATTCTAGGATTCCTTAAGTTAGGCATTATATACTTAATAGTAATGATCATGAAAAAAATATTTTTTCTCATACTGGCTTCTATAATCTGGACTCCACACTCATATGCAACCGATAGTTGTATAAAAATAGTCCCTCAAGAAGCAAGTTTTGTATGAAAAGTAGTACGATGAGCAAATATCAGAAGCTACCCTTGTACTTACAATTCAAGTGTTGTGTGAACTGCAAAAGTATGAGAAAAATTTCAAGTTATATCAAAAGTCGATGGATGGTACTTTATCAAGCTAACGAATTGAACTACAGCTCGGGTATGGGATCAAGCAATTTCACAAACGAACGAAACAATAGACACACCCCAAATAATTCAAACAAATACAGCAGTAACAATTGATTATAATTTCAGCTCAAAAGATCGAATTCTTATATATAAAATCAACTCTCGAATTGAAAAAATAGTAAGAAAAAAATGATTTATTTATAAGTCAAAAATTATAACTATTCTTGAAAAAGCACTTCAAAAACTATCACCATGATCACGAAAATATGAAATTATTTTACATGTCATAAATAGGACAAAGGAAATTGAGCAAGAGTCACCTACAACTGAGAATACTACCAGTAATTATGAGGTTAGCAACGATACAAATCTTAGTTTTGATATTAATAAAGTACGATCCGAATGGTTGAAATGGCAAAATACCGAAAGAAAAAACATATGAGTAGAGCTATACTCATATGACTCTAAACTTGATAAAACAGCTCAAGAATGGTCAGAGTTTGCAACACAACGATGATATATATCTCATAAAAGAGATGTATGAGATTCATTCTATAACTATACAAAAATTGAATGATGGATGAAAGATCGATGAGTAGTATGTAAAAATGTAAATTGAACTACCTATAGTGAAAGTACTGGAGCATTCTGGTTCAACTGTAGCACTAATGATTGTACAGACTGAGCTGTATCTGCTGCTAAAAAAACTTTTGATTATTATATGTCTGAAAAGTGACTTTCTAATTCTCAAAATGCTCATTATAGATGAATCACAAATAAAGATTTTAGGAAAATATGACTCTGACTTGATATCCAAAGTCAATGATGAAATAATTACGTATTATATATGACAACTCACTACTGTACTGAGCTCCAATAATATCCAATTACCAGACTCTCTATGAAAAAAATACTCTTAATTATAGTCCTACTCTTCATTTCTTATTGAAATAGCTTTGCAACGAATGCATGTGATACTTTTAAACCAGAAAGTATAACTTTTGTTGCTGAAGTAAAGTTTTGATCAAATATCAGGAATTACCCCTGTAAAAATAAATCAACGGTAATATGATGAGTAAAAGCTGGTGAAACCTATAATATTATTGCAAAAGTTGATTCATACTATAAAATAGAGCTTGATAATGGGAGTACTTGATGGGTATGGGATCAATCATTAAAGAAATCAGATAAAATACTCACGAAAAAATATATTATATCAAGTAGTGATAAAAAAATTGCTGGAAAAGTAATTGGAAAAATTAAAAAACTCGTGAATTCAAAATGAATAAAATATAAAGAAGTCCTCATTTATAAACTTGAGAAAACTTTAAGGAAACTCAAAGAAGGCACAAAAAAATATGTCATTATTAATGAAATTATTGTTTGAACAAAAAAAATAAGCCTCGAACCAACATATACACGTCATTACAAAAAATATAAAATTGATATGAATAAAGTAAAAAGTACTTGGAAAGATTGGCATAATACAGCAAGGAGAGATCTTTGAGTATCACTCTATACATATGATTCTAGGCTTGATAATTCAGCATATGAATGGTCATATATAAGTGATCAAAAATGAGTAATGGAGCATAAAAGAAACTATTTTGATGTATATTATGATTATAAAGTAATAGAAAAATGGTTTAATGATAGATGAGTAATCTGTAAAGTGAAAAATAGAGCCACCAGCAGTGAAAGTATTTGAAAATATGGTTATAAATGTACTGATAATGACTGTACTGATGAACTCATAAACTCACTCAAAGAAATTTTTGATATATACATGGCTGAAAAATGACTTTCCTACCCAGCTAATGCACATTATAAGGCAATAACTCATGCAGATATATCAAAAATATGATTATGACTTGCAATCAGTGATGCTCCTGTAGATGAAAACGGATGGTGATGAAAAAACTATTATAACTATTATGTAACAACGCACTACTGTACTGAGTTTATTGATTAAATAAAAAATACAGACATGACTCCTCCAGAAATACGTGACATCTATTATACTCAAGTAATTTTAGCCGTTAGACATAGCTGAGAAAAATTATCTAATTGAGAAACCATTAATGAAGTAACTCTTCCTTGGGTAAATAAATACTCTATTCGATTTAGAGAAATTCTAGAATTAGATTGAGAAAAAGATGAATGAATAAAAGGAAATTGAGAAAAATTAGATCTCTCAAAAATAGAAGACCTAGAAATAATAGAAAAAATACTTTATTGAACAAATAAAAGAAGGACGATTCACGATATAATGGATACAAAAACACTTCGAAATAATTAATTTGCTTTCATAAGTAAAAAATATATACTAGAGGCAATAAAAAGCGATTGAACAGATATCAACTGTGAGCTTGAGGAAGAACGGATGTCATATCTTATTAGACCCTCCCGAAGTCGAAAATCTTCGTCATAAAAATAAAATCAAGTATAGCTTTAGGTGGTAACTTCCGCAAGGACCGAAAGCATAAAAAAATAATATTTTTTTATGCTTTTTTAGTTTTTTAATGCAAGAACTATGATAAACAACATTCCAAAGTTTTTTGAATTAGCAAAGAGGAAGGTTCATGCAAATAATAAATTAGCAAAAGAATCACCTAATTATATAGATAATGGTGACTGGAATAGTCATAAGATTTATATAAAAGAAATGGCTTGAGAACTAAAAGAAGCATCAAATGAAATAAAAGAAAAAAACTCCGTTTACCTAGAGGATGAACTCTGAGATGTATTTTGGACATACATAAATCTTTTAGATAGACTTGAGAATGAATGATATATAAATAGTAAAAATGTATTTAATAGGTCATATAAAAAGTTTGAGGACAGGGTATCTGGAATGGAAACAGGTTCTACTTGGCAAGAAATAAAAGCAATACAAAAAGAAAGACTCAAACAAGAGCATGATAATACATATAACTAAACTAAAATAACATGAAAATAGAAATCGAAAAAAAATATGAAATTACAGATCATGATTATGAAATAATTAAAGATAAGTGTGAGTTTGTAGAAGAAAAAGAATTAATAGATTATTATCTAGATAATTCAGACTTTACTCTTATGAAAAATAACTATCATCTCAGAATGAGAAATGGAATATATGAATTGAAAATTTATAGCTATGATAATACAAGTAATGTAGAAAAAGCTTATGAATATGATGATGAAGATGAAATTAATATAAAACTTAAAAAGTTTGATTTTAATATTGATGATACGAGTTGAGTAGTAAAAGTAATCACTCAACGAGAAAAATATACATATAAGTATCAGAATTATAATTTTACTTTTGATTTTGATATTTATCAGTATTGATCAAGATATGAAATAGAATTACTATTAGATGATGATGCATGAATAAATGCAGAGGAACTTATAACGTGACTTAGGTCAGAGCTTTGACTCAATGCAGGTATAAATATTGATGAGGGAAAAGTTTGAAATGCAGCAATGCACCAAAATTTTGAACTTTATGAAATTCTTTTAAAAATACATAATAACTAAAAAAGCATGAAAAAAACAGATCTCAAAAAACTATACGATGATTGTATATCAAAATTAAAAGAAGCACTTGAAAAAGATGATTTTAAGTCTCTAGATTATATTTTAGAATATATGTATTCTCCAAACTTAACCCAAGCAGAAATAGAAGAGGTTTCTGATATAGCTGATGAAGCAACGCTTTATTCTGAATTAAAAGATCAAGATTATAAAGATGAAGCATTAGCTATGATTAAGGATTTAGAGGAAGAGATAGGATAATATCCCTATCTCCTAAGAAGGAGAAGGTTAGGATGAGGCTATTCGTCCGAAAACGACACAAAACTAAATGGAAGGGTGTCTGAGTGGTTGAAAGAGCACGCTTGGAAAGCGTGTGTGTCTCACGACACCGCGGGTTCGAATCCCGTCCCTTCCTCCATTTAAAATATAACAATATTAAAACATGAAGCATAATAAAAAATTATTTTTTTCATGAATAGTACTAATTATTTTTTGAACGATATTCTCAATAAACATAATGTCAGCTCATGAAAAAATTCAAGTATTCTTATGAGTAGCATTCTTACTAATCAGTATAAATATTTCATCAATATTATTATATAAAAGCTTAAATTCTCAAAAAGAATATTTAAAATATATTTTCTCATTAACAAATGTCATTATAGGTATAATAATTTGATGAATTATATGAGAAAAAATTTTGCAAATGGCATTTTTAATTAAGTAAACTTTAAATCTAACACAAACCAATGACAAACTTCAAAAAAGTAAACCCAAAACAATCATTCCCAAAACTTGAGGAAGGTATATTAAAATTCTGGGAAGAGAATAAAATCTTTGAGCAATCTATAGAAAACAGAAAAGACTCTGAAGAGTTCAATTTTTATGACGGACCTCCATTTGCAACGGGAACTCCCCATTATGGTCATATCCTTGCTGGTACTATCAAAGATGTAATACCAAGATATCAAACTATGAAATGAAAACAAGTTCATAGAAAATTTGGATGGGATTGTCATGGACTCCCTATCGAAAATATCGTTGAGAAAAAACTAGAAATTTCAGGGAAAGATGATATCGAATGAAAAATCTGAGTACATAAATTCAATGAAACATGTAGAGAAAATGTATTTACCTACGCAAATGAATGGAAAAAAACAGTAAATAGGATGGGAAGATGGGTAGATATGGAAAATGATTATAAGACTATGGATACCGACTTCATGGAATCTGTTTGGTGGGTATATTCTGAACTCTATAAAAAAGGACTTATCTATGAAGGATATAGAGTAGTACCATACTGTCCTAGATGTAGTACTCCCCTCTCAAACTTCGAAGTAAATCAAGGATATAAAGACGTTCAAGATAAAACAGCAACCGTAAAATTCAAAGTACAAGGAAATGAAAGCAAGTATATCCTCGCTTGGACTACCACTCCATGGACACTAGTTGCAAATCTCTGACTTGCTGTTTGAGTAGATATTGATTACGTAGAATTACTTGATCATAAAACGGAAGAAACATATATCATGGCAAGAGATAGAATCTCAGCATACTATAAAAATGAAGATGATTATGTCATCACAAGAGAATATAAATGAAAATGTTTAGAATGAATTAAATATGATCCATTATTTATGGATTTCCAAACTCTCGCTGACTCTGATAATATGCCTCAAGGGATGAACTTTGATACGAATACTTATTCTGTAGTTATCGGTCATCATGTTACAACAGAGTCTGGTACTGGTATCGTTCATATAGCTCCTGCTTATGGAGAAGATGATTACCAAATTGGGAAAAATGAAAAACTTGGTTTTGTAAGTCATATCGCAGATAATGGAAATACTGAAAACTTACTTGAAAACAACTGAGTTCAAGTATTTGATTTCAATGAATTAGTTATTGAAGCTCTCAAAAAACAAGGATCAACTCTTCAAATAAATACATATGATCATTCATACCCACATTGCTGGAGGTGTGAATCACCTCTTATGTATAGAGCTATTTCTGCTTGGTATGTAGCTGTTGAAAAAATAAGAGATCGTATGGTCAAAAATAACCAAGAAATCAACTGGACTCCAAATGAAATCAAAGACTGAAGATTCTGAAAATGGGTAGAAAATGCTCGTGATTGGAATATTTCAAGAAACAGATATTGGGGATCAGCTATACCAGTATGGCAAAATGAAGATAAAACTACTGAGCTTTGTATTGGTTCTATAAAAGAAATGTATGAACTCAATAAAGAATACTGACAAATTGAGGAAAAAACTGTAAACTGAGAAATAAAGTATTTCTATACAAATAGCTGAGAAGAGGTAGATATTCATAAACATTTTGTTGACGAAATATTCTTAAAAGATCCAAAAACAGGAGAAAAACTCAAAAGAATTCCTGAAGTATTAGATTGTTGGTTTGAAAGTGGATCTATGCCATATGCCAGTAAACACTACCCTTTTGATACAAAAAGTGATTTTAAATTCCCTGCTGATTTTATTGCAGAAGGACTGGATCAAACAAGAGGTTGGTTCTATACACTTCTTATTCTTGGAACAGCTTTATTTGATAAAGCTCCAATGAAAAATGTGATCGTAAATGGGATAATATTAGCTGAAGATGGTCAAAAAATGTCTAAATCTAAGCAAAATTATCCAGATCCAACACTTGTATTTGATAAATATGGAGCTGATGCTATGAGATTCTATCTCATGAATTCTCCTGTTGTTGAAGCTCAAGATTTCAGGTTTGCAGAAGCATGAATAGAAGAAGTAGTAAAGAAAGTAATCCTTCCACTTTGGAATACATATTATTTCTTCACTACCTATGCAAATATAGATAACTTTGAATCAAAATGACTTCCTACAACTATAGAAAATAATCTTGATAAATGGTTACTTTCTGAGTTAAACACACTTACAAAACAAGTATCTAACTGATTTGATAGTTATAAACTTGCTGATGCTACGAAACCAATTGTAAAATTTATGGATAACCTTACAAACTGGTACATCAGAAGATCAAGAAAAAGATTCTGGAAAACTGAAAATGATGGAGATAAACTTCAAGCATATGAAACTCTGAACTTTGTACTTGTTGAGACTACAAAAATCATAGCTCCATTCATGCCATTTATATCTGAATACATGTATAAGGATCTGACATGAGATAAATCTGTTCATCTCACTGACTTCCCTACTTTTGATTCTAACCTCATAGATGAGAAATTAAACACGCATACAGCAAAGATTCAAAAAATCATTACCCTCGGATTAGCTTGGAGAGCAAACAATAAACTAAGGGTAAGACAACCTCTAAAATCCATTACTATTACTGAAACATTTGATAACTATTATATTGATATCATCAAAGAAGAGCTCAATGTAAAAGAAGTTCTTGTAGTAGATGGAAATACTCTTGCGAAACAGGTTTGTAAACCAAATGGAAGAGCTATTGGACCAAAGTTTTGAAAAGACGTGAAATTTATCATGACCGAAGCTAAATCAGGGAATTTTGAACTCTTAGAAAATTGAGATGTAAAAGTGGGGCATTTTGAGCTTTCATCATGAGACTTTGAACTTGTATTTGAAGCTTGAGAAAGTGGAGCATTAATTGAAGCTGGTTTCTGAATGGTTATTGCTATGGATGAAAATATCACAGATGAACTTCGTCTAGAATGATATTACAGAGATATAGTAAGACACATACAAGAATCAAGAAAGGAAGCTGATTATAGGGTAGATGATAGGATTCAAGTATCTTTAGAATGAGCTGATGATATACTCGCTCAATTTCAAGAAAATATAGAATCTGAAACACTTTCAACGGTTGTAGAAAGTTTAGATACAACTGATATTGATAAAAAATTAGAAATCTGAGATTTGAATATTATAATTAAGTTGAAGAAATAAAAGAGTAAAAGCCAGAATCATCTGGCTTTTTTCTTGCTTCTTCTCATAAAAAAATTAAGATAATATAAATAAAATTAAATACAATATATGAAAGAAAAACTAAAAAAACTTACTGAATATTATGGTCTTTATAACTACTGGAAAGAAGAAGTAGCAAACCTAGAAAAGAAAAATGAAGAATTTGATGTCATGGATTTAGATGATACTCTTTTTTCTGTTCAAGAACGACTTCAAAGTGATGAGATTTTTCAAAAAAACAGAGGTGAAAAATGAAATCTTCTGATAGCAAATAAGCTGGGAATTAAAAAAGTAATAGGTAAGTATTATAAAGGGAAAGTGTTTCCAAAAGATCTCATAAATTCTGTAAATCAACATAAATCATTGATTTTAACTGCTGGTTTACGAGAGTATCAAGAAGAAAAGGTAAAACATATGTGAATAGATCATTTTAACATGGTTGTTACAGAAACATGAGAAGATAAAATCATTGCACTTATTAGGTATGTTATATTTGATCTCAAGTATATTCCTGCAAGAATTACAGTATACGAAGATAGGCCTCAATATTTCATTGAATATAGAGATTTAATAGAGGATATTTTATGAACAAAACTCGAAATTATGTATGTCGAAATGGATTGAAATACTTGATATAAAAAAATTCAAATAATCGAATGAGATTCTTTTGACTTCTAAAAATATTTCAATATATTACAGCCAACAAAAAAAGGAGCTTAATTTTTAAGTCCCTTTTTTTTATGAATACAGCTAAAAGTTATATAGAACAAAATACTGAAATAAATATATCAAAAGTAGAGTTATCTAAACTGACATGTATAAACTTTTTATTTCTATCAGAAAGTGATATTATGCTAATCCATGAGGTACATAATACACTTGTATCATATAAAGTAAATTCATCAGTTAGATCTTTTTTTGAAAAAATCATTGATGATACAGAGAGATTGTGAAGTTTTTGTGAAAGGTTCAATTATGATATAGATAAAATTGAAGATTTAATTCATGATTCTCTTGAGTATCCTACTCCCAACATATCAAGAGTTCAACAAAACGTGAAACTTGTAGCTCAAAAAATTCTACAACAAAAAGAAGTAAATGAATTAATTGAAAAAGGACTTTCTCATAAAGCAATTAAAGCTATACAATTTTTCTTTACATGAATATCTATAACAAAAATATTAAAAGTTACGAAAGAGTACACAAATGAAGAGGTAAATATAGCCAGTTGAAAATTATGACAAAGAGAACTAAGAGAAGATAGAATTCACATAGTAAGAAATGAACTATACAATCAAAATTACTCATTTTACACAAAAATATTTATGTATTCAAATGAATGAAAGGAATGTAAAAAATTACTTCAAGAAGAGGATAATAAGTAATAACTTATACTAGAAAATAGATACGT
The DNA here is from genome assembly GCA_004563595.2 of Candidatus Gracilibacteria bacterium 28_42_T64. Classification (GTDB taxonomy): domain Bacteria; phylum Patescibacteriota; class Gracilibacteria; order BD1-5; family UBA6164; genus MAAV01. The sequence continues at coordinate 533,207 of CP042461.1, read as the reverse complement.
AATAATATCTATTTTTTTATTTGACTTATTGATGTTATTTACTATAAATAATACACTTTTCTAGTTTAAATAGATTAGAATGCAAATATCAAAACAAAGCCTGGGAGGGCAAAAAAATGAATTCACCAAAAATTTTTGCAGTTGGTTTAGGATTAAAGACTACTAATACAAAAGGAGAAACATTAGAAGTCTACTATCATAAAGCATTTGTCCGAAGTCAGAATAATTCCGAACTCGTAGACGACTTTGTACGTCTTTGTTCTGAAAATATTGGATATCCAGGAGGAAATACCACTCTCTCTGTTAATGACTATACTCTGGAGAATCTTCTAGAAATCTTTGCAAAACATGAAGGTACTAGCTCATTTTTAAAAGGATCAGAAAATGCTCATAATAGAATAGTAATAACTATCCTTGAAACAAATTCCACAGCACAAAATGTTGAAGAAGTCTACCTAAAACTCTCACTTTTGTCTCACCGAGCTGTAAAGCCTCATGAGCAAAATTTAGATGGAATATTTGGTATTCTTCCAAATATCGCATGGACTAATGAAGGAGCTATTGATCTCGAAGAACTCCCTGCACGTCAGCTTCAAGCTCGTGCAGAAGGTAGGGTTCTTTCAGTAAGTTCAGTTGATAAATTTCCTAAAATGACTGATTATGTGGTGCCAAGTGGTGTCAGAATTGCTGACACTGCTCGAGTTCGTCTTGGTGCATATATTGGAAAAGGTACCACTATCATGCATGAAGGTTTTGTAAACTTTAATGCAGGAACACTCGGAGTATCAATGATTGAAGGTCGAATCTCGGCTGGAGTTGTCGTTGGAGATGGATCTGACTTAGGTGGTGGTTGTTCAACTATGGGAACACTCTCTGGAGGAAATGATATTATTATTTCTGTTGGAGAAAAATGTTTAATCGGTGCAAATGGAGGTACTGGTATTCCATTAGGTGACCGATGTACTGTAGAAGCTGGATTGTATATTACAGCTGGAACAAAAGTACTCATGCTCGATACAGAAGGAGGAATTTATGGGCAGCAAAAAGCTCGTGATTTAGCAGGAAAAGATGATCTACTCTTCCGTAGAGATTCTGAATCCGGTCAAGTTGTATGTCTAACAAATGAGAAGCCTATTAAACTGAACCATGAACTTCATAATAATAATTAATAACCCTGTTGGAGGCAGGAAAAAAGAGACATCGTATGATGTCTCTTTTTTTATGTTCCTCTATTAAGAATGATGCTACTTAAATTTTTTCAGTTTTAAAATCAAACTCTATTTCAGATCATCATTCTAAATATGATCATACTAAAATACCATCCTCTATTATATAATCTCAGAAATTAATTCAACTCAATATTTTTTGATTCTTATCTAATGAATAAATATATAAATCTCAATTTGACTCCATCTCTCAACGATCATATATAAGTACATAATTTCATATAGTACGCAAAAGTTCCTGTCAGGTAAATTCAATATATCACACTTGTTTTTCTGATTTATCTATGCGAATAATCCTAGCATTATAACCATCTACAATAAAAAAAGAATATTTTGATTCTGCTATCTCTGATGTACGATTAAAAGGAATAACAGAGTCACCAAAAAAAAGATATGTCTCATCCAGAGAAGTGCAAGTTTCCCCTATAATATTTTTTCCTACTGATAATTCATAATTACTTTCAAGTAAAACCTTATTTCATTTAATAATGTTAAACTTCATTGTCCTGATATCATACACATACTGATACTCTCCAAATTTTGCAATTTCTTTATAAAATTTCTTTTTTCAGTTCTCTAGCCTTAAATCAAAATAATACTCTTTCCCTGTGTCCAAAATACCATCTCAAGATTCCATAATCTCTATGCACCTACAATTAATGGCTAATTGGGTTACTTCAGTAAGCAAGTTTGAATAACTTATAATTTCATTTTTTTCTTCACAACAAACTATAAATTCATCTTTTGTCTCTATAAATGCCTGTTTAAATTCAGAGGTTTCCATAAATTTCAAAAATAGATCTTTCTCCTGAAGTGAAATTGCTGCTATATTCTTAATTTTCTGAAAAATCTGAATTATATCATTATTTTCTCCTCAAAAATAAGTTGCTATAATATATTTTAACAAGACTGTAGATGACTTATTCATTACACAAGAAAGCGTAGAATTGCAGGTGATATTAATATCTTTCATGTTTATAATTTAAATTCTATAGTATCATTTAAAGAAGGAACTAATACTTTTACAGATGAGCGACATCAAAAAATTTCTTCACTAATTTTATTAGCTAATATATGTCTTGATTCAGTTCCATGATTTAACACTACTTTTGCTCATCTAGCAAATGAAGATTTTTCAAAATAATGAAATATTTCTTCTTCATCTAAATGCCCTGAAAATCCATTAATATTAACTACATTTGCATATATCTCATAGAGTCCTCATTCGATTTCAATACTTTTCTTATTTTTAATATATCATCCCCTTGTATTATCTGGACAGTATCAGACAAAGATTATCGTTGACTGTGTGTTTCATAGATTTTCCTTTAAATGATTTAGTACGGATCCTCATTGGCACATTCATCATGAAGAGAGAATAATTTCTTTTTTATTTCTTCTTTTCTCAGTATAAAGCTTATTATGGTCCGATTGATTTAATAATACATCAACCACTGGTTTTCCTAATAATTCTTTTTGAACCTGATTAGATAATAACCTATATTTTTCAAATAAATTTGTTGTATATATGTTTGTAATTTCAGTACTCAAAGGGCTATCTAGTATAATATCATATTGGAAACACCTACTCTTTAACTCTTTTATTTCTTTTTTTAATTCATTTTTTAGTCATAATACTCTATCTATTTTTGCTTGTTGTCTGGCAGGTATTCTTTTCTTTTCCAGATTTCATCATTGTAAGTTTTTGAGTTCATCTTCAATTCTTTTTAATTTTGCTGATTTCTTTTTTAATACTGGTATATCATTTTTAGCTTCTAAGAGTTGCTCTACTAATAGCACTAATATTTCTTGAGTCCTTTGCATAGAAAAACATGGAATAACCACCTTTCATTCTGCTTTATGTATGGCATTAAAAAAGTCATTTATACTCTCTTGCTTTTCTGGATGAACTCGGCCCGCATATGTAGTTTCCATTTGTAGGTAATCGAGTTTTAAATCAGAAATCTCAGGAGTACCTGCTAAATTTGGGTCTTTAAATCTTCCTAAATCTCAAGTAAATAATAAATTTTTATGAGTTGCTCTTTTTTTAGGAAGAGGTACAGGGTTTTTTGAACGTAGACAGTTATCAATCTTTTCAGTAACAACGGTAATAAGTGCCTGAATACTTCATTCTATATGTCATGCATCTAAAAAACGTAATTTTACTGCATCTATAATATCTTTTTGATAATCAATTTCTACTCATCCAAACTGATTTCTAGTATTGTATAATGTATCCAAATCAAACTTAATATAATATAATTGCTCACCTGCCTTTTCTATATCATCTAACGATTCAATATTATATTCAGTTAATTTTTCCATATATCTATCATATATTTCTCTGGCTGTTTCTTGACCAACCTCTGTAATGAAATTAAATGCTTCTATAAGCTCTTCTTGTAAAGCATTATTCTCTTTAGTAATTCTTAGATTTTCATCAATAGCTTTTTCTGTTACTCAAATTCTTTGATTTAATTTAGTTTTAAGAGGAATTAATAACTTTGTATCTACATTTATTGGTTGACTATACCCCTGCTTCACAGCTTGCAGAGTCTTATCCAGGTCATCATCATCTAATGAAGTAATATACATATAATCCTTTAATACTTTTTCTCCTCAAATTTCCAATTTTTGAACTAACTTCATCATAGCATCTATATCTTTTTCATCATAGAATAGAACTGGTAAATCTTGTAGAATCTTCTCTATATCTCAATTATTCTCTATCCCTGCTGCTGATAATAATCCCTCGGCTTCTTTAAGTCATTCTGACTGATTTTTTCATTGTAGTTTTTTTAATAAGCCTGATTTAAATTTTTGCTTATCTTCATCAGATAAATTATTTTCCTTAAGTCTCTTACACATATCTTTTATGTATAATGCTCTTTTATATAAATTTGATTTTTTTGTATTTTGAGAAGAAACTGCATCAATTTCATAGCGAACAATTTTTACATGATCTGAAAGAATATGAAAAATTTGCTTTTTTGTTAAATCTGTCATAAAAATAGGATTTTTATATCCTTCTTTTACTAGTAATGGTAATCTACCACAATGATCTAAATGAGCATGCGTAAGGACTATACAATTTGCATTTAAAGCCTCTTCATCAACCAATTGATTGATATCCGAATCCTTTAAGCCTCACTGAAACATTCCATAATCAATTAATACACTTAAAGTTTGATACTCTCATTGAACTTTTAATAAAGTAGCACTTCAGGTAAGTGTCACTCCTTTATCTTTATTATCGATCCCACCTAAATACTGAATACTAGATTTTTGCATGATTTTTTAGAGATTATTTAATATATCTCCTCCTTAATAAAGCACTCTAATTATTAAACAATAATAGTCAAGATTTAATTTGACTATTATTGTTTAATAATTTTTATATATAAAAACCCCTGACTTATTCAAGTCAGGGGTTTTTATGGCTATTATTTCATTTTCTTCCCTCAATCACTCGGTACTTCTTTCATTTTCTCTAATTGAGAAATATTAGATTCAATATGTTTTGATTCAGTTTTGAAATTTTCAACTTTTTCTTCAGAATCAGAAACTTGAATTTCTAAATCTTTTACTTGATCTTTTAATTCAGATATATGAGTTTCTTCTATATTTTTTTTATCCTCTAATGCTCCTTTTCTTGAACTAAGTTTCGAAATAGTATCATCTAAGATGGATGACATAGTTCAGTTATCTGAAGAATTATCACCTGAGAATGTAGTTGAATCTAAAGAAAAACCTGATTCTTCATTATTTCATTCAGTATCTTCTTGAATAGTATCCTCAGGAATATTCAATCATTCTCATAAGTCTAATATCTCGTCAGAATCAGAGATATCTAATGAATTCTCTTGTTCTGTAGTAGATTCCTCTTCTTTTTCAACATTATCAGATCATAAGTCTCAAAAATCAAAATCTATTTTTGAATCATCTCACTTTGTATCTGAATCATCTTCTATAGGATCAAGAGAGTTATTATCATCTAAATCAATGATAGTATCTTCACTCATATTATCCATAACTCAATCCTCAGCTTTACTTAAATCAGCATCAAATGTAAGAATATCAGAGTCATTCTCCTTTGTATCATCTAATAAAACAGAATCATCTAAAATATTTTCTCAAAATGTTTCTTCATCTGTAGTTATATCATCTGATAAAATGATTAAATCATCATCTTTTGATTGACCAGTAGTTCCCATAGTTTTTCATTTAGTAACTAATACATGATTAAATTGTAACACAAAAAATTTTCAGAGTCAAAAATTTGAAAAAAAATAATATATTTATATAATCTCTACACAAAATGTTTAATATATAATAAAAAATAAATATGGATTTTTCAAAAGCATGAGAAATGATGAAACTTCAACAAGAAGCAATGAAAGTAAAAAAACAATTAGAAAATACATTTATTGAATCTGAAGTAAGTGGACTTGTGATCACAGTAAACTGAGAAATGAAAATAGAAAAAGTTGAGTTTGAAACAACTGACTTAATTCCAAGCTTATCTAGCTCAGAAAAAGCAGCATTAGAAACTGCAATCTTGGAAGCAGTAAATAAATGAATTAAAAAATCTCAAGAAGTTGCAGCTGAAAAAATGAAATGAGTAATGAGTCAAATGGGAATGGGAAATATGGGTGCTGGATGACTCCCTGGAATGTAAAAAGGGACATAACCTCACAATGTATCTATATAAAAAACTCTCAGCGTATGCTGAGAGTTTTTTATTACCAATCTTTTTCTCATCATCTATTAAATACATCTTGAAAAAATGGGTCATTTACAAAATTTCAGAAAAAGAAATTATTAGAATCAATATCTGATTGTTCCTCCTTATTAAAGTACTGTCAGTTTTTAGCTTGCTGTCTTTTTAGTTTTTCTATATAGTCTTTAATTTCTTCCATGTTAGATTCTGATAATTCGATCTGTGCTCCTGAATTCTCCTCAGAATTAGATCAAGTGTTACTTGAGTTTTGATTTTGGTCATTATTATTTTCATCTTGTTCTTCCCTATTTTTATCCTGACCTTTATTCTCTTGTTTCGTAAATTCTTCTATTATCTTTTCAAGTACATAATTATAATTTTCTCGAGTTTCGAAATTTTCTGCAATACTCAACGATCATGAGTAAAAATTTAATGCATTATTATACAACTCAAATTTTCTTTGCAGATCAGTATTCTCCTCTCAAATTTTAAAACTATCATTTCATAAGTTATGTAAAATCTCAGGAGACTTTTTATTCTGAAGTGATCAATTATGATATGCTAAAGCTCATGTAAACGATCATTCCTGATACAAGATATTTCCTTTATAGTTATAATACTCTGATATAATAGCATTATAATTAACAATAAAAAATAAAACTATACAGGCGCATGTTACTAAGCTTATTTTTTTCATAATTTATATTCAAAAAATAAAAATAAAATAAAAAAAAGAAATGATATAATAGCAAAAACGTAAGTCAGGTCAGTTCTAGAATTTATATTTTGATTCGAAACAACATCTCAAGACATACTTGTAATTATATTACTAATAGCTTCAAGGTCTTTAAGGTTCTCTAAATGAATATATTCAAAGTCATACTTCGAAGAAAGTCTTTTTAAAAAAGATTCATTCAATGCACTTATTACTTTTTTTCAATTATATATCTTATATTGTATTTGCCCAAAAGAATTTCTTCAAATAGGGATATAATTTCATTTAAGTGATCATATTCATACAACCAAGACCAGAATATTCTTCTCATTTAATTTTACTACATAATCATCTAAGTCAGCTTGACTTTCTTCTCCTCAATCAGTAAATATCACAACAAGTGAATTATCATTACTTTCCTTAAAAAATCGAGATAAGCTTCTAAAAATTCATATAAATTCGCTTCAATTTTTTGAGACATTATTTTTATCGACTCATTGCAATATAGTTTTATATAATCACAGATCTCTTGTAAATGGCAATATTTCAAGTGTTTCTCATGCAAATACAAATAATCAATAGCTATTATTGGTACTATAATCTAAATATGAATTTATAAATATTTTAGCAGTGGATAATCGAGATATAACGCTTCTATCATTTTTAAAATCAAGTGCATCCATACTTTTACTCACATCAAGTACAAAAAGTATGTTTGATCAACCAAGTTCTTGAACATTCTGAGCTGGTCATCCTTTGATCTCAAATATATTTATCGATAGAAATATCATTGATAATCAAAGACAGACAGAAACAACAAGAGATTTTTGCCTCTTAAAAAGTAAAAATGTAAAAATAAAAGATACTCCTACGAAAAGTAAAAATAAAGTAATACTCAGATTATTTACATTTGAAAATATCATATTTTTCATTTAAATTATATTCTTTCTTAATTTAAGTAGAAAGAGGAGTAAAAATAATATCATCAACAAAGAAACAAAATATATATTTTTACTTTTATGAACTTCAATAGATTCTACTTCTATTTCTTTTTTCTCAAGTTTTGAAATATTTTCAAATATCTTCTCTAAGCTCTTTTTATCTGTTGCCCTAAAATATTCTCATCATGTTTTTGAAGCAATAGTTTTTAAAGTCTCTTCATCCACTCAAGAAATTTCTACCTTTTGAGTTCAAGCAAAGGGGTGTTTATAGAGAATAAACGTTTTTTCTGATCATCATATTCAGATAGTATACACTTTTATTTTTTCTTTGTTTAAGCTATTCTTATACAACTTATTTACATATTCAACTCAGATTAATGGATTCAATCACTTGTTAGCCTCTCAATCGGTTATCAAAACAATGACTTTTCATCTCTGCTTTGATTTGTCATCAAATGAATCAGTAGCTAATAACAAAGCATCTCATACAGCCGTTCATTGTAAGTGAGGGGAGTTTTGATTAATAGTAGATACTGAAATTTTATCTACTATTTTTTTTGAAATATTATAATCAAAATTGAGTGGGAGTGAGATAAATGGTTTTCATGCGAAAATAACAAGCCCAACTCTATCTGTTTTGAGAGTGTTTAAAAAATCATATATCACTCACTTTGCTACTTCTAATCTATTTGGTTTTAGGTCCTCAGCGATCATAGAAAGTGATACATCCAAGACTATTTGTATATCAATACCATTTTTCTTTATGTTTTCCTTTGTTTCACTTACTACTGGTCCGGATAAAATTGTTATAAAAACAAAAAATATCAGCAGTAATAAAAAATTATATATCTTAAAATAGAGAGTATCTTTTTTATAAAATTTTTGCAGATCTTTTAATGGTCAAAAATCTACTCTTCTTAATCATTGGAAATACAAAAAAACAACCAATATAATTACTGGTACAATAAATAGGAAAACTCATGGATATAAAAATGTAAACATATTATTTTTGTAATATTTTTATAAAATCTTCTATAATATCTTCTCTATCATTCATTGAATTTAGGGATAGTGAAAACTCCTGATAATAACATCTTTTAAATAAAACTAATAACTCATTTGGTAATCAAGATTTTTCAAGTTCTTTTAAAGTAGATTGAAATGCTCCTGAGACTCATAATAAAACAAAATATTCTCGAAATATATCGTTCACTTCTTTATAAAAGATATCTTTTGAGATAACATGAGATTCTTTTTTTAATACTTGAAGCTTTTTATATATTATATCTACCGGATCAAAATGCTCCTCTACAATCATTTCTTCAGCCTTTTTACTTCACTTATTATCCTGTAAATATTTCAGGAATAATGAATATATAATAACTCCTAATAATAATGCTATTATTGGGATAATTATATAATCTAATTGTGTTTCTCTAAGTCAATATAGTTCTTGCATATGGATAACTTATAATTATTTTTTAATAATGTGTATGAAAAAATTTAAAAAATTCACTGAATACACAGGTATTCTCATCAAAGTATAAATATCTTCATTTGGAAGAAAAAACTTTATCTTTAAAGCTGCTTAATTTATCATATCTGAGTTTTTTATATTGATTTTTTTTCTCTGTATCATCTAAGTCTATAGAGACTTTCATTCAAGAGTTTTTCAATCATATTATTCATGTACCTGTAAGATTATTCTCAAATGAATGAAAAGTATTACAAACGACAAAATCATTCTTTACACATGATATTTTTAATATTTTTTCATCAATATTTGTATCTGATGTGAGTAAAAAAACAAGAGAGTTCTTTATATTTAGTCAGTTAAAATATTCTAAATAGCTATTTATATCATTCCCTGAAAAATTACTCTTCTCAAACTCTGAAAATATATTTAAAAAGTGAGCCTTTGATTTCTTTGCTTCAAATATTCTTTTTTTCTCACTATCATGAAAAATTGCTCATAGTTTATTTTGAAACTGTATAGTTGAGAGTCCAAGTAGGTAAAAAATCTCTTCAACTACATCTCTTTTTTTTACTCCATTGAATTCAAAATCGATATCTCAATCAAATAGTGCTAATACATATACATCCATCTCCCTTTCTTCTTCAAATAACTTCACTATCATTTTTCATTCTCTTGAAGATGCTAGCCAATCAATGTTCTTACTTTCTTCACCGTATTCATATTCTCTGTAGTCAGCGAATTCCATTCATTTTGCCTTGAATGCTGTTTTATGGTTTCAAACAGAGAGATTATCAACGAGTCTATTTATTTTTAGGTCGAGAAGGTTTTTATGTTTTTTATGCATTGTTGTATATTGAAATTATAATAATTATCTCTCACTTGAATTCTCTCTCTTTAGTCAAAGAGAAAGAGGCTGCAGTTAACTGATTTGTAGCCCCCTGCTCTTTGACTAAAGAGTAGGGATTCAGGGAAGAGATAATTATTGAACACTTACTTTAGAAAGGATTTCAGTGATTACATCATCTGTTGTGACTCCTTCAGCTATTGATTCGTATGAGAGGATGATTCTATGCCTCATAACAGGGTAGATCATTTCTTTTATATCTTCTGGGAGGACAAAGTCTCTTCCGTCCAGGAGAGCTAAAATTTTTGCTGTTTTTATAAGTGCAATTGATGCTCTTGGTGAGGCTCAGATAGCAAGGTACTTTTTCATGAAATCTTGATTTCTCGTGTAAAAAACAAGATCTTTTACATATTCATATATATGATCGTTTACAAATATGGATTCAGCTTGTTTTTGTATTTCTAAAAGCTCTTTTTTTGAAAGTACTTTATCTAGATTTACTTCACTATCAGAAGCATACTGTTTCATGATCTCTATTTCTTGGGTTTCATTAGGGTAGTTTACAATGGTTTTAAGTAAAAATCTATCAAGTTGTGCTTCTGGAAGAGAGTATGTCCCTGATTGTTCGAGTGGGTTTTGAGTAGCAAGAACCATAAATGGCTCACTCAGTTTATATGATTTATCTCCTATGGTTACTTGTTTTTCTGCCATTGCTTCGAGGAGTGCTGATTGGACCTTTGATGGTGATCTATTAATTTCATCTGCAAGAACTATATTCGTAAAAATCGGTCACTTTTTTATTTGGAAGTCTTGTTTTTCTTGGTTATATATTTTTGCTCAGATAAGGTCACTTGGAAGTAAATCTGGAGTAAATTGAATTCTCTTAAAATTTAAATCAACTACTTTTGAAAGCGTTGCAACTGCAAGTGTTTTTGCTAATCATGGAGCTCATTCAAGAAGTACATGTCATTGAGAAAATAGTCATATTAGCAAGTCTCTTACAAGGTTTTCTTGTCACACTACTTTTTTTGCTATTTCTGTTTTCACTTGTTGTATTTTTTCTTGAATATTTTTTGATTCCATTTATAGTATATAATTAAGTATTAGAGCTAAAATCATTATGTTTAAAAATAAGAAAAAGGCAAAAAAAAATCTACTTGAAAAATATACAATATTTATTTACAAAAAGTCATAAATAAAACTTGATTTTTTAGAATCATGGGTATTATAAAATAGAATTTAAAATTAATATAAAATAAATGTCAAACAAAATACCTTGAAGTTGAGTTTCTCACATAGTTTCTTTAGATGAGAACAAACAAGAACAACCAATTAAAAATCATTTAAAACCAATCACATTCAATGACCTTATTCAATCAGAAATTGAAAAAGAAGGAGAAAAACTTGTAAATGATATAAATTGAGCCGATAACATAGGATCAATTTTAAGTACATTGTTATCAAATCTACCAAAATCAATCAAAGCAATTGAAGCTCTTGATGGTACCCCAGATTGATATAAGCTCGCTCATTCTCCTATTATAGAGTTCCAAATAAGTGAAAAATGAGAAATTGATACAGATATGACATTACTTTTAAAGCAAATTCAAAAGTACATTGCTTCAGAAAATAATTGAAACATATATATCTCTCAATGAATAAATAAGCTTAAAAATTCTTCTTTTATTGTTTCACAAAATTCTTTTCGAGATATAGCATCATTAAAGTTAGCTTTAAAAAGAACTTTTTGTATAGAATGAAAAAAGTTTAACAATGATATACAAGCTCTTTTGACTAAAATATCAAATAGTATTGTAGTTAGAATTGAACAATTAATACAAAAAAGAAAAATCGATATAGCACTTACTCTAGATGAGTATGGCTTATACACAAAACACCTATTTATTCATGATACTGAAATATTATTAAAAAAATGAACTAATTTTTGAGTTATTGTTTTTGATATTGAAAACTTTAATAATATACAAAATATATCTTGAAAAGAAGGGGAAAAAGTAATTTTAGGTGATATTATACCATCAATTATAAATGGTTATGGTTTACCAAACCTAAAAGGATATAGAATTCAAGGATGACAACATTTTTTATTAATAGATGATTCACATAAAAAATTTGAGCTAGGCCAACTCACAAAAATGATTGAAGAACTTACAATAGACTTGTTTCAACAATTAATGGTACAACCAATTAATAATAAAAAACTATTCATTAACTGAGGGTTAATGATGCAACAACAATGATTATACGAAGATCATTCAGAAATAGAGACATCTCTTAATATACTTCAAAGCCTCTCTAAAAAAAGTGTTCGTCCAACAATATTTACAGATTTTAATGCTACAATTAAAGAATCTGCTATTGATACCTATGCACAAATTTCTACTGTGAAAACGGAGGTAAGTACAGAAGAACTCCTTGCAGCATGAACAAGTAGATTACTTATGCATGAGATGTTTAAAGACCAACAAATTGATCCTAGCTTAACAGTGTTATTAAGAAAAATGTGAATAATTCATGAAGATACTAATACAAAAAAAAGTGATGAATATATGACATTAGAAACGAAACATGTAAATGAGAGTCACCTTAGAATGCTGCAGCAAATAAATAATGCAAAAATATAAAAAAAAGATCTTACTTTAAATAAAGTAAGATCTTTTTTTTATATTAAGTAAGAGACTAGTCATTCATACTTAGTGGTGAGTTTTTTCAAGAATGCCATTCCTGATGTTCAGCAAGAATCTCTTCAAAAGTTACAGGTTTATCCTTCAAACTACTCATGTTAGAATAATCACCAATACCAGAGAGTCCAAATTCAGGATGTTCTTGATGAGAATATAATGCTCCAGAGTGATCTGTTCCATCATCCTCAGGCGTAAGTGGTGACTTACCTGGGGTGAAAATTATTTTGCTGACACTATCAGAAACTTCTAAATCTATTGATTGGATATCTGGATTTACACCTAACGATCTCAATCACGCAAATTTATCTACTCATGAAGCTTCTCCTCATATTGATGCTGTATTAGACATAATTTTATAGTTATGAATTAATATATATACTATATTATATAGTATTTATATTAAAATGCAAAATAAAAACCTACATTAAATGTAGGTTTTTATTTTTGTAGATGTACTAAATCACATAGGATAGAAAAACCCTAGGATGAAGCCATCGAGGCATGAAATTAAGAGGCACTACAGGTACATGAACATTCACTGGTTCCCCAATGAGCTCCTTGCGTAGTTCCCCACCTATTTCTGTTTTTATTTTTATTTTAACAGTATCTCCATTTAAGAAGTCTTTAGATAAGTAGAAGTTTTTTAAGTCAAGGTCACTTAATACTTCATATGGAGCTGACCTCCACATTCCTCCACCTACCCTACTATAATACACTTCATTACCAGAAAGTCTATTAAATATATCCCGACTTATGGCTGCTACTATGATAACATTTTCTGTATTATCAAGTGGTATAAAAATAGCTTTACTAAATTCGGCATTCTCTCCTCCTTCAATAAATTCTATAAAGTTGGAATCAGATGGAGCTAGTTTTTCTAAATTTGCTTCCTGTAATTCTAATGATTTTAAACCATTAACTACTTTTTTCAATTCAGCTCTCTGAACATCTAACTCTTCTTGAAAGACATTAATAGATTGAGTAGTATCCCCATTGTTAATAACTCCTTTTTCTAAAGCATTTGATCTTGCCTGAAGATTAAGTACTTCAATGTTTATATCAGCCATTTCATATGCAGAAAATGCATGTTCATGACCATTCCCCATAGCAGTTCTTCTTTTTATTTTTTCCTCAAGTAATGGTGTAAGTAACTCTCGATCAAGATTAACTCTTATATTCAAGGTATTAAACCTTGCTATTGCCAAAGCTATTTTAGATCTCCATAGCTTTTCTTCACTCTCTAGTGCAGTTTTCCTATCAATTAAATCAAAGTCATTTAAGCTCAGGTACACACTGTTTTCTTCAACATCCTGACCAACAGAAGAAGTTTTTACTTCCAATCCTGATTGTCGGAAGCGATCAACAGACTGAGGGCTTGAATATGCTGTTAATGCAATATCTTTGAACATGACTTCATAGCTAATCGCAAAAGCTAAAGCTGTGAATAACGTCCAGCCAAGAAACTTAAATTTCAGAGGCATCCTACGCTTCATCTTTATATCTGCTATATGATCATGATCTATTGTCTCCAATGGAACTCTAGCTGACAAATCCTGAACCCAGCTATCAGAATCACCTATAGCGACCTCACCTTCTAAAACAACGAGTCGACCATTGGATTCATCCCCTACTTCTTGTATAGGATAGAGAAAGTGTCTACCCTCAGACTCATGAAGATCATCAACCAGTAATGGAATAAGCCCCTTTCGTTTTTTATCCCATATCTCTAAAACAGCATCAGTAATGTCATCTGGCAACTTTGTCTTCAATTCTATTGTTACAGAATTCCAGCCATTAATATCATATAATATATCTCCTACTCGAAATTTAAGTGCTGGGTGTGAATGATGCAATACTTCTGCTTCAGAAATTGGTGAATTCATATTTCCCCCTAAGTAATCGTTAATATAAGCAGAAATACTGCCATAAATGTAATAGTAATATTAAGTATTGATACCGCTTGAATTTCTCCCCCCTGAGGTACTCCTTTCTGTATCCATTTTGAAACATTTGGTGTAAACCTAGCCAATAAATCAATAAAAGCTCCAAAAGTTTGATCAAAATAAATAGTTATCGGCATCCATGGAGAATATTTCACCCCAGTAAACCAACAGTAATACCTTGCCTGGATTTCCCTTATTAAGTACGCTCCAACAAAGTATATTTCAACTACAACTTTTCCCCACATTACTAAACCGACTAAAGCGCTTAAAATTCCTGTTATAGGAGTCCAGAATGCCCATTTTTGATCCCAAAATATTCGTCTTTTCTGAAAGTCAAGCAACTCTGGTGGAAGCTTAAGAACTTTTGAATGAAAACGATGGGAATTTCCCTTATAACGAAACATTTGTGAAACAAATGACCTTATAGGTTTTTCTTCATTCTCTGGTTCCTCAATAGAAAAAACTACTACAGATAATAAAAATGCTATATCACCCCCTTTTTCAAGAAGGTCCAAATACGTACGTTTATCCTCACCTGTAGCTGCTATAAAACTCCCAAACTCATCATAAGTATAAATATCATGATTTAGTTTTTTAACAAGAGTTTTAGTAATAAACTCCCCTTCAAATATCACAAATCTACCAGTAGCTACCGTAGCTGCTACTGACATTGAATGATCTCTTCGAGGACCAAGCCGTACAGATGATAGTTCAACATATGCATCACTATCAGTAAGGCACCATGCTCTATTACTAGGAGTAACAGCATTTACTCTATCGCTCGATCCTAAAAATTTTAAAGATCTCTTAATCGTTCCTTTCACAATAAATTGATCACAGTCCATAAGTAGAACAGCTCGTCGTATACTTTGCATACTAGGGTTAGTTAATCCCATATCAATCGAACTTGCAAGTGCATTTTTCTTTCCTTGCCCTTTCTGATTAATAGTGATTAACTTCCTTGTAGCATTATCAACAACAATAATATTCTCTTTTTCCAAACCATTAATGGTTTTCTTAATGACCTGTAAATCAACCGAAGCTCTTGCTTTATCTTTAGAAATACTCACATAAATAACTGCTGGTATTTCAGTTGATGCAACATCAATTGCCAATGATCGAAAACAAGTAGCAAAAACAAGAGGAGTTTCCTCATATGCCATCACATGAACTTCAAGTAAGTCATATGGAAGAGGTAAGTCATGAGACTCTACTTCTTCTTCCCAAGTTTTGTACCAAAACTTATATGTAACAGCTCGATACGCGTTATACAAATAGTTAGAATATCTCCAAGCAGAAATAATTCCAACCCCTGCCACATAAGCAATCACTGATGTCATTGATCCTTTTGTAAGAAGCAAAAGATCATCAATATTAACTGCTATATGTGATATCAGACCAAAAAAAATCAAACCAGTAAAAGCCGATACTAAAATTCGGCTATCCTTAGAAGATTCTGTTTGTTCTGGTTTGTGTGGCATAAAATCAGCCATGTCGTACTCTCCATTTCAAAAAAAATTTAAAAATAGTTCGTAGACTATTTATATATATTTAAATATTTTTGTCAAATATATATAAATATCAAAATGTAAGTTTAACTAATATTTTTTCTCAATCTTTCTCATGAACTCATTCAAATCTAAACATCCTTCACCTTCTTTAGGAAAAGTTGATGCAAGGATTTCAGGATCAATAGAAGCTGTATCAATCTCTGGATAATGTGGAGGAAAATCTAAAACTTCAATGGTCTCATTCTTAAAGAATTTAGTTATATCCAATGGTTTACCATATAACGATTCCTCTAAAACAACAGGTTTTCATCAATTCGTTTTATTGAAATCATATTCTCAGATATCCATACTTTCCATTTTTAAACCTTCCCCTCCTTTAATACCCATAATATTTACTAAAAAAATAAACTATTAACATCTCAATATATTACAATAAAAACAACAAAATGCAAGTTTTATATCTCTCATCCTAAGTATAGGAGTATATGTAATCAAGTTGAAAATAAAGTAATTGGAATTAAAGCTGAGAATATTCCCAGCTTTTTTCATTTATTCATAAAAAATTTCAAAATCCTTCATAAAACTATAATTATCTTTCTCACTCGACCAACTCGGGTCTCATCATCAGAAAAACGTTGAAAATAATAATGAATCTATTCATAAAGAGCTATTTTTCCTAAATATAAGCTCAGTATTTCTATAAACTTCTTCTCCATCAACACTTACAATAAGTACTCCGTTTGCTTTTCCAGGAGTATTAAGAACTATTTCTTGTGAGATTTCATAATATTTATCTGGTACCATCGTTATCATTCCTCTTCATAGGCTTTTTCAATATGTTCATTTTTTTGTTGCTAAATATGCATACACTTCCAAATATCCATTTGTTCTCCACATAAATCTTGTTGAAAAACCATTATCTGTATCCAATCATCCCCTTGAACAGTCTCATCCACAAAATCAGGGGAGTTTCCCTCACTTTACAAAGTCAAAATCAGTATCAAATTTCACTTTATAAGTAAGTTTTGCATGTTCATAGCTATTACTCAGCTTTTTAATAAATCCAAGTCATCAGACTGGCTTTTTTGATGGAGTATAGCTCCCTTTTGGGTAGAATATCTTTAATTCGCCATTTGAAAAATTTATTATATTTTCACGTCACCAATTATTAGTATATCAAGAGACCTTTCAACGTGTACTTAAAAAATTATCAAACATAAGAGCTTGTGAGTTATTTAAAGTATTAACTGAAATTTCTTGAACGAGTTTTCAATCATCTTTTTTTCCCCCATGAAAACTAAATGTCATTATAATTATCGCAAAAATAAAGAGAGTAATAATAAAAAAAATCTCCTTGTTTTTTATAATCATTTTTTTTATGGCTTGCTGACGTTTATTCATGACTGAAAAAATTATATTTACAAATTATTTACTCATTTTGAAGTTTCTAAATTTAATATAAGTAGCAACTGGAGTAGCCCATGAGATATCGCTTCCTCAGAAAAAAGTTGAAAATAGAATTGAATCAAGTTGTATAGCTCAGTTATTTCTATAAAGTAAATCAGTTTGCTTATACACTTCACTTCCATCAACCATTACAATAAGAGATCCATCATTCTTTCATGGAGTATTAAGTATAATTTCTTGTGAAATATTATAATTTTTTCATGCTTCAAACTTAAAAAGTTTTTTTCATGAGTATGATCCATATTTTGATGCTCATGGAATTGAACTTAAGGTATCAAGATATCAATCTTTTTTCCAAGCAAAACGAATAGAAAAACCATTATTAGCATTTTCTCAACCCCTTGCACAATCTCATCAACATAATCATGGTAACTTCCCCCCTTTAACAAAATCAAAGTTTGGAGCAAACTCTAAATCATAAGAAAATTTTAATTTTTTATAATCATCTCATATATGATATATAAATCCTGCTCATCACCTTGGATCTGCTGATGGTTTATAACTCCCCTTTGGGTATGATATTTTTAGTCATCACTTTTCTAATTGTTCAATATTCTCATCTCACCAAACATTTGTAAAATCTGAACGAGCAGTGACTACCCATGTTCTATCAATAAACAATGAATAGAGTTTTTTATATCTCGCCTTGAGTTCAATAGAATAATCTGTATCTGGATTCTCTTTGACATCATTTGAATCTCATACATTATTTTCATAATCACTATCTGTAGTATCAATAATAATTGTATCCTGAGTAACTGTAGTCTCACTATTTTCTAAACTTTCTAAATAGAAAAAATATCCTACCAATACAGCAATTAAAAGAACAACAAGAATCAAAATTTGTTTCTTTTTTTTCTTAGGATCCAATTTTTCTATATTTTTATCTTGATTATTTTTCTCCTTTTTTTGAACTTCAGTAAAATCTTCAAAAAGTTCATCTAACATGTTTTCATCTTTGTTTTTATTTGCCATAATTATTTTATTTAATAAGTAACTAATTAATTTCATATGGAGTATATATGTTTCCTTTTCATATATCTATTGCCCAGTTTGAATCCCATCTTTTTATTAGATGTCGAGTTTCATCATACTGCAAGTATATATTATCTCCTCATTGGTTAATTTCTTGGTCTAAATATACTTTATTTCATTTTAACCCGATTATTACATAATCTAAACTTGTAGCTCATGTACCTATATTTACTATATCTCTTTGCTTTAATCATGTCGATTCAGCAGAATTTCATGAGACTAAATAATACCTATTTCATAATATTCCCGTTCATTCTCATCTTGCTCATAGAGAAGTTCTTGGCTTCCGATTTCACATAATAAGTGAATCTCATCAATCTGATTTTTCTAATGTCGCTCCTATCTCATACCTATATCATAATGAAGTAACTCACAGTTTATAAGATTTATTCGTTGATGGGTCTAAAAATTTATCTTTTTCTAGTCACAATATCCTATAATTAATATCTCAAGCTTCGTAATAACCATTCAAGTCTGGATATCTTCTTCACGATATTTGAATATTATCTCATGAAGCTGTCGAGGTAAGTGTTGATCAAGTATTATCAAGCATAGAAAATAATGATACGCTATCAATAAATGAAATTTCTATATTGTTTATTATTGAATGAAGATCCGATGACCTTTTCACATTTCTTGTTTGAATAGTATATCATGTATATGATAAAAAACCGATTGTACCCAGAATTGCTACAATCGATACTATAACTAAAAGTTCTACAAGAGTGAATCACTTCCCTCATTTTTTCTTCACAGAATTTCATAAATAATGTTCCTCCATTTTTGTAATTCCATTATTGGATAATACCCTGAATAATAAGGTTTCAAGGCAAAAAAGCAAAAAAACATACAAAAAAAGTTTTACTTTTGTATGTTTTATAGTTTAAGAGAGTATTATTTTAAATTACTATTTACAAAATCCCAATTAACGAGATTCCAAAACGCAGCGAGATAATCTGGTCTCACATTTCTATAATCAATATAATATGCATGCTCCCATACATCACAAGTAAGGAGAACCTTATAGTTTCCAGTGAGTGGTGTTTCTGCATTTGAAGTATTTACTATTTCTAATTTTCCTTCTAAATTTTTAACTAACCAAGTCCACCCTGATCAAAAATTATTCACAGCTGAAGCAGTAAATTTTTCTTTAAAATTTTCAAAACTTTCAAAATTGTTTTCAATTGCTTCAAGTAGAGATCAATCTGGTATTCCTCAAGCATTTGGAGCAAGACAGTTCCAGTAAAAAGTATGATTCCAAATTTGTGCAGCATTGTTAAAAACTCCACCATTTGAAGTTTTTATAATAGTTTCCAGATCTTTTCCTTCAAACTCTGTACCTGGAATAAGTCCATTCAGCTTCATAACATAAGTATTATGATGTTTCCCATAATGATATTGTAATGTTTCTTCTGAAATATGTGGTTCTAATGCATTCATTTCATACGGAAGTACTGGTAATTCGATTTTCATGTCTTTGATAGTTAATAGTAAAATATTATTTATTTCTTTTTTTCACTTTTTATCTCATTTTTAATTACTTCTTTTAATTCCTCAAAAGAAGCGAGGAGATTATCTTTTAAATTTTCAACTTTTTTTGGAGAAATATCTTTAAAAGTATCGAGTTCATCTTTTTTTTCATTATATAACTTCTCTAATGTATCAGATGCTTCAACAATAAAATCTTTTCATTGAGATTTAAGTTCAGCAATTAACTTATTTCACTCAGTTTGATATACTGTTGCAATATTTAATAATTCTTCTTTTTTTGAATGAAAAAGTTCTTTATTTTTTTCTGTTAATAATTCCTTTTCTATATCTTGTATAAGATTTTTATGAGTATCTAAGAAACTATTTAGTAAAACTTGAAAATCTCCATCTCCATTCTTTCTTGCCTTTTTTAGCTCAGTTTTTAATTGTTCAGGTTTCTTTTTATTATAAAACGACGAAACAAGTCCTCACATTACATATCAAGTTGCAAGAATAAAGAATTTTTTATTGAACATAGTAAAGTAAGTTTTAAATTATAAATTATATTACTCGCTAGTAAAACCATTTTATAGAAAAATACTTAATAAAATCAGTTTTATATAGTATAATTGATATTATAAGATGATAATAAAAATTTACAACTATTTTTTAACATAATTTTTAAAAATATCTTTACAAGAAAAAGAAACTCTCTACACTAAAGAAGAATTTAATTTATCATAAAAACAAAAGATAATGTCATACAACAACTTCTCTGACGGATATAAAAAGGTACTCATAAATGCTGAAAATAATATAAAACAAATGTGACTCAAAGAGCTTTCTCTTGAAGATGTTTTTTTAGAAATTATAAAAAACTCGACATGAGGAATAAAAGAAATTTTTGCACTCTATTGAATAAATGAAAAACTTGCCATTGAAATTATAAACAAATGAGTTTTTAATGAAGCACCAAGCATAAGAAAATGAGTGTATTCTGGGATGAGTTCAAGATTAAAAAACGTCATTTTATGAAGTGTCAAAGTAGCTGCAAGTTTTTCTAAAGAAAAAGCCAGCTTAGAAGACTTCTTATTATCTATGATTAAAAATGACTCTTGGTTTACAAGCTTTTTAGATTATATTGGGATAGTTACAACTGATATAGACACAAACCTTACAGATCTCAATAAATTATGAACCATTGATGGATTAAAAAATGGATGATATTGAACAAGTAATACAAATGTGAATTTAGCAGATGATTCTATTGATAAATTATTATGAGCATTAACTCAGAACCTTCTTTGAGAGGAAAATTTAGAATGAGATACCACACCTTTTGATCTCAATAAAGAGCAAACCAATAAAAAAGAAGAATCTACTACTCCTGCACTTGATTTCTTTTCAAATGACCTGACAAAAGAAGCAAGAGATTGAAAATTTGATGTTATACTTTGAAGAGATAAAGAAATCGAAAGACTCATAGCAATATTAAATAGGAAAACAAAAAATAATCCTGCTCTGGTATGAGAACCTTGAGTTGGAAAAACTGCTATTGTAGAGGGATTGGCTCTCAAAATAATAGAATGAAAAGTTCCTTTTTCAATGAAAGATAAAAGGGTCTTGTCACTTGATATGTCTTCTTTGATCGCAGGGACAAAATACAGATGAGAATTTGAATCAAGAATTAAGCAAGTCATTGAAGAAGCTTCAAAAGTAGAAAATGAAATTATCTTATTTATAGACGAGATCCATACTATTATTTGAGCTTGAGGTTGAGAATGAACACTTGATGCTTCAAATATACTCAAACCAGCAATGGGAAGAGGAAAAATAAGAGTTATCTGAGCAACTACAAATAATGAATATCAAAAATATATAGAAAAAGATTCAGCACTTGAAAGGAGGTTTCAAAAGATTGTAGTAAATGAACCTTCGAGAGAAATAGCTACTCAAATTATTGATGGGCTCAAAGAATCTTTTGAAAACTATCATAACCTTAATATAGATTTTGATGCTGTAAAATGAGCAGTGGATCTATCAATGAGATATGTGACGGATAAATACTTACCTGATAAAGCTATTGATCTTATTGATGAGGCTTGTAGTATAAAAAGTATGAAGTATAATTTTGATGAAACAGAAACAAAAAAACTCCGTGAAAAAATCGCATCTCTCCAAAAAAATATAGAGCAAGCAGTTATCGCTCAATCATACAAGAAAGCATATAAACTCAAAGAAGATCAAGCTGAGCTCGAAGCAAAAATTATTGAAGCAAAGAAAAAATTTACCATTCCAAAAGAAAAAAGACTCAGTGTCACACTTGATGATGTACAAAAAGTACTCCATATTGCTACCTGAATACCTATTTCAAATTTAAATAAACACGAAATTGATAAGCTTAAGAACTTACCAAAGGATATTAAAAAAAGTATTATTGGTCAAGATGAAGCATGTGAAAATATCGTAAAATCAATTATGAGAAGCAAGGCTGGAATTTGAAATCCAAATAGACCATTATGAAGTTTCCTATTCCTCGGGCCAACATGAGTATGAAAAACTGAACTTGTAAAAGTCCTTGCAAAAGAATTTTATGATGACAAAGATGCTCTTATCAAAATAGACATGAGTGAATATTCAGATAAAACTGCTGTAAATAAACTCATCGGATCAAATGCTTGATATGTATGATATGAAGAAGGTGGGATGCTCACTGAAAAAGTAAGAAAAAAACCATATTCAGTTATTCTTTTTGATGAAATTGAAAAATGAGATTTTGAGGTCTATAATATTCTTCTCCAAATTTTGGAGGACTGAACTCTTACAGATAACAAATGAAGACAGGTAAATTTCAAAAATACCATTATCATAATGACTTCGAATATCTGACAAGAAGAATTTATGGAAAAAGCACATAGAATTGGTTTTGATGCATCAGGTGAACAAGAAGATTCCGTTATGGCTGACTATGAAAAAGCAAGTACAAAAATAAAAGAAAATCTCACTGACTACTTCTCTCCTGAGTTTGTAAATAGAATTGATAAAGTTATTGTATTTAAGCCTCTTGATAAAGGGAATATTAAAAAAATAGTTAAGCTCCAAATTGCAAATCTAGAAGCAAGACTCGAAAATGTTTGAGTTACAATAGCTTATGATACAAAAGTACTGAATTTCATAGCCAAATTCGTATATAATCCTCAATTCTGAGCAAGAGAAATCAGAAGATTTATAACAGATCAAGTAGAAGACCAAATCGCAGAAAAAATAATTATGAATCCAAAAACAACATCTGTAACTCTTGAAATTGTGAAAAATGAATTGAAAGTGAAGTAAAAATTAAATACCTCTCTCTTGCCCAAAAGGATGATGCAAGGCCTAATTCTCTCTCCTTAGCAGGAAAAAGAAGCTACATTTTATCTGAAGCTAATACCATAATATATGAAAAGGATTTTTTGATTTTGATCTCTTATTAATACAAAATCTCTTCAATTTACTGTGCCAAATGCTCAAGTCATTGGCCCTGGAATAATTAAAGAATTCAAAAGAAGTTTTAATCTCCATGATCCAATTGGTTTTAGAACATGAGAATTTCAAGGTATCCCTATGTGTGCTTTGGATGTAATGAAAACAAATAAGCAAGCAGATTCTGTAAATGGGGTTATATTTGAGATGGATAATGATTATTTCGAAAAACTATTACAAAGAGAAAATGAATATGAATTAGTAAAAACAAAAGCATTTGATTTTTTTAATTGATCTTCGCTCTGAGAAGTCTTTGTTTTTTCCTCAAATAAAAATAATGCAACTTACGATGTTACAAACGAAGCAAATAATTATTATCTATACCTTTGTTTGATGGGGGCAAAAGATTTTTGAAATGATTTTTATGATTTTTTTGTTTCAAGTACCTATATTAGGGAATCTCAGCTCTGAGAAATTACAGAATTAGAAGAAATCCTATGAGGAAATAAAAAATATAACCTATCTTATGTAGCCTAAGCTATAAGATCGGAAACGGAGCAAACATATTAGTTCCTTAACTTTAATTATGAAAATATCAAATAACGATTTTTTAGAAATACTATCTTTGAAAGGCGATTTTCATGATTCTGATATAATTTCGGTATTTTTTGATTACCCTAACAGCTTATTAGTAGTTACAATTGGAGATATAAATGCCAATGAAATTCATAAAAAAGATGCTCTTAATAATGCAAAATTTACTTTCTACGATATTAAAATGATCGAAATGTCAGGTAAGTTTTCTGATGGTCGTATGATATATGGAATAACTGGAGAAAAATCTAGTTTTGGTATATCTGCAAAGCTTTCTTTCCGTAACGGAGGCATTTTTGGTTTTACATTTAACAAAGTGTGAATCCACTATTTTTAAGTATTTTATATTTCACTAAGTCGAAAAAAAAGCCAGAAGGCTTTTTTTAATTTAAAATTCTCTACTAAGAATAGTAACAAAAAAAACCATGTAAATTTTACATGGTTTTTTCTTGGAAAATCATGTTTTTTGGGTATAATCAAGCAAAATTTAGAGTCACATAATTAATGAAACATTCTATGTCTCAAAAAATAACATACATTTTTTATCTTCTTTTTATCTTCTTTTTATTGATAAGCTATTCTTATGACTTTGCAAAAGCAGAATCTAGTTATAGTAATACTATAGAATCCGTTCAAAACGCTGTAACAGGATTTAGTAGTGAATATCAAGATGATGGGAGTTTTTTAGGCGAAGATTTATGATTAGACTTATATAAAAATATTGATAAGTGATTTGAGCAATTAGAACTCAAAAATTATGAATATGAATTAAAGTGATGAGAAGACTCTATGGCAAAGTATATAAATGAAATACTAGAAATTGATTGAGTGTGAAAATGTATTATTGATAATATCTCATCATCTGATATACAAAAAATATCTGCTTGAGATATTTGAGTGTTAGCTTCAAAAATTACAGATGAATGCAAGTGAGAAGATCAAAGTATATCAATAGAAAAAATAAATAAAATTCAAAATGCTATTCAAGAAATTCATAATATTGCTCAGAGCTCAGCAGAAGAAAAATCCAAGCAAATTCATTCTATTTCTCAAATCTGACTTTACAGTGATGGTATCATTGAAAACTCTAGCTTTGACTTAGTAGATGATTTACAAAAAATAGATGCTATAATTTTCTCAAGTAAAATAGAATATGAATGAGCTGATTATGAAAATATTGATGATTATCTCGCATGAAATTTTGGAATAAAAAATGATAAAAATAATTTTTCTCCCACCCCAGCTGTGAGTTCATGAGCAGAGAGTACTTCTGAAAGCTCTGAAGATGAAAATATAGAAGAAGCCAATCAAGAGAATAAAAATCTACCATTGGTTCTGTGAAACTCAAATAAATACATATGTAGTTATGATGATAAGATTCAAAACTGATTCTCTCCTGATACTCTAGAAAATCTTATAAATAATATAGAGAACCCAAATATTTCAGTACCACAAGTAGAAAGTTCATCTATTGAAAATAGAGAACAAGATGAAAGTGATAATTCTGAATCAAATAATAATCCAGATAATGATTCTATAAATAACTGATCTTATTCAACGGTAGGAGATGCTTGGCCATGTAATAATTTCTTTTGTATATTTGTAGATTTTGTTGTATATGAACATAAATTGTTGGTTTGAGGAGAGAATATAAGTATTGAATACCTATTAAATAGATCAAATGAACACTTAAGGAAGTTTGCAAATACTTCACTAGCACCAGCAAAAATGACAACAAATAACTTTGAGCTCTGACTAAAAGATCTCAATTTAGCTGACATGTTTCATATATCTTTTCAAATTCAAACCAAACCAGTACCAATCCTAGATATAAAAAAAGAAACTGAAGATAAAGATAAAAGTGAATTTTCAAAAGATAAAATGCTTGAAACCTACTATAATTCGCTTTCCCTTGATTATAAAAGAAGGAATGATCTCTCTATTTTTTCAAAAAGTGAGAGTGAATTAAAGACACTTCTTGATTCTGCAGAATTAAACATAACTGATGTAGCTATAAAACATGAGCAGTTTAATAAAAGAGTTAATGAACGAAAAGAAAAACTTAATTTTATTTGAAAGTCAGTTTGAAAAAAAGTACAATATGAAACTATGGAGGACTTCTGAGATCAGTTTATAGAGTTAGAGTTATTCTCAAAAGCCATATCTGATTATGTACAAAGCTTACAAAATGTCATCAAACAAATGAAAGAAATTCCTGTATGATAATACTATAAATAATATAACAACTCTATGCTAAAGAAAATTTTTCCGATAATACTCTGAATAATATTCTTCTGAATGAATCAAACTCATGCAGCTGGTCTTTGTTTAATTCAAAATCAACCAGCTCCAGTATTAACTGAATATATAAAAAATGTACGAAATGTAGTAAAAAATGTAAATGCAGAATTATTGTCATCAAATGAGAAAAAAAATGTACCGAATGCTGTATGGCTTAATTTTACCAAGCTTTCTAATGAAACACTTGATTGGGATTCATACTTTGTTTGATTTAACTATTATGTGCTCTTCCCTATTTCAAACGAAATACCAACTCCCATAAAAAGAGACCATAGATTAATTCAAAATGAAATAAAGTGACTGAAAGCATATTTAGATAAAATCGAAAAAAAATGATATTCTAATATTCAAATAAATAATACTTGTGATTGAGTAAATAACTGTGAACTCATATGAAAAAGCAGTGATATCGTTTGAAGTCTCCTCAAAAATACAATTCAACTCTGACAACTATACAGAGCAATCGTGACTCAGGAATCAGAAAAGGCTGTAAAAAATCAAGAACTCATACTTATAGATGAAAGAAAATTTTACTTAGAGTTTAATAGGCACTATGGATATTGACTTGAAGCTTGTACCACATCTGAATGAACTTTTTTCTCAAAAATACAAAAGAGTATAGAAGAAATTACACTTTTAGGTCAAGATTGAAAAAAATGAATTGAAGAATGGAAAGAGGCTTGGACATTACTTACATGATCACCAAAAGATCCAGATTACAGAACTCAAGAAAAAGAGCTTCTTGGAAAAGAGCTCAGTAGGCAATGAGTATCAATGGAAAATCAGGCAATCATACAATGAAATCTAGAAAAATTTAATTCTGAATGATTTTACTCAACTGATAATAATTTTATCACAAATTCTTTTTCAAATATTATTGGAAGCGTCGCAGATCAATTAGAAAGTTTTTGAGAAAGTTTAACTCAAGCTTTTGAAGATAAAGAAGTTGTAAATGTTACTGATCTCACAAAAAAGACCAATAAACTCAAAGTAACCGAAACTATTAAAGAAAATATAGCTACGCTCTATCAATCAGAAATCCCATTCACTGCAGTAGAAGATGTAAATACTGAAAAATTAAAAGCAAGAATTTTAAATCTTCACTACAATCTGTCTAGTAGTATAAACACACTCTCCGATACGATAAAGATTGCAGAAAAGGTCTGCGATTCACAATGAAGGGGTGATTGAAACTGTTTTAATAATTAAATAATAATAAAAAGAATGTTAACCAATACAGAAATATTACAAATGAAAGCAAATGCAAAAATCCATGTAAAAGTTTTTGCGGCAATAAGAAAAATGTTTAAAGTATGAACAACTGCTGTTGAAATTGATAAGATATGCTGAGAAATTGCAAAAGAGCATTGAGTACTTTGTGGTTTTAGAGGAGTATACTGATTCCCAAACAACATTTGTGTCAGTGTAAATGATGTTGTTGTACATGGAAGAGCTAGGAAATGACTTATATTCAATGAAGGAGACCTTGTCACTTTTGATTTTTGAATAAAAGATAAAGAGCTATGAATCAATACAGATGCAGCTATATCACTAGTATGCTGATGAGATGATACAAACCCCAAGGCTGCAAAACTCATTCAAGCAAATAAAGATGCTCTTTATGCTGGAATAAAAATGGCAAAAGTTTGAAACACAGTTTGAGATATTAGTGCAGCTATTCAACATGAAATTGAAGCATCATGATATAAAGTTGTTCGTGATCTTACAGGACATGCTATATGAAAAGAACTCCATGAAAAACCATATATCCCAAATTTTTGAAAAGCTTGAACAGGTGTAAAATTACAAAAATGAATGACTCTCGCAATCGAACCAATTCTATGAGAAACATCTGGACAAATAGTAGATGAATGAGACTGGGAAATATATATAAAAGATGGGGGCCTCTGATGTCAATATGAACATACTATACTTATTACAGACTGAGAACCTGAGATTATAATATAGAAGGAAAACTAGAAAAACTCCCTCTGTCCTAGCGGACATCTCCCTCCATGAGGGAGACTAAAATGCATAGTTTTTTTTAAGTTCCCCCTCATGGAGGGGGATGCCTGAAAGGCAGGGGGAGTATTATTGGCAAAAAATATAAAACACAAATAAAATCTTTCATTTTACTAAACTATAATTTATGAAATTTCACAAAGCACATACTGATTTTCTTGAATGGTTAGAGGTAAGAAAAAATAAATCAGAAAGAACTATTGAACAATACGATAGGCATTTAAATAAATTTAGTGAGTATTTAGAAGAAAAAAATATAGATAGTTATAAATATGATGTTGAAAAGATAGATCTCAAGATATCTGAATGATTTCGTACATATTTATACAAATGAAATAAATCTATCAGTATAAAAACAGCAAATGCATATATGATAACTCTGAGAAGCTTCCTCAAATACCTTGAGAAAAATTGAATTCCATCTCTCTCAGCAACAGCTATTGATCTTATGAAAGCTGACCCAAGAATGGTTGAATATCTCACAGAAGAAGAAATTGAAAGGCTCTTCAAAGCTCCAGAAACAACAACTATGATTTGAATGAGAGATATTGCCATTATGGAATGTATTTATTCCACATGACTCAGAGTATCAGAATTAACAAACCTTAATAAAACTGATATAAATCTAGAAAGAAAAGAATTTGCGGTCAGATGAAAGTGACGTAAAGTAAGAGTAGTTTATTTAACTGAACATGCAGCACAACTGATAAAAGATTATCTGAATAAGAGAAATGATCACCTATCCCCTCTCTTTATCAGACATAATATTAAGATAGAGAATATTGACGCACTAGAAGATGAAAAAGTTAGACTCTCTCGTTTCTTCATAACTTGAATGATCAAAAACTATGCAGTAAAAGCTATGATACTAAAAAATATCTCAGCACATACCCTGAGACATTCATTTGCTACTACATTACTTTGAGCTTGAGCAGATCTCAGATCTATACAAGAAATGCTCGGACATTCTAGTATTACAACGACTCAGGTATATACACACGTAACTAATACAAAATTAAAGGAAATACACAATAAATTTATGAAATAAAAAATATTTTATGGGAATACATAATCCATGAAAAAAGGAGGAATTGGCTTTTATTGAAGAGAAAAATGAATATATATTAAGATTTAATTTTAATACTTTCGTAATACCAAAAAGGCTCATAAAAACTACAGCTTTAAAAAAAGATAATCTACTAGACTATATTACCTATATTAATTGAATGGACCTTATGTTTGGTCAAGGAAATAGTAAAGTTGATGCATTAGTAAACCTATTAGAAGCAATATTAATATTTGCGAAAAAGCATAATTTAACTAATTTTAGAGATGTTCAGAGATTCAAACTAGGAAGGACTATAATATGAATAAATTCAGATATCAATAATATTACAAAACCATGAAACTCATAATATGACTTTGAAACCCTTGAGATCAATATAAACTTACCAGACATAACCTTGGTTTTTTATTCTTGGATTATTTTGCTTGAAAAGAGAATTTTTCTGACTTTCATTTTGAATCAAAATTTAAGTGAGAAATATCTAATTGAATATTTGAAGGAGAAAAAACTATTCTTCTCAAACCTCAAACTTTTATGAACCTCAGTTGAGAAAGCCTCAGAAAAATAATAGATTTTTATAAAATAGATCCTGAGGACTGGATAGTGGTTTTTGATGATATGAGTATGGATTTTTGAAAAGTAAGATTCAGAGACAAATGATCTGCTTGATGACATAACGGGATCAAAGATATTATCAGGCATTTTAAAGATGATTTTAAAAGAATCAAAGTATGAGTGTGATTTAACTCACACTTTGAAGTATCTGACTGGGTACTCTCTAAATTTACTGAAGAAGAACTCATAGATTTAGATAATGAAGTATTCCCTAAAATTTATGAAGTATTAAATAAAGAAATATAAATAAAACATGAACAAAAAAATATACATAATCTGAATCGGCTGAATACTAATGTCTGCTATTGCAAGATATTATAATGAACACTGATATGAAGTACTTTGAAGTGACTCTACAGATTCTGAGTTAGTACAATCACTTATAAATGAATGAATAAATATTATCATATGAGCAGATGATTCAAGAATAGATAACTCATTTGAAAAAATTATATTTACTGAAGCAATTCCACAAACTCAAAAGGAAATGCAAAAAGCAAAAAAGCTCTGAATAGAAATGATGACATGACCTCAGGCTATATCCATGATTTCAGAAGATAAAAAGCTCATAGCAATTGCAGGAACACATGGGAAATCAACTACTACAAGTATGTGTAGTATCATGTTAAAAAATTCTAATCTATGAGTAAATGCAATAGTTGGAACAATACTAAAAGAATTTAATAATAAAAATTCTTATTTTTCTGAAAGCAAATATTTCACAGTTGAGGCATGTGAATATAATAGATCATTTTTAAGTTATAATCCATATATTTGAATCATAACAAATATAGAAATTGATCACCTAGATTATTATAAAGATCTCGATGATTATATTTCAGCATTTAAAGAATTCATAAATAATATAAAGTCTTGATGATATGTTATTTTAAATTGAGAAGATGAAAACTGTAAAAAATTAATTTGATTGAGAAATGATATCACATATATTGAAGTATATGAAAATTACTATTCACTCAATAATACAAAAATAGATTTCCCAAAAATAAATATGCAAGTTCCTTGAGATCACATTTTATTTGATGCGAAGCTCAGTTATACCCTATGAATAATTCTTTGACTACAATGTGTCAACATTAAAAAGTCTCTTGAAAATTACAACTGAGTATGGAGAAGGATGGAATTTATTGGACAGACAGAGAATGGCAATATTCTCATAAGTGATTATTGACATCATCCTACTGAGGTCAAACTCACGCTACAGTCTATCAAAGAGAAATACCAAGACAAAACATTATTGACAATATTTCAACCCCACCAATATAATAGGACTATTGAGCTACTAGATTGATTTAAGACAAGCTTTATCGACACTGACATATTAGTGATTCCAAATATATATGAATCTAGAGATTCCGATAATGACAAGAAAATTATGTCGACAGATATACTACTAGACAATATCATTCATGACAAAAAGTATAATGGACACTGACTAGAGCGAGTGATAAATTTCATTAAGGATTATGAAGTAGACAACAAGAGTAATTCTATAATATTACTTCTATGAGCATGAGATGTCGATAATCTAAGATATAAAATAAAGACCACATAAGTGGTCTTTATTTTATATCTTTATCAAAGTATAAAAAACTAGTAGCATCAAACCTCTGTTATTGGTGTTCTACAAGTTCAAACTTTTCTTACGTCACATGTATATACTCTTGTAGAATCTGAAAAACTTCTTCAATTATTTCTACATTCTGATCATGATATATAACAGCCTGCTCATCAACACCTTCATTTTCTAGCCCATAGAGCACATGATCATGCAGTTGAATAATTCTTATATTTACTCCAACCAGAAGGACACTTATTTCATGGTATTTTACAAATTTTAAGTCATCAATCTACTTCTAAAAATTTTCATCAAAGATTCATACAATCAAAAATTGTGTTACTCCCACTATATAAATCAAAATAATCTTCGGTTAAAACTTCTTTTCAATTCACAAGTAACTTTCATTTTATTATAGCATTTCAATTTACAGCTAAATTTTTTCAGACTCATAAATTATCGATAATAGTAAGATCTCATGTCACGATTCATCATGTAGAGTTTACGTAGCTATCTTTTAAATCATCTCATGTAATTGTTCCATCTTGAATTTCATAACTCGTAATCGTTTCATCTAAAATTTTTGTACCATCTAACCTCCAAATGCTCCCAATAATCGAAAGTCCATTCTCAGATCATACTGATAAGTAGTTAAATAAAGATCATATACTTCATGTGTTTGCAGCATAAGAAATACTTCACACAAATGAAATTCAAATTATAAATCCTATAAGATATTTTTTAAAACTGCTAAGCATTCAATACTGTTAATATAATTAAAATATTTCAAAAAAATTAATCCAAAATATACCAAGCTACTGCATTTACTATTCAAGCACCTTGTTTTTGATAAGTCCAATATATACCTGTCCTTTGCTCTTTTCAGTATACTTTAATTTGATTATCAACTGAGTCCCATTTGACAGTACATGTATGATTTCATAATGTTCATGCTACAGATCAACTTACTACAGTATCTCATTTCACTATTTTAACTGTACCCAAATTACTAAAAGTAAAATCATTCCCTATCTTATTCCATGAAATATTACAAGATTGTCATATAGGTCCACATGTAATATCAACATCTACACAACCATTTCATTCTCCCCAATATCATTTAGTTGAAAGGTTTTTTGTTGTGGTTTTTGATATATTAGAAGGGAGTGAACAGCTAGCAGTTCAGATAGCGGCTTGAGTATTTCCACAATCACTAGTTTGAGTATAAGCAGTACCCGTGCAATACTCCGCTGTACTTGGCCACCATGTAGTATCAGTACAAGTAGGAGCAGCTTCAGATACGCCAGTAAAAGAAGATCAACCTAACACTATATTATCTACTATAAGGGTATTTGTAATAATTCATGTAGCCGTTAATTGTACATTCGAGACTTCTGTATATAAATCTGTACTATCTAGACCATCTAGTTTATCAGAATCAACAGCTATTCATGTAGAAGTAAGATAACTTTCTTGTAGATCTAAAGATACAATACTCCCATCTTTAATATCTATTCCCTCAATTGTATCATCTAATATATCAATACTTAATAGAGAATTATCTTCAATTTCTGAACTATCAACTGTGTTATACTCAATCTCATCTCACATGAGCTTCCAATCTAATCACACTTTAATAAACAAAGCTCCTATACTTCAAGTGCTTGCAGCATATAATACTGGTCATCAAAGTGATATTCCAATTATAAATCATATCAAATATTTTTTGAGATTGTTAAGCATAAAACTCAATTTAATAAATAAAAATTACTTTCTTTTAAAGATAAGATATATTATCCCTGCCGAGTTTAAAATAATCAAAGCAAATAAAACTCATAGCATATATTGTATATGTTTTTCCTGAGATCATTTATCTTGTTTCATATTTATCTCCTTTAAAACTTCCATTTTCATATTTCAAATAAGAGTTTCTAGTCCATCATATTTATTAATGATAGTAGTGTGATTTTTTGTATTTGCTTCATCAGAAGTTAAAATAATACTTTTTTCTCATGTTTTAATATCAATATAATATTCAACTCCATCAATAGTTTCTAATTTTCCCTCGGGATCTAGTGATGGTGATCAACCAGCATTTAAACTTTCTGAAATAATATTTTGTATTTCTTCCTCACTTATTTCTCATGCATCAAATTTTTCTTTTAATTCAACCGTATTATATTTCAATTCTTCTGCATATGCAAAAGTTCAGATGCTAGCTAATACAAATAAAAAACATAAAAATCTTCTTAACATATTACTATAGTTATGATATAAAAAATTAGTCTAAAGTGTACCAAACAACTGCACTTTGTGTTCCAATAATTCAATTCTGATAGGTCCAATAATCTCAGTAATTTTGTACTTTTCAATATACCTTAATATTATTATCTATTGAATCCCATTTTACAACACAGGAATTTTCTGCTCACGTGTAATACAACACAACGGGGCTTTCAACTGTTTGTCAAAGTAGCAGAATTGCAGTTCACATATCACTCGAAACATTCATACTTGGCCATATAGATCATATAACCCCTATTCACTTCCATGAAACAGTACACACTCATGGAGTGGCACATGCAATATCAACATCTACACATCCAACTTTTGCAAGTGGTGCGCTCGTGAAAAAATTCTTGGTAACTCCAAATGTTAGATTTGATGGTACCGTACAATCTTTTATTCAGAACATAGGTTTAGGATTTCCACAATTACTTATCTGAACAAAAGAAACACCTGAACAATATTCAGCTGTACTTGGTCACCACGTATAATCCACACAAACCGTAGGAGCAGACGGGGTAGTTAAAGCACCTGTAATAGATATACCTCAAAGTATTATTTCATCTAATTCAATAGTATTAGTTGAGATTCAAGTGGACGTTATTTGAACATTTCATACTTGTTCATAAAAATCTGTACTATCCAAACCATCTAATTTTTCTGAATTTAATGCAATTGAGCTAGAATTCAAATAAATGTCTTTTAAATCTACCGCTTCTATAGTTCCATCTTGAATATCAACTCATTCTATAGATCCATCTTGAATATCAATGCCTAATATAGAACTATTCTCTATTTCAGAGCTATCTATAGTATTATCTTGTATATCATCTCACATGAGCTTCCAATTTCAAGCTATATCGATAAATAAAGCTCATATACTCCCATTATTCGTTGCATATGAAACACTTCATACAACTGAAAGTCCTATTACAAATCATACTAAATATTTTTTGAAACTTGTAAGCATTGAATTATAAGCTTAGTAAATAAAATTATTTTTTCTGTAATATTAGATATGTAATTCATAGGGAGTTTAAAATTGCTACTATAAACATAAATCATAATAAATAATTCATATGAACCGTTTCATTTTTTATATTTTGCTTTTTAAGGAGTTCTTCTGAAATTTCCATTTTCATTTCTCAAATAAGTACTTTCATTTTTTCGTATTCCTTAAGTTTATCTGCATTATTTTTTTTACTTACATCATCAAAAGTCATTATTATACTTTTTTTTCATGTAGAATTATCAATATAGTATTGAGTGTCATCAATATTTTCTAAATAACCGTCTGATTGTTCTGATGGAGTTTTATCTTGGATAAGTCAAACCGATCTTAAAATACTTTTTTCTTCTTCAGTAATCTCTCCTGATATATATCTCTCTTGTAATTCTACTATGTCTCTCTTTATTTCTTCTGCATAAGTGAAATTAAAAATAGTAGATAGCAAAAACGTAGAACATAATATTTTTTTAAACATGATTTTTCATTATAATAAATTAATCTAAAATATACCAGGCAACTGCATTGGCTACATCTCATTCCTTTTGATAAGTATTATAGGTTCAAGTAGTAGATTCTACATTTCAATATACTTTGATCATATTATCAGCTGTATCCCACTTTACCACACAAGTAAATTCAGCTCCTGTATCAGAACTCGTATGTATAGAACTTGTAGCAGCTTGTCAAGGTGTGATAGTGGATGTTTCATTAAATACTGTAACAGAATCTAAGTAAAATGGATTATCTGTCATGCCAATTGTATTCCATCAAATCATACAAGTTCATCATACAGTACAAGTAACATCTACATCTATACATCCCACTTTTATTTGAAACTTTCCATACATCATAGAATCAATTTTCGCTCCAGCTGTTACAGCAATTTTAGGAACCCCTATTACCAAATTAGTATTTGATGGTCCTGGACAAGTTTTTATTCATATTCCAGTTTTCGTAGCTCAACAATTACTTGTTTGAGTAAAAAAAATTCCTGAACAAGTCTCAGCGCTACTTGGTGACCATACGTTATCTGTACATACAGAAGGAGGGGTAAGTAAGGCACCTGTAATCGATACACCTCATAGTATTATCTCATCTAATTCAATAATATTTGTTGAAATTCATGTAG
Organism: Candidatus Gracilibacteria bacterium 28_42_T64; assembly: GCA_004563595.2. GTDB lineage: Bacteria > Patescibacteriota > Gracilibacteria > BD1-5 > UBA6164 > MAAV01. Next base: position 497,090 of record CP042461.1, on the reverse strand, counting down.
ATGTTATTTGGATATTTCAGACTTGTGTATAAAAATCTGTACTATCAAGTCAGTCTAACATTTCTGAATCTAATGACGTTCATGTAGAATTTATATATATTTCTGCTAGGTCTGCAGCTTCAATGGTACCATCTTTAATATCAATTCATTCAATAGATTCATTTTGAATATCTGCACTCACAATTGAATTATCTTGAATTTCAGATGTATCTATTGTACTATCTTGAACGTCGTCTCACATGAGTTTCCAGTTTCAAGCTATATCTATAAATAAAGCTCATATACTTCCATTATTTGCTGCGTAAGAAACACTTCATATAAGTGAAAGTCCTATTATAAATCATAACAAATATTTTTTGAAACTTGTAAGCATAGTTATATCTATAATTAAAATATAAAATTAATATTTTTGTAATATTTTCGGTGGATTCAAGCTTATTCTTGGATTATATTCAATTACGAGAGCTGAAACCTTTTCAGTAGATCTAAGTCCAGAAGCTACAGAGTCAGTTATATAACATCTCTTTTTTCATGCAAAAGCATATTCTTCTCCTCATTTTGAAGCAATATCACTTAATCAGTAACAAAATAATGCATCATCTATATCATTAGATTTCTCTACTTCAAAAGCTCGTAGGTATTCTAAATTATAAAGTTGATCTACTCATTCTCCATTTGCGATATACCCATCAGATCAATACGGAGCATTATCATCTCAAATTGTATTTTTCGTTGAAATAGAGCCATATATAAGAAGCTGTTTAGTGAGTGAAGATAGATGAGATGAATTTGAAGCTGTTAAAACTCATACAGATGAATTATAACTTAAGATACTTCAATCAGCAATTAATACTGCATCAATATTGGTTACTTTTGGATCAATATAAATGTTTCATCAATTATTTTTATTTGTTGAATCTTTTTTAACAATTATCACAAGTAAGCTGACATCAGAAGTATTATATATATCTGCATTGATATATACGTTTCATCATTTTACAATAAGGGTCTTTGAACCAGCTACTACCATTTTATTAAAACTTGTGTCTCATGCTCATCCATTTCAAACAGTGAGGATTCTTCAAAAATTTTGTTCATTTTGAGATGTAGCAGCTGCTACTCATGAGAAATCATAATAATGTAAATCTTGAGAAAATCACGTTAAAGCACTACTGTTATTGTTTATAGGAGTCAATCAACTTGTTAATCTTGCAATATTTTTATTTATTACTAAATCAAAATTCGCTTTTTTCGACGCTATATCATAATCAATATTTACAAATTTTTGACTATTTTCAGAGTCAGAATAGTCAAAACTTAACTCTGATTGAGTTCATGATATATCTTTACTAGAAGTAAGTCATGAAACACTTACTTTGTTGCTATTAAATATCGCTGAGTCAGCTATATCTTTTGCTATATCCTCTGAACTTTGTACTCCAGTTATTACAGTTTTACTTCCAGTAGCTGAAATTGATATAAATCAAATAACATCTGAATAAAGAGGAAGGAAGAATTTTTTTGATGCAGGACAATAGTACGATGAACTCGTAATAGAGACTTCTCACCATGAAGGACTCTCAAGTGTTCCTGAAAAACTATATGATACAGATTCTGTTGTAGAACAAGAAGGAGACATTACAGCATCTTTTGTTAAGGTAATTTCATTTTTTATATAAAAATCTCCGTATTGTTCTGAAACAATAAATCATGATCATGATGTATCTGGTTGCGTTATTACAAGTCTTTTTCAACTTGAATAATCTGAAGAAAATTTACTGGTAAGTTGATTTTTTACTCATTGATTTGAGTCATCAAGTATATAGGTATCATCTACACTTGTCGAAGCTACTGTATCGTCATTTCATTGTCAAGATAAGAGTGAAAATGAATATACCCCCAGAATAAGTCATGTAAATATAGAAAATGCAAACAGGATTTTTAGTAAGGTCATCTTCATAATACTCTCTGTAATCAGATAAATTATAAGATAGTATATAACAAAAAAAACAAAAGTAAAAGTACTCTTGTTTTTTTGATTGATAAACTATTATTTTATAGTCCTATAAAGTTTTTCTTATCTTTTACTACTTTAGAAATAAGAATGAGTAAAATTCTACTTATCCACATTGCTGAAAATAATGATACTACAATTCAAATTGCAAGCATAAGTCAAAACCCTTTAATAATATTTACACCAAATATAAATAATATAAGAGCTACAATGAGTCATGTAAAATTCGAATCCCAAATAGCAGTCCATGATTTTTTAAATCAAATAGTTGTAGATTCTTCTAAGTCTTTTCATTTTTTTAATTCATCTTTAATTCTTTCAAATATCAGTATATTTGCATCAATTGCCATACCAATAGAGAGAATAAGACCTGCTATTGAAGCAAGTGTCAATACTATTCCTAATGTTTTTATGATAGTAAGAACTAAAATTATATATAAAAATAAACTTATAGAAGCCATGAGACCTCAAACTCTATATACAAAAATCAAAAATATAAAAATTATGATGAATCCAGAAACTCAAGCGATAATAAGTTTTTCTAATGAACTTGCTCATAGTTTTGAATCAATTGTCTTCTCACTTGTAAGATAAATTGGGGCTGGTACAACTCATGTATTGATATCTGTTGAAAGTTTCCTTGCTTCTTCAGCTGTATAACTTCATGTAATAACTGCTTTTCAAGTTAAAATTGGTTCATTAACATTTGGAGCTGTTAGTAACTCTCCTCAAACAAATATTGCAATTTGTTGTCCTGTAAGTCTTGATGTAAGCTCACCAAAGATTTCAGTTCATTCAGAATTAAATACAAGCTCTATCATTGGTTGAAATGCCTCATTAAATTGAACTGAAGAGTTTACAAAATATGTATCATTTAAAATTCTTCATTTACTATCTTTTGCAGCTTGCCAATTTGAAGGAGTTTTAGATATAAATATATAACTATACCTATTATCAATTAAATCTGATAGAATTAAATATCCATTTGGTGTATCAATAATTTCTTTTGAAACAGGAGTTTCTATTTCAAATATTTCTGAAACATTTTCTGTTTCTCAGATTTCTACATTTTCATATGCGAGCTTAAATTTATCAGCCGTTAATGTAAAATTATATAGACTTGTATTAATTTCTTTCAAAGCACTTTCTGCAAGTACTTTTCTTTCAGCTATATCAGCGTCAGATATTTCAGTCCTTTTTTCTTTAAACTCAATTTTTACTACTTTTCAAATAGCATCTTTTGCTTTTTGAATATTTTCATTATTTTCTAAAGAATCATTTCACTTTAATGGAATTTGAACAATGATATGTTGTTCTCCAGCATAACTTGCTGATGTAAGAACTGAGTCATTAATGTTTAAACTTTGAATTCTTTTATCAATAATAGACTTTAGTCATTCTATAATTTCTGTTTCTTTCGTTTTATTATAACCTTCTTCTAATTTTACTTCTTCTAAATCAACTTTATAATCAAGTTCAATTCACCCTTGTAAATCAAGTCATAATTTATAATCCTTTCCACTAAATGGAACTTCAATATTGTATGAATTCCATGGAAAAATATATGAAAATAATAATGCTCAAAATATAACAATAAAAAATAATCTAAAAACGAGATTTCTCATGAAATAATAAATCTTAATAATATAAAAATATATGTGCAATAGTCTATATGCTTTCCCAAAAATGTAAAGTTCCAACCTAACGCAATTTTATTCCTCTTCCTTTTTATTTGCTAATTGACCACATGCTGCATCAATATCATCTCACATAGTATGTCTAATAGTGGAAACTACTCAGTATTTTTCTAAGATTCTTTGAAACTTTTCGATAACAAAACGAGGAGTTGCAGAATAATCTATTCATCCTGTTCCCTCTCAAGGATTATATGGTATAAAGTTCACATGAGCAAGCTTTCATTCTAATAATTTTCCTAACTCATCAGCAAGCTTAATATGATCATTTACCCCATTAATCATAATGTACTCATAAAAAATTCTTTTATTAGTAGCAGCAACGTAATCATCTAAAGATTTCATTAAATCTACTAGAGGGTAGGTATGATCAACTGGCATAATACTTCATCTAATCTCATCATTTGGAGCATGGAGTGAAATAGCGAGAGAAGTTTGTGGGAAATCTTCAGTAAATCTTCTTATTCATGGCACAATTCAACATGTTGATACTGTGATTCTTCTATTAGCAAGATTCAACTTCTTTTGATTTGTTATAAAAAGAATAGATTCTTTTACGCTATCATAATTAATAAATGGTTCTCACATTCCCATATATACTACATTCCTTAATTGAGTTCACTCAGAATTTAGTAACTTTGCAGCAAAATATACTTGTTCAATAATTTCATCTGGATCAAGATTTCTTAATAAACCAAGTTTTCATGTAGCACAAAAACTACAAGCCATAGGACACCCGACCTGACAAGAAACACACAAAGTAATTCTTCATGTTTGGTGTCTCATAATAACAGCTTCTATAAATTCATCTTTTTTTGTTTTAAAGAGAATTTTGGTTGTCTGGCCATTTGCAGATGTCTTTATTGTATCAACAGACAATGACTCATAAAAAAAATTTTCCTTTAAAACTTCTCTCATAACTTTTGGAATCGTTCCAATCTCATCAAAATCTGTTATAAAATTTTTGTAAATTGCATTTTCAATTTGAGCATAACGAAAAGGTGGAAGCTTATTCTCTTTTAAAATTTCTTTTACTTTTTCTTCATTGTGTATTGAGTATTTCATTTTTTTTTAGTAATATATATTTTCTGGGGAAGAGTTTATAGAGTTTTAGTATTTTGTAAAGGAGAAAATAGTTTGAAAAGTTCTAAAAAATAACTAGTATAAAATAGTTAAAAATTAAATCAAAAATCTCTATGAAACATTCAAAAAAAGCAACTTCAATTGTTGAAGCAATGGTTATCACGCTCATACTTGTAACATGAATAACATGAATGTATAAGATATACATAGAATCTATTAGGCTCTCTGATTCAACTGTGAATAAAATTCAAGCGATACAAATAGCAAGAGAGTGAATAGAAGCCATGACAAATATAAGGGATACAAACTGGATTTTATTCTCTTCTGATTACAAAAATTGTTGGAATACTTTGAATTATGAATCAACTTGTATTTGAGATACAAGTACAACAAACGATATATCATGAAATTATATAATCTATCAAAATAATAATGATAGGTGGTACTTAAGCTGAGCAATAAATGGGTCCTACTCTGTAGCAACTTATAGAGATGCATATAGAATATATCTTGACTGAAATTGATTTTATACTCAAAGTTGAGGAACAGACTTAGTTCCACTGTTTACAAGAGAAATAAAAATTAACTACCTAGATACTGATTGAGGTGCTGCAACTTCGAATGATGAAAAAATGGAGATTATAAGTCTGGTCCAATGGAGAGATCGCTCTTCCACAAATATTCATAAAGTTGAATTGAAGACAATATTAAGTAATTGGAAAAACAAAAAATAAACCCTTTTCAGGGTTTATTTTTTGTTAAGCTACCATTAATGGATCAACCATAGCATCATTAGCAGCTTGCTTAGATCATGATATCACTTTATCTAATGGGTTCTGAAAAGAGGGTCAACCAGAAGTGCTTCAGCTAAGGATTTTATTAATTACTCTATTTATAAGCTCTGTTCACTTCTTTCCTTCTGATATGTCAGATGAGGACATTCCATCAAGATCTCTCATTAAATCAACACTCCAATATTGCAATACTTGACCAATTTCTGAAGTAGATTTATTATAATAAGATAACGCATTTCAAGCATGGTTAGATAGAAATGCTGAAAAAAGATCTCTCAAAAATTTTTGTAAATATCTTCTTTTTTGCTCTAAATTTTTATCCCCATCTTCGTGAAAGTCTTTCATAGGAATGGAGTCTATATCTTTCATAAATTCTGTCCAGACTTTTGCCCCGACACTTTCCTCGATCAATTGTCATCATGGACTTAATTTTAAGTATTGCTTTGCCAACTGATTTGTATTTAATCAAGTTAAACCAACTACTCAACAAGCATCATCCATAAAATCTTTTTTAAACGTTCATTCAGTGGTAAATCATTGAACATCTTCATAGTATTTTTTAAAATTCTTATTTTTATCTTGTTCTAGAAAAATGAGTTTATCAGTTTTGGCATACGTTGGATCATCATTATTAGAAAAGTTTAATGCTCTAGAAAGAGGAGTTCCATATTTTTTCCAAAAATTCTGAGTTTCTTTAATTCTATCTCATTCTTTTCCATCTCATTTTTGAGCTCTATTAAAAAGTGATTGTGCAGCTTTTCAAATCCCATCAAGTTCAGGGTAAATATCCTGCATCCTTAAAGATACGTCAAGAACTACTTTATTAAAAAGAACCATATCTGATTTTTTTGTTGAGAATCTTGTCATTATAAGTGGCATTCATTCACCATCCCATAACCCTTTAATTTTCAAAAAAGTTGCTTGATCTACATTATATAATGCTCATGAATACAGAAGAGAGAAAAATCATTCACTCATTTCCTCTAAAGTTCCTCATCTTTCTATTGCTTTTTTAAACCATCAAATAGCGTTAGGAATAGTTCCATCAACTGCTTCTTCCATCCCTCACCTTACCATATCTGTTGCCGTTCTTTTATTATTCGCATCTTTGTATCATTTTTCAAACTCTTCATCGATTCAACCTTTCCATTTTCATTCATACTCTTTATGTAATCTTGATCTTCTTTTCGGTTTTAATTTATTTTTACATTGCCTATTAACTAATATATGCATCAGTGTTTCTTCAGAAAATGTTACATCTGATTCTTCAGCTTGTGCTTTGATCTCTAAATATAACTCATCTCCAATTCTTCAACCAAAAGCTTGGTACCATAAAAATTCACCCCTGTATTCTTCTAATTTTTTAGCATAGAGTACTCAGTACTTAGACAGCATAAACATAAGTCATGCTTCTTTTTTCGCTTCAGGAGTATCACTATTTTTTAGCCACCCAAGTATTCTTTTGGTTGCTATTGGTGAATCAACTTTACCAAGTCATTCTAACTCTTTATCCATTTCATCCCCTTCTGCTCTCTCAACTTTTATTTCCAGCTCAGCTCTTATTTCTTCTGGTAAAAACTTTCACATACCAAGAGCAACTTTAGCAGCATGTAGGTCATTTCATTTTTTTAATGTTTCTTCAAGGGAATCAAACATCATTTTTCATCATGCAAGAGCTTCTGCAATGGAAATACGGCTAAATAACCTACTTGAGAAGCTTCATTTTATATCTTCATGTAAATCTTTAACTGCCTCTGGCTCATGAGTTTTCCCTGTTTTCCAATTTGGATCTAGTTCTTCTTTTTTGATAAATTGAGAAAGCTCATTGAGACTTATAGTCTTTTTATCAGCTCACTTAATATATAAAATTTCTCATTTTTCATCCTTTTTATACTTCTTTTTCTCATCATCCTCTAAGTCTCATATATTTTTTCTTGATCAAACTTTTACAGCTACGTTATTTCAATTAATTGAACAAATTTCTAACACAGTATCACTTTTAGTTGAAGTTAAGTACTTTACTGTTTTATCTACCTTTTTTGATCAATCCTGAACAGATTTTGCGATAAATTTCCCATCTATAAACTCGTGATTTTCCCATTTTTTATTATCACCTTTCTCTCCTTGAATAAGAGTCTCGAAATTATCTATATTTTTTACTCTGTATGCATTATTTTGTTCAAATGAATCCAAAAATATAGAAAAAGGAAGACTCTCTTCTCAAGCTATCGAACTGAGTCTTATTTCTGACTTTTCTTCATCTATTCAAGTAACCTCAAAAGACCCCTCTTTTGTTTCAATAAAAGTCCCCTTTTCAAAACCATACTTTTTTCATTCTGGATCTAGTCAATCTAATGATTTTATTAACTTTTGGAGATTAATAAAATTGAGAAATTTTTCATTATTTGATTCAGTTCATAACAATTCTAATCTTCTTTTATATTGTGCTAAAAGCTTTTTTGACTCGTCATCTTTTCAACTCATTTCTCATTTTTTTTCTAAATCTTCTATTTCTCATTTTAATTTTTCTACGTATTTTTTTTCTAAAGCTTTTCTATGATTTAGATCTTCTAAATCATCTAGAGTATACAATTCGAAACCTATATTTTCTAAAGCATTCGTTGGATCTTTTATTTGTTCATCTATTTCTTTTGTAGTAAAAAACTCCAGCTCAATTGATGGCTCTTTTAAAATATCTAAAAATTCAAAATATGTTTTAACCGTTAAAGCAGAATTATTATTCTTTCAGATCTTATTTCATTGTCAAATAGGCCTTGTTCAGAATGCTTTCTTTTCTTCATTTTCTGATACTATTTTTAAATATGAAATTTGCTGATTACCTTCTTTATCTTTTGTAATATATTTTATAACATTACCCTTTCTAAATTTTTCTAGTCATTTAAATCTTTGATTTGTATTTATTTGTTCTAATCAAACTATAAGTTCATTTATATTTTGAGGTCAAGTCTCTAAAACTCTGTTTTTTATAATATCCAAAGAATTATTAAAACTATCAGAAAAATTTTCTACAATTTTTCTAGACAAAAAATTTTGATCAATAATTTTAGTAACATTTTCAGCACTTAAATAATCTTTTGTATCTATATAATTGGATTCTTCTTTTAAAGAATCTACTAAGTTTTGTAATCAAACATCATGAATATAGCTCCTATCATAACTTTCCTCAATTTTTTTTCTTTTTTCTTTATCTACGTCTTTTACGGTTAAAATACCTATATTTTTAGCATCGTAAATAGATACAATAGGTAAAAAATCAGATATAACTTGTTTTTTAAAATCAATATCTAAAAAATCTAATTTTAACAAATCAACGAATGCATTTACATCAGTACTTCATAATGAAATAGCTTTATTTCTCCCATTAAGTTCCTTTAAGATAGGTAAAATACTCCCTTGATTTTGTTCGTCTAGTTCTAGAATTTTTTGCTTTTCTTGTTCACTAAAGTCTAATTTATCAAAAAAGCTTACTTTGATTGATTCTTCTATTCACTTGTTCTTTTCAAAAAATGGTCACAAAAATTCATGCCTCATTTTTTTATTTTTTATAAGTTCCGTCAATTCATTTATATCTTTTTTCTCAATCTCTCAAATAAGGGTTCTTTCATCTAAGTTATCATATTCACTCATCAAGTGTTTTTTTAAACCAAGCCTCTTTCAAGACAACTCTGATATATCACGAGCCAAGATTTTTTTCAAATCAATTATAGATATCTCACTAATATCTATTCAAATGTATTTATCTTTATTCTTGATTAAATATAATTCAAAACCAGACTTAATGTTTCAATTAACATATTTTTCGTTTTTAAAAGAATCCAAAAAAGTGAACTTTTCTTTTGGGTCTAAGCTATTAAAATAATTGTTAATAAATGTTTTTCTTTTATCTATATTTTTTTTACTTATTTTCTCATTTCCCTCATCTACTCAACTTTCTGGAGTATTATTAGCCATAAATATCCTTTAAAATATAATCCATTAAATTATAGCAGTTTTTCAACAAAAATGCAAAAATAAATTATTCTACAAAAAATTTTACAAATCTCTCCTGTTCAATAGAATAAGCCTAGAATTTTATAATAAAAACAAACATGATTTTCATCTGAATAATAGTATCCATTCTTATTTTCTCTATTATTGTCATAATCCATGAATTATGACATTTTTCTACTGCTCGTTTTTTCTGAGTCAGAGTAGAAGAATTTGGTTTAGGAATACCACCAAGAGCAAAAAAAATCTTTACAGATAAAAAATGAACTCTGTTTAGTCTCAACTGGTTCCCTCTTGGAGGTTTTGTAAAATTGACAGGAGAATCCCCAAGTACATTTTATGTGTTTGATAAAACATGAACGATATATAATAATATAGATCTTGAAAAAGACCTCAAAAAAGATCTTCCTGTTTTTGATAAAGAATGAAAAGAACTTTGAAAAACAAGTAAAACCCAAATATTAAAAAAATTAGAAGAAAATTCTGCTGATTATAACTTATGTAATAAACCTGCATGGCAACAAGCTATCATAATTTTAGCTTGAGTCTTCATGAATTTTGTACTTGCTACTCTCATATTTAGCATACTATTCTTTGTTTGAGTAAAACCTATTTGAGTAAACACAAAAATAGAAACTGATCGTGATATAAAGATAATTCCAAACTATCAGCAAGCACTTGAGAGTGGCTTACTAATAAAAAACCCCTGAATAATTCTCTATCCAGAAGAATGAAGTATTGCAGATACCGCATGAATTAGTAACTGAGATATACTCATAAGTATGAATGGAGAAGAAATTAACTCTATAGAAATGACTATTGATATAGTCAAAAAAAATGCATTAGAAGAAATAGAAATCATTCTCATAAATAGTGAATCATGAGAAAAAACATTACAAATCACACCATCTCTCAGAGGAAAAATCTGATCATATTTATCAGAAAATGTAACTATAAATAAAGAATTTAAGTATAAATACTCTCTTTTAGACTCTATCAAATACTGATCTATAGAAACATATAACCAATCAATGTTAACATTTCAGGGTTTAGGAATCCTTATTAAAAAAATTTTTAACCCCGAAACTCCAAAGGAAAGATCTGAAGCTATTGAACAAGTAAGTTGACCAATATGAATCGTAGATTTCATTACAAACTCTATGTCTGCTGGATTCACTTTTATACTGATACTATCAGCAATTATTAGTATCAATCTATGAGTATTTAATCTCCTCCCTATCCCCGCGTTAGATTGATGAAGATTTATATTCATTACCCTTAATGGAATCATAGAAAAACTATTTTGAAGAAAAGCTATTAATGCAAATATTGAAAACCTTATTCATGTATTATTTTTCATCTTTTTAATTGCATTAAGTTTATTAATAGCTTATAATGATATTATGAAACTTGTTAGTTAATTCTGTATAACTCCGAAATATGATTACAAATAAATGCCAAGAAATAAAAGAGAGAAGAAACATCAAAAGAGCTCTCGATTATGTAAATCAATTATTAAGCCCTCTAGAATGACATTATTACCATCAATATAATCATGCTCTTGAAGTAATGGAAAGATCTGTATATCTATGAATTCAAGAATGACTTTCTGATGAGGAAATAGAAATGGTTGCAATTGCTGCCCTCTTTCATGATACGGGGTTCACTATTCAATATGATAATAATGAATACATAGGAGCTAAGATTGCACAAAATTATTTAAAAAGCATGTTATATAGTGAGGAAAAAATCCATACTATAAGTGAAATGATTTTAGCAACAGATCCAAATTTTAAAGCTCCGAGAAATAAATATGAAGAAATAATCAAAGATGCTGATTTAGATAATCTCTGAAGAGAAGATTTTTTAGATAGAGCTCAAAAGCTAAAACAAGAAATTGAAGAAATGAAACATATAAAAATCCTTGAACCAGACTGGCAACATGGATCAATAAATTTCCTTGCAGAACATAAATACTACACAAGAACCCAAAAAAACGAAAGAGATGAAAAAAAAGCCCTCAATAAAAGAAATTTAGAAAAAATGCTTGAAGAACTTGAAAATGAAAAAATATAAAAAACTCCCTCGTCACACAAGGAGTTTTTTATTTGATATTTATTTTAATTTCATATAATTTGGCAAATAATTGTTAAAGAGATATAAATGTTCAAATTCAACCTAAAAAACACTGATTGATATGCAAGAGCCGGTACTTTTTCTACTCCTCACGGAAATATAGAGACACCCGTATTTATGCCTGTTGGAACAAAAGCAACCGTAAAATGAATTACAAATGAAGATCTAGAATCTATGTGAGCAGATATTATTTTAAATAATACTTATCATCTATACCTCAGACCTTGAGATGAGGTGGTAAAACATTTTTGAGGAGCCCATAAATTTATGAATTACAATAAGCCACTTCTTACTGATAGTGGATGATTCCAGGTATTTTCTCTCTGACAAACTTCAACCTGAGGATATAAAAATAAAGAAAGTTTAGTAAAGATTACTGAAGATTGAGTCCATTTTAAAAGTTTTATTGATGGTTCAAAACATTTTTTCACTCCAGAAAAAGTAATGAATATTCAGTCAAATATCTGAGCAGATATCATAATGGCATTTGATGAATGTGCTCCATGAGAAAGTACACATGAGTATGCAAAAGCAGCTATGAATAGAACACATAGGTGGGCTATTAGAAGTCTTGATCAAGTAGAAAAAAATAATGTACTCAGAAAACAAGAAGGTCTCCAGGAACAAGCCCTCTTCCCTATTGTTCAGTGAGTTACCTATGATGACCTCAGGAAAGAATCAGCAGAATTTATCTGAAAACTAGATACTCACTGAGTTGCTATATGAGGACTTTCAGTCTGAGAATCAAAAGAAGACATGTATAGAGTACTTGATATCATGAAAGATAATCTTCCAGAAAAAAAACCAAGATATTTGATGTGAGTTTGAACTCCAGAAGACCTTATAGAATGAATAAGTAGATGAATCGATATGTTTGATTGCGTATTACCAACAAGACTCTGAAGGCATTGAGTTGCTTTTTGAACATACTGAAGTATTAAAATAAAAAATCTTAAACATAAACTAGATCCGTCTCCTATAGATGACGAATGTAAATGTAGGGTATGTAAAGATTACTCCAGGTGATATTTAAGGCATCTTATATTAGAAAATGAGATCCTATGAATGCAACTTATGAGTTATCATAACCTGCATTTCCTTATTCATCTCGCAAAAAATGCAAGAAAAGCTATACTTGAAAATAAATTTGAAGAATATAGAAAAAACTTCTGGACAAAATACCAGCTATAATTATAATGAAAGGCCTTAATACCTTTCATTTTTTTATGGAGACATCTTGATTGGGACATCAAATGGAATTATTTTTAGACTATACTACTCTTGAAAAAGAAGTAGATAGTTTTTTAAATGAAATCGAAAAAAAATCATGACTCACTATATCAGCTGAAGAAAAAAGAAAAATAAAAGACGTATACTTTTTAGCATATAAAGCTCATAACTCAGAAAAAAGAAAAGATGGAACTCCGTACTTTGACCATCCTAAAAGAGTGGCCTTATTACTTTCAAACTTTGAAGGCGTAAATATAAAACAAATTATAATTGCTCTTCTCCATGATGTTATTGAAAATACAGATATAGAACATGATTTTATAAATAAACTTTTTTGAGAAGATATTGCCGACTGAGTACAACATCTCAGTAAAAAAGATTGGAAGGATTATATTTACGATATAGATAATAAATATTTATCATCACAAGAAAAATCATATATAAATAAAAGAAAAGTACAAAGAGATAACCTATTAAAAAGGCTCAATTCCAAATATACTTATGAAGAAGAATCAGAAAAATTAAAACAAATCATCATTTCCTGAGATGAACTTGAGACAAATAAATGAATTAGCAAAAACATAAAGCATCATGCAAAAAAGTTAAGAGATAGAGAGTATTTTTGAGGAATGATAGAACTAGATGATGATGAATTATTTCCAAAGCTTATTGATAGGGTAGATAATTTAGCAACTTTAGAGTGATATTCAAATGATAAAGTAACCGAAGTAATTAATCATACCATAAATTATTTTTTACCAGTAGCAAGGCAAAGAAATCTCCCAATCTGCTTAATAATGATAAAACAGATCAACAAGCTTATTACAAATAGAAATTTAAAGATAAGGACAATACGATCAATAAAAAATGCTTTATTTGTGAGTCAAGAAACAAAACATTTAGTAAATAATATTCTCTCTCATTCTACCAATTTAGTACAGTCATCTAAATTAAAGGCTGCATAAAATAAAAGCTGAAAATTAGCTTTTATTTTATTATAAGACGAGTATAATGAATCAAACAATTTAATACTTAAGATTATCTTAATGTTTTCGGGAATAATAAAAGATAAGACAAAAATACTCTGAATAAATAAATGAGTCTTTACAGTTGAAAATATATTTAATAATGATAATAATTTAAAAATATGAGATAGTGTTGCTCATGATTGAGCATGTATGACAATAACAGAAATAAGTAATGAAAAATATAGCTTCTTTGTAATGGAAGAATCTATAAATAAAACAAATTTTTCACATAAAAAAATCTGAGATTATTTCAATATTGAATGAAGTTTAAAGTTATCAGACTCTCTTGATTGACACTTTGTCACATGACATGTAGATACTACATGAATCATAAAAAAACTCGACACAAAAAATGATGCTTCAAAAATAATCCATGTTGCGTTTGATGAAAAACATGTAAACCTTATCATTAATAAATGAAGTATCACAATTAATGGAGTAAGTCTTACTATAGTTGATGACTGAAAAGACTTCTTGTCAGTCTCAATCATCCCACTTACCCAGGAAATAACAAATCTATGATTACTCAAAACTTGAGATATAGTAAACCTTGAATTTGATATGATTTGAAAATATATTAATAAAATACACTCTAACTCCTAAATAAACCAATGTCTGAATATAAACTAAAAAATGAAGATTTCTCTGATCTAGATAAACAAAGTAAAATTGTTATTATAACATCTGAATTTAATGAAAATTTTACTCTTGACCTCGAATGGGAAAATAAAAAATTCCTTGTAGAAAATGGGTTTGAAAATATAGAAACATATAAAGTACCCTGAGCTCTTGAGATACCAGGCTTTGCAAATAAATTACTCTCTCAATCAAATGATATAGCATTAGTTCTCTGTTTATGAGTAGTTATAAAATGAGGTACTCCTCATTTTGATTATGTATGTGCAGAATCTGCAAGAGGAATTATGAATATATCTATGAAATATAATACCCCTATCATGAATGGGATTTTAACATGTTATACTGAAGAGCAAGTTATAGAAAGAATCACAAACACATATGCAATGTCATGACTCAAGACGTTGAAGCAATATAATCAACTGTAAAATGGTAGAAATAATTAAAGGAACCGTGATAAAATGATTATCACTTGGAAGGAAATTATGATTTCCAACAGCAAATATTGAATTACTTGATTCGCATGTAGAGGAATGAACCTACAAAGTGAATGTGATCATTTATAAATCTGGAGACTCTTGAGAGTATAATACATACTTATGAGTATGAGCATATTTAAAAGCAAAATGAACATTTGAATCTTATATCATAGACTTTAACAAAGACATATATGGCAAAGAGGTTGATATCGTTCTTCTAAAGAAACTACGAGAAAATAAAAAATTTAATTCAACAGATGAATTAAGAGCTCAAATACAAAAAGATGTAGAACTCGTAAAAAGGCATAAAGATTATGTTTTAACTTTTGGTACATATGATCTAGTCCATCCATGACATAGATATTTTTTGGAAGAATCAAAAAAATACTGAAATGTACTTATTACTATAGTGGCAACAGACGCAAATGTAATTAAGTTTAAAGGAAAGACTCCTATTCGTAGTGAAAAAGAAAGAGTAAAAGATATCCATGATTTATGAATTTCAGACTGTGTATATTTATGACAATGAGGGCATCCTATGTTGTGGCTAAAACTTTACAACCCAAAAGTGGTATGTCTCTGATATGATCAAGTCTGATTTTCAAGTGAACTGACTGAGTACATCAAAGAAAAGAAGTTAAAAACAGAAATAATTAGAATCCAACCATATAAAGAAGATCAATACAAGTCATCAATAATAAAAAAAACTCTCAAATAATTTGAGAGTTTTTTTTATTTCACTTTAAATAAAACTTTATACCCTGCAGGTATTTTTGAGTGTAGAAATTGTAAAATAGCATTATCATTATTTAATGTATCTTTATTCATATCTATTAGAGCTTTAAGTCCTAATAAATATGAATAATTATTACTATCTACTTTATCTTCCGCTATAAGTCTATATATATAACTATAACATAAAATTTGTTTATCTCATCTCCTTACTATTTTTCATTCATCTGTATAGCTTTCATAGTTCACTCAAGCCAAATTATAATAACGAGTTAAGTCTTTGCTCTGTTTCTCTGAATTACCATAAGATTCAAGTGCAATTTTCAAACATATGCTATCTGTTTCTACTAACTCTAGATTTTCTGAAGTAAAAATACTCAACAACTTCTCATACCTTGTTGTTAAAGCGTGACGAGGATCTCTATCAATAGTTGGAGCATTTAAATCTACCAGTAGGTATCAAAGTCAAAGTTTCTTAATGTTATCAACTGTAGTATCAATATTTCAAGTATAAATATAATTATCAAATTGTGTTACAAGAGAATCCTCTAATAATCTTACATTATTTTCAGATATATGGTATTTAAGAAAAGTTCCTATTCTATAAATTCATTTTTTATTTTTGAATTCTTCTTTTGGATTTGAGATACCAGAATATATATCTTGTAATGAACTATATGCATCATTTGATAATTCGTTTTTTAAATTTGATAATTGTCTCAAGATTTGAGTCAATGTTACTATATCAAAGTCTTCAATTCATTTTACGCCAATAATAGTAGAGGGTTTTAATTTACTTTTTATGAAGTCCTTTCTTTTATCTTCAGCAATATTCAACTCAAAAAGAATTGGTAAATACTCTGGATGGTATAGGTATGATGCTTCAGCTGTTGTGAGATCACCAAGCTTGTATTCTTTATAGGAAGCAGATTTCAAATTGTTAAAACTATGAGGAAAAACTGAATTAAATATATATATAACTATAATTAAAAATGCTATAATTGATCCAAACATTTTTACTTGCTTTTCTTTTTCGCTATCAGTTTCTTTGTAACATGACAGATAGTACAAACCTATAGCAATCATTAATAAGAAATTGAAATACATGGTGATTCCGTACCAAACAATTCCAAATGCTGATATAGTCCAAAGAAAAGTATAAAATGAAGCAAATACTAAGTTCATTTTAAATAAGGTATTTTTCGTTGTATCTTTTAATGTAAGAACAAAGTAAATAAGAGGGACTAAAAATACTGCTAATATTATACTGTATCCTCATGGAAGTGAGAACTGAGAAAATAGGTACGTGAAGAATATCCTTGATGAGGGAATAACATAAATAAGTAATTCCAATAAAAGCATGGCTAATACTCAAAAAGCAAAATATCTATTTTTAAACGGTAAGAATAAAAATATTATAGGTAAAAGAGCTAAAAATAAGTAACTAATTCCTGTAAATTCTCATCACTGATTTGATTGCATAGTAAGATTCCAAGGAAGCTTAACATAATTATTGATACCTTTTTCATAACCAAAATACCTTCAATAATCTTCTCCAATTCTTACGGAATCATCACTTTGTATAGCCTTTGATATATTATCCTTAATTACTTTTAAATCAGTCTCAGAGTACAATTTTAAATAATCTTTTTCAAATGAAACTGAGTTTCCATTCAGTATATATGATATTGATATATCTGGATATGAGCTATAGATATTTTTAGAAAGCCAAGGAGAAAGGGAAATAAATGTTCCGAGTAAAAACACTCCCAACTCTAAAAGTAATTTTTTAAAATTTGTTGTATTCTTACGAATAGAAAACACTAAAAATGCAATTCAAACTACAAGTGATATAATTGAAAATATATTTATAAACTCTATATTTTCTTTTGGATACACTACATTCATCATTGACCAAAGCCCTCCTTTTGTAAATATTGAAAAATATAAAAACAAATATCACAAAAATCAAGTCATTCAAAGTCTACTAAAAAACAGAACTCAAAATAATGCAGATATAAGTAAAAGTGATGTGAATTTAATGGTAAAAGCAAATCAAGCTAAAATTCAAATTATTCAAATAAATAATAAATCATGAGGTATTTCAATAGTTCCTTTTTTAAAAGAAGAAGGGATTTGAGATATTTTTTCTTTTATTTTTGTTCATAAAGTCTTATTAGTCTCTTTTAATATGTACTTATATAATAAATATATACTGATGATACTGACAAAGAATAAACCAATATCAAGTTTCATATCCTTTGCTTGTTGAAAAACAACCATAGGTAAAGCAATAAACAAAGTTCCTACTAACATAGGTATATTTATATATGTCTTTTTTAGCTTACTTTTCAGTAAATCTGATGTAATAAGAACTAAGATAATGAAAGACATGAATCATCCTACATTATTCAGGTAAAATGCTTGCACTGGAGAGTTGAACATATATCAAATCCCTGTAAACATTTGCCATGAGTACATTCATCAAAAAGATATCATACTTCAACCTTCTGCTAAGAGATGTGGTAGGTTCATATATGCTCATAAATCATCCCAACCAATTGGAAAAGGTCTTACAATACTAATTAAATTTACTGATAAGAGTAACGTAGACACAAGGAATAAGAATTCAGCTGAAATAAGCTTCAGATACATTCATTCTTTTATATCTAGTTCTATTCTATAATTAAAAAAACCGTCAGCCAAAGAGTTGAATTGTTTATATGAAAATATTAGAAATAATCCTAAGATAAGAAAAACTGCTCACATATGATAGAATCAAAACATTCCAATTATGCTGAGTAAGAAAAGAAATGAGAAGAATCAAAGTCAGAGAGAAATTATAAATTGAAATATATCTGATTCTTTCGAAAATTCTGGAAAAAATGAAATTATCTTTTTTCAAAATGAAATTGATGTGAGAATTATGAAAATAGGTAATAAGCTAAAGAATAGTATTTTTAGAATTAAACCGAATCAGCTTATAAATGAGACTCCATTAAATACAAAGAAGAGACTACAAAGAACGAGTAAATGAAGACAAAAGAATCAAAATATTTTAAATGGTGTAAAAATAGCTTTATTATCTACAGAGAATTCAACTTGCAAGTATTTATAAATACTATAAATCACTGATATAATAGCTATATAAGACATATATCAATCAAAATTTTCTTGATGAGCTGTGACTCAATAGAAAGATGAGATTATAAAAAAAGAGAAGAGAACGAGGATAAAAATTTTTAATAAATAACTCACCATTTTTTTAAAATTTAATAAATAATATTCATGTTATTAAAAATAGTGTAAGAATTTATCAGATTTGTAAAGAAAACTTTTGAAAAATATGTTAAAAAAGTTACACTTGAAGGCATAATCAAGGTTTGTAATATTTATGATTTTTCACTCAATGACTGAGCAACACAAAACACTCTCTGAAAAATTTTTGACCAATACATTTTGGCTCTATTTACTGAGCTATATTATTGCACCAATCTGATATATAATAAAGATTATATTAACTTGAGAATTAAGTGTAGAAGAGATATGAATCATTTACTGAATCATCAGTTTAGTAACTCTTATAGGAGCATTTAATGATTTTTGAATAACTGAAAGTTTAAAGTATTTTATTCCAAGATTTTTAAATGAATGAAATTATGGGAAAATAAAAAATATATTATTTTATAGTATTTCTATACAAACTATTTCAAGTACAATTATTGCAAGCCTACTTTATATATTCTCGAATAATATTGCAGTAGGTTATTTTCATAATGTTGAAGCCGTTCAAACTATCCAGATTTTTTGTATCTTTTTTATATGAATAAACTTTTTCCAGATTATCACCACCTTTTTTCTAGCTATTCAAAACACCTATTATTCAAAAATAATAGATTTAATACGATTGGTATCTTCCCTACTCTTTACTTTTCTATTAATATTCCTAAATAAAACAAGCTTAGAGTATTTCTCATACATGTGGATTGTATGATTATGATTCTGACTTATAGCATGAATAAGTATATTTTATAATAAATTTTATAAGGTATATTTAAAAAAAATACCAATTTCTTTTGATAAGAAACTCTTTAAAACAGTAATAAAATATGCTCTGCTTGTCTTTATGTGAGCACAAGCAGCAACCATACTCAGTCAAATTGATATGCAGATGATTATTTATCTTCTCTGAACAAAAGAGGTATGACTCTATACTGTATATCTCAGTATTATATGAATTCCATTTCT
Organism: Candidatus Gracilibacteria bacterium 28_42_T64; assembly: GCA_004563595.2. GTDB lineage: Bacteria > Patescibacteriota > Gracilibacteria > BD1-5 > UBA6164 > MAAV01. The sequence goes on along the minus strand of CP042461.1, from coordinate 477,008 downwards.
ATTATTATGACCAATATTTGCTTTATTAATGCCAGTATTTTCAGATCTACATTCTAAAAATAAAATAGATTGAATTAAAAAAATAAAGTGACTTCTTTCGAATAATTTTATTGTTATTTGATTTACTTTTAATGCGTTGTTTTTTATTTTTGCACATGTCATTACCTTTATTCTCTTTTGAGAAAATTATAAAATATCATGAAATATATTGCAGTATTCTATTTTATTTCTTATTTTTAATTTTTTACTTCAGATTAACTTCAACATACTCGCTTGAATATGAAAAGTAACGGCAAGAGTAAAAATTATAAGCATAGCTATAATCATAAACTTTACTCTTAATTTGATATTCTTAAAAACGATATGAGTAGAGTGAGCTGCACTAGCCACTTGAATATGATGGATAATAATATGGTGAATGTCTGAAATATATCTATGAAAAAAATACTTTATAAACTATGACATAAAGTTTTTAACAAAGAATTTATTTTTTATATGATTTTTTAGTGTTTTTGCATATTATTGAGTCCTACCAATATTCGAATGAATATGAAGATGACTCAGTATATTATATATGATTATATTTAGTTTGCTTTGGTTCTGATTATTCTGAATATTAAATTGAGATAAAGTTAAAAATTTTACATTAGAAATTAAAAAATTAAGAAAATGAAAATAACAGTTTTCTGAACTTGATATGTATGACTTGTAACTGGAACATGTCTGGCTGAGGTATGACATGAAGTTATGTGTATAGACATAGACCAAAATAAAATCGATAATTTAGAGAAATGAATTATTCCTATTTATGAACCCGGTTTAGAGGAACTAGTTCTCAGAAATCATAAAGAATGAAGATTAGTCTTTTCTACTGATGCAAAAAAATGAATAGCATTTTGAAAAGCTATTTTTAGTGCAGTATGAACTCCTCCAGATGAAAATCACAAAGCTGATCTTAGATTTGTAAAAGCCGTAGCACAAACTGTATGAGAAAATGTCAGTGATTATAAAGTTTTTATAAATAAATCTACGGTTCCCGTATGAACGGGTAAGTTATGTAAAGATATTATATCAGAAGAAATCAAAAAAAGATCTGCTCAGGTAAAAATAGATATAGTTTCAAATCCTGAATTTTTAAAAGAATGAATGGCTATAAGAGACTTCATGGGGCCTGATAGAATTGTATGCTGACTAGAGTCAGAAAAAGCAAAGGAAATAATGAAAGAAATATATAAACCTTTTATTAGAACTGATAGACCTCTTATTTTCACAGACTTAAAATCATCTGAAATAATTAAATATGCAGCAAATGCATTTTTAGCAACAAAAATAAGTTTTATCAATGAAATAGCGAACTTTGCTGAGATAGTATGAGCAAATATTTGAGATATCAGTAAATGAATATGACTTGATGATAGAATTGGACATAGATTTTTACAAGCAGGTATATGATACGGATGAAGCTGTTTTCCAAAAGATGTACAAGCATTAATTGAAACATGAAAAGAGTACAATTATGATTTCAAAATAATTAAAGCAACTGAAGAAGTAAACAAACTACAAAAAACAAAAGTAATAGACAAAGTGTTAGAAAAAATTGATAGCCTCGAATGAAAAACTATTTCTATATGGTGACTTTCATTCAAGCCAAAGACTGATGATATTAGAGAAGCTCCTAGTATCGATGTTATTAATAAGCTCCTTGAACTCTGAGTAAAAGAAATCAAAGCTTTTGATCCTGTAGCAATGAGTCATATGAGAAAAGAATATAATTGAAATAATGTAATTACATTCTGAGAGAATTACTATGACGTTTTAAATGAATCTGATGCTCTTATCGTTCTCACAGAATGGGATGAATTTAGAATTCCAAATTTTGAGAAAATGAAATCATTAATGAATGGGAATGTTATAATTGATGGAAGAAATTTATGGAGAAAAGAAGAAATGGAAAAATTATGATTTGATTACTCATCGATATGAAGATAAAAAAATAAAATTCAAGCAATTGCTTGAATTTTATTTTTTTAAAGTATACTAAATGTAATAAATTATTTATAATGAACTTCAAATAATGGAAACCATCTTAATAACATGAACGAGCTGATTTATATGATTTCATTTAGCCAAAAAATTATTAGAAAACTGAGCTAAAATAATATGATTTGATAGCGAGAATGACTACTATGACGTTGACCTAAAAATATCAAGAAGAAATATACTAAAAACTTATGAAAATTTCATATTTTATAAATGAGACTTAAGTAACTCAGAAGAATTAGAAGAAGTTTTTAAGCAACATAAAATAGATAAGGTTTGTAATTTAGCTGCTCAAGCATGAGTAAGATATAGTATAGAAAATCCAAAAGCATATATAAAATCAAACTTAGTATGATTTCAAAATATAATTCAACTAGCCAAAGAGTATACGGTGAAAAATTTTGTATATGCATCAAGCTCCAGTGTCTATTGAAAAAATGAAAAACAACCTTTTTCAGTAGAAGATCCTGTTGATAACCCTATTTCTTTATATGCTGCTACTAAAAAATCAAATGAACTTATAGCTCATACGTATTCGCATCTGTTTGAACTTCCAACAACATGACTCAGATTTTTCACAGTACAATGACCATATGGGAGACCTGATATGGCATATTTCAAATTTACGAAATCCATATTTGAATGAAAACCTATAGATATCTATAATCATTGAAAGATGGAGAGAGATTTCACTGATATAGATGACATAGTTGATTGAGTAATAAAGAGTCTCCATACAATATCAAAATATGAAATATTCAACTTGTGAAACGATACTCCAACTCAACTAGAAACTATGATTAGTTTACTTGAAAAACATACCTGAATCAAAGCCAAAAGAAACTATGTTTGAATGCAAGATGGAGACGTAAAATCTACTTGGGCAGATATAGAACATACCAAAAAGACTCTCAATTGGGAACCAAAAATAAAGATTGAAGATACTATTGAAAAATTTGTGAATTGGTATAAAGAATATTATAAGATCTAAAATGCTTAAAAACCTTCAAAGTAAAATATATAAGTTAAGTGAAACTTACTGAAAAAAATGGTGATTAGATTTACCATATTTTTTGAAGAATTGATTTTGGTTATACCTAAGTCAATTTGCAGTTATATTTAAATTCTTTACTTTAAGTATTTTACTTACTAGGTTCCTTACTCAAGAACAATTTGGTCAATGGAGTTTTATTATGTGAGTTATTTGAATTTTTGCAATTTCTTGACTTCCATGACTCAGTTCATCTATTATTCAATGAATTGTAAAAAAACAAGAGGGGACTTACAAACAAGCTATAAAGCTCGCTATTAAATATAGTTTACTTTGAAGTCTATGACTTATCATAGCAAGTTTGTATGCCTACGTATATTGAAGAGAGTATGCTAGTTTTATTTTTCTATTTATTTGACTATTATTCCCATTTTATACCACATCTACTTACTTCATATTTTACTTCAATTGAAAAGAATTATTTAATAAAAAAGCAAAATATGAATCTTTTTTTCATCTTTTCCAACTTACAATTACTTGATTATCTATTTATATTACCAAAGACCTAACCATATCAATAATTTCTTTTATGTTATCAAATATCATCATTTGATGATATTATAGCTATTATTTAATACCAAAACATTATCTTAAAAATAATATTTCTAATAATGAGTTAATTAATTTTTGAAAAAAAATTAGCTTTGGTCAGATCCCATTAATTATTGCAAATCATTTTGATAAGATAATCATATGAACTTATCTCAGTTTCGAAGAGTTAGCTATTTATACTATTGCTACACTTTTACCCGATCAAGTCAAAAATATAACGGGGCCTATATCTCAAATGTTTTTACCAAAACTGACAAAACAAAATACTACAAAAAAAGATATATACAAACACCTCCCTAAGTTCTTCTTCATTACTTTTATTTTAATTATTACCTATATAATTTTAGCTCCATTTATTTTTAAATTATTTTACCCTTGATATTTGGAGTCAGCCTTATTATATAGTCAGATTTTCATGTTAAGTTTTATTGCTTTTCCTAGTAGTTTAATAATAACATATTTAAATTCCAAAAGAAAAACTACATTTATAAATATTTTTAATACGATACTTCCAATATTATTAGTAATATTGCCTTTAATATGAATATTGCTATTTTGAATTGTTTGAGCAATAATATGAAGAATAACAACAAGAATAATATGACTACTGCTTAGTATATTTTTATTAAGAAAAAGTTAATTACTGTTTCCTACAATAAAAAGTTGTTCAAAATCAAAATTCTCTAAAATACGATTTAGCAGAAAAACTTTCATCTATTTTTTTCGAGAGTCAAAGGAGGAAATATGGAAAAAGTAAACTTGAAGCCTTATATGAAATTAATTTTAATCAAGATTTTTTTATTTTTTTTCTAACTATCCAAGGAAACCTCCATATATGTATATCCTTATTTGGTCAATATCACTCATCAGGTCACTCTGAAAAAGTTATGAACGAAAATAATACTCTGCAAAAACCAACACCCAATGAAAAAATACTTCTAGTAGAAAATTTCCAATAATTATCATATCATAATAAAGAAAAACAGGATAAGTTTAAACATGTTGGCACAGCAAAAAAAACATGTTTTTTTGATACTCTTTTTAATTCACTTAATCATTTATCAAACGAAGGCAGGTGTTCCAAGACATGAGAACTCACAACTAAATCAAAAGAATTATCAGGGAAGTCTATATTTTCTGCATCTCAATTAAAAAATTCTATATTTTTTATTCACTCTTTTTTTGCTAATAATTTAGCTGATTTGATATTTTCTTCTCATATATCAAATGCTTTGATATTCAAATTAGGATATTTTTTCGCTATTCTGATTGTTAAAGTTCACTCTCAACATCAGGCTTCTAGAACAGTTTTTACATCACTTGGGATATTATCTATAAAACAATCATATTGTCTTAAATGCGCATATGCTCTTATCGGATATGATGAATGAATTCGTTTTTCATTAATCTCATCATGATAATTTTTATAATTTTCCTTATTCATCGTATTGTTAGTTATTTTTATATAATAAAACTCATTGTATTGATCAAGTTCAGTTAAATTTCTTTACTAATTTTTCTAAATTAGGATATTTAGAAGATAATTTTGATAAAAAATCTGTTTCTATCTTAAATACTTGTTTGAATCATAACTCTCATAAAAAATCTAAATCTAGAGTATAGTGTGGATTAAAATATAAACCAGATGTAGGAGAATTATAATCAACTATTTGACTAACTTGAGTAGGGGTCAATATGATATCTGTTAACTTATGTTCATACAAATATTTGGCTGTTAGGTAATAGGGACTGCATGATAAATCTTTTCATATTTTATCAATTAAATAATAATATATTTTTGAGTGTAAATTTGATAATAATATTCATTTGATGTCAAAATAATTTAAAATTTTATATAAAAAGTATCATATAGAATAATTAAAATTATTATTAGGTTCATGATTAATTAATAGAAATCATCCTTTTTTAACATTACTTGATAATCAATTTAATACTTCCTTATAATCAACCATATGATGTAATACAGAATTGATAGTTATTAAGTCATATTTATGAGAATTTACTTCTTCCAAATCTTCAGGAAATTTTTTTGAATAATACTTACTACTTGTTCAAATATCCTTGAGTTTAGAATTAACAATATCTAATTTTTTTTTAGATCAATCAAAACAAGTGAAAGATTTAAATTTAAGATTATTTTTTTCAAGGCACATTGGAATGAATCAGGTTCAAGTTCAAATATCTAATATATCAAATTTTTTAAAACTATCTTTATTAATGAAAGATATCAGCTTTAAAATAGATTCTTCCTCTTTGTTAAATATTTCTGGGTGAATATCATCATATGTAGCATTTTCAAAATCATGAAATACTTCATTAGTAATTGATACAATATCTTTATATTTTTTTCTTGTAAAAAGCATTACTTAATCAAATCATTATATAAAATAATAGTCTTTTTTGCTATAATATCCCAAGTATAATTAGCCTTCACGAAATCATAAGCATTATTAGTTTTCTCTATATTACCATTTTTTGATTCAATTATATTACTTATATTATCTGCAGCCAAAATTATTTTTTCATCTGATATTTTCATAGGACAGTTATAATTTGATGAGGTCCAGTCATATAAGTCTAAAAAATAACCTCTCTCTTCATTTTTTCAAATAAGTTGAATAAGTCATCACACTCGACTTGCAACTATTATTTTTTTCATTCACATGGCTTCAATACAGCTTAAACTCGTTGATTCAGCACTTGAAGGAAAAAAAACTATATCAGATTTATTTAAATAACCAACAAGCTCTTTATGATCGGAATTCATTATATGTATAATATTATTTTCTAATCAATACTCCTTAATTCTTAAAAAAATTTCTTTTTCAAGTGCTCAATATCAAATCATATAATATTTAAAATCTCAGTACTTTTTTTTATATTCTGACAATATATCAATTAAGATATGTATTCAATTTTTTTTCGCAAACCTTCTAATCGTAATAAAAGTTGGCAGTCAATTTGTTATAGATTTATTTATATTATTTGATAATCTAAAAATAGTATCATCATATCAATTAGTTATATCAATAATTTTATTTTTATTCACATACTTTAAACAGAAGCCTTTTAAGTCATCACTTGTAGAAATAACCCTATCAGAAATTTTCATACTAAAATAACGACAAGTTTTAAATATAATTTTAAATAGTAATCATGTTGAATATTGAGGATCTAAAAGTCAAAATCAATGTTGCGTTATTATAAATGGTTTTCTTCTTAAAATTGAAACAAGTCATGACACCAAAGCTAATTTATAGCTATAATGAGAATGTATAATATCAACGTCTTTAGATAGGGTAAATATTTGCTTAAAGTTAGAAAAAAATGAAGAAATTTTATCAAATTCATTTCTAATAATATTTAAAGAATCTAATTTTGATGTTCAAGGTGTAGTTGTATATAAAATCACTTCTATTCCTTGTTCCTCTAATTTCTTTTTTAAATAATAAATATGCCATTCAGCTCATCAAATTATTGGAAAATAAGTTTCTGAGGTCATCAATATTTTCATAATTTATATACTACTATTTAAAAAATTAAAAATTTTCTTAGCAGAACTTCCATCACCTAATACATTACTATATTTTTGTTGATTAAAATTCAATTTATTAAAAATTTTTTCTATATTTACTAAGTTTTCAGGTGGTAAGAGATTGATATTTCATGATTCCATAACTTCAGGTCTTTCAGTATTGTTTCTTAAAACCAACATCTTTTTTTTCAATATATATGCTTCTTCTTGTATTCATCAACTATCTGAGATAATTAAGTCTGAATATTTTTCTAAGGCTAACATTTCTAAAAATCATACTGGTTCAATAAAACTAATATTAGGAAAAGTTTCTTTTTCTTTTTCAGATAATAGTTTTTCTGTTCTAGGGTGAATAGGAAAAATTACTTGAAAATGTTTTTTACAAGCAAAATCATTAATATAATTTAGAATCTTAATAAAAAAATCTCCCGATACAGTATTGGATGGCCTATGAATTGTTAACAAAATAAAGGGGCCATTAAGATTAAAGATAGAAGTTAATTTTTCTTTAGATATTATATTGTCTAAAGCTAATTTTATAGCATCAACTATAGTATTTCATGATACTAAAATTTTACCGGAAGAAATTCATTCATTTAATAATATATTTTTTGCCTCTTTTGTCGGGGTAAATAGGTAATCGGAAATACTATCGACTATTATTCTATTAATTTCTTCTGGCATAGACCTATCATAACTTCTTAATCAAGCTTCAATATGTACTAGTTTTATTCATTTTTTTGAAGCAAACAGTCATCAAGCTAAAGTAGTATTTGTATCACCATGAACAAAAAGAAAATCAATTTTTACATGATTAAAAACTTCATCTAATCAATCTAAAATTCTTGCAGTTTGAAATGCATGAGATCAAGATCAAATATTTAAATTATAACTAGGATTAGGTATTTTCAATTCCTCAAAAAAAACTGTATCTAAGTTATGTGAATAATGCTGATTACTATGTACTAATATGAATTTAACATCATTATTCAAGCAATACTTTATGAGTGGATACAGCTTAATGATTTCAGGTCGTGTTCAAAATAAAAATGCTATCATTCTCATTGCTTATTTAAATAAATTTTTCATCACCTAATTTTCCAAGTATAGTTTTTAATTTTACTATTACAATTATTTTTCATCTTTTCTATATTTACTTTTTTTCATAGAACAAGTAATATCCTATCTTTTAAATCAATACAATTATCGGCTTTAAAAAAGATACATTCTTCATCACTCAAAACATCATTAATTGATGGTAAATTGCTCGCTATAATTACTTTTCACGCAGCCATATATTCAAATAATTTTAACGGGGATGTGTAGTCTGTTGATATTTTGTATTTTCAGGAATTAGGTAAAACTAATATATCAGAATTCATAAGAATTTGTGGTATATATTTATTATCTACTCTTCAGTGAAAGATAATATTATTATCCTTGTATTTATTCTTTAATACCCAAATTTCATTTTTATTTCATCAATAAATATTTAAATACACATTATCTATATGTATAGTTTCGAATGCTTTTAATAAAGTTTCTACTCATTTCCATGGAATTAAACTTCAAGTATAAGTTATATTTATTTTATCATTTCAAATTTCTTTTTTTAATCATACAAATCTTCATAAGTTTACACCATCATGTAAAACTTCTATTTTATTTCAATTATATCAGGAATTAACTAACTCTATTTTTAATCAATTACTAATAACTACTAACTTATCTAATCTATCAAAAGTGATTTTAAATAATTTTTTCCATAATACACGTTCATTAATTTCATGTAATTCATAGACTACTTTTTTATTTTGAAAAAATACCTTTATTAAAAATGCGACAAATAAATCTCTCGTAAAAATTGAATCAAATTCTTTTCTTAATTGAAAAGTAAAGTAAAAAAATATTTTTATGCTCCTAATATAATAATTTCATAATTTTTTAATCAGAATTAAATGAAATTTATTTTTCACTCAAAAACTATCAAATAGGTTATTTTCAGTTTGAAACATATCTGATTCAAAAGCAAGCAATGATACATCTATATCATTTTCAACAAATCATTCACACATATTTATTACCTGCACCCTATTTGCACTCTCAGCAGGGAAATCTCAATTATGTATATATAATAATTTACGCATCATATTATTTATTTAAAACTTTATTATAAAATCTAATTAAATTTTCTGTATAATTTTCCCACGTATAGCTCAAAGATAATTTTCTAGCATTTTTTCACATCTCTTCTAACTTAGCTCTATCATTATAAAAGTATAATAATTTTTCTTTTATAGTGTTAACATCCTGAGTCAGAATAATAAATCATTCTTTTCCATCATCTATTACACTTCAAGAATTGTATGTTGTTATAAGTGGTAAACCTGATGCTAATGCTTCATAAGTTGATTTTGCCGATCATTCGAGAAGTGATGGGAACAAGAAGATATAGTTTTTATTAAGTTCTTTTGTTAAATCAACAAATCAATGAGTAAAAATATTATATTTTTGTTTCTCTCATAAATACTTATTTACCTCAGGATAAATTCTCCCATATATATTTAATTTAGCATTTGTTAAGTTTAACTCTTTCCAAGCTTTTATCATATATTTCAGTCATTTCCTATTATTTACATTTCATGAAAAAGCCACCTCAAAAGTATTATTATAGTTTTTTTCTTCTAGGGGCTTAAATTTATCCACATCAACTCAAAATGGAATTTGTGATATCTTATTTTTATTCACTCCATATTTTATTAAAGACTTTTTTACAAAATCTGATGGGACAATAAAGTAATCTACATATCAAATTGAATCTAAAAAATATTCTGGAGTTTTTTCTTCAAAGTTTTCAAATACTTTTTCTTTTTTATTCAGGTCTGAAATCATATTATTTCATGCAATCGGGACATCCTGTACTATTTTTATCTTAGGATTTTTTTTCTTTATTGCTGCATAAAGTCTTGGTGAAAATTCATATGAAATTACTAAATCATAATCTAATGTATTTTTATCCAAATATTTAATTGAAAAATATTCAAATATCTTAATTTGCAAAATCCTCGATGGAAATTTTTTATGTATATAAATAGGGATTGCTGTTAATATTTTAGGGATAAAAGATTTAAAAGGAATTGGTGAAACATTATATTTATCAAAATCACTTAAATAATTTTGTCTAGAAATAATTTTTATATCATTTCATGCCAAAAAAGACTTATTTTTAAGAATTGGAATAAGCCTATTTCAAATAGTTCATTTTCCTCAAATATCAGAATTGAGAAGATACAATATTTTCATATATTTTTTTATTACTTACACATTCGTTTTTTTATTACTTTCGCTGGAATTCAACCTAATACATCATTTTCTGAACTACTTTTTGTAACTACAGCTCATGCAGCTACTACTGTTCATTTAGCTAAAGTAACTCATTGTAAAATAGTTGTTCGTAATGACAGCCAACAATTATCTCAAATATTAACAGGTTTATAAATTGCTTCAAAATTTCAAGAATTAATATTATGACTTTGTGTTGAAATCATAACTCCTTCGATAAGTTGAACTCTATTTCAAATATATATTCATCATCTTGATTTTAAATTTCCATGGATTATACAATTATTTCATATTGAAACCATAAATGGAGCATTTATTACTGTTCATTTTTTAATAATAGATCTCTTTCACATTTTAACTCATAAAAATTTCCAACAATATGTTATCAATAAATCAGAAGGTAAAATAACATCAATAATTGGCATTATTTTTTGAGAGATTAAAACAGATAATTTTTGTAAAAAAGAATAATGTATTTTCATATATATAAATTATTTTAAATTAAATATAAAAATAATACGTGGTCGTAAATGTGGAAATAATATTCAAGTAACATATTCTACCCATCATTTAACTCATCAAAATTTTTCTCTCTGTACAAAATATAGTTTAGATAAATTAAATCCATATCTATTAGCTAATTCTTTGATAGTTATTTCACTATATAATGTAACATGTTCCTTACACTTTGCTTCTTTTCATGTAAACAGATGTCTTGATATATTTTGAAAGGAATACGGATTCGGAGTAGTCAAAATAAGAGTTCAATTTTTGATCAAGTTTTCTTGTGAGCATTTAAAAAATCACCCTGGATTTCATAGATGCTCAATTAATTCTCAAGCAATTATTAACTCATACTTTTTTTCTGAAATATAAGTCTCAGCATTTCATTGTTTTATATTATATTCCTTATATTTTTCCACAAGTTTATTATCTAGTTCTAAGCCATCAACATCTCAAGCATTTTCTCTGATAAATTTAAAAAAGTAATTATCTGATTCAAATCAAGCAGAACCAATGTCTAATATTTCTTTTCATTTAATATGTTCTTTAATGACATCTAGTCTGTTCATCTATTATTTCAAATTAATTATTAATTATTTTATCTACCCATAATTTTATATCTCTTATATCTGCAATATAATTATTTTTATTTTCGTTGTTTAAAGCCTCTCTTAATCATCCTCTATCACTAACGATCACTTTTATTCATAAAGACTGAGCTTCTATTACTATCCTTCAATAAGCCTCTTTCCATCTAGAAGGAACTATAAGGATATTTGTTTGTTTGTAAACTTCAAGTATATCTTTTTGCCATGGAATATAATGAATATTTCATTTTTTAAATTCTGCATCACTTCATATAAATAAAAATTCTTTTTTTCTTAATTTAGCAGCTATTTCTAATGCAATATCATCCCCTTTCATAGCGTTTCATACTCATATAAATGTTATATATTTTTGATTCGCCTTTTCAAGTCTACATTTTCTAAATTTATCCAAATCAATTTCAGGATATTCAACCTTAGAGTTTAAAGCATATTTTTTAAACAATAAGTCATGTATGAAAAAAGAATTTGAAATGATTTTATGTGATTGTTCTAAGGCCTTTTTATTCAGATATTTATAGAGAAATATTGGGAAAAACTCAACAATATTTTTAATATACTTTAGATATTTTCTTGCTCATACCTCATAATTATGAAACTCATTTAACTGAAGCTCATCTCGTAAAAAATATGTATTTTTACAATCCTTTTTTCTCAGTACATTACTTATATAAGGAACAATCAAAGATTGAGACCAAACAACTGAATTATTTGGTATATAAGTTTTTACTATAGCTATTATCTTTCAATAATTTAAAAGTAATGTCCAAAATCTACTAAAACCAAGAAAAATTGGAAAATGATAATTATAAACAATGATATTCTTCTCATGAATAACTCATTCATCTAAAGTGTTATCAAAAGTAAAACACTTATAGGTTGTTTCACTATCCTCTATCATCTTTTTATAAATTGAATGCTCTGCTCATCATTTAAAGGAGAGTAAAAATTCAGAGACAAAATATGTAATGTTATTTTTCATATTTTTTTAAGATTAGATGAAATAAATCAAAGTAGTTCTCAGAATATTTATTCCAACTATATTCTTCAAGCAGGGTATATCATTGCTTTATTTTATCTTCATATAAACCTTTATCAGATAAGATTTTTTCAATCTCATCTCCCATAAGTTTTATATCTCTTTTTACAACTATTCATCAATGATTATTTTTATATATGCTATTTACAGCTTCATTTTCAAAAGCGATTACTGGCAATCAAAAAGCATTGGCTTCTGTATATACTAATCAACTTCATTCAAATTCTGAAGTAAACAAAAATAAATCTGATAAAAATAATAACTCTTCTTTTTCTTTTCAAATTTTACTTCAAAGTAATACTATATTCCCTTGTTGTCACTCTTCTTTTATTTGTTCTTCTAAGTATGACCTTTCCCCTCCTTCTCACAGAATTAAAATTGTAAAATCAATATTGCAATTTTTCTTTAAATGTTTAGATAACTCTATGAGTTTCTCAAATTTTTTTCTTTTTACTAACCTTCATATAGATACAAAAACAAATTCTGTACTCAAATTATATTTTTTTCTTAAGAGAAGTTTGTCCACATTCGTTTTTTCTTTTTTTTCAGGTGCTCAAAGTTTAATTTCCTTAATCTTAGAAGTACCTGATCCATCGCTGAGATATTCTAAGAACTCATTTTGAGTAAATCATGTACTTACCGTGATATCTGATTTCTTGAAAATAAATGCACAAATTTTATTTATTAAATTCCCATTTTCTGTGTAAGAACTTATATCTGATCATGTTCCATAATGATGTTCAGAAAATACTATGGGCACTCTTAATATTTTTGAAAATAATACTCACAGTAACCCCATAGGAAATAGATATTGAACATGAATCAAATCTACTCTTTTTTTCATTTTCAATAAAAAATAAAGTAGAAAAATAAATCCAAAAATATTATATGATATAAATTTTGAATATTTATTATATTCTATAGAAACAAATCTGAATATGTTCACTCCCATAAAGCTATCTCTTCACAATTGAGAGTTCGCTATAACCTTTGGAGTAAAAACATGAACATTCACTCATTTCTCAACAAGTCATGAGTATAATTGAGTCATAGACTCTTCAGCTCATCAGACCCTTGGATAAAATGTTGGGGTAAGTACTAAAACTTCCATGATTTAATTTAAATTTAAAATTACAAAACTAGATATGAGCCAAATTTCCTTTGTCCTATCAATTCTTTTACTAAAGTGGTCTTCTAATAATTGATTCACGTAATTATAATTAAAAATTCCGGTTTTAATAATATTTTTTTCAGATAACAAATTATTAAAATATTTTTTAAAATCATCTTCTAATAACCATAGATTTAATGGTGGGGTAAATCACATTTTTTTTAATCACGTGATTTCTTTTGGAAGTATAAAATCAGCAAATTCTCTTAAAAATATTTTTGTATTAAATCATTTGATTTTATATGAGATTGGAACTTTCTTTGCAAACTCAATAATTTCATTCTGTAAAAATGGCACTCTTATTTCAAGTCAATTTTTCATACTACACCTATCTGACTTCACCAAACAATCATCTACTAAAAAAGTATGGAAGTCTACATCAATTACCTGAGATATCTGAGTATCTGTATCTTTTGTAGAATTATCAAAATAATCATTAAAATAGGTATTTTTCATCCCAGTTAAATGCATATCATAAAATTCCTGAGTAAAAAGATCTTTCATTTGATCATCCCTAAAAATTCTTTTCCACTCAAAATGCGCTCTTTTATATTCATACATTCAACCATTCAATACTCTTTTCAACTTTTCATCAAATGACAGTTTTCCAAAGCTAGATGGAAACAAATGAACTCCTTTAGAAAAAATTCTCCTAAGAAATAATGGGACATATGAATAATACTTAAGAAAATTTGGTAAATATTGTGTTGGATATCAACCGAATAATTCATCTCATCCATCTCATCATAGTGCAACCTTATATCATGACTTTCTCACTTTTTTTGATAAAAGATATGTCGGAATAGATGAAAAATCTACGTGAGGCTCATTATATATTGCCAATATTTGATCTAAGTTTTCTAATACTTCTTTTTTATTAATATAAAATGTTTGATGATCAATTCATAAAAAATTTGATATTTTCTTTGCTATTTTTGATTCGTCAAATTGATCTTCCTTAAATCATAAAGTAAATGCTTTAAAATCAACTCAAGATTCTTTTAAGTAATACGCAAGCAAAGAAGAATCCAATCATCAAGATAAAAAAAGAGAAATAGGGACATCTGAAATAGAAACCTTATTTACAGCCTCTTTTAATATTTTATCAAATTCAAGAAACAACTTCTGTTTATCGTTCTCTAAAACAGGATTTTGAGGGCTAAGTATAGTATTCTCAGAAAAAGCTCAATCATATGGTATTGGAATATTCAAACAATTTCATTGTTTTAATTTATATATTCAGTCATATATTGTATCCAGTCAGTACGTATATCATTGTGTAAATACTTTTGTTATACCTTTTTTATTATATCAATCTGTATATATTTTTAATCAATTTATTTCAGAAGAAAAAGCAAAAAAATCTTTATTATTAATATAATAAAAGGGTTTTATTCAAACTGTATCTCTTGATATAACAACCTTGTTATTTATTTTGTCATAAATAACAATCGCAAACATACCATTTAATTTTTCAAAAAATTTTTCTCAATATTTAATATATCAGTTCAAAATCACCTCAGTATCTGATCATGATTGAAATTTAAAATCCTTCTCTAGTTCTTTTCTGAGATCTAAAAAATTAAAAACCTCCCCATTATATATAATGATTGTATTTTGATCACTACTTATCATCGGCTGGTGTCATGCCTGTGAAATATCCTGAATAGATAAACGAGTCTGTCATAAATATACTCATAAATCCGCATCAATAAAATGCCCCCTATCATCTGGGCCTCTATGTACGATCTCTGAAACCTGATTACTCAAAGCTTCATCTCTTTCCAAAATAGAAATTTTGGAGTTTTTTTTATATATGATTCAAGTTATTCAACACATTTAATAATCAAAAAGTTTATAATATTTCTCTATATTTACTTCCCACCTAAATTTATTCTTTATAACTCCTTGATTTACAGAAGCAAAATCTTTCTTTTTCTCTAACATATCAATAGATTTTATTAAACTACTTTGTATTTCTTTCAAGCTATCATCTTTTAATAAAATTCAATTCTTTTCATCTACAATAACTTCATTTGCTCATTCGTATGGAGTAGCGATGATAAAGCATCACAGCTTCATAGCTTGCAGAAGAGTTGTTGCCAAACCTCAACCAGGGCTCGATGTATGAAAGTGAATATCAAACTGACTTTGTAATTCCAAAGCTTCTTCAAAAGATTTTCATCATGTAAAATAAATATCCTTCTTTATGTCCAACTGTATTAACCTATCCAAGTCCTCTCCATCTCAAACAATAACAAGCTGTATTTTATTTTTTAATACTTTATCTAATCATCTGTAAGCTTCTATTAGTGTTTCTATATTTTTCCACTTATATAATCTTCAAACAAATCAAACAATAATTTTATCGCTATATTTTTCTGTAAGAAAAGTATAGTTTTTTATCTTTGGAAAATCCACCCCCCTATACAGTACCTCAACTTTTCTCTCAGTAAATTCTCTGCGTATAAAGTCCTTGCAAGCATTACTCACTCATACAATTATATCAGTTTTTTTGAAAATCCATTTTCAAATTATTTTATCATAGATCTTCGCAACAGCACTCTTAAAAGCAGAATTTAATTTCACATAGTCTGATCCATGCTCAATATGACACCATCTAATCTTATTTTTTCGTGAAAATACTCATCATATAAATGTGGTAAGAAAAAACCTGGTCCTTGTGATAACTATTCCTATTTTTTTTGATTTTAAATACCTAAGGATTATTTTATATTCTCTGCTCCATACTTTATAAACTGGGAAATTTGAGATGATTTCAAGAGATGGTACTACCAAATTTTCAACTCATTTTTCTCTATATCCAATAATAGTTCACTCAAATACAATTTTTTCTTTATCATTATAGTTTTGATCAAAATTTGTAATCATATTAAAGACCTCTCAAAATCATTTTTTCACCCACCATTTCGCCCACTGTTCTGCATGAGTTTCTAGTCATCATTTATGAGGGGGAAAATATGGTAAGAACTGGACTATATTTTTTTTACTCATCTATATTTATTTAAAAAATTTACTCCACATAAACTTAAATGCTATATTTATTGCATTGCTATTTTTTTGTCCTTTACTAAGAGAGTATTTGGTATATTTCACATTCACAGGAACCTCTTTGTATACGAGTTTTTTTTGTGTGATAATATCTATCAATTCAGAAGCATATCCCATACCATCAATTGTTATATGAATATCATCTAATACATCTGTTTTTATTACTCTAAAGCCATTATGTGCATCAGTTAATTTTATACTACTCAGGACTGCCGTAAAAAGAATACCTAGCTTTAAAATTACTTTCCTAGCAAAAGGCATCCCTACTTGTTTTTTCTTTAAAAATCTTGATCACAATAAAATATCAACTTTTTTATGTTCTTTTAGATAACTTTCAAAAGTTTTAACATCTCATACATTATGTTGTCAATCTGCATCAAAACAAATAACATAATCGACCTTTCCATACCTACGTACATATTCAAATCAAGTCTCTAAAGCAGCTCCTGCTCACCTGTTTTTGTAGTGCTCGAGAAGAATTACTTTATCTCAAAAATCTCTTTTAATTACTGTATTTGTATTATCAGTTGAACCATCATTTATTACTAATATATTTTTATATCAAGCATCAAAAATAGATTGAATAGTGGATGAAATTACTGTTGCTTCATTGAATGAACGAATTAAAAATATTTCTTTCCCATGAATTTTTTCCCTTGTTCATCACTTTACTGCTATTTCTCTAATAAGTTTTGTTAAGTCTTCATTGTTCCCTTCTACCTTCCTTAACAGTAACAAGGTAAAATAAATCAAAAAAACTATACTTGAATACACGAGCAGATCTGCTCATCTTTGAAGCCCAAAAAATCTTCAAATCCCATTTAAACTTCCTGGAAAAACTGTAAAAACAAGTAAGCCGAGTCAGATTAAAATGAACACTATAAAATGTAGTGCATTAAATTTCTGTTTTCTTGCAATATCAAGAGCAAGAAAGAATATAATAAGTCCCGAAATAATGAAAAAAACTTGTAATAAATTCATCAGAAAATCTAAATACTATAAAATCTTCATTATTATAATATAAATACAAAAAAAACAAACTTAAATAGCTTGTTTTTTCCCTTTTTTATCCTCAAACATTTCCTCAATATCTTCTCTAATTTGACTAATTAATTCTAAATCCTTTAAATCAGCAATTTTTAAGTCTGGAACTCAACTTTGTCTCAAGCCATAAACCTCTCCTGGTCATCTCAATTCAAGATCAATTTCAGCAAGTTCAAAACCATTATTTGTTTTTTCCATGGCCTTGAGTCTATCAGTAGAGTTTCATTTTGTTGGGAATAAATAACAATATGACTGATGAAGTCATCTCCCTACTCTTCATCTAAACTGATGGAGAGAACTCAACCCAAACCTCTCTGATCACTCAATACACATAACAGTAGCATTTGGTACATCTACTCATACTTCAACTACTGATGTACTGGATAGTATTTGAATTTTATTATCTGAAAAATCTTTCATAACTTGTTCCTTCTCTTTTGCTTTCATTTTCCCATGAACCAATCATACTGTATATGGACTAAATATATCAACTAATGATTCATAGGTTGATATAGCATTTGCCAAATCCATTTTCTCTGATTCTTCTACCAGAGGAGAAATCCAAAATACCTGTCTTCATTTCTCAACTTCACTCCTCACAAAAAGCTCAATTTGCTGTCTGGCAGATTCAGTCCTGGCTACCTTTGTAAATATTTCCTTTCTTCCTTTTGGATACTCTGAAATAATAGAAAGGTCTTGATCTCAATACAAAGTCAAAGCTAAGGTTCTTGGAATAGGAGTTGCCGTCATATTTAAGCTATGTGGAACAATTCAGCTTCTATTTCAAAGTCAATTTTCTAACACTTCTCTTTGTTTTACTCAAAATCTATGTTGTTCATCAATAATAACCAATCATAGATTATGAAACAATACATCTTCCTGAACCAAAGCGTGTGTTCAAATTATCACATCTACATTCCCATTTTTCATATCAGTCTTTATAGCTTTTTTTTGTTTAGCAGTAAGACTTCAGACCAGTAAGTGTGAGCTAATCTGGTATTGTAATAATAATCCCTCCATAGAGGCAAAATGCTGGCGAGCAAGAATTTCAGTTGGAGCCATTATGACAACTTGAACTCTATTTTCATTACTTTCTAATATCGCATGAATACATGCAATCAAAGCTACTACCGTCTTCCCTGTTCATACATCTCATTCTAATAATCTTTGCATAGAATGAGTTTTTTCCATATCTTTTAACATCTGGAACAGAACTATTTTTTGATGATTTGTTAAATCAAATGGAAGCTTAGATATAATCTCTTTTACCAGTTCCGGATTCATTAGTATAGGGATACTCTTCCCTTGCGTTACTTCAAATTTTTGATATTTTGTTGAGATCGCTCTATAATTAATCTCAAATAATTCTCCATATGCTAACCTATATTTAGCAACTTCAATATCATGTTTATTCTTTGGAAAATGTATTTTAAATACAGCTTCTTTTTTTGATATAAAGTTATATTTTTGGATAATATTTTCGGGAAGATCTTCTGTAATATCTGAAATATAGCTTTTCAAATTCTCCATCTTTCCTGAAATCCATTTACTTGGAATATAATTAAGTTCTGGATAAATAGGGACAATCTCTCATGATATTTTTGATAGATCCGTCACTGTATCTGGTGAAGTAAAACTTACTTTTCAATATACATATTTTACTTTTCAGGTTACGAGAATTTTATTCCCTATGTATGGTTGCATCTGATTTGCAAAATACTTCCTATTAAACCAAACAGCCTCAGCAAGAAAACCACTTTTATCTTCTAACACTGCTTTTGATAAAATCTTATTATTTGCAGTTTTTTGTGAAGATAATGAAAGTAGTTTTACTAAAATAGTATTTTTTTCTTTAATATTTATCAGCGAAAAACTATCTAATACATCAGTTCTATCCTCATATTCCCTAGGGAAATGATTTAATAAATCTCATATAGTCGAAACTCATGCTTTTTCCAATCATTTCACATAAGTGTCTGTTGTATGAAGAATAGATTTTGTAAGTTTTGTAGAAAGCATATGTTTAAGTTATTCTTATTATCTCCTCTCCTGTAGGAGAGGACTAGAGTCAGCTTGTATTTTTATACACTAATTATATACTTCATATAAAAAAATCAACTTTTTCCTTGCTTTTATTCTTAAAATGGAATATGATGGTGGCGAATTAAAAATTAACAATGACTATGAAAGAACTTTTATTAAAATATAAAATAGAATTAGAAGAAAATGAATTACAAAAATTCGAAAAATTTCTAGAAATATTCAAGGAGAAAAATGCACAGATAAATCTATCAGCTATCAGAGATGATGAATGAATCATTGAAAAACACTTTATTGATTCAATCATGCTCAATATATTTGTAGAATTAGAGTGAAAAATAGCTGACCTATGAACATGATGAGGATTCCCATTGATACCACTTGCTATCATAAATCCTGAAGCACAATTCACAGGAATTGATTCGGTAGGGAAAAAATTAAAAGCAGTTGATGACTTTGTAGAACAACTAGGTCTCACAAATGTAGATACTCTCAATGGGAGAGCAGAAGAAATCTGACAAAATGATGATTATAGAGGGCAATTCGACTATGTCACATCAAGAGCAACGGCATATCTACCAACTTTATTAGAATATGTGATACCATTATTAAAAATCTGAGGAATATTTATAGCCTACAAACTTGAAGATAAAGAAGAGTTACAAAGTGCAAAGAAGGCATTTGCAAGACTTGGCTGTAAAATTATGAAAGTCAAAAATTATACTATTTGAGATCAACCAAGAACATTCATTCTTATAGAAAAAATTGCAGCAACCCATAAAAAATACCCAAGATCAATATGAGAACCTTTAAAAAATCCTATTAAATAAAACAATACTATGAGCGTATATATAATTCCAACCGACACTTGTTACTGACTCGCATGCCCCATTTCAGAACATGAGAGCTACGATAAAATCTATAAAATGAAAAAAAGAGATTATACCAAACCTCTTGCTATAATGGTAGAGGATTTTAAATGGTTGAGTCAAAATACAGATCTTACTCCTGAACAAATACAGTTTTTAAAAGACTATGAAAATCCTTTTACTATTCTTACTGAATCAATGCCACTTTCTCATTGGATTCAATTTGAAGTAGAAGATGTATGTTTTAGAAATAGAGAAGTATATCCAAAAATAGCTATTAGAATTGCAAACAATACAGAACAAGCAAAACTCATAAAAAGAGTTGGTCCAATTTTTCTTACAAGTGCAAATATCAGTGATAAACCTGAAATATATAAATGATCAGAACTGAAAACTGAGTTTGCATACTACCTTGCAAATAGTAAAATAGAACTCTTATGATGATATGACTTAACATATAATAACCACACTTCAGATATATTTGAATTTGAATGAACTACAACTGAAATAAAGTACCTCAGAAAAAACAAAGAAGAAAGTTAAAACTTTCTTCTTTATTTTTTCTTCTATTTTTGCCTAATATATTTTATGATAAAACTAATAAATCAGATATATTCTAATAAGTATATAATAAATATAAATAATCAAACAATACTAATGGAAGTACTTCAAGAATATCTATTACTACTAAATGATGACCCTTGAATTGATCATCTTAGAGATGAATCACTTACAGAACCAAAGCTTACATTGCTAAGAGAATTAGATTGAATACTCTCATTACTAAATCATCTACCTCATCAACTAAATCATGTTACTTCTTTTCATCAATAATTTTTGTATTTTACATCATATTTATTTTCTTGTTTATTATAGCTATCTAATTCTTTTTGTTGTGATGAATTTTCCAATGCAATAAAAGAATTATATTGATTCACTATATTATATTTTTTTGCTAATATGGTTTGATTAAATGCCACAAAGTGTGAAATATCAGGATTTATAGTACTTTTAAATAATAAATTTCCTACAATTCATGCTTGGATTTTCTCTATCTTTTCATCTATTACGATATCATTGAGAGGATCCTCAATATTATTAATATCTATTCAACCGGTACTTGAGATTATATCTCTATTCTCAATAATACATGATTTGAAATATTCTATATTTGAATCTTCAAATATTTTTGATAATGTAGGAGCTATATCGTTAATAGAATTCACTTCATAAATATTTCAATTTGTAGAAGCTAAAAGTGTGTTGAAGTCAGATTTATATGTTTTTATTTTTTTTCATATTTTTATAACTGAGATATTATTTGATGTCATTTTTTTAATATAATCAAAACGTAACTGAGTAACACCAAAATTAAAATTATCATCATCAGTAACAAAAATTATTCTCTCATTTTGTATTTTATTATTCAAAATATAATTAATCACTCTATCAATTTCGGAATATCCCCAAAATTTAATATCAGATATACTTGCAAGTTTATTAACATCAAAATTATATGAATATAGATCAACATCGTTTAATTTTCAATTATATTTTTTGATTCAACTATAAATCTCATCATATAAATAATCTGCAGAATTCCTCTCTACACTTAATGAATTATCAAAAAATAAATTTATTTTACTTCAAAGCTCATTTTTTGAGGTGATATCAATTTTATTTTTAGTTAAAATATCATTTAAAGTTGAAGAAAGGCACATGATTTCATCATTCATATTTGGATCAAAATTTAATTCTGATGCACTAATTAAATGATCAACTGATATATATTTTTCTAATTCTTTATTATTTATTATATCTTCTTTTACAAGTTGACCTTTTACATATACTTTTGATAGCATATTTGATGCCTCATTAAACTTCAAATTTGTCATAGAAAACTTTGGTGAATATATGAAATCATTACCAGAAATAGGAGTTAACATCGTTACTTCTACTAATTGTTTTCATTGTTTTACTTTTTTAGAAGGAATCGGAAATACTCTCAGAGTATAAGTATTCAGTCATACTTTTTCTATTAAAGCTGGATCAGTATTTCTTCTCAAACTATTTTCATATACTTTTCTCGCAGCTCAACGCGGAGAAATTTGTCCTATAAGTTCTAGATCTAAACCAAGTTTCAACCCTGATACTACAGAATATTTTGATGGAGATTCAAAATTTAAAATAACTTCTTGATTAGTTATTGTTTCATTTTCAAAATGAAACATATATGTAGTTTCAAGAACTGTTTTTTTATAAGTCCCACTTGTTTCAATAACTCTATTTTCTATTTCTGCAAGCTCTAATATTACATCAGCTGCATCTCAGACTTTTGAAAGATTTGTTTCAAAACTTGATCTATTAGTAATATATTTTGCTACTCTATCACCATAATAGTTTGCAGGAGTAGTATCATATATTTTTTTAAATAAGTCATTATTTATTCTATTCCCTTGTTTGATATTACTTAAAAATGCCCTATCTAATAAAAGTACTTTTGCTGCGTTATCAGAATCATAATTATATCATTGTTCAACAATGATTGATTCTGCTTTTCATATTTGATAATCATAAAATATATCTAGCAAATTCGGAGTAAAACTTAGTAGATATACAGACAAGAAAATTAATATTCATTTATTTAAATGTATTCTTTTTTGTCAATAATTATCATAATAAACATGAAGCACATATACCCAAAACAATAAAAATATAGATAAAAATCATACATATATGATTCATTCGAAAAATCAATGGATATAGTTTTGATCTAATATTTCTATAATAATATACGTCCAAGGTGCAAAAAATGAGATATTAATTCATAGAGATATGATAATTATATTAAGAGCTATGAAGAAAAAATATCCTAAATTATATAAATAAAATAATCTTTCAATAATATCAATTATCTTTCTATTATTTATATTTTTAAAACCTAACTTTAAAATATAAATTAATGGGAATACTATTAATAAAGCAGAACTAAAAATATCATGTTTTGAAAAATATCTTGATGGGAAATCATCGAAAAAGAACATACCTATTGAAAATAATCCTACAATAAGAGGAAGATGAATCATAAAAAGATATTTTTTATTCAATGTCTTATATAAAGTATAAATCATACATATACTTAATAGAATAACCGATAATAGAATTAAAAAATGAAGATTATTCTCAGACTCCATAAATATTATGGAAGCGAGAAATAACAATGCTCATTGTGATAAAATTCACAATACCATAATCAAAACTTTTGATTTTTTACTGACTATAGTAATCTCTGGACCAGTATTAGAAATCTCTCTTATAGTTTTTTCTTTAGATTTTTTAAGATACTTTAATATATACTCAAAAAACTTAATGAATAAATCAATCATAATATTATGATATTAAAAAAATAATTAAGTTAATGGTAGCATTATTTGAGGGAAAAAACAAATAATTATAATTCTTTATTTTCTATTTATATCCTTCGCAGCCACAAATCAACTTGACCAAGCCCATTGGAGATTAAAACCTCAAGTTTTTCAAGTCACATCAACTACCTCACCAATAAAATACAAATTATCATGTTTTTTTGATTGCATATTATTATCAAGCTCATTGGTACTGACTCAACCGGATGTTGCTTTTGCCTCTTTCATACTTCTAAATGAATGCAGATCAAGTTCAATAATATTATTTTCTTCACTCAATTCAAAAAATTTTATAATACTTTTTGGAAGATTTTCTAGATCAAAATGAAGCTCTAAACATATATTATCTTTCATATATATTTCAAATTCTGATTCAGAAATACCTAAGCTATTTAAATATACTCCTGACACAACTGATGTATTGTGAATAATTGGTCAACTCACTCAAAAATGAGTAAATAAAATAGGACCTACTTCTTCATAAATATTCTTATTTGTTTTTTTATCTTTTACATACATTTGTAATTTACAAGAAACTCATGAAATATCTTTGAGGTCTTTTTTCGTTGTCATTCCACATAAACATGGCATAGGTGGAATAATTTCAAGTCATAATTCTTCAGCAAAATTATACCCATCTCCAGTTGTTCAAACATGAGAAAAACTCTTTCATCAAGAGGAAACAATGACATTTTTTGCTTGATATTTTTGTCATGATGATGTTGTGATGGTAAATACTCCCCCCTTAATCCCCCCTCCATGAGGGGGGTAAGAACAAAGTTCCCCCTCATGGAGGGGGATGTCCTTTAGGACAGGGGGAGTTTTTTCTATCTTCTCCACTCAATCCCCACACTTCACATCACAATTATTTTCTTTCACCTTTTTCAATAAACAAGCGAGCAACTCTTTACTATCTCAGCTTTCTAAAATCAACCTCGATCTATCTTCCTCCACTATACTTACTCAATTTTCAGAAAAAAAACTCATAATATCCCAGTTTGTATACTTTGAAAATATACTCAGTAAAAATTTTTTGTTTTGAGTAAAATAGTCCCTTTCTGGATCAATATCCATATTTGAAACATTCGCCCTCTCTCATCATGATAATAAAACCTTTATTCAAGGCTTCTCATTTTTTTCTAAAACTATTTTTTTTAATTTTTTATCAAGACTTATTCAAGCAAATAAACCAGCAGCTCATGCTCAAACTATTACAACATCATAAATCATACATGATTTTAAGACAATAAAAAAACTCGGGAGAATTATAACCACTCCGAGTTTTTTTACTAATTTTTTTTAAGGCTTGTACTTACTTAGACGAATAAGTTAAGAAAAGGTGACAAAAAAAGTATATATTTTAATAAATATCTCCTCTTGATCCAGCCTCATGAACATAAATCAATATTTCCTGATCTATAAGCTCATATAAAAACCTATATTTTCATATTCTTAACCTATAACTATTCCCTTTTCATTTCAGTTTTTATATATCCAAATTATTATCAAACGGGTCTACCGATAACAGTTCGAAATTCATATATACCTTTTCTACAAACTTTAATTCTCTATTTTTTAAAAATTTTTGTACCTCCTTTGAAAAACTATATCTGTACATGCTATTTTGATTTTATTAAATCAAGTAAAAACTCTTTTCAGTCAACAGTCTCTCAATTTTTTAATTCTTCTTGAGCTTTTAGGTATGCTTTATGATTATCAGATGTATACATAGTATCCCAATTTTCATCAAGATAATCTTCTTTGATAGGGTTCACCTCAAAAACTGGTTTTGAATGAACCATAACAATATATTTAATATCATTTTCCCTTGATTGCTTCCACAGAGTAGAAAGATTTTTTCTATACTCATTCAAACTAATTATTTTTGTAGTCATGATTATGTACATTATTTTGTAATTTATTATGTACAAATAATTGTACTCTTTTTCTTAAAAAAAACAAAAGAAAAAGTCCTTCAATTTGAAGAACTTTTTTAGAACCTACTCATCAACAGTATAATATTTAGAGTATATTTCTCATTAATCAATTATACTAATCTCTACTTTTCATACTTCCTCATTATATCGTATTCTCATGCCTCACTGAGTTGCGTCATTTTCAAATTTAAAACCAAAGCTTTTATCCAATGGGAATAATCAACTATTTCACTCTAAATATAGAAAATCTAAATTTTTTAAATTCTGTATCTCTTGTGGAAGTATCGATAATTGGTTATGACTTAAACCTAAAACAGTTAAACCCTTCAATTCTCAAATTACATGAGGAAATTCTGTAAATTGATTTTTCCATACGTCCAATAATACTAAATTTGTTAAGTTTTTTAGCTCACTTGGCAAGGTTGTTAATTGATTCCTTCCTAGATATAAAAAACCTAAATTTGATAATCCCCCTAACTCTTTAGGAAGAATTTTTAATTGTTTATCTCTTAAATCTAATACCGTTAAGCTACACCAACCTTCAATAGAAAAAGTTCTTTTTAATACCCTATTTAGTTCATCTACTCACTCTTGAGTTAAATTATCAATACAATTAACGGGTACTAATATCTCTTCATTTTTATTATTTTCTACAGGATTTAAAGAAGCTATCTTATTCTCTCAAAATACCTCTTTATTAGCATCATCTCATATTCAACACCCAGTTAATACTATCAATAACATCAAAGAAACCACAATATATATTTTTTTCAAACCCATTTAAGAATACATTGTTAAAGTATAAATTAAAGCTATCCATATCAGAATCCTAATCTTAAAAACTTCTAATTTTTAAAACAACGAATACTAAAGCCATCTCAACGATAACTAGAAGTAGATGGACTGATACTACTTGCATTAAAAGAAAAACGATAACTGTAAGCATCAGTTGGAGTAGCAGTCCAATAAAGTGCTGAACTACCTTGACCTCCAAGAATTGCATTACTCGCACCACGATATCCAGCAAATGGTAATTTAATTGCATTCATCATGTTCGTTCCATTACTTCACCATCCTCATGCTACTAATATACCATTCCATTCTACATCAGTTGGGATATGATATCATGTAGCACATGGTCATTGCATCAGAGTCTGACTAGCAGAATTTGAGTTTTGATATGTTGCAGTTCATTTTACAGATTCATATACTCACCAATCATTAGCACTTCATGAATCAGCTCCACCTGGTGATTTCCAATCATAAGTATATCATACATTTCAATTTGTCCAGGTTGGATACGTAACATTTCTACCAAATTGAAAATGATCACCATATGAACTTGCACTTGTTCATGCTATGTTCGTTCATACGTTACATGCTGATATTGTATAAATTCCAAATGTTATATCTTCATTATCACATCATGGATAAGTTGTATTTTCATGACTTGCACTACAAGTATCATTTGTTCATCAATTCAAGCCATCACATGTCCAAGCATAATTATTTCATGCTCATCCATCGGTTACAACACTTGATGCGCCTGCTGAACAAAGGTTTGTTGGAGTAACCGTAAAGCTTCAAGCATCATCTGATCAACATGTCCCATTTTCTGCAACTGCTACTTGAGGAGTTCCTACAGAAATTCATTGAGTAATATTTACAGCAAATACCTCTGCTGTTGTTTCATCAATAGCTTTTACTTGTATATATAGTCCATCATTTAAATCAGTTTCATTTTCATAAGCAGCTTTAAGAGCAAGTCAGAAATTAACATAATTGTCTGTCACATTACTGCTTGTAAGTGTTACTCATGAATAAGACAGTGGTGATACTTGATAATTTACTGTTTTATTATTCATCTCAAAATCTACTGCAGTATCTAGTGTATTTGTAGATGTATGCAGTCATGGAACTGAATAATAGATATTATTATCAGCTAAAAGATATAATCAATTATATGTTCACCTTACATATGGATAATTTGAATCTGCATAACTCGTATTTATAATACTATTTTGTGCTAATTCAAAATCATATTTCAATTCATATTCTTTCCTACTTAATGTAGTTGCATATTTCATGGTTTCTCCTGTTTTTGGGTCAAGAGGGAGTTTTGAAAGTCTTTCAACCTGCCTTTGTACATCAGCATCCATATCTCAAGCTTTCCACAACACAACCGTTCCTCATGATGCTGTTACATCTGAAGCATTTCATGGAACTGGATATTTTCCTCTTTCTAAAGCAAAAAGCTCAAGTACTTTTTCAGTGTTTTTTATATCAGATACTCTTGCACTATTTCTTGCATCCTTACTATATCATTGAAGTGATATAAAGGCTATCGTTCATAAAATTGCAAGAATTGTAATTACAACGATTAATTCTACTAATGTAAATCCTTTATTTTGTGTTTTGAACATAAGCAATAAAATTAAATTTAAATAATCCTTATAAATATAATCTCCAGAGAGAAGAAAGAAATCTAATTTCTACAACCTCCTCTCTTTAATCTCATCCAAAATCATAGTTTTAAACTCTTCTAAACCTACAACTGTTTGATCTTTTGTTTTATAGTTTCTTACTGAAACAGAATTATTTGTTTCTTCTTGCTCTCAGAGAACTAAGATATAATTATTGTGCATTTTTTCTGCATTTCTTACTTTTTTATTGAGTCCATCAGAAGCATAGTCAGCAGTCACTCTGATTCATGCATTTTTAAGTTCTTTTTCTACTTTTTCAGCATAGTCAAAGAAAACATCTGAAACTGGAACTATTTTTACTTGTCTTGGAGCCATCCATAATGGGAAAGTACCAGCAAAGTGTTCTATAAATACTCCCATACCTCTTTCTAATGAACCAGAGATAGCTCTATGGATTACTACTGGTCTTTCTTTTTCACCCTCTTTGTTTGTAAATGCAAGATTAAATCTTTCAGGAAGATTGAAATCACATTGAATAGTAGCTAGTTGCCATTCTCTTCCAATAGCATCTTTGAACATAAAGTCTAATTTTGGTCCATAAAAAGCAGCTTCTCATTCCACTCTTTTGTATGGAAGATCATTTTCTTTTGAAGCAGCTTCTAATGCAGCTTCAGCTTTTTCCCATACATCATCCCCTCAAAGATAGATAGATTTATCATCTCCTCTTACTGAAAGTGATACCCAATAATCCTCTGTCATTCAAATAGTTGTATAAAATTCTTTAATGATATCAGTAATTGATTTTACCTCATCTTTGATTTGATCAACTCTACAGAATAAATGTCCATCATCTTGAGTAATAGCCCTTACTCTTGTAAGACCTGATAATTGTCCTGATTTCTCATCTCTATATACTGTTGCAGGTTCGAAATATCTGACTGGCATATCTCTATAACTAAACTGATTATCAGCAAAAATTTGCATATGATGAGGACAGTTCATAGGTTTTAAGATAAATTTATCTTCTTTCCCTTGAACTTTAAATAATTCATCTCAGAACTTTGCAGCATGACCTGATGTCTCATACAAAGATTCTTTTGCAATATGAGGAGACCATACTCTATCATATCCTTTCCCTTTATGTAACTCCCATAAATAATCTTCAATTTCTTGTCTTATTACCATTCCTGCTGGTTGCATAAGAGGAAGACCTGGACCAATAAGGTCAGAAATAGTAAATAGCTTAAGCTTTGCTCAGAGTATTCTATGATCTCTTTTTTTTGCTTCTTCAAGCATTTTAAGATGTACATCAAGCTCAGCTCTATCATTAAATGCGTATGCGTAAATTCTTGTGAGTTGTGCATTATCACTATTCCCAAGCCAATAAGCTCCAGCTACTCTTGCAAGTTTAAATGAATTTGCATCGAGCTCACTCATTTTTGATACATGAGGACCTCTGCACATATCTACAAATTTTTCATCTCATTGTTGAGAAATATTTTTATAAAAAGAAAGCTCTGTTTCCCCTTCTGATTTCAGTTTTTTAGCAAGTTCCACTTTAAATACCTCACCCTGAGATTCTAATTTTGAAATAGCTTCATCAACGGGAAGGTTAAATTGCTCAAAAAATTGATTTTGAGAAACAATTTTTTTCATTTTTTTCTCTACGTTCTTTAATTCTTTATCAGAAAATTCTACTTCTCCAAAATCAAAATCATAATAAAATCCATCATCAGTATCCGGTCCTATTGCTACTTTTACATCTGGATATAAGTCTTTTACAGCTTGAGCCATGATATGAGCCAATGAATGCCTCTTTGTTTCTATGTTCATTTTTTGTTTGTTTAGTATATATTGTTGTAAACTCCCTCTGTCCTAAAGGACATCTCCCTCCAAGAGGGAGAATCTAATTCAATGAAAATCTTAGTTCCCCCTCATGGAGGGGGATGCCTGAAAGGCAGGGGGAGTAATTAAAAAAACTCTACTAGAATCAGTAGAGTTTTTGTTTTTTAAATTTTTATTTACACAAAAAGTCTCTACTGAAAAGTAAGAGTGGTACCTGTTATGGTTTCAAGTTGTGCGAGGCTCATATGTCCTTATTAGAAACTAATAAAAGTATTTTATAAAGAAACTGATTTTTGTCAACTTGTAAAAGTAAGGGAGTCAAAACTAACCAACAAAATTTAAATTGCACTTATTTTTTAATAATCAGGAAAAACTTAATGATACATAAACACTAAGCAATATAAAAAAATAAGGGACTACAAAGAATACAATTTATTCATATCAATATTTCATCATGAGATTATTAACACAATTGTTTTTCACTTTATTTTATCTGAAATATTATTAAGTATATCAACCGTCATTGCGCTGGCTAATTCCATTGAAATATTGGTCTTTTCATAAATATCAAAAATCGTTTTTAATAATGAGTTCAAATTTGATAATTCTATTTTTAAATTATAATTTTTACAAATATTGAAATTATAATTTCATACTTCTTTGACGCTAACTCAATCAATAAATACATCAATTTTATTTAATTTCACAACCTTTCATTCTTCTATACTTTTTTTCATTGAAGAAGCTCACTCAGGCTCACATCAAAGTATTCTAGTACTTTGAGAAAAAAGCTTAGCAGATTCTATAATTCAAGAGATTAATCACCCTCATCAAATAGGACAAACTATAAAATCTATATTGTCAGTAATTGATGTATCACTAAAAATTTCGTATCATACTGTGGATTGTCAAACTATAATATCTCTATCATCAAAGGGATGAATAAAAACACTTTCATTATTTTGAGAAAAACATTTAGCCTGATTATAAGAAAAGTCGAAATCAGATCCTACTTGATGTACCTTTATAAAATCTCCTCAATATTGTATCGTTTTATCAACCTTATAACTTGGAGTATTTATAGGTAAAAAAATGTCTCAAAAAATTTTAAATTTCCTACACATCAAAGCTACTCATTGGGAATGATTTCATGCTGAGGCGCATACTACTCATCTTTCAATGCAATGCAGTTTGTTATTGTTAATAAAATTTAATACCCCCCTTATTTTAAAAGATCCTGTAACTTGCAAATCTTCTCTTTTAAGATAAATAGTTGATTTATATTTATGAGATAAATATTTATTATACTCCAAAGGTGTAGTTTTTATAATATCTTCAAAACTTTTCATTGCTTCTAAAATTTCTTCTAATTTGATTTGTGTAAAATTCATAAATTAAGAACTAATAAATAAGTTAATAATTTTAGCTTGTATATCCATATCTCTTGATAATTGATCCTCTCCATAATAATAAGGCAAAGCGTATTTCTTATTTTCGCTTTTTACAAAGTATCATATCATTTGATTAGATTCTGGGAAAAGTGAAACTAAAACGTATCAATGTGTGTCTAAATATTCTTGTAATAAAACATTTGAGCTATCAAACAAATTTAATTTAAAAATTGAAACTTTACTCTTTAAAGTAGATAAGATTGTCTCTATCATGTCTATACTGTGCTCTCATTTATTACTTACTTTAACAGATGAATAAGTATAATTACTAGTATGTTCATTGTCGTCATACTCAATAAAAAAATTATATTCTCATATTTTTTTTTGTTTTGATAATTTACCTAGAGAAGAAATCACATTTTCTATTCAATAGTTATTATCAATCATTTCCTCATATACAGATTTATATTTATCAGAAAAAATGTATAATTTATCTCACTTTGTTAACCTTTCTCTCACTAAATCATTTTTCGTAAATATCCTTAAATCAAGTAATTCCATGGTATTTCATGGCATGATATACCATGGTGCTATTCACCAAAATTTAACATCTTTCAATCTTGAATATATTAATGAAATAGCTTTTCATCATGGAATTTTTTTTCATTCCTCATTCTCTCTATCTAAGCAGTTTCTCGGAGTAGCAAATAATTGGTTAAAATTTGAATTTAAAAAACAATTATATAATTCAAATACGGCCTTGTATCATCATCCATTATTAATATTAGATCATGCTCTACACATTTCAAAAGTACTATTTCATTTTGTTTCATCTTTAACTAAAGAGATTGTTCATCAAGTTCCTTGTTTTAGTACATCAAGGCTATCACTCCAAAACAGGACTTTTTGAATACCACTTCTTATTTGTTCGATAGCTTTAGTAGTATTTCAAACAGGATAATCCTTATCATAAACAGATAGTAATATATCCTGTTGGATATTTCATTTTTCATCATTTGTTAATTCTCAACTTTCTGGACTAATAAACTTCATAATATATTATTTATTTATAAAAACTTGGATTTTCATTAATTTTTAATATAAACTTCAGATAAGATTTTTCTATTTTCCTTGTTTTATATTTATCAAATAGATCAAAATATTTCTTTCTTTTATAAAAAGTTACTAATTTATCCTTTGAATCTTTATGATGTACAGAGTGGTAATTATTAAACCAAGTAATATATGTTATGAAATAATTAGATATTACAGTTCTTGAATTATTCTCAAAATCAGTAATATCACATCATCTATGTTCAGCTATGTCAAACATACATAATATATTAAATCAAATATATTCTAAAGTAAAATACCAAATAAATAATAAATAATAACTTCCATTATAAAGAATCAATCCAATAAAAAATATATGAGTTAAAAAAATTATTATAGAATCTTTTTTAACTATTTTTTTATTTTCTTCAGAGACATAAGATGGATAAATATTACAAAATAATATTTTGTAATTTAAAAATATTAAGTCTAATATAAAAGGGTTCTTTATTTTATCCCATAGAACTGCGTTAAAGCTATAGTTTTTTCTTACTTTAAAAGATAACTCTGGGTCATCATCTGTTCATAGGGATTTATGGTGTAATAAGTGGAAATCTTTATTTAAGTGCGGATTTACAAGAATGGGTATTGAAAAAAAATACCAAAAAAAATGATTTAAAATCTTATTATTAATCACAGTATTATGTAAAAATTCATGTTTTCATTGATTAAATCATGCTTGAAAAAATCATAAAATCATCATTAATAAAAAAATAATTCCTAAATTATTAACTGATATTATAAAATAAATAATTGATCAAAAGAACGCTATATAACTTAATATATAGCAATATCACAAAAAATTATTTTTCTTATAAAAATACTGTTTTTTTATACTTTCACTCATAATATTATAAATTAATTACTAATAATTAATCAAAATTTTTGTGAAAATTTCAATTATGCTTTCAATTTTATTATAATATCTCGGTCATATAGAAACTCTTAGAAAAGGTGGTTCTCATTTTGACATAACATCCGAAGCAGAAATTCTTGTAATAGAGAATCAAAAGCTAACTCACTCAATTAAAGGGGTTTCCATTTTTTGTGCTTCTTTTATCAACAAATCTATCAAATTACTGTAATTTTCTTTATTTTTCAAATTATCATCTATAAAACTTATAGTTATGATAGATCATCAAAAAGATTTTCAAATTTTAAATAACTTTTCTCAAGCATAGCATATCTTATATTTATCATTAATTTTATTATTATTCCTTAAACTATTAAAAAAAAGTATTACATCTTGGTTAATTGCTTCTAACCTATCGTTAAAAAAAGTCGTTCAAATTCGTGGATAACAACAAGCCTGAAAATCATAAAGTATTGCTCATATATTTCTTCTTTGTCTCTCAGCATATTCATAAAAGTTTTTATTTACAAAAACAAATCACATCATAGAAATATCAAGTCAATTAAATAAATATTTTGAAGCGCTTCCATACATCAATATATTCAAATTATTATATTTTGTGAAGGTACAATCAATTCAAGACATAGTTAAGTCAGTAACTATAAAAATTTCTTTTTTATAGTTATTATTAAGCCTAGAAAATATATAATCTAAATCTATGACTTTACTATCGGAAGTATTTAACACTGAATCTAAAAAAACAAATTTAGGTTGATTTGTATATATGTAATTTAAAATTCACTCTTCATTAAAACTATTACTATCTCAAGTCATAATTTTTAATCATAGGCTTTTTAATTTACTTATTTGTTCATAAGACTCAAAATATATATATCAAGGTATATATATAGTATCATTACTATGATACAATTTCCTAAGTAACACTCATTCAATTAATGAATATGCAGACATTCATGAGGATGTTACAAGACACCTATAATGACTAGGGATATTATACAGCTCTAATAAATATTCCTCAATTTTTAAAATGTATTTACTTCCATACCTATTATAATTAACATCTTTTTTATCTAAATTAAATAAATTATAAGTATTAGTATGTAAACTATTTTGATATGCCGCACTTCTCCAATCAAATTCAGTTTTTATTAATGATATCTCTTGTAGTAATGTTCTAAATAATATTTCATTTTTAAAACCATTTTCAAGACGAAAAGAATCAATATCATTTTTGCATAACTCTATTTTTTTTTCAACTAAAAGTAATAATTCATCACTAAAAATAATATTATTTTCTTTAATATATTTTTTAAATTCTAAATATTGCTTCTCGCAGATAATTAATTCTTTTAAAAGGTAGTTCTGAAAATATTCAAAATATAACATATTAATTAGACTTTAATATTATATAATAAAGAGAATCATCAGTGTCATCTTCATGCTCATATAGCTCTTGATGTAAAAGATACAATCACTGAGTAGTTGAAGATTGTTGTAAATTATTAAATAATGATGTTGTATTTCACATATCTGTTTGTAATCCATCTTCACATCAAATAAAATTATAATACTCTACAAATTCGTTAAAACTAACTCATTTTTTAAAATCAATCATTATTCTATACTCCTTTATTTTACTTACTTTTATTGACTCAAGTAATCTGTCTATTTTTCAAATTAAAACAAGCGTTGACGTTAAATAACACTCCTCCAGCTCTTTAACATCTATTTGATTTGCATAAATTTGTTCTAAATATAGGCAAACTTCATTAATTAATTTTTCAGTTTTTGGATCCAGAGTATATTTTTCATTTTCTGATAAAATTTTTTTAACTTCACCTAATAAAATAATATCCATTTTTTTCATATTCAAAGATTCAATAAGAAGTAAATTTTTATGAATTATACACAAGTCTAATATAATAGCAAGTTTCTAAGATTAAATTCTATCAAAGATTTTTTGTAAAACTCTGCTAAATATATATACTAAAAATTGTATTCCATTTATAAGGAGTATCTCGTTATTTTTTAACATGATAAAAATGGTAGTGTACAAAAATAGAAAAGCTTTTTCATTTGTGGAAGTCATTATAACGATTTCAATTATAGCTTTACTTGCAGTGGTTGGTTTTACAGTTAGCAATAACTATCAAGACAAGACAAACAACTCAAAAATAACTGCAGATATAGAAACGATAACAAACTCTCTTGAGTCGTACAAACAAGAAACAAAAACACTCCCCCTCCCAACATGAAATAATAACTATTTCAAAGAAGACGCATCATATGCTCATTCATCATCGTCGGATATTTTCTGAGTTCATGGTTTTATTACAGAATGAACCCTTCCAAAAAGATACCTTGATGCCCTGCCTCTTGATCCAAAAACAAATCAATACTATGCATATGGAAAGCTTATAGCAAATGAAGAATATGAATTAGCCGGAATCAATTGGGTAAATTGAGAAGCAGAATCATTTGTAAGATGAAACTATGCAGCTGAAGTGTGACCATATAATCTTATCAGAGAATATAATGGACCAGATTTCGTGTATGATGGATCAGAATCAAATTTCCCATATAATCCAGATGAAAGAATCTTAGTAGCAAAAATAAATGATTTTGATGGAACCGTAACTATCAATGAAAATATCACTGATACTTGAGCAATACTCTCATATACTCTTGGTGAATGAGATAAAATAACAGTATTAAGTGGTTGATACGCTGAAATATATTTCTCAGACTGAACATCATCAATTCTATGAGATACAGCAAATAATTCAGAACTTATTCTGTCAAAAATGGTATTCAAAAAAGAAAATAATCTCTTCACTGATATCAAACTGACTCTTGGTTGATGAACTATCTGGAATAAAGCAACTAGTCTCGATGATGATTCTGATTTCGAAATATATACAACAGATGCTACAGCAGCTGTAAGGTGAACTATTTTTTGAATCAAAAAAGATATTGATACAAATATTACTGTAAAAGAATGAAAGGTTAACGTCTTATCCATTTCAGGACTCACTGACTACAAGGTATTAAGTCAAACGCTAAATAAGTCTACTCCTTCTATTTCTACAGCTCCTATAACCTGACTTCCATCAGTAATATCAAGTGATCTTAATGGAACCACATATATAGAAGTAATAACTGGAAACCCTGAAAAATGAACTGATATTGGCTATGGTTGATCTACAAATATTTCTACCTCAGCTCTCAATTCTCTTCCACCGCAAATAAAAGGTGAAGCATTAAATAATTATTGAAAAATAACAAATACTATTCAAACTCAACTTGCTACTTTTTCATATATAAACAATAATAACTATCAGATAGATATTAAGTTAAATGATACTCTTAAAAACAATGCTGAATTTATAAAGATTAATGGTCAGTTACTTTCTAATAATTGGGAATCAGATACTCAATTAACACTGACACAAGATACAACAATGGATTCACAAGAGCCACTCAATACCTATACTTCAGCTGATAGTGAGCTAAAAGTTGCATTCTGATATACTAAAGCTGATGGAACTGAAATCTATAGTCAAACTTTGATTATTCCTCTTATTGCAGCTGACTATGATGATACTTCTCTAAATACTCCATGTGATACTTTTACTGTAGGAACAAGTGAAGAATGTGCCGAAACTGATACTATGCTTACCGTTGATTGATGGGAATTAGTAGCATACGCACCATATAATGAAGCTTGAGATTTTGATATGTATACAAATAGTTGAATTATTAGTTCAGACTCAGCAGGGGTTAATATAGATGATTGATGAGTTCTTATTGATGGGAGTGATTACTTAAAATATCTTTGAGCTGGGTTAGACTTAGGTGATGATGATGATTATGTAATTGAAATGAGTGTAGAGAAAAATGCACTTGAACAAACTTGATGAAGGTATATATTTGATAATGAAATAAATAAGTGATTAAGTATATGAAAGGCATGATTACAACATACAATAAAGTATAAAGGAAATATTATTTGTTATGATGGGGGTACAACACCCTGCAACTTAATTTTTTTATCAAATTTTGAAACAATTATTATAAATAATAAAAGTAAAACTTTACACATTTGAACAAGACTATTTCCAATTGACTCAATAGATGCTAACGACCTATATATTTGATCAAAAAATAATCTCACATGACAACTGAATTGAGTTGTAAATTATCTAAAAATATATAACCAATAATATCAATTAAAAACCCATTGAATTTTATTCAATGGGTTTTTAATTGATATTAATTTCTCTTTAAAAATCGAATATCCCTGTCATACTTACAGTTTTAACGGTACTTTTTAATCACCCTTCATCAGTTACTTCATATGTAAAACTATCTGGTCCTGCATAGAAAGTTCCATCAGTTACTTCGTATGTAAATTCATTTCCGTTCCATGATAATGATCAATGTGAAGGACCTGAAACAACTGAAACAGTTAAATTAGCATCAGTAGATTCAGTATCTGATATATCTCAATCAAGGTCGTAAGTTATTGTTTCTTCACCACCAACATTAAGATTTACGTCAGCAGCAGTTGGTGCAGTATTAGAAGCAATAATCTCTAAGTCTTTTTCAAATTCTTGATCTCAACCTTCTCACTCAAAAGTTATTTTTATAGTATAATCTCCTGCATCAAGTGAAGCAGTATCAGCTTGATCAAACACTACATTTTTAGTATCTGTATCTACAGTAACTGTAAAGTCTGTTATTAAATTACCAAAACTGTCATATAAACCTGCTGTTGCTTGTGTGTAACTATTTTGAAAATTATATCAAGCTGAACAGTTAATAGGATCTCATAAAGTAACGGTCTCAGAACAAGTAAGGTTTGAAACCTGTAAATCTGGAGTTTCATCAACTTTATTTACAACCAAGTCTTTAGGAATAGCTATAGCATGTATGTTTTTGAAAGATAAGCTTTCAACACTTTCTCATACATCAGCATAGTCATCTGATGAGACTGTTAGTACAATTTTTGGTCCATTCGTTCAAGTTACAAGAATATTATCTTCATTGTCTCAAAAAGTAACTTCTGTTAAACCTGATATATCTACATCAAGTGATAAAGTATCAGTAGGATTTGCATTATCATCTATTGTAAGTGTTCTCAGTTCTAAATCGCTAACTGCATTTTCAAAAGCTGCATTTTGTGCTTCAACTGTAGTTCAAGTATTGTTTGCTGATGTATCAGATCAACCTCCTCCTCATCCACCACATCCAGTCAGAAGAGATGCCGAAAAAGCTGTAGCTATAAGTAATTTATTTACTTTTTTAGGAAATATTCATTGAGATTCCTTAGAAGTATCCACTTCATTACTCATCTTGTCTAAACTTTTCATAATCATTCAAATTATAAATTAAAATTCTTATTTATTATAATCTTATTTCAAGCTTGTCAAGTAAAAAAGTAAAATTGTCAAGGTGAAGGATATTGCCTTCTTGACTTTTATTATTATAATTTTGTTATTGTATTATTATTATAATAGAAAATATATGTTATTTAAGAAGGAGGAATTAAATAAACCTATACTAACCATTTCGCTTGCAGCTCTATTATCAACTGGAGGTTGTTGAGGTGAATGACCTACAGTATCCACAAATGATTCATGACAAAATAATGTATCAGAAAGTCTAGCTACATCAAACGAAAATATCACTCTAGACGGATGAGCACCAAATTCAAATATTGAGATTCAAAAACTCAGTTCAGGAGAAGTCATCTATCAAACAATCACCGACTCAAATTGAAAATACCAACTGAACCTGAGAGAAATACAACAAGATTTAGAAGATGACACTCAGCTTATTATATCTTCATCTTCTGACATTGGAACTCTTGATGCCATAAAAACAATTGTATCATCAAATAACTTAGTGAATGCCCATCTTAATTTATGTACTACCCAAGTAACAGAAATACTTCTGTGAAAAAATTGAGAGAATCTTGGCTTATACCTCAACTCAGATTCTTCAGTTAATGTTGAATTAATAAATAAAAAGATAAGTGAGATACTTACCGATGGTTTAAAATTATCAGATACAAACTCTGATTGAAAAATCAATATAAATGATGCACACAACTGTGATAATAATGATTCTACAATTATAACTGATAGAAGTGTTTCTTTTGTAACTGAATCAATAGATACTATCAAGCAAGATTCAAATATCATTATTGTTGATAGGAAATATGAAAATAGTACTCTCTATCTGAGATTAACAAAAACTGATACTGATTGATATATAAATATCAGTTACAACTGAGAAGATTGGGCTTTATATAATGATGATTCAATAGCAATATATCAATGAGAAACACTTTACATCAAAGAGACATATAAAAATGGTTCTGTTTCCATAGTAGAAACTTTTACTAATTCAAGTACGCTCTCAGAGTGAAATACTCCTGAAAGTAATTGAGATACATCTCAAAACCTCGATGAAGAAAATATAGCAGAAAATACTACAGCAATAGAAGTGAGTAATTTTTCTGTAGAATACCCTACGGTGATAGAATGACCAGTATGAGATCAATTTGAAATAAATTGGTACGATTTATGAGTTATAAAAAATGAAAATAATTTAGCTATTACAGCCACAATCAAATCTTGAAATAACTCTTCGTTAGAAGTGAACTGAGGAATATTAGCATATAGGCCAAGTGAACGTTATAATTGAGAGTCCCAAGAGATAGTTCTCACACTTACCTATGAAAACTGAAGAAGCAAAGACCTAGTAATTACTATAAACAATGTAAATACACAAAACTTATATGTAAAAAGACTCTATTGTTCGTCTCAAATTATTGAAAATATAGAAGATGATACTTTCAAAGAATACTGGATATCAGATACGGTAAAGCCCGTATGGTTAAATTGATATATAAAAAATGATGGTTGTAGGTATCAAAATAAAGAAGAATATTGGGTGCCAAAAATAGCAAATGTGTATGGAATAACTGTAGTCTACCAATACAAAAATAGATATCAAGATACCAGTAACAATAGTTTTTATCGTGATACATGAATCGTAAAATTTTCGGACAGAGATTTTACATGAGAACAAAGATATCTGAGACCTGATGGGGTGTGGATAAACTTTAATCTCTGATCATCCAGATGAGATAGGTGATCTGCTACGGTAAGAAGATATTTAGAAAGAGATGCTTACTTCTTTAATCAGCTTACTCCAGAGCAACAAGCGCTGATGGAAGATAAATGGGATACCAGTGATGATATCATTTTTTGAGGTGGTGATTCTGAAAGTCCAGATGTTATTATC
Source organism: Candidatus Gracilibacteria bacterium 28_42_T64 (assembly GCA_004563595.2). Classification (GTDB taxonomy): domain Bacteria; phylum Patescibacteriota; class Gracilibacteria; order BD1-5; family UBA6164; genus MAAV01. The sequence goes on along the minus strand of CP042461.1, from coordinate 435,801 downwards.
ATAAATGATGATGAAGATGAAACTCCAATATTATGAGGAAATGAAGGAAATGATGATTTAGATGCTACGACAATATATAATCCCGAGGGGTTTCTTGGAAGACTCAATACCTATCTTTCTAAAAAATGAGTTGATACAGAAACCTTAGAATCAAGCACTCGTTATGATGAAGGCCAGATAAAAAATTATATAAGTTGATGAGCTTATGGTACAAATGAATACAAAGAGTACCCTTTTACTGTGTATACAAAATACAACAGAAAGTGAACTGGGAATGATTACCCTGCGCTCGTATGGATAGAATTTAAAGTTGCTCCAGATTACTCAACTGTTTCTACAATGGATAGGATTGAAGTAAATAATTCTGATCATGAAGAGGCAGTGAGAGAATTTTTGATTAAAGAGGCAAATAATAAACAAATAGAGGAAACAATTGATAATGATTCATTAATAAAAAAGTTAAGAGATTTTGATTATTTTGATACAGTAGTCCTATCTAATCTAACAGAGGTGTCATTAAATTATCAAGTAGCAATCCAACAGTATCTTACACTGGTATGATATAACACCAGAGAAAACTATGAAACATTAACTTGAAAAAGTGTATATTCATCGAGTTTCTTAGAAAAAATATATAATTCATGATTTTTAAATGATAATGAATATAACACATATAAACAACTCATACCAGATATAGATCAAGTATACAGCCTCATGCAGTCAGATGAATGATTAAAAGAGCTAAAAAGAGTGTATAGTCCAGGTCTATGATCAATTGATTGAACTGAGAAAGCAATTGGTGATTTTATAGTTGGAATGATTGAAATAATTGACCCATCAATGCTCCCTGAGCTTCTATCAGCAGTAAAAAAAGCAATGACAAACTTGATAAATAGCGATATTAACTTAAACTTATCAAATCTACCAGAATATTTAGTAGATGGGATAGAAATATTAGAAAATATTGATGAAATTATTGATGGATACTCTGATTATGATAAATGATACTACAAAAGTTATATAGAAACTCATATAGCTCTGAACCTCATTCCTTTATCAAAATTAAATAAAGGTAAAAAACTTGTCAGTGATGATTCAAAGGACTTAAATACGCTCAAGCAAGCAAATAAGTTTTCAAAAACTCTAACATTTGAAAGTAAAAACTGATTTCAATTTAAGATTTTGCAAGGAGCAGTTAAAGTACAGGAGCATATTAAATGAAATCCTCTTTATGAAAAAGCATTAAAAGATAAACCTAACAAACCAAAAAGTTATTTTTACACAACTAACTCTGATGAAGTTATAGGTTTACATAAAATAGCTTTAGACAAGGTTCCTAAAGATGTATTTGATATTAATAAAACTAAATCTGACGGGATTCTAGTTAAACTGTCTGATGTTTGAATATATGCAAAAAATGGTACTAATACAGACTTTATGAGAATAATCATTAGAAAAGATTGATCAGTGCACGGATATCCAGATGTAATCAACTGAACTAATGATATCGTTATTTATTAATGAACACTACTATGAATAGAGATGAATGTTTAAAAAAAATCCTCGAGAATAAAGATAAACTACCAAAAGAAATATTAGAGATATATAAAAGCAGGAAAGGAAACATTGATTATTTTCAAGAAACAAAAAAGAGTTTTGAAAGGGATAAAAAATTTATTAAAAAAATCTCTGATGAATTAATTAAATTAGTAAATAAACCTCATTATGCATTATGAGCATCACGGTCAAATACCTTCTGATCTAATATTTTTAGTATTTGATTCCACTCTAAAGATATGACAAAGTTTTCCCCCTTTAATATAGCTGTATCGTTAGATGTACCATATTATTATATTGAACAGGTCAGAGAAGAAAAAGTTGAATGAGAAATATTAGAAATCATCAATAAAATCATTCCATTTTTAAAAGAAAAATTATATAAAACTCTCCCCCTTGAATTATGGAAAATACCTACTGACATAGTATGAAGTTATAGTATGCCATATGAAGATCATGTAAAAGTACATATGGATATGTGTGAAGAATTTGAGACCTTTACTCAGGAAAGAAAAAAAGAGTATAGAGAAGGAATATTAGAAGCGTATGATTGACCATATACTATATATAACGTAATTTTCTGAGAACATTGGTAAAAGATATATTTCCTGATTTATAGACTATAAATATCATAATATGAAGAATCCTGAAAGTTACTTAAAAAATAAGAATCATTATCAAAAATGATTGAGCCATACATGGTTTTCCTGTACATCAAAATTCTACATTATGAATTAAAAATTAAATTATGAATAGGAATATAAAAGAAATATCTAATTTATTCAAAAAAAACCACAAAAAAAAGCTTGAAAATATACCAAAGTTATGTCTCAGTATAGAGGCTATTTCAGGGAAAGAGATATTTTCTAGTAAAAATTTTATAAAACAAGAGCTATTCAAGTATGTAAATAGTGACTATAAAGATTCTTTAATAAATTCCCCCAATAACAATGGCTTTCAAATTAGCAAAGACCTAAATAAACATAATTTAGTTACAGATATTTTTATTGAAGATGAAGAGTGATACTATTTAAGTTTAACAATTGAATGACATTGAGTAATTTACTTATCTTGACTATTAAAATACTATTGTATTAATCCAACTTTTGATAAAGAAAAAATTAAACTCATTGAAATTTTTCTAAAAAATAGGTGATATAATAAATTAACAAAAGATATAGCTGAAGAAGAACTAGATATTGAATGAGAGGATTTTCATTCAATGGAATATCATAAAAGAATGATGACTAGACAATATAATTTATCTTTCTGAGAAAATGATTTTTATTTTGATTGAGAAGATTGAAGAGAAAAAATAATTAACAAAACAAACGACTTAGAAAAATATATTAGATTGGATTATCAGTGAGCCTTTAAAGTAAAACATTTATTATATTGAGAGTCCATTATTATTAAGGATGAAAATTATATATAAAAATGGTACTAATACAGATTTTATGAGAATAATTATTAGAAAAGATTGATCAGTGCACGGATATACAGATATTCAAAAATGAAATGAAACTATATATTAATCCTATATTTATGAAAACAAAAGAACAATTATATGAAGATTTATTAAAAGAGAAACTTAAGATTCCTAAAGATATATTTGATATCTATTTATTAAAAAAAGAGAACTTAAATAGATTAAAACTTGATTCATATAATTACGATAAAAAAATATCTTTTCTTGATAATATTACAAAAGAATTAATGAAAAAAATACAGGTTGAGAATTTTTTAGTATGGGCATGAAATTTTGATATGGATAACTGAAATTCATTTCATATAGATTACAGGAGTGATGACAATAAAATTGACTCTCCTTTTAATATAATAGTTTCGGTTCCATTTAAATATTACTATATTGATCAATTTAGAGATCAAATATTATCTGAAAATCAGAAAATAATTATAGAAAAAATTAAATTTTTTTTAGAAGATGCATCATATAGGCATATTTCAAAAGATATTTGTGATATCCAGACTGATATAATATGAGTAAATTCCATGCCATATAAAAACCATGAAAAAGTACATATGGATATGTGTGAAGAATTTGAGACCTTTACAGAAGAAAGAAAAAAAGAGTATAGAGAAGGGATATTAGAAGCGTATGATTGACCATATACTATATATAACGTCATTTTTTGAGAACATTGGTAGGAAACTAATTATACATATTACAATTAATACATATAATTATATTACTTCTAATATACCAGTGTAGCACAGTTGGTTAGTGGCGCAGGACTCATAACCCTGAGGTCGGTGGTTCGACTCCACCCACTGGTACCAAATTTCAACCACAATAAAAGAGCATATTCTTCACTGAATAAGCTCTTTTATTTCTCCCCTTATCATTTCAAATTCTCAACAATCCTATCAATTCCTACTTTTTCAGAAGAGAGTCATGCATTTTCATATAAAGCAGTGAGTTCTGTTCCCATCTTGGGTTGCGCTCAATTCTCAAGTTTTCTATAGGTTTCTATATCAAATCAAGTCATTTCTCCATCCTGATTCAATCATTCAGGTGAGAGTCAGAGGATTTTATTCGCAAACCTTGTCATATTTCATCTAAACTGATCTCTGTTGTCTTCATTTCTTGGTTCTCAGAAATTTCACTCTGCGAGATTAGTATTTTGTGGGTCAAAACTGACTCATAAATTAAGCTTGAGATCTCATCTCTTAATTCTTGCTAAGATTTCTGTTAATTGAGTTTGAGTCATGATTATATCAAGTCCGAGAGTTGTTATAAATCCTAATGCTTCACGAGTGATGAGGTCTTTTTGCTCCATTGTTTTTCTATAAGCAGAAAGATATCATTCAAGTGCATTTTGATACTCATATTCTAGCTGAGAAAGGAGGTCTGTATTCTCTTTTATTTTTTGGTTTATACTTGAGAGTTTGTTTGAGAGTATTTCTTTGGAAGAGGCAAATGTTACTCAGAGTTCATTCGATAATTCTTCTCCTAGGATTACAAGTAATCTTCTCTTTGTTACATTGAGGTCACTATTTTGAAATTCGGGGCTTTCAAGGTAGTTTTTAGCAGATTCTAAACGAGCATTTTGTGGAAGGGTTTCTTTTTGTGCATTTTCAAATGCGATTCAATACTCTGATATTGCTGGATAAAATTCTCAAATAGATAATTTTGTTTTGAGTGAAAAGGTCCCATTACTGATAAATCTTTCTGGTGGGATTTTTGAGAGATCTAAGACAATTTTTTGACCGTTTCATACCTCAGATTCAAGCATATCTCCATTTCTTTCAATATTGTTATTAGAAAATGCTCATTTAATTATAGTTCCCTCAATCGGATTCGCTGGGTGGAGATTTTCATACACCTTAAATGTAGCTTCAAAGCTAGAATCTAAAGCAATCACATATGATTTCAAGCTGTTATATAGCTCTGGATCTTTGTATATAGCTCCTAATAAAGCTTCTCTTTCTGCAGGATTATTCTTTAATATATCAAGAAACTCTTTTTGTAATTTAAGAATATCCTGAACATCATCACCAGGTTTTTTAAGATTCCACTCCTTGATAAGAGTATTTAATTTCCTTCCAGCTTCTCATTCTAAATTAGCCCCTCTTAATCATAATACTTCCGGTAAACGCCCTAATGCTTCAGAAATTTCATTCATTAATTTTATATTTTCCTGTTCATATCAAACTTCATCTTGATCATACTTAACTTTCTCTTCATTTGATGCTTCTTCAAAGTTTGCTCAAAATTCAGTAGAAAAATGTAAAAAAGATATATCAGAAATAATATATCCATTATCATATATATCATCTCATATTCTTTCAGGATCAGCTCAAGGTTCCTCTACAGATCAAAAGGTTTTTATAATATATTGCTTTTTCTCATCATCCAAAGAATTTACATACTTTTGAAATTTCAATAACTCTGCTTCTTGATCTCAAAAATCATCATTCCAGTCAAAATCATTACGTAACAAAGATATTAATTCATCTATCTCTGGATGAATTAATTGTTCACTTTTTTCCTGAATATTTCATATCTGTTCAACTTGCTCAGGATATGTATTTGCTCCTTCAAATGCCATAAAAAAGATATTATAAATAATCTTATAATATCTTACCATATTCCCTTATAAAAAGAGAGTTATTTCTATTGACAACTAATATTACTTCGTGTTAATAATTTACCTTCACGTAAGCTGTATAAAATCTTTTTTTATTTTTCCTAAATTTTTATTTATTTCTTTTAACTTTACTATATTATCTTTACTCTGAGTGACAGAAAGTTTATTAAATACTCATTGAAGTGATGGGTTCATTGTAAGGATTTGTTCCTCTGAATTAAGTAAGTTTTGAGTAAATTCTGGAGAATATTTTAATAAGTATTCTGAACTAGAGTTTTGAACTCATTTGAAAAACCCATTTAATCTTGTTAACACCGTTCTTTTAGCCTTTTTTTCTTTCCATTCATCTGTTTTTTCCGAATATCTTCCTGTTACATATTTCTCACTGAGTAACGTTCACTGAATTTGTTCTTGAATCCCAGCTCTCACTATATCTCATATTTCTAAAAGAGTTTCTTCCTGTCACTCTATAACTGGCAAATGAAGTAATTCAGAATAATAATCTAATGCTGATTCTACATCAGCAAGTAATTCTTCATGAAGTTTATTCAATCAAAGAACATCTTCCATTGAAATATTTTTTCAAATTGATAAGAGGAATTCTATCCTTTCTGGAGTCAATTCAATTGAAGAATATCATGCTCATGAATCTTCATTCTCTATTCTTTGAGCTCAAGCAAGGTCAAATACTCAGTCAAAATCACCTGTTTTAGTAAAAATAGCTAATACAGTATATATATCTTGAGCATATTCTAATTGCCTTTTCTTCGTCTCCATATCTGAAAATTTTTCAGTAATAATAGTACCAAGAGAAGTAACAATCTTTTCTGGAACCATTGGATTTACTGTCTCTACATCTTCATTTTGAAGAGTAGCACGATAAGCATTTACTGATTGAAGATATGTTTGAAAGAGAGAAGGATTTTCCACAACTAATATATCCATCTTGTCTCTCCATTCTTGTATCCTACTTGAATCACGAACCACAGCAATACTTGAAAGTAATGTATGAAAGTCTTCAATAGTATGAATACTTGATGGCACCACAAAGTTTGGATCTATTTCTTCTAAGTTTACATACGCATCTGACACTACTCACTTGTATGGCTCATACGCGGGCCTTAATATAAAACTCTCTAAATTGATGGATGTATCTTGTTCAATCTCTTCAGACTGAGCATCAACGATGAACTGATCCGAAACGATATCTTGAAGCTCAGGAGCTATAACATCTACAGGAGACACCTGAGCCAATAATATTTTATCTGTATTCCCTTTTACTTCATTTGCCAAAGCTTGAGTAGCAGTTGTTGCTGCAAGAGTGACAACTGCAGCTTTTGCAATTTTACTAATCTCAGATTGAGCACGTTGAAAGCCCTCTGAAAATTTACTTTTCAAAGGTGTTGATTCTTGTTGACCTTGATTCATTCCTAAATCTGATGACTGTTTTTGAGTCGTCATAATCACAAAGTTATCAAAATATTATCTCTGAAAATAGCTTCAGAAAAAATGACATAGTCATTATAATTCTTTATAGTAACCCTGTCAAGTTTTTTCTATTTTTTTAATAAAAATAATTAGAAATCAACGACATTTGTCATTAAATTCTCAAATTCATTTTAAATTCATGTTGCTCATTATTATAGCATTTATAAATAGTTTATAATATAATTTGTGTAATATGAAGTTAAAAAAATCCCTTGTAAAAGTAATCGCTATTTGAAGTATATTTTTTGTATCTACTCTATCGTTTTGATGAGTAATCTCACTACAAGACAGTGACCTTGATAACTTTTGGAGCGTTAAAAAATTGAATATATCACTAATAGACGCATCTTATGCAGAAAGTTGAGGCAAAGAAAGTGGTTGGTCATATGAAAAAGAATCCGGTTGAGATTATCACAAGACATATACTCATCCAAATACTGCAGTATCAGATAATAATCCAGTTTTAGAAGTGAAAAAAACAATAGAAAAGAAGAAGGTCATACTCTCAGAAAGTGAAAAAACAATATTGAGAGATAAATTAGATACATTTTCTCACAATATTAATAACAAATATAGTGCTGATACAAGAAAATTAAGTATATACAAAAGACTGAATGAATTAATTGATGAAAAAATATTTTCTCTTGAATCAAATATAACAAGCACAGATGAAGAAAACATGATTTATAAATACGAAAAAAAGAAACTTCTATTCTCAGAGCTAAATATCTTAATCCAAGAGAAAATTCTTGTATATATTGATGCTATTAATCTCAGTCTTGAAAAAAAAGCAGCGCAGATAGCTAGAAATGAAGCTATTATAAAAGAAAATGCTAATAATGAGGCCTTAGCTGAAGCAGATGAGAGAGCAAGACTCGCAAAAATAGAAGCAGATAAAAAAATAGCCCTGACAAAAGAACGAGAAGAAACAAAAAGAAAAATTGAACAATGAAAAATTGAAAGAGAAAAAAGGTTAGCAGCAGAAAAAGAGGCTGAAAGACTGGCAAAGATAGAAACTGATAGACTCAATGCTATCGCAACTGAACAAGCAAGAATCGCAGCACAAAAAGCTGCCCAAGAAAAAGCAGATACAACTACTTCAGCAAGTTAATAAAATATGTTTCAGAAGGAAAATATAGATGAACAGAAAAATGAAAAAAAATTTAGTAACCAATGAAAAATGGATAAAATGAGAGACAACCGAGAACAGAACGAATAGATCGTAACTCCTACATTATGAAAATATTACTCATAGAAGATAATAAAGACATATCAGAAAATATAAAAAAAGTATTAGAATATGAAAATACGAATTTCTTAATTACTCAGAAATTTGATTGAGAAGAAGGAATAAAAGAATTCTTACTTTGAGAATATGATTTAATTCTACTCGATTTAATGCTCCCTAAAATAGACGGGATAACATTATGTAACCGAATACGATTAAAAAGTGAAGTACCAATCATCATGATGACAGCTAGATGAGAAGATGATGATAAAATATTATGACTCGAATCTGGAGCTGATGATTACATTGTAAAACCTTTTAAAGTCAGAGAATTACAAGCAAGAATAAAGGCTATTGCAAAAAGACTACATATTGATGAAGTAATAATATTATGAGATATATGAGTCGATTTTACTAAAAAAATTATTAAAAAAAATAATACAATAATCTCATTAAAAACAAAAGAGTTTTTAGTTTTAGAATTCATATACAAGAATAACACCGTTTCAAAATCAGATTTAATTGAGCATATTTGGTGATCTCAAGAATTATTCTGAGGTGATAATAAATTAGATGTATATATTTATTCTCTCAGAAAAAAGTTAGGAAAAGATATAATAAAAACTATAAAATGATTTGGTTATTCTATAATACATACAGATGAAAATTAAAACTTCGACAAGGATATCAATGATATTTTCGATATTTACCTTTTTTATAGTATGAACGATACTGATACTCTTAAACGTATTATCCTTTTTTGCATGGTATGATGAAGAAAGAAATGATATAACAAAAAAAATGGAGAGTGAATATGCTGAAGTATTAGAGGAAAGCTCTGATATAACTATACAACGAAAAAAAATGTTAAAAGAACTCAGTGAGCTATGATGATATTTCTCTCAATGATCTCATAGAGAACAATATAACCAAGTATTTTTGGAGATATATTCTAGAGAAGACTTATTCTTTGTTATTCATCAACAAGAAACAAAGTTTTGAGACATACTTATTCCTTACGATGTATCAACACATGCTTACTCACAAGTAAGATGAATAAAAATAGGGGTATTACTATTGTTTATTTTCACAATATTATCTTTTATTATTTCAAAGCTTTTATTCACAAAGTTAGCTTTAAAAGATATTTTTTATATTTCAAAAAAATTAAAAGATATCGATTTAAACCATGTTGAAAAAATTGACTTACATTTAAATAAGAATGATGAAATAAATACAATAGTAGATTCTATTAATAATTTCTTAGATATCATTGAACAAAACACAAAGAGTCTGAAAGATTTTAACTCTCAAGTAGCACACGAATTTAAAACTCCGCTTATGGTTATTTCAAGTGAGCTTGAATATCTCATACTCTCCTGAAAAAACAATGAATCATTTGGTAAAATTGAAAGACAAATTGATGTACTCAATGAGCTCCTTGAAACATTTTTATTCATTTCAAAAATAGAAAATTTTAAGTGAGACATTAAAAAAAATACTATAGATATTTCAAGCATTATAAAAGAAAAGACAGATATCTTAAAAAAAATCTATCATTCAAAAGGCATAAAAATAGTCGAGAAAATACCGGGAAGTATTCTTCTCACCACAAATAAAAAACTCGTTGAAATACTCATAAAAAATATTTTAGATAATGCATTTAAATACAACAAACAGTGATGAAAAATAAGTATTATCTTTGATAAAAACACTCTTACTATTAAAGACAGTTGAGTAGGCATCAGCAAAAAAAACTTATCTAAAATATTTGATAGCTTCTATAGAGCAAATACAAAATGAAAGTGATATTGAGTCTGACTCAATATCGTAAAAAAAATAACTAATATTTTAGATTACAAATTAGAAGTAAAAAGTGAAAAAGGAAGTTGAACTGAGTTTAAAATAATATTTAAATAGAGCTGTACATGCAATATTCAAGAAAACAGTTTTTAATGTGAACTGATATAAATATAACCATCATTTCAGATAACAATCCCTTAGAGGATATCTATAATGCTTTTGGTATTTTTTATTCTATTGAAAGAGAGTTTTCTAGATTTTCAAAAGATTCAGACTTATTTTTATTAAACACAAAAAAAGAATGAGTAGTCAGTAATAGATTTATCAATGTATTAGAGTTATCAATGCAAACATATAGAGAAAGTGCATGATTTTTTAATCCCCTTGTTAATCTGAAAAACATTTGATACTCATCTGATTTTTGAAAATGAATTTTTGAAAAAAAGCAAGAGATCAATGATTTGGATTTAGAAAAAGTATGAATCAGTTGAAATAATGTTACATTACAAGAAAATCAAAACCTAGACTTAGGTTGAATAGTGAAATGATATACAGTAGATCTCGTTTCAAAATACTTAAAAGAGATATGATACTCAAATTTCATTGTGAATGCTGGTTGAGATATCTCACTTTTCTGAGTAAATGCATCATGAACAAATCCTGTAGTTGCCATCGATAATCCTTTTAATGCAGATGAAATTTTTTCTACTTTGGAAATAAAAGACAAAGCGGTTTCCACATCCTGAACATATAAAAGAAAATGGAGTATTGATGATGAGAATTTTCATCATATACTCACTCCGGAATCAAATGATAACAATAATGAAATAGTGAGTATAACACTTATTGCAGATAGTTGTTATGTCTGTGATGCATATGCTACTGCCTGTATTGCCATGGGAACAGAGAAATCTCTTGATTTCCTGAAGAAAAAAAATATTGATTGAGTTATTATTTGAAGTGATGGAAATATGTACTCAACAAAAGGAATGAGTAATTATAATTTAGAAATTATATAATGAGCCTAACAATATTAGTTTGACCTCCATGTAGTGGAAAAACAACGTACTTGCAATGATATAAAGATTCTAAGATCGTGAGCAGTGATGATGAAATAGCAATATTACAAAACAATAATTATACTCAAAATGAATTAAATATTATATGAGTAAATAACTCTTATAAAAAAATAAATAATTATATAAATGCATGAATGGAAAGTATAGTCTACGATTCTACAAATTTAACTCCTCTCAGAAGGCAAGGTCTTTTAAAAAATATTGTACCGTCAGATATTCATGCAGTGAATTTAATTTCAGATTTCAATAACATTTATTCAAACTGGGAAAACAGGTGAAAAGATATAAAAATGGAAATGCTTTTATATCTATTTATAATTTTTAAGCCAGCCAGTGAGTCAGAATGATTTACTTCTCTACTAAATATTGAGAATATACAGAAAAACGATTATAAAAATTTAAGAAATTTATTAGAGTGAAATGTTTTCGATAAAGAGAATCTCTTAGAAGAAAATAAAGAATTAAAAATATTAAATAATTTTTGGATCAAGTGATGAAAAGATTTTTTCACAGAATATCAAACAAAGTTAGAGTTTTTAGAAGATACAACTCTAGAAGATAGGCTCGCTTTATTGTACAGTGATATAAAGTATTTTTATTCTGATTTTATAGATAACCTTGATCTTACTTATACTGTTGCATATGATAATTTTTTGTTTTGATGTATTGATAATATTTTGATGCACAAGATAGTATGATTGAAGTGAGATAAAAAAAGTGTGATACAATCATTTACAAAACTAGTGAGTATTTTTTAGTTACTTTTAAAATAAATAATCATTCCATATAAATAATATTTATAAACAGAGAAAATACTGTTAATTGCCTTCTCCAATATTACTGTTAGGCACACCTAAAATCAACACAAAAAAAAGAAGGCAGGCCTCCTCTCCTATCTTCTTTTTTTATGTATCAAGTTTCCTCCTCGACCCTTGAACAAAAAGATTATACTCATCAGACATTAACAGGACATTAACAAAACGAAAAATATACTCTTTTTAGCTTGACGTTTTAATTATTTATGTTACTTCAGCTTATAAAAGTTATTTTCATAGAGAATTAAAATTCTATTTAAAATTATTCTCTGAAATCTTTTCAAATGATTGATTGATATATTTACTATTAAGGTCAATAGAGGCTTGTAACTCTATGTTTTGATCATATAATCCATCAATTTTTCTGTCCATGACAGATGACCTCCCTTCTAACACTTCAATTTGTCTTCCCATAATTGATGTTCTATCATCAATTACATCTACTTTATGCTTCAATATCGAAACATCTGACTTTAGCCCAGATACATCTTTCTTCAGTCACGATACATCAGTTTTTAGTTCAGATACATCAGTCTCAATAGTATCTAGTTTTTGAATCACAACTCCTTGAAAATTTTCAAAACTTGATAGTTTTTCCAATACTATTTCTTCGAACTCCTTTTTTGCCATAGGAACAATATTATAAAATTAAAGATATTTACTTAAATATATACAATATATATACGAGTATATTTTTAAGTCAAAACTTTCTTATGTTTTATTTTAAGATTTTATGAAATTATAGCAAGATTTATAGTTCCATCTTCTTATTTTCATACTTAAAAGTATATCATATTTAAAGTAATAATAGTATATTTTTTGTATTTTAAAAAATATGAGCGTTTTTGTTCACATTTTTTGTATGATAATATTGTTTTTTGCAATTAAAACTCAAGATTATTATCCCAAAGTTCTTTATCCATTCCTCCTATTAATAATCTTTCGCTTTATTTTAAAAATCCTTATAATACTAGATACCCCTACTTTACTTTTATATAAAGTTATTATGGAAAATAGAGAAAAAGAATGAGGCCGAGAAGTAAGTACTTTTCCAGATCTAAGTTCATGAGAAACAGAAACGATTTCTATTTTAAAAAGCTATGTAAATGTTATTCAAGAACACCCTGAATGACTGAATACAAAGGAAGAACAAACATTAAGTGAATTATTTTTCAAGATAAATAATAGAGATACAAGATAGTATATTTTAACGTCTAAGGATATATGAGCGATAAACATTCTGAAAGCCCAAAAAATAATGATAACTCTCAAAATCTTGAGTTTACAAGTGAAGGTACACATGGAATACTAACACAATCGAGAAAAACAACTGTAATAGAAGATGTACGTTCAATATTATCAGAACAAAAAACAATAACTCCAGTAAGAGATAATGTAGATAATACATATGAAGAATATAGAAGGATACAAGAATTACAATCAATTAATGAGCTCATAGATTGTTATAAAAATGAGTTATTAGATGCTCCGATTCATCATAGAAACTCCACTCTAAAAAAGCATATAGAAATTACAGAAAAAATTTTAAAACAGAGGCTTGGTGAAATGCTTGGAAAATGAGTAGACCTTACAGTAGTAGAAATGGATCTTTATCAAACTCTTCAGTAAGAAGAATAAATAAAAGGTAAATCAGTTTGACTTTAGAGTAAAACACAATAGTATATTAGACGTAAAAGATGATTATTTCTTAATTAATTTAATCATGGAAGCATATAAACAATCACCAGAACAACATCAACAATTACCAATTTCCCTAGCTCAACATGTTTGAGTTACTGATGGTACACAAAAAAATGTTCATAATATTCTTGGTTGATGAACTCAAAGAGAGGAGTTAAAGTTTGCTCTTAATTTAAGTGATTATGCAGTAGACCTTCTTGCCGAATTACAGTGAGAAACCATTGATTGAGAATGTACTATAATAAAAACAACTCATCAAATAAATTAACAGTTGACAATTAGTCTTTTTACCTATAATAACTAAAATAACTTTAGTTATTATTTTTTTATATATTAAATAAAAATAAAGAATGAGTAATGAATGAAATCATATACTAATATGAAAAGAAATAGGAGATGAGGTAACATCTCCTATCGACACAATATCTAGTTTAGAAGCAGTAACATGCCATGTTTCAAAATCAGTATTAAATCAAGTTGAAAATTGTGATAATTCTAAGATGAATCAACTGGAACTATTAAGAAAAATATTCAGCTCCTCTGAATTAAACATCACAAGTAATTGACTTGTTCATAGAGACATGGAAGTTTTATCAACTTTAGTTAAAAATTGTATCCAGATAGCAGATGACGATCATACGCAAGAAGATTTATCATACTTGTTTCCATTAATGTGACTAGGGAAAAATCATGAATTATCCCTCAATGAAATAATAACAGAATTACATTATTGAGATTTTACTGTTTTACAAGAATTTTTATTAGAAAAAACTAAATTCTTTACACAAGTTATAGAACACAAAGATTCTGTCGATCATGAATTCTTTTCTAATCTACACAAAGAATTCACTCACATGTTTGAAATAATAAATAATTTATTAATACCTTACTCAAAGAGCGATAGGCTTATCGACAATTATTTATGAATGGTTTCTTTTTGTAGAAAATTATTTTGATATTTAATACATATATCAAGTAAAGATAATAGCCTTGATAAAAATAATAGAATCCAATTGTTATCTCAATTATTTCACTTAGACAATCGTCACAGCACTCAAATCAGTGAAAAAAACTCAAGCATTGAAGATATAAGGGCTTCAACAGATGAACTTCTTCAACTTATTGAAAAATCACACAAAGCGTTATCTGGCATGAATGCATGAAAAGAGGTTAATGTAGATATACCAAAAGCAGAACTTTGGATCAATAAAGGTGCTCTACTTACAAAACTTAATCTAGATTACTGAGAAAACGATATTAAAGAAACTCTTACTGCAGTTACGACAGTTATAGAAAACTATAACCTAGAAAATTGAACAGATTACAAATACCTGAATAGTGCTATATATTGAATTGCAAATCACATTAATAATTCTGACTCAGACAATACTCCTCCTTCATATATTTTTACTCTCACTCAACTCTATAAAGCAATTAATAACAAAGTTCCTCAACTCACATTAGAACCTGAGTCTTATCAAATACTACTCATGGCTTTAAACATAAATAATACTTGAGAAAAACTTATCTCTCAATTTTTAAAAGAAAATGCTACTTCAGTCACAGCAACTTTATTAAGTCGTTTTTCAAATGATAATAAAGAATTACAAAAGTTAGCTACTATTGATCCTCTTACAAAACTGAGTAACAGAAGAGCCTTTAATGAAGAAATAATTAAAGCAAGCGAAACAGCAAATAGAAAAAATAAAAATATTGGTGTTATATTTGTAGATATAGACTTCTTTAAGAAGGTCAATGATACATTTTGACATGAATGATGAGACGATGCACTTAGAGATGCTTGAGCAATCATACATAATACTCTCAGACCAACTGACTGAGCATTTAGGTATTGATGAGAAGAATTAGTACTTATTATTGAAGACTGAGACGTACTAAAGGTTGCTGAAAGACTTAGACAAAAATTTGAAGATACTGAATTCTCATTTGCCGGAACAAAAGGCTCTCTTACAATTAGTGTATGAGTATGATATATGCATCCAATAAGATGAGAACATGATATAGAAATTCATAACTCAAAAGATAAGATATCAACCCCTAGTGAAGCCAAAGAATTAAAGGCAAATAATGCTATGTGACGTTCAGATAGTGCTGTGTATAAAGCAAAAGAGTTATGAAGGAACCAGGTTATTCTATGTGAATTAGATGAAAATACTTGAGAACAAAAGTTTTTTCAAATAAATGAAAAATGAGAAAAGATTCTTGTTGAGAACAAAAGTAACAACTCATAAATAAAATATATCCACACAAAAAAAGACGGGAACACCTAACCGTCTTTTTTTAATATCAAGTTTCCTCCTTGTCACTTGATAAAAACAGTATACTCATAGGACCTTAACAAAACATTAACAAAATGAAAAAAATATTTTTTCTACTTGACGTATTTAATAAATATGCTGATTAATAATTTATTAAATTTGCTTTTTTTTAAGTATGAAATAAAATCATACATGCCAAAATATCATATATTATTCTTATATAAAAACAAAGGTGGGTAACTTAGTTGCTTATACTCTACATGTTTTTATGTAAGAAGTATGATGTTTTGGCGAACAAAAGTATTCTAAGTTACCCTTTTTTGTTCGTCAAAACATCCACATAGCCCTATTATTTTGGTATTAAAATTTATATTTTTAATACTTTTTTATTATGAATAAAAAGGAGGAAGTAGAAAATGTTTTTGTTACCAAAGTTTATAAGTCATACTGACTAAAAGCACCAAACACATCGAATCAGGTAGATCTAGTATGAAAGTCTATTTTTACAGCAAGTTTTATAATCATATCAATACTTATTTTAATAATTATTATAAAAGCATAATAACTCATAACAAACAAAAAATGGAGGGATTTACCAAGCAAGTATACCAAATGTGAAACAAAGCATTCTGGAAAAAGATAAATCAATATTTAAGTGATCTCTGATTATCAGAAAAAGATAAAAATAGAATCATTTGAGAAATTAAAAAAAAGAAGTAATAAAAAAAAGCATATATTTAGATATATGCTTTTTTTTATTTTATACTTCTAGGCTTTCATCATCTACTTTTTTTCTTGTCTTGGTTACAATCTTATCAACATCTCTGAATAAACTAATGATAAAGTAAAACAAACTTACTCAAACAAGTAATCAAGCTACTCAGAAAAAGTGTTCAGATACTATGAGTATAATAAACGTCAGACTCACTGGAAGCTCTATGAAGCTTGATACAATCTTAGGATTTAGATAATAAGCTTCAATAGTATGAACGATCCCAATAAGAAGCATAACCTCTATCACTACTTGGTATCCTCAAATCATAGTAAAAGCAACTAAAAATATAGGGATACTTGATAAAAATACTCAGAGTACAGGAACAAAACCAGCTATAAAGACAATCAGTCAAAGTGTTAATAAGTATGGGAAACTTCCACCATGGATAAGTCCAATACATACAAGTCAAGCAATGGTGAGCAAGGCATTAATTCATGCAATCATTGATTGGGCTTTAAAAATCAAACCAAAACTTGTTACAATTCTTTCTATAATAATTCTGTATTCTTTATATAAAAATCAAAAATTTGATTCTTTGATTTGAAGTAAATATTTTTTTACCTTTTGTCTATCAATAATGAATACAAAGCTCAAAATCAAAGCTCAAAGTATTTGTAAAAGTATTATAGATGCTGATTTTAATTTTTTCAATATATCAAATAAGACATCATAATCTTGAGTAACCACTACATCACTTATTGTTCCTCATATTTCAGAATTAAATTTCTTTAACTCGTTTAGTTCTGAGGTTATCACATGCAACTGATCTGCTATAAATGGCATTGTTTTAGGTAGTTCTGAGAGTTCTCAAATCAATTTTGGGAGTAAGTCTGAGAGTGTAAATATAATGATTCAAACAAAAATCAGATACTCTAGTAGTATAATAGTATTCAAGCAAAAAAGTTGTTTTCAGATAGTTCTTTTTTTCTTAGATTGAAATAGCTTTTCCACTAAAAGGTCAGCTTTTTCTTTGAGGAATTCTCCAAATGTTAGGAATAAATATGAAAAGATAAAAATCAAGAAAAATATTCCTAAGAAATCTTTAAATACATAAAAAAGGAGGATTAACAATCCGTACGCAGTTACTTTTTTAAAAAATTTCTCAGTTACAAATTTACGTAAAAATGCTTTTAAATATATCATGAATATTTCTTAGTGTTTAATTCAATTTATAATAATCTTTTTTCAAGATATTCAAAATAAAAACCTCTGACGAGTGAGGGTTTTATCATTTAAGAGATAATCAATATGTTGCTAACCTAGTTTTTACCTTCTGAACATAAGAGGGGTCAGTAGCATATCAGCTTTCTTTTATTGAATGTAAAAACTCTTCAGGGTTATTTTTAAACTTAAATGCTCATGAATACCTTGGGCTAGTTAATAATTTTGCATATGCATCAAATGATTCATCCATGCTTGAAAAACTCCTAAACTTTGAAAATCTCGTCCTATATGATCAACGAATATATTCATCTGAATTGTATTGTATAAAATCATCCCCTCACCTTGCTTTCATCCCAAATACATTATTTCATTTTTGAGATAAATCACTTTGTCAGTCTCATGATTCTAACAAAGATTGTCATACTACAACCATTTTCGGTATTCCATATGATTTTTGAAGTTCTTCACCCATTAATAGAGCTTTTGCAAGAAATTGATTCTTCGATAATTTTTCATTTTTCATATGAATTGACCTATCTTCTACCACAGAAAAATCATCCATAATACTACGTTTTTTTCATGAGCTATGAAGTACTTTTGCTTTTTTTATGGGTATTTCTTGTTGAGCTATACTCCTTTTCTTTTTAAAAACTGTTTTCTCTGTAACAACTTGTACTGGAGTTTCCTCAACATCACCAAATAAAACAGCTTGTGTTTTAGGTCCACATAAGCCATCAGTTATAAGTCCATTATCTTTTTGAAACTGAATAAGAGCTTGAAAGTTTCCCGGTCAAAAATTATTATCTACAGTTATCTGTAATGCATTTTGCATATCAGATACTTGCAAAGGTTTCATATAGTTTTCATTTGCCCATCTATATTCATTATTCAAAAAAGTTTTCAATTTTTTTTGTGTATTTATAGTAACTTTTAAAGCCTCGCTTTCTAAAGATCCAAGTTTTTGTATTTCTTTTACCTCAGATCTTTTTACTCTTCCATCAAGGTCCAAAGAGTCTGAAGAAAATTGAGTTTGATTTTCGATCATAAAAAAATTGCTAAAAATATAATTATTCTTAGCAATTGTATCATAGTTAGAGAACCAATGCAAAATCTAGACGGAGTAATTTTGGGTCAACTTTTATAAGCTCAACTTTTACTGAATCTCATATAGAATATTTAACTTGTGAGATTGAGCTTTTCATTTCCATCATATCAGCATCAAACACAAAATTTGAAGGTCAGAACTTCTCGTTAAGCTCTACAAATCATTCGATTGTATTATCAAGCTCTACAAAAACTCAATGCTGGATTGCTCATGAGATATGAGCATCAAATTGTTCCCCAACCTTGTTTTTCATATATTTTACAGCCATCAGATCTTGAATTTTATAAGAAAGTTTCTCAGCTTTTACTTCTAAATCTGATGTTTTATTCGCAACTTTTGGTAAAATAAGTTTATAATGACCTATTCTTCCCTTATCTAGCCTTTTATGAAGCTTTTCTTTTATAATTCTATGTATTTGTAGGTCAGGATATCTTCTAATAGGTGAAGTAAAGTGACTATAATAATCTAGAGCGAGACCAAAGTGTCATTCTCTTTCATCTGAATATATCGCTTTTGTAAGACTTCTTAACACCATTTTACTGAGCAGTTTTTCACGTGCATCATTCTTGATTTCATTCAGAATCACAGCAAAATCTTTTGAGCTTACTTTATCTTTTTTTGGAAGAGTATATGAAAAAATTGCCAGGTTTTTTTGTAGTTTTTCTACATCCTCTTCGCTTGGTTTTGGATGGACTCTGTACAAGAATGGAATATCTGAAAATTTCCTTGAAATGGCTTCGTTTGCCATGACCATAAATTCTTCAATGATTTTATTTGAATTATATCTCTCATATTTTTTGAATTCTGTTGGATTTCCATCTTTATCAACAATTATTTTTGTTTCAGGAAAATCAAACTCCAATACCCCAAGTGATTTTTTATGAAGAGCAAGAATATCTCTTAATTTCTCAGAATCCTGAAGCATTGAAATGAGCTGTTTTGAGATAATTCATCCGAAAAGGAGCGTATTTCATTCTTCAACCTCTTGCTTAGATTCTATTATTTCATCAACCTCTTTATAAGTCATTCTAAAGTCACTCTTGATCACAGATTCATAAACATTCGTATTTACAATATGTCATGCAGAATTAATCTCTATCTCACATGTAAGAGTCAGCTTATCTTCATTTGGATTCAGGCTACATAAACCATTTGAAAGCTCTTTAGGAAGCATAGGAATCACTTGATCTACAAGGTAAATAGAAGTTCATCTCCTCAAAGCTTCTTTATCAATTGCATGACCTTCTTTTACATAATGAGCAACATCAGCAATATGAACAGAGAGTACATAATTCCCTTTTGAAGTTTTTTCAACACTCACAGCATCATCAAGATCCTTTGAGTCTTCTCAATCAATTGTAATAGTGAATAATTTTCTTAAATCTTTCCTTTTATTGATATCTTTAATTGAAACTGGTTTCTGTATTTTTTCAAGTTCCTCCCTAATAGCTCATCCAAATCACATTCTTGCTCCGTATTCAACAGCAAGCCCAAGCACATCAACTCATTTATCTCATGGTTTTCATAAAACTTTTACAACCTTTCATTCAGGTGACCTCCCTTCCCAGCTCAGCACTTCTACAGCTACTATCTCACCGTCTTTTGCTTTTAGAGCTTTTGATCATGGAATAAATATATCTTTTTTAAATGATGGGTCATTTGGTGCAACAAAACCAAATCTTCATGAGTCATTAAAAACTCATACAATTGGTTCTTTTCTTCTTGTCAGAACTTTTTTTATTTCTGCTTCTTCCTTTCATTTAAATACTTTTACAGTGGCAAAAACTTTATCTCAAGTCATTGCATTCAAAGAATTTCTTCAAAAAACAAAATAACCTTTCTCACGTCATTCCACATCAACAAATCAAAAATCTCATTTTCATTGCGCATATATTCAGATAATTTCATTTTCTCACAGCTCTTTATTTTTGGTTTTTTCTATCATTTTTTTCTTCTATTAATAATTAGCTTTTATTGTACTTGCTTACTTATATTTTCCAAGAAAATAGTTTATAATTTTTTCTTTTACAAAAAAAATTGACATTATTTAATAAAATATTATAAACGTTGTGCAATATTTTTACAAGACTAGGAATTAATGCATTTTGCGTTAATGGTATTGTAAAAAAATAGGCTGGAGAAAAAAATGACATATAGAGAATTACTCCTCCCTGAAGTACCAGTTAATAACAAACTGGAAGGTAAAACAACACAAGTAAAACAAAATATTCCTGAGCTAAATGAAATTGCTTCAATTCCTAAAAATGTTATGCAAGTAGGAATCAGTAAATATCTTACAACAGATATATCTGAAGCGTTTCAAAATAAAACAGATTCATACACAATAATAGCTCCAAACTATCTTTTTGGTAAAAGATGTTACTTTAGATTCATTTTTGTTTTTCCTTATACATCAATTCAAGGATCGAATTCATTTATAAGACTCTCCTATAATTATTGCACAAAAAAAGTAAATGTAAGAATCAATGGTCACCTTATGTCTTGGGATGAGAAAAAAACTTTTCTCTCTCCAGAATTGTATAGTGATATTGAAAAATCAATACTTAAATTGAAGAAATTCTGGTAACAGAGTATTCTTAGATTAGGTATTTAAAAACTGAGGAGGTATGTAGTCCCTCAGTTTTTTTGATCCTTATTTTTTGACATCAAGTGAATTCTGAGTATACAAGATATTACATAGTTTGTTTTTCTAAACAGAGGATGTAGGATATGGACTTTCGAGAAATTGTTAGTTTTGATGATATACACTCACAAACATTAGCGCAAATATATTTGAATCATCCAGATGTATTTTACGAAATAAAAAACTCGCGGTACCGTTCTCATGATTCTAATTTTCAGGATCTAGTAACATTTTTATATGAGCGCGGGAAACGAATAGCTATCCGCAAAGATAATCCAAATAAATGGAGAGTAAGATATATAAAAAATGATGCTGGCTTGATATCTGATTTTAAGATTATACCTGCAAGAAAAACCCGCGTACCTTGGACTGGGAGAACACGAGATAAAAAAGCTCTTGATTTTCTTTTTCCAAAAATAATTCGTGATAAACCTAGCTGCGAAGCTCTTGGTTATGAGTTAAGAAATTATCTATTTGACACTAGAAGTGGACAAATAAATGCATTAGAAGCTGAAAATTTTTTCATGGATGATGCTAATTTTCTCGAAAAAAACAAAAATAAAAATCATAAAATAAAAGCAAAACAGGTTGATGGTTTATTATGCAATTAGTTGTCGTTATAAGCAATACTTAAAAACCACACGATGTCATCATCGAGTGGTTTTTTGATTACAAAAAAACCAGCCTACAAAATTTGACATTAGAAACGAAAACATTATAAGTAATATACTTTAGTTGATTACTTGAAATTGAAACATGCTGTTTTAATAAGTTCCACTAGGAAGAAGTAAAATTATGGATGAAGTAGACAAAGCTCTATTATTAAAGTTCCGTGAAAGCATTACAATAGCTATTGATGATTACAAAAAATTAGATATTGAGTTAGGAAGTAACGGAGAACCTTCAAATATAGCAGATGAAGACAACAAATATATTATGCTCGATCATCCAAAATGCTATGCATTTGAGATAAGCTCTATAGATCAATACCATTTTAGCTTCAAAATAAATGATTTTGATTCTATAATGAATCGTTGTTTGCCAGAAGGTTATATAAGTATAACGATTCTCTATCACCGAAAATTTAGAAAAATTGAAATCAAGATAAATGATGTATATTTGGATCAAAAAGATACAAACAGTATAATCTCTGACGACGATCCTATAATTTTTGATAAACTTGTAATAAAATGG
The DNA here is from genome assembly GCA_004563595.2 of Candidatus Gracilibacteria bacterium 28_42_T64. Taxonomy (GTDB): domain Bacteria; phylum Patescibacteriota; class Gracilibacteria; order BD1-5; family UBA6164; genus MAAV01. Next base: position 412,857 of record CP042461.1, on the reverse strand, counting down.
ACCGATATTTTAAAAAAAATAAACCTTGTTCAGAGCTAAAAAACAAAAATAAAAGAGAAAAAATATGAGAATATTCTTTATTTTAATCTCATCTCTACTTTTAATAAGTTGTGATGATAATCAGGATGATCTTATATATTATAGCTGTTCCACAAGTTATAGTCTTGATGATCCAGAAAATAAGTTAAAACGTATTAATGAAGAACTCGATGAGACAACTATATTAGCAGTCGATATAGAGAAGGCTGAAAGCCTGGTTAAATCATATACTACTAGGAAAATTGAAGGTATGTATGATCTAACTAGCAATCTTGTATTAGACATAAAATGTAGTCGATATTGAGATAAGGTCGCATATTCAAAACCACCCAATCCCCTGGGTGGTTTTATTTTTTAAGTAAAATTTGCAAAAAAATACTTTTGCATATAATCTCAGTACACTCAATTTTCTATGGGGCCCTTTACGGGGCTCCACCATATATGCCTAGATGGTGGAATTGGTAGACACGGGGGACTCAAAATCCCCTTCCTTCGGGAGTGAGGGTTCGATTCCCTTTCTAGGTACCATTATTCCCTTTTATAAGGGAAAATGAACAAATAGCTTAAAAGAAAATTAAAGAATAAACAATATTGCTAATAGTCCTATGGACCTAAAGTTGATGTTTATTCTTTTTTTTACGCATATGAAAATATATATTTTAAGTTAATTGCAAGTGCGTAGTAAATATATATAAATTTTGTTATAATTTAGTCTCATTGATTAAGATTATGAAATCGTAAAAATATATTTTCTGAGTTAAATTCATGTTTTATTTTTATTAGGGATTTCTTTGACTTATTGTATTTCATGCGTATTATTAAATTACTATTAATTATGGAGTACTTAGTACTAACTTATAATTGAAGTATCAACCAAATGATGGAAATATTATGGCTCATACTAGTATGATTTCAGGTATTGATAAAAATACACTTTGGGATTTTTTCAACTCTAAAACTAAGGATATTACTCTAGAAATTACTAATATAGAACAAGGAAACTTTGCTTACAAAGATAGATTTAGAGGGTTATTATCAGATATGAGGGAACTCATATTATCATATTCCGAAAATTATAAGGTAGAGATAAAGCCAGAAGAAATTACGCAAGGTATTTTTTTTCACATGCCTGAGATAAATCATATCCGTAATTTTGCAAGACTCACTTTTCCATTACATGGAACTGAATGCGTGATTGAAGCTGATATGAATCGTCGTGTTTTAGTTAAATATTTAGGTAAGGAGAAACCATTGATGCATATATCAATAATCGAGAGACATTCAGCGTATGATTTAAATAGCACAATAGAAAAAATAAAACATAATGTGCCTTACTAATAGTTATATTGTATGTATGGAGCCCTTCATGGGCTCTTTTATTTTTCCAAATATTTATCAATTCTCAAAATACTTCCATCCTCCTACTCTCCTCACATATAATACAGAGTCATCAGTCTCTGGTAAATATCTCTTATTTAGTTTTAGTTGAGAATTTAACAATAGGGTTTTTATTTTTCTTAGGTATCTATTTTAGGTATAACATTTTTGTTTTTTATATTAAATCCATAGTATTATATTATTATTACTTAAGGTACATGTTATGATATCATCCCCAAATCACTCTGTAAATTCTTGATTAGTATGTCCCGAACCTCTTACACCTCTATATCTGTTTACTAATTCGGGTTTTGTTATTATTACTCTACTTCTTTATACTATAATTATTGCTTACTATGCTTTTAAGTTATACAAAAAGAATATTAGCATTAAGTATTTTCTAAAAAAAATAATTGTTGTAGGCGTTCTATTGTTACTTTTACTTTTAGTAATCTACTGAATTTTTATTTTTTATTATATGATGCATTAACTTCTTTACTTCTCTCAGATAGTACAAAGATTAGGGAGGAAACCTTATATATATCTTAAATAGTGGTAAATACAGGAAAAAGAAAATTCTAGCCCTTCAGTTACTCTATATTTTTAATTTAAGCCATATAACACAGGAATTTTTCACTCATAAGGTTGAAACTTTAATTCTTTTTGTTTTTTGAGTGGGATTTGATAAGTTCAGCTCATAATTTAAAGAAAATCATGAATTTTCAAGCTTGAATAGGAAGTTTCTTTCATTTTTTTAGAATAATTTAGGAATCAGGTTTATATTTTCTACGAAAAAAATCCAAACATTTCTGTTTGGATTTTTTGGGACAGCCTCCTATAGGCCCTTTTAATAGTATTTTTTTTGCAATGAAGCTAGTTATTCACTTTCCTCTCTAGCTACAACTAATACGATAGGAAAAGTTGATCTATATCTTTCAAAAAAGTAAGTATCTATTTCTTGATCATAGGTCGATCTATGGACTTGAGCTAGCACATGCAAGTTTATCTGAATCCGTTCTTTATTTTCCCTCTTAAATGCCAGAGTTTTTATATTCTGAACCAAGTCATCTAAATCTTCACAAAAATGTTTTCTCTTTTCCCCTTCCAATAAAGAATGAAGATCTGAGAATAACCTTATTATTTCAGCATCATTATCAAAACATACATCTAATAATGCTTCTTGACAAGATTGCAATACTTCTTTTAAAGTTTCTTCATAAGAAGGAATTTCTCCATAAAGAACCTCTGGAAGATTTTTTTTTCTTTGGAATTTTACTAGCCTTATAAATCGAGTCTGAATATCAATAAGATCTTCAATTGTGGTCATATATTAATGCCTTTTTTTTTGAAATCTAGAAAAACGAGCGTATTAAAATACTAATTATTTTTTTTATTTTGTCAAAAAAATACTGGTAGAATTCTTCACAAAACGCAACTTTTAAAAGAATCACTTTCATACTACAAAAACTATAATAAAGGAAAAAAAGTATAAATCCCCCTAAATTCTTTCTATTTTAAATTTTCCACTTCTCTATCTAAGGTACTTTGTATGAGTCACATAATTTACGTTCGTATATATTTCATGTAGTAGAGCAATATAGAAAAGACAATATGTTTATTTTTTTCATAGAAACAATATAAATAACATGTATTCCCTAGGTTATTAATTATAAGTAAGAGTCATGTAAGAGATCCTTTAAAAAAGAACCCAAATTTCTTAGGTTCTTTTTTTGCGCCCCTTTTTTTATGAATAATAAAGGTTATTTTTTAGATACATACTGTTCCACTCCATCAATGAATTTCTGAGTAACATAATACTCTCCAATTCTTTCAATACGCACTTGAGTGATAAAACCATCTCTCGTAGCAGCAATATCGGGACAATAATTTAATTCATTATTTGAAAGTATAAATTGAAAATATTGTTCACATATAGTCGAGCTTCTATGAGTACCAGAATATGCTATATCATCGAAATTAATTCTTTGAGACCAGTCATATCCCATTTCTTTTAAATATTCCAATACGACTCCAAGAAATAAATGTTCTTCTTTTGGAAATTTCTCTCCTTTTACATCCACATGAAAATCGGATGGCAATTCCAAATTAGAGGGTTTAAAAGTAGACTTGATTTGAGGTCTATACGAAGTAGTCTGCATGTACATATTTCCTCTATTATCCTGAACCTAATTAAAAGTTCCAGAAAGTGATTGAGTTTGAAACTTTGTTTAGATTCATCTAACATTATACTCTTTTTCTAAATAAAAGCCAATATTTATTAATCCCCCCTTACATTATTCTCCTTACCACTCCTTCAGGATTTTTTCCTCATCTTTTAATTATTTGAACTTCAACTCTATCTCATGTACTTGCTCATCATTTTCTTGAACCAGCAATGAAAATATCACCACTTTTATCATCTGGTAAAACAAAACCAAATTGATCATTATCTTTATATTTTCATACCAACAATTCTTCGTCTGATTCTAAAATCTCAACTACAATTGCTTCTTTTTTTCATTTAAAGTCAACAAGTTCAGCTTTTACTCTGTCACCATCTCTTGCTCAATTTTTCTTTTTTCAATAAACAAAATATCATTTTTCTCCTCACTCTATATCAATGAATCAAAAATTTCCATCACCTCATGAATATACTCATTCTACGATCTCTGTTTTGGCAACTTTTGGTTGTAGGTTTGTAAGTACTCTTAAAATTTTAGCTTCTGGTTTTTTTCATTTAGCATATTTCATAGGTCTTGCCTCAACTCTATCTCATGTTTTTGCATCTTTCATATTATCTTTATTTACAAAGAAGTCCCCTCAAAATTCTTCTCTATCATCTGGTATTACAAAACCATAATGTGCATGTTCTTGAAATTTTCCACGTATTGCTTCTTCCATTTACTTTTGTTATTATTAATGAGAAGATTATACTCTTAATTAAAAATATACAAGCATAATTTGTATATTTTTAATTTGCATTTGTATATAGAGTGTATATACTCAAATATAATAAAGCTATTTCTATAATTTACACTCATATGTATCTCTGTACAAGTTGTTGAAACGAATCTATTAAGTGGCAAGGTCAATGTGACTACTGTAAAGAATGGAATACGTTAAAGGAGTTCAAAGAAGCAAAAAAAAGCTCGTCACCTAGTGATAAAATCTGATGAATAGTACAAGAGCTTTCTAGCTTAGAACAAGTAAAAAAAGAAAATACCGAATCCAAAATAATTACAAGTTCAAGTGAGTTCAATAATGTTTTAGGTGGATGAATAGTCTCTTGAAGTGTAATTTTGATGTCATGAGAACCAGGGATTTGAAAATCTACCCTCACTCTTCAGCTCTGAAACTTTGTAAAAGAAAATATTATATATATTTCATGAGAAGAAACACCATATCAAATATCAGACAGGGCCAAAAGACTTGATATTAAATGAGATAATATGCAAATACTCTGAGAGAATTGTATCGAAGATATACTCGAAACTCTCAAAAATAATAGGTCTGATATAGTAATTATAGATAGTATTTCTGTTATGCATTCCAATAATTGCACATGAACATCTGGAAGTGTCAGTCAAGTTAGATATATCACCGACTTACTAGTAAGTTTCGCAAAGACAAGCAATACAACTGTCTTTATTATTTGACATATTAATAAAGATTGAGCTCTTGCTTGACCAAAAACACTTGAACATATGGTAGATACTGTATTATTTTTTGAGTGAGATAAATATGATAACCTCAGGATATTACGTGCTCTCAAAAATAGATTTTGACCAACTTCAGAAATCTGAATTTTTACTATGTGAGAAAAATGACTCATTGACCTGAAAAACCCCTGATTAGAATTTGTAAACTCAACTCAGGCTACCATTTGATCAAGTCTATCAATAACCATTGAATGAACCAGAGCAATTATCGTAGAGACAGAAAGTCTCACTACCTATAGTAAATTTGGTTATCCAAAAAGATCTAGTAGATGAATTAATAGCTCTAAACTTGATCTCATCGTAGCTGTACTCTGAAAATATACCCCTATCAAACTTGAAAGTGATGACGTGTACACTAATATTTCAAGATGACTCAAAATAGATGAACCTTGAATAGACCTTTCACTTGCAGCTTCCATTATCTCCAGTAAAAAGAATACTCCTCTCCCAAAGGATACCATCTATATCGGAGAAATATCACTGACATGAAATATCAAAAAACCTATCCATATTGAAAAAAGAATAAAAGAAGCTGAAAAAATGGGGTTTAAAAATATTATAATCCCGAAAACCACAAATCTAAAAATTTCAAAATCAAATATTATACAAATAAATAATATAAAAGAGCTTATACAGCACGTATAATTAACATAAATACCAATGAATACAAAACAATTTATTATTATGCTTTTATTTTCTTTGCTTTCATGAATTTCATGAGCATATTTTTCATCTTATCAAGAAAATAATTCTGAAACACGTATGAATCAACTTGAAGCAGAGATTATTGATAAAGTACAAGAAGCATCTCCATCGGTAGTAAGTATCATTATAAAAAAAGATCTCACTATCTATAGAAGTGATCCATGGTGATTTTTTCAAACTCCTATATGAAGTGTACAAAAAAAAGTATGATGATGAACTTGATTTTTTATCACAAAAGACTGAATTATTATTACCAATAAGCATGTAATTAATGATAAAAATGCTGTCTATACAGTCATAACCCAAACCTGAGACGAATATGACGCAAAGATACTCGCAACTGATCCCCTGACAGACCTTGCTATAATAAAAATTGAAACTACAGACGACACTATTCCTCTCAAATTTATATCAGAATACAAATGAATAAAATCAAAAATTCAAGTATGACAATTTGTAATAACAATATGAAATGTTCTTGCAGAATTTCAAAATTCAGTATCATTTTGAGTTATCAGTGGAACAAATAGAACGATAGTAGCAGACTGAGAACAATTATCTGGTTTATTACAAACAGATGCAGCAATTAACCCATGAAATAGCTGATGACCTCTCATTAATTTGGAATGAAAAGTTATATGAATAAATACTGCAATTGCTTGAGCGAGTCAGTGAATTTGATTTTCAATTCCACTCAACACAAAAAAAATCAAATACTTATTAGATTCAATTAAAAATTACTGAACTATTAAAAAACCTTTTATAGGAATTCAATATACTATAATATCTGAAAGTATACAAAAACAACTTTGAGTTACAGTAAATTATTGAGCTCTTATAAACTGAGTATTACTCGAATCAAATGCTTCAGAATCAGGCTTAAAGAAATGAGATATCATTTTACAAATAGATTGAAAAAATGTGAGTCTAAATAATGATATAATAAGTATCATACAAAATAAAATCCCCTGAGATATACTATGAGTCAAAATACTCAAAAAATCATGAGAAATTAAAGAAGTAAAAATTGAGTTATGAGTAGAGGAATAATTCAATTTACCCCATAAAAAATGGATAAAAAACTATGAGTGCATAAGTAGCAACCAGTAATGATAAAATAGCTGCAGGCAAACCAGTAACAAGCCAAGTTTTTAAAGTAATAGGATGTTTATGTGAACCTGATTTTGCAGTTACAATAACTCAAGCAGTAGATCAAATAGGAGTTGCATTTCATCAGAATCAAACTCAAAATACAAGAGCCCACCAAAGAATATTTACCCCATCAATTCATTTTGTTTGTAACATACTCAGAATAGGAATCATAGCAACCGTCATAGAAATATTATCAACAAATGCTGATAATATTGCTGATAACCAAAGAATAATAATAGCTGTAAGAAGAATATTATCAGCAGCATGTTCAATCATCATATTCGCAAGCATTTCCAAGACTCAGGCATGTTCAAGTCATCATACAAGAACAAACAAAGATACAAAAAATACCATAACAGACCACTCTACTTTTTTAAATATATTATAAGGGTCTTTTTTTGGAAAACTAAGAAAAAGTAATAATGAAGCTCCAAATAGAGCTATGAATGAAGCTGGGATTTGTAAGTATCCATGACAAAAAAACAATATTACTATACCCAAAAGTACAAGAAGTGTAACTTTTAGAGTATATGGATCTTTGATACATTTATTCTCATCTATCTTTTGTAATGCATCAGAATTCTTACATGTATTTGAAGAAAAATCACGCCTAAAAGCAAATCTCAAATAAAATAGTACTACTATCCAAGACAAGACCACCACTGGTAATGAGTGAACTAAAAAGGAATTAAAACTAAATCATGCAGCTGATCAAATCATAATATTAGGAGGATCTCAAACAAGCGTAGCTACTCAGCCAATATTAGATAAAATAGCTTCTGCTAATAGAATTGGAACTGGGTTAATTTTTAGTAATTTTGTTATAATAATAGTAACCGGAACGATCAAAATAATAGTTGTTACGTTATCCAAAATCATTGAAAGTATTGATGTCAATGCTCATAAAAATACGGTTAACAACCATATATTTCAACCTGTTTTCTTTGCTGTCTTAATAGCCACATACTGAAAAAATCATGTTTTTTCTAAAAGTGTCACTATTACCATCATTCAAAATAATAGTAAAATAGTATTAAAATCTATAGATTCTAATACTTGTTCAAAACTATAAAATCACATATAATGACCAACCCAAACCATACACATAGCTCAAAATAAAGCGATAATCGCTCTATTATACTTTTCTGAAAAAATAGTCAGAAAAGTAGCCAAAAATATGAATATGCTTATTCAAAAGTTTACATTAAAGTCCATATACTTTTTATTATTATTTACTCTCTAAACTAATATTAGCATACTTTGATTGTAATCACAAAAAAACCTGAAATAATTCAGGCTTTTTTATTTAATTCCAGTTGTTCAAAATCATCATCTATCTTGATTATTCATAGATTCTACAAGTTCAAAATCAGCTCTTTCAATTTTAGAGAATAATCATTGTCATATTCTTGTTCATTTTTCTATAATAACTTTTTCTTTTATCATATTTATGTATGGAAATTTTATTGTATCATTGTCTCCACAATAATCACAATCTATGATTCAAACTGAATTTGTTTGCATTAATCAATGCTTTTTAAATGTTGAGCTTCTTGGTTGAGTCTGTAATACATATCATGCTGGTATTTCAACGACTGTTCACGTTTCAATAAGTCTAAATTCACCCGGTTCAAAAATAACTTCTTCTGAAGCCTTAAAGTCAAATGCACATGCTCAGGCTGTTTCATAAAATAATGCTTCCCCATCTGCTGTTTTTATTCTTACTTTCATTCATAACGAGATTAAAAAATACGCCCTGAAAGAAGTGCCCTCGGGGTATGGTTCAATTCTAAGTATATAAAAAAAAATGCAAATAAAAATATGAATCATTAAATAATTCATATTTTTATTATATTACTCTTAAAATTTCTTCAATCGTGGTAAAACCTTTAATAGCTTTTAGTACACCATCTTCTTTCATTGCAATAAAATCTCCTCGTCTTGCTTCTTTAAGAATATCTTCTGCATTTGCTCCTTCTCTGATCATATTTCTCATATTATCTGTCAAAGAAAGTATCTCAAAAATTCAAATTCTTCATTTGTATCAACTATGATTACATTGAGCGCATCATTCTCATTTATATAATTTTACAAATTTGGCTGGCAAATGATGAATTCAAATTTCTCCCATGATAGCTTTGATAAGAGCCATCTCTTGTTGAGTTTTTTCTTTTTCTACCTTACAATGTGGACAAATTTTTCTCACTAATCTTTGAGCAATAACCGTATCAAGTGCCGAAGCTAAAACATATGGTCTTAATCACATATTTATAATTCTATCAAGCGTTTCTGCAGCTGATTTCGTATGGAGAGTTGATAATACCAAATGTCATGTTAAACTTGCAGAAGTAGCTGTATCAAGTGTATCTTTATCTCTAATTTCTCATACCATTATAATATCAGGATCTTGTCTTAAAAGAGCTTTTAGTCAGGTTTTAAAGTCAAATCCATCCTTTTCATTTATTTCTGATTGAATAATTCCATCCACTTCATATTCAATCGGATCCTCTAGCGTAATTATTTTTTTCTCCCTTGTGTTCAGTTTCGATAGAATAGTATAGAGAGTTGTTGTTTTACCAGAACCAGTTGGTCAAGTTACAAGTATCATACCGTTCTTCTTTGAAGTAGCTTTATCAATCATCCTCTTTGATGTCCAAAAAAATCCCAATTTTTCATAGTCAACAACAGCATTTGAATTATCTAAAATTCTAGAAACTATATTTTCTCAATATTTAATTGGAAGTGTTGAAACTCTCACATCAATCTTTCTTTCATCAATAAGCATATCATATTTCCCATCTTGAGGAATATTAGATATATTTAGTTTTAGGTTTGATGAATATTTTAATCTCTCTAAAACCATTTTATATTCTTTTAATGTGAGTTTGAATATATCAACAAGGACTCAATCTATTCTAAACCTCACTACCACATAATCATCAAAGCACTCATAATGCACATCTGAACTTCATAAAACAAGTGCTCAAATGGTAATATCTTTTAATGCTTCATCAGTATTTTGTTTTTTTAAGGCGCTCAAAACCTTCTCTTCGATTTTTTTGAATCTATCTGAAGAATATATGTGTTTCTTTTCATGTTTTAAGATTTTTTCTTTGAGTTTTTCTTCACTCTCTTTTATCTTTACAACAACCATAACTTGTAATTTATGACTTATAAATTATACTCCTTTCAATATTATCATATGTTTCTACTTTATGCAAGATACTCATCAAAAAGCATCTATACTCATTTGGTCAATTTTTCTGAGCCTTATAATCAGTATTATTTTTATAAATACAAGCTCAAAAATAGGAAAAACTATTCGAAACAATTCACTCATATCAGAATCAATAACAAGTCATTACCAAGTACAGAAAATTTTAAATGAAAAAAACTATATCAATACTCAACTCGATAATTGAGAAAATATTATTTTTGAAGATAATAATAAATATACTTGAGTACTCAAGGTGAAAGAAACATCTGAAACCCAATTTCCAAGTATAAATAATACTATTGATATTAGTATTCTTGATTGATGACCTATTTTTTATAGTTTTTCAAATAATTCTGCCTCGTGAGTTGTCAATAAAAGCATATCGATTATAGTTTCTCAGACATGAAGCTTATATCTGAGAAACCTATGATGACACCTAAAGTATAATATTTCATCTGATACAGATTTTTTAACAAAAAGAAAATGATATAAAGTAACAAAAAAAATAGGACACAAAGAAGTAATAAAATCATCTACTACAATAAAAAACTTTTAAAAATTTTTTTTTTAGGTATATTATTTATAACTATTTTTCATCACGTAGCCCTTTATTCTATGAAGAAACTTTGATATATAATCATATGTATTTGTACACTAACATACAGTAATGTATTTTCTGAAACAAGTAGCCTCATTTGCAATAGTTCAGACTGATATGAACTGTATGAATGTCGTGTAAAAAATACATGTTCCCCATATAAACCTCAACCAATATTTTTTCAGACAAAAGAATATAAAAATTATGATACTCAAACTCCAGAATATAAAAAAGCTCAAGAAGAGAAAAGGAAGCAGCAAACTTCTATAGAAAATATATGAGATACAGTTGCTGATTTTATAAATTTTGGAGATGATCTAAATATAGCTAAAAATATCTATAAAAATAATATGAACAACATATATAAATGTGCTATTATATGAGTGCAAGAAAAGTCACTAAGAGCTACCAAACAATTACTTGCAAATAACTCATATTTAAAAAGTAAAATTCAAAGTAAGATTGAATCACAGATAGGAAAACTTACTCGTATTACAGGCTCACTAAAGTGCAATCAAAGCAATGATAATAACTCAGTTCAAAAACTCCAAGTCCTCAAACAAACAAGCTATGAAACATGTAAGTATAATTCTTATTTAGAATACCTCAGAGAACGTAATAGCCACATAAAAAATATTATCCAATATAATGAGGATCTAGAAAAATTATCAAACAAAAACTCAATAAATAACAAAATAATTTCCACAAACCAAGAGGAATATAATCTCTCAACTATCATAAATTTAGAAAAATCAAAAAAAAATGAAATAGATGAAGAAATAAAACGTGCATATAAAATATTTCCTATTGCATACCATGCCTATAGTGAATACGAGAATAACTTCTCTATCCATATTCTATTAGAACTTCTCAGAGAAGACTTTATAGCTTTTAGGAAAAACTATCACAAGACGATTAATCCTATCAACCAAGTATGATATAAGATTATAAATGCTATGAAAAAATAAATAAATATTTACCTCCTTAAAACAAACCTGATGAACCTACAAAAAAAATGATTTACCCTTGTAGAACTTATAGTTGTTATAACGATACTTGCAATACTTTGAACAGTAGCTTTTGTATCATTTCAATGATATAGTAGGCAAGCAAGAGACAGTGTAAGAATCTCAAATTATTCAAATATAAATAAAACTCTTGACCTCTATGAGGTACAAGCAGGAAAATATCCGAAACCTCAAAATTCCAATACTGTTCGTTATGCATGAGTAGATATTTGGGAACAATGAGTAATATGAGAAAGAATACAGTCTCTCATAAATGTAGCTGGAGACTTAAGTGATATAAAATTCGGAAGTGAAATATCATATTCAGTCACAACTTCATGAAAAAATTATGAAATTGCATGAGTCTTTGAAGAAAATCAGCTCAGTCAGAATATCCAACATCACCTTACAGATCAGATATACGCAGCAACTGATGTTGTTGCATATATTTGATGAAACTATAACTCAAAATATTTAAGAACCAGCACTTGATGAGAAACTCATATTATTTCTATCCCAAGTTTAATACTCAATACCAGATGAGTAGATCAAGAAGTTCAAGTTTGAGTTGAAAATAACAATTTCGTTATTGCTGCAAAGAAAACTATTCCTTGAAGCTTCATTGAATGAGACTTTAATTCAGAAACAGTACCTTTTACACCTAGATTATTATATCAATGAACGGATTGTTCTCCATTAAATGAAGTTGATTACTATAATTTAGAAGCTGGTCTAAAACAATCTTACGGAACAGGTATTTTTCAAAGTATAAATAAATATGATCAATATCAAGATTGATATATTCACCCTTTTTATTTAGAAGAAAATGCTCTATTGCTTAGAAAACAATTACACTGTTCAAGTAATACTCCGTTTTTAAAATCAAATGATGTCTTACCACTTACCTGTGTAAATGAAGATGGTACATTTGAATGATTTTCACCTTGAGCTCTTATAAGTAACAGTTGTTTACATACCTATGAATGAGATTCTGACTGGATTATTGAAGATTGAAGCTGAAGCTGAGCATCAAAGGCTATAAGAAACATCCCTGCTTGAGAGGGCGAAACAACTGCTTTCATATACAACATGGTTCTCAACAAAGCTGCTAATCTTACATTCGATTATAAATTAGATTATAATGAATGAACTGCAAGTTTTTACATTAATTGAGTCAAATATGAAAAATGGTGATGAAGTGGAATTCAAAATGGAACATACCAAACATATACTACAACTCTCCTACCCGCATGAAATTATGAATTTAAATTTGAAACGTACGTAGACTGGGCATCTGGAGCATATTCAAATTTATTTTTAGACAATATATTGATAGATGAAACATGTATTGATTGATGAGCAACTTGCTGATGGGATTTAAACTTTGAAGATTCTTCTGATAATCCATTTGATATATTTGTATTTTCTTGAGATGTAACAACACCATGGACAAGAGTTACTGATTCTTCAAATGGAACATATGCGATTAAGAATCCTCCTCTTGACCAGTGAGAAACTACCTATATTACTTTAAATAAAACACTCTCTCAATCTCAAAAACTTAATTTTGATTATAAATTAGATTATAATCAATGAACTGCAGAGTTTTATATCAATTGAGCAAAGTATGAGAAATGGGGCTGAAGTGGAATGGGGAATGGGACATATCAAGCGTATACTACATCCCTTCTCCCACCATGAGACTACGAATTCAAATTTAAAATAAATTTAGAGTGGGCTTCCGGTGCACATGCAGATCTCTCTCTAGATAATTTTAACTTTAGTTGTATTTGATGATGAGCATGATGCTGATGGGATTTAGATTTTGAAGACTGAATTTCAAACCCATATGAGTTATTTACTTTTGATTGAGCCGCAAAAACACCTTGGACAAGAGTAGGAGTTACTGATTCTTCAAATGGAGTTTACGCGATAAAAAATCCACTTCTAATAGAAGGTGACAAAACATATATCATATTTAACCAAACACTAACCGCAGGTCAAACTCTAAATTTTGACTATAAATTAAGTTTCTTCTTATGAAGAGCAAAACTTTATATTGACTCTGTACAAGTTAAGCATTGGTGAGAATGAGGTGATACATCTTGATTATCAGCATATCAAACATACTTGAGTCCAGTATTATGAGCATGAACATATGAATTCAAGATTGAAGTAGAAAAAGATTTTTCAGTGTGAAGTAAAGCAATTTTTCATCTTGATAATATAACTATAACTCCATAGTTAACAAAAAAACAGATACTCGTAAACGAGTATCTGTTTTTTTGTTTTTTAGCAATTAAGATTTCAAACTCTTCAAGAATATTAAATAAGTTTTTTCAATATTACTTTTTAATATCTTCATTTTAATCCTGTAGTTAATTCCCTTCTCTTTGTTTTTCTTAGTGAGAATATAAGAGTCTATATTCTTTAATAACTTTGTTTTGAAAAACAGTACCTTTATACTTTTCTCCTTCTTGTATTTTACTATTAATGCATCAAGTCTTGCTCAGAGTTTGTTCACTATATCATTATCTGATAAGTGTGTCGTTACACTACTTGCTGTTCAAGTCTCTGTTGTTCATCAACTTGTAACGTTATTTTCTTTTCTTAATTCTTTTGCAAAGAGTTTAAACGTTGCGAGTATTTTCACTTTGTGTTCTCTGGTATTTTGTTTTGCTTGTCTTGCTAAGATATAGTTCTCTACATCTTTGATAAAGGTATTTCTGTATTCTATTACTTTCTCATCATTATCCTTCTCCTTTTGTTCTATTACTTTATCAACTCTTTTTTCTATTAATTGAAGAATCGTCATTTCTGAATGGTATTTCTTCACACTTCATCATCATGTAGTATCTGTAGTCGTACCTGTTCATGTTCAGCCACTGTTAAGATCAATTACATCTTCCTCTGAACATATTGATCATAGTTTCCCATATTTACATGATACTTCTTCTTGTACATACCATTTGTATGTTGTTGTTGATCATGGAATCAGTTTACATGTGAGTTGTTCATCTTTACAGGTTGGGATATAACTTCATCATCCTCAACCTCCTCATCAGCCTCCTCAACCTCAGCTTGAACTTCATCATCCACTTGTACTTGCTGTGGCTACTGAAAAGTTAATCGTGTAGTCACTTGTATTTTCATTTGAATCGGTATCCATACATCTTACATAATATGTGTAACTTGTACTGTCTGTAAGTCATGTAAGATTTGCTGTATGATTGAGTCCTCAGGTTGCTGTTGTAAATAGGTCTGTCATTGATGTATATGTTGTATTTACTGTTGTTGAGTATTTACATGTAGATATTTCATTCGTATCAAGTGTCAGATTTACATTCGTTGTCCCAGCAGTTTGTTCTCCGTTTGGAAGTCCATTACTTAATACTGGTGCTGTTACATCAATCAGAGTGGCTACTGAAAAGTTCATAGCATAGTCTATTGTGTTTTCATTACTTGATCCATCTATACATCTTACATAGTAAGCATAACTTATTCCGTTTGTAAGTCATGTTACATTTGCTGTATGATTCAGTCCTCATGTCCCTGTTGTAAATGTATCTGTCATTGATGCATATGTTGTATTTACTACGGTTGAGTATTTACATGTGGATGCTTCGTTCGTATCTAGTGTCAGATTCACGTTTGTTGTTCCTGCTGATTGCTCTCCATTTGGAAGTCCATTTGAGAGTATTGGTACTGTGGTATCAACTACATTTGCTACTGAAAAGTTCAGTGTGTAATCTGTGGTTGTTTCATTATTTGATCCATCTATACATCTTACATAATACGTATATGATGTTCCATCTGTCAGTCATGTTACATTTGTAGAATGACTTGTATTTCATGTCGTTGTAAAGGTATCTGTCATTGATGCATACGTTGTATTTACTACTGTTGAGTATTTACATGTTGATGCTTCATTCGTATCTAGTGTCAGATTCACATTTGTTGTTCCTGAGGCTTGTTCTCAGTTTGGAAGTCCATTACTTAAAAATGGTGCTCATGTATCTGGAGTATTGGCTACTGAGAAGTTTAATGTATAATCTGTTGTGGTTGCATTAGAGTTTCCATCCATACATCTTATATAATACGTATGTGATGTTCCATCTGTAAGTCATGTTATGTTGGTTGTATGGTTTGTATTTCATGTCGTTGTAAATGTGTTTCACATTGCTCAATATGATGTATTTGCATTTGGAGAGTATCTACATGTTGCATTTTCATCGGTATCGAGTATCAGATTCACGTTACTTGTTCCTGAGGCTTGTTCTCCACTTGGGGTTCCGTTCGAAAGAATCGGTGCTGTTGTGTCTGGAGTATTTGCTACTGAGAAATTCAGTGTGTAGTCTGTTGTATTTACATTTGATACTGAGTCGATACATCTTACGTAATACGTATATGATATTCCATCTATCAGTCATGTTATGTTGGTACTATGTGTTGTATTTCAGGTTGTTGTAAATGTATTCCCTATTCATGCGTATGTAGTATTTGAATTTATTCAATATTTACAGGTTGCATTTTCGTCTGTGTCTAATGTGAGATTCACATTTGTTGTTCCTGAGGCTTGTTCTCCACTTGGTGTTCCGTTCGAAAGTACTGGAGCTGTTGTGTCTGGAGTTACGGCTACAGAAAAGTTTAATGTATAATCTGTTGTTGTTGCATTACTTGATCCATCTATACATCTTACATAATATGTATATGATGTTGCATCTGCTAATCATGTTATGTTGGTTGTATGACTTGTATTTCAGGTTGTTGTAAAGGTATCTGTCATTGATGCATACGTTGTATTTACTGCTGTTGAGTATTTACAGGTTGCATTTTCATCTGTATCTAATGTCAGGTTCACATTCGTTGTTCCTGAGGCTTGTTCTCCACTTGGAGTTCAGTTCGAAAGAATTGGTGCCGTTGTGTCTGGAGTGTTCGCTACAGAAAAATTTAATGTGTAGTCTGTTGTGTTTTCATTACTTGATCAGTCGATACATCTTACATAATACGTATATGATGTTGCATCTGTGAGTCATGTTATGTTGGTTGTATGACTTGTATTTCATGTCGTTGCAAAGGTATTTATCATACTTGCATATGCTGTATTTGCACTTGTTGAATATCTACAAGTAGAGTTCTCATCAGTATCTAATGTCAGGTTCACATTCGTTGTTCCTGATGCTTGTTCTCCACTTGGAGTTCCGTTCGAAAGAATTGGAGCTGTGGTATCTGGAGTGTTCGCTACTGAGAAACTTAATGTGTAATTTGTTGTGTTTACGTTTGATACGGTATCGATACATCTTACATAATATGTATATGATGTTGCATCTGTGAGTCATGTAATATTTGTAGTGTGTGTTGTATTCCCTGTTGTAGCAAAAGTGTTTATCATACTTGCATATGCTGTATTTGCACTTGTTGAATATCTACAAGTAGAGTTCTCATCAGTATCTAATGTCAGATTTACATTTGTTGTTCCTGATGTTTGTTCTCCACTAGGAGTTCCATTTGAAAGAATCGGAGCTGTTGTATCTGGAGTGTTCGCTACTGAAAAATTGAGTGTGTAATCTATTGTTGTTTCATTCAAATACCCATCTATACATCTTACATAATATGTATATGAATTCCCTTCTGTTAATCATGTTACATTTGTAGAATGTGATGTATTTCACGTCGTAGTAAATGTATTTGTCATACTTGTGAATACTGTATTTGCAACGGTAGAATATTTACATGTTGCATTCTCATCTGTATCTAATGTGAGATTTACATTCGTTGTTCCTCAGGCTTGTTCTCCAGTTGGAGTTCCGTTTGAAAGTATAGCTGCTGTTGTATCTACTACCGCATTGATTTTGTAGGCTAATATGATTGGTGTTGATGTATAAATCGACTCCTCATTTGCCTTATTCAAATTTAAATATAATGTATTTGATACATCATCATAACTTCATCAAAAAATTAAGTTTTTTCTTGTCCCACTTGATCTTACATCAAACGGTGTAGTAAATTTTCCATATTGGTATGGTTTTACTTCATATGCTTGTTTGAGTCCATTTTTTACATCTAAAAAATCATTCACATCCCATAGCCATATATAGTTATATACATCAAGTGGGTCATTTGCACATGGTCATGGACATAAAGTCCCATCTGTTTGAGTAATTTTATATCATCATCCACTTTCATGCATTCATGAATTTCAAATAGTTGCATAGGTTCTTGTTCATGGAATTATAAATCCATACTCTGCTGAAGATTCTTCTGTCCATAAATCATTGTCTCCATTTGCATTATATTGGTCCCAAATTCAAAATGCAGACCATCATGATGGTGTTTTTGATAATATATTATTTAAACTAAAATCTAACAATTTAGTAGTCGGTATAGTTACATTTGTATCGGTTGCATTCAAAATATCATCTGATTGTAATACAAAGGCACTTGGTCACATACTCGCTCTCCCATTAATAGGGAATGAACTTGATGATCATGAAATATAGTCTCATCATAAAAAGGTTTGCCATTCTGTTGGAACTAATGATGTCCAACTAACTAAATGTGCTCATCATGCAAGTGGAAATATTCCATCTATTATTGAATTTTTTAGATCTGAGATATTTTTTAATATAGATGTTGTTCAAACATTATCTCAAGCAGCATCATAATATTCATATGTATGAAATAGTAGATTAGCTCAGATTATAGCAAGTCATCATAGTGTTTCATGACTCTCTGGATTTGATATTTTATTAAAAATTAGGTCAAAATCTTGTACTTGTGTTGCTTTATTAAAGTTATTATAATCTGGATCAAGTGATAATGCCGGTATACTAAACTCTCATATCGCATCTTGATAATTATGACTTCATATAAATATAGAATTCGAAGCAGAATTTATAGCGAATTTTCCTGATGTATAGGTTAAATCTGATACTCCTGATGTTGAACCAAAAGTAAATCATCATACGTACTCAAAGTCTCCCATATATGCAAGTGGATTTGTAGTTGGATCTGAGGTTGGAATTGCTGTGGCCACTGAAAAACTAATCGCATAATCCGAAGTATTTTCGTTCCCACTTCAATCTATACACCTAACATAGTAATCATATGATACTCCATCTGTAAGTCCTCATATACTTACACTATGTGTTTGTACTCATGTTGTTGCAAATGTATTTATCATTGATCAGTATACTGTATTTGCAGTTGTTGAATATTTACAAAATGCATTCTCATTGGTAGAAACGCTAAGTATTGTATTTGTTGTTCCTGATGAAAGTGCTCAGTTTGGAAGTCCATTTGAAAGTATTGGGGCTGTAGTATCTGTTGATCCTGATCACGTTGATCAGGAATCTATAATAGATATCTTATCTAAAATAAGCTCACTACTATTGTCGTAATTTACATTTGTATTCACAAAAGTAAAATTCCCTGCACTTCCAGATGTCAGCTCATATTCTGTAATTCAATACGAACTGGCTTCTATAGTTCATTCCGTCATAGAATACCATGTACCTGTTACTCACGAACTTGGTCTATCATTATCATCAAAACTTATTCTTGGTGTAAATGTAACCTCCGCTGCTGTGTCATTGTACCATCTCACTAAAACTCTATCTCATTCTGCAAACTCCATTGATGGACCTGAGACTCATTGATAGTTATAGTTTCCATTTGTTCCTGAAGTGATTGTCATTCATTGATTATAGTACCCTGTATAGTCATCTTTAAATACATTGTTCCAATCAGTGAAATTAAATACATCATTTACTGCGCTATCTCAGAAATCAACCAGTAGTTGACTACATCAGTCACTACAAGCATAATCTGCACAGTCTATTTTTCCATTCCCATCGTTATCTATCCCATCATTACAAATCTCTGGTGGACTTACAACAAGAGTGAAATTTTCTATAACTTGTGATACTGGACTATCAGAGTCATTTACAACTACTTCAATATTAAATATTCATGTTTCTCCTAGTGTTCATGAAAGAAGACCAGTATTTGAAAATGTTAATCATACAGGCAATTGAGATGTTGTTGAAAAACTATATGGAGCTACTCATCCTGTGACATCAATTTGCTCTGAGTATACTTGCCCTAAAGTAGTTCCTCAAATAGATTTTGTAGAAATTTCCAAAGCAGGTGCTGTATATGTTTGAGATGGAAATTCATACTCTGAATAAGCAATTTGATCACTATTCTCATCGAGTTGCCTAATAGCAAAATATACTATTGGTGCTCCAACGATATTTAATCCATATGCTTCAATATGTGCATATCTTTCATAATCTCCTGTTATTCATGGACTTCCACTTACTATTTCTGCATCATAAAAGTTTGCATCATTTAAAGGAGAGGTTGAGTATCTTGCTTCAAAAGTATTTACAAAATCTGCTCATCCTCATTCATCGATAGAAGCAAAGTCAATTTCAAAATCTGTGATACCTACTTGAGTCAATGCAATTGATGCAATTTTTGGAGGCATCGGTCTTGGATCATTATATACCTCAAATTCATCAATCCATAGTGACCATGGATTTTCAAGTAAATGATGTTTTATTTTAAAATAAAAACGTGTCATCCCTTCTATATAATTAAATCCATTTCATAGAGTTGGGTTATCTCATGGATCTACTCAACCTACTCCTACCTCATGTTGAGGGTGGTTATCAATGGTTACTTTTGTCCAGTATTGCCCAGTTCCATTAAAATTTAACCGGTGATAATAATGATTTCATAGATTAGATGCTGGTGAATATGTTCCACTTGGATCTCTTGTATATGTACCAAAATGCATAGTATGGTTTTCTGGTTCTCCTGAATAATGTACTTTACGTGTAAACTCTTTTGGAAGCTTCACGTAAAAACTAATTCTATTTGCTCCAGCTAGCTCATCTATTTTTTTTGAACGATCATTGTCTAAAAACCAATAATTAAATCCTCCACCAGCAGTATTACAAATATTACCTGGGTTATCTATTGCTTCTTGTTTATTTGATATTTCTCCACCACATGTCTCCTCAGGTGTTGCATATGGATTAGATCTTCCTCATGTTGAAACATATTTCAAACTTCCACTACTTCACTTCGCACCAGTTGTATCATCTATTTCAAGATATCCCCGTGTAGGTGCATATGAACTTCCTCACTGATATGGAATCCATTTATAATTGTCTTGTACACGTGTTACTTGATCAGCACTTGGTCATGTATATATTTCATTTCATCATACTTCAAATGTTGAAAGCATAGCAGAGTACGAACCTGAAGATTCAATTGCTACTGAAAAACTAATAGCATAATCTGATGTATTTTCATTACTTAATCCATCTATACATCTTACATAATATGTATATGATGCTCCATCTGTAAGTCATGTAATATTTGTGCTATGAGCTATATTTGATGTCGTAGTAAATGTATCTGTCATTGATGCATACGTTGTATTTACTACTGTTGAATATTTACATGTTGCATTTTCATCCGTAGTCAATGCCACATTCACGTTTGTTGTTCCAGAAGATTGAACTCAAACTGGGGCTCCATTTGATAGCACAGGAGCTGTGGTATCTCAAGCATTCGCTACTGAAAAATTAATTATATAATCTGATATATTTTCATTACTTGATCCATCTATACATTTTACATAATATGTATATGATGCTCCATCTGTAAGTCATGTAATATTTGTTGTATGATTTGTATTTCATGTGGTTGTAAATGTATCTGTCATTGATGGATACGCTGTATTTACTACTGTTGAGTATTTACAAGTCGAATTTTCATCCGTATCAACCCCTAAAATTACATTTATTGTTCCTCATACCTGTTCTCCTATAGGAGTTCCATTTGATAGTACAGGAGCTATAATGTCTCAAGCATTAGCCACTGAAAAATTTATTATATAGTCTGATGTATTTTCATTAGAATCTCAATCAATACATTTTACATAGTATGTATATGATGTTCCATCAATAAGTCCTCATATACTCATACTATGCGACTGTGATCATGTCGTAGCAAATGTATTTATCATTGATCCATATACTGTGCTTGCAGTTGTAGAATATTTACAAAATGCGTTCTCATTTGTAGATATACTGAGCGTTGTGTTTGTTGTCCCTGATCAAAGGACTCAACTTGGAACTCCATTTGATAATACTGGAGCAGTTGTATCTGTTGGTACTGATCCTGTTGGAATAAGTCAAATTTGATCAAGAAGCAATATGCTACTATTATCCTCATTTACATTCACATTTACAAGACTATAGTCTCAAATATTTGAAGTATCAAAAACAAACTCTGAAATTCCATAATTCTGAGCAGGAATTGTCACTTCAGACATTTCATACCATCCCGTAGGAATAGCTCCTGATCATTTTCTATCAGGGTCTGTAAAACTTACCAACGGAGTAAAGGTCATACTTGAAAGACCATCATTATACCAAGTAGCAAAAACCTTATCATCTTCTATAAAAGTTCTTGAGGTACCACTCAGCCCTTGGTAATTGTAATTCGAATTATTACCTGTCACAATGGTTGATCATTGATTATAATAGCCTGTATAATTATCTAAAAATACAGTATCCCAACCACTTAAACCAAAAACGTTATTTGCTGCACTATCACCAAAATTAATAAGTGACACTCCTCCAGAACCTTCACATGCAGCATTTCCAACACAGATTGGATCATTACAATCTATTGATCAATTTCCATCATTATCAATTCCATCGGTACAAATTTCTGGTACGCTAATATAAAGAACAAAAGTTTTTTGGACACTTGTCTGTGGAGAATCTGAATCTTGGATAGTAATATCTAAATTAAAAGTTCCTCACTCTGTAGGTATACCTGATATAAGTCACCCACTTGTAAGCATGAGTCATGCAGGAAGTTGAGATGTAGTGGAATATGTATATGGTGATTTTCCTCATTTTCATTCAAGTTGAAATGCGTAAAACAAATCTTTTTCACCGTTGAGCAAATTACTTGATGAGAAACCTAAATACATGGGTGCTGGAGCATTCAATACTTCATAATCAACTCTTTTTAAATCTTGTGGATGAGACGCATATAAATCTCTAATTGCAAAATAATACTTCTTTGTTTCATCAATACCAGAAATTTGAAAATTTGCTCTATAATGATTGTCATGATGGCCTATATTTTCTTGCCCCCGTCCTCATGCTGGACTTCCGGGTACAATTGATGAGGCTAAATAGTCATCTATTGTGTCTATTGGGTTTAGCGAATATCTTACTTCAAAAGTCTCACTATGAATATCATATGGACTAAATGAACTCCAATCTATATCAAATTCTCAAGAACCAAAATAAGTTATAGCAACACTGTTGATACTATAATCATTTTCTACTCTTGTTTCATCATAAAATTCTATTTCATCTACAAACATAGTATACGGTCCGGGCCAGTTAGATTCAAACGGAGAATATCTCATCTGTATATATAACCTTGTAAGTCCATCAAAGTAGTTAAACCCGTCAGTGGCTGTAGGGTTCGTTTCTGGCGCATTTTCGGAATCACCTACCACATGCTGAGGACGTGTATCCATATACATTTTCGTCCAATAATTTTTATCATTCCCTCTTAACTCATAGTAATGATACCAGTGATTCCCTACATTTGATGTCGAAGCTGCCGTTGCAGGGTCTTTAGAATAGGTACCAATATGAAACGTGTGTTCATTTCCATCACCTGAGTATGGAATAGTAGTATATAAGACCATTCTGTTTGTCCCATCTGGTGCATCTAGCGTAGTATATCTATCTTCATCATAGGCAAAATATATCTTAAATAGACCATCACTTCAGTAACTAACTACATCAACTTTAGCTGCAGCTCAACTCACTCACCCTGAAGGATCTATGCTCATATTCTGATTACCATGACCAGTATCTAGAGTAGTCCAAACTGTACTTGAAGAGTCTTCAAGACGACTTTCAGCCGCATTTTCTATCCAGCCATTATCATAATCTGCTATCATGCTTGCATCTACTATTGAGAGAGTTGATCAAAAAATAAGTCAGAGAGTAAATATTTTTTTTATAAGTGTTTTATTTTTTTTATACATTTTTTTAATTTTAATAATAGTGAGTAAGTTTATCTTAAGAATACGACCATGTAGTTTTGTGAGTTAAAATACAAAGCACATGGCTCATTTAGACTAGGTCCTGTTTGTATATAATCATAGAAATCTGATGACACTGTCCCCGTTCCTGTTTCAGCATCATTATGACATCAGTTATTGTAGCCATTTCATTTAAACAAATCTATAAAATATACGTGTTCAGAAATCATAATATAATGTGAATTTTTACTTCATGCAGATTCTCACCAGTATGTATAACTTTGGAATTCCTGTCAATTATTGATATACTTCAGAGTAAGTGGAATGCTGGAAAATCTCTCTCCTTTCCCTGTTGCATCATTTTGTTTTTTCTGTTGTGTTAAATTTTCTAAATCTCTTTTCATGAAATTATAAATCACTGATCAAGAATTGTATATGTCTTCAATCTCCCCCATACTTGACCATCAACGCATCAATATATCTTTATTTTCATCATCAACCCAAAAGTAACCTAGGTCTCAAGTAGTCGATATATCTTCTGTAACAGAGGGGACCAGTCATGATGTTCATGTTTTAAACATATTTACAGTCGTGTTATCTGCAAGCATTACAACAGCTGTCCATCAACCTCAATCAGTAGTCATATCACAGTATACCTCGGATATGGGGACATCATCTCTTATAGCAGTAGTGTATGTTCCATCTAAAGTTGTTACTCACTTTTCTAATATTTCCTTACAGTTTGCAGTTCCATTGATTCTATATGATAACTTTCTTGATAAGGTATCTGATGATCAAGTAAAATAATCATTTTTATTATTACTATCATAAACCTTATACACTGTACTAGTACTAATTAAATCAATACCTGTTCATATTTCATGGATTGATTCACCTGTAGTATTGTCAATAAATATTCCTAGCTTTCATCCTTTAAAAAAAGGATACCTTTTTCAAATAGCCGTATTTCAATTATCCTGCTCAAGAAGTCACATTAATTGAAAATTTTTCCCATCTGATGTATATACATAATGAGTTCAATCTTTGGGATCTACTCCTTTTCATTGAAATCAAATAAGGGAGAGAGTAATATCTGGTATATCTCATTGGTACTGTACTATTTTCCCAGTAGCTGTAATCTCTATACTATTTTCTGGAAGTGGTACATCTCACTCAGTTGCAAAATATAGCTCTAAACCTTGATCAATTTGCTCTAAGTCACTTACTCTAGCAGTATCTCTTGTATCTTTCGAATATCACTGAAATGTAACTATTCACATTGTTCAAAGTATAGCCACAACTACCATAACAACAATTAACTCTACAAATGTAAGCCCATTTATATTTTGCTTTCTCATGTGACTCTTTTTTAATATATATATATATTACATATTTGATTTTACTATATATAAAAAAATAAATCAAATTTAGAGCAATAAAAAATAAAAATACAGGGTGTATTTTTATTTTTTATAACATAAATCAAATATTTTAAATTTCTATTTTAAATAATTCCCTGCGAATTTATTTACTTTTTTAATAAATTCTCACATATTTTCAAGTTCTCAACCTTCTAAAAGGATAGCTTGATCATAAGCATAACTCATCATCTCTTGTAATTTATCAGATTTTATATTATTTTGAAATTCTTGTTTCATTATTTTTACTAATCCATTGTTTGGATTCAATTCTAAAATTCTCTTTTGAACTGGCACTTCCTGTCACATTGATTTCATCATTTTTTCCATTTGAGGATTCACTCAATTTGTTGGGGTTTTTAGAGCTCAAAGCGCATCTCACAAATTCTCATTTAATTCTACTTTTTCAAGTATATCAGAACCAATAGTATTTTTTGTGAGTTCTAAGAAATCTTTAAAATCTTTTTTAGTGTTTTCCGTTTTCTCTTTTTCTTCTTGTGATTCTTCTTTTAATTGAATATCACCTGCAGTTATTGACTTTAACTTATGTCATTTATATTCAGTAAATGCTTGAACTATAAATGCATCTATAGGGTCAGTAAATAGTATAACATCTGTTGAAGTTTCTCTAAATTGTGCTAAATATGGACTTGATAAAACCTCTGCTTCGCTCTTTCAAACTATATAATATATTTCTTTTTTTTCTGTACTTTTACAAGCTTCTAAATATGCATCTAAAGTAATATTTTTACCTTGTAGTAAGCTTTTGAATTTTACCACTCCTGCGATTTCTTCTTTTAAATCTCATTCATAATATATTCATTCTTTTAATACTTGTCAGAAATTCTCCAAGAATTTATTATAATTTTCAGTATCATTTTCAAGTGATTTTTTCATTCCTGAAATTACTTTTTTTGTAAGACCTTTTTTTATTTTATCTAACACTGTGTTTGATTGAAGCATTTCTCTGCTCACATTTAAAGGTATATCAGAAGTTTCGACTACACCTGATATAAACCTAAGCCACACAGGAAGGAGTTCTTTTGAATTTTCTAAAATAAGAACATTTTTTACATATAATTTTGGTCAATATTCTTTATTAGGATCACGTATATCAGCAAACATATTTGTTTCACAAGGGATATATAACAATGACTTATAGCTAACAGCTCCTTCAACATTATTATGTAAGTGAGTCAATGGGTCATTAAAATCCATTGAGGTCGTTTTGTAAAAAGAATTATATTCTTCTTTTTTTATTTCTGATTTACTCTTTGTCCATATTGATTTTGTCTCATTTATTTGCGTTTGTTTCGTTCACGTTACTTTTCCAGAATCATCTTTTTCTTCAATATCCATCAAAATTGGTACTCATACGTAGTTTGAATACTTTTTTACGAGCTCTTTCACCTTCCATTCTTCTAATAATTCTTTATTTGCTTCATCAATAAATAACTTTACTATAGTTCCTCTTGATTCTTTTTCTGATGTAATTACTTCATATTCTGATTTTCAATCTGAAATCCATTTATGAGATTTTGCATCAAGTGGAGATTTTGTTTCTAATTCTACTTTATCTGCCACCATAAAAGCACTATAAAACCCGACTCAAAATTGTCAGATTAGATTATTATCAGCATTCTCTTTTGCTTTTTTCAATTTTTCTACAAACTCTGATGTTCATGATTTTGCAATTGTTCAGATACATTTATGAAGTTCATCTGCTGTCATTCATATACCATTATCCTCAATGATTAATAGATTTTTTTCTTTGTCTACTCTTATTTTAATTTCAAATTTACTGTCATCCCCTAAAAATGTTGTATCAGTTAATGATTTTATTCTTGCTTTATCAATCGCATCAGCAGAATTAGAAATCAATTCCCTTAAAAATATTTCTTTGTTTGAGTAAATCGAATGCGTTAAAAGCTCTAATACTTTTCAAGTTTCTGCTTCAAAATTATGTTTTGTCATGTTATTATTTTTATTTTAAATTCTTAAATATATAGCACTTAAATTAATCAAGTGCTAATATTTTATTTATTTTTTACTTTTAGTCAAAATTTTGCAAAGACAAAAAACCACCGAACTTGCCGGTAGTTTTTTGTCTTTTTTATTATTAAGACTTTAATCCTTTCAAGAATATTTTGTAAGTTTTTCCGATATTACTTTTTAATATCTTTAATTTAATCTTGTAATTTATCCCTTTTTCTTTGTTCTTCTTTGTTGTGATGTATGAATCCATACTTTTTAACAACTTATTCTTAAAAAACAACACTTTTATACTCGACTCCTTATTGTACTTTATTATCAAGCTATCAAGTCTATCTCAAAGCGTATACACTGCCTCGTGTACAGCTATGTATTTCTTTATGGTAGATTTCTTCTTTTCACTTGTTTTAGCAAGCCTATCTTTCTTCAACTCTTTTGCAAAGAGTTTGAACGTTGCGAGTATCTTCACTTTGTGTTCTCTTGTACTTTGTTTCGCTTGTCTGGCTAATATATAATTCTCTACGTCTTTGATAAAAGCATTTCTGTATTCTATTACTTTGTCATCATTATCTTTCTTCTTTTGTTCGATTACTTTGTCCACTCTCTTCTCTATCAATTGAAGGATTGTCATTTCTGAATGGTATTTCTTCAATGTTCATCATCATGTACTGTCTGTACTACTTCATGTTCATGTTCATCCACTATTCAACTCTACTACATCTTCTTCTCAACAGAGACTTCATAGTTTCCCATATTTACATGATACTTCGTCTTGTACATACCATTTGTAAGTCGTTGTCGATCATGGAATCAGTTTACATGTGAGTTGTTCGTCTTTACAGGTTGGGATATAACTTCCTCATCCTCATCATCAACCTCCTC
This sequence comes from Candidatus Gracilibacteria bacterium 28_42_T64, assembly GCA_004563595.2. Classification (GTDB taxonomy): domain Bacteria; phylum Patescibacteriota; class Gracilibacteria; order BD1-5; family UBA6164; genus MAAV01. The sequence continues at coordinate 384,654 of CP042461.1, read as the reverse complement.
AACCTCAGCTTGAACTTCAGCCTGATGAACTTCATCAGCTATTTGTACTTGCTGTGGCTACTGAAAAGTTAATTGTATAGTCTATTGTATTTTCATTTGAATCAGTGTCCATACATCTTACATAGTATGCGTGTGATGTTCCATCTGTAAGTCATGTTATATTTGCTGTATGTGTGATTCCTCAGGTTCCTGTTGTAAATATATCTGTCATTGATGAATACGTTGTATTTACTACTGTTGAGTATTTACATGTTGATGCTTCATTCGTATCTAATGTTAGATTTACATTTGTTGTTCCTGAAGCTTGTTCTCCATTTGGAAGTCCATTACTTAAAAATGGTGCTCATGTGTCTGGAGTATTCGCTACAGAGAAGTTCAGTGTGTAATCTGTTATTGTTGCATTAGAATTTCCATCCATACATCTTACATAATACGTATGTGATGTTCCGTCTGTCAGTCATGTAATTTTTGTAGTATGTGTTGTATTCCCTGTGGTTGTAAATGTATTTCACATTGCTCAATATGATGTGTTTGCATTTGGAGAGTATCTACATGTTGCATTTTCATCGGTATCGAGTATCAGATTCACGTTACTTGTTCCTGAGGCTTGTTCTCCACTTGGGGTTCCGTTCGAAAGAATCGGTGCTGTTGTGTCTGGAGTGTTCGCTACTGAAAAATTGAGTGTGTAATCTATTGTGTTTTCATTCAAATACCCATCTATACATCTTACATAATATGTATATGAATTCCCATCTGTTAATCATGTTACATTTGTAGAATGTGATGTATTTCACGTCGTAGTAAATGTATTTGTCATACTTGTGAATACTGTATTTGCAACGGTAGAATATTTACATGTTGCATTCTCATCAGTATCAAGTGCCAGATTTACATTCGTTGTTCCTCAGGCTTGTTCTCCAGTTGGAGTTCCGTTTGAAAGTATAGCTGCTGTAGTATCTACTACCGCATTTATCTTGTAGGCAAGGATTACTGGTCAAGCAGCATGATTCTCTCCATCTGCTCTGTTTAAATTCAAATACAATGTGTTTGATACATCATCATATGATCAACCAGCAATTAAGTTTTTTCTTGTTCCATTGAGTCTATATTCAAATGGAGTATTAAATTTTCCATATTGGTATGGTTTTACTTCGTATGATTGTTTTAATCCATTTTTTACATCTAAGAAATCATTTACATCCCATAACCATATATAGTTATACATATCAAGTGGATCATAGGCACATGGTCATCAACATGCTTCTGTTGCACCTGATTGAGTAATCTTGTATCATCCTCCACTTTCATGCATTCATGACATTCAGATCGTTGCATAGGTTCTGGTTCATGGAATTATAAATCCATATTCTGCTCAAGAATCTTCCGTCCATAAATCATTATCTCCATTTGCATTATATAGATCCCAGTCTCAATATTCTGCCCACCCTGAAGGTGTCTTTGCTAATACATTACTTAAACCAAAATCTAATAATTTAGTAGTCGGTATAGTTACATTTGTATCGGTTGCATTCAAAAGATCATCTGATTGAAATGCAAACGCACTTGGTCACATACTAGATCTCGAATTAATAGGTATTGAGCTTGATGATCATGATATATAATCTCATCATAATAGTGTTTGCCATTCTGTTGGTATCAATGATGCCCAACTTATTAAATGAGCCCTTCATGCAAGTGGAAATATTCCATCTATTACAGAATTTTTTAGATCTGATAGATTTTTTACTACTGATGTTGTTCAAACATTAGTTCCACCTGCATCGTAATATGTATAGCTATGAAATAACAAACTATTGCCAATTACAGCCATTCATCATAATTCGTCATGCGCTTCAGGATTTAATACTCTATTACGTACATAATCAAAGTCCTGTATTTGTGTTGCATTGTTTAGATTATTATAATCTGAATCAAGTGATAACGCAGGAATACTAAATTCTCATAAGGCATCTTGATTTGTATGACTGGCTATGAAAACCGAATTTGAAGCAGGATTTACAGCAAATTTCCCTGAGGTATAACTTAGGTCTGATACTCATGATGTTGAACCAAAAGTAAATCATCATACGTATTCAAAGTCTCCTATATGTGCAAGTGGATTTGTAGTAGGGTCTGAACTTGGAATGCCAGATGCTACTGAAAAACTAATCGTATAATCAGAAGTATTTTCGTTCCCACTTCAATCTATACACCTAACATAGTAGTCATATGATACTCCATCTGAAAGTCCTCATATACTCACACTATGTCATTGTAATCATGTTGTTGCAAATATATTTATCATTGATCCATATGTCGTATTTGCAGTTGTAGAATATTTACAGAATGCGTTCTCATCTGTTGATATACTTAATATTGTATTCGTTGTTCCTGATGATTGTTCTCAACTTGGAGCTCAGTTTGATAATACTGGAGCTGTAATATCTCATCATCCTCCACCTGAATTAAATTCTAAAGCTCAAATATCTGGTTGTGCATCTCTTATGAACCCAATGAAATCGTTTGAAATACCAACATCAATACCAGCGTTAATTGGGGCTGAAGCTGTAACAAGATTAAAATCAAGGTTTGCAATATCTACAAAGGCCGTAGATCACACACTTATATTATTTGAAGCATTTACCGTTGCACCATCACGTATAGAAAAATAATTTGGATAATAAATATTATTTATAAATTCTGCTGTTGTTGATGTAAAACGTGCATCTAGTGGAAGACTCCCATTATTATTTGTATATACAGTATTATTATAAATTTTTGGATTATGAGCTTTTTCTACTCAAATACCAGTATCAAAGTATGATCAATTATCTCAATAAACTATATTATTTTGAATAACTCAACCAATATGTTGTACATCAGCTTCTGTTAAAGAAGTTCCAAGTAATGGTTGATCAGCATAATACCTTATTCAAGTAGTAGGAGTTGCTCAGAGACCAAATCATATACCACGAGCATTATTTATCATGAGGTTTCATTCAACATGAGTATCTCTACTTTGTGACCAAAAGTGAACGGCGTGTTCAGCTATACCACTATTATCACGACAATAGATATCTTTAAAAGTATTGTTTTTAACAAACCATCATTGTGCAGAGTGAGCATCTATTCCCCCAGTATAACATCCATTCCTTGTATGAGTACTTCATGCATCAGTCAATTCAAAATATGAACAACTAATTCTCCCATTATCTGGGTAATTCGTTCCTTCAGGGTTAATCTTGATAAATTGTTCCGCACCATCTATAATTTTTACATTATATATGTTTGCATTATCACCATTTCAAGTTACATGAATAGGATGATAATAAGCTTTTTGAATCGTAATATCCGCAATAGTAATATTTGGAATATTTACATAAAATATCTCAGCAGCTCATGATTGATTATATCATCCATCAACAATTACCGCATCTCTATTTCAAGAAAGAGACCTCACAGTAACTCTTGGATTAGTAAACTCTAAACGGAAATTACTTCCCACATTATATGTTCCATCAGCAAGATAGATAGTAGTGTCAGATTGTGCTCACATTATAATATCTCTTAATTGAAGAGCTTGAGATGGCACTACATTAATGATTGTATCACTTTGACTCGGGGCTGCTAAAGGTAAGCAGACATTATTTTCCGGTGGAACAGCAGCACTTGAAGGTTCTGCTATTGAAAAATTAATTACATAATCTGAAGCATTTTCATTGAGTGATCAATCAATACATCTTACATAGTATCTATATGAATTACCATCTGTGAATCCTCATACACTTATAGTATGTGACTGACCTCATGTAGTAGAAAAACTGTTTGTCATTGATCCATATGCTATGTTTGAAGTTGTTGAATATTTACAAAATGCATTTTCATTTGTTGAAACACTCAAAGTTACATTTGTTGTTCCTGATACCTGTTCTCCACTCGGAGTCCCATTTGAAAGAAATGGAGATGTTGTATCCGATGTTCCTGTTCCTGTAGTTGTTCCAGTTCCTGTATTATTTTCATTGTTTGAAAGGTCAACATTGTAGGTAACAATAGTAGGTGGATTTGGATCTAAATACTTAGAAAGTGATAAATATAAAGTTTGTGTTGTAGCATCATAACTCCCTCACTTTATCGTATGAAGTGAACCATTTCTTCTTTCAAATGGAACCACCATTTCTCAATAACTATATGGTCTTACTTCATGAGCTTGCATAACACCACTCTTTACAGCTATCATATCATCTACATCAAAGAACCAATAGAAATTACTTGTATCATTCCCATCAAAAGTACATGGTCATGCACAGTTTCAACTCCCAGGTGTAACATTTATTCTATCTTCTTCTTTTACTTTATATCATATACCACTTTCTGCACCTCCTGTAGATCAGAAAACAGCATAGGTATTTGTTCATGGAATTATAAATCCATAATCAGCATGAGAATTTGAAGTCCATAGATCATTATCATGATCAAAAGTACCATCATTATCCCAATCTATGTTATTATAATCTACACTTTCATAATTATCTCATTCCCATCCTATCCATTGATTTGGAGTAAGGTTTGGAAATTTATCTTGAGGATACATAGCATGACTCTCTGCACCATACTCATTTAATGGGTAATTCATGATAGTAGTAGTTGCTATCGTAGTAGCTGGAGAGTTATTTCCAATGATAGTATCTATATCAAAGGTAAAAGCACTTGGCCCCATACTATTACGACTATCAATCGCTAAATTACTTGCATTCCCTGATATTTGTGTCGCTCCAAATGGAGTTTGCCAGTCAGATGGGATATCAGAAATCCATCATGCCGCTCTTGCGGCTCACTCCATTTTAAAGATACCATCAATTTGAGAAGATCCCATTGCATTTGCATCACGAATAACAAGTGAAGTATCTGTTCCATTTGCACTTGCATCATAAAAGACTAAACCATTTACAAATAGTTCACCATTTTTATAATACATTCATGAAATACGCTCTAAACTTGATGCTGGTGCATCATCATACAAATCAATAAATCCTTGAATATTTACAGCTGGACTCAGGTCAAGCCTATCTTCACTCATACTGATATTTGGAATAGAAAATTCTCATAACACTGAATCTGGAACAGTAAAATCTGTATCAGGGTTATTTGAATCTACTGTAGAAAGAAACAAAGAATGGTTATCAGGATTATATGCAATTTTTCCCTCAGAATATGGAGTACCTGCTACACCATATGTTCATGTAGGAATAATAAAGGCTCCTGTATATTTAAGATCTGAAATTCAAGCAAGTGGATTATTTGGTCACTCTATTGTTCATCCTCCTCCTGTACCTCCCGTTCCTGTACCTCCACTTCCACCTCCTGTACCTGGAGTATATCATGAAGTAGCTATATCATCATTATAATCAGTGAGTACATCTACTGCACTCAGAGCTTCATCATATATCTTTAATTCATCAATTGATCCATCAAAATTACGTGATCCATCTGGATTCGCTCAAATGGTAGCTTCTATGGTAGCATTTGTTGCAACTGGTCAGTTTGCAGCTGTTGATGATCCAGCTTCAACACCGTTTACATAGATCTTCATTGTTGCCTGATCGTATGTCACAGTAATCTGTTGCCATATTCATGCTTGAAGTTCTACATTATATCATACAAGTGTTACTGTTTCTTGATCAGATTTTAAACGAAAACGAGGATAATATCTTCCACTTTCACCTTGTGTACTCATCATCCAATAATGGTCAGCTTCAGATGGGCTTGATGTTTTTGAAATGATTCTTGCATCATGAATTGCAAAAGTATCTGGATTTACCCAAGCTGAAATAGTAAGTCCATTTCATGTTACATCCATATTTCATAATGAAATAGTTGTATTATCAAAATCTACTGCAGAATTTATAAGACCAGTTTTCCAAGAACCATTTGATATAGTTCATTGTCCACCAAAACCATCTCAAAGAACCGTTCAAGTGTTTTCATCAAATTGATAATTATGTATCAATCCTGTAGAAGTTGTAGGGGTTCAAGCTTCCGATACTGAAAAGCTAATGATGTAATCATTTGTATTTTCATTTGAATCTCCATCAATACATCTTACATAATATGTATACGATACACCATCTGTAAGTCCTCATACACTTACTGTATGTGATTGAGCTCATGTTGTAGAAAAACTATTTATCATTGATCCATATGTTGTATTTACAACAGTTGAATATTTACAAAAGGCATTCTCATCGGTAGATATACTTAATGTTGTATTTGTTGTTCCTGATATTTGTTCTCCACTTGGAAATCCATTTGATAATACTGGAGCTGTTATATCTGTTGCCCCTGTCCCTGTTCACCCTCCAGTCGCTCATGCATCAATAAGCGATATCTTATCTAAGATTAGTTCTGTATTATGTTCATAATTCACATTTGTATTTACAAGTGTGTAATTTCCTGCACTTGCTGATGTTACTTCATACTCTGTTACACCATATGATCAAGCTTCTATTACTCACTGAGTTGTTGAGTACCATGTTCCTGCAACTCCTGAAACAGGTCTATCATTGTCATCAAAACTTATTCTTGGAGTAAATGTAATCTGAGAACTCGTATTATTATACCATGTGAGTAAAACTCTATCTCATTCTGCAAATTCCATTGATGAACCAGAAACTCATTGATAGTTATAATCTTTATTCGTTCCAGCTGTATTCGTCATTCATTGGTTATAATAACCAGTATAAGTATCTTTAAAAACTGTATTCCAACCTGAAATACTAAAGGTATCATTTATTGCACTATTTCAAAAGTCTACCAGTAATTGACTACATCAATCTGTACAGGCATAATCTGCACAGTCTATCTTCCCATTTCCATCATTATCTATTCCATCATTACATACTTCCGGTGGGTTCACCATCAGTGTAAAACTCTTTGTAATTTGAGTTGATGGACTATTAGAGTCATCAACTATTACTTCAATATTAAATATCCCTAACTCAGTTGGTGTTCCTGAAAGAAGACCTGCATTTGAGAGAGTTACACCTGCTGGAAGTGATGATGTTGTTGAAAATATGTGTGGTGCTACTCATCATTTAATACTTATTTGTTCTGAATATGATGAATTTAAAATTGCTGTTGGTACTTCTGTTGTTGTCATCTCAAGTGGGTTAACAACAATTGGACCTACAACATAATCAATAATTCTAATATTATCAGTTGGTGCAGTATAAAGATCATTTTTATTCCAAGGGTAATCATTACCAGCTCATGTTCATATAATAGATATATCTTTTATAGCAAAATACAATTTATTTCACTCTATTTCAACTGAATCTGGTAATTCAAAACGTGTCCATACTCCTCTTTCCCAAGAATCAGATCTACGAATTGCTCATACGCCCTTATCTGTATATTGGTCTCCTGTGTAAAACATTGGTTCTATAAGTGTTGCTGAATCATAGTTTGCATTTGTAATCGGACTTGTTGACCACTTTATTTCAAAAGTAGACCAAGTGTCTCAATTCATACTATCCTCACCAAACGAATTATCAGCAAAACCTATCTCCCAATAATCATCTGCTCTCCAATTCCCTACCCAAACAGAAGTAACTGATTCATCATTTTGATTTGGTTCTACACTGTCTTGAGTCGAATAATACTCCATTTCATCAATATGCATCGTAGTTGTGTCAGTTTGAGCTGACCTAATCTCCATGTAAAAACGAGACATATTTTCAAAATAATTCTTCCCTGATTCTATAAACGATGGATTGTTCCCTAAAACAGGTCCGCTTCAATCCCTTCTATGTTGTGGATGTTGATCTAACTCTACATGAATCCATGCTCATGGATTCAGTCCAAGATAGTGATAATAATGTTGATTCCCTGGACCTTCTCATCCACTTCATCCACCATTACACCCTTCATCCCAACATAAATATGTCCCCACATGATATCCCCATATATTAATCCCCGTTGGTGTTGATAGAGGTTCCATATCCTCAGTTTTTATATAAAAACTCATTCTATCAGTATTTGCATTGGTAAGACCTCTCGCGGCCATTCATATTCTATCATACCACATCCACCAAGATGCACCATTACTTGTGGATTCTGGTAGATCAACTACTTTAAAAGAACTTCACACCGTAGTAGTTGGTGCTCTATTATCTGGATCTATCGCAGCTGTAACAGCTGCTCCATCATTCGCTCCTTTACTAAAAGACCTAATTCTTCATCCATTTGCCCAATTAAATGCAGGACCACTCCAAAGTGGATTATCTTCATTTATCATAAAACCAACTCATCCAAATTCTGACATTGGATTAAACCATGTCCAATTATTCCAAATAGAACCAGTATTTGATGTATGGTTCCAACCAGATAGACAACCGTCTACTCATTCATTACACTCTGCATTAACAGATGTAAAAGTGAAACTCAAGAGTAAAATTGCTCAAATGAGATATTTGTTTACAGTGTTCTTCATTTCGTAAGTATTAATAATATAATTACTGTAATTTTATCATAACTAATTTTTAGACGCAAGAACTATAGCTTGACCTTCTACTCTCAATATGTAAAATATTTATTATTATTATTAGAGAATAAAAAAATAGAACTTTCGTTCTATTTTTTAGTCTATATAAATATATCAATCTATTGATCTATCATTTACTGGTACTTTACGGTAAGTCACTTCGTATAACCTTCTGTAGTTCATATCACTTACTATCATATAATCATCCTTTAAGTCCATTACAATAGCCACATGACCATATCTTGGATTGTATCATCTCCCTGTAAACTGTACGATTGCTCAAACTTTTGGTGCACTTCAAGTTGCATGTCATTTTGCTCTCGCATTTGCCATCCATCTATTTGCGTTTCATCTCCAATTTACCTTTTTATAAGATGCTACATACCACGTACAATTTCAAGCAGCTCATGATTGAGGTTTGTGCCATATCAAATTGTAAGAACCTTTATTAGTTGTATATTGACTCTTCGCAGCTTGCGCAAATTTGTATCATGATTTTGCTGATGTTTTTGCATAGCTCGTTGGTTTTTTGTATATAGGTTTTGGAGATTTTTTAATCGCTCCAGGAATCACAAGAACTTCTCAAGCTTGTAGAGTTTCTCAGATAGAAAGAAGGTTCTGACTTTTTATCTTATCTTCATCTACATCATATTTTTTAGCAATAGCTGAGAGTGTCTCTCATTTTTTAACTTGATGAATTAATCCTGATACTGGTGGTATTTTTAATATATCACCTGGTTGAAGAGTATGATTCTTAGAAAAATTATTTGCCCAATAAATTGAATTTGTTGAAACTTTAAACTTATAAGCTATAGAATAAAATGATTCTCATGGCTTTACTTCATAATCTAATATCTCATTTGTTCATGATAGATCTCTCTCATCATCAAGTATAGTATTTACTGATAGAAATGAATCCGATGATTCCAAAATAGGCGTATCTTCATCTTCTTCTTCATTGTCTCAATAATATGATCAGATAATTGATTGTTCATCTATATCTCCCCTATCAAAATTAAACTGATTATTATTATGAATAAATGAAGCAAAGCTAGGATAAATAGGTGTTAGTAATAGAATTACAAAAAGTATAAAAGTATATGATTGATTCGTCTTTTTATTTTTCTTAGAAATTCATATATCGTCTTTGAAAATTCTTAAATGTCTATTAATACGGGCTTTTGTGTTAACTTTTGTAGGCAAATGATATTTTTATGAATATAAACTATAAATTATAGTATCTTAAAACCTTAATGTAACATTAAAGCATCAAAAAAATCTTATTCCTTACAGTTATTATACCAAAGAAATAAGATTTTTAAAAATTATGCTATAGACAAAATTTCTAGTTTAGTTATATGTGGTCTAAAACCTCTATTTTTCATATGTCTTTTCTTAGATTTCATTTTGAATACTCTTACTTTTTCACCCTTAAGTTGTTCTAAAACTTTTAGTTCAACCTTCGATCCTCCTATTGTAGGAGTTCCAACTTTTGTATCTTTCCCTTCTTCATCAGAAATAAGTAGCGCTTGCGTAGTTATAGTAGCATTTACTTCTTTATCTTGTTTTTTAACATCAATTACATCTCATACTTTTACAGTAAATTGATTTCCACCGAGTTCAATAACAGCTAACATAATATAATAGTTTTAAATTTTAAATTTTATTTATTTTTTAGAATAAATTATACTGAAAAACTTTTCCCTAATCAAGTTTTACTATTAAATAAGAATAGTATATGTATAATCTATATGGTTGGGATGGTAGGATTCGAACCTACGCATAACGGAGTCAAAGTCCGTTGCCTTACCGCTTGGCGACATCCCAGTAGGTAAATTCGATTTTTAGAAGCCCGAGTATTATATAAAATATTATGAAAAGTCAAAATTTAATTTTGCTTTTTTAGGAGATTAAATAGAATAGAAACCTATTTAATCTTATAAAAAAGAAGTCTTATGATGCAATTATTACAATTTTTACAAAAAAGACCAAGCGATAAAGCAATTACAAGCTTTAGAATTATATTCGGTCTTCTCATCGTTCTTGCTGGGTATTATAATTTAATATATCAATGAGACCAACTCGAATCTACTCTTTTTGGAATTGAAATATCAAATAATCTCGCACTTTCAATAAAGTATGCAATTATTGCTCTTGGGTTATGACCAATTATACTATGAATAAGTAATGCTTGTTTACTGAAGAAAAAGTATATGAGAATGCTTCAAATATTTTTTGCAATTCTTCTATTTTATTCTTCTTCTATCATTCAAGGATCTGCTGATTTAGAAATTGATACATTAATATTTTTCCTTTGATTCTTTCCTCTTATAGCATGAATCACTTGAAAATGTATACCTTCAAAGTGTATGAGGTATTGAGAAAAAATAAAAAAAATTAGAGTGTAGAATAAGAAGAATTGGTTTTTCAAAATCAATTCTTTTTTTATGCGAAAAATAATTGATTTTCATGATAAAAAAAGTACTCTCAAATATAATATATATTCTCTAATAAAATCCATATATGTGTTGAATATTTGCTTATAATTGAAAGGGAAACTCTATTCCATTACTTATAGACTGACTCAGAAATCTAGAATATAGAGGTTATGATAGCGCTTGAGTGTTTTGAGTAAATACATCATGAAAATTTTATTTAGAAAAATCTATTTGAAAAGTATCAAATCTAGCAAGTAAGGTAGATCATAGTAACTCTAAAAATACTATATATACAAATTGAATTGCACATACCAGATGGGCTACTCATGGAAAAGTAACACTTGAAAACACCCATCCTCATACATCAAATAACGATAGGTTTTATATTGTTCACAATGGAATCATTGAAAATTATGTAGAACTCAAAGAAGAACTCTCAAAAAAATATTCATTTTATTCAGAAACTGATAGTGAAGTTATTGCTAAATTAGTAGATGATCTCTATGACTGAGATATAAAAAATACACTTGAGAGGCTTATAAAAAAACTTATTTGAGCATATGCTATTGTACTTATTGATAAAGAACATCCAGATACTATGGTATGAGCAAAGCTAGGAAGTCCTATGATTGTCTGATTATGAAAAGATGGAGTATTTCTTTCAAGTGATATCAACGCTATCAATAATGTAGCAGATGAGTTTACGATTCTTGAGGATAATGAAACAGTTATTGTCGAAAATGGAAAATATAATGTTTATTCACTCTGAGAAATCATCAATAAACAAACAGAAAAAATTGCTGATGATTTTGAAATTGCAGATAAATGAGATTTTGAAACATTCACTGAAAAAGAGATACATGAAGTTCCCAATGTACTTATTAACGCTCTGAAAGGAAGAATAAACTTTGAAAACAAAACCATAACAAATGAAACTCTTGAAGAGCTGAATACTTATGATATAGACTCCATAGAGATTATAGCATCAGGGTCAAGTTATTTTGCAGGAGTTGTATGATGAGGGTGGTTCAAAGAATTAGCAGGAATAAAAACTGAAATAAAAATTAGTTCAGAATTTTTATATGAGAAGTTTCTCCCAAGTACAAGCACTCTTTATATATTCATTTCCCAATCAGGAGAAACGGCTGATGTAAGAGAATCATTAAAAATGGTACAACAAAAGTGATGCCTCACATTCTGAATTGTAAACGTTGTCTGATCAACAATTGCAAGAATGGCTGATATGTGACTGTATTCACATTCCTGAATTGAAGTATGAGTTGCATCTACAAAAAATATAGTATGACAACTTGCGGTGCTTCTTCTCATAGCTATTTCGATGTGAAATAAAAGAGACTTACAAAATTTCGAAGCAAAACATTTGATTGAAAAAATATGAGAGCTTCCAAATTTATTTAAGGAACAATTAAAAAATAAAGAACACTATAAAAGTCTTGCAAAAAAGTATTCTAAATATGATAACTTCTTTTACCTCTGAAGAAACCTCATGTATGGAACAGCTGCAGAATGTAGTTTAAAGCTGAAAGAACTTAGCTATCTACATGCTGAATGTTATAGTACATGAGAGTTAAAACATTGACCTCTTGCTCTTATTACACCTGACTTCCCTTGTATTGCTATAAATCCAAAATGAAAACTCAGAGATAAAACTATCTCAAACATAAAAGAAATATGAGCAAGAAACTGAACAATACTTTGAGTCATCACACAAGGAGATACTCTCATTGATATATATGATGATATCATCGAAATACCAGATAGTCATGAACTATTAAATCCATTCCTTCCTCTCATTCCTCTTTGGATATTCTCAGTTGAAATAGCAAAGGAACTTGGGAAAGATATAGATAAACCTCAAAATCTTGCAAAAAGCGTTACAGTAGAATAAAAAAAGCTTTCTTAGAAAATCTAAGAAAGCTTTTTTTACATATAATACATAAGTGTCGCAATAAATATTCATAACATACTTCCTGCAAATGCTTCTGAAGGTAAGTGTCACAATGATTCTTTGAACTTCACTTTTCAAAGAAGCGTATTAATAGCAGAAGCATGTAATCATGCCTCATATCTAACATTAATTGCATCATAAATAATAATAACTGTCATAGTAATAGCCAGAGCAAAATAATCTGATGCTATTCCATGTTTTAATGCTATAGCCGTTGCAAGTGAAACAACTACCGAAGAATGAACAGATGGCATACCTCAACTTCCAAAAGATTGAGATATTTCTACCTTCCCAGTCTTTATCTTTATCAATATCCCCTTTCATATAACGGTAAGAAAAAAAGTTATAAATGGAATAATTAATAAATTTTCATAAAAAAAGTTCATCTGATTCATCTTTCCTTTTTATTAATATATATTATTTAATTTCAATAATTTTATACTCAAATTTTCCTGATGGAGCATTTACTTTTACAGTAGTTCATGATTTTTTTCATAAAATTGCCTTTCATACAGGAGATTCATTAGAAATCATAGGTGGTTCAGCTAAAATATTAGCTTCCGTTGAACCAACAATTTTATAAGTTTCTTTTTTCTTGTCAGATACATTTTGTAACATTACAATTGTCCCCATAGTAACTTTATCATGATCAATATTCTCATCAATAAGTTCCACATTTTTTAATTGACTTTCGACATCTGTAATTCTTAATTCTACTTGAGCTTGTTCATTTCTTGCCTCTTCATATTCAGCATTTTCAGATAAATCTCAAAATGAAATTGCTTCCTTAAGTTTTGCTGCAATCTCAACTCTTGTTACATTTTTTAAAGTATCAAATTCTTGTTCTAAGTTTTTTAATCACTCTTTTGTTAAATAAACTGTTTTTGACATATATTTACGGTAAAATATTAAAATATTTTTTATTTCTCTTTATTAATATTCTGTTCAGGATTATTAAAGTTTATTAATTTTTGTTTTATATCATTGTAATTATCTCTTTTAACTTTTAATCAGACAACTACCCCATTAATTTCTAATATAATTCTAACAAATCTATCTTTGATATCTTCGTTTAAATTGATATAAAAAGAAGAATCTCAAAAGTTATTTAACTCATTTAATTGTATAGGAAGTTCATATTCTAATACCTGAAATATATCTTGTACTTCTGTATAAGTTTTTGAAGTGAAGAAGTAGAGTGTGAGATCTTGTCCATAATATTCATAATATACATCTGGGTACTCATTTGTAATATCAAAAATATTTGCATTTAATTCGATTTTTTTCAAATCATATTCAGAGAATAAATATCTTATTTCTTTATAGTTGTTTCCCAAAACTACTTGAGTGCTTATTTCATGCTCTGTACTTTCTGATAGAGCTGGCTTGACTGTTACTATATTTGATTCTCAGATATCATCAATTTCAAAGTTATCATTTACTATCTTTTCCTCTGTATATATAATACTATCACTATCTTTAATTTTTTTTAGAAAAAATTTATAATCATCTGATATAAAATAAAAAATAAAGTTAACAAAAAAGATAATGATGAAAATAAACAATATATGAATAAGCTTTCTCATAAATACAAGTTACATATTATTTAACTTTTACTTCCGCAAAGTCTAGTTCTATAGGAGTATCTCTTCAAAGTAAGTTGATGTTTACTTTTACTGTACCTTTTTTCTCATTTACATCAATTATATTCCCTTCATTTCACTCAAATGGTCATTTCATAATAGTTGCAATATCTCATACTTGATACTTTGTTTCGAAAGTCTCTGCATTTTCTTTTAGCTTTCACTTTAACTTCTCTAATTCTTCTCCAGATACTGGTACTGGAATATTTCAAGCTCAAAGGAACCCTGTTACATTAGGGGTATTTCTTACTATATACCAACTTTCATTTGTAACCACCATTTGAACAAGAATATAACCTGGTAAAAGGTTTTTCTTTTTTTTAACTTGTGCTCCAGTTGCTCTTACAGATATTACATCATGAGTAGGAACAAAAACATCTAAAATATGATCTTCAAGTCAAAAACTTTCTCTTCTTTGAAAAATTGATTGTTTTACATTTTCCTCAGTTCAAGAAATTACTTGAATTACATACCACTCTGCTTTATTAATCATAAAATTTTAAAAAATTATCAAATATCAAATACGTTTTCTTTTAAGAATGCAATATTGAAGTCTTTAAGAAACAATATCTTTAACAGAAAATATAATCTCTGAAAATAATGAACTTGCCACAAACAAGTATACCCCAAATAAAACAAGTACCGTTAAAACAATCAAAAAGTATTTTCTTGTTTCTGTATATGTTGGCCAAACAACATGACGTAATTCTCTCAGAGATTCACTAAAAAATTTTATCATAAATCCTTTATATAAAAAGTAATAAAAAAATGCTGCAATTTCATATCTTTGCAACACCTGTCAAGAGACATTCTATATTTTTTTCAAAAAAAGTCAATTTTTGCTTTCATTTAATTTTTATAGTATTATAGTATAGATATATACATTTTAAATTACTATTCATGTACTTCTGAATAATATGAAGCGTCCTCATTATACTCATACTTTTCTATTTCTATATATATCTCCTAAAAGTAAAAATAGAGATCCTAGAAGAGAAAATTATAGTGTTATTTAATGAAAGAACGAACTGAATTCCAAGTTTATACGAAACAACAAAAAATTCTTTTGTGAAACATCACCAAGTATTTAATAAGATACTACAACTTAAAAAGTATCATTTTTCTGAAACGAACTGGAATCAAAAATTACCTGAAATTATTTGAACTCAAGAGCTCATCCATAATGAGATAAACTTTATATTCAAAGTTTCAAATAAACATCCTAAACTAATGAAGAGCTGAAAGTTTCTTTACATGAGAGATATATTTCTTAATAAAAGCTCTGAACTCTGAAAAAACATAGAACTCTATAAACAAATAATAGCTAAGTTTAATTTTTTACTCAAACTCAAGAATATATCAATACTATGATTAATAATTCCAATGAGAAAAAAATATTTATAAAAAAAACCTCAATCCTATGGATTAAGGTTTTTTGTTCTAATTTTTAAAACATCTCACAGAAGATCAAAAAGCACGTGCAGTCAATCAACTTGGATTAATAGCAGTAGAAGTAAATCATGCAGAAGCTCATGAAACGCCATTTATAGATGAAGCCCAGTAAACTGAAAGAAATCCTTCTCCAAAAATGTTTCATGTAGTCGCTTCACGAATACCAGACATAGGAAGTTTTAAGGCATTTGACATAGCATCTCCGTCTGTTCCCCATCATCACACTGTGTATATATTTTCCCATTCCAATTGAGTTGGAACATGGTATCAATTTTCACATGGTCATTGTCTCGCTACATTTGTATTCGTAGTATTTCCCCATAAATTATCATTTTGAATAGATGTCCAATCATCTGAAAGTTTTATAAATGTAGTATTACTATAAGTACTATCACTTGTAGTTGCTCATATTTGTGTAGAACTTTCTCAAGCTAATTTTAGAGCTGCATTATTTCACCATTGATATAATTCTCAGTATGATGTAGCTCATGTTCAACCAATTTGTGTTCATGCATTACATGCTGCAATTGTATATGAACTTCATGGTCCTGAACAAACTATTATATCTGGTGTATTACAAGATCCATATGAGCTTGTTGAAGATAAGATCTCCCCTACTACCGTACATGAGTTTATAGCAGCTTCTGAAACCTCTACACTTCCTCATAAAATATTATTAATAATCGGTCATATATTTGAACTCACTTCAGTTGAATCTGAAGTGTTCATTGATACAATATTTTCATATAATGGATCATTCGCTATGTCACTTGCAACATATACATTTTGTAAGTTTTCTGCAAACGTTTGTAATGCAGATGAATCAAGTCATGAAGGATCAGAGCTTCATTCATAAATAACAATGTTTACAGATCAACCAAAATTAAAACCTCATGTATTTTCTACACTTGGAATATCTATATTTGATGGAAGATTATTATATCCACTGTATACCAATGCTTTATTTGCTGCTATTTCTATAATATCAGGATTTGATAAATCAGATGATATTATACTTGGAATAGCAAATAAATATGTAGTGTTCCCCATAACTGCTTTCGCTATTTTTTTATTATAGGTTCATTTAATATATGCTGTATATCTAGTTCCCGCAGCATGTACTGCATTTGTAATTTGAGTGCTTGCTATCGAATTTCATTCCATCACTGCTCATACTTCAAATTCTTTATTCAATTTTGTTACTGAATATGCATACTCAGATCAAAGTAATGGATCTAAAATAGGTCATGATAATCAAAGCTCTTCTATTACATCATCTCAGACTGTCCCTTGAGTCCATACTGTTGTTCATGAGTACGATACAGGTGTTGCTCCAGTAGGAGTAGGATAGGTTCAATTATTTACATAATAAACTTCAAGTGATTTTGTGATACTATTTACATCAGTTACTCTTCAAGAGTCTCTTGCTGTTTTTGCATACCCTTGAAAGCTAATAAATGCTATTGTTCAAAGGATCACTAAGACAACCATTACTCATATCAATTCAACCAGAGTAAATGCTTTTTTATTTCCTATCATAAAGTTTCTTTCATTAAATAAATAAATGCTTACAAGGTCTAATTTAAGAGTTTTTGGTTCTGAGCAAAATAAAAAACTAAAAAGTCTTTGACTTATTAGTTTTTTAGCTATTAACGTATATTGTATAATTAACTTCTTTTATTAAATTTGAAGATAAATATTAATGTTCAAAGTATAAATGCAAGGATAAATATTAAAATATGTTCAGGTCATGTAGTTGGAAGTTTTTCATTAGATTTTGCTGCTGATATAGTATCATTTACAACATCATCACTACTCATATCTTCTCATGACAATCAGTCTGCCACTGTTTTATCAGTGTCTGATACTTCTGCAGCTGCTTTTAAGTCAACTTCTAGCTCATCATCTACAATAGAGGTTTCAATGATTTCAGGAACAACAAATGAATCGATACTATCTATTCATGATTCTATTGTTCTTCCATCTTTATCAGTGATAGCAATCACAGTAACTTCATATTCTGTATTTGGAAGTGTTTTTTCTCATAAAGCAAGAGTAATTCTTTTTGTGTCCGCTTCGTTTAATTGAGTAGAAATAACTTCAATTTCATCTAATATATCTCCTTTGTTCACTATCTTAAATTCACGTACGGCAGAATCTGAAGCATCAAGATCAGAACTAAAAGTAAGTTCTAAAGTATCATATGTTTTCACACTTACTCAAATAAATTCAAATTTTACTCATACAGCTCACTCAATACTTTCTCATAATACATTAGTAGTAGAGAATACTCATTCTTCTGAAAATCCAGCTTCATCTCAATTTTCATCAATTGATGTTACTGAAAAATAATAAGTAGTTGCAGGGTCGAGTCAATCAATTTGAGTCTCCAGTCATTCAATTAATTCATATGATTCTAAGTCATATCAGTTATCAACTCATGACTTTTTTCCATAATACATATAATAACCTCAAGCTCATTCAGCTTCGTCCCATCACATTTTAATAAAATCTGTACCTGCATCAATCATTTTCAGATTTGTTGGTGCATTTACTGCATGTACACTGAATATAGAAACTGCAATAATTAAAAATACTGAGAATAGTTTAAATAGATTTTTCATTCGTAAAGTCAAGATTATAAAATAAATTTGAACTTATTTTTTTATTCGTACTATAGAATACAAATACCATTCTATTAAATTTTATATTATTACAAGTTTTTTTATGAACTTAAAAAAATCTCTCTCTGCTTTTACATTAGCAGAAATACTCGTTGTTATATCAATAATAGCAATTCTTTCTCTCTGAATAAACAGTATTAACTTTAACAGGATAAGTAAAAAGCAAGACCTCGAGGTCTTTACAAATAAGGTTACCTACTCCTTTGAAAATGTACGTAATGATGCTCTTTTAGGGAAGTGAATATGAACTGATCTGAATGTACCAGAAAAGTGGAAAATAGATTTTTCTAATGTCTGAAGCGGGCAAATCGTAACGAGTTATTTTAGTTGAAGTTGGTTCATATATACAGGAAGTACTTTAGTTCCGCAAAAGAACTTTAATATAAGTGAAATAAATTGTTTAAGGCTTGATAACACAGTAGATACTCTTATTACAAATTGAATTTGAACAATAGAGTTTATATGAAGTAACTTATCACTTACAGGGGCCTGTACAGATACTACTTCCAAAAAACTTGAAATAGTAACTGATTACGGAAGTGGTACTTTTGAAAAAACTATTCACATTAATATGATAAACTGACTCGTAGAATATAAGTAATAAAAAAACACTCGATTTATGAATTGAGTGTTTTTTTATTAGGCAACATCTGTGTAATTATCATCATTTGCTGCTTTTAGTACATTAGATCTTAGTCTTCTTGAAGTGGCATATTTTTCAAAGTCAACCACTTCATCGTTTCAGTTCATTATAGCTTTTTGAACAATAGGATCAGCAACCTCATCATTAGTAGCTCATAAATCATTCAATAAAGCTATAATTTTTTCTCTATATTCAGGGAAAATATTTTCAATATCTAAAGATTCATACCCTTTAGATGTTCCTTCATTAAATTTTCTTTCTAATCAATTTGAAATTACCATTTTATTTTTATTTTAATTTTTAAGTTATTAGATTTCCTGTCTAAGAAAATCTATTCCTTTTTTTGTATTTTGTAAAGTCTTTTCTTTCCTTACTTGATCAATTGCATTTTTAACATTATCTAATGCTCATCAAATTAATATTTTTCTTTCAGCACCTATCTCTTCCTCTATTCTTTGTAACCTATATACAAGAACTTCAAAATTTTTGAGTAAGTTCTTTTGCTTTTCTATCGGCAATAAGCCATAAATTTGCCTTATTTCATATCTATCCTTCTCAGAAAGATTATATTTCTCAAAAAGTGATTCTAGTCGTGTATTCATAGTTACAAATAATACATAAATAATTTTATCATATAAGATTATACTTAGCAAATATAAACCCACAAATGTTTTTATTTTTTCTAGACAATCTTCATTTTTTAAGTCCCCAGGACAGATAAGATTTCTTCTATTGAAGTCTCTCACATCACTACTTTCATAAGCCCATCTTCTTTGATAGGAACCATTCCATCTCACACGGCTTGAATTTCAAGCTGTAACCTACTCGCATTTTTTAACATAAGTGATTCAAGCTGATCTGTCATTTCTAGTACCTCATATAATCAAACTCTTCATTTATATCAAGTATGATTACATTT
The DNA here is from genome assembly GCA_004563595.2 of Candidatus Gracilibacteria bacterium 28_42_T64. GTDB lineage: Bacteria > Patescibacteriota > Gracilibacteria > BD1-5 > UBA6164 > MAAV01. The sequence goes on along the minus strand of CP042461.1, from coordinate 364,367 downwards.
ATCGCATCATTTATCTGGTGACTTATATAAAACAAGATCCTCTTTATTCTTTAAGTATTTTCAAACTTTTGATACAATATAATCTCTTATTTTTGGACTTGGATTATATGCCTGCTTACAATCATTACATAACTTCCTTGCTAACCTTTGGGATATAATAGTCCTCAATGAAGAACTTATAAGGAGAGGATCAACTCATAGGTTTACTAATCTCTGAATTGTGTGAGTCGCTGAATTGGTATGAATTGTAGAAAACACAATATGTCATGTAATAGAAGCCTCAACAGCTAATTTTGCTGTTTCTTCATCCCTAATTTCTCATACCATTATAATATCGGGGTCTTGTCTCAGTAAACTCCTCAGTCACTTTGCAAATGTAAAACTAATAGCAGGGTTAATTTGGGTATGGTTTACTCATGGAATCCTATATTCAACCGGGTCTTCTAATGTAGAAATATTTTGTTCTTCTGCATTAAACTGCGACAAAAGTGAAAAAAGAGTAGTCGTTTTTCATGATCAAGTAGGACCAACAGCTAGAATCATTCCGTACGAATCTTTGAGATGTTTTTTAATTTTTACCATATTATATGGCATAATTCAAAGGTCCTTTAATTCAGGTGGGGTATCATCTTTTTTCAAAATTCTAATTACGCATTTTTCTCCATAAATAGTAGGAATTATTGAGATTCTCATATCAATAGATTTTCCTCAAAAAAGTTTATAATTTATTTTTCCATCCTGTGGAAGTCTATGCTCATCAATTCTTAAATATGAAAGAATTTTTATTCTCGCAATAAGGGAATCTTTTTTTGCTATATTAAGAGTTTTATAAGCTATAAAATTTCCATCTATTCTAAATCTAATATTTACTGACCTTGTTCTTGGTTCAATGTGTATATCTGAGGCTCATTGTTTAAAAGCATTTAAAAATATATCATTCACAAATGTAATCAGACTTGTATCTTCTTTTTTATCTCAGAGTGATCTAAGATTCATATCAGAATCTAGGTTATCACCGTTATTAGAATCATCTGAAATACTAAATAAATCCCCTACTCTTATTTTTGAAGTAGTGGTTTTATTGTGAGCATTTGATTTTAACACATCAGATATCCCCATATAAACATATGTATAACTAAATATATATGAATAATAATATCATATTATATAGAGGAGTACTAAATTATTCTCTTGACAAAACTTATATTTAGAAACCAGATTGGAGTTCTAACATCTTTGCATAGGTTCATTTTTCTTTTACGAGACTTTTATGGTTTCCATCTTCTACAACTTCCCCATTCTCAATTACAAGAATTCTATCTGCATGTTTGACTGTTTGTAATCTATGAGCTATCACAATAACTGTTCTATTTTTAAAGAGGTTATGCATTGCTTTTGTAATTTGTTCCTCTGAAAAACTATCAAGTGCTGATGTTGGTTCATCAAGAATAATTATTTTTGGATCTTTTAAGAATATTTTTGCAAGTGCAAGTCTTTGCCTTTGTCATCCTGACAGCTTTACTCCTCTTTCTCAAATTTCCGTTTCTAGTCACTTTGGAAGATCGTAAATAAATTCACATTTTGCAAGTTTGATGATTTTTTCTAGTTCTCAATCTTGCAAATCTCTCTCAATTGCATAAGTAAGATTATCTAATACACTTCCATCAAATACAGATGGTTCCTGAGTGAGATATCCTATATTTTTATAATATGATTTCAGTGATGTTTTCTTGAGTTTTTGATTGTCTATAATAATATCTCCTGAATCAGAATGAATATATCATGCTATTAATTTCGCAAGCGTAGATTTTCCTGAACCACTATTTCAAATAAGAGCTAAAACCTTTCCTCATTCAATTTTTAAATTTAATTTATTGAAAATTTTATTTCATTTATTGTATCCAAATGAAAGATTTTTTATTTCTATTTCTCATGAACTATATTCAAATGATTTTCATTTATGATATCATTTAATTTGTAATGCATGATCAAAAAAATCCCAAAGCTTCTCAACATCTACAATTATTTTTGTAAAATCAATATAAGTGTGGATAGATTTAGTAAAAATTTGGTCTAAAATATATACTATCGACATTAAAGAGACAAATTCTCAAAAATCAATAATATTGGTTCCATATCATATTCAAAACATTAATATTACTCAAACCTTACTCCCATCAATAAAAATCTTCATTAAAATATCTGTAACAATATTATAATTTTGAATTTTAGCATTTAAACGAATATTTCATTTCAACCTATCTAAAATATATTTTATTTCATTATCAAATTTTCAATTTTGTAAAATTTCAAACTTTGACATGAGAATATTTACAAATTTTTTTGTTATTCCTATGTTTATATCTCTTCTCTCAATCCTATATATTTTTGCTCTTTTTTGTAAAAATACAGTTAATATAAAGATAGTACTAAATAAGAATAATACTATTATTAAATAATATATATTAATAAACCCAATAAAAATAAATGAGTATACAATAAATAAGCTATTTGATAAAATCTCAACTAATGATTGTTCAATTAAAGCAACCCAAGAATGAATTCCTTTATCTATCATTGCAATCATCTTTCAGCTTCCTACCCTTTCTGACTCATTATTATCAAGAAAAACATATAAACTTATATATTTCTTATATAAAACGGCTCGAAATGTAGGCCAAATAGTACCATGAGTCCAATTTCTTGAAATAATTACAGTAATATAGAAAAATATCACACAAGCTACAAATAAAATTATTAATGGTATTATTGATTCATTCAATCATCTTGAAATATTATTTGTGATTTCTTTTAACAGGTACACTGTTATTATTCAAATAAGACTCGATAATATCGCTGGGATAATCGCTTTAAAGGAAACTTTTTTTTCCCTCATTACTGGTTCAAAAAATTTTTTGATTATATTTTTCTTCATGGTTGGTGTTTAAAGTATCTCTCTTAGTATACCTAAAAATAAAAAACGGAAAATAAATTTTCCGTTTTTATTATAAATCCCCCTTCCCCAACATACTAATACAGGCTTTAATCTCAAAATAACTAATGTATTCTTTTCCCTCTTCTTCCAATTTATCTTTAATTGGCCTTAGTTTATCAGGAACTCATCAAAAGGTTCCCTCTAATATAACTTTTACTTCTTTTATATTTTTAAAGTCTACTAATTTTAAAATATCCTGAAGTCATAATTCTCAGTCTTCATAAAGTTTAAGAACGTGTCATTCTATTGAAAGAATTTTTATTTCACGAAGACCTGCTATTTTTTTTAGGCTTTTTCATTCTTTTAATAGCTTGAGAGTTTCTTTATAGGTAGCTCATCTTGGAGTTTTTGCTTTTTTATCTCAAGATGATCATGTTTTTGCTTTTTTAAAAGCTGATCTTTTTACCTTCATAATCAGAAATGATTGAAGGTTTGACTCATCTTCTTTGAGTATATCTTCATTCCTCAGAGCAGCTGTTCCAACTTTTGTCATTCAGAGAAGTGGATACTGTCATGTTGTTTTTTCGAGATAATCATGTTGAATTAAAGCTTCTATTAAAGCTTCAACAAGCTCAGAATTGTACTCTGAAAGTACTCAATAATCCTCATGTTTATCAAGTCCCCATTCAATAATTCTCTTTTCTGAACTCCCCCGTAAGAAGTTTGTTATTACTTTCACTCCAAATCTTTTATCAAACTTTGACATAACATCAAGCACAATTTCAAATACTGATAATTGAACCAGGTTTTCTATATCTCATGATTGATATTTTGATTTATCTAGACAATAATCACATACTCAGCAATTATCAGGAAGAGTTTTTAAATCTTCTTTATCTCAAAAATATTGAAGAATAAATTTCTTCCTACATGATGGGTAAAAAAGAAGCTTCTTAATTTGCTCCAACTTAAAATAAGCTTCATCACGCAATAATTCTTGATGTTTCCAATCAATTAATAACCCTGAATGTTTTCTTTTTTCTTGCATAAGAGTTATACCTCTCCCTCTAAAATTATCCTCTGATTCTCATTCAAATCACTTTCTTACGATTCCATATTTTTCAAGTAATTTTAATATACTTCATACTTTCATATCATTTCATACTCCGGACTCAGAGGCCATTACATAGTATGTTTTTAATATTTGTTCTCCTGAACCTTCTCAGATTTTATTATTTTTATACAGGTAATCATAAAAATCAAGAATTTCTTGTTTTTCAGGATTTGAATTCTCAATAAAAAATTCTTGTATTTTTGTATCTCAATAACTCGCAAGTACCACTCCGTAACTTTTTTTACCATCTCTTCATCCTCTTCATACTTCTTGGTAATAATTTTCAATACTCCCTGGAAGATTATAATGAACTACAAATCTAATATCTTTTTTATCAATTCACATCCCAAAGGCATTAGTAGCGACTATTACTTTGAGCCCATCATCCATAAACTGTTGTTGCATTGTTTCTCTATCATCATGATTCATTGCTCAGGTATACATACCTACAGAAATGTCATTCTCTTGTAAAAACTCATATACTTCTTTGGTTACTTTTCTACTTGAACAATATACAATTCCTGATCATGCTGTATTTTTGATTATCTCATAGAGTTTTTGAAACTTTTCATCCTTTTTTGAAAGCTCTCTGACTATGAGAATGATATTTTTTCTATCAAATCACTTTGTAAATTCTCTATATTTTGTGAGCCCAAGTCTTGTTACAATATCTACTCTTACTTTTTCTGTAGCCGTTGCTGTGAGCCCTACTACTGGGATATTTTTCTCTTCCCCTCTGAGTCTTTCGATAAAACCTTTTATTTTCATGTAACTTGGTCTGAAGTCATGTCACCATTGACTTAAACAATGTACTTCATCAATTGCTATAAGTGAGATTTTTATTTGCCCGACTATTCTTTGAAAATCCCTACTATTGAGTCTTTCTGGAGCTATATAGAGAAATTTTATATTTGTATTTCATTTTGAAAGTTCATTGAGGATATCTTGTTGTTCAGAAAAACTGATCGTTGAATTTATAAGCTCAGCTCTCACTCAGAGTTCATTGAGTTTATCCACCTGATCCTTCATCAAAGAAATAAGAGGAGAAATAACAAGCGTTACCCCCTCTCTTACCATTCCTGGCAATTGGTAGGTCAAAGATTTTCAACCTCATGTTGGCATAAAAACAAGAGTATCATTTCCATTCACGACACTTTCTATTACTTCTCTTTGTCATTCCCTAAATGATTTTAAACCAAAAGTTCCTTGTAATATACTCTCTAATTTATCCATGTAACAGTAGATATATTTATATAAATCAGGTTTTAGTGTATATATTATGAGTATATTAGCAAATGAAAATTCTTATTATAATAAATACCCTCAATTTAACTACAATATTTTACAATTATGTCAAGTTATAAAAATAAAAACTTCCAAATATTAATGCCCTGTTAATGTCAGTTCAGTATAATCTCTCCGATTTTTTAACAAAAATAAAAATAAGAAATCTAAAAAAAACAAAAATAAATATAACCCATTTTCATTATTTAGACCACGTGGAGAAAAAATATGAAAAAAAGTATGAGAGAAATCATCATATTAATGTTACTAATAAGCGTTTCTGGTTGTGGAACGTATGGAGCAATGAAAAGAACTTTTTCATTAGCACCTCCATTAAATTATAATATTCAGGATTTAGAAAATCCAGAAAAAGGATCACTAGAGTCAATAAAACAGGACTATAAAGATCTTACTATTATAGAAAATATAGTTCGAGGTACTTTAAATAAAAAAGGAGAGGTGGTTAAAGCGGGGAATCCAAGCCCTGAGAATATAAGACTTTTAGTTGATTCCGCTATAACGTCTTCTAATAACCTTTGTCGGATTTGGTTTGATGCTATGATGTCAAAAGACACCAAACTAGATTCAAACCAAGGCCTAATAAATATTATTGGTGATAGCCTGCTAGGCATAGCTGGGCTAGCAGGTTCAAGTACAACAGGTATGGGTATTTTTTCTATTATGCTAGGAGCAACAAACGCTGGAATAGAAAACCATAAAGGATATTTTCGTCTAAATGGCACCCTCCCAAAAATATATAGTAAGCTTGAAAATGCACGAAAAGAGTACAAAACTACTCTCTTATCTGCATCTGAAGCATATACATATAAAGAGGCCCAAAGAGAAATTCGAACGTATCATGATTCATGTTCGCGTAGATCTGTTGAAAACTTCATTGAGGCAAGTGTCGAACTCGCTACAATTAAAGTGAAGTCAAATCAAAAAGTACTTGATGCTACAAATAAAGGAAATTTAACAGCTTCTTCTGTAGAAGTAAATGATTTACTTTTTGGAAGCAAAAAACGTTTATCAAATGAAAGACTATTTGCTCTTTACTTAATAGATAATCTCGATCAGAATGATTCGATCTTAAGTGAATATTTATTAAAAAATAGTTTCAATAGACTTCTCAATGATACCTTTATTACTCTGAAAACAGGCGCTTCTACAACAAAAGAAAAGAAAAAAGTTACAGATCTACAGCTAGAAATAAATAATGTTGCTGAACTATTATCTTTTGAAGATATATATTCTAAAATACTCTCAGAACAAGGGAATATTTCAGATATTAAACAGCAATTAACTTTAGCAAAATATACAGCAATATATGACGATGCTAAAAAAGATGCTGATGACCTTATTAAACAAATAAATGCAAATGCTGAGGATAGTTCAATTACAGTGACTATAGCTACAACATTTAATACATTTAATACAAATAATACAGTCATTAGTGCAATTCCAGGAAACAAAGAAAAAGCAAATAAAGCGATAGAAATCTTTGAAGAATGGAATACCTTAAAAAATAGATTAACACAATCTGAAGTTAAATTAAAATTACTTTTAAGAGGAAAAAACAGTACTCAAATTAATGGTCTCAAAGTTGTGACTCAGTAATTTGAAAAGAAAAAGAAATAGGCTTACCGTAAGGTTAGCCTATTTTTCTATTACATATTTTTCTCCTTCAAAAACAACCTCTCCATCAATCAGTATCCTCTCTATATCTGGAAAAATATCTATATGATACCTCTGAATAATACTTTTATGAATTTTTTTTCTATAAATATTATGTTTCTTTCAAAGTGACATATGAAATCATGTGACTCTCTCAAAGGCATTTACATCCGAAAGTGGTTTTTGTTTTGTGATTCATGTATTGATACCAAATCATAACTCTCTCATAAATACTTCCCCATCTTCAGAATCACTAATTTTATCTAATAGTTTTCTGAACTCTTCTGGACAATTCTGATCATCACATGTAATTTTACTCTCAGAAATTTTAATTCTGAAAGGTTCACAAAATTGTACTTCAAAGTTGAAGTCAGGATAGGCATAAATAGTAATTTCACCATTTACTTGTACAAAATCTTTGGCTTCAGAGAAGTTTTCTCAGATAGGAAAAGTTCCTCATCTCTTTTTTCAATTATAATTTCATGTATTTTGCTTCATATTTTCAAACCCACCTTCAATCTCCAATCTTCAATTCCCTGAAGTCTCAACGGTTAACTTATTTGCATTATCAAGTTTATCCTTCAATGCACTTGATAGCTGATCATAATAAGGAGTTTTATACTCAATAGCATCAGCATAATTTTCTATTTGATCATCTTTGATATAAGCAAGGTGATTATGTTCAAGGCATCATACTCAAGCATTATGGAGATTAAGACGTATACGAAAATCATCCAATCTAAAGTTTGTTGATTGGACAAGTATAACTGTTGATCATTCTATGAGATTAAAAAGTCTTTCTTTCAAATCTGGTTTTTCTATTTGATCAAAATCTATGAGCTCAGTATTTTTTCTTTCTTTTAAGTTTTGAATATATCATTCTGATACTTCTTTTGAAAGCGCTGAATTCAAATCATACACTAATACGACTCTTTCATCAGTGACTCTCATATTTTGAAAGAGTATGTTTCTTGTTGCTTCTAAAAATTTTTGTTTCATTATTTTATTATTTATTATATTCTTTATTATCTCTTGCCTGAATTATTATTCTATTACTCCGCTCATAATTAAATCATCCCCATCATAAAATGCACATATTTGTCATGAAGCAATGGCTCTTTGTTTTTCGTTGAATATAACCTCATATTTCTCTCAAGTCTTTGTAAGACTACAGTCTTGATCAGCTTGTCTATATCTAATTTTGCACTTGAGCTTCATTGGAAATTTAAAATCAGTTTTTCCAATGAAATGCATATTTTTTATCGTAAGTTTATCGTCGTAGAGATCCATATCTTTTTCAGTTCAAACTACTACTTCATTTTTTTCAAGGTCCTTTTTCACCACAAATACAGGTTCAGGTTGTCATCAAAGATCAAGGCCTTTTCTTTGTCAGATAGTATAATAAAATGATCATTTATGAATTCATAATATTTTTCAGTTGGTATCTACTATATTCCCTGGTTTTGGTTTAATTTTCTTTTCTAAAAAATCAGCCATATTCACCTTTCATACAAAACAAATTCATTGAGAATCTTTTCTCATAGCATTTGGAAGTCCAGCCTCTAACGCTACTTCTCTTACACGAGGCTTTTCCAAATCTCAAATGGGAAATAATGCTTTACTGAGCTGTTTTTGATTTAAACCTGCAAGAAAATATGATTGATCTTTATTTTGATCAACTCATTTTTTTAAATGAAATATATCTCCACTACCTTTTGTGATTTTTGCATAATGCCCTGTTGCTACCATATCAAATCAAGCCTCAAGTGCTTCATCTAAAAATACTTTAAACTTCACCTCACTATTACACATGATATCAGGATTTGGGGTGATTCATTTTTTATATCATTCATACATATAGTTTAAGACTTTTTCCTCATATTCACTACGAAAATCAAAGGTAAAAAAAGGGATATCTAAATATTTAGCTACCTCTTTTGCGACTTCTATATCTTCCAGAGTAGAACACTTCTCTCACTCTGGGGCTAAATAGTTGATCATAAATCACGCAGTAACATCATATCACTGTTTTTTTAGGAGGTAAGCTGTTACAGCACTATCAACTCCTCATGATAATCAAACTAAAATCTTCTTGGGCATTATTCTTTTTATTCGTTATCTATAATATTTGTATATCCTCCTCTTTTTCATTCAATTTTCCTTCTTCACTTTCTGAGATTATATATTTTCTCTTCCTATCAGCCAAAACATCTTCTCTCTGCTGCTTTATAATAAGTAAAACTTTATATGGTAATGGAACAAAGTGGAATAATCTTACATCATTTCTTTGTTGCTCTATCACTAAGTTTCAATATCATAAAACATTTGCAAAAAATCAACGAGAAAAACCATCAACTTTTACAATCCTATATGAATCTATTACTTCAATATCATCTCTTAGTAACAAAGAACATTTTATCAGTACTATCTGATCTTGAAATATTACAATCAGATTATAACTAAAATAAATTAAGTAAAGAATAAAACTAATAAAGGCATAATTTAAGGTAAGAAAAACAAAAAGAAATAGAATCATTCTTACATATGGTATTCCTTCTAAACTGCCGATAAAATTAAGAGCGAGCCAATATAAAAAGAAACTCAAAGTAAGGAGAAACATAAATTTACAACCTTTTAATAGCGGAAGTATATAATGCCTTCTAATAACGGTATATCAATCTTTTGTACAGAAACTCGACATAATATATAAGTTAATATTATAAAACTGTAAATATTACAATGGCAGATAATATAATCAATATAATAAATAGAAATATAATGATTTTCATCGTTATACTATGATTTCCTTGTAAACATATACTTCATATATGTTTCATATGCCTTTCGTTGAGAATTCCTAGTCTTTTATTAATTAAAACAAAGAATAAACACATTGCTATCAAATAAATAATCAACAATCATAACTTAACTATCATAATAATTTTCATTAAGGTCTATCAGTCTAGAATTATATAGTATAATTAAAGAAAATCAACCTGAATTAATTTTATTTTATCGGTTAATCCAGATAAAATTTTTATTTTATTTTTCTTAACTTCTAATTTATTTGCAAAATAGTCAATAAGCTCTTTATTCGCTTTTCATTTTTCAGGTAGTGATCTCAGTTTTATCTTTAATATGCCATTATCCATTACTGAAAAAAAAGTTGTCTCTTTAGAATTTGGGACAACTTTTATTTTAAAAACTCGTTTTCAATTTTCTTTATTTATATATTCTTTTAAAATCATACAAATATTCTTTTAAAATTTATTTTTTATAGTATACTCAAGGGTAAGGAAAAGTTAAAATTTTTAAAAATTGTATACAATGAAAATTGGTTTAGATCTTAGATTCTTAGATAGTAGCTCATATTCTCTCTTCATTATTGAACTTGTAATTAAGCTTATCAAAACAAGTCCCGATATAATATATACCATTTACACAAATCATAATAGTGATGTTTTTAAGGTGGATAATAGTAAAATCAAGCAAGTAAACATAAAAAATGGAAGTTTGCACGAGCAAATAAAGTTTCTCAAAATATTGAAAAATGATAAAAATGACCTTATGATATTTTTTAATCATAATAAACCTATTTTTTATAAATGAGAATATTATACTATTCTCTGCTCATTAAAAGATATCTATTATCAAAACTTCAGTAATTATATTAGTAAATATAAATACCTCTATCTTCTTGAGAAAAACTTAAAGAACTCTCATAAGGTCATCTGTTTTGATGAGAATTCAAAAAATGAATTGATCGAAAGGTTAAATCTTCCCGAAAATAAAATCTCACTATTACCAGCATTTTTTATAAATAGAGAAGCTATCAGCTCAGATATAAACCTGAAAACAAACATTAAAATGAAATTTGAACTTCAAAATGATTTTCTTATATATTCATGAAGTGATGGGATAGAAAAAAATGTAGAGAGGCTTATTCATGTATTTGATAGACTCAAAAAAGAGAATAACTGAAATTTGAATATAGATTTAGTCATGTTATGAGATACTATTTCAAAAAACATAGCTCTCAGAACTCTAGTAATAGAGCATAATCTTCAAACCAATATTCATTTTTTATGATTATTAAACCCCAGCGATAAGAGCCTTTTATACAAGAAGTCTCTTTGAGTTATATTCCCAAGTCTATACGAGCCTTTTCCATTTAGACTTTCTGAACCATTCTTTTTAAATACACCAATTTTAGCGAGTAACCTCATGAATATAAAAGATATTTTTTGAGAGGATGCGAGTTATTTCTCTCCAATCTCAACGAATAGCATATTAGAGGAAATGAAAAAATTCTTAAATAAAGAAAATAAAGAAATTTCTTACTCTGCTATATTATGAAACTATAACAAAGAAAAAACCGTCCAACAGCTCCTAGAAATTATACGTTAATTATTATATATAATGACAAAGTTAACAAATAGAAACATAGAAATCCTTAAAATCATTGTTGATGAATATTTAGCAACTTGAGAGGTTTTATGAAGTAAACTTTTGTTACAAAAATATGACCTGTGAGTCAGTTCTGCCACTGTGAGAAATGATATGGCAAAGCTTGAAACTCTTGAACTTATCTATCAACCATACAATTCAGCAGGAAGGCTTCCAACATCAAAGTGACTCAGAGCATTTGTAAACTATCTCATGCAAAGTTCCCCTGATCATTTCTTACAAAAAGAAAACTCACTTTTAAGCCAAGAAAAAATTAATAAACTTTCAGATTACACTCATAAAATTACATTTGAATTAGCAAAAAACACCTGAGAGATTGCTTTTTTTATCATACCAGAAAAACATATTACTCAACACTCTTGAGCATGAAATTTCCTTGAGAAAAACCATAAAAGGTTATGAAACTCTATTTTTTCTATCATAAAAATCCTCGAAGACAAGTTTGCATTCTCAAAATTTATCCAAGAGCTCCCAAAACAAGAATGAATAAATCTTTTTATCTGAGAAGAAAATATACTTCCATTCCTCAAAGATTATACCATGATCCTAAAACCTATAGTAATAGACTGAAATATCTGATACATCTGAATTATTTGATCGTTGAAAATGAATTATAGCTTTAATATTAGTGCTGTAAGAGGAATCATATAAAAAAGACCTAAAAATTTTAGGTCTTTTTTATTAAAATAAATGAATATATTTACGATCATATTTATTTATGATCGGTGATTTATATATTTTTTCTACACTTTCATATTCGAGTTTATCTTTTATACCGGTGACTTTCTTGATATAATGAACTGCTTGAAAAAAATTTCTTTTTTTGTGCGCATGTGTATTACTATACTCCATAACTAGTTCTATAGCATTCCCAGATGCGCCACATCAAAAGCAGTAATAAAACTGTTTATCCTGAATAAAGCAAAGGGAACCAGTTTTTTCATCATGAGAAGTAAAACATTTCACATATCTATTTTTTGATCCAGGCTTATTATTAAGTTTCATTCATAAGCTCGCAGCAATATCTGCTATATTTACCTTTGATAATAATAACTCAATTGATGATTTTTTTATTCTCCTTTCTTTCAATCAAGCAATCTTTTCATAAGTATTGCCATAAATATCAGAATATTTTTTTTCTTTTTTTTCTTGATGTAATATATCAGTTACTTGATTTACGTAATCATTAATATCGTCAATATAATTATTTTCATTTTGAGATAATACATTAATAGCAGAGGAAAGATTTCCTCTGCTATTTTGATCATTTTTTTCAATTTCTCAATAATCAGAATCATTGAATGAATTCATAACTATAAAAAATTAAAAAGTAATAAGTGGTAGGTCCCGAAGTACAACTAACGAGATGTTATCAGTCCATACAAGACCTACCGTTGGACTGCGAACATCTCTCTTCACTTCACTTTCTAACTCTATAAATATTTTATCCTGAAAAAAAACAGGGTATCTATTAAGCTACTAAAAGATCTTATGAGAAGAGTTAACTTTAATATAATGAGTTATAATAGAAAGTCAATAATTGTGTTATCAAGAATATTTCTATCTCCTTTGTAGAGATAATATCGAAAATCTAACTTTGTCAGATTCTTTACATTTAAGCAACCAGGAAATTGTCAAACGTTTCAATAAAAACATTGACTTGTCAATAAATCCACGTATATTATGCTGAGCTTGCTATCCTCACAATAAAAAGGAGGTTTTGATATGAGTATACATAATATACAAAGAATAATACCCCCCACTACAGCAGAGATTATTATTTTTCCAAAACAGAAAAAAATAACAAAAACTCTCTCTTTAAAAAGGTTACTAAAATGTTATGCAATATTAAGTCCTTCTATAGCTAGTGTAATTTATGGATTAGCTCAATGTTTTTAAGAAACTAATAATATATAGACATATATAATATCGTTGATACCATCTAACACGAAAAGGAGAATAACTATGATACAAATCACAAAAGACCTATTAGCGCAAGGACATACATATACTGAAATCATAATTTATATGTATGTTCCCTTATTAATAATAGCTTTGAGTATAGTTATAGTACCCTACGCGATCAGCCAAGGGAAACTATATGTTATCTCATAATAAAAACCCCAGTATCCATAAAGGATACCGGGGTTCTTTTTTAATATTTTTATAAGTATTTAGCACAAACTTCTTTCAGTTCATCGCTACTCTTTACTCATACCATTTGTTCAACCATCTCACCATCTTTTAGAACAATAAGTGTTGGAATACTCATAACTCTGTACTCAGCTGATATACCTGGATTTTCATCAACATTGACCTTTCATACTTTCATTTTTCATTCCATTTCTTTTGAGAAATCTTCAAGTATTGGAAGCATTTGTTGACAAGGACCACACCATTCTGCCCAAAAATCAACAAGAGTTATCCCCTCCTTTATAGTGTCTTTAAAGTTTTCTTCGTTTAATACAATTGCCATCTTTCTTTTAAATTATTAATTAAATTATTTTATGATTATATAAAAAATATCATCAAAAGCAAAAAAATATTCTCCTATTTTCATTCAAATATGCCTCTGAATACTTCTATTGCTAACTCCTGGTTTATAAAGAATGGAGAAGTTGCAACGGTAATTATTTTCGCCTTTTTTGCAGCATCTAATACAACTTTTTTCTTTAAGTTAAAATCAATAAAATCCAAATCTGGTTGAAAAAAATCCAGATCTAAATTCAATACTATATCTCAAGCTAAATCTAACCTTAAGTCCATATAATCTTTTAAGTTTGTCTCATTTCTTACCTGAATGATGTCTGCTATAATTCCTTCTTTTTGCGCTGGGATAATATAATTCCCAACATTAAGAGTAAAATTTGTAAACTGAAATACTTTTTTAAGATCACAAGAGTCTGGTTTCAAAAGATATTCACCTCAATCTCTTGTATCTGCATGTTCATCAATATGAATCAATGTATTATTATCTCAAATAATTCACTGAGCTCTTGCTAAATACCAAAAATAATACGCATGATTATGGTTATCAAACAAATATATATCTTTTCAATCCCAAGGAATTTTATAGAAATTTTTCAGTCCATAACAAGAACTCAACTTATCATCAAAATCATAATCTTCAAAAACTACCTGATCTCATAATTTTATATCATCAATAGATCAGTTTATAAGTGAGGGGATATACAATTTTTTATTTTTCCTGTTATCATATGAAAAAGTATTATTTCAGACTGATTGAGTTAAATAAAATCACTCTCTATACATATTTTTATTGAGTTACTGAGTATTTTGATTATTATAAGTAAAATACTTAAATAAAAAATAAAAATGTACAAAAAGGATATTCCATTTTTTGCTGAGACTCTTAATACAATGTTTCCTGATGCAAAAACAGAACTGTATTACCATTCAAAATTCCAACTTCTCATTGCTATTCTTATGTCAGCTCAAGCAACTGATAAACAAGTAAATAAAGTAAATAGGAATTTCTTTGAGTTTTTAAAAGAACCAAGTGACGGTATAGAACTATGAGTTGAAGAAATAAAAGAGTTTATTAATTCCATTTCATTTTTTAATAACAAGGCAAATAATATTTATAAAACCTGTGGGATATTAATAGAAAAATACCAAAATAATATTCCAAAAACAATCGAAGAACTCATAACCCTCCCCTGAGTATGAATAAAAACAGCAAAAGTATTCTTAGCTGTTACTGAAGATGCTCCGTATATCTGAGTTGATACGCATGTGCATAGAGTCTTGAATAGGGTCTGACTTGTAAATACAAAATCTCCTCTTGAAACAGATAAAAAAATAAGCACATACTTCAGCAAACATAATCATTCCATGCTACATAATACACTGGTATTATTTTGAAGATATCACTGTATGGCGAGAAAACCAAAATGTGAAACTTGCCCCTTTCAGGATAAATGTAAGTATTATAAGAATGTCATAAGTAAGATAAAATAAACTAAACCTCTATCTTTTTTTCTGCTCTAAATTCACAATACAAAAATCAAGAATACAAAATAAATAATCATGTTCCATAAATAATCACATCGAGATATAATCCAAGTGAAAAATGAGCTAAGATATAAAAACCTACAAAATATATAATGGCTCCGAAAAGAATATTTTTCATAATAAATAGGCTCGGTAGTGAAAATGTGATTAATTTTCTTGTATAAAAATATCCAAGAATCATCAATAAAATCTGACTTAAAAGTGTTACTATTCAAGCTCACATAAATGAATATTTTGGTATGAGAATAATATTTCAGACTATATTAAATAAAGTCACTATAATATTTATATACAAAAGTTTTGATTGATTCTTGGATGCCACCAAAGTATAAATAAAGACAAGTGATATAAAATAGAATAATACTACGGCAAAAACAACCAAAAAAGCATCTGATGAATTATAAAGATAACTTGGATCAAGGTAATCTTTATTTGCAATAATTTCAATAAGGTAATCTCTAAATAATATTCATAAAGTAAATACTAACATGGCAGATCAAAAGAGTATTTTAAATGAAATAGCTATTAAATTATCTAATTGTTTTTGTTTATTCTCTTCAAAAAACTTTGTAAGCGATGGAAGGATAGAGTTTAAATAAAAACCCCCCACTACCATAATCACTTCTACTATTTTCATAGGGAGTGAATACAATGCAATACTTGCATCTCCATCTATTGGCCCCTTTATAAGTGAAAGCAGTATTACATCTACTTTGAAATACACAACAGATAAAAATAAGGCAATTCAATATGGAAGAGAAATCTTAAAAATATATTTTATATACTCAAGGTCAAAGTGGAAACGTATATTTACAATTCTTCTTGCATACCAAAAATTTAGAACAGTATTCACAATGACTCAAATAACCCCCGCAATCATGATGAAAACAAAAGGTTTAAAGTAAATTTTATCTGTAGAATTTCATTCAAGAATATAGCTTTGGTTATAGCATACATACATAATAAATACTACAAATAAAACATTTATAAGTTTTCAAAAAACAGTAGAGAATAACGAAAATTCTATTCTCATATTTGCTTGCATGAGAGCTAATATTGATGAATTGAGAAGCTGAAAAATAGTAAAGATTGATGCGATAAATATCGATACTAGAGCTAAGTCAGAATTATATCCGGGAAGAAAATAAGCAATTCAAACTGCAAAAAATAGTACAAATATTCATAATATAAGCCTGAGAGACATAACATTTCAAACAATTTTTTCAGAGTCTTTTTTATTTGCTGAAATTTCCCTAATAGCAATCGCATAGAGTCATAAATCAGCCAAGAAAACAAAAATTCATATATAGTTATACACTTTCGAATATAATCAATATAATTCAATAGTAAGATAGTTTGTAAGTATACTGATAAGAAAAATTGAAATAATAGCTGTTCCGGCTTTTGATCATACTTGAGACAGAGTATTGGAAGCTATTTTTTTAAACATTTGTATCATTGAGTAATAAATTGAGTTTAGTCTAAGAGGTTTGTATTTTTTGTAAAGGTATTTATTATATTTTTACTTTACAAAAGCAATTTAAATAATAAAATTTTTCTAACTCTATTTATTGAAACAGAAGAAATCTATGGAAAATAAAAAACAACTTAAATGAATCATTATCCCCCTGTCTCTTATTACCATTTTTATTATCATTTTTTCTACAATCTATTATTTTACAAATAATACAGAGCTTTCAAATATAAGCTGAGAGGAAAAACAAATTCAAGCATGAGAAATAGATACAGGAAATATTATTGAAAATACCGACTCATCAGATCCCATAAACGTACAAGATAAAATTAGTAGAATTAAGAAAAAGCTTGCTTTAAAGTGACTTATTATCAAATGAGATATCCATTTAAAAAACAAAGAATATACGATTGCTCTAAGTAAATATCTTCAAATTCTCAAGGATATACCTGATGATAAAAGTACTCTATTAAAGCTCTGAAATACTTATTTTTATCTTAAAAAATACCCTCAAGCCTATAAATATTATGCACAGATCAAAAATTACAAGAGGTTAGATATGGATAGAGCAATACTGAGTCTTATATATTCAAGAATGCTTTCCGAAAAAAATATAGCATATATAAAATCTGAAATAGATACCTTTCCTCTCCATGAAGATCAAATATATTATTATAAAACAAGTCTCTTTTGTATAGAAGATTTTTCCCTCTGTAAACAAGATTTTCAAGACTACTTTATACAAAAAACTTGATCTGATACTGAAAATATAGAATGAGAAAATAATACTCAGTCCTGAGCTCTCGTTGAAGATCCATATATCTTTGAAGAGCTTGAAAATATCAAGCTTGCTCTTGAAAATTATACAAATTTTCAAATTGATGATATCTCATATAAAAATGCCCTAATCAGTTGAGCTTTCTTTAAAAATAGATTATACCCTATTGCTATTCATCTCTCAAAAAATATTTTATGAGAAAAAGATGATTATGGACCAATTATTAAAATAGTCGCAAAAAGTCATTATGAGTTATGAAATTACTCTGAGGCAAAAAAATATTTAGTACAATATAATTCTCTATGAAATAAAGAAGCTGATGTCAGTTATTTTCTTTGAGCTGTATATGAAAGACTACATGAATATGTACTGAGCTCAGTACATCTTAAAAAAGCAATAGAACTCTGATATAATAACTCACTTGATGTTAGAAGAAGGATGGTATATAATTATGAGAGACTATGAGAAACCGAAAAAGTACTACAAGCACTTCAAGATATAGTAGAAAATAATAAAGAGACTCTCACTCCTCAAGATTTGAGTCTTGCTATATATCACCATATAATAAATGAGAAACAAAGCTTAGCAAAAGAATTTAGCAGTTTTGGTATAGAAAAGTTTCCTGAGGAAGCAATATTTTTATGATATATGTGATGGATTCAATTACAAGAGACTGAAACTGAAGAATACCTGGTGCTTGCAGAAGAAAACTTAAAAAAATGACTTGAATTAAACAAAAAAAATCCTATGATATATCTTATAATGTGAAAGCTGGAACAAGCAAAATGAGATAATAAAAAAGCTTTTATTTATTTCAAAAAAACAGTTTCGCTTGATAAGTGATGAGATTTTGGAAAAATGGCTGGAGAAGAACTTGATAAGTTAAAAGAAATGGAAAAAGGTAAATTAGAATTAAAATAAAATTATGAATATAGAGAAGAGAAATACATCAACTGAAAATTTTTGAAACAAACCTGAAAATATAAATTCAAATATTGATTCTTTTTATAAAAACTTTATAGAAACATATAAACTTTCTCATGATACCATTGTTCAATTAACTAGTTTTACAAGTCAAAAAGAAAGAATTTCACTACAAGAAAGTCTGAGTAATTTAGATATAAAAAAATCTGATAAAGAAAAAATTTCGCAATTGTCTGAAGGCGATCTTCAACAACTTTTATGAGAATTAAAAGAATTAAAACAGCAAAGGTTATCCCTTCTCAATGAAATTTCAGAATCTTACTCTTCAAAAGAGATAACTAAAATATCAAATACCTCCACTTTAGAAAGTACCTTTTGAAAAAAGAGTATAGAAATTGCACAAAATCCTCAAAAGCCCCATGAGCATATACACGGGTGAGCAATGTGATTAGCCAATACAGGTATTAACACCGTAAAAGTTATCACCGACATATGAAAAGGAATTATAAATACCCCTCGTGATTTATATCTGTTATGAACTTGAAAAGCTCAACTTCCAGAATACAACGTGTAAAAAAATACTGAAACTATCCTTTCAGTATTTTTTTAATATTTCTCATCTAAATAGACTATTTCAATTCCAAACTTATCTCTTAGATGATACGCAAGAAGTTTTGGTCATATTTTTTCTGTTTCATAATGACCTCATATCAATACTGTTTGTCATAATTCTTTTGCTAAAATCATATCCTGATGAGCTCATTCTCATGTTAGCAATACATCATATCATTCTTTATTTGCATCTCAGGCACTTGATAGAGCTCAACCTGAAACAAATGCAATGGAGCTAAAATATTCTTTATTTCAGAAGTTATAGAGTCTTTTATTTAACTGCATCATCTCTGCATATGGTGTAACCATATTTGAAATATGAATTTTATTTTTAAACCTCAGTCAGAATCAAATAGTTGATCCATGATATTCTCAAAAATTTTCTACCTTATACTCTCAGTCTTGTAATCAAAACATGTTTATGAAAGCATGCATAAGTCCAACATTATTCCCTACTTCTCTATGAGCATCAAGTGGAAGATGTACAGCATATAAAGCAATATCATTATTCAATAATTGCCTGGTTCTTCTAAATGGAATTCCAGTTAATACTGATTCGTGTCCCCAAAATATACCGTGATGAGACAATACCATATCAACTTTTTCTTCTATAGCTTTATCAAAAATATAAGTACTTGCATCCACACTATATCATATTTTTTTAATTTCTATTTTCTCTGAATCAACTTGAAGTCCATTTTTTGATGAATCTTGAAAATTATCGATTTGTAAATATTCATCTAAGTATTTTACTAATTCCAGTTTATTCATAATAAAAAATTATATTTTAAAATTCAAATTTACTACATTCTTTTTCGATGAATCATTTTGATTGTGCATACTCATTTATTTCTGTAATTCTACTTGCTGTCATCGGATGATCTGAAAGGAAACTCACTATGTTATCTAAATTATCATTATTTTTTTCAAAAAACCTGGTTATACATCCTATATGGTTTTTTTCATTATTTACAAAATCTACTCATTCAAAATCTGATCTTTCTTCAACTTCCTTGTTATACACGGATGAAACCGAATCAAAAATATACAGTCATTCATTTCAGGAAAATCAGATGAGTAATAACAATAATTGAATCGGAAATTCTGAAACTATTTTTTTAAAAACATCTCTATTCTCAATATGTGAGATTTCATGTCATATGATCATTAATAGCTCATTTTCATATTCAATTGAATTCAATAATCACTCAGTTACAAGTATTTTTCATCATAATTTTGCATACGCATTCTCTTCTTCAGAAGAGATAACATGTAAGCTATATTTTATATCTGGGAAAATTTCATTTATTTTTTTTGTAAGTTGAATATTCTCAGATGTAACGGAACCTTCTCAAAACCATTCTATTTCTTTTTCAAGAGGGACCAAATATACTAAATAATGAGCGACTAAAAGAAAAAATAAATAGAATGAAAAAATGATTGCAAAAAAAGTTCATAACAATTTCATTCATCAGATAAGCTGTGATTTTTCTGATATGTTATAATTCTTCTCGGGTCATTCTGGGATAACAATTTTCATACTTTTTTACACAAAAATAAATAGTCACTTATATCATAAGTGACTATAGTCTATTTCATTTTTTTTGCAATAAAACGAACTAGTTATTTAGGTTTACTGCTGTTGCATATGCTAAAATCTCAACACTTCCTATACTTCATTTTTTTCATTTTGAAATACTTGAAGTTTCAATTTTTAAGTTCGCAAGACAATTATATCATTTTTTATGAGCTTCTTCTTTTATTCTGAGAATAGCTTCTCTTCTCGCTCTGTCTAACAGAGATTCATACACAAACAATCTTCATCCAAAGAAATTTATAAATGAAGCTATAAATTTCTTAAAAAAATCTATAGAAATTACTACATTTCAAGACAGTAATTCTCCATTTTCTATTTTCATTTTTTTTGAATCTGTTTTTGTTATTTGAATAATCTCTTTGTATTTTACTTCCCTTTCTTCAATACTTTTAAAGTGTCTCTTCTCAAGAATTGATCATACAACGAATCATAAAATAACTAAAGATAATAATATTAATAAATCAAACATTATAAATAAATTCTAAAAATTAAAGTTTCACAGCTGTACCATATACATAAATTTCAGATGCACCTGCTGAAACAGATGAAGTAGAAAATCTTACATTCAAAATAGCATTTGCTCACATTTCTTCTGCTTGCTTTGTCATTCTTGAAATAGCTTCTTTTCTAGATTCTTCTAAGAGTTCCGTATACCCTTTTAATTCTCCTCAAACAATATTTTTTAATCCAGCCATCAAGTCTCTTCAAAAATGTTTTGCTCTTACTGTGCTCCCATTAACAAGACCGAAGTGAGCAGTTGCTTCCTTTCCAGGAACATATTCTAAATTTGTAATTATCATAAAATTTGATATTAAAATATAAGTGTAACAATAGTAACATAGATAAAATAAAAAGTAAAAAGTAAATCTAATTTGATTAATAAACAAAAAAATCTCCGTTTTCTTTTAACCATTTTTCATGAACCTTATAATCAGGCATCATTTCAGCTACCTGTGTCCAAAATCTTCTTGAATGATTCATATGAATAAGATGTGAAAGTTCATGGATTATCACATAGTCTATCACTTCTTTGGGTGCTAAGATCAGCCTAAATGAAAAGTTTAAATTCTTTTTACTCGTGCAGCTTCCCCACCTAGTTCTTGCGCTCGTAATTTTAATAACATTATATGTTAATCAATTTTTTTCTGCTAACTCAGCTACTCTTCATGGAATATATTTTCTTGCCTTTTCTTTATAAAACTCAATTTTATCGCTATCAATAATACTTTTTCTTGTATTTTGAAGTTTTTTTACAATCCAGTTTTGATGTTTTTCAAGAAAGTTATGAATGGTTTTTTTTGTCACAAAAAATGGAGATTTTACTATTATTTCTCCATTTTTTACTTGCAATGCAAGTGTCTTTCTAAATGATTTTATTAACTTATAGTTTTGCATTCTCTGCTTATTTATTTCACATATTATAAATAGTATCAAGAGTTATTTTTCTACTCGCATCATCTCTTTTTCTCATTGAATCAAATAAATGAAAACTTGAAGTTTTTATCCCACAGAAACCTAATAGGTACATTTTGAAATACCCTTTTATTCTGTTTGGAAAGATAAACAATTTATATATAAATCATGGAGCATCACAAGTAGCAAATACTCTTGCTGTTTTTCATTTCAACAATCACTCTTGTCATTTTTTTGTATACCTAAAAGCAAAATTATTTTCAAAATTTGTATCAAAAAAGTTTTTCATAATAGCTGGTACTTGCCCCCACCAGATTGGAAAAATAAATACAAGCTGATCTGCCCAAGTAATTTTATCTTGCATTATTTTTCTATTTTTATCCTCACCATATTTCATATTTTCTCAGAAAGTCAAAAATGGTTGAGCATTTTCATCAGCATATAAATCAACTATTTCTGCTTTATTTCATGCATCAGTATGTCACTTCTTATAGTTTTCTGCAATAAGTTTTGTAAACCCCCCATTCCCTGGATGTGCTGTAATAATAAGTATGTTCATTTGCTTGGTTAATATAATGACTAAAATAAGTGTTTCAGTCATTATATTAGTGAATTTTTGTATTTTTTCAAGACTTTTTTTAGATACTTTGAAAAAAGTCTTGAAATTAAAAAATTAGTAAATAATATTTCCTGTACAAGAAATACTTACTTATAAAAACATAATGCAAGAAAAAAGATATTTAAAAATAGTGACTCTAAGTGCTTGGTATGATTTAGTAATTACCGGGATACTTGCTATTCCATTTACAAGTATACTTCTCATATGATTTCTTAACACTACCCATACATTTCTTAATCTCCCCGGAGTTTTTTGAATTTTTGAACCAATCCACTTACTTTTTGTAAATCTTATGGGAATTGTTTCATTTTTCTGGGCAATTTTACGTATCAAACATACATCAATTCTTCTTTGATACTACGATGGTCTGATTCGTCTTTCACTTGCAGTTCTTATGGCATTTTATATGCTATACTATCAAGTATCACTTGTGATTGTTAGTTTTTTCTTTGTAGAGGTGATTTTCGGATTATTACAAATTGTATTTTATTACAAATTAAAAAAATAAAGACGTTCATAGTCTTTATTTTTTTATTAATTCATGTTTTTTTGCCTCGCTCTAACTTTTCTTACGTATGCAAGATTTTTGTAATGTTGTGTTTTTGCTTTTGCAACTCTATCTTTTCAGGTTTCTTTATATTTATTTGTTTTCTGTTTAGTTCATAGCTCAGTCAACCTTGGATTGATGACTTTCATGTCAGAAATAACAGAGGTTTCTATTACAAGTTGATCACCGTTATGAGGAGTAGTAATTTTATCGTTACT
The DNA here is from genome assembly GCA_004563595.2 of Candidatus Gracilibacteria bacterium 28_42_T64. Taxonomy (GTDB): domain Bacteria; phylum Patescibacteriota; class Gracilibacteria; order BD1-5; family UBA6164; genus MAAV01. The sequence continues at coordinate 340,676 of CP042461.1, read as the reverse complement.
TGTAATATTAAATATTCCTACTACAAAAACAAACATAGCAAGTGCAGGAACTATAAATTTAATGTTCTTTATAGAAAATACATTAAGTATATTTTTTTTAAGCATTAAAAAATAGAGTTTTATTCTAATATTATAATCTAATTTCAAAGGAATTTTTTCCTCTTTTAATTTAAAGTTTTTCATACTCAGGTGTATTAGGCTGTAAAATGTTTATTAATCTCTCAAGACCTCTACTTATAATCTTTCTTATATTCGCCTCACTTTTTCAAGTTATATTTGAAATCTCTTTTGTAGAAAATTCATTTAAGTATTTCATTACAATATAGTCTTTATAAGTTTCTGGAATTTTATCTAGAGCCATATATACCTGTTTCATATCAAATTCAGTATCAATCTTTCGAGTAAAATCTCATTCATATTTAATAAACTCTTCAATATCCAAATTTTCATCTCCATTTATACTTACATCTGATGTATCTTTTCTATAATGATCAATAAGTTTATTTCTAGCTATTTTAAAAATCCAAGTAGAAAAACTAAATGTATCATCATAACTATCAATTTTGTCATATCATTTTAAAAAGGTTTCACTCGTTAAATCTTCGGCTAATTCTCTATCTTTGCCTAAGTTATAATAGAAGTATGAAAAAATTTTATTCTTATATTGATTATAACAATCTATATAATTCATATTTTTTTGTTATTTATAAAGAGAGCTACAATTTATCTTTTTTTTCTTCACTTATATCTATCTAAAACGTTCTTACTTTTAATTTTTTTTACTCTATCTTTTGCGACTTTAGCTTTACTTTTATTGTTATGAGAAATAATTCTTTTCATAACTCGAGGGCTTTTTCATTCTAATTCTCATTCAAGTTTCGCATGTAGGTAATTGAGTATTACTACATATTTTTTTGACTTCGAATCACTTTTTTTTGAAAGCTTATTTTTTATAGTAATAATTTTATCTTTTAATTTGAGTCAAAAGGCTTTATTCATTTTACTCTTTTTCACAACTTTAGTTACTATTTTATCAATTTTATTTACAAGTAATTCTCAATTTTTTATAGCTTGTAACTCTTGTTTGAATTCTCATATATTATTTTCTGAGTGGTAAGAATATGAGGAGTTGATTCAGTTAAAAATAAAGAAACCCGTTAGAAGTAATGCTATAGTAACAGTTTTGATTTTTTGTATCATTATATTATATTTAGATATTAAGTTAAAGCAATAAGTACAACCTGCACAAAAAGCTGCAGGTTGTAATATCTTTATTTTTCGTCATCGAAAAATTCATCTTCATCATCAATATCATTAAAATCATCATATGAATCATCTAATATATCATATATATCATCAATTTTTGAGAAAAAATTATTTGGGTTTGTTTCATTTTCTATTTTTTCCAAAGCCACTAAGAGTTCATTCTTTAATTCTTCATTATCTAAACTATTAATTTCTTCAGTAATAGATTGTATAATTTCTTTTTTTTCAGTATCAAAATCAAAGTCTTCTATATCTTCGAAATCAAAGTCTTCATTAAATGAAGTTCCATTTTCTTCATAATAATTATCTACACTCTCATAAACTTTATCTAATGTATCAAAAAAATCATCTTCATTATTTTGAGCATTCAATTTTTGAATATTTGATAACATATCAGATTTAAATGTTGAATCTTCTAAGTTATTAATTTCATCTCAAAGATACTTTAATATATCTTTTTTATCTTCTGTAAAATTATAATCTTCTCATTCGTCTTCAAAGTTATCATCTTCGAAATCATCATCCTCTCCAAAGTATTCATCTAATTTATCGTAAGTTACATCAAGTTTTTCAAAAAATGTATCTTCATTATTTATAGATTTTAATTCTTGAATCGTTGATACTACAACGTCTTTTAATTTTTTATCGTTAATATAACTCACTTCTTCTTCTAAAGCTTCTATAATGTCTGTTTTTTCATTAGTAAAACTATAACTATAGTCTTCAAAATCATCCTCACCTTCTATCTCTTCATCATGCTCTTCATAATAATTATCTAATTTCTCATATACATCATTCAATACGTCATAAAACTTTTTTCCATCATTAATTTCCTCTAAGCTTTTTAAATCTTGTGCTAATTGATTTTTAAAATCAGCATTTTTTAGAAAAGCTATTTCCTCTTTTAACTCAGTTAAAAGATTATTCTTAAGGTCTCAATTTTTGATTAACTCATCTAGTTCTTTTGATATAGAGTTTATTTCTTCTGCACCGTTTACCTCATCTTTTAGTTCCATTTTAACTTCTTCTAAAATTTGATTTTTAAATGCCTCATCAAATGATAGGTTTGCTGCACTAACAGGATTTACTAGTAATGCAAGTCATATAATACTAGTAGTTAATAGAGTTTTTTTTGTTCAGTTTTTCATAATATAGTTTTTTAAAATATAATTCATCGTAGCGACTACAGGCTTTTATACGTTTGAAACATAATAGTGTGACAACTTTTTTCAAAAAAATAAAGAGTTTTTTAAAAAACTCTTTATTTTTTACTTTGTAATAGCTATTTTTTTGTACATTAAAATTCATGTAGGATTATCTTTGTTGCATCAATTACATTTTTAAATCTATCAGCTTGTAAATGAATTCATCAAAAATATCTTGTTACTACCACAATAGTATTTATACAGTTATCTCTTTGTAGCTCTCTGAGTATACAATTTCAAGCTCAAACTTCTCCATCATCATTTTTTCATTCTAAAATACTTCCATTTTCTAACTCTAACCTGTACGCATAAGTATTATGAGTAGACTTCTGAAAATACTTATCTTTCAATAACTCTTTTATAAAAGGTTTTACTTCTTCTGATGATTCAATATATCACCCTATAACTGTATACTTTGATTTCCTATCAATAATAACGTTCTGCATTATTTTACGTCTAAAATTTGGTTTTTTAGAACCTCAAAGGTTGAGTGAAAGTTTATTTGTCATGAGTAATTAGTATTTATTTAGTATTTCACAGACTCAGCTAAAATTTTTCATTATTTCGTCATTTGTAAATCTTAAAATTTTAAGGTCATATCATTTTAATACATTTGTTCTTTCGGTATCATATTCTGGAGCTCAATTCTCATGATGACTCTCTCAATCAATTTCTATAACAAGAGATAATTCTTTACAATAAAAATCTACAATAAAATGATCTATGGGTCTTTGTCTCAAAACTGTATATTTCCAATTTTTCAAAAAATCAAACCAGATTTTCATTTCAGGTTTTGTCATATTTTTCCTTAATTCTCTTGCTCGTTCTTTAAGTTTTGGATTGTAAGGTAATCTATGGTTTCATAAAATTAATCACCTTGAGTGAAGAAAATCTTGAGTAAATTCATACATATAGAGTAGAAATAATTATTTAAGAAAAACTCCCCCTGCCTTTCAGGCATCCCCCTCCATGAGGGGGAACTTAAAATTGTTGCAACAAATAAGAACTATCTATTTTATTAAAAATAATTCTTTAAATAAGATAATATAAAAATTATTATTCATACTAAGTTCTCCCTCTTGGAGGGAGATGTCCCCTAGGACAGAGGGAGCGATTACTTGTCTTCCTTAATCTTCAAAATCATCTCAAGCTCCAAGTTCAAGCTTTTCTGCTCATGGTAAGGCTTGTCACATAAGTGATTCTAATTCTCCATACATTCCAGTTATAGCAAAAGTAGCTCTTTCCAGATCCTTTTCTCTTTTTTTCCAGTTTTTATCCATGGCTCTTCTTTCTGAATCAATTCATGTTTTTAATTGTGCAAATACATCAACCATCATAGAAATTTTTGAAGAAAACTCTTCACTTGAAAGATATTTGTAGAGCATTTCCATCTTGAGATCTTTTCATTGCAGAGAAGTTTCTACCTTTGCAATTGCAAGAAGTTTATCTCTGAGCATCGTTGCAACAGCAATCACGTATTCAGGGAGACATACCATAACATCATCCACCATTCAAAAACTTTTAAGATTTTTTGGAAGAACGGTAGTAACTAAGATAGCAATATTTCAGTTTACTTTGAGCTTATCATCTTTGAGCTTCATTACCCAAGCGTCTGTCCAAGCTTTTGTGTTTTTTGATTCCCAAACAATAACTCAAGCAGGTTGTCCTAGGTTATTTTTTACATTTTGTATAATATCTGCTCACTTGATTCAAGTTGGGACATCTTCAATAATATCAATAGGAAATGAACTCGATATTGCTTGTTTCAAATCATCTTCTTGTATATCTCATTGTATTTGTTGGCTATTTTGTTCTGATTTTCTTTTCAGATCATCAATAGTTTTTTTCATTTGTTCTTGTTGTTTCAGCATTTCAAGATCTTTCTTTCTATGCTCTTCTTGTATTTTTTCAATTTGAGTATCTGATTCTTTTTTAGATTCTAGCTTTAATTTTTCTTCAATTGTTTGTTCTAATTTTTTCTTTTCTTCAATCATTTTTTTCTCCATTTCTAGCTCAAAATTTTTCTCTTTGTTTTCTAAGTCTTTTTGCATATTAATAAGCTCCAGTTCTTTCTTTTTCGCTTCCTGTTGTTCAATTTCAGATTTTTTAAGCCTATCTTGCATATCTTTCATTTCAAGTTCTACTTTTTTTCTTTCTTCAGCAGCTTTTCTTTCAGCAAATTCTCCTGCTTTTTTTCTCATTTCATTCGTTTTTTCTTCTAGATCTTTTTCAAATTGAGCTTTTTGTTTTTCTTGTTCGCTTTTCAATTTATTTTCTTGATCTTTTAAAAGCTCATCATATTTATGATTAGCAATTTTATCCAAGTCTATTTCTACATTACAATTTGGACATACTATTGTTTGAGACATATATTATTTTCTATTAAATATTAATTTATTATATTTTATATATATGTTGTATAAAGTCTATATTTTTTAGTAGACTTAATTCATCTTAAAATCAAATTCTATTTTCCCAAACTTCTCTCCATTGATTTGCAATTCAATAAAATGCTTTCAAGGATAGAGTTTCAATGTTGTCATTTCCCTAAGTGGGTGTTTTTTTGTTATTTTTATATTTTCTCATTTTCATATTTTTTTCTTTGAAATCTTAAACGTTTTTCATGAATTTTTCCCACTGGCTTTCACAAAATGTATAATATAATCTATCATTAAGACTTGGTCATTTTTTGAATCTATTTCAAATTCAAACTTTAGGCTTTCTCATAAAGAAACTGATGGAGTTAAAATTTGAAAATTTTTGATAGAAATATCAGGTTTTTGGTATCAAATAAACTGAAGAGATTCTTTATGTCCTGATCTCAGTAAAGTCCTGAGTGAATGCCTCATAATATAGTCCATATTTTTCTCTGATTGTTTTCTTGATTTCTTCCATTCATCTAATTTTGAGAGTACTCAAATAGGATCTATTTTTGAAATATCGTTCATATTGTTTGCAACAGAACGAAATACATAAGATGTATGGTCTGAAAAAAGATTATCCAGAACATCAAAAGTATTTTGAATCCCAATATCAACTTTCCCTCACCATGGAAGACTTGGACGAATTCATTCGCTCGCAAATCTTCTTACATGGTAATTATCATGTTTTGACCACTCCTCAACATAGACAAGTGTTTGCTCTGGGTACTTTTTCAAAAAAGGACGAATCGCAAATTCCATAGAAAATCTTTTTGTAAATTCTTCAAAATTAGAAAGAGAAAAATCTAGATACTCTCAATTACATCAGTATTCTGCAATATACTCTCAAAACGAAGATAAAATAAAATACCCAAAATCATCATCTGTTTTATTTGGATCAAGCTCTGGTGGTAAACTTTGACGCATAATACTCACAGCTAGCTTATAATTATCTGGGAGATATATTTTTAAATTATCTTTTATATGATAAATCCTTTCTTTGAGCTCTAATTCTGGAAACTTCACAAGAACATCGTCTATAAAGTTCACCTCATCAAACTCCTTATATGCTTCTTTTATTAATCAAGATAAAAAAGTAACTCTTTGTTTGTTAAACATCATATCTTTGAGTGATAATTTTTCTTTTCCCATAAAATACTCTTTTAATATATACAGTATATATACATATTATGAGTTTTTACTTTTTTGTAAAGTTATTCATTGATTATTTTGGAAAAATATATTATAATGATTTATATATACTAAATATAAAATATGGCTACTATTATTATCACAGATACAGATAACTGAATCATTAATAATGAGTTCAATTATTTACTCTGATTTCAACCATCTCTCGGATGAATTATTATCAAAAAGCACTGTATAAATATTATCCTTGACTCAAGGTATTTTAATAAAAAAGAGTGTGTGGATATAGAGAGTATCAAACATAAAACATGAAAAGAAAAAGTAGTTTTCACAAAATCAGAATGAAAACTTATTGACTGTATTTTAGATCAATCACATGATTCAAAAACAAAAAAAGTAGAAGACAATATAACTCTTAAATACTTCGGACAACTAGAAAAAGGCTCAAAACATAAAATAGAAGTTATAACTCCTTATTTTGAACAGAAAAGAATCATCAAACAAAGTAATGAACAGACAAAGATAAAACAAGCTATAAAAATAATTGATAAAGTATTTTTTGCAGTACAAGACCTAAAAAAAACTTGAGAACTCATTTGAAAAACAGAAAAAGAGATCAGAGCATTTATAGTCAATAAAATCTTAGAGTTTTGAGGATCAGCAGAAAGTTTTGAAGCAATAGTCGCTTTTTGAAAAAATTCAGCTATCCCACATCATACAGCTGGAGATACTATCATATGAGATGGTCCTCTCTTAATTGATATGGGAGCAGTATACCAGTGATATTGTAGTGATTTTACCAGAACCTTTTGGGTATGAAAAAAAGATAGTTCATATGATGAATTCAAAAAAATATATAATGCTGTAGCCAAAGCTTATAGGAAAGCATTTCAAATTTCTCAACCATGACTCAAAGCAACTTTAATTGACACCGCGGCAAGAAACTCCATTATTGATGCGTGATTTGGAGAGTATTTTACACACTCTACATGACATTGAGTAGGCTTAAATATTCATGAAGCACCATGGATAACAATGAAGTCTCAAAATATAATAAGATCCTGAATGGTTTTTACTATTGAACCTGGAATTTATATCCCCTGAAAATTTTGAGTAAGAATTGAAAATATAGTTTTTGCATGAGAAGGCTGAGTTGAATGTTTTAGTGAAGTAGAGTTTTAAAAAGAGAAAGCATATGCTTTCTCTTTTTTTAATTTACTCAAACGTATACATCAACTTCTGAATTATTTCATTTTTGAGATTTTTCAGAATACACCTCAAAATCAAATGTATTGTTTTTCGGAATATCTGATTCCCAAATTTCTTCCCATGTTTTAAGTACTGCTCTTGGAAGGTTCCCGATTGCAACAAATTTTGCATATTCTTGTTCCGGTACTTCTGCGCTAGATAACCACTTTGGAAGTCATGTAAAGTCTGAAACCTTACAACCAATAATTAAATCATATTTTTTATCCATATTATCTTCAGAGAAACCCTCTTCAAAATTTGAATATACGGCATAAATTCTATCATCGATTTTATTTGGTATTTTTGCGAATATATTTTTGGAAAAAAAATCATTCCATGCTATACCAATACTTCCTTCATTTATAGCTTGGGTATTAGAAGTTGTAATTTTTAATCCTGCTACTTTGAATCCTGCTCTTTGTATTCTTTCCATTTATTACTTTTTTTAATTATATAAAATATTTTTTATCAACGGTTCCATTTATTATCTCAATACCATCAGCTTGTAACTTCTCTACTTTTTCTTCAACTCATCTATCAGTATTATATCCACTGAGTTTTCCAGAGTCAGCAAGTACTTTGTAACAAGGATATATTCCTGGACTTTTGTTATACTTCATTACTGAAGCTATCTTTCTTGGGTGAACCTCAAACCTTATTCAAAGATTTTTGTATGAGCTTACTTTTCATTTTGGTATTTCTTGTAAAAACTCAAGTATTTTTTTATCAAGCTCTCTATCTTTTTGAGTCTTTTTCTTCGTTTTTGTTTCAACAGATAATGACTTTTCAATCCATTCAAATAACAATTCTCTATTCTCCATAACATCTTCTGGGAGCTCATAATATGACATAACTCATACGACTCATGTTTTCTTTTTATATTTAAATGCTTCGCTTCAATAATCTAAATAGTCTTGTCTATTATTTTCTCACACTTTGAAATACAACTGGTTTCAAAGTAGTATAGAAAATATTTTTCAATACCTATAAATACCATATCAACCAAACATAGATCTATAAGAAAAAGAGGGATCATCTTCCAGTTGATCATGTATAAAGTATTCCAAGATTCCTGGTAGCTTTTTTTTGACCATAAGAGTTTTGAAAAATTATTAAATCTTAGTATGATAGTATCAATATTTTTCTTCAAGTAAAACAAATATATGAAACTCGAAAACTTCCCCTTCCAAATCATTTTGGACTGGTATAAAATAAACTGACGTCATGATCTTCCATGGAGGCATAAACAAGAGCCATATCAGGTATGGATCAGCGAGATTTTTCTTCAACAAACCCAAGTTTCACGTGTGATTCCTTACTTTGAAAAAGTTATAGATGCATTTCCTACAGTTCATGATTTTGCTCAGATAGACTATGATACCTTTTTCCCATATTATGAATGACTCTGATATTATTCTCGCGCAAGAAATATGTTAGGAGCAGCAAAAGCTATAGTAGATGATCATGACTGAATATTCCCAAATGATTATAATGAGCTTCTTTCTCTCCCTGGAGTTTGACCATATACATCTCAAGCAATCCTTGCTTTTTGACATAATCAAAGTGTATTAGCTTTTGATACCAATATAGAAAAAATATTTGCAAGATACTACCTTGGAAGCCGTTTCATTAAACTTTCTAAAGAATTTAAAAATAATATTCAAAAACAATTTGAAAAAACTTGAATCTCATGAAGAGAAATAAATGCAGCTCTCATGGATTTTTCTAGTCTTGTTGACATTAATGAAAAACAAAATATTAACTGGGAAAATTATCCTCTTCATAATTCACAATTTTTTAAAAATAAATGAAAATCTGAATCAAGGCCAGAAAAAAAATCTATACAAATAAATAAAAAAGATGCAGAGATATTCGTTTGTATCCATAAAGATCATAAAGAGTATTATTCAGAAAATCCTGATAGATTTGAAGCTTTTCAGCTATGAAAAACATGAGATGATCACAGAGGTTTTATAAAGGCTTATTTTAAAAATAAATTTAACCTTTCTCTCTCAGTAAGACCTCCATACAAAAAAATAGCTTCAAATAAATGAAACTATTTCTTTTATCATGCTCAAGTTCAAGCCTGAGAACATGAATTTGGTATTTTTAATAAAAAAGAAAAACTGGGTTGGGAAGAAAATATCTAAACCCTCAGTTTTTTATTTCTTACATGTATCATATTTATATTTTGTAATAATATAATGCATTGCAGCAAAATGGTATAAAACAACCAATACAATTGCCGTTCAGAAAAATATTTTTCATAGAGCAACAGCCACAATTAATAAGATTGGGAAACTCATCCACAAGAAGGCTTTATATAAACGCTCGGTAAAGTCTTTCTTCTTAAGTTTCAGTCATAACTTATAAGAACATTTTGAACATTTTAATAAGTGATTTCCATAAAACCTTTTTTGGTTAATTTTTTTATATACTTTCCACCAAGAGATTTTCTTTTTACAGTTTGGGCATTTTTGTAGGGACATAATATGTTCTTAATAATATAATACTAAATAAGTATATTATTCTTTGACGAATACTGCAAATTTTATTTTTTGACTTTTCTTTCATAATAATTATAAATATAAATGAATTAATAGAAGGAATTTAGTTATGAAACAGTTCACTTCAGTTGATACTAAAACAGATATAGAAAAAGAAGATTGTTTTTATCTCCGAAATATTGGAAATGAACAATTCGAATTAGCTATCGCAGTTGCAAAGCAAAAAGGTTTTCAAAAAAATCGAAAGCAGGCTGCATGTATTGTATTAAGATTAATTCTAACAGAAAAAGGAGTACTCGTAAGTAGCCGTTTTACAAATGAAGAAGTCATACTAAAAAAATCCCATAATTTTACTGAGTACAATATTATACTTGAAAATTACTATGGGACGAAAAGATACTTTTTTTTAGAAACCTTGTTACGTCTTGGAAGTAATGCTGCTTCCAAATTCCTAAAACAAGACTCAGCAGAAGATTTAGTAGAGTGTCTTATGGCTCTATTTACTCATCATGCAAAGAAGAAGTATAAAATAAATTGTAAAGACTATGGGAGAAGAACCTCTCCAAAAAATAATAAATATCGGATTGAACTCTCTGAGAGAATCGAGATGAAAAAAAATAAGAAGTCTTACAAAAAAGCTGCTTAAGGAACAAAAACCGTTATGAATATTCATAACGGTTTTTTAGTACTCCCACTTATTAATATATTACAATATCAACCACCTTTAACATCAAATTTTTCTTCCCCATCCAAACATCTTCAGAAACATCAAAAATAAGATCCACTTTATCAGCTTTTTTAATTTGATCTAAGTATTCTCAGAATCAGAATCAAAATATTTTGTATCCATGTTTTGTTTTGAAACGTAAATGATCCCTGCTATTTTTTCAAAGAATTTCTACAGTATCATAATCAAGGTCTTCTATCATAAAGACTGGTTTTTTATTTCCTATTCCATACGGTTTGAACTTGTTAATTTTTTTCAAAAATCAAAATCATAACTCATTGAGTTCTACTATCTTATCTACGACTACTTCTTTTCTATGTTTTCTAAAATCCATTGAGTTTAAATCAGCAAGTACCTTTGATTTAAATTCTCAGAATTTTTCCCTTTTAATACTAAACCCTGCAGCTTGTTTATGTCATCCAAACCCAATAAAGTACTCTTTGTATTTTTCTAATATATCAACTATAGAGAAAAAATCGGGACTTCTACAACTCGCAACGAGTTTATCTCATTCATCTTTGAGTACTATTGATGGTCTATAAAACTGTTCTGTAAGTCTTCCAGCTACTATTCAGATAATTCCATGCTCAATTGCCGTTGAGTAGTAAAATAATATATTGTCTCTTCTATTTACTTTTTCAAGCGCTTCATCTACGAACTGTTTTGTTAAAAATTTCCTTTTTTCATTCAGCTGTTCTATTTCAGAAAGTGTTTTGTTGAGTGTTTCTCAATTGTTCAAAATCAAATTTACTGCTTTGTACGGACTATCCATTCTCCCTGCAGCATTCAATCTTGGTCAGATTACAAATCCAAATACATCAGCATCTAAGTCTGTATCAATTCTATCTTCTATAAGTGCTCTGATACCGTTTGAACGTGATCTTTTTAATTGTTTGAGTCATTCAATAACAATAATTCTATTTTCTCAAGTCAGAGTCATACAGTCTGCTACTGTTCATATAGCACATATATCTATTGAATCTCTTAAATATTCTTCATACTCATTTGCATCAAAAAGCTTTGAAGCCAATGCGCTCATAAGTTTAAATGCTACTCCTGCTCAGGCTAATCATTTAAAAGGATAGTTACAATCTTTTCTTTTAGGATTAATAATTGCAACTGCTTCTTCTGGGATTTCATCTGGAACAGCATGATGGTCAGTGACAATAATATCAACTCATAGTTTCTTTGCATGTTTCACTACTCCTATATCACGAGTTCCACAATCTACAGTGACAATCAAAGATACTCACAGTTCAGCACATTCATCTACGAAATAATTCTTGAGACCATATCCATCGTTTACTCTATGAGGAAGTCTATAACTTGCCTTTAATCATATTTTTTTGAAAAAATGCATCAAAATAGAGGTTGATGTTACTCAATCCACATCATAATCACCAAAAATCATGACTTTTTCATCATCTTCTTTTGCTTTCAAGATTCTCTCTACAGCTTTATCCATATCTTTTAGCAGGAATGGATCATGTAAATCTTCCATTGTTCATTCAATAGCACTTGGGTCATCAAATCTCTTATTTAATATTTCAGAGATATCATGATCTAAACTTGTTTCATCATACTTGATAATATTTCACTTCAGGCTTATTTTTTCTTGCATATTTGTAGGTTAATAATCTTTGAAAGTATTATATGGAGAAACAAAAAAAACCAAACATAAAGTATTTGGTTTTTTCTATAATTCTTATAATTCATTCACTGTTTTTGTAAAATAGTCTCAAAATCTTACATCTTGATTATATCAAATTTTTCTATCTATTGAAATTGGCCTTACAAATTTAAAAGCTAATTCTGACTCATCACTATCTATATCAATCAGCATCTCCCTATTCTCATTTTCTGGAAAAATATTATAAATATCATCGTATTCTCACAAATCCATTTGGTTATGAATTTCTGTTCTCAGTTGGTTGTTATTTTCCTCTCATAGATTATCTAAAATATAAATCACATTCTTATGTAAATAAGTATCTCATATTTTATAGGAGTCCAGAAATACAACTCCTAATAATTGTAAAGCCTTACGAAATAGAACTTGAATTTCTGTTACATCTCAATCTATATTTCTAACTCTAATAATTCATTTTTTATTTATCTTTTTTTTACAAGTCGTATGAAACTCCGATTCAAAATCTGAAGAAAAAACAGGGTCATTTTTTGTCTTACTTCTAACAGTGATTCAAGAATATCACTCTAAATCACTGCAGTTATCATAGTTATTTTCTATTAATTGTATTCAATTTATATTACAATTTGCAAACTGTAACTCTTGAGCTGCTATCTTTCATAGTTGAGTATTTTGTAAGTTACAGTCATTAAAACTCACATTATTTCAAGCAATATTTTTAAATACTGCTCAGCGAAAGTCACAATTATTAAATATATAGTTATTGCTAATATTGAGTACTACATTACAAAAATTTTGGTCATTGAATTCAGTCTGGTAATTATTTCATGGAAATGAATTATCATCCAAAGATAATCAATCAAGTACTATTCACTTTTTCAAAAGGAGAGCAAGTTCCTCTCATTCTAGAGGAATATTCTTGCCTCTTTTATTATCAATCACTTTCAATGCCCTCCCTTCCTTTTGTTCATCGGAAAGAATAAAATCTAAAATACTATTTTTAAACTCTACAAGATAAGAAGAAACCTTTGACTTCACTTCAGATTCAACTCAACTATCAGTACTTACACTTGGCTTGTCTGGTATCATTTATAAATGAATAATCAATAAAATATTACCTCCCAACTATTATACTTCTATTATCCATGAGGTCCCATTTTCTCATCCATTCTTTTGTTTGATATTTATGATATCAGGTATCAGTGTCCCAAACAATTATTTTTTCTGGTTTATAAATACTTCATTCATATCAAAGAAGATAAAATGAGTGTTCTCATCTCAGTCATACATGTTTTTTTAACTCTGATCATTCTTTATAATACCATTCAATCTTTCTGTCGTTGTTGAGTGTTGGACATGAGTTTGTAATAAGGTTTCAACCAATAGGTCATTCATCATACAAAGGGTCTGTACACCAATCTCACCAGAGTTGAACCATTTTTCATTTTTTTAAAAACTTCAAAAGTAAACTCAGGTGTTCATTATTTGTGAAATATTTATTATAATCTGTATTGTTTATAATTTTTGTTTTCAGCCCGTATTGTTTGTATACTTTTTCAATTGGTTTTTCATAGACTCCGTATCAAGTGAGTAATCTTTGGCTTGGTTTTATTTTTTCTTCTCAATAATAATCTACGTTTCCGACAAATCATTTATTTGGGTTTCACCATATCAATTTATTTCAACTCCAGACTGCTGTTTCTCAGGCTTTGTCTTTGTCTAATAAGTTATACACTTCATCTTCATCTACTATTTTTCATTGAAGAAAGGTAATAATATCTGACGCTGCGGCACTCTCACATGAAAGTGGTTTTTTTTGAAGTCTTTTAAATAAAAAATCTTGTTTGAGATCAAAATTTTCGTCATTTTTATTATAATCTATTTTATATGCAATCTGTTTTTTTTGATTTTTAAAACGTACTTCAATCATCCCTTCTTCAGAGATATTCACTCCTGGAAGATGTAGGAATATTTTTTTATTTTTATACACAAATTGTAGTTTTTCACCTTTTATGACGTCAAAAGTAAGCTTTCATGATTCATATAGATTTCTTACTTCTGGTTTCTTCCATAAGTTTAAGAAAACTAGATTATTCTTACCAATTTCTAAAACCTTTGCTTCTCAAGCATATACTGATATAGGAGCAAGTAACAAAAGAAGAATAATAAGTATGTTTTTCATGAAGATCCTGTAAAATTATAACTGCAAAAAGTATATTGAGAATGAAGGAAAAGTACACAAAAAGGTAAGAAGTAATTATCCCCCTTCCCATATATTCTCTGAACCTGGATGCTGTGTTGCCCATGAAAACCACATTTCTATGTACCCTGGGATAACTATATCTCAAGACATTGCTGTAATTTCTCAATTTTTATATATAATTTTTATTGTCTCATTTCAAATTTTATAATTAATTACTCATTTTTCTTTTAACTCACTTCTCACAAATGCATATGATTCCCCTTTGTACGGAAGTACAAATAATAACTCTTTTTTTGCGAATCGAGCATCTAAATGCTCTACGGGGAAATAGAGTTCATCACTTGTTTCATATCAGCTATACGGACTTCTCCCATATGATCTATTATATCCAGTATCTTCACTCATCACAAGTCATTTAGGGTAGTTTATTTTAAATTGTTTATAGCTTATTAAATCAGATTTTATAACACTCAATTTTGTATCTAAATAATCTCAGACAACTGCTTTTCATATAGACTGTGACCAAAGAGTATGAGTCAGGTCATCATACATTAGTAAGTTTGATTGATAAAGTTTCCCTGATATCCAAAAGGTTAGCTCTTCTCCATCTACCACTCTATCATATACAATTGCTGTTCCACAGAGTGGGCAAAATGTTACAGATATTTTGGTATTTCAAATGGTATCGTTTACTATTTCATGCCAGTAGAGTATTGAGTATGGATAAAACTTTGCTTCTGATCATATTTTTACAGAGATTCATAGAGTTTCATCATTGAGTCCAGCTTGGCTATCACCTTCAGGTATTTTTATAAACTGAGGGTTATTAATAGCGGGAATCCCGTCTTTTCATGGTCAACCATTGAGTATCAGTCCTAGGTCAACTGACCTTTTTGCTGTATTTGTATTGAGTCCTTCATTCTTAAAGTCATATTCTGCTCATATATCATTAGTTGCTGATTGTTTATTTTCTGTTCTTATTTCATTTTTATTTTCTTGGTTTCCATTGAAGTAACTATTCATTCATAACAAAAAACTAACCAGTAAAATCACAACTACTATAAATTTTGTATTCATAATGAAGTTATTATAGAATAAGAGTGTTATTATCTATTTATAATTAAAATCTTACAGACTTACCTTGAGTTAACATTAAATCTTGATTATTCTTGAGTTAACATTAAATCTTGATTATTCTTGATTTTACATACAATACTACTACACATTATGCACCCGTAGCTCAGTGGAAGAGCACAAGGCCGCGGACCTTGGTTAGCGTGGGTTCGATCCCTGCCGGGTGTACCATAACGAAAAAAAACCTAAAGAGCCCTCGATAGAGGCTTTTTTTAGTTCAATCTTTTTAGGCTATTATTTATGATTATGGAGTGAAATCCCTTTGTTATGGGGCTTCATTGAGTTCGATCCCCGTTGGGTGTTTACATTACCTAGTTTTTTATAAATTCACTAAATTTTATGAATAAATTGATAGCAAAAAAATGCAATTATACTTGGCACTTTGATTCGCAATACATGAAGTGAGACTTATATATACCAAATATAAAGCAATTCCATGAAAAAAATGATGAATCCCTTTTTTTCATGGTTATTTATTGTAATTCACAGTCTAAAACACTAATACACTTATGTAAAAAAAATATTGATACAGATCTCATAAGTTATATATGGAAACCTATAGAAGAAAGAAAATACATACTAAAAATTTCCCCAAATAAATTTAAATTCTCAATTTGAAATTCAACTTTATTTCTCAACTCCAATGAAATAAAGTATTTATGTAAGATTCTAGATTATATATGCATGATATATAAACGGACTTGCTACAAGTATCAAAAAGAATTGGATATATGAAGCACCCTAAAAGGTGAAACAAATTGAGAGTATATCATATGAACAGTCTCACCTGAATTATACAAAAAACTTATGCAAATAGTTGAGTATTATGATCAAACAGAAATATTATTTAACTGAGTAGAAATATATATGATCTGATGTATAGATATTGGCTTTAATATTTTTGAAAATGATAATCGGAGGGCCAAATTATATTTTAAACAAGAAGAGTCAACTTATACAATAATATGGAACCCCTGTTTTGAGACTTTTGTAGAGGCAAATAGCGCTAAGTATAAAAAACAATATGAATCATGGAACAGAAAACAAATTACTAATTTTATTTATTCTTTAATAGATAAAGTCAGTAAAAAAGATAATATTCTATATAGAAGTTTTTTAGCACTTAACAACCCAGATAATTTTATTGAAAAAGAAAAAATGAGAAAGAATCTTAAATTTTCGGAAATTCATAAAGAATCAATAATAAATATTCACTCTATAACTTACCATGAGAAAAAGTTTTTTATAATTCCAAATAAAAAGAATCATATAGAGCTTGAAAAATACACACAAATTGTAAAGAACATGCAGATGTTTTATACGAACAAACCTGAGTGGACTAACATTTATATAGAATTAAATTCTTTAGAAAAACTATTTTTATGATATCTTGAATTAATAAAATATATAAAAAAACAAAGTAAGCATTTAGACCTCTTTTATTCCGCTTGAAAAATTAGAGCGTGAGAAAATAATGTTGAAAGTATTGAGAAAAGAATACAAGAAATACTTACAGATTTTTCAAAGCAAGATCAACTATATACCTCTTCAAATCTTTTCACATCAAGTTTTAATATAGATATGATACTAAGAGCATACGCTCATGTTATCCCTCAATGAAAGAAAGCCTTTTCTCCAGAATTTGTTAATATATTGCAAGAAAGTTTGAGTTGAATTTATAGCAATTATAAATATGAATCTAGCAATACAAATAACTATTCATAGAACAAATTAACTTCTCACATTAGAGGTATATACTAAAAAATATTCAAGCACTCAAATTCTATTTTTTTTCATTTGCACTTTCTATAATATCCTTAGCAATCTCATCATTATTCTTTTCTAATAATTCTATTTTTTCTACTTCTTTTGTTGGAAGTAATACTTTTTTTCAATCAATTTCTATAAAATAATAATCTCAATTAAAAAAATATAATTTTCAAACATTAGTTTCAGTATTTGTAATAATACTAACGTTTTTGTATAGTGTGGTCATATAGTTAATACCTAAGAAAAATCATGCAATAAAAGTTAAAAGAAAAAATACTGTCAGTATTTTTTCATATTTTTTTAGAAACATCCTATATCTTTTTATAAAAAGCAATACTATTGACACTATAAAAAGAACTGAAAATATATAATTCAAATTACCTTCAATCTCAAATATTACTTGTAAAACAGAATATAAAATTATAAAAATAAATGAAAAAGTAAACATATATCAAAATAAAAATGCCAAAAGTAGAATAAAACAAAACACCACAAAATATATGATTGAATATTCTATATTAATATAGTAGATAGAGCCTAAACCACCAATAAAACTATCAATTATGAGATATTGCATCAAAAGTCATAAAACAAATGCTATAGCTCAAGTAAGTGCAATATTCTTACTCAAAACCTTAAAACCTCATTCTATCAAACCTCACATATCATCTACCCAATCATTTTTCTGTGCTTTTGATTTTTTAATTGATTTTATTTTTTTAGTATCTTTTTTTACCATGAGTTTAAATTATTAATATAAATTATTCAGCCATGTCATTAATAATTTTAGACAATAGCAATAGTGGTAAATTATAATCACCAAGAGAAACTATATAAGGTTTTGATGTATTTTCTTTCATAATAACCAATCCTTCTTCATTTGCAGTAAAATTTATAACCTTATCATAATTAATCCAAAAATTTTTAGTATCTCAAATAAATCATACTCTTTGATTAGTGATAATGAAAAAACCTGAGTCATCTACTAATGTCACTTCTTCTTTATAAGCAGGTGCATTGTAACTACCTAGTTTATAGCTCACTCATGCCATTAAATTTATAGATATTCCATCAGATGATGAAGCCCTTTTTACTATCTCCATTTTCTTTTTATATACTACTGCTCACTCCATCCAATATATCTTTTCTCATTTTTTCGGTATAATTGGTAATTCTCATTTTATTTTTAAATCAGGTAATTCTCATTTATCTTCAATAAGATATATAGTACGGTATCTATTGTATTCGTTTTGATCAAATCATATTTCATCAAGTTGAAATTGAAATTTATTAATAAGAAAATTTAATATATCATTTTCTTCATCAGTAATTTTAAAATCTTCTATTATATGAATCCAGTAATCAATCAGAAAGTCTTTCAGTTGCAATTTAAAATCCTCCTCAAAGGAGTCCTCATATAGATGTGTGATAAAGTTTTTTATAATACTTAATTGTCCTTTTATTTCTTCATCAAAGTCAGTATTAATACTGAGTCATAGACTTTTAAATAAATTCAAAACTACATCTTTATATCCCAAGTTACTTTCCTGAGCAATTTTATTGATTTTACCTTTCAAGGTTTTGTTGATTTTAATAGTTCAATCTTCAATGCCACTTAAAATATTATAGTATTCTAGTTTAGTTTTATCATTTAATTGAACAATAAAAGACCTATCCTTAAATATATTTACTTTATCTAATACTTCTCCCCATGAAGGCATTTTAAATATAATTTTTTTAGCATTATTTGCCCAGTCATTTTTAAGAAACATTTTATAAAATGTTGGATACACTATTATACAAAATATTAGAGACATAAAAGTAACTCCAAATTCTCAAGTCAGTATTCAAATAACAGCAAAAAATAGAAAAAAGAAAAATACGATTTTTTGAATTATTTTTAGAATGTTGATTATTATTTTCATGCTTTTATAATTTGGATTTAAAATCTATAATAATTTCATTAATTCATTTAAATATTGGTAAAAATCTTTTCCAAGTGTAATCTAAAGGTGATTTATATTCAGGGTTATTTCTAGGGAAATTATTTAGTATATCTTCTGCAAAATGATTTTTAGTATACAAAAGATTCCCTCTACATGGGTCACCATTCATATCATGAGATGGTAATTTTTCATTTGCATCAAAAATAAGTCTATCTTTTTTTCCAAAACTATAATGTATATTATCTATTAAATGAACAGATTTATCATATTTATGTATAATTGGACCTCGCTGACATTTTCTAATAAATTGATACCTATTTAATAAGTATTCATCATAATAGAACTCAATACATATTTCTTTATTATAAAAAGTGCTTTTTTTTCTAAATTGAGGTACTGGTAGAAAAAATAAATATAAGTTTTTATATGTATTTTCAATACCTAAAATTTCATCCTCTTTTTTAAAATTATAGTAATCATATTGTTTAAATTTCTTCCTTTTTTTCTTCTCTTTATAGTTTACTCTTAATTGCCTTAATTCTTTACCTTGACCAAATGAATCGGTATCAAATATAACTATAATTAATGTTTCAGGAAATAATTCAGCAAAACTTTTCACAAAGCCATCTATGGAATCGGTTCATCATATAAGATTATTTATATCTTCATATTTTTTAACATAGTTTTCAAAGTCATATGCTATACTATTACTTTTTAATAATCACATATTACTTAATTCTTTCCAAGCCCTCATTAAATGCTTCCAATCAGTTTTTCATTCGGTTAATATCACTATATCCTTTCCTCATAATTCTTTTATTTTCTTATTTTTATACTCATTTTCAGTTGATAATTTTCTGTAACTGTTATCCATCTCATTTAATCTTTCTCTTAGCTCTTTAATTTCTTCATCCTTACGGTGATTTTTTTCTTCAAAATCACCCATTATTCTTTCTATTTTATTTTTTTGTTTAATAACTTTTGAAATATTTTCCTTTAATTCAATGTATTCGTGGGCATGAATACTATTATCTATATTAACAATAAAATTGCCATTATCTATCTCATCAATATACCTTTTAAAATAAACAGAAATTTCACTACTTTCAGTTTTAAACAATAATTCTCATATCCCCTCTATCAAAATAGTTATTTCAGATACTCCTTGCAGTCAGTCTAAATACTTTTTTATCCCTTCCCATATATATCTACTAAACTCTGGATACTTCTTATAATTTTCAAATGTAAATTCTAATAATTCAAGTATCTCTGGTATACATTGTTCCGTTTTAAAATCGGAAAATATTTGAATAAACTCTCTACCAAAATGTATTTCTGATTGTAAATTTGTAATAGATCACCATCACTTTTTTTCAGGACAAGAGATAAATCAATTTCTTACTTGATCAATTCTCCATTGAATAGCGTCTACATATCCTTGTTTTATGAGTAGTTCATTTGACTTAAAAACTAATTGGAAATCATATTTACCAGTACTATCTAAGTAGTCCTTGTAATAATTAAAACCAGGAAATACAGCATCATATTTATCAAATACACCTTGGTAAATACTTTTTTCAACTCATAATTCTTCCAATTCCACTAATGTTTCTAATTTATCGGAAACAAAAACTGAGTCATCTTCTAATAGTTCTTTGAATAATCCGATAAATCCTGCTCTTTGCTCTCAATTTTCTGATACTATATCTTTTACTCTTTTGTAAAAATAAATAAGATTAAAAATATGATATCTATTAATGTCAGGGTAAGTATTGTATACATAAAGTATATGATCAATATCCTTTGAAGAAATATTAACTGCAACCAGATCAAGGATTTTCTTTAAATCCTCCCCATCATACTTAAAGGGAATAAATCATACTATTTTACTTGTGTATTCTGATAAATCTATACCAAGTTTTTCTGCAGTTTTTAGTATAGTTTCTAAAGAAGAATCAATAAGAAATTGATAAGAGCTATGTCATGTATCAGTTTTTTTAAATGACTCTAATGCTTCTTTTCTTGTTGGATCTAAATTTTTAAACTCAAAATATCTTTTCACTTGTTCAGTAATAATTTGCTCGATATTTTCTTCCTCAAACAAATCACTTTGTCCAATATAAAATTCTAATAATTTAAAAGATATTTTTCTATCAGTATCTTTAGCCACTATTAATTCTTGTTGAATTTCTTCCTTAATTTCCTTATCTTGTTCTGTTTGGATTTTTTTTTGATTTTCCAGATATTTTTTTTGATTTTCACTATGTAAAGTAATTTCTTTCCCTATTTGTTTTTGAAAAAACTCAATTATATTTTTTCTATCCGAGTGTTTTACAAACTGAAATATCCTATATCCTAAAATATAGTTATTTTCTTGTAAATCAGGCATACTTAATAAATCCTTTACGTCTTCTTCTGTTTGTAGTGTTTGACCTATAAAATCATCAAACAATCTAAAATAATAGAACCCTTCTTTTCAATAGTTTATATCTTTAAAAAATCTAATATAAAAATGGACTGGTTTCTGATTCTTACATATATCAAATATAGTTCTTAATTTGGTTGTATATGCATCAGTTTCTGAGTATTCATAATTTCTAGAATACATTAACATATTCGTAAGTAATATATATAACTCCGAAAATAATTTATATCACTTTGCCGTAGCTATAATATTATCTGTAAAATCATTATCATTACGAATCCATGAAGCTATATTTTCTTTTTTAGAAATTTCCGTTAAAAAGTGAGCAAATTGCTTTTGTTCTAAATCAAGAATACTTTTCTGTATACCTTTTAAAGGATATTCCTCATTTTTTCCAGAGATAAACACTCCTCTAAACCATGTTTTTTCATCATATAAAAAAGACCTGATGAAAAAGTCTCATTTTTCTTCTTTCGCAAAATATTTAGTAAAAAATCATACTGATGAGACACTTAAAAACCCTTTTTTTTCTAGGTTATTATATATAACTTTCATTTCTTCTGTACGAGTTGTAAAACTAACAAGGAGTTTACTTAGAATATCCCTATCTCATTCTCTTAACTTATCAGCATAATGAGTTAGTTTTTCAATTAAAAACTCCTCTAATTCTTGAGTGTTTTCTACTTTTCACTCTTCAATAAGTTTTTCAAAAATAAATCATATATTCCTAATATAAGGAAAATTATTCCCTATATATGTGTGAAATATTTGAAAAAGAAAATTATAGTCTTGTTCATCGTTATAGTTTTCCAAAATATCATCCAACACTTGTGTTGAATCTTCATATTTTAAGTATTCTAAAATTTCTGGAGATGTTTCAATATTTTCTAAAAGTTGTTGAAAGTTCATAGTTAGTAGGTGTATAAAGTTATAACCTACTAACTATAATGATGAGACATTAACATAGTATTAATTTTTTAAAGTTTTTTTAATTCCTAATTGACTATTAACAAAATTATCATTATTAGATAAATAGAAATTATCTGATTACTTTACGAATATCTTGCAAAAATTCTTTCAAATTGTCCAAATCAATCTCCTCCAATAACCTATAAAAGTTCGAGTATTCAACCCCTCAGGAGTACCATTTTTTTACAAAAATAAAAAAAAACCTATTTATTAGGTTTTTTTTATTAATTTTTTACTAGCTTTTACACAGAAGAATCTGTCGGAAAGATATTTCACAAATCCAGACTAAAAACAAGTCCTTTCAATCCAGCATTTTCCACGGCTTGCTTAAAGGCACCATTGCAATACACACCCATATAATCATCAAAAGAGGTGCGAAAAACCAATATTTTTATCATTTTCTCTTCATGGAAGACCAATGATTGTAAATCATCATGTTCATCTCTAGTACTGAGTTTTTGATTGAGCCCCCCAATATCATCGGCCAACCTCAAAATATTGAAAAGATAACCAGCTTCACTACCAAATGTAACAGGTAAAAATTCTCCATGAGCTTCCAAAGTTTCACGCAAACATTCATATGCTTTTTCATTCAAGAACAAACGGCCATTACGAATCATCAAATCCGGGATATCACCTTTCTTAACACCAGATAATTTAGCAAAGCTAATCTCTATGGGTTTCCAAATTTCAGCATACACCAGTGGCGACTGATCAAAATGAAACATCGTATCATTCCCAAGCTTTTTACGTACTTCTTTACTATCGAGCACATAGCTCAAATAATGATTCACATTAGGATGGATAACATAGATTTGAGAATCCTCTCAACCTCAATGCAATCAACCTTCAATCTTATTTTTCAAATTCAAAAATTAACATGATAATAAATTCTCAACTATATAATTTTATTATATACCAATATAAAATTATTCAAATTAATGTCACTTATATACTCACTAAAAGCTCTAATATCATACTGAGAAGTACCAAAATAAATTACAAAAAAAAGCTCCCTATTGATTAGGCAGCTTTTTTATTAAACTATATTTTATTTCTATTCCTTTTTACATTATTTTTCCTTTTCGCCACAGCTGGTCTTTTTCACTTTGAACTATTTCAATGTCTTGAAGAGTTTCAGCCTCAGCGTCCTCATCTCCCTCTTCCTCATTGTTGTCTTTTTGGAGCCTTAATGCTTTCATCAACTGTTATTGCATATGGATGTTTTTCATTCACTGGTATTTTTTTTCATAGCATTTTTTGAATATCCAAGAGATATTCTACTTCCTCTTGGCAACAAAAAGAGTAGGCAACTCAATTTTTTCAAGCTCTTCAAGTACGACCAATACGATGTACATATGTTTCTGGTTCATTTGATAAGTCATAATTGACCATAAATGTGAGGTCATCGATATCAATCCCTCTGGCTGCTATATCAGTGGCAACGAGAACTCTTGTTACTCATCCTTTGAAGTTTTTGAGTGCTCTTTGACGGGCATTTTGTGATTTATTTCCATGGATAGCTTCAGCTGTTACCCCTGATTTTACAAGATCTTTCACTACATTATCAGCCCCATGTTTCGTACGGGTAAAAACAAGGAGTGATTTTATCCCTTTATATTCCAAAATATCTATTAAAAGAAGTTTTTTGCTTCATTTAGTAACAAAAAATACTACTTGTTTGACTGTATCAGCCGTAGAAGAAACAGGAGTGACTTCAATTTTTACAGGATGATTTAAAATAGAATCTGCAAGTCAAGCTATTTCTTTTGGCATGGTTGCTGAAAAGAACAGTGTTTGTCTTTTAGTTGGTAATTTTGCAAGGACCTTTTTTACATCATTTATAAACCCCATATTCAGCATTCTATCTGCTTCATCGAGTGTGAATATTTCAACTTTTTTTAAATCAACATATCATTGATTCATGAGGTCTAATAATCTTCATGGAGTGGCTACCAGGATATCAACTCCTGCTTTTAGTTTTCTGACTTGTGAACCTTGACTTACTCCACCAAAAATAACGGAATGACGAAGTCATAACTGAGCTCAGTACTCTTTTATATTTTCCTCTATCTGAATTGCTAACTCACGAGTCGGTGTCAGGATAAGACACTTAATAGCACCTGAAAAATTTGAAATTTCTTTTTCTCTTGATAAGAGTTGTAATATTGGAATAGCAAACGCTGCTGTCTTCCCTGTCCCAGTTTGAGCAGAACCAAGTACATCTTTTCCATCAAGGATATGAGGAATAGCTCTTTCTTGAATAGGAGTAGGATTTTTATATCCTTGTTTATCAAGAGCATTTAAAATAGGTTTGATAATATCTAAATCTGAAAATAACATGTATGTATATGATGAAAAAATATATTCTTTTATGTCTATTTTAATTATACCTCATAAAAATTTTATTCAAACTATATATAAAATAAAGTCAAAAAAAAGCCCTCTTAACGAGGACTTTTTAATTAAAACGAGGTATTCAATTATATCAATCAAAACCCCCATTTTTTTAGTTACACTTATTTTACATACGGTGGCCATTCTTTTGATGAAATCTAGAATATTCTTCCTCTTGTTTTCTAAATCTTTTCATTTCTTCTCTTGCCTGTTTTTTCTTACATTCTAACTCCTCACTTCTTGCTATATCCTCTGCCTCATTTTTATAAAATTGCTCATTGTCTGTTTCATATCTGTGAGCATGTCATTTCCTCCCTCAAGAACCAGAGCCTCATCCATTTAATATATCATTAATTTCGATAGATACTTTTTGTATAACCATACAAAGTAACATACCTATATTTATTTCAGGTTTATATACATTCTTCTTTATCAAATAATTTTGAATTTCATCCTCTAGTTGATTCCATGCCTGCTGGAATGCCTCTTCAGAAATATATCAACTTCTTCATTGTTCTAATATATTTTCCCTCATTTGAAGGAGTCTATTATATTCTCATAGCTCTTCTTGCTTCTCATCAAGATACGATTTATTCTTCATTGATTATTGTAGTTACATCATTAGATACTTTTGCTATTTTTATTTCTAACTGTAAAATAAGAGATTTCAACTGATTATATACATCAATATTTAATTCTTTTGCTATATCAAGGAAATAAAATTGAGTTTCTTCAATTTTTCTTTTTACCTTTTCTATATTATTAGGATCCCATTGTGTAGATAAGTTATGAATCCTATCTGCAAATTTTACATCAAATATATTCATAGTTATCTCGTCTATTTCCAATGAGTTTAGAGTAATAGTATTTTCTTCGGCTATACTTAACACATGCTCTCTCATACTCTCATAAGACTTCAAATGCCCAAAGTATTCTTCATTGCTTTTTATTTTACATGCTTTTCTTGTAACTTCTGTATTAATACGGTAATCCTCCCATGGTTTTTTACTTAAAGCTTGAACAGCTATTGCAATTTTTGGTCAAAAAATTATATATAAAGTATGAAAGTCGATTTTTGTATCTTCAATTGCATCATGTAATAATGCAATAAGAACTTTATCTATTGATGGATTTGAAATATTTTCTAATATAATATTTGCCACCGCTCTCAAATGCTCAAAATACCTTTCTCCATCAGTTCTTAATACTTCTTCAAATTTTTCCTTCATCATAGGATAAGCTGTACTTATATCACGAACTGCTTTTTTAAATATTTGATTTTTTTCTATATTTTCTCATCAAAAAACATTTTTAATAAGGAGTTCTATCATTTTTTCTAATCATTTCTTTTCTTCCAAATTTTCATATACCTCTAATACTTGATCGATTGAATATCATTTTGACATAACTTTATAGTATAAAGAAATAATGGTGTTAACATATAACTAAACTATATCGACCTATAAATAATTGTCAAATGGATTATCTTATTCTTTAATAATCATCATTAACGTTCTAATATATATTCACTACAGTACTCAGCTTTATCCATAAGTAACGCAAAATAAAAGGCGCTATTTCTAGCGCTTTTTATAAAGTTTCATTATGATTAGTCTTCAAGAACTGCATCAAGCATTTCTACAGAAGAGTCTGCACTTATCACAAATTCACGAAACTCTATATATTCCTTTTTATCCTTATCTGTTTCAAAGGCTAAGTCCATGTCAAAATGTAAATTATTTTTTCCACCTTGACGTTTATATTCTAAACCATGGAGTAATGTTTTACCAATAAAACCATGAATCAGAACCATACTCCAAACAAAAGTTTTTTTATTCTTATCAGATAAACTTTTAAGTTTAGTATAAGCTATTGGCTCACCCCCACAAGAAGCTTTAAACCAACATTTTTCTGGCTCTTTTACATTCTCTCCTATTCTTGTAATAATAAGATCAAATAAATTTAAAATATATTCACTATCGTAAATAGACATAAGACCATCCTCAGAAGTAGATAAGTAAATATATAATAGCACATATATAATTTATTGTCTATTTTATATATAGAAGGCAATATACTATTGATAATTAATATTATTTAAATAATATATAAACATAAAAAACATTAATATACATAATCATAAACTTATGAACCAAACGAATAAAGATCATGCATTGTTGCATGGAGTTACTCTTGCTACCATTCTAGATGTACTTGTCGAAGAATACGGGTTTGAAAAACTCAGTGAGTTAGTAAGAGTGAATTGCTTTGCCAGTAACCCGAGTAAACAATCAAGTCTTAAATTTCTCAGAAAAACAGAATGGGCACGTACTCAAGTTCAATGATTATATGTAAGAACAATGCTTGAGAGAAAGAGAAAATAATACCCATAAAAAAAGCAGGCTTTTAGTGCCTGCAAACTATTCACTTGATTGTGAAATTATCCAAAAATGATATCATCCCCTGTTAAACTCGATTTTAATCGAACAGATGGAGTATCATTTTTTGTTATTACCCCTCCTATTTTTGCTTCTAAGCCAAATCTTGTCGCTTCTTCCATAAATTTTTCTGCATCAATTTTATCAATAACAGCTAATGCTCCCTGGCCTCCATTCCAGGTTCTATATAATGTTAAATCATCAATTTTTCCATCTGAAGTTCCCCATTCGGAGCACTCTTGCATGATTTCAGGTAATTCCCATGGATCAGAGATATCAGCCGATAAGCCAAGAGGGTAAAGAATATCTTTCCCAAATTTTGATTCAAAACTCCCTCCTGAGAGATGAACCAATGAATGAACTTTAATCCGTTGTGAATCATCTTCATACCAACCATTGATACTACAAAAAAACTTATCATAAAGAACAGATGGTTCTGCTGCCATACGAATATATTTTTGTGCATCTGGTTTTGTATACCAGTCTTTACCATATTGATGAGCAAAAATTGATCGTACTAATGAAATACCATTACTACGAAATCCATTTTCTTTTAACAACATAATAACTTGACCAGGCTTCAGCGTCTTTCCTAGTATCATCTTATCAGGATGATATAATCCTTGAGCAGAACCACCCCAGTTAAACTGTAAAGTTCCATCAGGATTTTCTGAAGCTACTTGAGCACCCAATTCAGCAGTTTCACCATTCAAAATAACCATATCCACTTCAGTAGCAGCCTTTGCTGCACCGGAGTATAAGGCAACCGTTGCTTTAAATGAATCAGAATCAGGTTTCCCTAATTTACTTACATCTAATACAGATGTAAAAAATACTGGCATCCCTCCCCAACGAACAAGATCAAAACTTGTCATTGCTATAAGGTCGAATGCAGCAACACCATAGGTTTTCGCAGCATCATGTAATACCACTTTGGTACCAATGCCATCAGGAGCACATGAGAGATAATAAGGTTTCATACGAAATTTATCATCCAAATCAATTGCTCGTGGTCCACGAAAATTACCATTTGTCATATCAACAACTGATGCAATCGGTGAATTTTGATACGTTTCTTTACAAAATTTTGCTGCAATTGAAGAAGCAGTATCACCTGCCTCTACATCTACACCAGCTACTTCGTATAAATCAACCATTTTCACTCTCCTTTGTTTTTAGCCTCATTAGCTATACTATTTATAATAGTATTTATTAATAAGTCAATAATAAGTGTGTAAAAAAAAGTGTAGGATTACCTACACTTTTTTTTATTCTTCCCCATCTAACCACGCATTCATTTCAGCCTCTGCTAATCAAGCCCACTTGTTTAATTCTACCTCTCCACCAAATACTGTCCCCTCAGGGAAATCATACTTCTCTAGTTCATCCTTATCAATTTGAACGGGGTCTTCTTTATTTCATGACCATGTAATCTTACCTTCTAGTAACATTTTATACACTATATATTGATATTTATGTTCTGTTTTGTTTACTTCAGATCAAACATCATCAGCTGATTTGCAACTAGCAATACTTACGGGTATTTGTACTGAAATTGGTCCTCTATCAAGTTCTTCAATAACGAAGTGCATCGTTACACATGATTGATTAATGATTCATTTTTGATAGTCTTCCCAAACCAATTCATGAACATTATCTCCATGCATTCCGAGTCAACCATATGGTTCTTTAGTTGGACCTGGATGAATATTTTGAGATATACTTGGGCTTAATCATAAAATATGTTTCATCCATCAAGAGCAATGGAGGTAATCTAAACCATATGTTGTTAAAATTTCTTGATATGTATCTCTGATCCATTGATCATCTTCTGGAGTAAATTCACCATTTTCTCACCTCTTTGGAAAATTTTTAACTATTTTTAGTTCCAGGTTTACATCTATTTCTTGTAGTTGATCTTTATACTTTTCAAATATTTTTGCAACTCATCCTTTTGTATAATTTGTAATTAATACAAGTTTATTTACTTCAGCAAATTCTCAATTTAATATTTTTTCTATTAATACTCTTGCTCAACTTCAACCTCAATCTGGTCATCCTGTAGCAAGTATTCATACAGTCGATAAATCATCATATCATCTCTCTTTTGAATTCAAAAAACTACTGAATAACAAAAACTTATATACTTCTAGAAATTGGAACATAAAAATAATTATTAAAAAAATAAAAATCTAGAGTCCTCCATCTCTATTTTACATAATTTATTCAAGTATTTATACGTATTTTATACATATTTGTCAAATAATTTTTACAACAAAAAAACGTGTAGATTTAAATCTACACGTTTTCTCTTATTTCACTCCTTTTAATTTTGTTCACACCACTCTCTGGCATTCTGAAAAATCTTCAGCCAAGGTGATGCAGTTAAGTTTTGCATTTCTTCAGGTAACCATGAGAACTGCCAAGTCTGAAAAAGTCTTTCTGGATGCGGCATCATAATTGTATGCCGACCATCTGAACTACACAAACCAGCAATTGCTAGTGGTGACCCATTCGGATTAAACGGATAATCTTGAGTTTCTTCCCCTTCATTATCTGCGTATAACACTGGAACATTTCCTTCTATTCTCATTTTTGCTAATAATTCTTGATCAGCAAAAATTTGTCCTTCAGCATGAGCGCTCCACACCGGTAACACCGAACCAGACATTCCACTAAACATAATCGAACGACTTTCTGGTATTTTTACCGTAGTATAACGAGACTCAAATTTATCAGACACATTTTTTACAAAACGAGGTCTTTCTACTTCAGGAATATCAGAAGAAACTGCCCAACCAAGTAAAGCCATCATTTGACAACCATTACAAACACCAAATGACCAGGTATCACTGCGCTCCTTAAACGCTGTAAACATAGTTTTTAATCTTGGATTGTTTCTAATAGTTGCAGCCCAACCTTTGGCTGATTCCGGATAATCTGCATAAGAGAAACCTCCTACAAAGACAGCACCACGGAAAGCTGCAAGATCTACTTTTTTATTCAGCAAATCATACATAGTAATATCAACAGGACATAAACCAGCCATATAAAGCGCTGATATCATTTCCCTATCTCCATTACTTCCTTCTTCACGAATCACCGCAACCCAGGTTTTTTCATCAGACTCCAAAATTTCTTTTGAAGTAATTTCAGGAACAAAACTTAATGAATACTGTGGATTTTTTAAGTCATCAGTATTCATTTTTTCATCATCAGCACAAGTATTTCCTTGTTGTTTTTCTAACTGATACGAAGTTTCATTCCACCACTGACGAACATCTTTTGTTGCTAGATTAAACTCCTCATCGTCATTTACGTGAATAGTTATATGCTTCCATGGAATTGTTTCACCAATTTTTTGAAAACCTACCCCTTTTAAGCTTAAAGCCATTAATACTTCATCAATATAATCATGTTGTACTTCAATGATAATTCCTGGCTCTTCAGCAAACAACTTATTTATTGCTTCCTGTTGAGTCTGTATATTAACATCAATACCACAATTACCAGCCATAGCCATTTCGCAAAGCGTCGTAATAAGACCTCCATCACTAATATCATGATATGACAAGATGAAATCTTCAGTAATTAACCCCTGAATAGCATCAAATAAACTTAATAATAGCTCTGGAGTATCAATATCAGGACATTCATTCCCGATCTGCCCAAGTGATTGAGCAAAAGCTGAGCCACCTAAGCGAGCCAAGTCAGCAGATAAATCAATATACAAAAGCTGACTTTCACCAGGTTTTTTAATATCTGGTGTGACAACTTTTGTAATATCTGCTACTGGAGCATACCCTGAAACAACCATTGTTCTTGGTGATTTTACTAATTCACCATTCACTTCAGCTGCCATAGATAGACTATCTTTCCCTCCATCTGCTGCTACTCCAAGGAGTGGCATAAATTGAGACATAGAATTTACTGCATCATACAATGCAGCTCCTTCACCTGGTTTTTTTGGTGCCCACATCCAATTTACAGAACATTTAACATGCTTAATATCAGTAATACCAGCACACATCATATTCATGAGCATTTCTGCGATCGATAAACGAGCTCCTGCTTCTGGATTCACTATCATACAAGGCGACTTTTCACCTTGAGCTGTTGCTCCACCCGATAACTCAAAATGAGAAAGAGCAATTACAGCAACATTTGATAATGGTAACTGGAGAGGACCTACACACTGTTGCTGAGCAATTAGGCCACTTACACTTCGATCAGCCTTGTGAACTAAGTAACCTTTTGAACCAACAGAAAGAAGTTTAAAAACTCTCTCAAGTCCAACAGATACAGTTAATTCATCAGGAATTTCAAGTGATTGTAATCCAAGATCAATTCTTGTATCCTCATACGTAGTACGAGGGAAATCAGCAAGAATTGCTTTTAAGTCAAAATCAACAGGAGTTGATCCATCATGACTATCTTCAACTACAAAACGTCCATCACCAGTCACTTCACCCAATATTTCACATGGAACTTTCTCCCTTTCACAAATTAATAAAAATTCTTCAATTCGATCACGAGGAATTAAAAAACCACCACGTTCTTGAAATTCACAAACCCACAGTTCCAATACCGATAATGTCGGATCACCACTATTGATTTTACGAATATCAACTCTCCCTCCAGATTCTTCAACAAGTTCTTTCAGTATATTTCCTGGACCACCTGCACCTTGGTCATGTGTACTTACAATAGGAGAGTTTTCACCCATCTCATTACAAGTACGTACAACATTATACAGTTTTTTCTCCATTTCAGCATTGCCACGTTGCACGGCATTGAAATCAAGTTCAGCATCATTATCACCTTGATGCATACTAGAAGCAGCACCACCTCCAAAGCCAATACGATATGCAGGACCACCTACCTGAACGATAAGTAAACCTTTTTCTGCATGACCTTTTTCATGATGTTCATGTCGCATTTGCCCAATTCCACCAGTAAACAATATAGGCTTTACATAAGCCCAGCGTTCACCATTTGGAATTCTCAGGTCAAAATTACGACTATAACCTTGAATGAGAGGTTCACCAAACTCATTTCCATAATTAGAGGCACCGTTACTTCCTTGAATCAAGATTTCTAAGCCAGTCGCCATATTCTCAGGAGAATGAAAATCTGGATTTTCACCAGACAATTCATAACCTTCAATATGAAGAGACGAAACATCATAACCAATAGTACCAGCTATAACATTGCTTCCTTTCCCTGTTGCCATCTGATCACGTAAACGACCTCCTGTACCAGTAGCTGCTCCAGGATATGGAGCAATACCAGTTGGAAAGTTATGAGTTTCAGCTGTAAAGGTAAGATCCCAATCAACTACTCGTGGAATAAATTCAGAAGGTTGACCAGGACAAGTTGGTATTAATATTTTTCCAATAAAACCACGAATACTACTCGAATTATCATGAAAACCAATTACACTCCCATTTTTATTTGCTTGTAAAGTTGATTTAACCAATGAAAAAGCAGAATGTTCCTGCTCAACCCCATCAATAATTTGAAGTGCATTGAACCAACCATGTCGTGAGTGTTCACAATTAGAGTTTAATAAATCAAACAGTTCCACATTCGTAGGATTTCTCTTTTCTTTATTCACAAAATAATCATAATAAATCTGTTTATCTTGTTCACTAAAAGAAAGACCTTTCAGTAAGCTAAAAGCATCAATACCATTTTCAAAAAGCCCAAGTTTAACTACTTCATAAACAGGACGATCAAGAGAAAATGACCCAAGAGGTCTATAATAGACCTCTTGGGTCATACGATCACATTGTATTTCAATTACTCTTGAAACATTATCAGTAAGATACCGGATAGATTTTTCAACACGAAGAACCTTCTGCAAACCAATATTATGGTATGTAGAAACTACATTCGTAGAAAAAGCTGTTTCAAAGTTCATACGTGGTCCAATCTCAACACCTTTCCCATCACAAATATCAAGGTAAGGTCTAAGACTGATTAGATCTACTTCCCAGCCTGGGGCTAGAATTTCATAAAGAATCTTTGATTCATCTTGCGTAAGTTCAGAACTCACATCAATACTGAAACATTTCTCTTTATTTTGGTCTATCTTTACATATAACTGTAACATAGCGCTTTCCTTTCTGTATTTTTCAACAGATTTCAGTAATGTTAATGAACAAAAAAATGCTGAAAAATTATAGATTATTTATTTAATTTGTCAATAAAAAATCTATAATTTTCTTATCTATAATTATCATTAATAAAATCTAATATCTCTTTTTTATTTTTATCAGGAAAATTCAAGTCATCTAAATACTCAATAGCTTTCCCTATTCATTCATTTTTAGCTTTTTCAAGTAATTGATCTTTAAAGGCTTTCATACTAAAATTGATATACAAATACAGTAATATTCCTATTGAATTAATATCAATATATACATACTAAGTAAGAAGCATGTAAGGATTCATGTTAAAAAATACTGATATATTATTTTGCATAATTCTTAAATCATATATAATACTCTTCTATACATATAACTTAAATCAAACTATGGACTACTTTAAAGAAAGCCTAAAATTACATAAGCAACATCAAGGAAAACTTGAAACAGGTTTAAAAATGTCTCTTAATACAAAAGATGACCTTTCTCTTGCGTATTCACCATGAGTAGCAGAACCATGTAGAGAAATAGCAAAAGATAGTGAAAAAGCCTATGAATATACCCTCAAAGCAAATACAGTAGCCGTTATATCCGATGGATCAGCTGTACTATGACTTGGAAATATAGGATGAATTGCATGACTTCCGGTTATGGAATGAAAATGTGCTCTCCTCAAAGAATTTGGATGAGTAAATGCATTCCCTATTATTCTTGATACTCAAGATACAGAAGAAATAATACAAACTATCAAACATATTGCTCCGACTTTTGGGTGAATTAACTTAGAAGATTTTTCAGCACCAAGGTGTTTTGAAATAGAAGAAAGACTCAAAGCTGAACTGGATATACCAGTATTTCATGATGATCAACATGGAACTGCAATTGTAACCCTTGCAGGACTTATTAACGGTTTAAAGATCACAGGAAAAACTAAAGAAGAGATCAAAGTTGTAGTAAATGGAGTATGAGCTGCCGGAGTAGCAATTACAAAACTCCTCCTTCTCTACTGAGTAAAGGATATAGTTATGGTTGATAGCAGATGAACTATCCACAAAGAAAGAGATGGGCTCAATCCAACAAAAGAGATGCTTACTGATATTACAAATACAGCGTGTATTCTTGATCCAGACTCTAAAGAATGTATAAAGTGATGATTAACTGAAGCTGTAAAAGACAGGGATGTATTCATTTGAGTATCAGTTGCTGGAGCTCTCTCTCAAGATATGGTGAGATCTATGAATACTGATCCAATGATCTTTGCGATGGCAAATCCTACCCCAGAGATAATGCCTGACTTGGCAAAAGAAGCTGGAGCAAAAATTATTGCAACCGGTCGTTCTGATTTTCCAAATCAATTGAACAATGTACTGGTGTTTCCATGACTTTTTAAGTGAGCACTTCAAAATAGAGTGAATAAAATCACAGATGATATGAAGATAACAGCTGCAAAAGCTCTTGCGGCTTATATAAAAAATCCTACTGTTGATGAGATTATCCCCTCTCCTCTTGATAGATGAGTTGCAGATGAAATTGCAAAAGTAATAAAATAAAAAAGCGCTTTCTCTATAGAGAAAGCGCTTTTTTATTGACTTAAGCGTTTATTCATATAAAATATGCTCGATTATTAATAATGATAATCAAACCTACATTATGCACTTTCCAAAAAGGGACAGTAAAATGATAGATATAAACACAAGTTGTACGCTCAAGGAGAAATTCAATGCTCAACAACACAGGAAACATAAAGTACCAACAAATTAATGGTACACAGAAAGAAGAACTCACTCAATTATTAGTATCTACAAATAATTTGAGTCCTAAACGAGCAATAAAAGCAATCAACCGCTATAATGGTCATGTTGATTTTGCCAATGCTCACTCAGTTTGCCTTCTCTCAATATTAAAGGGAAAAGCAAAATTGATACCACAGTATTTACCTTCTACTCTCGATAATTCGAAAGGGAAAAACGAGACTAATACCACAGTATATCGTTTTACTTTCAATAGTTCGAAAAGGAAAATAAAAACTGATACCACAACAGATAATTTTACCCTCGATAATTCGAGAAGTAATAATTATATGTTACCTGGATTTATAAAAAATAAATTCAACATCTCTAAAGACAAACCATTCTTATCAAAAATAAATAAAAAAGAATGATAATCTGAAGAGAAAAAAAACCGACATTCGTGTCG
Source organism: Candidatus Gracilibacteria bacterium 28_42_T64 (assembly GCA_004563595.2). Classification (GTDB taxonomy): domain Bacteria; phylum Patescibacteriota; class Gracilibacteria; order BD1-5; family UBA6164; genus MAAV01. Next base: position 304,876 of record CP042461.1, on the reverse strand, counting down.
GTTTTTTTAGTGCTTATCCATAATGGATTATATGAGGAAGCATCATCTCCCTATCATGATGAGTTGTATCAATTTTTAATCTTATATTTGCTTTGTATTTTACTCAATACTTTTTATATATTCATTTGATTAACTTAACTAAATTTGCTGGTTTTCGTAAAACATTCATAGCATATTTTTTATCAATCAGTAATGTAATTCTCTGTTTTGTCTTATCCTCTATTATTTCATAAAGATGATTTTTTAATACATCTTTTAAATCTTTCGAACTTACGTTCTCTATAAAAGTTCTTATTTTTTCTTTCATAATATTACTATTTACTAAATAAATTTATTTTCAAAGCATTCCTCTCGCTTTATTTGAGAGCTTTTTAAAATCATCCTCTATTTCATCAAACATACTCATATCAAGTATTTTGTCTCTCTCTTCAAAAAAATGCTTCATATCAAATAAGTCTTTAGGCCAACCTAGTTCTTTCCATTCACTCATTTTTTTTAACTCAGGATTTTTCTCAACAAAATCATTGTATTCTTTTTCATTATCAAAATCCTTTTTTATTTCTTCCTCTTTTCAGTTTATATTTTTATAAACTCTTATACTTGCTTTAAACATAATAACAAAGTTAGAAAAATAAGTTACCCTGTATCATCTATTAAAGGAACAAATATAAAACCTTGGAATTCCTTTAAAGAATAATCATCCTCAGATATTTTTTTTATTCTACAAATAGAATTTTTTATCGGAATCACCATTATTCATCATATTTGTAACTGTTTTACCAACTCTTGTGGTAACATATCAGCTCAAGCAGATACCAAAATTTTATCAAATTCTTCACCTCTCTTTCATAAAGTTTTATCTGCTTTTTCGATGCTAGCATTTTTGAAATTATATTTGTTCAAATTTTCTGATCAGAAACCAACCAGTTCATCAACTCTTTCTAATCATAATACACTTCATCATTTTCATACAATTTCAGCTAATAATGCCGTCGTCCATCAAGAGCCTGATCCTATATCCAAAATATTTTCTGATTTTTCTGGCCTTAAGAGTTCAAGCATAAAAGCAACGGTGGAAGGTTGAGATATGGTTTGTCAACTTCAGATTGGCAAAGGAAAATCTCAATATACATTCCCTCATCACTCATCTTGTACAAAATCTTTTCTATCTACACGATTAAAAGCATATATTATTTTTTTTGTTTTTAAATATCATCGGGTTTTCATTGTATCAATCAATTCTTTTTGTGAGTAAAACATATAAGTTTTTTATAAAGAATAAATCGTGATTATATTTTAACCTTGTAACATTAAATTAAACTAAATTTAAACTTAAAAAAATAGTCCCGAATGGGACTATTTTTTATTTTACGTTTTCTCAAATCGATATTTTTGAGAGTCATTCAATGTCTTTTAACTCTGCATGTACTTCATATATATCAATATTTTTATTTATTTTTGCTATAATTCTAATATTGGTCTTCTTTGAATCCTCTTTAATGTTTTTTGTTAATACTTCTACAGGAAGTTTGTCTAATTTTCCTATCAATTTTTTTTCAGATAAATCTTTTTTAAGAAATTCCAGATGAATGGAACAATAACGAGATTTTTTCATAAATTTTCACTTAATCTTTGAAACAAAGACGAGGTTAAACAAAATAAATGCTACCGCTGCAAAGGCAGCTGCGTAAAATCAGGCTCAAACTGCTAATCATATAGCAGAAGTTGCCCAGATATTTGCAGCAGTTGTAAGTCACTTTGTATTAAATCACATTTTTAAAATTGCTCATGCTCATAAAAATCAAACTCATGATACTACCTGAGCAGCTATTCTTGATGGATCACTTACTGCAGTTGCATAATGTTCAGTCATTAGAATTGAAATCATCATAAATAAGCATGATCAAATTCATATAAGTATATGAGTTCTCACTCCAGCTGGTTGATGTTTGAATTCTCTTTCCAACCCTATTGCCATTGAAAGTAATGCACTTATAAATAAACGTAAAATTATTACTCATGTAGTCATATTTTCCTTTTTTTAATTATATAGTATCTGTATATATTATACAATATATATTAAAGTGAGTCAAATATAGGAGCATTAAAAAAAGAGTTATATATAATAACTCTTTTTTCTTTATTTTCTATTCATTAATTAAATCCTTTGCTGGACAATAAAAATCTAGACTTTTAATTCAAACCTTATCAATTATATAATTAATTAAGTCATCCCTATTCACTTCCTCTTGAGTTCCTGCTATAGTGTCTCTTACTTGAAAAATTCAGTTCCTTGCTTCCATGATTCATACCATTACAACATATTTTGATCAAGATCTATTTGCCTTGAGCATTTGTTCTCTCATTGAAGGAGTCCCAAGAGATACTACTGTATTTATTCATGCATCTCTTGCTTGTAAACTCAAAGGTAATATCGCTTTTTTTGCCTCATCTCATAATTGTACAAAATAGAGATCAATTGAATCTTTATTTTTTATTTTAATATTCTTATCCTTAAGCATTTTTACAATCACATTTGTATTTGTAAAAAATCAAGTTGCTGGAATCTCTTTTAGTGTTCAGAGTTTTGTTGATAATTTATTATGCCTCGCTCAAAGAGCTATTTGTTCATGCGTGCCTTTTACTCTAAAATCCCATACATTATGAGTGTTAAAATCAAATTTTCAAACAAGAGTATGATCTTCTATATATGGAATTTTTAATAAATCTAAGTATTCTTTAAAACTCGCATAATGTGCTTTTGAGTCCTTTTTAAGAAGCTTCGTCATTGCAGGAGCTTCCTTTGCCAAAATTTCTTCATTTTCTTCTGTTGAAAGGAGAAGAAGCATAGGATCAGATTCTAATAGAGCTAATGATTTCTCTGATAATAAATGTTTTTTATTTTCATAAAAAGAAATAAGTTCTTCTCTATATTTTACTTTTTCTTTTTCAATTCAAATAGAATTTATCCTGATAGTGAAATCATTTTCTAGTCCAATTTTATTTAATATACTATAAGTAATATATATAAGAATGGCATCGAGTATAGGATCATTTTCTCAGATTATTTCTCAACCAATTTTTTCTAGTTCATTATATCACATTTCCCCATTTGAGAAATAATTATCCATAAAGTAATAATATACTGGTTGAATCTCCTCACTCATTTCTGCATTCAAATATGCTCTTAATATTCATACTGCTGAATGAGATCTTAAACATCCATCTTCTGTTTTATAAATTCCTCCAGTATTTTCTCAAAAAACATCACCTATAATTTCATTACTTTCAAGTACTGAAGTGGTAATTCTTCTAAATCAGTTTTTACGAAATTCATGACGAAAAACTTTCTTTAAGAAAGTTAGGTATTTATGATCATCTGGAAATAAATCTTTTGTTCACTTTAAAGGAGTATAATCGGACATAGAGTAAAAAATGTAATAAAAAAATAAGTCCCCTTCAGTATAAAGCTTTTTAATAAAATAGAAAGTTTTTTCTTGATTATTTTACGAAATACGCTAAATTGTTAAAAATGACTTTTAGTATAATTTAATACCTTAAAATAAACTTAAAATATGTTACAAAAATTTAATGAGGACCTTCTTGTTTTTCTGAACTCTCTCAATTCAAATTCAAATATAGAATCTATGGTTTGAATTTTTGCGGATGCTCCTATATTTTTCCTTCCAATCTTCTTAGTATCTACATGGATTTTTTATAACTTTAATTCTCAACATGAAAAAAAGGAAATGTTACTAAATATATTTTATTCTGTTGTTCTTGCTATTATCATGAATCTGATTATTCAACAAATAGTCATTTTTGATAGACCCGAAGAAGCTATAAAATGAGTATGAAAGTTATTACTTTCCCATGTCCCTGATGCAAGTTTCCCCTCAGACCATGCAGCCGTAAGCTTTGCTTTTCTTTTTTCATTATTCTTTGCAGGTTATAAAAAGATCTGACTCATATTTTTTCCATTTGTTCTGTTAATGAATATTTCTAGAATAATTGCATGAGTCCATTGGCCATTTGATATTATTTGATGAATTTTGGTTTGATTTATATCAAGTTTCATTATGACAGATTTATTAAAAGAACAAAAATTTGTAAAATCACTGAATAAGCTTATTATAAAAATATTACATTACATAAAACTTTAAACATGAGTACTCATATTGATAAAACCCTGAATTCTAAACAAACTATTGCTCTTACTTGAGGCTCAACTTGAGGTCATGTTTTTCCATTATTATCAACATATAATTATTTAAACGAGGAACGAAAATATAATTTTTTCTGGGTTTGAGAAGAAGATTCGTTAGAAGAAGAAATAGCATCAAAAAATAAAATAAAATTTCTCAGTATACCTGCGGGGAAAGTAAGAAGATACTTTGATCTGAGGAATTTTTATGAACCATTAAAAAATCTCTCATGAATTGTGTTTTGAATATTCTATATATTAAAATATAAAATAGATATTGTATTCTCAAAATGAGGCTATGTAAGTCTTCCTCTTTGTATTGCAGCATTTATTCTCAGGAAAAAAATATATGTTCATGAGTCTGATATGACAGCATGAATTGCAAATAAAATTATCTGAAAAGTTGCAACAAAAACGTTTTATACTTTCCCAAATAAAAAAATTGATAATAAAAAATATATTGTAGCCTGACAAATTTTAAACCCTGAGTTACTAGATTACCTTGATGATTTAGAAATAGAAGAGAATGAAAAGCTTGAAGTGATGATAATAGCCGGAAGTCAATGATCAACAACTATATTCAAGACCCTCTTAACAATTCTTCCTGATTTACAAGACATAAACTTTAATATAGTTCTTTGAGAAAAGAATATGTGGATGAGGGATGATTTCAAAAAATTTCCAAACATTCTTGTCCATGACTTTATCACCCAAAAAAGGTTATGAAAAATCTTAAAAAATAAAGATATAGCAATAACAAGATGATGAGCAACTACTCTCTGGGAACTTAATAGTTTTTGAATTCACTCAATTATTATACCTCTCAAAAATAGTGCCTGAAATCATCAATTAAAAAATGCTGAATATTTCCATTCTGAATTCTGAAGCAATATTCTTGATGAAGAGAATAACCTTGATCTAGAACTTTTCAGACTTCTTCAAAAATTTAAAGATCTCAGAAAATCAGGACTCAATTTAGAAAACTTTTTCAAACCACTACAGGTCATTGAAGAACACATAGATAAAAAATAACATTTATTATATTTTATAAATATTATTACAAAATAGCCAAGGTAAAATCCTTGGTTTTTTTGTACATTATTTTTTTAGTATGATACCATAATTAAGTATTATTTAATTTTTAAAGCAGGAACCAATGTTTAATGTGGAAAAAAAAGAGGTTTATAAATATATCATCGCAGCAGTGTTTCTTCTGTGAGCAATTGCATGGGTATATATTATGGAAGGGGGAAATACAAGTTTTTACCTCTTTTTTGCAGCTATATTATGAATATATATGGCAATAAATATATGAGCAAATGACGTTGCTAATAATATGTGACCCGCAGTATGATCAAAAGCTATCACTCTCACTTGAGCAATTATTATCGCAGCTATCTTTGAAGCAAGTGGAGCCATCATTGCTGGTTGAGATGTTGTAGATACTATCAAAGGATGAATCATTAACGGTGATCAAATAACAAACCAAATGGATTTAGTTGCTATCATGTTATCTACGTTATTATGAGCTGCTGTTTGGCTTAATATCGCTACCTATTTTAAAGCTCCTGTATCAGCAACTCACTCTATCATATGAGCACTCCTATGAGCCTGAATAATTTCTTATGGTTTTTGAATTGTAAATTGGATTGTAGTAGGAAAAATTGCAGCATCATGGGTCATATCTCCTGTTCTCTGATGAACTATAGCAGCAATATTATTACTCTCTATCAGAAGAAATATTCTCAAGAAAGAATCCAGATGAGATGCTGCAAAAATATGGGTTCCAGTATATGTATGACTTATGTCAGCTATTTTCTCAATATACCTTTTAATAAAAGGTTTAAAACCCCTCTTAAAATCAAATGAAAGTTTAGCGAATATAATCACTCCAAGTTTTGCATTATTTGCTTGAGTCGTTATCTGAATACTTGTCTATATAGCTCTTATTCTCCATTATAAAAAACAATCCTCTTACTTTAAAAATTCAAAAAGTTTTATTAATACTTTATTTAATGTCCCTCTCATTTGTTCAGTAGCACTTCTCTCATTTGCACATGGAGCAAATGATGTGGCAAATGCGATCTGACCACTTGCAGCAATTAATGATATATTTTGAAATGGGATTGAACATATTCAATGATCAAAGGCATCAGTTGAAAAGTGGATTATGATTCTCTGAGCATTATGAATTGTAGTATGACTCAGTGTATTCTGAGCAAGATTAATTAAAACAGTTGGTTGAGAAATTACAAAATTAAACCAAATTAGAGCTTTTTGTGTAGCGTTATCTGCTGCTGTTACTGTACTCATTGCAAGTCAATTATGACTTCCAGTAAGTTCAACACATATTGCAATTGGGTGAATTTTCTGAGTATGATTATTAAGAGAACATATCAAGAGACAAAAAGGAAAAGATAAAGAGTATATAGAAAAAGCGATGATCAAAAATATAGCTCTTGCATGGATAATTACACTCCCCGTTTCATGATTAATATCAGCAGGAATGTACTTCATACTTATGAAAATATAAAAAAGGTATTCAAATTTTTGACCAAAAAAAATATATATGATATAATTTTTATATAAGACATCTTAGCTTACAAAAAAACAATTATTTTTTAAAACAAATACAAAATGGCAACAACGTTTGACTCTAAATTAAATAATTTCTCATCTATCACTCTGACTGAATTAAACGCGTCAGCAAGCTTTTTAAAAAGAATTGATAGAAAATTTCTACTCACTTGAAAACAATTTTCAGAAGTGTTAGAAGAACTCAAAGAAAATTTTCAAGTTTTGCAAATCGTAGATAAAAAAGTATTTTCATACGATAATGTTTATATGGATACAGATGATTATTTTTTCTATAATCAACATGAAAATAAGCAAAAAGCAAGAACAAAAGTCAGAACAAGACTCTATAAAGATTCTGATCTTGCATTCTTTGAATATAAACAAAAAGAAAATGGTATCACAAGTAAATATAGGTATGAATTTCCAAGTGATGAACACGGGAAAATGACAAAATGAAAAAAAAGATTTTTCGAATGAGTATGGCAAAGTATGTATGATAGTACTGTAAAGGTTCCAAAGATCTTCCCTGCTATTAAAACAAGATATAAAAGAATTACCCTCGTTGATAGATTATGAGGAGAAAGACTTACTATTGATTTTGATATTAGGACTCTTGATCTCAGAGATGAAGATGCATCAGAAACAAATTTAAAAAACCTTGTAATTATCGAAAGTAAATCTCTTGAAACAAACTGTAAAAGTCTAGAGATAATGGAAAAACATGGTTTTAAACAAGCAAAATCTTGTAGTAAGTATTCGCTTTGAGTCGTCTATTCATGACTTGCAAAAAAATACAATACATTTAAAGATACAATGAAAGAAATTGAAAATATTAAAAATGAAATGAAATAAAAAAATACCTTACTAAAACGTAAGGTATTTTTTTGTTTTCCATGTATGCAATTCAAGAAATAGGCATAATAGTTAAATTATTTGGACCATTACGAGAATGCGTTGCTTCATATCCAATTGTGGTAGCCTGAAAAAAGTTTCTAGTAAATTCAAGCACCATTTTAGTATTATATAAGCTGCATGAATATACATCAATTAAAAAAAACTTTTCTTTCTCCCATGTATATGCATGTGTACCAGACTCAGCCCACATCATAACACCCTTAAACCCTACATGTATTGGATTACTGACTATTTCTGCATCATTTTGAATAACAGGTCCATGTGTAATGTGCATGCCTAAAAATTCAGATAATTCAACCATATATTTTTTCAGAGTATCTTTTCTAATATCAATTACATATGTTCCCTCTATTCGTGTCCGTTGCCGCAATATTTTTGGGGCTAAATCAAATATATTTGATTTAGCCATTTTTTCTACATGATTATTATCAAAAGTCAAGTTGTTGGTACCATCACGAGAATTCGTTGGTTGATATCGAAGCCGAGTCACTTCGAAAAACATTTTTGTGAATTCAAGTATAGCCGACATGTCATATGATTTACATGAATATACATCAATGGAAAAGAAATTCCCTAATTCCCAAGTATATGCATGTGTACTTGCACCAGACATCATCATTATTCCTTCAAAACCTTTATGAATAGGGTTTATTATCTCCGCATCATTTTGTATTTCAGGTCCATGAGTAATCTCCATACCTAAAAGTTCTGATAATTTGTTTAAATACCTAGAAACAGTATCTCCATCAACTTGAATAGAATAATTTCCTTCCATTCGTAGTCTTTGTCTCAAGATTTGTGGTGCTAAATCTATGATTTCATTTGTTTTTATTTTTATCTCAGCTATTTGTTGTGGACGTTCTAGTACTGCATTCATTTTCCTGCCCCTTGTCTTGTCTTATTTTATTATACGTACTTTTGTGCTTTCGTTTGTGCACTTCTTATAATATCCACTCTATGTTACAAAAGTGTTACATTTATAATAAAAAAGCTATAAAATTATTTTATAGCTTTTTTATTATAAATGTAGATATGGAACCCCATAATGTTTAAATAATTTTCTTGATCATCCAAGTAATTGTTCATAGGCATCCAGTTCAAGTCTTCTTACCCAGAATTCTATACTCTTATCACTATCCTCTTCTATTTCAAGAATAGCAGGAATATCATCATATTTATCAATGTCAAATTCTGCTCAAGCAAGTTGATATGAGATTCTATACTTTATTTTCTCCCTTGTTTTGATCATTCCATATCTTTCTAACACTTCGGTAAAACTATCAACATCCGTTATTTCCATTTCATGTTCATCTTTTGCAACAACGTTTTCTACCTCTTCAACATCTTTTCTCTTATTCTTTATAGTATATAAATGTGTTTCTCATTTTTTCCTTACTCTAAACATTCTTTTATTCCCTTCCATCTTATGTTTCTTTCCATCATTTGGAAAATCATAATATACATCATGTATAATTCCATCAAATGTCCTGGTACCTCATAATTTTTCTATTTTTTTACACACCTCATCAATATTTATATCTAATATCTTTATTTCTTTCTCTAACATATTTTTATTTATTTAAATACTATTATTATATATTATACATTATTCTTGAAATAATATCAAAATATCAATGTATTAAAGTACAAAAATTAAGTTTTTTTTAAAATATAACCTTCTCATCTGATATTTATAATCCAATGATCGATTCAATATGGCTCCAATCCTCTTTTTAATCGTAACATACAAACTCGCAAGTTTCTATCTTTTATTAAAAATGCATCTCACCATATTTTATCTATAAAGATATCCTCTGATATTAAAATATCGGGTTTCGAAAAAAAGATAGAAAGTATATATTTAGACTTTTTTGTCAGTACTAGTACTTCTTCTCAATAAAAAAAATCATTTACTTCAATATTATATGATAGCCCTCAATACTCCAGAACTGTAGCTGTATTTTGCTGTGATGGGATATAATATGCTTTAAACCAATTTTGCACTCTGAGCTCTAATTCTTTTAATCGAAATGGTTTTATTATATAGTCATTTGCTCAGGTATTAAATGCTCTTTCAATCCAATCCGTATCTGAAAAGCAGCTCATAACAATGATTGGTATTGAGATTTGATTTCTACGAATTACTTCTACTATATTGATTCAATTTTTTTGTTTTTCATTTCATAATTTTATATCAGTAAGAACAATATCATATGAACTTAAAATACTTATTTCTTCTATAAAATCTATATATGAATTTACAATTTTTATTCTATTTGATATAATTTTTTTTTCAAAAACTTGTTTTAATCTTGCAGCTAAAAAGACATCATCTTCAATAATCAATATATTCATATTGTTCATATGTTAAAAAATACTATACTGGTATCTTTATTTCAAATTTTGCTCATCAAAGTTCTTTTGACGTACTTGCTTTTATCTCACCGCCATGTAATTCCACAATTCTTTTACATAAATATAGTCCCATTCATAATCAAATCATAGAAGTCTTTCAAGTTGAATATTTATCAAAGATAGTACTTATATCTATGTGTTTAAACCCTTTCCCATTATCCATAATTTCAACTATTAATTCCTTATTTTTCATGCAAAGGTTTATATGAATTTTCCCCTTATCGTGGGTAATAAATTTTACTGCATTAGTAAGGAGATTATCAATAACTTGTTTAAACTGAACTTTATCAATTCTGATAAATCAAACCTCCTCTTCTATATCTAATCTAAATTCTATATGAGGATGCAGTTTTTTGTATACTTCTATTTCTCATTCAAATAAATAATCTAAATTAATCTCTTCTTTAAATAAGTCAAAGCTATTTGAATCGTAGTATTGAACAGAGAATAGTTTGTTAATTAAATCTCATGATTTTAAAAGTTGCTCATTTAAGATTGTAAGCTCTTTTGTAAGTTCTTCTTTACTACAGTCTCATGACCCAACATCATCAAGTATACAATCTGCCTGGAATATAGAACTTGCTATCGGTCATTTTATTTCATGAGAAATCATAGAAATAAACTCTTTTTGTTTATTGATAAGGTTATTATATTCCATCGTTTTCTCATCAATTTTTTTATCTAAATTCACAGTTAAATCATTTATTTTTCAATAAATTTTTATATACTTTAAATGCCCTTCTAGAAATACTATCAATTCCTTTAATTGATTTATTTCATTATTAGAATATAAGTCCCCAAACGGTTTCTTTCAAAGTGTAAAAATTCATATCAGTCATTTCTTATTATCATAAATTGGGAACACCAAAAAAACTCCTTCATCAATCTCATTTTTTAATAAAGAATAATTAAACTTATGTTTGTTTTCCTCAATGAACACTAATTCATTGAGGAAAATATCATCTAAAGTATTTTCGGAAAAAAATTTATATATTACAGACTTTTTCTTTTCATCTTTATTAAATATTTTTACCTCTACATTATTTATTCTAAAATACTTTAATAACTTTATTCATAAATATGAATTTAGATCTGAGAGGTTTGTAATAAACGGTATAGATTTTTTTAATCTTCACAGTCTTTTTCAAAAATTATCCCCTTTCATATTCTTTAAAAAAATATTACTAAAATATTTATTTAATGGAATATAAAAAAGAATACCTAATAATACTTCAGCTGCTCAAAAACTAGAGTTAAGTCCCCATAGTGCTGCATAATTTTCTCATAAATTACTATAAAAATAATTTATTAAATTTACCATTACCATTGCCCAAAAAGCAGACAATAAGAATACTAAAATACTCCCTATTTTAACTTTTACATCTGAGAACCTATACGTATATGTAGAATAAAAAGTAAAACCAATAAATGGGGTTATAAAAAATATAATATTCTCAATAAAATAAAATTTTCAGAATAATGGAAAAATTATTAAAAATAAAAGAGAGAAAATCATAAATAAAGTAAATCCAATACAAATGTATTTTAATCTCATTTTATTGATATATGTAAGAGATTTTATTTTGTAATAAGATGCAACAAAAAATATTGGTAAAAACGCAAGATATAAAGTTGCTAGTATTTTGTATAAAGGTCAATAGACTTCCAAATAATATTCCTTACTTTCAATATACTCTATATGATCTACAAAAAGAGATGTCATTGAAACATATAAAAATATCATAAAAAGGGAGAGACCAATGCACCTACGAATTATCTTCGTTTTTTTCTTATTTACATTAAAAAATAATACAAAAAACAGCATGCTATAAATAGCAGTAAAAGACATTGCATACATGATTCGCATCAAATGGAGAGTATAATATTCTCATAAAAGTACCGAATAGATGATTGTATAGAGGATATACCAAATTCAAAAAAGCAAACAAAAGCTTAAGAAAAATATCCCACTTGTCTGCCTATATTTTTTATAAACAAAAAATCACAATAAAAATAGTGCACTGACAAAAATAATGTGGAATAATATGAATATGGACATAATTTTAAATAAAAAAAATTAAGTTTTCTTACATTTGGTTATATTGAAGAATTCCATTATATTCAAAAATCATATTATTTCACATTTATTTTATCTGCATATTATTCTCTTATCTCCCTTTTGCTATTAGATCACGAAATGGTACATCTATAAGCTTTTTATAATCTTGTACTAAGCCCTTATGAAAAGTAACATCAGTAATGGTATTCATACGTGTAAGATCTTTGTTGTAAAAATGTCTTCCATTTTCAGGCAATAATAATCTTTGGCCTCATATTTTAATGAAAAGATCATATGTTAAAGTTCATACAATAGACTCATATACTCATAAAATATTATCGTACTTATTATCAACTGAGCTGAAAAACCCCCTTATTAAATTGTAAACATCATCAATACCTTTACATTTTTCCTCAATACAAATTCATGATACCATAAATACAGTTTCATTTCTAAGTGAGTCATATTTTTGTAAAAATTCTTTTGAAAAACTAAAACTCAGATCTTTTTCAAAAGCTCATTCAAAAGTATCTACATATCAATATGCACATCACATAATTTCTCAAACTTTATTCTTTAATACAGACACATATCAATCCTTGCTGTCATATAACCTAGACTTTATGTCTTTGACTCACTCTTCTCCCCGTAAAAACTGAGTCTCTCATCAGCATGAGGTACAATGAATATCATCACATCAATAAATCTTTTCTAATTCAGCAATAGATTTATTTGAATAGTTCGAGTCTTTATCTTTATATATATCCGCTTTTGAATCAATATTTTTACATGAGTTACATGAAACATACTCTCATACAAAATAACCCCATGAATCTTGCTCTATTTCTTGTATTTTTTTAATATCTCATTCTGTTAACTTACTTACATCACATTTCTCAATAGTTCCTCATTTAGTTTGCATTGGTGCACTTCATACATTGTTTGATAGCATAATAGTATAAATTATATAATAAAATAATTAAGAAAAATACTGAATCACTGTCGAGTAATCTTCTAAGTAAAGAATATTGTTTCCCTGTTTATCATCTAACAAATTTTTAAATCATATCTTCAAAAATAGTTCATATATATCTGTCTGATCTTTCATTTCTAAAATTACAGGCAACCCTTTATATTCCTCATTTAATAAAAATAATTTTTTTAATACATCAAATGACATATTTCACTTTTTTAAAAATGGTGATATATATATGTGATGAAAATATACAAAGTTTGTTGACATAGAGCTATGTAACTTACCACTTTCTTCTGAGAGAAGCTGTAACAAATAATCTGGATCATAGCCTCACTTCATAATTCATAAATCCTTTTGTATGATCTCATGAAGTGATATTTTGGATATTACTCAAAATCATTCTACTTTATTGTTATTCAAAATAACGAGTGTAATACTTATATAACTATTAATATAGTTCCTAATAATTTTTAAATGAATTCATTTTTCATATATGTAACTTGTATCAGAGTTACAATTTGGACATATAAATTCTTTTCAAATATATCAGGACCTATATGAATAAATATTTCCACATACCTCATCTATAGAATAACTTCTTAAACAATGAAGGTTTGTACAAATTTTAAACTGATTAAAAGGACTACTTCACCAACACTCAATCTGAGAATCCACAAAAGATCATAAATATTTATCTGGCACTTCCCTCGCACATTTATAAGATTTTAATTCCATATTTTAAATATTATTTGTTAATAATAGTATTTATAATGAGACATAGTTACAAAACTGTAACATTTTTCAAAAATGTTACAAAAATTAATGCTATGTTAATATAAGATGAGTATAATGATTGAAATAATATATTTTATCACTTAATATTGACTTAATAATTATTTAAGGTATTATTTTTATATAAAATAACTTTAACTCTATCAAATGAATATATCAATAATTGATGATGAAGTAGTACTTGCTTCAAGAATAAAAAGAAAATTAGAAAAAAATGGATACTGAGTAACAGTCTATAATTCGCTTCAGGAATTTATAAACCATGATTATGAAGAGCGTGATTTATATATTATAGATCTCTGTCTTTGAGATGGGAGTGGTTTTGAGATCATTAAATGGTTAAGAAACGAAAAACATAGCTCTACTCCTATTATTATCATGTCTTGATATAATGATACTGAAAAAAAAGTGTATTGACTTGACCTTGGTGCAGATGACTATCTCGCAAAGCCATTTCAACCCGAAGAGCTTATAGCAAGAGTAAAAGCCTTATCAAGAAGAAACCCCATGTTGAAATATAATTGAAATATTCAATATAAAAATATATGTTTAAATCTAAACTCAAAAGAAGTCCAAGTATGAGGTAAGAAAATCCATCTTACAAAAACAGAAGACCTTATTGTGGAGTTATTCTTATCAAATATATGAAAACTTGTTCAAAAAGATGAGTTTATTCAAAAAATATGGTGAGAAGATGGCTATCTATGAGTTTCAGATAATACTATAAACGTAACAATATCTAAAGTAAGAAAAAAACTTTGAGATGATTTTTCTCTCAAAACTAAAATCAATAAATGATATATATTAGAATTATAAAATTCAATATATAAAAAAGAGTTTACAAATAGATAAAATCTGATAAAGTACTAGATAGAAAAAATCATACTGATATAGTTTATCAATAAAACAAACTCTATGCCTCCTTTCCTTGACTCTCTTCCTTGATATATTCCAGAACAAATAAATGCAAATTATTGAGATAGAAATCCTGTAATTTGAAATGTTAATAAGATATTAAGTAAGAGGCAGACTATATCTACTCTCATTCAAGATGCTGATTATAATACTGAAACAGTATTTTGAGAAAACTGAAGAATATTTGATGAAGTACTTTTTCGCCCTACTGATGATGCATGAGAAACTATTACATGAGATGAAATGCAACTTATATTACAAGATATAAGAGATTTGTGACTTACTTTTCATCTTTTCTCAAAAAATATTAATATTGCGATATGAGAAATAAAACTTTCAAAAAATAAAAAAATCGTATCTATTAATACATTCCCAGAGGACTTAGCCCACCCTGACCTTATTTATACCCTGAATAAAAAATGTAGAGAATCCTGAGTTCCACATGAAAATATTATTATCGAAATACTAGAATATAGTTGGATAAATCGCTCTGAGGAAATTTTAAAAAATCTAAAATTATTAAAGAAAAATCACTATAAAATTGCTCTTGATGATCTTGTACTCAATTCTAAATGATTTCATTTAAATGATAATGAAAACCATAGCTGTGAAATATTAGTACAATTAGTACAACGTTGAATCCCCCTTGATTATATTAAAATATATTGAGGTTTCCTTCAATATTTATCACATCTTCCAATAAATCATCACGATGTAATAGAAGGAAAAGAAGAGCTCATACAAATATTACAAGAATTTAAAATTCCTCCAATTCTTATTGCAGAATGGGTAAATACACGTCATGATATTCAAATAGCACAAGAAATATGATGTTCATGTTTTCAATGAAGAGAACTTCTCAAAGAAAAAAATTGAATCTCTTCAAAAAATATACAAATCCAACGTTGAAAAATTATAGAATTAAAATAAAAAAATAACCTAAAGCTGAGCTTTAGGTTATTTTTTTAGTTCTTATTTTTCTGTTTTATCTTCTTTTTTCGCTTCTGCTTGTTTTTCAGATTCTGGAACTATTCTTTTCAGCCCAATTCTTCCTTTTGCAAGATCAACTTGAATAACCTCAAATTTAACAGTATCTCACGCCTTTACTACGTCTTCAATATTTGTAACTCTTGTATCTGAAAGCTTTGAAATATGAATCATTCATGATGTATTTTTGAAAGCCACAATAGCTCAAACCCCATCAATTATTTTCACTACTTCTCATTCATATTTTTCTCCTTCTGTTGGTTTCCATAATAATGCTTCAATATCAGCAATAGCTTTTTTTCCACCTTCTTGGTTTTCTGCAGTAATGGTAGTCATCCCATCATCTGCAATTGAAATTCTTACTCCATAATCTTTTTCCATTCTCTGAACATTTGAACCTCATTTTCAAATAACGATCTTGATATCATTTTCTTTCACTTGCATGTTCATAATCAAAGGTGCATATTTAGAAAGTTCTGTTGCTACCTCTGGTTGAGCCAATAACATTCTCTCAAGAATGTATTCAATTGCCTCACTTGATTGAGCAAAACCTTCTTTAAAAATATCTAACTTGAGTCATTTGATTTTTACATCAAGTTGCATAGCTGTAATACCATTTTTTGTTCTTGCTACTTTGAAATCCATATCTCATAAGAAATCTTCTTGAGCTTGGATATCAGATAAAATAACATATTTTCAAGTTTCTTCATCATATATCATCCCCATAGCAACTCCTCAAACCGGAGTTTTAATAGGAACTCCTGCATTCATAAGACTCAAAGTAGAACCACATATTGAAGCCATAGAACTTGACCCATTACATGTAGTAATTTCTGAAACTACTCTCACTACATATGGGAATTCTTCCTCTGAAGGAAGTACTGGTACAAGTGCTCTCTCAGCAAGTGCTCCATGACCAATTTCTCTTCTTCAAACTCCTCTCATCATTCTCACTTCTCAGACTGAATATGGTGGAAAATTATAGTGGTGAATATATCTTTTTGTTCATGCTGGCATCATACCATCAAGTGTCATTTCATCATCTGGTCCACCAAGTGTCGCTATTGATAATGATTGGGTCATTCATCTTCTAAAAAGAGCTGATCCATGTGTTCTTGGAAGGAGTCATACTTCACTTACTACTTCTCTTACTTCTCTTGGTTTTCTTCCATCTAATCTTTCAGATTTTTCTAGAATATTTTTTCTCATTATTTCCTTCACTCTTTTATAAACAAGATTTCCTACTTCAGAGGCTTTAATTTGAGTTACTTCTTCATTTGCTTCATCACCTGCAATATGTCATTTTTCAGTTAAAAAATCTGTTAAAATCACATCTAAATTATCAAGTTCATTTTGAAAGTCTATTTTTGATTTATTATATAAACATATCAGTTTATCTTCTGATAAAAATTCTTTTGCTATATCATACAAACTTTCATCTGGAAGATTGAAACTTGCTTCTTTTTGGTCTATTTTCCCAAATTGTTTTTCATACTCAGCTACAAAATCTTTTTGTACATCACAAATTTCTTTGAGAATATTATGAGAATATTCTATAGCTTCTAACATAAGTTCATCACTCACTTCTTTTGCTCCTGCTTCAATCATAGTAATAGCATCTTTTGTTCATGCCGTTAACAGATTTAATTTGGCTTCAGATTCTTGAATCGTTGTTGGATTAAAGATATATGATCCATCATCCATTACAGCTATATTACAAGATGAAACTGGCCCCCCAAAAGGAGCTCCTGCCATTTGTAAACCAAGACTTGCTCAAACTATCCCCCAAAAACCAAGTTCTTTTTCTCAGTTTGATGATAAGACAGTACAAATAACTTGTGTATCATTAATAATCCCTTTTGGGAACATTGGTCTAATGGGTCTATCTATAAGTCTTGCAGTAAGAGTAGCAGCATCACTTGGACGACCTTCTCTTCTTTGGAATCTATTTCCTCCAATTTTCCCAGTTGCATAAAATTTTTCTTGATAATCAACTACCAGTGGGAAAAAACTTGCTTGTGCATTGAGTCCTTTTGTTTTGAAACCAGTTGTTACAAATAATATATTATCATTTGTATCAGAAATAGTTACTGCACCATTAATAAGAAGTCCTAATTTTCCTGTTTCTAAGGTAATCTTTTCCCCTGCAATTTCATAAGTCTTTTTAAGACTCACCATAGAAGCTGCATTTTTATCTGAAATTCCGTTCATAAATATGTAAATATAATATAATAAAACTCTGTTTTTATAACTAAATAATGAAATACTCGAATGTATAAGGGTACTTATCTACTCAACTATTTCATCATTTTTTAGCTGATAAAATACAGGTGTTTTTAGTATACACAGGAGAGTTTAAAATACAAAAAAAAGTACAAATGTACTTTTAATGATCATGTTCACAACAGTTCCCATCTTCAGAATGTTCATGTGCTCATGCTTGTTCTTGTATGAAAGCCATGAAACTATCTATCAGAGTTTCAATCATCTTTCAATTATCCTTAATATCTTCTCCAGAAGCATCAGGGATTACTTGTTTTAATAGTTCTAAATGTTCTAAATAATCTTTACTAATTTCGATGTTTATACTTTCTGACATATTTTTTTTATTATATTTTAATATATTAATTTAATCCTACTATTTTTATTAACTCCTCATATTTCTTATCAGCCATCTCATTTCATCTCTGGTTCCCTTCTTTTAATTTTTCATTAATATAAGTCATATCATTTGCAAAGCTTGCAAACTTCTCTCTTGCTTCTTTGAAGTATTCAAGAATAATTTCAAGAAGCTCAAGTTTTGCATGACCATATCCATAGTTCCCTGCTTTGTATTTTACTGCTATATCATCTTGTCTCTCAATACTTGCAAAAAATTTAATCAAAGCAAAGACATTACAAGTTTCTGGATCCTTTGGATCCTCAAGTGGAGTATCATCAGTGACTATAGACATAACCTTTTTCTTCATAACTTTTTCTGAATCAAAAATTCAAATAAAGTTATCATATGACTTACTCATTTTTCTTCCATCTGTTCCAGGAATAGTCATCAATTTTTTATCTATGCTATATTCTGGTAGTTTAAAGAAATCTTGTTTATATGTTTTATTAAAATTTCCTGCAATATCCCTGACAAATTCCATATGTTGCACTTGATCTTTTCATACAGGCACTAAATCAACATCATAACTTATGATATCCGAAGTCATCAAGATAGGGTAGTTAAATGTTGCCATATTCACCTCACTATTTTTATTATTGCTATCTTTGAAGCTATGAGCTCTCAGCATAAGACTGTATGGTGTTACACTCGAAAGAATCCATGTGATATCATTTACTCTTTTTATTTTTGATTGCTCAAAAACTGTTATGTTTGAATCATTTGGCAATAAAGCGAAGAATTCTTTGAGAAGTCTCTCTTTATTTTTTCTCAATATTTCTCCATCATGGACTGATGTCAATGAATGAAGGTCTGGAATAAACATATATGCCTCTTTTCCTTCAGCTAATTCTAAGAAAGGTTTAAATGCTCAAAGATAATTTCATATATGCATCCCTAAACCCGTTGGCTTAATTCATGTAAGTATTTTTTTCATAATGAACTATAAAGTAATATTATTATTTTTTCTTTCTCAATTTCTTTTTCACAGCATCAATTAATACTCTCCTCTTCTTTTTCACTTCTTCTTGGGCTTCGATTTGTAGCTCTCATTTTTCTGAGAGTAATATAGCTATACTACGAGTAGCTGGTATTTTTGCCAGTATGATATTTATAATAACCATAATAGGGACTGATAAAAGCATTCACACTACTCACCAAAGAGATCACCAAAATGCTAATCAGAGAATGATAACCAAAGGGCTGAGGTTTAATTTATTTCAAAGAAATCTTGGCTCTATAATATTTCCCATAAGGACTTGTATTCCAATAAGTCCTACAGATATAAACGCAAACGGATAATAACTTTCAAATTGCATGAGAGTAAGCAGTATTGGAAAAGTAACTGCGATAACAGATCAGACACTTGGTATGAAATTAAGAACAAAAATAAGAAATGCCCAAAATATAGCTAGATCAAGATCAAATACTCTCATGATCATATAACTCACTGTTGCCGTAATAAAACTTACTACAGTTTTAATCACGAAATATGACTTAATATCTCATTTTATTTTTTCTAAAATCTCAAAAATCTGTTTTTTTCTTGATTCATCCAGAATCATCAGTTGTAATTTTTTACTAAAATATCTATATTCAAGTAATATAAACAATACATAAAAAAGTATAATTCATGTTTTACTAAAAATAAAAGTAACTCATGTGATAATTAATCAAAGTATATATTGTAAATCTATTTTTTGAAGTACCTGATTAATACTGGTTGGCTCATTTATATTCAATTGCTCAAATACTGATCATACAATAGAGAGAACCTTTGTTTGATATTTTGGTAATAATTCAATTAAATCTCCAAGATTTGAATTCAACATTTTTCATAATATCCAAAAAATGAACACATATGTTCAAAGAGATAAAGTAAACGCTATAAATCACCCCAACCTCATTTTTTTATAAAAATTTGAAAGTGCTATAATCGCAAATGAGAATAAAAGAGCTATGATAAATGGTATGATTAAAGATGCACCAACATAAAGTACATAAAAGAATACCACAAATATTATCAAAACCAGTGAAATATTTCATATTGAGCCTGTTTCTTTTTTAAACATTTTTTCGAGTTATAAATTATAAGACTAACCGATAAGACATTGAGTAATACTTTTTTCTAATTCTCTCATTCATAGCTTCTTTAATGAAGAAACAGCAAGAATCTCTTGTCAGAAAAAAGCTTCTTTTGTATGTGCAATTGTTTTTGCTAGTTCACTTTTGCTAATTTTATCAATCTTTGATAGTACTATTGTTACCGGAAGTTCAAGATCTAAGATATATTTATACATATCAATATCAATTTCCTGAGCTCATAATCTACTATCAATAAGAATAATAACTTTTTTAATATTATCCTTTTTTTCTTCAATATACCAACTAATCAAGCCTTCTAATGCTTCTTTAAATTCTTTTCATAACCTTGCAAAACCGTATCATGGTAAATCCGTAAAATAATACTTCTTAGAAACAAGAAATAAATTTGCAAGTTGTGTTTTCCCTGGTCTTGCACTTGTTTTTACAAGATCTTTTTTTCAAAAAATAGCATTCATAATGCTTGATTTTCAAACATTTGATCTTCATATGAAGACAATTTCTGATTTTTCATCAAAAAATACTGACTTACTTCAAAGTGATACTGATTTATGGAACTCTACATTTCAAAATTTCATCTCAATTATTTGTTTATAAACTAAATCTCTGATATAATAAGGAAGAAAACGAAAATATAAAGTAAAAAGTCTAAAAATGTCTAAAAAAGAAACAAATTCTAAAATTATATGAAATGCAATCAGTGCATATCCGATGATTTTTGTATCAATTTTATTTGTATTTTCTAAAAATAACAAATACCTGGAAGGTTCTTTTATAAAAAATCATGCAAAAGCAGCTTTTATCATTCACTTATGATTCCTCTTTACCTATATTACCTTTGTTAGTAATTGACTTTTCTCTAGCTTTGTTTTTCAAGGGATAGCTCTCAACACTATAATAGCTGCCTCTCTCTTTTTATTCCTTCTTGGGGTACTTATATTTTGAGCATATAAAGCAAAGAATTGACTTCCCTTTCATATTTGAGAAATTGTAAATATTACAAAAAAAGAAAAAATAGTAAGTTTAAATTGAGATATTACATTTGATGAAAAATGAAAACTAACAATTATACTATCATATGTCCCATTTATTGGGTTCTTAAATTTTGCAAAATACAAAAATAGTTCAACAATACAAAACTCTACTAAACTCAACCTCATTATTACTTCCATTATAATGCTTCTCTATATCTTTTGATATGCAAACCTTTGAAACTTCCTCTGATTATTATATATAATCTTTGTTGTATTTATTTGAATAAACCTCTTCTCTACATGAGAACTCTTTAGTATAAATATAACAAAACTTTACTCCCCTGAAGAGAAACATTCACTTTTTATTGCATTAAAAAGATACTTAAGAAGTTATTTTACTTCTTCTTCTCTCAATTCAATATCAATATTTATAAAAGAAGTTACTGAAACACAAAAACAAGAAGAAGTAAAAAATGAAAAATCATTAGCAGCCTTAAAAGATACAAAATTACCAAAGACTCTTATATATATTCCTTTTATAAATATAATTTTTCTCTTTATAAAAAAGTCTAAATATTCTTTTCATATTAAGAATGGTTTTATAATTACTCTCCTATTTACACTTACTCTTCTTGCTTCTAAATTTCAATTTATTCCATACCATTCCAGTATATTATTCCTCATCCCAATATCATATTGACTCTGATATTTAAAGAATAGACTCGCTTATAAAATGCCTTTTATTTACGATATCTATCATCTGATCAGCCTATGATTTCTAAGAACAAGAAGTTTTAATAAAACATATAATGTAGAAAAAAATATACATTTAAAAGTTTGAGAGACAAAAAAATAAGAGCCTAAAGGCTCTTATTTTTGTATAAAATAGAATCATGCAACTACTCATGTTGTTTCTGTTCTGAGTATTCTATTTCAAAGGTGAACTTTCTTGAAACCTATATTTTTAAAATGTGAGATCTCATCATCTGACCAACCTCATTCTGGTCATACAAAGAGATTTAATCACTTTGTATAATCAAGTTTTATTTCTTTTAATGACTGTGAATCATTTGCTTCAGTATGAAAAAATATATTTTCGTTTTCAGCGAAATCACTCAAAGAGATATTATCTTCTATAATAAGTTCGGGGATTCTTGATCTTCACGACTGCTCTGCTGCTTCAGTGATAATTTTTTGTATTCTTGCTATTTTATTTTCTGAAAGATTCAATTTTTGACTTCTTTCACTTCTAAAAAAATAAAATCCAGTAATTCATACCTCAGTTCATTTGGCAACTATTTGCTCTATTTTTTCTATCTTATTTGGCAGTGCCCCAAAAATATTAAGATCAAACTCTATTTCTGAATCATTTTCTATTTCGGATTTTTTTTCTAAATATATTTCTCTTTTATCAATACTTGCAACTTCAAAAATATTATCAACCGGATCTTCTCCATTAAAAAAAATAATTTCAAATCATTCACTTACTCTGAGTACTTTTGTAAGTTGATTTATGAAATCTTTATTTTTTATAGTAACACTATCAGTTTCTTTTTCTAGATCAGGAAAATAAAATCTTTGCATAAAATATTGGTTTTATTATATAAAATAACCCTAAACCTGCCCTGTGTCATCCTTTAGTGCAAGTTAGGGTTATTGTTTTTTCAATTATCTTGGCATTCCATAAAAATCAAGGCCTTTTGAATCTACCATTGTCTTTGTTTCAAAATTTTTCTTTTTCCCTTTTGTAAAAAATCCTCTTTCATCTAAAATTCCTTGTTCTTTCAAACTCTCAACATTCTTTGTTTTCAGTTTTTTCTTTGGGAATTTTTGTTTATTTTCCAGGTAATGATTTCTATCTTTATAAGATTGATTCTTCCTTACTTGTGGATTCTCATTTCCTATATAAGCAGCGTGATCTTTTCTTACTTTTCACTTTGCTAATTTTCTCGCCTTCGCTTGTTTCTTCACAATGTTTGATTTTAGTCCGTGACTATTTGCCATAATTACTCATATTTAAAGATATATTCAACTGCATTATATGAAAAATTGCAGAAATTGAAAGCAAAAAGCTCCCTATCTCATACTGATTCCACTTTTCTCGCGAAATTATATAAAATTGTGATAAAAAATCAAGAAAAAGGGCATAAAAAAAGCCCCTCGTAAAGACGGGGCATGTAAATTTTACTTGAAATAGCTTAGTTGTTCCATGCAAGTATGTCAAAAGCAATAATATAGTCGCCTATATAGCCTTGATATTCAGGACCCTCAACTATTTCCATAGAAGATAAGTTATATACAGAATACTTTTTATCAAATTGTGTGCTTTGTTTCCCCTCTATAATACAATATTTAAAAGGTGAGTCTATTAAAGCTCTTAATTGATGAAGTTCTGTATTAAGAAGCTTGTCCATATCCAACAGCTTCATAACTTTAAGGCCTTTAGTATCGATCTCAGACATTAATGATTCTACGATAGCTTCTCCACACATAGAATGATTAGAGTCAACACCTTCTCTAGCAAACAATTTAGGGTTATTTTCAGATAAACTTTCAATCATTTTTCTCTCCTTTTTTTAATTTACAACATTCTTCGATAGTACTAATAAACTCATGTACGATATATGAACACAATTCATGGTGCCCATCAAAACAAGTCTTATTTAATACAACTACAAGTTTTTGTTGCATAACAGGTTCATGAATATTTAATTTAGAATTCTTCCAGCAAAAGCCATCTGACGATAAGCATTTTTGCAAGTACCCGGTCTCTTCAAATACTTTTATAAGAGCCTGGTTTATTTCTAATTTTTTTTCCGCATCCAATACTGCCATAATGTAGAACTCCTTTCTACTTTTGTTATGTAACTATATAATATTAAATATAAATTAAATGTCAATGGTTATTTTTTTCAAATCCTCTCCCTTGACATTTAATTAAAGAAACGATATAATTACGTCACTAACAATAGTAAGTTTATTTTTCAAAAGAAATGGTAAACGAATTATTGATTAGTAAGGATAATACTTTTTTTTCTCAAATGGAGATTGACATGGCAATACGCTTATTAAAATATGCTCGAAACCTTTTTACTTTCATAGCTATTACAGCTCTGCTAGTTACACTATTAGTATCACACAATGAATACTCAGAACAAGCTTTTAATATGTGCATTCTAATCGTTAGTGCTTCGACAGTATTAGGCTGTGCTATGGAAATGTTCATTTCAAGCAGAAAAAAAATAGATAATTCCTTAACAGAGGTATCAACTTAACAGCTGGCACTATTTGTGTATAAAAAAGCTGTTCACTTATGTGAACAGCTTTTTATAATCTATATTTCAATAAATGTTGAAGTCTTAACACCCAGTGACAAAAAAGGATATTTTTCTCTGTTTCTGCTCTTCCATCTCAAGTTATAAAATTATCTAGTGGAGCATCAGCTAAATCATAGAATTCACTCTTTCCTTCTCATTTAATATCTAACGGTTCAAATCCTTCTGGTAGATATCCTGTATAAATAGTACCGTTACATATTTTTCATCAAACTATTTTTGTATTTTGTATTACTTTAACAAAGCTTTGGGGTAAAAATGAATATCAAATTTCATCTCACATTTCATGTAGAATTGTATCAATGCAATTTTTTCAATCACATTTTCATCAAACAAAAGAGTGCATCTGAAATTTTTCATTAAATTGAAGTAAGGTTTTTCCTGTTTTTTCTTCAAAAAGACAGATATGAGCTACCTCCATTTCATTACTCCCTGTTGTTCAAATATTCATAGCTATTTGGTTAATAAAAAATGTATTTATTATATAATAATAAGGAATTTCAAGTTTTGTCAATTCATTTTATTTTATGGCTTATTATTATAGGTCTATGATTTTAAATGACAAAAAAATACCCGGCTATTGCCGGATATTTTGGTTTGGTAGTGAAGAATTTTTCCTATAAAATTTAGAATTCTAACCTTATAGTAACAATAATATTAAATACTATTGTTGGGTTTTCCCAAGTTTGTTAGGATACAGATTCTCAAAATGTGTTCTGTTATTTAACAAAAAATATGTTTTCATCTAGTAATGAATTCAAAAGAATAGGTGAAACATTAAATAATCTAGACTCTTATAACGTTACAATAACCGATAGCATTCCATTAGTATAACATTTATGGACTTATCTCTATCTGAAAATTACAAAACAAAAAGGCTAACCGTATCGGTTAGCCTTTTAAGTTTAATGACTGATGTCCTTACTTCTAAATTATAATCAGTTTCCATATATTATTTTAAGACTCTCCTGCATCTACTATCAATATATTTAGCTAGTCTACAAAAAATTTTACTTTTACATAAAAATAAGTATAAAGCTTTCCCGATACAAAAATAAAATCAAGATTGAAACTCTATCGCTAAAAGAAATATGAATCATCTCCTATTAATATATTTAGGTATGGAGTATGAATGAGTTGATCGCAATAAAGTTTAGTACAAAAGAATAATACTGCTGACTTTCTATGGTAATATACAAGTGGGACAAACCTAGTTCCCCCTAGATAAGATTCCATGGTATATAGAAAGTCTTTATCTCACCCCTCACGTTATCACGTGAGGGGCTTTTTTTGCTCAAGATTTATCGGGTGCAATATTGAATTATGATAATAAAATCAGAGCTAACATATAATTGATTGACTTATATAAAAATAATTTTATAATCAAGTCATAGGTAACAAATATACTTATAAAACAAAAAAGGAAAGCTGATAATGAAATATCAAATACCAGAATATATAATAGTCTTTTCCTATCCAGAAAAACAAGAAGATTTTGAACTAGGTGCACTCAAAAATAGAGAAAAAGTGCTTTCCTTTGATTCAAAATATACTAACAAACTAACATCAAAGAGTGTTAGGGTCCCTGAAAAAAATGCTATCTTAAAAGATATAGAAGAAGAGGCATTAAAACAAGCAAAAGCTTTTGCTAAAAAATTAAGAAAAGACCCTCTTTTTCCTAAAAGTACTCAGATAATACTTGAAAGAAAAATTAGTACTGTATTATAGTCCTTCTTATTCTAAGCTAAACAATGGAAAAATAATGGAAAATCAGGTATTAACACCTATAGAAGCTAATATAAAAGAAATAGAAACCGAACTCTGTTTCTATGAAAAATTACTTTCTAAAAGCAAAAAAGGAGTAACGAATTTAACTCCAGATAAGCGAGATAAAGCAGAAGAACAAATAAAAGAAATTGAAGCCCGTATTGAAGATACAAAAACAAATATAACTTTAATGCGAAAACTCATTTAAATGGTTATAAAACAAAGAATATTTATTAAAAGCCGAGCTAAACTCGGTTTTTTTATTTTTTAATCATCTACACTCTATTAACCACTTCATCCCACTCCTTCTCATAACCTTCCCTCTCCAAGTAAAACGAAAATGAATTCATCAATTTTTCTTCCCAAAATTCTGCACTTCCTTCCCAAGGAAACTGAAGCCCAGCTTTTTTATCCTGAATTGAAGCACCCACCATGTTCCAAAAAAACTCACTTAAACAAAGTGCATCCTCTTTACTATGTACCTCTCCTGATTTTAAAATCTTCAATACTCTGCTATCATTCAGTTTATTTACATAATACATAGCATACTCTCGCTCCGTATTAAATTTATATATAATCATAATACTTTTTGTTTAATTTTTCAAAAATGATCTATGTTTTTTAACTTCTATATCTTTTTCCATACTAATACTAATAATGAATATATCAAATATATTAAAGTTATTTTATAATTGATTTTCTAAGTCTTATATATTACTATAATGAGCATATATTTTATTTAGTTTATGAAAATAACTATGCAATTTGATACAGATCTACTATCAGAACATAAAAACCTATTCCTAGAGGCAAGGGATTTTCTTCTTTCCTTTGAAAACATAACAGAAACAAAAAAAGACAGAATTACCACCTACTCAAATAATAATGGTGGTATCTGTCATATGAGAACAATGCCATATGGAATTGATTTTGGTTTTTTAAAAGGAGCAAAAATGAGTGATGAGCTTGGCCTCCTTACATGATGAGGAAAAGCCATGAGGGTATTAGCTCTAAAGCAAATGAATACTCAAGCTCTTGAGTATTATATCAAACAAGCGATTCAAATTAATGCAAACAAATAGCAGCCCTCATGAAAAAAATAATTTTCTATCTATCTCTCTGAAGATTATCAATATTTTCTTCTAAAATTAATTCTATTATTTCATTTTTTCTATTATTTCTGCGTTTTCACCGGCACAGTCTATTTTTCACATGTCTAAAATAGTGGTTTTAAACTTCTGAAGATTTTCTATTTTTTCCTCAATTTCTTCAAGCTTACTCTCTACAAAATTTGCCCTGAATTTAGCATCAAAAGTTCCTCCTGACATAGCATCAAATATAATTTTTGCCTCTTTAAGCTTAATTCCTATATCTTTCATATTTACTATAGCCTTCACTCGTTCTAAACATCTTTCATCGTATTCTCTATAATTATTGCTAAACTGATTACTTTTTTGACTTTTTATAAGTCACATCTTTTCATACAGTCGAATAGCATCACGTGTCACTCCTGTTATATTTGATATTTCACCTATTTTCATATTTTTATTAAAGTTTTATATCAATAAATTCTTATTCAAATATTATACTATTTTATCCTTATTATCAAAAAGAGAACTTTAGGCCTATAATATTTTACTTTTATTTTACTGACATTCCCCATTTTTTTAAAAATGCTATTTTACGTGGATGAGGCTTTCCAGTATCCATAAAATGTTGTAGCTCTTCTATCCCTCTATAAAATCACGCAGCTAATCATTTTTTCACAAGAAAATACATAGGATAACCTAATAGTTGTAATTCAGCTGATCCATCCCATATAACTTCTGAAGTATTTTCATCTATTTTCTTTACCGTAATTATACTGGTATATGATATCATAGGTGAAAAATTTGAGTTATTTTTCAGTACAGATTTCACGGTAAGAGATTTATTTTTTTCATCATATGCCGTAATAGTCTCTTCTAGAAAAGATCTCCCCTCCTCTACCGCTCAAATAATGGATTTTCTCCCTATTACTGGAGCGCCTGATACTTTTGTACCTTTTGTAATTTCTTCGGATATTTTAATAGCAGCCATCCATATACTAACGGCAACAAAATCATCACTGAGTACTTTCCAAACTTTATCTACTGGTGAATTTATTGTTATTCTTTGTAATGCGATTTTCATATAAGTATATATTAATAATATAAAGTAACAATGCAATTGTAACTATGGACCATGGTCTATGGTCAAGTTTTTTATATTATTTTCTATTTTTCGAATTTTATCGAATCATCAAAAGAGCCTCTATTTAACTAAAAATAGAGGCTCTTTTGCTTTGAGTTCTCATATCATTTTTTTCAAGACTTCTTTCATCGAACTCTAATTTACTTCTATATATTCAAATGATATTTATATATTATTATATTTTGCAACAGCATTAATAAGAAATTTTACTATTTTTTTAAATTGAACAGCTGTATCAGGTAGTTCTTTCTCAAATGATTTGAATATATTAATACTTTTTTTCGAACCACCTAAGATTGCCATAAGTTTATTCTGAATATCAGTACTTTTAAAATTCTCAATTAATGATTTTTCTAGTTTTTGATATGTGGTAATATCGTCTTCATCAATCAATCAAATTCCATGTAAAAGTTCTCCTGTAGATGTTTCATTATCACCATTAATATCATATTGTTTAAACGTATTGAGAAATGTATTTACTGCATCGTTCATTCATTTATGATCTTTTTCAGGTCAAAAGTAAGATGAAAATATTTCCATTACATGTGGCATAAATTCTGATTCAAGTTCTTTCATTTTGCTACTGAATAATTTTATTACTTCCTCAGAACGTTCATTTTTATACTCTGGATTGTCCATTTGAGTCCAATCAAGATCTATCTCTTGGAAAATATTCATAGATTCTGCCTGAGCAATAAGCTCATCTGTTGAAGATAGCCTCATAGTTGTCTCTGTTTTTATGGGTTCTATTATTAAAGGTTCTTCTGCCTTTAATTTCAAAGCTTTTAATTCTTCATTTTTAAATAATTCATTATTTCAACTTACTCATAATGCTCTTTGAAGTGAAGATAACTGTTCCTTGTTATAATGTATTATTCCGTATTTTTGCTCTTCATATGAATCTAATAGTCATTTTGCTTCTACTTGTGTTAATACACTATTTTCTAGTGCTTTTTTTATTGACTCCCCAAAGTTTGATTGTTCTTTTATTTCATCGGATGAGTAGTCTTTTGTTTCAGGAATATTCTTTCACATAATAGCAACTGTTATATATATAATTCATATTTAGTTTATCATATAATAGGGTAACAGTCAAAAAAGATCATTTTTTTCGATTATATACATATATATTTTCTTCTGTAAACTGTTTATGAGACATTTGTAATGATTTAAGATTTAAGCAACTCCCATTATGAATATCCTTATTGGTTTTTCAATTAATTATTCGCTTTGAACTAGAATGTAAGGAAAAAAATTGACTTTAATCATTATTAATATATAAATGCACTCGCTAAAAATCAAAACACAAACAAAAACATGAGGGAAAATTATGTTACATACAAATGACAAAAAAAAAGGGATTGTATTATTGGACTCTAAGATACCCGTTATTATCTATTTTTTGATCTTTTCACTCATCGTTTACGGCTTGAGTGAAAATGGTTTCTTTGGAGAGTATGGAGAAACATACACTCATGTAATACATCATCCAACTGTGCATTTTTGGATGATGCTTACTGGCTTATGGGTATTTTTCTTACGACTAGGTGCTGAAATTGAAGTTAATGATATTTTAAAAGCTGGACCTCTGATTATTGGTACTATATTAGGAGGTGTAATTGTTCCTCTCATATTAACAACTTCTCTTGCTTACTTTATAGGAGGTATAGGATTAGCTGTAGCATTATATGCATCTGCTGGAAGTATGGCAACTGATGTACCAATGGCAATAGGCTCAGCAAAAATGGCAAAAAATATATCAACTACTGTAATGATAAGTGCACTAACGATGTTAGCTGTTGGTGATGATCTTCTAGGGATTATTTCCATGATTGGATTATTTTCTCAAGGAGTAGAACAGATACAAACCCTCTCTATTCCTGGTTTGCTTGTCCTGATGGTTGCCTATTTTTTTGGTAAATTTAGTCCTGTCATTGTAACAGAACTCAAGGAAGAGGAAGAGAAAGATCAAAAAACATATAAAATAATAGGTCGAAAAACATATGATGTTACTATTCAATCACCGACTTTCTGGGTCACTCTTTGCATCTTTAATACATCCCTTCTAGGCTTTAATGGTATTGAGCCAATTCTAGGTGGGTGTCTTCCGATGATCTTTGCACCTGATAATGTTAAACAGCTAGTAATTGAAAAAACAGAATCACTTGCATTATGGCTATTACTCCCATTTGCTCTTGTAGCAGGGAGTATTAATGTACTCGATCCTCTATCATGGGGAGTATTTACAACCATAGCTCTTGTTGGTGGTTTTGGAGGAAAACTAATTGGTATTTACTTTGGAGGCCTGATTTGTCAAAGATATGTAGATCCTAACTCTGATTACGGTAAAAATAAAC
Source organism: Candidatus Gracilibacteria bacterium 28_42_T64 (assembly GCA_004563595.2). GTDB lineage: Bacteria > Patescibacteriota > Gracilibacteria > BD1-5 > UBA6164 > MAAV01. The sequence continues at coordinate 273,609 of CP042461.1, read as the reverse complement.
TTAATAAAATGTCTCTTTTAAGCATGGCTATTGCCGGGGCCTGCAACGGTACTGTAGCAATAATTTTTGTCTCAGTAGCACAAACAAATGAGTTAATCCCATTAGAAATAGCGGCTCAAATGAAGATTGGTTTTTTACTGACTGTACCATTGTCATATCTCTTAAATAAGACAATTGATACAGTTGAAAACTTTGTTCCTGAAGAAAGAAAATATTCATGAACATAACTATAAACAAGGAGAATACAATATGTATTCTCCTCTTTTTTTTATATAATTTTTATCTATTTCTAGTTTATCTGGGAACATATATATAATACTCTATTACCCCCTTATTCCCTTAAGGTAAGTGAGATCCCTAATTAATAAAAGTTCAAAATAAGTAATAGCATATACCAATTTTTAACTAATTTTAGTACTCTATTGAACCACCAAAAAAGCCTCTATTTAATTAAAAATAGAGACTTTTTTATTTAATTGTTTTATTGGAAAAGATCTTATTTAAATTAAGCTAATTTACTTCAATTAATAACTTCACTATCAGGTACGGCTAATACTACATTTCAATCGCCTTTAACAAATCATGTTACTAAGCACTCAGACATAAATGTACCAATTTGTTTTATAGGGAAATTTATTACCCCAATTATCTGTTTATTTAATAAGTTTTCTTTTGTGTATAAATCAGTAATTTGAGCACTAGATTTTTTAATTCAAATATCTACTCAAAAATCTATTTTTAATTTATAAGCAGCCTTTCTTGCTTCTGGAAAATCATTTACTTCAATAATGGTTCATACTCTTAATTCAACATTCTGAAATTCATCCCAAGATATTTTATTCATCTACTACATTTTAAATTAATATAACTTTATTAGTGTAATATATAAACAATTATGAGAAAATCAAAAAAATCATACTAATAGGAAAAGTAATGATTAAAGTGAGTTCAAGATTGCAAATGGGGTATATACATTTTCCCACTTATTTCAAGGCTCTACTGAACCATCAAAAACTATTCATGTAAATTCATAAGCTGTTTTAATTATTTCATTCTTATTTAAATTGGAAATTACATTTTTTACATTTCATCAGTTCTTTTTTTAAGTAAATACTTCTATAAATCCTACAAAGTCTTTACCAAAAGTTTTCTTGTAAAGCTCATAAAACATATTTTATATTTGACTAATTATTAATTTTGAGTATTTTCTGTCTGCAATCTACTTTTAAAAAGGAGAAAAAAATGCCTGATTTTGTATGGCTTACGCTATTTCTATTATGTATTATAATACCTGCTCTGTCTGCGATATTTTTCTATGGCTGTAGCTGGATGCATGTAACTTTTATTGGAGGAGTATACCAATACTCTGATAATCAAAGTGCCCTTAAATATGCTAAATATTCACTCATTACGATGTGTCTATCAGCATTAATGCTCATATTAATAAGAGTACTCTCCGTATAACTTACGGAGATTTTTTTATGTCTAAAATTAATCATCCCTTCATATATTTCTTTCCCATTTTTATCTTTTAGTCATGTGTATTGCATGAGTTCATAATTTCAGATTTCAACAGAATTATCGAACTCAATTTTGACAATCAAAAAAGCCTCTATTTTTAATTAAATAGAGGCTTTTTTGATTTAAATTTTTTATTGGAGCGAGGGACGAGGTTTGAACTCGCACACCCAAGGGTTGAAGCCTTAGTACACTCACTCTTTTATGTTACCCTCGCTCAGACAGATATTTTGGTAAAAACGACACGCAATCACTCAAATATTTGCAGATGTGAGTATATGAAATATTGATTTTTAGTCAAATTTATTTTTGCTTTTTTTGATTTTGTGGTATCCTGTATATATACCTTAATATTTTCAAGAAAATACTTATGTTTAACTTTGATATAGACAAAATAATAAACAACCTCTACACCGTAATACTCTGAAATATAGAGCTCTATCTCCCAAAATTTATATGAGCCCTGATCATACTTGCCTTTTGAGTCCTTATATCAATTGCGATCCATAAATTTGTAAAATATCTCTTCAAAAAATTTAATATACTAGATATTATTGATAGAATCACCCTCAAGTTTGATGAAGAGCATGATAAAGATAAAAAAGAGTCAGAAAAAACAGCTCCTAAAAAACTCAGCCAAAAGGTAAAAATAGACGAAATCGCGGCAAGATCTATTTCATACTATATATTCCTAGCATTCTTCAGGTTTGCCATCATTGTAATCTGAATCAAAGAAGTAGAAGTATTTCTATGAGACTTACTCGCATACCTCCCGAGCCTTTTCATCTGAGTTATCATCTGATTCTTTGGTATTAGATTTGCAAACTTTGTGTATGATGTTGTCTATCACACTCTCAGCCTAACCAAACAAAAAACAAGTAGAATCATTGCCAGTGGTGCAAAAATAATAATCCTATTTTTTACGCTTATGCTTGTGTTAAACTATACAAAAATAGTTGATACATTTATCATAAATACTATTCTTGTATGATTCATATCAATGCTGACTATCGCTTGAGGACTTGCATTTTGACTCGGTTGAAAACAAATTGCTCATGAAATATTAGAAAGTTTTAGAAAATAAAAAAGATTCCATTAGGAATCTTTTTTATTTTATTAAATAGTTCTTTCATTTACTGTAGATTTCTGTTCCATCCTTTGATGTGATCGCTGGAAATATGACATCACAATTTCTCAATGAAGCATTGAAGTCTAAGAAATTTCCACAAGGACAGCTATTACAAACAGCATTTCAGAAAAACGTTGTTCATCAATCATAAACACAACTATTTGAAACCTCTTTAGGAACGCATATATTTTTGCTATTATTACTCTCTTTACAATAGTAACCAGAAGAACAGTTTGAATCACTTTGACAAATGGTATCCAAGATTGGACAACCATTATTTTCTTGTGCTCAGTTGATAAGTGGACAACTATCTAAAATATCACTGACTCCATCACCATCACTATCGGTATTTATATCTCCTAAATCTTTTACAAGAATTCAAACACTGGCATATCAAATTTTTCAATCCTTATCAGTTACTTGTAATATAACGGTATATGATCATTCATTTATGAAAATATAATTTACATTTTCTCCAAATCAGCCACCTCCATCTCAATAATTCCATTCATATGAATATGGTCATTCTCATCATGACACCAATCATTCTAAATCTATATTTAATGGACCAGGTCAGAATATAGGATTCACATCTATCGTTACATTTAACGAATTATTATCTGATCATATATCACTACCTGATCATGTGTTATTCTCAGCTCATGTATTATTATCTTGATTATCGAGTCCAATACTCAACATATTATAAACTTCTCAAGTATTCCCACAGTTATCAACTACCCTTAAAAACACTTTCCAAGTTCAAGAACTCAGAAATCTATAATTATCAAGGTACTCTCAATATTTTTTTATCTCTTCTCCAGTAGTTTCATTATAAAACCTCCAAATGTATCATTGGCTGCTGATCCCTGCATCACATACTCATCAAATCTCAGATGTGAAATCATAAGTGTTATTTGTATTACTCAGAGATGATAGTTCACAACTGGTGTCTCACTGAGAACAAGTTTGATCATAAATGTTCATCTCAAGGGCCAATGTGTTTCTTTGTATATCAATACAACTATTTGCTTGAAGAGCTACAAATGCTATATGTAAAAACTCTTCTTTTGTGATATGCTTTTTTGGTCTAATTTTACCGTTTGTTTTTTCTAATAATTTAAAAATCTTTTCATTTCATGATGTATCATAACTCACGACTTCATACTCTAATGCTTTTCTGAGATCTGGGTAAAATGAATTCACACTTCCATCTCCATTTATTGGAAATACATCATCTGCAATACTTTCAGTTATTAATCCATTTGCTATCTCAATTCTGATAGCTTCTGCCTCACTGTTTGATAATATATTCGATGATCTCAGGACAACTGCTATGGACTCTTCTAAAGTGATATTATTTTGTGGACAGAATGGCCTCTCTCATTCTTTATTTGTTCCATTATCACAAGTAGTTCATGGATGGTATCAACTTACATATCAATTATCATTTGCATCTGCAATACAATAAAAATACTTGTTTTGTTCATTAATATCAAAATAAACATCTTTCCCAGAATATGTATCCACCAATTCCTGAACGGTATATGGTTTAATACATTTTTTACAACTTACTTCCGTTAAGATTCATACAAATTCTTCACGAGTTAATAATTGATATGGGTTAAATTTCCCACTTGAATCTGGAGTAATGATTCACTTATCATACAAGGTCTGTAGATCTTCTAGATATTTATAATTTGTACCTATATCCGAAAAAATATTTTCTACTTTCACCTCTCAAGCAAAACTCGCTCAAAAAGACAGTAGGAAACAGAGAAGTAATAGAATAAGTTTTTTTAACATCTTCGGAAAAATTAATACCTAAATAAAATTGGTTTTTCCACTTTTAGAGCGGTAATAAAACATGAAATTAGTAATCTAACACTTAAAACCGTTTTCTAAAAATGGAAAAACCAATTTTATTTAGGTATTAACTGACAGCATACATTACGATTCAAGCAGCCACTGATACGTTTAGTGACTCCTTTTTTCATCTCATTGGTATAATAATTATTTTATCAGATAAGTCTAACAATTCTTTACTGACTCCATTGATTTCGTTTCACATAATTAAAACAACCTTTTCTTCTGATTCATGAAAAAGTTCTGTATAATCTACACTCCTCTCATCTAGCTCAACAGAGTAGATTTTATATCCATCATTTTTTAATTTTTTTATTACTTCTTTTACATCCGCATAATACTCCCAATCTATAAAATTCTGTGCTCCAAGCGCAGTTTTACTAATATCATTTCTCGGTGGACATGGAGTATGCCCCGTTAAAATAACCTTTTCAAATCAGGCACCATCTGAGTTCCTAAAAATAGCTCCCACATTTTGCATTGAACGAATTGATTCAAGAAGAATTATTTTAGACATGTTTATATTATTTTTTAAATAGAAATTTTCACTATGATTTTTATACCTTTTTTTTTGTACTTTTCAACTCATTTATCAAGTTTTTCAATATAAAACTTCATTTATTATCAAATAATGATATACTCAGCTAAGTATTCGATATAAAAAAAAGTAATGGACTATCAAGTAATAATTATATCTCTCATAATCATATATATTATATGATTTATTTCTTTAAAACTTCTGAGAAAAAAAGAGGATTTTAAAAGGACCCTAAAGCTCACTTTTCTCAAAGTTACCCTTCCAAAAAAAACAAGTGATCTTGATGAGAAGCAAGATACAGCAAAAGATTTCAAAGAAATGATCTCTATTATGGAACAGTTATTTTCATCTCTGAAAAGTATCTACTCAGGAAAAATATTAAAAAAAATACTCTGACAAGATATTCTCAGTTTTGAATACATCGCTCACAAATGAGAAATACTTTTCTTTGTTGTTATCCCAAAAAACTATAAACACCTTGTAGAAAAACAAATCAACTGATTCTTTTCAGATGCTATTATAGAAGAAACAACAGAAGTGAATATCTTTAAAAATAGAAAGTATCACAAAGGAACCTACCTCAATGCTGCAAAAGCATTTTTCTACCCTATTAAAACGTATCAAAAACTTGAATCAGATCCGATAAATAATATAACCAATGCATTTTCAAAGCTAGAAGAAGATGAGTCAGCAGCTATACAAATCGTCCTCAAACCAATAGATGATGATTGGCAATCAGATTGTACAAAGGTATCAAGCAGCATGATGAAATGAAAGAAGGCCTGAATGAGTTTGAATCCTTTTAAGCTTATAATATGGATACTCGGAGTGATATTCTCTTCTACTGACGAAGATTCAACCCCAACAAATAATGAAGGTGAAACATCAGCACTCACACAAGAAAGAGCAAAGACAGTAGATGAAAAATGAGATAAGACAGGTTTTGAAGTCATTATCAGAGTTATTGCAACATGAAATGATAGTCATATGGTTGATACAGAGCTTACTAATATAGTCTCTGCTTTTTCACAGTTCTCTTATCCAGACTTTAATAAATTTTCTTCTACCCTGAATCACAAGAAAAAGATTCTCATAAAAAACTATATCTATAGATATTTTAAAAAACCATTTTATTTGAAAAAAATGATTTTAAATACAGAAGAGTTGGCTTCTCTATTTCACTTACCTCACATCAAATATAATAAAACTCCAGAGATAAAGTGGCAAAACTTCAAAATCGTAAAAGCTCCAAATGATATACCAAAAGAATGACTTCTTCTCTGACACAATATATATAGAGGTATAAAAAAAGAAATCAAAATAAAAACAGAAGATAGATTTAGGCATTTTTATGTAATCTGACAAACCGGAACCTGAAAATCAAGTATCATGCAAGTTATGGGAAGGCAAGATCTCGCAAACGGAGAATGAATGGCTGTCATTGATCCACATGGAGATTTAGTGAAAGACCTCATCCCATTTATCCCAAGAGAAAGAGCTGATGATGTGATCCTTTTTGATCCTTCTGATACAGATAGACCTATGGGACTGAATCTTCTTGAATGTAATTCTCCAGAAGAAATGGACCTTGTTGCGGCTGATGCACTGAATATAATGATCAAGCTATTCTGAAACGAGATCTTTGGTCCAAGGCTTCAAGATTACTTCAGAAACTGAGTCCTTGCTCTCATGGAATTCCAATGAGGTTGAGCAATTACAGATATAGTAAGACTCTTTACAGATAAAGAATTTCAAAAATCTCGCGTCACACAAATAAAAAATCCTATCGTAAAAGCATGGTGGGAGCAAACATATGCGAGTATGGGAGAAAAAGAAAAACAAGAAATGATCCCATATTTCTCTGCAAAATTTGGTTGATTCATAACCAATACCATGATGAGAAATATCATCGGTCAAACAACAAGTAGTTTTGACATCTATGATATCATGCAAAATAAAAAAGTTCTTATGGTAAACTTGAGTAAATGAATCCTGTGAGATTTGAACTCAGAACTTCTTTGATTGATATTGGTAAGTAAGATACAAATTGCGGCCATGAGAAGACAAAATCTTGAAAAAGAAGAAAGAAGTGACTTCTTTATGTATATTGATGAATTTCAGAACTATATAACTCCAAGTATAGAATCAATCCTATCAGAGGCCAGAAAATACCGTCTGTGAATGGTTCTAGCCCATCAATATCTCTGACAATTAGAAAAATCTGATGCGCTTACAAAATCAAACCTAAATCTCAAACAAGCAATTTTCGGGAATGTATGAAGTATTATGAGTTACAAAATCTGACCAGAAGATTGAGAGTTCATGGAAAAATACTATGCTCCAACTTTTTCAAATCAAGACCTGGTAAATATGGATAAATTTAAAGCAGTGATGAAATTATCAGTTGATAATCAACCAACCACTCCTTTCTCAATTATTCCTGTAAATCCTTATCTGGAAACATGAGATCCAAAACTATCAAAAGCATTTACAGAACTATCTAGACTGAAATATGGAAGAGATAAAGCATTTGTAAGTAAAGAAATAGAATATAGAATTTGAGTGATGTAAAAAGAGACACGATATATCGTGTCTCTTTTTTTGTTTTATGATTGATGAAAAAATAATATCATTTCCATATCATCATAATTTTCTTCTTCATTGAATACTCTTATTAATTGCTCCTCTGCATCGTTTAGGAATGTATGAATGCTTATATTTGTGGTCATTTATTTAGTGTTATTAATCTTTGATACAACGAACTGAAAACCCATATGACTTACCATAGGTACTACGCAAAACGAGAGAAAGATTCCAACGGAAGCTTCTAAAATATGCAGAAGCCCCATCTAGTGTGCTTAACCATATATAAGCATGATTCCCTCTATGGCTAAATGTAGCCCCATCAGTATTACGGAAGCCAGCAAGAGGAAGTCACAATGCTTGGATAAGATTATTTCAAGTTGTTTTAGCATTATATCAACTCCATCATAAACCGTCACATAACCATCAATCTACAGTATTTCTACAATTTGTTCATCCATTTAGAGTAGTTTCAAGGATCTCCCATTCCGCATCACTTGGAACATGATATCCTTGTCCACAAACTAAGTTTGTGTCATCAGCATCTATATCGTTGTCATTATCAGTATCTAAATTATCCCAGCTATAAAATTTTCACCATATATTATCTACTGCAGTATCTGAATTTGTATTTGTTCCAGTAAACCATGCATTAGCCTTTACGTTACTTGCCATAAGTGCATCTCATATAGCACATGTAGCAACAACATTTCCATCATAATCATAACAAAGATTTATAGTCCCATCACTTCAATTATCTTGTTTTCACCACTCAACCCCAGTTCACAACGTAGAGTTACATCATGCCCATACTTGTGATCCAATTGTAATATCATCAATATCACAATTAGTATCTTGCCCCCTCCATCATGGTAAGACTACTACTACTACTACTACTACTACTTCCTCTTCTGGTTCACTTACACTTTGTACAGTCTTTCATGAAGTAATACTTTTTGCAAAATTTTCTGCAGTTGCATCATCAAGCTCTGTTACCTTTAAATAAAGTCCATAATTCAGTTCAGATTCGCCTTCATAAGCAGTCTTAAGTGCCAGTCAAAAATTCAGGTAATTTGCTTCGAGATTAGATGAGTTAAGAGTCACTCATGAATAACTCAATGGAGATACTTGAAAATTTAATATTTTATCATTTAATGAAAAATCTACTGCAAGGTCAAGTATTGCTGAAGATGTATGAAGTCATGGAACTCAGTAATACGTAGCATTATCTGCTAATAGATACAATCAATTATAACTTCATTTCACGTATGGTGAAGTTGATTCTGCATAACTAGTAGTTGTAATACTATTTTGTGCAAGTTCAAAATCATACTTTAATTCATATTCTTTCCTACTTAATGTCGTTGCATATTTCATAGTTTCCCCTGTTTTTGGATCAAGTGGAAGCTTAGAAAGTCTTTCAACTTGTCTTTGTACATCAGCATTCATTTCTCATGTCTTCCATAATGTAACGGTCCCTCATGATGCCGTTACATCTACTGAGTTTCATGGAAACGGATATTTTCCTGTTTTTAAAGCAAAAAACTCAAGTACTTTTTCAGTATTTTTTATATCTGAAATTCTTGCACTATTTCTTGCGTGTTTACTATATCATTGGAGTGAGATAAAAGCTATCGTTCAAAGAATAACGAGTATAGTAATTACAACTATTAATTCTACCAAAGTAAAAGCTTTGTTTTTTGTCTGTTGCATAAAATACAATTAAGGAGGATAATGTAGGAAATTATATTTTTTTCAACATTGAAGTCAACAGAATTTTATAGCATATACATGAAGAATATTTTAAAAATTTTCTAACTTATATTCCCCTCCATCATCATCTATTAGAATAATATTTTCTCACTCTTTCACAACTTTTAAAATATCTAAAAAGGTCCTAAATAATATTTTTCTTTCTTTTGTTTTTGGATTATATGAAATAACCAAATTTTGAGTTTCTTTTTCAAGTCATAAATTTTGTAACCTTTTTTTCTCATCAGAATTGATAATCCCAATGTATGAATCCTCAAGATACACGAAGTCTTGAAAAAATGTGAAATAATTAAGGCTATTATCTCGTATTGAATAAATAAATGTTCCCTTATCAGTAACCATTAAAAATTCAAAATTATTTCATCATTCTTTAACATATACAACGGGAATTTTTAAAGATATAGGATACAGAGACTTATTTACTATGTTATATAAGCTTTTATTCGTTCCCATTTGTAAATATATGTAATCTGAACTTCATGACACTTCTTGTAAAAGAATATCTTTCTTTTTTTCTATATCAAAAGATCCCACTTTATTTTCTCCCAAATATAAATCTAAAACTCCATTATTCTCAAGAAAAGAATATTCTCTTCCGTCTTGAAAAGAAAAGAAAGCATATGATCCTCTTTTTTTCTTAATTTGCTCTATCTTTTCTATTTTTGTTAATTCTACAATTTCGGATAACTCTTGTTTTTCCAAAGTAATTTCTTTTTCTAAGATTACTTCTAAACTTACCTTCTCTCTTCATTCAAAAATAAGTTCTGAATTATGTAAGAGGTATCCATCTTTTATAACAGAAATATTGTAATCAAAAGGTGAAATCTCTTTTAAAGAACACTCTTGTTCAGGACATTCAAAAGAAAATGTTTTATGAATTTTTTCAGACTGTAGTTCTACTCTATAATCTCATACATTTGATATAATTTTTATTTCTACAAGTTTATACACAAAAAAATACTGATAAAAAATATATCACGTGATAAAAAATAGAAACAAAATAAGAATTCATAATATCCTATTACTCAAGAGTTGAAAAATTATAAAATATAAGGTCAAAAAAATTATATCCAATATCTATAATTTGCAATTTAATCTTTTTTAAATAGTTTTGTATACAGTAAAACTTAATAATAATAATAGACTTCAATGATTATAGACTGAAAACAAATTGCATCAAACATATATGAAGAAATAAAAAAAGAGGTAAGTTGAATGAAAACAAAACCGACTTTAGGAGTTATTCTTGTATGAGAAAATAGCCCAAGTTTGAGATATATTAATGAAAAGAAAAAATGGGCAGAATACCTATGAATTAACTTCGAGTTAAAAATATTTAAAGATAATATAACCGAAGAAGAGATTTTATCACAAATTGAATATTTTAATAATAACGAAAGTATTAGTTGATATATGGTTCAACTTCCTCTTCCAAATCATATTAATGAAAAAAAACTGATTGCATCTATTTCTCCGAAAAAAGATGTCGATGGCTTTCATCCAGAAAACGTATGAAAAGTTCTTATATGAGACACCTCTTGATTTGTATCATGTACTCCTGCATGAATCATGAATATTTTTAAAAGTATATGAGAAAACTTAGAATGAAAAGTCGTTACAGTAATAGGAAAAAGTAATATAGTTTGAAAACCTCTTGTTGCACTTCTCATGAACGCGTGAGCAACTGTCATTTCATGTAATAGTAAAACAAAAAACACGAGTGAACATACCCTCAGATCTGATATCGTTATTGTAGCAACATGAATACCACAGCTATTAAAAGAAAATATGCTCAAAAAATGAAGCACTATTATAGATGTATGATTTACTGTCATAGATGGTAAAATACACTGAGATACTGATTTTGAAAATATAGAAAAAGCATGACATACAATAACTCCAGTTCCTGGCTGAGTATGAGCACTTACAGTAGCAATGCTCATGAGTAATACTTTGCAAGCAGAACAATTAAAATAATTATCCATGAAAGACTACAAAATTATCATCTCATCTTTTCTTATCTGTATATCATTTTTTCTTTGATACAGTTATTGAAAACAAGAACAACAAAGTGTAAACAGTGTAGTAATTCCTAGTGAAACAAAACCATGAAATCAAAACTCATAATATATCCTGCTATACTCATGCTCATGGTATGAATCCCAACCCTGCGATATTATCTCAGTACCCCTTGAGAAAACGCTTGTGTATTAGATTATGTTGATAACCTAGAAGAAAGTAATTATAGATGATATATGTATGATATAGACTGAGTCAAACATCTCGAGGCTTGAAATTCACGACTTGTGAATAGTCTCGAACCATACAAAATAGGGATATCAAATTGATGTATTATGGCAAGTAACAATCTCTTTAATGATTTAAATAATACATTTTACTGTACTATTACATATATGATTAAACATGCTCCAATTCCTGAAAAGCTGAAACAGCCTCTTGAGATTCTGAAATGAGAATAAATTCCAAGATACATTTATAATTTTTACACGTTAATATATCCAATATGAAAAAATATATCCACATAGATACAAATATTCTTCTTATTATAACTATACTTGTTTCTACTCTTTCAATTATATGGTCAATTGCCTTCTACAGTAAACAAGTATCCATAGAAGTGAGTAATACAATTATGGAGAATGAATATAAAGAAATATGAGGAAAAGATAACTATACCATACTAAAAGAGCTTCAAAAAGAAGAAATGGTCAAATATATTCATCAGCTCAAAAAAGAAAACCCTGAACATATATATAATATCAGACAAAAATCAATCAAAGAAGTCAGTAATCAAGCAAATATGCTCAATTGGAGAGATCTTTTAGAGTTAAAGTCAGGATCATATATCAAATGAAATTCTTGAGCTCTTCTCACATTCATTGAATTTTCTGATCTTGAATGTCCATATTGTATTAGTTACCACAATAATGGAACAATAGATAGTACTCTAAACGAGTTTAATGACGATGTAAACTATATCTTCAAGAACTTCCCTCTCCCAATACATAAAAATTCAGAAAAAGAAGCACTTGCCTGAAAATGTATTGAAAAACTCAGTAATGGTGAAAATTATCTCAGCTATATTGATTCTGTTTTCTCAAATACTCTATGAGGTGGTGAATGATATGATTTAGAAAATATAGCTACAATTGTAAAAGACTTTAACATAGAAGAAAAAAGCTTTGATGATTGTTACAGTAATGAAAGCAACTTAGAACTTGTAAAAACAGAGTTTGAGCAATGAAGAAAATTTTGAATAAATTCAACTCCTTCAAGTGTTATTATCAATAATACAACAGGTGAATTCATCGTATTATCATGATCAGTAGAGCAAAAAGAATTGGAAGATACTATAAATATTCTTAAAAAGTAAAAAAGTAAGAAAAAACTTTGACTTCCTCCTTTTTTTTCATAATATATGCCTCGCAAGTTTAAGAAATAAATATTTGCGGGCATAGCTCAATTGGCTAGAGCATCTGCCTTCCAAGCAGAGGGTTGTGAGTTCGAGTCTCATTGCCCGCTCCATTTCTAAACTTCACAAAAAGTGGTTAAAGCTTGATATTAACAAACTTTAGCCTCTTTTTTAAAATTTTTTCGGGTGTATAGCTCAGTTGGTTAGAGCGCACGACTGATAATCGTGAGGTCCCTGGTTCAACTCCAGGTACACCCACCATTTTTACACAAAAAACAATAAAAACAATTTCGGAAATTGGCGCAATCGGCTAGCGCACACGCTTTGGGAGCGTGGGGTTGTGAGTTCGAGTCTCACATTTCCGACCAATTTGAAAATAAAAAGAAAAAGACAACTTAATCATTGATGAGTTGTCTTTTTTGTTTTATATATTAAATATATAACTTTTTTTTCTTGATTTTCTTTTGCGCAGAATTGATTTTATATGAGAAATGATATCATAAATTTTATGTCTGATTATTCTTCTTTCCCTAATATTACTAAATAGATATATAATACTTTTCCTTATTTTAATAACATATTTAATTTTTGATCCAGGTACAAGGAATAATATAGCAACTATTAAAATAAATACTCAAACGAAAAGTGAAAATGGAAATATTGGAAGAATAATAAATAATAATGCGATAGGCAACATAAAAATACTCAAAAAAAATCTTATATAAGAATGGATTTGTACTTTTTGCCTCACGTATTTAAAAATATTGTATTCCATGAAATAATAATTTGAATTTATATAATAGTACTATATTACCATATTTATTATCTGTTTACAATAAACTATCCTCAATTATATTTTTTTCAATCTCAGTTCTAATCCTGTTCACTACATCCGACCAGATAAAAACAAAAAAAAGCATAATAAATTTATTTATTGTGCTTTTTTTGATGGTTTATAGTTATAGCATTGAGAGACTTGAATATCAAAGCTATAGTGGAAATAAAATTGAAATTGAAACATAAATAAGTTTAATGGTATTAAGCGATATTTTTTAATTGTATGCTATGAAGATTATTACTGCAAAAATAGAACACTTAAACATGATTCAAAAGTTAAGTAAAAAGTTAATCTTAGATGACTATAATAACTATGATAAAAGTATAGATGTAGATCGGAGTCATAGTGAGAAATGAACTGTTTTTTTTAAAGAATGAATTGAAGATCATAAAAATATTATATATTTAGCAATGGATGGTGAAAAAGCAGTTTGATATATTTACTGAGGTATTCATTTATCATCATCATGGAGAACATGATGAACACATATAGCAAAACTATATAATTTTTTTGTAGATGAAGATTACCGTTCTCACTGACTAGGTTCTCAATTGTATGCAAAATTTAAAAAATGGTCTACAAATCAACAAGTTGAAGCTATTTCAGTAGTAGCAAGTGCTACAAATGAACAAGTTATAAAGTTATATAAAAAATATTGATTTAAGGAATACACTCTGACGTTAGAATACCCTCTTAAATAATAGCAGTAATATTGTTCACTACTATCAACCATTTAAATAATGAAAAGAAAAAGACAATTCATCTACGATGAGTTGTCTTTTTTTGATTTTTCGATTAGCTTATTTTATCCAATGTCTTTTTATACTGCTCTAGCATAAATTTATAATATTTCTTTTTATTTTTAGATTCACATGATGCAATAGCATCAAAATATGCTTGCTTATTCGATGAAAATACTATCATAGGAAAAAAGGTATTTTGTAATAATATTTTATTCATAATAAATCTTCCCGTTCTTCCATTCCCATTTTCAAATGGATGAATTTGTTCATATTTTAAATGAAAATCAAATGCAAGCTGTAATGGAAATACTATTTTTTTATTTTCTTTGTATGAATAAATAAGACTATTAATTTCTGTTGATACATTTTCTGGAGACGTTGTTAAACTGTTATTTACAATGTTAGAAACTTTTTTAAATCATCTTGGGTATTTTTCTCACGTCTCTTGCAATAAGTTTTTTGTTAATATATGGTATAACTTTTTAATATTTAATTCATTAAAGAGAAAGCCATTTTTTATAAAGCTCCAAGATTTAATTGAGTTTTCAACTTCTAATATTTCATTTTTTACCTTATACCTATATTTTTTATTTTCAATAATTCTTTCTACCTCTTCTTCTGGTATTCTGCTCCCTTCTATGTTATTTGAATTATATATAAACTTCTTTGGAAAACCATATTCTAACCAAGCTTGAATATGTAATCAAGTTCAAACTATTTCTATATCACCCATAATATTATTTTCTTGAATACACGAAAGAATCTCTACGTTATTACTCAATAGCTTTGATCGAAATACAACATCTTCTAATAAGTCATTATTATAAATGTCTATAGAAAAATCTTTATAGCCTTGTGATTCATAGATAAACCTACATTCTTTTTCTGTAAGCTGAACAATATTATTTTTTGTAATTTTCTCTCATTCTATTTTCACTAGAAATTTCTTTCAAAATCCTTTTTTAGCTAAAAATAATCAAGAATCTTTTTTTTCAATATACATAATATAAATAATATAAATATAATTATATTTTAGGTACCCATATACTAACACTTTTAAGATGAAAAGTCAAATTATTTTTGATAATACTATAGAATTATTCCCTTAAAGTAGGGATAAACTATTAGGAGCCTAAAATACTATACTTTTAGCTAATATCCCCCTTCGAACTCCTCAATTTCAGTTCTAATCTTGTTCGCTATCCTCTACCAATTTGAAAATAAAAGAAAATACTACTCTCCATCAACCATTTCTATCTTTAAGTCATCATTATATACAATCCCCGATGTCATCTTTGGTGGACTATACATTCCAAAGTGTGCTTGAGCTAATCTATTTTTTATATTTCAAATATTTGCATGTGATACGAGTTCTCAATTCTGCCATACTTTTGCATAAGAATTATCCGAAAAATCTAGATATACTTTTAACTCTACCCATTCTTTTTGAGGAAACTTTATAGATGATGTTTGAAAAATATACTCTTTTTCTCATCTATCTGTTGTATGCATTAAATGAACAAATCAATCATGACTCAAATTTACGAGTACTGTTCTTTTCCATCTATCTGATTCATCATCAGTAAAAGTTGCAAAACTAAACCAGTCATTTTCTCATCAATCATGACTTGTATTTAAGTCCATATCTAACCACACCCAAAAAGTAACATATACAGGAGATTCTAATATACCTCATTCAGTTTTATTAAATTGTATCGTTGGATATCCCCTATGATTATTATTAGTCATAGTCGTTGAAGTAGGATTCTCTCATTTTATCCAAGCTTTGTGCGAAAACTTACCAGAGTGAACAATCGATTCTGATAATTCATGAAATGTTGTATTTTTATATGATTGAGGAGTAATATAAAATCATTTAAAATCATCAACACTTTCAAAAGATGTACTAAATATTTTCTTTTCTTGTGTTGAACTCGTATCATAATTATTTATTGGGTGTTCCTCGTTAATATTTGTAAATACATAAAAGAACAACCCTAAAAACAAAGTGAAAATTATTATATTTTTTTTATTCATTATACATGGTAAGTTATAAGTAAATGAATACTAAAGCTTTACTAACTATTTACAAATTTAATTTTTCACATCAATTCTCTACTGTTCACGGTAATTGGCCGATAATATAGATTAATAACTTGTGATTGATTCTTTCTTAAATTCAAATGATTTATAAGTTGTCAGTTCTAATTCTATTCACGACACTCGTGAAACTTAATACAATTAAAAGAAAAAGACAACATCATCTATGATGAGTTGCCTTTTTTGGTTATTGAAAGTGGAAAAAGTTACACTTCCGATTTTTGTAGTTTCAGAGGTCCTCCAAGAGCCTCTAATGGATGAAGAACATCAGAAAAATTCATATTAAACTGAGCACATATATAGTCACATGCACCAGTATAATTGTGAGGATCAAGATCCGATGGTATTACTAAATTCGTAACTGGTGATTTCTCATCATTTTCTAAACGAATCAATATATCATTTTGTTGAATTTTTCCTGATGACATATCAGAAACAACTGCTTTTGCATGAACTTGAATCCATTCATGAACATCTTCTCGATTATCCCCTTTCTTAACAGCAGAAGCTAAAATATCTTCAGTAACCAGAAATGGAAGCATATGTTCCAATCGTTTCCCAATCACAAATTCAAAAACATTAAAACCTTCCATAAGCTCTACAGCAAGACGTAAACAAGCATCTGTTAACAAAAATGCTTCATTCATGTAAATCCTTCTTCCTGCAGAATCATCCAAGGTTCTTTCGAGCCCCTGAGTTCGAGCTGTTTCATGAGCTATTGCAGCAAAATATGAAACAATTCGTCCAAGTGAATTCAACCGTTCAAACATCATAGGATTTTGCTTCCAAGGCATAGCTGATGAACCAACTTGATTTTTCTTACGAGGTTCTCCTATTTCCCCAGTTCTTGCTAAATGACGTATATCTGTTGCCATCTTTCCAAGATTAGTACAAATACGTGATAAGATATCAAGAATTTTAATATCCCAAGAACGTGGAGCCGTCTGAGCAACAGCAAGTTTTGTAATAGATTTACCAAGTTTTTGAGAAAGTTTGGATTCAAACTCCTGTATAAATCCTTCTGAATCATCTCCACCATACATTTTCAAAAGTGCTTCATAAGTCCCCGTAGCACCTCGAACTCCTTTTAAACAATTGCTTTCCAATAACTGATTTAAATCTTGAAAATCTTCAATGAGTGGCCCTGTCCAAACAGCGAGACGTTTTCCAAAAGTGACAGCTGCTGCAGGTTGTAGATGTGTTTCTCCAAGCATAGCAAGAGATTTATATCGAAGAATTTGCTTAAAAGCTGAATCGATGACAGTTCCTAAAGTCCTTAATACATGAATCATCCATTCATCCTGCTGAAGTATTTCAGCATTTGAAACAGCATCTTCAGAAGTCATTCCAAGATGAATAGTTTGCCCTAATTCTGGAACTAAATATTTCGTAATATATGTAATATGAGCTTTTACATCATGTTTTAACTCACGTTCAATTTCACGAATTTTATCCCAATCAAACTCGAAGAGCTTATCCTTAAATTTTTGAATAGCTTCTGAACTTGGTGGTTTTTGTAACAGCCCCATTTCTATTTGAGTTTCCAAAGTCGAAAGCCAAACCCGTCTAGCACATGACCAACGAAATGTTTCACCAGCCAACAGTTTTGCTTCTTGAGAACAATAACGTCCTTTTAAAGCAGATTCCCATTCATTAAGATTGGGAAGTTTTTTAGAAAGTAATGGAATAATTTGTTCCATTATTTCAGCTTGCTGAACACCTGAAAGTATAATATCTTTCGGAAATAAATCCATAATCTCTTTTGCAAAAGTAGTAGCTTCTTCATGATTACTACCAAGCATTTCAACAATATTTAATGTAGTCATAATTCTTTCACTCCTCTAGTATACGAAATTTGACCAGAATATTTATATATAAATATTCTGGAAAGTCAATGTTATTTCCTAGAACCTACCACAAAATACAACTTTCAAAAAAATTAACTTCAGTTTTAATCATATCTATTATGACAAAGCAATATTCATTGTTAACTTTTAATAGAAATACACTGTTATCTATTCGTTATTTGTATGTAGCAAAACTTCGTAAGGATTAAGGGTAACTAGTAATAATAGAGAAAGCCCATTGTGAATACTCCTAATACAAAAACTTTACAGTATAGTTTTGGCATCATCTAACACTTTAGAAAGAGAAATCTTTCAGGAGAAACTGAAAATATAAAGATGCGTTTTGTTGATCATCTGAATATATGGCAGCACTCTCCGAAAATGCCCATTGCTAACGATTGGGGCTTTTTTATTAGTGATTTCACTTACTCAAGCTCCATATGAAATGAAAACTTGAGCCCCTATAAAAGACACACTCAAACACCTGAATAAAGTTGTCTTTTTTATTAAATTAATATAATAAATAGAAGTAATATCATATAAATTTCCCACCATGAACGTACACGAAAAAATAAATTATATAGAATTCCCTTCTCAAAATATCAAAAAAACAAAAGGTTTTTTTGAATCTGTTTTTAATTGGTCATTTGAAAATTTCTGACCAGATTACATTGCTTTTTCTAACGAGTGAATCAATGGATGATTCTATAAATCAGATCAATGTACAAGTACAAAAAATTGAGCTTGTCTTATAGTATTTTTTAGTAATGACATTCTCTCAACTCAATCAAAAATTGAGAAAGCTGGAGGTACAATTATAAAGCCTTTATTCACATTCCCCTGAGGATCTCGTTTTCATTTTACTGACACAAATAATAACGAATATGGTGTCTGGACAGATAAGTCATAAAGCCCCCTCTTGTAAAACCTCTCATTTTTCATATAATATGTAGATTCACAGCATTATTTTTTCATGCTTTTATTATGAGGAAAACTATCGCAAGCATACTTCTTTTTCTATTCCTTCCTATACAGGCATCATCTTTTTCAGATATTGAAAACTCTTGGTACCAATCATCTATTATACAGCTCAAAAATGATGGTATTGTAAATGGTTTTGATGATGGAAATTTTCATCCAAACAACAATATTACTCGAGCTGAAATACTCGCTATTATTCTCAATAGTTCAAAAACAGAAATCAAGGAGAATATAGGAGGTTCATGTTTTCCTGATCTACAAAAAGATTGGTGGTATATAAAATATATTTGTCATGCTCATAAAAATGATATCACACATGGATACTCTGATGGAACATTTAGACCAAATGGAAATGTATCAGTACTAGAAGTATTAGCCCTTACTATGAAAACTTTTGATATTGAGGTTCCAGAAATAAAGACGTGAGAACAATGGTATGATAGATATATTGAGTTTGCTCATGAAAATAAAATTATCCCAAAAAATGCATATACTATAAATACCCAAGCTAAACGTGGACAAGCAACACAAATTATTACGCGTATACAAAGTTTACAACAAGGACAAGTACTCAACTACAATAGTCTAGGATGTACAAGTCCTCAAGACCTTCAAGATACAAATTTTTTATCTATCAATAATAAGAGTAGGTCCTACCTGCTTAGTCTTCCAAAAAATTATGATGCATCAAAGCCATACCCTCTTGTTATTGGTTTGCATGGAAGAACAAACAGCAATACTATGGTTCGAGACTATATGTGACTCTGAGGTGGAAAATGGGAAAAAAACTCATCAAATGAAGTCATTACAGCCTACCCCGCATGACTTTGATCTGGTCCATACACCTGGCATGAAGCTGAGAGTATAGATTTCATTGACGCTATGTTATCAGAAGTATCAAGTTCGCTCTGTATTGATAAGAGTCAAGTACACATAGTATGACACTCTCTTGGAGCATACTTTTCTAATAAACTTTCATGTCTTAGGTGAGACGTAATTGCTACTATGACAGCAGTGGCATGAGGATGATATAAGTCTGAATGTAACTGACCCGTTGCCAGCCTAATACTTCACAACAAAGCTGATAATCTAGTCCCATATTCTGATGGGCAAAATGCTCTCAAAATCAGAAAGGAGATCAATACCTGTACTTGAGCAGCAGAAAATATCAACATATCTGGTTTAAACTGTCAGATCTGGAATCAATGTAGTAATTGAAACCCAGTAGCGTTTTGTGCAGAATACTCAACCTATTGAAACACTCCCCATAGCCGGCCTATCCAATGAGCAAAGTGAATTTATAAATTTATTGATATAGTGAAGTAAAAAAAGCTTACAAAATGTAAGCTTTTTTTATTTATAAATAATTTAAGTATGACTTCCTTTTTGTAAGTTCCATAGCTTTTTATAGACTCCACAAGTTTTAAGTAATTCAGTATGAGATCATTCTTCTATCACCTTTCCTTGATCAAGAACAACTATCTTATCAAAATCAATAATTGTAGAAAGACGATGAGCTATAACAATAGTTGTTCTTCCCTCTTGAGATATAGACTTAATAGCATCTTGAATCATTTTCTCTGATTTCGTATCAAGAGAAGCAGTTGCTTCATCAAAAAGTAAAATTGGAGGATTTTTCAAGAGCATACGAGCAATAGCGACACGTTGTTTTTCACCTCCTGAAAGTTTTACTCCACGTTCTCCTACTGGTGTTTCATATCACTGAGGTAAATCCATGATGAAGTCATGAATATGAGCAAGTTTTGCAGCAGCTATCACCTCTTCTTTGCTTGCATCATTTTTCCCGTATCAAATATTATTAAAAATAGTCTCATTAAAAAGAATAGTATCTTGTGCTACTACACCAATATTTCTACGGAGTGAAGCTTGTGTGATGTCTTGTATATTATTTCCATCAATTGATATTTCACCACTATTAATATCATAAAATCTCAATAATAGTTTTGAAATAGTTGATTTCCCTGAACCTGAAGCTCCAACAAAAGCAATACTTGATTGTGAAGGAATATCTATAGACACTCCCTTTATAATAGTTCGATTTGGATTATATCCGAACTCTACATCTCTCAATACCACATGCCCAGAAGTATTTTCAAGATCCGTTGCTCCTTGCTTGTCTATAACATCATTTTTAACTTCTAATAGCTGAAACATTGCATCGAGGTTTGCAAAAGACTCTTTGAGACTTCTATACAATGAACCAAGAAATCAAAGTGGAATAGCAATACGATTCAGATATGTTGTGATCAGTACAAAGTCACCTACCGTTACAGTACCATTCAGATATTCACGAACGGCAAGTCCTAACAGCGCTGTGAGTCCTGCAGTAAGAATAAACCCTTGTCACATATTAAGGTTTGCTCCTTTCTTAATTGATGTAATCGCAATATCAGACCATTTTTCAAGTGTTGATTCATATCTCTTAAACTCAAATTTTTCGTTTGTAAAATATTTTACAGTTTCATAGTTCATCAATGCATCAATTGATTGCTCACTTCCTCGATCATCTCGTTTATTTGTTTCAAGGAGAAGTTCCTGACGACGGTTTGTAACAATAATAGTAAAAGCTACATATACCACGACAAATATTGCAAAAACAATACTAAATATTGGTGGAAATAAAGTAATAAAAACACCTATAACAAAACCTATTTCAATTAAAACGGGTAATATACTTCCTGTTAAAAAGAAACTTAATGTACTCAAAGCACTCGTTCCTCTAGAAATCTTACGAGCTACTCCACCAGTTGCTTGATTGGTGTGAAATTCTACGGGAAGACTCAAAAGATGGCTAAAAAGATCAAGCGAAATGAGTTTTTTTATACTCACCGTTACTTTCGCAAAGAGGTAATCCTTCATTCCACCTAAAATATCCATCCCCCAACGAAATCAAAAGAAAAGGAATACAAGTATTATTAAATATTGCACATCTATAGGTATGCTAGAACTCTCAGCCAGCGCATCAACCAACTCTTTTATAACATATGGATTTGCTACAGAAAGAAGTCTCCCAACAACAATAAGCCCAAGAGAAAGAACGATTCTTCATTTAAATCGAAAAAGATAAGGAATAAGCATGCTCCGATATGATTGTTTTTTCATGAGTATGAATGTAATACGAATATAATACAAATTGCTTCTTGCAAGTATTTTCATTATAATAATTTTCACTCTTCTATCAAATGTAATTAAAATTATTACAGAATAGAAAAAAGAAAGAAACTCTTAAAAGAATTGACTTTTTATTATTTCAAAATAGCATATATATAAGTAATTAAAAAATCACTCTTATGAAAAAATTAGTTTCGTTCCTCATAATCCTTTCGATTTTTGCTATCAGCTATACAAATACAGCTATGGCAAATTTGATGGTGTGAGAATGAGAAATGATCATGGAAATGCAACAAGCTGATATGGCTGGCATGAGTAGTAAATGTAGCGAAAATCAAAATAAATGTTGTATTTACCCTTTCAATGATGCTTCAAGTATTTCAAATACTCATGCTGTAAATAACGAAACTGGACTCAAATGAAAAATTATTGATTATAGCTTTTTAGAAATATTTCAAACGGAGTTAAAAGAAAATTGTTTAGAAAAACTGACATCTCCACCATATAAAACAGAAAGAGGAGCAGAAAAAAATACATATGCCCTGCTAACAGGTATCATAAAGAATAATAACTAAAGAACTTCCTTATTTTAGATAGATAAATACAGGTTTATTTATGCGTCTAAAAACTATAACACGGAAGTTTTTTTTAGTTACCTAAATTTTATCAATGAAGAAAAGTAAATGGGCTTTATCAACTATAATCATGTTATCTCTCCTGATTTGAGGAGGAGCATTTATATCAACAAATACTCCTGAGAATGGAATAGTTAATAATACTGATCAAAAAAAGAATAAAAAAACATATGAGTATACTTTTCCTGAAAGAACGTCAAAAAATGATTCTTTTAAATGAGAATTTATTTCAAATGACATAGCATCAATCTACCCAAGAAGAGATGCTCTGGTAAGAGATATTCTCGTAGATATATGAGATGAAGTAAAAGCATGAGACACTCTTGCTCTCTTATTCAATCCATGAGTATGAGGAGAGTGACAATCAAAAATTAAGCTCAAAGATACGGTTGTTTCAACAAAATATAATCTATTAAGTGATGTAAAAAGTGTTAAAAATGCAAAAGTATCTGAAATTGATGCTAAAATATACGAAAAAGAAATCATAATCTCTGAAACTATTAAAAGCTTTGACTCTCAAATTACCAAGTTAAAAAAACAAATAGCAGATGGTGAGGTTAAGAATAATAGTATATCCTCTCTCAATGAAAAGATATATAATAGTAAAAATAATATTTTCCAAAAAGAAGAACTCTTAAATATAAAAACTGAAGAAGTTTTTCATAATATTATCCCTATTTTTTATATTGGGAATGAAGATGAGATTGATTATGACAAAATAAACACTCATGATCTATCAGATATATTTTGAGCAAAAAATAGTTGATTAAAAAATAGTCTTCTTGAAACAGTGGTAAGTTTTCAATCTGATAAATGAAGTCTCAACACTTCAGACAAACATAATGAACTCACTTCCATAAATAACAATCTTATAGAGGTTTTAAAAAATACTATTATATCAGTTGATACAACAGAGACTCAAGTTACTTCTTACATCAATCTCATAAACCAATATAACTCTGAGCTTTCAGAAAAAAAAGAAAGCTATGATGATGCCATAAATAATTATAATATTTTATTAAAAAGTGAAGAAGAAAAAACTGAAAATTTGGTTTTAGAATTAGCAAAATTAAAAACAAATACATCTTTACAGCTTGAAACACTAAAAGCATCTCTCGAAACTCTGAAGAAATCAAAAAACCTACTCATTGCAAATGAGAATATATCTATTACTACTTTAAAAAATGAAATAGCAGTAGCAAACGCAGATTTAAATAGTGAATATATTAAATCATGAGATTATAAAATCATTTCTCCTTTTAGTTGAGTTATATCTAAGAGATGAATTGAAGTTTGAGAAAAAATATCTCCAAATATGGAAGCTTTTAGGTTAACTTGAGTAGATACAACTCTTTCAAGAATTACGAAAAAAGAGGTTAAATTTTATGTACCAGAAAATGTAGTGAAAAATCTAGGTATATGAAAAGAAATAGTTTTTTCTCTCTGAGATAAGATTGATTCTAGTTTTACCTGAACTATTTATCGTATTTCACCAGAAATAGATGAAGAGACCTTTAGTATCACAGTTCAAGCTCGTGTTGATGCAAATATAACTCTTCCAAATAAATCAACACTAAGAGTGAACTTAGAAACCAAAAAAGAAGTATTTAAAATTCCTAGTTCAAGTGTTTATAACAAAGTGGAAAGAAAAATTGTATATTACAAAAAAGAAAATTGAAAGCTTTGAATTCGTGATGTAAATATTGTTTCAGATGACGGAGAATATTCACTGGTTACTTGAAGTTTTGATGAAACACTGAAAGTTGTTACAACGCCTATATTTATTAAATAAACAATTATGCGCAGTGAAGCAAGTACTCCTGGAGTGCTGAATAAATTAATTAATTATTTTATTAATAATGCATTCATAACAGTTATAATATTTATTACAATATCTATTATTTCAGTTGTAGCCATTAATAAAACACCAATAGATGCTCTCCCCGATTTATCAGAAAATCAGGTGATAGTCATGACAAGATGGCCATGACAAACTCCTACAAACATTGAAGACCAGGTAACATATCCCATTACAATTGGAATGCAAGGTTTAGCTTGAGTAAGAGATGTAAGAGCTATGAGTCAATTGTGAATATCCATGGTGACCGTTATCTTTGAAGATAATGTAGATGAATATTTTGCTCGTGATAGAGTAAATGAGAGATTAAGTTTGATTTCATCTGACTTACCACCTTGAATTAAACCAATTCTTTGACCTGATGCAACATGATTAGGACAAGTTTTTATGTATACTCTAGAAAGTGATAACCATGATTTAACTGAGCTGAGAACTCTACAAGATTTTTATGTGAAATTATGATTACAGAGTGTTCCTTGAATTGCAGAAGTCGCTTCAATTTGATGATTTAAAAAGAACTTTCAAATTATTATTGATCCATTAAAATTATCTAATTACAATATATCTTTAAAAGAAATATCAAGTATTATTAGTAAAGGTAATAATAATGTTTCTTGAAGAGTTATTGATATTTGATGAAGTGAAATAGCAATTGAATGAATATGATTTATAGATGAACTCAGTGATTTAGAAAATACTTTTATAAAAGATATTACATGAGTACCAATTAAGCTCTGAGATATAGCAGACATAAAAATATGAGCAGAGTTTAGAAGATGAATACTTGCAAATGAAGATGAAGAAAAAGTGTGAGGTATAGTTATTATGAGATACAAACAAAACCCCCTTGAAATAATAGAAGGTGTTAAGAAAAAAATCACCGAACTAGAAAAAAGTTTACCTGAATGAGTCAAGATTGTTTCTTTTTATGATAGAACAACTTTAATAAATGAATCCATTGCAACTCTTAAATCAATATTAACCTCTGAGCTTTTAATTACATTAGTTATTTTGTTTTTGTTTTTATGGAATTTTTGAGCTTCTCTTATAACAGCAGTTTCTTTAGTGGTATGAATCCTTATTACATTTTTATGTATGAAGTTGTTTCATATTCCATCGAATATTATGTCTCTCTGATGAATTGCAATTGCAATATGAACAATGGTAGATGCTGCTATTGTAGTAACTGAGAATGCATATAATAAACTCCTCTGAAAAGAAAACTCAAATTTTAAAGAAAGAACAAAAATAATTACTGAATCAACAAAAGAAGTTGCTTGACCTCTTATGTTTGCAATACTTATCATTATTCTTTCATTTCTACCAATATTTGCACTAGAATGACAAGAAGGAAAATTATTTTCACCACTCGCATTTACAAATATGTTTGCAATGCTTTGAGCTCTCTTTTCCTCTTTATTCTTAGCTCCAGTACTTTGTGTATTTTTTCTGAAATGAAAGTTGAAAAAAGATCATGAAATACCAGTTGTGAGAATATTACAAAAAGTTTATGAACCGATACTTATTTATGCATTAAAAAAGAGAAAAACAGTTCTTTCAATAAGTGGAATACTTCTAATAATTTGATTTTGATTATTTAACAAAATAGGTTCAGAATTTATGCCTCCACTTGATGAAGGATCGATAATGTATATGCCAATGACTGTTCCTGATGTAAGTGACAGAAGAGCAAGAGACTTACTGATAGAATCAAATAGAATAATATCTGAAGTACCTGAAGTAGAAAAAGTAGTATGAAAAGCTTGAAGAGCTCTTACTGCTACTGATCCAGCTCCCCTTGCTATGTTAGAAAGTATTATTACTTTAAAACCAAAATCTGAGTGGAGAGAAGGAATTACTAAGAGTGATATAATTAATGAGATGAATAGTAAAATAAAAATCAATAATTTGTGGAATTGATTTACTCAACCAATTATCTGAAGAATTGATATGCTTTCTACATGAATTAGAGCACAAGTATGAGTCAAAATATTTTGAGATGACCCTATAAAACTAGAAGAGTTGGCTATAAAGACAGAAGAACTTCTTTGAAATGTTCCAGGAGGTTTTTGAACAACAGCGATCAGAACAACATGACTCAAATATTTAAAGATTGATTTAGATGAAACAAAATTAAACCAGTATAGTGTAAGAAAATGAGATGTCCTTGATACGATTGCAGTATGAGTAGGTTGAAAAAACATTACTACCACTATTTCTTGAAGAGAGAAATATAGTATTGAATTAAGACTAAAAAATAATTTTAGAGAAAGTTTAGATGATATAAAAAGTTTAGAAATACCAAGTCAATCTTGAAATATTACATTATCTCAAGTTGCTAATATATCATTAGAAAATTGACCTGCTACCATTAATAGTGAAAATTGAGTCATAAGATCAGCTGTACAAATGA
The DNA here is from genome assembly GCA_004563595.2 of Candidatus Gracilibacteria bacterium 28_42_T64. GTDB lineage: Bacteria > Patescibacteriota > Gracilibacteria > BD1-5 > UBA6164 > MAAV01. Next base: position 246,222 of record CP042461.1, on the reverse strand, counting down.
ATGTTAGAGGAGTTGATTTAGTAACATTTGTAGAACAATGAAGAAAATATATTGATGAAAATTTAGAATTACCAGAATGATATTTTATTGAATGGACTGGCCAATATGAAAATCAAGTGAGAGCTAAAAATACTTTAAAAGTAGTAGTTCCAACGGTTATTTTAATAATACTTTTTATACTATTTTTGGCTTACAAAGATATATGACTTGTTGCAATAGTTGCTCTAAGTATTCCATTTAGTTTAGTCTGATGAGTAATTGCTTTATTTATATCTTGATTTAACTTCTCAGTAGCTGTTTCAGTGTGATTCATATCTCTTTTCTGAAATGCAGTTGAGACAGGAATTGTTATGATCTTATATCTAGAAAATGCTTTTAGGGAAAAATTTTGATTACCACTTATGGATGAAAAAACTCTTAAAAAAGAAGATTTTGAAACTACGGTAATTACAAAAGAATGAATACATATATCCGTAGTTCATTGAGCCATGGTAAGGCTGAGACCAGTACTTATGACAGCATTTACCTCTGTCATATGATTGCTTCCAATGATATGGAGTACATGAACGGGTGCAGAGTTACAAAAACCATTAGCAATAGTTGTTGTAGGTTGATTAATTACATCGATTGCTTTAACTTTATTTGTTTTACCAATACTATTCTCTTATTTGAGAGAAAGAAAAATTAATTTTTAAACTTACTAAGAAAGAAAACTTATAAAAACTCATGTTATTTTAATAATTTACTGTAATTTTTATGAAAAAAATAATATTAATAAGTCTGCTTTTAATAGCAACTCTATGACTTGCATCTTGTGGATCTTCAGATGCTCCACTCACAGAAACTCAGCAAGCAGAACAGTACAATATGACTGTAGCTGAATATAAAGATATGAAAAATGCTGCATCAAGAATGAATATGACTATCGAAGAACATATGAAAATGATGGGTGGCGAATGAGATATGTGACATGACATGATGGATATGTGAGATGACTCACATATGATAGAAGAAAATTAAGAAAATATTAAAAAAAAGACCAGTTTTACCGCAATGTAAAACTGGTCTTTTTTTTTAATATTAATCTATTTAGTTCCTTCCAAACCTGGTAACTCACTCAGATAACACCCATAAGAAAATCACAACTCCCATAGCAGGATATATTTTTAATGGTGCATACTGAGCAGCTATAATTCATCCACTAATGAAATAGAGGTATGAGCTTCTTTGAATTCTCTTCCACCAGATTCAAAGTTTTCTTTGTGATATATTATTTGATGTTAATAAAAGTATCAATCATGTTATTTCAGATACTCTTCAAATAATCGGATAGTATAATTCCCATTTTGTACTCGAAAAATATTTTACAAAATTTGAAGAATCAAGTATAAAATTTCATAAGAGTACCGTTATAATTATTGATGATGAGAGTATTCAAAATGCTTTTCTTAAACTTGTTAATTTTCTTAACAGTCCTATTTTGGGGAACAAATGTGAAAGAGGCCTGATTCACATAACAAAAACAACTGACCACCAACTCAGGTCCCAGAGAAACGACATAAATGTTCAGAAAAATAAAAAATCAGCATACAAAGCATTATTCACAACATGGGAATACCATAAACTTGGAATGACAAATAATCAGATGATTATTACCAGCCAAGAAAAAATATTAATTCATGGGATATTTCCATTTATAAAAATATCCCTTCATAAGCTTGGATGATTTGTTGAAACTGTGAAGCTTTCATTAAATATTAAGTTCTCTGAATGTCATCTTTCTAATAACCCTTTTTTTACTGATTCAACCATATTTGGGTTCCCACAAATATAGACCTCTGAGTCAGAAGAAATTTCATCTAAACAATCCGTTACTCTTCATTTATTTCAGGTGAAATCATTCCCTGGTTGTGATACTTGAATGGTTACGTGAGTATTAGCAAACTTCTCTAATATTTCTTTGTAATATACATCTTTTTCAAATCGCACTCAATATATAACCTTTTTTTCTACTTTCTCTGGCATATTTTGAAGCATAGAGATCATAGGAGCTAACCCGGTCCCTGTTGCTATTAATGTCTTTTTAACTGGAGTATTTTTCAAGTGAAAATTTCATAAAGCTCCTAGATAATTAATTTTTTTTCAAATTTTTAAACAACTTAAGAATCTTGCTCACCTTCATTTACTCAAAAGCTTTACAGTCAAAGTAAACATCCCACTATTATAGCTTGCAATTGAGTATGAACGAGAAAATTTTCATTTCCAATCGTTCATTTGTAATGAGATATATTGCCCTGGTTTAAATGAAAAATTTGATGCTGAAAATGTAAGCTCTAAAATATCAGATGTAAGAAACTTCTTTTTCTGTACAACTGCTTCATTAAAAGAAAGAGTAAATCCTCCCTTTTTATTTACCTTTATAACATTTACAGGACACATTAACTCCGCTTGCAATATCTCAGCTTCATTTCCTTCAAAGCTGTCAGAAATAACTTTAGATTTTGGTGCAACTTTAAAAGTAGTAGGAGCAACTGTTTCACAGTTTCTACAACTAATACATCCTTCAATCACTTTTACATCTTTGATCATATGCTCTGTAATTTACAATTAAAACCTCTACTTTTATATATTTCCCCATTTTTTGCTATAATAAGTCCTTCAAGTCAGTCTATTTTATTTAATATTTCGATTGATTTTTCTAGTGGGCAGACAAATAGTGCGGTAGAGAAAATATCAGAAAAGCTGGAGAGTTTATGTGTCACATAAACTGCTATTTTATCATTTTGAGATTGCTTCTCTTTTGCACTTATGAGATGGTGTCATATACTTGTTTTTCTCTTCGTAGCTGATGATGATGCAATTGATATATCATCAAGTTCAATACTTCAAATAACTTTTTTATCATCATTTGGGTCCTCTAAAAAGATATTTTCTTTTCATTTTATTCGAATATCTCCTCAAAAGTCTATGATAAAACTTTGAAAATGGGTATCTAAAATATTATATATCTTATCAACCATATATCATTTTCAAACGGCTCAAATATCAATTGATGCTCCATTATTCAGAATAATTTTTTGTCAATTTATTTCGATATTTTTATATCAAATATTTTCTTCGAGCTTATCTTTTTCTATTCAATATCCAATATTCTCAAGTAAAGGAAGTATAGTGATATCAAAAATTCACCCTGTTATATCTGAAACTTTTTTACATAGATTTATAACTGATAAAAACTCCCTGTCTATTTGAGAGCTTTTATTTTTGTTCAGTTCATATAAATAATTTCACTTTATAAATCGAGAGTATTTTTTTTCAAATTTTTCAGTTTCTGAAAAACAATGATCTACTATATTCTTATCTATATCCTCTGCGTGAATTGTAATACTTAATCTCGATCAAAAAAGATCTTGAGAATATCTCATAAAAGTTGTATATTACTTTTTAAGAGCATTATTAAAAGCAGCAGTTGTTAATGAAGCACCCGCAATAGAGGCGTCACTTGCTTCTTTCAAAGTTTTCCCGATTACAACTTGAGCAGCTGTATTAAAATCTGATAAATCCCAATTTGAAGCTATTACTTCTATTGTTTTAATTTTATCATTTTCATCTAATGAATAATTAACCATCATATCAACTTCTTGCTGAGGATTGTTATATTTAGCACTGAGTTTTACTACTTTTTTTTCTTCTATATTCTCTTCTTCAGCTTCGATATTTCCTTCTTCTGATTCTGTTTCAGAATTATCTGTATCTTCCGTATCTAATACTAATAATTCAGTGTCTATATCAGAAGTTGTTTTTTCAACTACTTCGCTATCCTCTACCACTACATTATTTGAACATGAAGCTAAAATTAATGTAACCATTATAATATATATATATTTCATTTTGTACTTTTATTTAAGAATTTATAGTGGCATAATTCTATAAAATTTTAGGAAGAAGTCAAAGCAATATCTTATAAAATTTACTTGAGGTATTTCTATACTTCATTAATCACTTCAAATCACTTATAACTTCAAACTATAGCAAGTCATATAACCTTTTTTGCGAGTCACAAATCTTTTATTTTTTTTGCTGTTTCATTGAGAGTTGCTCAACTTCAAATAGCATCATCAATAAGTAAAATAGTATCAGTTTTAAAATCTCTATCAACTATATAAATAGTATCTCTTGCATTTATAATTCTATCTTCCTTTTTACTCAAAGACTTCTGTGGAACCGGAGTATCTTTGAAGATTTTAATAGGGTTAAGTTCTGGAAGTTTGATATTCAAACCACTTCTCAGTAAACTCATAAGTTGAACTTTTCTGTCTATACTTGGTGGAATAAAAGCGAAGCTATCTATCTTTTTATTTTGTATTACATTGAATATAGGCTCTTTTATAATTTCAATTATTTTTTCTGCTAACTTTTTTTCTCAAGTTTGTTTTCAATACAACATCAAATTTCATAGCATTGTCTTTCAATATTTTTCAATACTATAAAAATCTAGATAATACACTTCATCTAGAAATACCTTATCAAAAGTATTTCTCATTTTTACTTTTCAATCAATAAGTCACTTAGTATTTTTATATTTTTTATATTTCTCAAAAGTTTTTGTATAAATTTCAGATTCTTTTTGGATATCTAGATTTCTTTTTTTACACCAAAGCTCAAATCATTCGTTTCAATATCTTAGGATTCAATCTGCTCCAAAAAATACAAAATTATTTTCAATTACAGTATCTGTGCGTATTAGCTTTGAATCTTCATGAGCTATTATTTCATCATTTGCAAAATAATATACTTTTGGTGGCTTTCATACTTTATATATCTTATCCTCATTAAAAAGTTTCATTACATGAATATGTATTGCTTGCTTTGAAATATCAAAAACTTCAACTATATTTTTGATCGTTACAGGTGCATTTCCCTGTATATATTCATATATTTTATTTCTTGTATTTGTTTTCATCGTTTTTTATTATTTATAGTTGACTATTGACTATCAACAGTCAACTATAAATAGTATATCACTTTTTGTTTAAAGTGCAAAAAAGTATAGTAATGTAATCAAAAATTAATAAAAGAGTTAAAAAGCTGTTCCTCTAATATTGACTTTTCCTCATCTATATATAATCTACAAAAGCATGTAACAAAAATGAGGATTAAATTATATGTACCCCAAACAAGGAATTATATATACTGTAACTGTTACTGAAACAACAACTCCACCCATTCCTCAACAAGGAAAAGCTTATTCTGAAAACCTAGCAACTATTAGAAAAATAGATCTAGTGAAAAGACTAACATGCACCATTTCTGAATCTGATAGTGCTTTTTCTCTTGAACTGGATGTTCGAAAACTTCTAGACGCAAGAATAATTAACAAAGAAATTGCAAATCGCTTTGCTAATATGAAATTTTCTAACTTAATTGATATGAAAATTAAAGCATACTTAAAGGAGAATGCTATAATGCTACCGATGAATGAAGTAGGATGTAATAGTTATAATAGTATAAGGCAACAATTGGGGCTATAATTGTTAACACAATACAGAAGGTATTATACCTTAAAAAAGAGTATTTGATATATCATATCAAATACTCTTTTAATTTTTTAAATTCTTCATTCTTACTATGAATATCCCCCTATTTCAAATCCAAATACTGATCAATTCTTATTTGCCATACAAATTCATCTACATGAGAAACAAGGATCATCCCTCCCTCAAAAGCATCAAGTGCTTTTGCGATTATAGGAATATGCCTAAAGTTGATATGATTCGTTGGTTCATCAAGGATCAAGATACCAGGTTGTAAGAATACAAGCCTGCAAAATGCAACGAGTCCTTTTTGTCATTCTGATAAATCTCAAATTCTTGTTTTCATGATTTCTCCATTGATCAAGAATCATGCAGCTTTTGATCTCATATCTTGTTCTATAATATCATCTACACAAGCTTCTTTTAAACATTCATAAACAGTTTGATCAAAATCTAAATTTGAGAAATCTTGTCTATAGTATCAAATTTTTATTCCCTCTGTGAGACTACAACCTGTTTCATCACTATTCACTATCTTTTCAAGAAGGGTTGATTTTCAAATTCCATTTGGCCCAGCCAAAAGCATATGATCATCTTTTCTTAATTGATATTCAACATCTTCAACTACCACTTCATCATCTCTGATTATATGAACAGAGTGAATATCAAGAAGTACTCATCCAATTCCCTTTTGAAGAGGTATAGTAAAATCTTTGATTGCTTTATCCTCTTTTCTTGAATCTACCATATCATCTTCCATATCTGCTGCAGCTTCCCTCATTTTTTTAGCTACAAGTCTTAGTTTTCATCATTTATGAGCAAATGTATTTGCTTGATCCTTTTTCGCTTGTGCCTCTTTTTTGAGTCTTGCATTCGCCATATTTTCTTTTTCCATATTTCTTTTGATTTGCTCTACCACACTATGGTAATCTCATACAAATTGTTCTACTTGTTTTGTAAATACATCAAGATATAATACCCCATCAGTAAAACTATTCAAAAATTCAGCATCATGAGAAATAACAAGAACTGTTTTTTTATAATTTTGAAGAAATGCAGTTAAATGCCATATTCAATCAGTATCCAAATTATTTGTAGGTTCATCAAGTAACAATATATCAGGATCTTGAATCAACGCTGCAGCAAGTAATAGTCTTGCTTGTTGTCCTCCTGAAAAAGCTTTGATTTGTTTATCTAGTGGAGCTTTTAGATTTACAACTTTTAAAACCTCAAAGATTTGTTTATCTATATTAAATACAGAATCATCATTAAAGTATTTTCTAAAGAAATCACTTATTGTAAGTTCTTTATCTTCTGGTAGCACTACTTGGTATCACGTAGCGATAGTGTGTTTTGAATCTATATTTATTACTCCTCCTTTTTTCTCTAAACTTCCGTTAATAAGCTTAAAAATAGTTGATTTTCCAGCTCAATTTTGTCCCATAATAGTGATCTTTGATCCTTTTCTCACATTAAAACTTACCTCATCCAAAATAGGTTTTCTAAAGTCATAGTGAAAATCCACATTTTTAAAACCTATCACATTCTCATTTGATGCAGCCATTGCTATTTTTAATTAGTTTGTAAAATTTTCGCTATTATATGAAAAAGTATGAAAAAAGAAATAGTTTATTCTACTCTATTTTCTATTTTTTATTTCATTGGTATACTCTTATTCATATAAAGTTCATAAAAAAATCTTATATTCTTAACAATTTTCCTATTGTTCTGGATACAAAGCTCAATGGTTAATTTTCTTTAAAAATTGACATAATATAGATAAACACTATTATATATATATTTATTTTTAATACATAAATCATGCATCATTCAACTCCAACTCTCGTTGAACAAAATCAAAATAAATTAGAGAAACATTCAAAATTACTTTCCAATTACTGAAAAGTAGCAGAAGTCGTAAGAACAAAACTGGATAAAATAACAGATTTTCGTAGTCCTAGATATATTGAAGATCTCTGGGAACAAATTCCAAAAACTTCTCCCGATATAGAACTTATTACAAATGAAATAGTAAGGTATACCTGTGAGCGTTATAGCTATCCTTATAGTAATGATGTATTATTTGCATTATGAGAAACAAGATCTCATCTTAACTTTCGTATAAGATCAGAATCTATGATATTTAGTGACTTACTTAAAGATCATAAGATAATTTCTTGAAAAAAAGCAGGAGAATGAGATATCATTGTTTACTTTAATCAAGAAGATGATATTATGACTGCTGAATGAGATAGAGGATATTCCCATATCTGAAAAGTTTGTGAAGATTGAAGAATTATTTCTCAGTTTTGAGAACAATACCTCTGAGTATATAAACATAAAGTTCCTCATGTGTTTACTTCATATTGAGATAGTATAGTATTTATGAGAAAACAGTAAGAAAACTTTTCCAAAAAAAGTTTTTCTTTCCTTTCAAAATCAGTATCCTATCAAAAGATAATATATAAAGATAAGAAAAAATGACTTTTACTCGTAGAGCAGTAAAAAAAGGAGAAAAAGAAAAAATAAAACTACTTGGCTATATAAAAAAACATAGAAAAGTTTTTAATGAAGTATCTATTGTTATTAACCTGATTTTTTTATCTGTTTTATTCTTTGAGTTTTTCTTCCCTCATAATGAAATCTTAAAAAATATTCAAATTTGATTATGAGTGTATTTTCTCCTAGAATTTTACATGAGACTCAAAGTACATAAATTTAAAACAAAATATGTTTTTTCTTTGATCAGCCTTTTAGATATCATCATCATAACAGCAATATTTGTAAGATTTTATTATGTAGATAATACCATACTCCATTTTTTCACAGCTCTGAAAATTCTCAGATCATATAGAGTTATTCATGATTTATCAAAAGTAAGTAATTTCTTCTCAAGAAATAAAGATCTGATTTTTTCTATTTTGAACCTCCTTATATTTACCTTTTTCATGGCCAGTCTTGTTTTTATCGCACAAGTAGATATTAACAAAGATATTAATAGCTTTCTCGATGCTCTCTACTTTACAATCTCCACCTTAACTACAACCTGATTCTGAGATATTGTTGTAATTTGAGATCGATGAAAGGTTCTTGTAGTACTTATCATGACTCTCTGAGCATGATTGTTCTTAAGAATGATTACGATTATATTTCGTCCTATTAAAAAATATAATAAATGTAAACACTGTGGATTAAAAAGACATGATAGAGATGCTTCACATTGTAAACATTGCTGAAAGATAATATATATAGAGCACATTTGAGAAATAATAGAATAAAAGGCCATTTGAAATACTCCAAGTGGCTTTTTAGCTACTTTTTTATATAATTAGATACAAATACTTTATAAATCCATATCCATGAACTCTTTTTTTTATATCATGCTCTTTATTTTTTGAACTCTTTTTTGAAGTTTTGCTTCTGTAATTATCTATAGAATTAAATCTTGAGAGTCTGGAATATTCAATGGAAGAAGTCACTGTGGGAGTTGTAACAAGATACTCAGAGCTCTTGACCTCATTCCAATATTTTCATACCTCTTCAATAAATGAAAGTGTTATTCGTGTAGTAAACAAGTAAGTGCTATCTATCCATTTTTAGAAATATCAACGTGATTCCTGTTTGCCTTTATTGCTTACTTTTTAATAGATTTTACTCTCATATTAAACTGAAACAGTATAGAAATAATAAAACTTATATTCTTTCTTCTCATTTGATTTTTTACTATTATTTATACTTTTTATGATATATTATTTCTCGAAATTCCTGAGATAATTTTGTGACTTTGAATTATATGAATCACTATCATTCTATCAGCTCAGACTCTCTTTCCTTCTTTTCATATCATATCAAATATTCCTGCTTGAGTTGAAAGCATATCTCTATGAATTCAGGCAATCATACTCTCAATAATAATTCTTATCTGACTCTATATAGTGATGCTCAAATGACTTCATGAAGTAGCAGATGTCAGTATCGTTGTAGGCTCTATTCTTGCTCTCTATATATTCAAAGTTTTTTATTGAATTCACCTTACTGAAATAGCTATATTTAACGGTCTTATTTGAGCATGAGCTATCTTTATATTCTTCTTTCTACAAATTCTCGTTTCTAAGTGAGCATGGATGGGATGATGAGACCTGAGAATTGCTATTTTCATATGATTAATACTCTGAGTCTCTTTATCTTTTCCAGGGATGATGGCCACATATGTAGCATGAAGTTTCCTTTCATTTTGATATATCATCTCTGCAAAAATTAAAAATAAATGAGGAGCTCTTGAGACCCAAGTCCCTTTTTGACCATTTCTGGCAATTTGATTTTTTATTACTCTATTCTACCAAGTTGATATCCTAAAGTTTATAGAAATATATTTTTAGACAAAGTAAACAGCAATTTATTTACAAAAGGAGCATTTTACAGTAAAATAATTGAAGTATTAAAAATTAAAAACAAAAAAATGGAAAACAAAAAAACAATTATTGCAATTAGAGACTTTATAGTAACTGCAGAAAAATCGATTAAAAATGCAAAAAAACTCCTCAAAGATGTTCTTGAAGAAAATAATCTTAGTTTAGATGATGAAATAAACTTAGACACGAGAGGTTTAAATAGCTATAGTAGTGCTGATTCTAAAATAATTGAAGGTGTTTTCACATGAGAAGAAATGCTGGGAGGTGATGGAAATAAATATCCTGTTCCTGTAAACTACGCCTCTAAATCAAAACTTGTACAATGAGATAAGCTGAAACTTACAATTGAATGAAGTTGAAAAATGCTTTATAAACAAATAGCTCCGATAGAAAGAGAAACAAAAGTAGGACTTATAACAAAAGAAAAAGAAAAATACCAAGTACTTGCTGATGGAAAATCATACAATGTCCTCACAGCTGCTATAACTCACTTTAAATGAGAAGTATGAAGTAATGTTACTATTATCATTCCAGCATGAAAAGATGCTACTTTTGCAGCAATTGATAGTATTATTCCTACTGATGATGAAAAACTTTAAAAAGTTCCTCAATATCATTTCTTGAATGAATTGGAAAATTTGCTACACGAATGTTTTTTTCTTTAAATTTTCAATACCCAGGACTCACACTATATCACTCACCTTGTAAAAGAGAAAATATATAATCATATACATCCCCATCTGGCACATCCAAAACAAATGTTGTTTTGGATTTTCATTTGCCTGTATTTAGGACACTAACAGTATCTATTTTTTCAATCATAGAGTAAAAATACTCTGCCTTCTCTAAAGTATACTTTTCTAATCAATATATATCTCAAAAATGAGCTTTATATGCTCAAATAACAAAAGCTAAAGCCTGTATCAACATAATATTTGGTGTTGATGGTGTTTGATAGTTTGAATAAAAACTATTTAAACTTAAAATATTATGATGTCCTCAAATATTTACTCAATTTTCTTGTCTTTTTCATGCTTTTTGAATAATCTTATCATTCACTAATAATAATCCTAACCCTGATGGAAGTCATAAGTTCTTCTGTACAGAAAATAACCATGCATCCGCAGAAGATATATCATAATACAAAGCTCAAAATGACGAAGTAGCATCAACAAGAATCAATTGTTCAGAAAATTTATTCCTTATTTCTTTAAAATCTTCTGAGGTATATTCCACTCATGTAGAGGTATCATTTGCAGTCAATGCTAATACATCAGTTGGAACTATCATTTCATCAACTTCCACTCGAGATCATCTTATATTTTTTATAAGATTTACATCTTTTTGAAGCGTTTTTGAAAGATCAGAAAATAAATCTCAAAAATCTCAATTTGATATGTGAGTAATACTATCATCTACCACTCACTCTATCAGAATATCCATCCCTTCTGTGGCAGAGTATGTGAAAAACAAACTGTAATCATCAGGTATTTCAAAAAAATCATAAAAGGCTTTTTCAGTATTTTTATACATCTCTGAAAAAGCTGGTCACCTATGAGGAATAATAAAATCGTCATTTTTCAGACCATCTATTAAAAAATCTGCTACTCAGTGGAATAACTCTGAAGGTCATACATTAAAATTTTTTACTGTTTTAGGCATTATTTTTATTTAAAAAGTAATTATAAACTTCGTTCATTTTCAAACTTTACTTTGGACTTCTATTTTCCAGTTATAGATCCTCACTATTTTTCTCACGAGTGATAATCATATTCAAAAGCTATCCGAACTTCTTATCCCTTCTTCCCTAAAAAATCTCATAAAGATTTTTTCAAAATTTTCTTTTTGGATTCAAATTCAAAGATCTTTCATAATCAATCTGTTTTTATCAAGTACAACAGTGATTTTTCATCATTTATTTGAATACTTAATAGCATTTGAAAGTAAATTTGAAATTACTATATACAGATATTCCCTATTGGCATGGATAACTATTTTCGACTCAAGTTTTGTGACTAACCTTAAATCTTTATCTTTTATTTTTACATCAAAGTCAGATACTATATCTTGAATTTCTTTTTGTACATATAATTTTTCTAAGTTATCTTCTTTATTAATATTTGAAAGATCTATCAGTCACTCAATTAATTTATCTAATCTCTCAATTTCTTTTATTCATTCGATAAGTAAATCTTTATCATATTTTTTTATTTCTTTGAGTAATTGTAAATTTCAATGTATTACAGAGATTGGTGTTTTTAATTCATGGCCAGCATTATGAATAAAGTCTTGCATATCGAGAAGTGTTTCTTCAACAGGTTCTAAATTTTTTTGTACAAATTTATATCAAATAAAATATAAAATAATTGTAAAAATAGATAAGATCAACAGAAATCTTATAAAATCATAAATATAATCATCCTTATCATATCTTAGTTTTTTTATAAATATAATAGTATATTTTTCTTTTTGATCTATTAAATCAGAGATTTTTAAATAGTAATCATCAATTCTATACACTCTATTATATACTAATTTTTGAAGGACACTTTCAAGCACTTTTCATTCAATATTATCTCTTATATTCTGATATATAATATCTCAAGCAGAATCTATAATTAAAAAATTTATCAATTTATCTTCTATCTTTGGCTTTTTTCTGACAATTCAACTGTTCTTATCCCTCGTAAAAAGACTGTTTCAAATCTCGTGAACTGATATGAATTCTTTTAAATTTATGAACCTTTTTTGAATGGTATTTGTTGAAAAAGCAAAATTATCTTTTTCAATTTTATTTTCATGGAGGTATTTTGCTCATAAAAATACTAAGCCCAAAATAAGACAAGCAAAAAAAACTAATATCGTAAACATAATAGTTAATTTCCTCCTTGTTTTCTTTAAATTAGATCTTTCCATAACTAATTAATTATATATCAAAATCATTTTCTTGTTTCAATCATTTCTCTTCCTAGCTTCTTCCTCAGATATCAAATATATACATCAACCGTTTTACTAAACATAAACTCTTCGAATTCTCACCAGACTTTTTCATATATATCCTTCCTAGAAAGGACTTTTCATCTATTTTGAACAAGACATTTAAACAGATCAAATTCAAGAGTTGATAGTTTTATTTTTTCTTCTCCTTTGGAAACTTCTATTTTTTCTAGATCAATAATATATTCTCAAACTTCTATTTTTGATATGCTCTTGTTCTTTAAGTTTCTTCTGGTAAGCGAGTCTATTCTAGCTATAAGCTCTTGATAATCAAAAGGTTTTACAAGATAATCATCTGCTCAATTATTAAGTCACACAATTATATCTGTTTTTGAAGACCTAGAAGTCAACATAATAATTGGAGTATTTTTTCATTTTTCTCTCAAATTTTTACATACCTCCAATCAATCTATTTCTGGGAGATTAATGTCCAAAATTATAGCATCATAAAAATGAATCGATGCCTTGTATAGTCCATCCTTTCAATCAAAGCTTGTATCAGATTCTATATTTTTTAATTCCAAATACCTCACAAGATTTCTTGAAAGTAATTCATTATCCTCTATTACTAAAACTTTCATATAAAAATAGTTAATATTATGCTTATATATTAACTATTTAAAATAAGAATCAAGTAAGAAAAAAGCTAGAATACATATTCTAACTTTTTTCTTGATATATCATTTATCCCTCAAGTATTATTGATATAGTATTTAAAAATATGACCTACTTTGTAACAATAGTAATTCCTAATTTAAATATAAATAATACTGATTTTTTGTTTTTATTTTTTTCATGTTCTATTCGATATATACATATATTATATGGGTATATAGTAAGAGTTACGTAAGAAAGTAACAAAAAAAGAACCAATTTTTTTTAAAATTGGTTCTTTTTGGTAACGAGGTATTAGTCTTCTAAAACTTCATCAACAATATCATCTATTTCTAATTCTTCAGCATCACTATCTTCTAATCTTTCATCGATTATGTCTTGTAGAGCTGTAAGTTGAGAAAGAATTGTATCTTTTTTCTCATCTGAAATATTTGTTTTTGCTTCTATTTTTTCATATAAAGCATCTATTTTTGAAGAGATTTTCTCTAATTTATCAGTAGAGATTTTTTCTAACTTAGAACCTAATCTTTCAATAAATTTTCCTTTATATTTTCCAATAAGTTCTTTTTTATCATCTCTAAAGTCTTTTCTTTTTTCGTGCATTTCTTTTTTAATTTCCATGTTTTCTTTAAACATATCATGTCTTTCTGTCATTTTTTCAACTAACTCGCTATCTTCACCAACAATTTCTTTAAATTCAGAAAAATGTTCTTCTCTCAGTGCATCAAATTTTGCTCTTAACTCATCTCTTGTCTCTAAATCATCTTTTGCATCTTTTATTTCTTGTTTTAAAGCATCAGTTTCAGCTTTATGAATATCTTTTAAAGCTTTTAATTCTTCTTTTTGTTCATCTGATAAAGCTTCAATTAATTCTTTTACTTCTTCTTTATTCTCAGATTTAAATTCATTTCTATTTTCTTTCATTTCTTTTCTTTTCCCTTCCATATACTCTTTTCTATCTTCTTTCATGTCATGCATTTTTTCTTTTGCTTCCATTCTCATTTCTTTTCTATCTTCATACGTACTTTCATCTGAATCAGCAGACACTGCAGTCATTCCTAAACCTAATAAAACTGTACTTAAAGCTGTAGTAGCTATTATTTTTTTTGCTTTCATAACTATTGTTATTAATAAGTAAAATGTAGAATATATATTTTTGTATTTGTTTTTGTTATCCTGCGTATTTATAATTGTAAGGATAAAAACGGTTGTTTTTAATATATATTTATATCATTAAGAAAATGTAATATTTAAATTACATGTGCAATTATATAAAACCAAAGTAAGAGAAAGGTAAGAATTTCGAAAAATTATTTTAAACATTATCATATTCTTAATAGTACATAAGGATATAAAACAAAATATAGGCATTTTACAAAAACTCTTTTGACTTTATAAACAATCTTTATAAGATACGCAGAACATTAATTATAAGATAAAAAACATGCAACTAAATAGTCCTTCTCAGACTCATAAACCCCCTTCACCCTATCTCAAAAAAATAATTGCTCCAATAGTAATTGCTCAATTTCAAGATCGAGTTATGAGAATAATAAACTCCAATGATGAAGAAATAAGCGCTCTTATCTATGAATGAATAGAACATAATATATATGCAACATCTAACAATCAATATATAGATACTGAATGACAATTGTTTATAAAGCAAGTATATCTTTTCCTTCAAATACGATCATTAATGGAAACTGAATTAACTTCAATACAAGATGAACCAAAAGGAGTAGAGCTTTCATTTATTCTACAAAATTTATCATTTTCAAAGCTCCAAAACTTTATGAAGAAGACATGAGCAAAAAATAATAACCTTCAATCTGAAATACTTTATACAGGTATTATAGAACAGGCAATAAAAAACACCAAATCATTAAATATGGCTCAATGTAATGTAAAAACTAATAATAGATAACATATGAAAACTCTCTTCATAATACGACATGCAAAATCTGATTGGACTCATTCTGGAATGGATGATTAAAAATCTACATATCAAACCCTATCAAAATAGTAGCATCATCTGTTCAAAGATTTTCAAATTTATCTTTCAAGTAATTATGGACCTTGAGAGATGGAGAGGCTGAGATAACTCAGTCTCTTTTTATTTCATGAAACTTTACCGTTGGGAAAATAACTTTTTCTCATTTTTGCAATACAATAGATTCATCAGGTTCTCTCAAGCTTGAATCATGAGTCACTACAAATGCTATCTTTTTTCTTAACAGTTCATAAACCCCATGATTTCTATCCTCTTCATTTTCAAAAATAAAAGACCTGTCCTTATCATTTAATAATACAACTTCTTTTATTCATTGAATATCTCATAATATTTTTTGTTCTTTTTGGATAGCTTCCTCAAAAGGTTCTTTGACTTCTTTTTTCAAAAGCATACCTGAATCTATAGATTCAAGAGAATCTAAAAGCTCTCTTTTTTCTTCTGCTAAAAGATATATATTATTTACATATTTATATATTATTTCTACCTTTGGAAGTGCTGCTCACTCAAAATCTCCACTTGCTCAGGCTGAACTTCTCGCAAAGAAGGTCCCATAATTAAACATATAATGAAAGATGTTATTTTTTGCATATGCTATATCTTTGATATTCTTAAAATAAATACTCATATGGTATTTTGAAAATATCCCATTTCTTACTTTGATAGATAGTTTTTTATTTGTAATCAAAAAATAAGATTTACTCCAGAAAAAATATACCCACGCAAAGCTTATAAGACATAATGCAGTAAAAATAAGAGACAAACTGAGTATTGTTAACTCCAATAGAAAATAAGTTCCTACCAAAAGAGGGAGAATAAAAAGCAAAAATAATGGTATGAAATTGAAAAATAATACAATTTTGTGTTGCCTTGACTTAAAAAGTATTTTGTCGTTAAATGTATCCATAAGTAAGCATTGAGAAATATTTTATTATTTCCCATTGTAATTATTATCAAACCAAAGTCTATTTAAAAAATAGCTTCTGTAATTACAGAAGCTATTTTTTAAATATTTATGGACGAACTATAAACCTTGCAGCTTTACTTCCATCACGACCACCAGTACTACTATGATGTTGATTATCACAAGCAGTTTCTCAGATTATACGAGCACCAGCTCCCCAATAATTCCCACTCATTCAACCAATAGCTGATAGCCATATCCATTTTTGATCTGGGTTCCCCTCAAGATCTGTTAACAATCAATTATCACATGCCATTTGGTATTCTCACCTATCTGTTCATGTAAGAAAATCTCAAACAGTATCATTTGCCGAAGCGTTTCAACTGATAATATAACTAAATGCACTCGGGAGGTGTGAGCCTACTTCTTGAGTCCACGCAGTTAAATATTTTTGCCTATTTTGATACGTAGTATTTGATAAATCTCAACCAGATGTAGTTGAACTTACATCTGTATTATATTCAGCATATGTAATTTCCTCTGAATTCCCATCATTATGAATATAACTCATTGTTGTTCATAAATCTTTTACCCCATCTATACAATCTGATAAAAATAATGCTGATACTGAGTGCCCATTTGGTGGAGTAGCATTTTGTATCCAATCAATATTCTGCAACTCAGTAAGATTTGACTGATTGGTAGCTAACCATTTCATTCTATTATAAATAGTATCTCCTTGAGCATCTGTGAGGTCATAATCACTACTCGCTGATCATAATATTACACAAGTATATCAACTATCAGTATCTAAGAGTTTTGTTTGTCCATATTTTGCTACTGATGTATTTGAAGTATCATCTACAGCATTACTATCCCAACCTCAAAAACTTCCATTCACAAGATCATTTCACCATCCATTCCATGGCATACCATCAGTTGCTCATTCTCAAAAAGTTCACATTCTTGGCGATATACAAAATCAATCTCATTGACTTGTTCAGATGTTCACATCATATCAACTTGATATCCATATCCAATTTGCATATGTACAGTTTGCGCTTGTTATAAGTGCAGGAATGATATCACAACTCACTCACGTATATCAACCAGTACAGGTATATCAACATTCTCCTCCATCTTGTACATATGCTTGATTTTCTCATGTTGGGTTCTCGATATATGCTATATTTCCATTATCTGTTGGCTTTGTTGCATTATCACATGTTCCAGTAATTAGGTTATGTTCAGAGCTATCATTTACCACAACCGAATGAGTAAAAGTTACTTTTTCATCATCTGTAGTTTGAGCTAATAGTGTTTTGTAGATTCATTTATTTGCTAAACTTGAACCTGAATAAGCTCATTCTAATGCTTGATATACAGCGAGTTTCTCTACTGCAGATGAATCTTCATTGATAGATCCATTATAAACAGATAATGATAAGTTTGATAATGCTCCTGTTGATACTGAAATCTTTGCAATTCACATATTTGGAATATTCGTTCCCCCATTGGTTACTTGTGATTGTATTAACTCTGAATCAAGTACTCATGGTAATGTATCTGCGGTTATAATACTGGGTGTTGGTATTATGTAGTTTGCTGTCTTTATAAAAAGTCAGTTATATGTTCCATCCATTCTTACAGTTGTATTTGTTGCTGCATAGGTGGTATTTAATAGTCCATTACTTGATACATTACTTCATTCATATAAACTCATAAGCTCATATTCTTTTTTATTTTCAAGAGTAGAATATACATATTCTGTTCCATAGAGGGGGTCAGTTGGTATTTTTGATAAATTTCTTGATAGGTTGGTTATAACTTGGTTTCAGATCGTTCATTGATTCCATAGTGTAGATCAACTATATGTAACGTCTTGTGAATTATCTGGAAGTGGATATTTTCATGTTGCCAGTGAGAAAAGTTCCAGTGATATCTTTATGTTATTGATATCACTTATTCTCGTACTATCTCTTGCATCTTCAGAGTATCATTGAAGGCTTATAAATGCTATTGTCGATAAAATAGCTAATATTGTTATAACTACTATTAACTCAACCAGTGTAAAGGCTTGTTTTTGTGTGTTCATAATCTTCAACTTACAGAATATATGACTATAACAATAAGTATAATCACGATACTACATAAACTTTTTAATAAAATATATAGACGAAAAAGAGTATTATTTGTTAATATATAAAATATAACTCTCTTAGAAATTGATTCTTGAGCAAAAAAGAAAAATAAACCTTTTGTATTTACAATAAATACAAAAAAGAAAACCCCAGAGCTATCGCTCTGAGGTTTTAGGTTGTTTACCTTTCATTTACAACAATTGAAAGACTCAATTGAAGAAAGAAATATAATAAAAAAAATCCTTTTAATATTACAAGTTATTTAATTGCCTGTCGGCTTATAAGTAACATGTAAAGGTCTTTTAACTTCCTTACTTGTTTCAACAGCTTTACCAGTCTCTTTAAACCATTTCTTTTTATTTAAATACGTCCTCGCAGGGTTTTCAAATATATAGAATGATAAAGCACCAATAACTATTGAAAGAAAAAGCAGTGGTGGTCCTGCTACATAAGGTGAATCTCCATATTTTACACCGTAAATATAAAACGGATAATGCAATAAATATATGGAATATGACCATATTCCAAGATACCTTAACGGCTTAAATGTCAGAATAGCATTTACAAACGAAGGCATTTTATCAAGGTGATTCACCGTGAAAGACAACAAAAATGGGGAAAGAACAAAAGATGCTTGCCAAGGAGCAAACCAAGAATAGGTAGACATAGCCAGCAAAAATGCTATGAGAGGTAACCATGATGGAATAGATATTCCAAACCAGTTCTTCAGTGCAGCCCAAATCCAATCCTTAAGCAAAAAATATCCAGCTGATATCAGCATATGACTTGCTATTATCTCTGTTCTAAATTGTGCACCTTCTGGTTTAATTGATGGAAATACAGCATAACTATACTTTAGTAAGATTGAAGCAACTCCAAGGGTAATTAACACCACCCCTATAGACTCTTTCTTATCTAAAATACTAAATACACCAAAACTTGCAAGAAATGCAAGTCCTCCAAACACAAGATATACATGCTCTTCCGCATTCAATGACCATAAATGTCCAATAGCATAGCCCGTATTCCAAAGATCTGCTCCTTCAGTAATATAACCTCTTACAGAAAACAATGTATAGAAAAAATTCTTCCATTCATCTGTTGACCCTAGTCCCAAAGCAGCACTTATAGCATATACAAGTACAATATAAGTTACAAGTACAGGAAAAATCCTACTAACTCTTCTTTTATAAAAAGTAGAAAGATCCATCTTCTTAATGAATAAGATATTTGCCATCAACATTGCAGAGAGAACAAAAAATATGTCTACTCCGAATCTACCGATATCAATCCTATGAAACGGTAAGACCTTACTTACTGCTAGAAAGTGACTTATAAGCACTATCGAAATAGCTAATCCTCTCCAACCATCTAAATAACTTAACCTTCCTCGTGAGTCAGGCTCTTGCTTCAGCATAATATCCTTACATTTTTTCAAAAATGTTTCCAATACCTCTGGTGTTTTTGTAGTGGAATCCATTTGAGAACCTCCTTATTTGATTTTTGTTTTCAACTAAACATCATTGATTAGTGCAACCAATAATAGGGATTATTTTTCCTGTGTCAAATAATACACTATACAATAATCATGAATTAGGTATAATTAACTTATAATTGTATCAAATCTAAGCATTATTTATTTTCTCCAGATTTATAAACAAACCAATCCCCCCAAATAATATTGGAAACAAAGCAATAGTCGGAGTAAGTCAAAAGATTGATATTCAAACTATCAGGCCAATGATCGAGAAAATAAATGAGAATATAAATCTTGAAACACCTTTTTGTTTTGTTTCAAAATTCTTCCCCCAGAATAAATATATCATAGGGATTGACAAAATAAGAGAAAAGCCAGCAGCAAAGACAGTGATATCTATAATATTTCTAATAAAATAAGCAAAAATAAATGATAATATAACAGTAATAAGCGCATTTATTCTTACATTTTTGATTTTATCTTTTATTTTTAAAAAGTTAATATGTGAAGAAATTCAATATATATATGAATCTATAGAAGACATTACAGCTGCAAAAAACATCACCATTGCAATAGGGATGAATGTTTGTGGTACATAGAGCTCTATTGCTTTTAAAAATACAAATGAAGGATCTAAACCAGCTATTTCATTTTTTACAAAAAATCACACTATCAATAGTAATAATACAGTGAATAACATCAAAGGGACAACAAACAGAAATCACCTCTTGATATTTTTCTCATCTGCTCAGCTAAACATAAGTTGATATCTATCAATAAATGAGAACGTAGAGAATATTCCATATATTAAAAATCCAACTGCAGTTCATATACTGATCTCTTTAAACTCCACATCTGCTAAAATTGTAAGATCGCTTTTATTAAATAAATAATAACTTACCACAAATAAAACTAAAACAATGATACTTGATTGTAAGATATCTGTTGTAACCACTCATTTATATCAAATAAAATAGAGATATACTCATACTACAGCTAATATAGATAGCAATGAAACTTCATATGATAAGATCCCAAAATAGGATATCAAATTTGCTCATCATACCACGACCACAAGCAACCATACAAAAAGAATCAGAGTTGAACTGATATTTGAGATGCTTTCAACAAGCTTACTTTTTGTTTTAAAAAATACTATATCTCATATCTTTAAAAATTTTTCTTTCTTTGATATTTTATGTAACTTTGGAGCTATATAAAATGCTAAAATAAACATAGCGACAATATATCATATCACTACTGAAAAAACTCCCAATCCAAATTCATAAATATAGGCTGTATATGTTATAAACCAAGCTGCTCAGATACTGGTTGCATATTTACTCATTCATATAGAAAACCAATTTCTATTTCGAGAGGAGATTAAAAAATCTTCTTTACTTTGTTTTCTTGATATAAAAATTGAGTATCAAACAATAAATGTAAAATAAATAAAAAGATAAATGACTATTTGTGTGTTCAGGTCCATATTATTTTTTATAAAATATAATAAAAAAATACTATTAAAAAAGCCAGAAAATCCAAATGATTATTTTGATTTTACTCGGTTTAGTAATTGTGATATTTTTCCGAAAACAACAAAAACTAAGTATTCAGATAGTTTTAACTCTGATTTAATAAATAAAATTGACATACTTTCAATAATACATAAAATATACAATACCATTATTATTTAAGTTGCTACTATGAATATTCTCACGCAATGATCGAATGATCTAAAGAATATAAATTGAATAGGAAAAATTTCTCAAAAAATCAATGCTATAAAAAACTGAGTTATAGCGTCAGCACTTTCAATTGTTATGCTATGATCTTCTCTAGTACATGCGAGTAAATGACCAGATCAATCAGAACAGCCAACAAACAATTGAAACGATCATAGCCTCAGTCTCAAATGAAAAGAAAATGAAGCAATGTTTTACACAGTGCAAAAAGATGATATTTGGTGACGAATCGCTGAAAAATTTGACATACCTCTCGCTGATTTATCAAAAATGAATCCAGGGTTTCAATGAAGAGAGGATAAGATATACCCTAATGAACAAATAAGAATTAGAAAAGAGGGTTTTTGAGTCTTAGAATATATAGTATGAACATCTGATGAAGATGGTCTTTTTGCTATAGCGATAAGACATAATATGACAAATGAAGAAATTATAAAACTGAATCCACAAATAGCTAATATCAATAAAATAGAAATTTGAGATATCATTTATGTAAAAGAAAGCGTAAAAACTCTTCCAAGTGAACAAATAGCTCAAACTGAATCAAATTCTATACAAACAACCCAAATTCAAACAGTAGAAAATGAATCTAATGAAACAGAGATAGAACCTATTCAAGAAAAATTAGCAGGAGAAGATCCAAATATTAAAACTGCAGAATTAATATTTGATGCAGTAAATAAATGAAAAAGGAAATTTAGCATTAC
The DNA here is from genome assembly GCA_004563595.2 of Candidatus Gracilibacteria bacterium 28_42_T64. GTDB lineage: Bacteria > Patescibacteriota > Gracilibacteria > BD1-5 > UBA6164 > MAAV01. Next base: position 223,679 of record CP042461.1, on the reverse strand, counting down.
AACAAATAGGTCACTAGATATTAATCAAATAATCCCTGAAAATATTTTTGTTGTAAAAGTAATCAATTGAAGTTATGCAACTATAGCATACAGAAAAGCAGGAATTAAGGAATTCTTTACCCGCAATGAAGAACCTATAAATATGACAAAAGGTACAAAATTAAGGTTTTTTACAATGGAAGATTTACTTAATAAAACATACTTGAGTAATATTAATTGGTACGAGTCATTTTCAGAAGAAAAAAGATTTGAAAAATATACTACAGAACAAAATTGATACTTTGCATACAAATTTCCAGATGAAGAAGTACTTAATAGATCAACCATGCATGAGGTTGTCCCTCCAACCATTATGGCTATGCATATAAAGTGACAAGGATGGGTTCACAGAAACAATAGTACTGAAGCATTTACTTTTTTAAATAAATCAAAAAAATGAAGAGTAAAAGTATACAATAACACCGAAGTAAGATTTGCGAACACTCTAGAGTTAAGAAAAATTGAACTCGCAAATCTATGACCAGTTGAAAGATACCAAGAAAGAACTCAAAAAGAAAAACTTGCTGCTCATGCTGCTAAATGAACTGACTGAACAATAACACTTCAATTTAAAAATAAAGAGGTTGAATCTATTGCTAGACTTGATGAAATTATTCCAGCTAGCCAACAATACCTTACGCTCCAATTTAAAGACGAAATGGAATTAGTAAGGAGAAATGCAACTACTGGCAAATTTGAATATGAAAATGAATTCATTCCTCAAAGACCCCTCATTTTTAATCAAACAAAAATAGCACTCATAAAGCCAGAAGAATATTTAGCTAGCATCCAAGAAAGAGAAAGGTCTTATGCAATTGCACATATGGATGAAGAATATATCACTCACCATCACAAAAGTCTAAATGATTTTTGATCGTGTGGTACTGAGCATAGGAATATAAAAATGTGACTCAACAAAAACCATAAAATACCAGTCTGAGGTATGCATTGATATAAGTATGAGGAATACTATGAACAATTAGTAAAAGACTGATATTTCATAAAAGTCTATGTTTGAATACCAAGAAATGCAAAATGAGGCGCATCACTTGTTTATGCGCAAACAAATATAATTGACTCTCTAGAAGGTAATAAAGAAGAATGTGGTGTTGAAAATAAAGTTAAGAGTAAGAGAACCGATAGAGAAAAATGTGGTCATGTTGAAACAAAAATAGGTGAAAGGTACCATCATGGTCCTTGGCTTCAAGATCATCCAGGTGGAAGTATTAATGGGAATAGCCCTAAAAGTGGTTTCAAGTGATACGCATATTACCCAACGCAAAAACTTGTAGATCAAGCCGGGGAAAATTCATTTTATGCAAAAGTGATAAGAAAAGAATCAAATATTATTGCTATGACAAAAGCTTCAATAAGAGCAATAAATGCTGTAAAATCTTGAGAAGTCACTCCAGAAATACTTGCGAGTACTTATTCTGATGCGATAGAAGATCCATTTTGGTCAGAAGCAGTTAATAAACTCTTCTCAAATACCACAAAGCTAAACGTTATTGCTAGACTTTGAACAGTAATCAATAATAGATGAAAGTCGCAAGATCCAGTCGATGCACTAAGAGAATATAGGTTAGAAAACGTATCTCTTGCATGAAAAGCAAAAACTTTAGATGATAAAATAAGGCACAAAAAAATAGCCAATGCACTTGTTAAAATTATAAGAGAATTAAAGGGATATCATTCAAAAGAAAAAGCAGCTCATACTCTTGCTCAAGCATCTATATAAAGATAAAAAGAGTCTTTCAGTTAAAACTGAAAGACTCTTTTTATTTATTTATCAATTCTTAATCTCTAATACAACGAACAGAATATCCAAATCATTTATTCCCTGCAACACGACCAACTGTGTCATAATCCCAATGTACACGTCTATAATAAGCATTACCTGCTGATTCAGTACTTGACCATAAGAAAGTATACGATCCACGATAAGTAAATGAGCTCCCATTAGATGTACGGTATCATGTTAAAGGGATCTTTAAAGCTTCAACTATATTATTTGATGATGTTTTTCAATTATGTCCTTCCCATCCCAAGCCACTACATTTCCATCCATCTTGACCTATTCTACAATTTGTTCATCCATTGAGATATGTTTCTAGTACTTCCCATTCCGCATCACTGGGCACATGATATCAAGTACCACAAGCGCTGTCTCTATTATTCCATGTATAGAGTTTTCACCATATATTAGCTTGTTCCTGATCTCCATTTGCATTAGAACCAGCAAACCATGTATTAGCCTTTGTGTTACTTGCCATAGATACATCTCATATCGTACATGTTGCATTATTAACAGAAGAATAATTATAACATGAAATAATTGTTCCATTATTCCCATTATCTTGTTTCCCCCATTCAAATCAATCTCATAAGGTAGAGTTACATCATGCCCATACTTGTGAGTTGAGTGATATATCTTCTATATCACAATTTGAATCTAAAGCTCTCCATCAGTATAAAGGCTCTACTGAACAGTCATTTCAAGTGTATCATCATGTACACTCATAATAACATGAGTTTCCACTATTTGTGTTTTGCCATGCTTCACCGTCATTTGCGGGTGATCAAGCGGTAAAAGTAGTATTTGTATATCATGGATTTGCAGCACATGCATTGACTGCTTCAGCTTTAGCATCCAAGAGATTTTCAATAAATAGTTCTGCAGATGAGGCATCTATATTAATAAGCTCAGAATATAAACCGTCATTGAGTTCAGGTACACTCGCATAACTTGTTTTTAAAGCAAGAGCAAAATTAGTAAAATTAGTACTTAGGTTTGTTTTTGTAAGCGTTACTCATGAGTTTGTTAATGGTCATACTTGATAATTAACTACCTGATTATTTAACTCAAAATCTACGGCTGTATCAAGTATATTTGTAGAGGTATGGAGTCACGGCACTGAATAATAAGTATTATTGTCTGCTAATAGGTATAACCCATTATAGTTTCATTTTACATATGGTGCAGTTTCCTCGGCATAACTTGTATTTATAACACTATTCTGTGCAAGTTCAAAATCATATTTAAGTTCATACTCCTTTCTACTTAATGTCGTTGCATACTTCATCGTCTCCCCTGTTGTCGGATCAAGTGGTACTTTTGAAAGTCTTTCAACTTGCCTTTGAACAACTATATCCATATCTCATGACTGCCACAATACGACTGTTCCTCATGAAGCTGTTTTATCTACAGCATTTCATGGAAGTGGATATTTTCCTGTCTTAATAGAAAAAAGTTCCAATACATTTACCGTATTTTTTATATCTGATATTCTCGTACTATTCCTTGCTGATTTCGTATATCATTGAAGACTTATAAATGCTATCGTTCAAAGAATTATTAATATTGTTATAACAACTATAAGCTCTACTAAAGTAAATCATTTATTTTTTATATGTTGCATACATCTATAACATTAAGGAGGTAATAAACTCTATTTAAATAAAAGTATATATTTTGAGACCCTACTGTCAAAAGAAAATCCCTTTATTAAAGGATAAAGTTGACTAAACAATATTTTTTATATTAATCAAATAAAAAATAGAGTAGAAAAAATTGATTCATTTGTAAATTTAAAATATCGTCTATAATAACAAATGTACTTTTATTATTAATAATAAATATTATGAACGAGTTAATAACAGACGTGAACTGGATTGCAGTAGTAGTAGGAGCAGTTGTAGCTTTTGGTGTTGGTGCATTATGGTATTCTCCAAAAATGTTTGGCACAAAATGGGCAGAATGAAATGGATTAAAATTAGATAATCCAAAAAATATGACCTGTGCTATGGTATTACAATTTATTGCAACATTTTTACTTGCTCGGGTAGTCTGAGTTACTGCAAAAAACGAAGCACTTTTAACTCTTATTCTCATCATTATTACCATTATGGCTCTGATAATAAGTAATGGGAAATGGGCTCAAAAAAGTAGATATACGATCATGACAGATGCAGGTTTCATATTAGTAATGGGTGTTATTATGGTAATAGCCCAAGCAATACTGTAATAATATAAATATAAAAAGAGTTTCCAGCTATATTTGGAAACTCTTTTTATATTTGTTGAAAAAACCAGATAATTAATTATTTTTTTATAGTTCTTAGTACGAGATCAATGCATTTCTCTATATCCTCATCTCACGTTTGCTGTAAGTATTCAACTAATGAATAAAAAATTCCTGATATTGCTGAGATAAGCAAGTTATTATCTTCATGAATGATGATTCAATTATTTTTTAATTCATCTATCAATTTCAAAAACTCCTGCATTTCAAACTCAATTTCTTCTTTTGCTATACGTGAAATATGGATAGAGTTCGCGAAGCTTTTCATAAAAACATATTCTTGATAATTATTGAGGTAATACTGAAAAGACCTTTTGAGTACCTCTCTTATTTTATCGAGTAATTTTAAGCTTGGATCTAAATTTCAGAACACAAAATCAAAATATCTTTTTTTTATAGAAACATAGAGGTAATCAAGTAAATCGTTTTTTGTTTTAAAATGAACAAATAATGCTCATGAAGAAAAACCTGCATCTTTACAAATTGAGGTCGTTGATGTATTTTCAAATCACTTTTCATTAAATAACTTTAATGCTGAAGCGATTAATTTTTGTTTTGTATTCATCTTTTTATTATATTATTTTTTTATTAATTCAGACCACCACTTCTCTTTTGGTAAATTATTTTTCTCAAAGATTTCTCAAACTTGAGGATGAAAGACTTCTATATTTTTATTTTTAGCTGCTTTTGTAACTCTTTCTATAGGTTCATACCAAGAATGTAATGAGAGATCAAATTTTCACCAATGAATAGGCATCATGGTTTTTGCTTTCAAGTCTAAGCCTGCCATAACAGCCTCTTCTGGCATCATATGTATATCTTTCCAGTTTTTATTATATGCACCATTCTCTAAAAAAGCAATATCAAATGGTCAGAATTTTTCTCAAATCTTTTTAAACTCTTTAAAATATCAAGTATCTCAACTAAAATAAACATTATTTTCCTTTCACTTTATTGCCCATCATCACCATAAAGTTGAAGCCCTGTCTGTTATTCCCCTCCCTGAAAAATGTTGTGCTGGGGTAAAATTAAAATCTATTCCTTCGATATTTTTACTATCATACCAATCAAATTCAGTTATTTTTTCTGGCTTCACTCACCATTTCTTAAGATGTGATCCTACTCAGAGAGGAACTAAATATTCTCCCACTTTTGAATCTATCTCTGTTATTGTTTTATAATCTAGGTGATCATAATGGTCATGGGAAATAACAACTACATCAATATTTGGTAAATCCTCAATCTTTGGAGTATGAGAGTATTTAAAGGGTTTTCATCAAAATAATAATGGTGAAGCCTCATAAAACACTGGATCAGTAATTATCTTCTTTTGATCAATATCCATTAAAACTGTTGAATGCCCGAGCCAGACAAAAGAATTATCACTCAATTTACTATTATCTATTTTTTTAGTTGGAATAGTTATTTTCGGAACCTTTTCTGGACTTCCATTAAATAAAAAATCATATATCATTGAAAAAATACTTCAATCCTGAGTATTTATAGCTACATTTTCAATATTCTGAAATTTCCCATCTTTATAATTTGGAGAGAACCCTATTCATGTTGCTTTTCCTCAAAAAACAGGATGAAAATTAACAAATCAAACTATTCATATAACTATTGTTATTATCATAATTAATCACATATATCTTTTTTTCATTATTGATTATTAAAGTTTAAACCTACTAAGTAAGTACTCACTTAGTATATATTTTTAAAAGTTTATGTCAAAAAAATATTGTAATTTGATACTAATATATGGCTATGTTGTAATGAAAAAAATAGCCCTGAGGTTTCCCTTGGGCTATTACAAAGTAGAATGTGAACCTGTCACTTCCTCTAGGCATTTCTACAAGATACCGAAAAACTAAAAGTTTTTCCTATCGTTTACCTGTAAGTGAGAGCTCGTCTTAAACTCCTTTCTTAGGTTAGCTTGGGCTAAGTCTTATGGGAGGGAACGATAGTAATTCCTCAATATAAAGATAGATACAGAGATGGGTACGTATGACTCCAACTATCTTTCCATAAAAACACCAGAACATTCCCGATTTAGACGATTGAAAATTTAATCAATATACACCTCCTTTTTCGTTGATTAATTAACCTTTTAAATATAAATAAATTACAAACTAAGTCAATTACAAATAGGAATATTTATAATTGAAATCCACTTCAAGTTCAATGAAAGAGACTTTATTCATTAATAACATACATTACTTCTCCACTTTCAAACCAATTTCACAATCATATGCTTCTGGTCTTCCATCTAACATTGAAAATAATGTTCCCATAGTTTCTTGTGATACACTACCCATGAAATTTTTATGAGCCTCTTCTGACTCCCATGTTTCAATAGCAAAAAGAGTATTTTCATCTCCAGTCACTGGATAAAATTGACAACTAATAAAGCCAGGGGCTTGTTTGAATACGTCATATGAGTTCATAAACTTTTCCCTTTCTCCATTTTTTATCGCTACTTTCCAAATACCTGTTTTCATAATGTGTAATTTAAAAAATAAATATACTTTTTAGTGTAAAATGAAATGGTATTAATGCAAATCTATCTCCTGAGAAGAGATTAGACTTTAAGTAATTTTCTCATCACCTCTTTTAATTCAGGTAACACATCTTTTTCAAACCATGGATTCTTTTTCATCCATATATTATTTCTTGGTGAAGGGTGAGGAAGTACAAAGAACTTTGGTAAATAGTCTTGATAATATGATACTGTCTGCGTAAGGGTTGGATACATATCTTTTCAGAGGTAATATTTCTGTGCGTATGTCCCAATGAGTATAATACATTCAAGTTCTGGCATCTCTGCAAGCACTTTTTCATGCCAAAGAGGGGCACATTCCTTTCTTGGAGGAAGGTCTCAAGTCTTCCCCGTTCAAGGATAACAAAGTCATAGAGGCATAATTCCTATTTTCGAATTATCATAAAAAATACTCTCGTCTACTGATAGCCACTCTCTGAGTCTTTTTCCACTTGGATCATCCCATGGTATTCCCGACATATGTACCTTAATCCCTGGAGCTTGTCCAATAATGAGAATTTTTGAGGTTTTTGAAACAGAAAGTACTGGTCTTGGTCAACAAGGCAGATCACAAACATGGCATTTTCTAATGGTACTGAGAAGTTCTTTCATTATTCAAATAATAAGGTTTTATTTTATTTTTTTGGAAAAGCATTATCAATAGCCATGCGTATTTTTCATTGAACATCATCATCACAATATCCCCAATGAGCTGATATATGTATTTTAAAATCTTCTTGTAATATTCTCTCAAAATCAGATTGTAAAGAAGATCACTTTGGTGTCATTGTTTTGAGCCAAGGTGGTCATAGAAGCATCCCTTTTTTAAATCATAGAAGTGGTAACATGATTTTAGCAAACCAACTCATGTAAGTTGTATCATGAAAGTATTGTATACTATCACAGGTTATCAGAATCCCCTCATGCTCTGGAAGAAGCAAGACACATTCTTTTTCATTTGCATTGTTAAATACTAATACTTTTGCACCTGAAATTATATCTCCATCTTTCAAAAGAACGTTCTGTTTTGGGGTTGTTTGAGGATCAACTCCATCAAGGCAACAAAACTTTGCACCATATGTATCTAGATAATAACGATCATCCATACCATGGAAGTGACCAATTTTTACAACATATGTGATCTTTCCAAGAGATTCAAGCTCTTTCAATCCTACTGTATCAAGTCTCACTGCATTAATCAATGTAAGTTCCCCATTTTGACGAAGTATTGTCATATTACGAGAAATATTAAGTCCTGGCTTTATTTGAACACTTCATTGTAGAAAAAAAACATCTGGTTTAATTTCCTCTATTCTCCTATGTTGGTAAACTCATGGGTATACTGTTTTTGACATTACCTGTATATTTAGAAAATATTTTTACTCTCTTTTAATTATAGAAAAAATAAGAGGGAATACAATAGAAAAAGTTACACTCATTTAATCCTGACCTTTTTATTTTTTCTAAAACTATATGCTCTATTATTTAAAAACAGCTCATCCGAATACTACATTAAATTGATTACACCATATAGCTACACCATAGTTATTTGCTTCAAAGTCAGCTTTTGAAACTTCGTACATTTGTCTACCTGAGAGACTCACAAGTGGATCAATTTTGAGAATTTTTGAAGTATCAAGTTGCACTGGATCAGCTCCTGTAAGTAATTGATTTTGTGTAAGGATTAGGAATAAATCTGGTCCTTTATCTGAAACAAAGTCTTCACCCAATTCAATAATTACTGTATCTCCATTGTCTTTCACAGTTATTCAACCTTCGGCATTATGACCTGAGGCAATTCCTGCAAATATTCCTGATGCAAGTACTGGAAGCTCAGTATCTCCAAGAGTTTTTTCAAGTTGTGCTTGAGTTTCTTGTGCTCCTGCTTTTTCTGCTTCATACTCAGCTGCTTGTTTTTCAGTAAGTACTTCTTTTTGTACTGTTACCTTATCTGTTTTTGCAGTATTATCATCTTGTGATGCAGTACATCAAACAAGTATAAACGCAAACAAGAGTAACATAATAGGTGCTGTAAATTTCATAAACGTATTATTAATATATATAAGGACGAATATTATACACCACAATTAGGAGTTTTACAAGGTATATTTTGTAAAATTGCTATTCATACATATGGTATATTAAAAGTAGTAAGTTTTAATATTAAAACTTGTCCTCTGATATAAAAATATTCAAAATATAATATCACAACTCATACTAAAAAAGAGCCTTCCAGGTGCAACTGAAAGAATCTTTTTTTATTTATAGACTCAACCTCTACTATCAGCACTCAAAATTGATATAGTGATAATGTCTTCTTGTATTTCATATAAAAATCTATACTTTCAGATCCTAAGTCTATATTTATCCTCATTTCAAGCTAATGCTTTTATATCTAAGTTATTTTTATATGGATTATTTGATAAAATAATTAACTTTTCTTTAAATAATTCAATCAATTTCTCTCATTTGTGTTTTTCTAAAAACTTCGTAACACTTTTCTCAATGGCTATTTTATACATATTACTATAATGAGTCTAAAAAACTAAATGCTTCTACATATTCTAAATCTCATTTTTTCTTTCTAGATTCATATTCTTTTATAGAATCAATCTCAAAAATATCAGGATTAATATACTCAATACCATGTTTATTATATTTCTGACTTACTGTTTCAAACCAATCAATATCTACTAACACTGCCTTTGGTTTATTATGCACAAAAATATATTGGTCACCTGTTTTTGGTAAGTTTTCTATAATCTTTGTTGCATTACTTCTTAACTCACTAATTGAGATCACTTTATCTTTGATCATAATACTATTTTTAATATTAAATTTATATGTATAATTATATGTAAATTTAATATTATTACAAGCTCATCAAAAAAAGACACCCGTTTCAGTAAAACATCTTAGGACTGAGGCTGAATGACTTGATGTGTATTTTGAATACTAAATAGTTGTTTATATAAAATATTTCGGATCTATTTTACCTTTGATTACTTCAATTCAATCATCTTTAATTTTTTGTACTTTACCATGAATTCCTCCACTTCAATTATAAAAACCTATTTTTAACTCACTTTCTAATACTTTATAACAGGGATATTTTTCTATATCTACATTCCCTTTTATAACTTTTCATATTTTTCTTTGATGAACCCCAAATAAATCTCATATTTTTTTATAAGTAGTAACTTTGCCTTTTGGCATTTCAAGTAAATAATCAAAAACCTTATCTCTCAATATTTCTATTTTCATAATATTTATTAATATATTTCTTCTTTATTAATAATAAATCAATTGTCTTTCTTCTGTATCACCCCCGAAGATACAAATTCATCTAAACATTCTTTATATAATCCAAGTCTAATAGTTTGGTTTGGAGAAAAGTGTTTTCATAAACCTGATGTATTTAAATCAGATTCTATAAAACTATGTATATTATCTTTTTCAAAATATATAGAATCTTCTTCATTATTAAAATGAAAAGTTAATTCCAAATTGGTCTCTTTATTGACAAGAGTAACTCAATTTTTCGTTGCAAAATACATATACTTTTTTCTTGTGATTGTGATATCTCCAGATCTTTTTTTTCTACATTTATCTTGTAAGTCCTCTCAAAAACTTGAAATTATATTCGTATAGGTCACTAAATAATCCCAATACCTCTTGGCTGTTTTTTCGTTTACCATTTATAATTATAACAAAATATTAACTTCTCATGGGTTCTTAATATATACTACAATAAAAATATGGAAATCAAAATGATTCCTATTGTTTATATAACAAATCCCTTTTATACAAAAACATGTTTCTTCAAAACTTTCTTTTCCTATAAGTTTCGTACATAAATCAGTTTATATCTTGATTTTGAATTATCTCGTTGTTCTATTTCAAATTTTCAAGTTGCTTTAATAAGGGGGGTAAGCTTCTCGAAACCGTAATTTCTGGAATCAAAGCTTGGTTGCTTCTTTTGTATAAGTCCTCAAACATCTCAGAGAAAAGCCCAGCCATCTTCGTCAGAGATATCGTTGATAGTAGATGATATGAGTGCAATTTCCTTTGCTCCAATAGTATCAACACTTATTGAGCTTTCTTTAGATTTCTGGGTTTGTTTTTTGAGTATTTCGATGTATACAAATTTATCACAGGCTACGACAAAAGGATTTGGAGTCTTTTTTTCTCCGATTCCTATAACGAGTTTCCCTGCTTCTCTAAGTCTGGTTGCAAGTCTAGTAAAGTCACTATCACTGGATACGAGACAAAAACCGTGTACTTTTTCGCTGTAGAGTATATCCATCGCGTCTATAATCATAGCTGAGTCTGTGGCATTTTTTCATGTTGTGTATCCATATTGTTGGATAGGAGTGATAGCATTTTCGAGGAGAAGATTTTTCCATTTCTTGAGTCCAGGACGAGTCCAGTCTCAGTAAATCCTCTTGATAGTAGGGTTTCCATACTTTGTTATTTCTTCTATCATTTCACCAATATATGCCGAAGGAATATTATCTCCATCTATGAGAACTGCGAGATTGAGGTTTGTATCCATGAGTTTATAATTAAATGATATAATTTACTTCTTTATTATTTCCTTTTTTTCTATAAAATCAACTCTCGTTGAGATGATTCATCAGGTATGTTGTTTTTTATAGTTATATAATTCAAAAAAAGTCATAACAAAAAAGAGCCTTCAAGGTGCAACGGGGAGGCTCTTTTTTATGTTAAAATTATAATGGTGAGGTATTGTAGAACGTGTTAGAACTGAGATTGAAGAGTTTGATGAATATATTTGTAATGTTAAGTTATCACAAAATAATCTTATCTCACTTTCCTATAATTTCATGATCTACTATTTCACTTACTATTTTTCATATTACACTACATTTACTCACAGGTATTGGTTTTGTTCCATCTCCAGCAGGAGTATTTCAAAAGAATATAGCTATAGCCTCTTTACTACCATCACTTTTTACCCAATAAGCAATATCCCCTACTTCCATTATCTCTTTTGCATTTTCATCTAAAGGAAATCCAAAATCAGTTAACGTATATATTTCATCTCAATATCTTCCATTCACCTCTAGTTGTAATGGAAGATGATTAAAAATTTTTTGTGCTAATATCGAACTATTTAATTCTATTTCAAATATTCTTTCTCAAATTTGTAATTTCATATTTATTTTTTATATACTATACCATTCACCTAATACTTTATTCACTCAATCTTCTCCTTCTAATGGGAATTTATCATGAAATACTTTATCTTTTCATTCTTCCCACGGTCATGTTTTATTTTCAAATATAACTATATACTCAGAAATTGATATAATACTATGCCAAACTCCTTCTGGAACTAATACCATACTTCATTTATTTGCATCTATATCTATTACTTTTTCAATAATTCAGTTATCATCAAAAAATAATAATTTACCTTTTCAATCTAATATTAAATATGATTCTCATTTCTTAATAACTTGGCACCCATCATCTACTAAATGTTTATGTGGGCAGATATAAGAATCTTTATATATAACATTAACCATAGTATGCAACATACTATCAACAGAATTATGTAGACAATACATAATTCTTTTTCTATCTGATTTTTTAGCTTCTTTAATCAAGTTTGGTAAAATTTTTAAATCAATTGAAGAAATATTATCTCATCACATATATTTTTTTATTATTAATATATTCAAACCGTGGCATTTTTTCACCTCCTATTATAACATATAATACACAACTAATTATTCTAGCATTTCAGAATGCCTTATCATGCTTATATTTGAGAAATATATCTAAATTTAAAATCTATTCTATTATTTATAATTTCATTTAATGTAGGTAAGAAGTTCTGTGGCATCATTGTAATTGGGATACTATTCATATCAAACCATTGTAAATCATACAACTCATGAGCATGCGATGAATTATGATATGTATTAACTACCTGCTTAAAATCATTATCATTTTTTATTAAACAAAAGTATTCTAAACAATGTATATTTTGATCTATATCAATATAGTCTTGTGTAAATGCGACTTCATCAAAAATAGCTTCAATTCATAATTCTTCAACTGACTCTCTTTTTAAAGTATCAATAATATTTTCTCACCACTCAACCTGTCACCCTGGTAATCACCATACATCTCACATTTCACATAACAAAATTTTATCATTTTTTAAGATAATTAATCTTGCAGCAATTTTAAAATTCTTATCCATGATTTTTTTGAAAAATAATATTAAATATCTGTGTAATAACCTAAAACTTTTACTATCTCTTCTTTATTATCAGATTTATTAAGAGATATATCATAGCCATCTATATTTTTGATTTCTGACATAACATCAACATGCACTCCTGATGTTAAAACAGTTTTTTCCTTAGCTATTCTTTTAGCATCTGCAGGATTTTCAGCCACAACAAAAATAATTTCATGATCTTCAATCAATCTATCTTTTGAATCTCCTCAGACATATGCCATATATAATTTTTTCATATGCACTATTTATTAATTAATTCTACTTATACTAACAAAAAAAATCTAAAATCAAAATCCGTCTGAGGTTAGAACTGAGAGTAAGGGATTAAATGACTATATCCTAACCTAAAGAAATAATAGATAAAGCTATGACAAGTCATTTTTTCATGTTAAAATGATCTTTATAAAAAATAATTGAAAGAATAATGGGAATGAGAATACTAAATGACCCTATAGTAAATACTACTGCTAAATTTCACTTTAATGCTAACGTAAAAGTAATAAAAGAAGCTGTATATAAGATTCAACTTATTATAGAAAATTTTCAAATTCATTTATGATTATATTTTTTATTTCTATGATTTAAGTAATAATATGAAAAGATAGAAAATACTAATCAAAAAATTGATGCTATAAAAAGATAGATAGCTACATTATATTCTTGTAGCATTATTTCTTTGCTTATTCAAGAACTAATAGCAGTTAAAATAGCTGTTATTAAAACTAAAACTATTCATCAATATAAATTTTTTTGTCTTTTATTTTCTGAACTTGTAATTAACAGTAATGGAACCGAAATTCAAATAAGTATCCCTATTATTTCTTTAAATACTAAAGTTTCTTTAAAAAAATAAAGACTCAATAATGTAACAAGTATTGGTCAAAAGGTTTTATATAGTTAATTTCACTTATATTAACAAAAAAAATCCAAACTCAAAACCCTTCCCTATTCTAAATTAATTATCCTATTTACATAACCTTATTTTACTCACAAAACTCGCCACAGAAAAGAGCCTTCCAGATGCAACTGAAAGACTCTTTTTTATTTGTTTATTGTAATGGTGAGGTTTAGTAGAACATGTTAGAACTGAAATTGGGGGATATCAATATATTATTGATAAAATATAGAAATTACACTACTGTAAATTTATCCCTAGTGATAAAAGATTGCTTTATAATTTCTACCAATAATGGTTGATTATTTAAATTTGTTATTTTAAATTTCTTTCAAAACCTATCTTTTCATTTTGCAAAGAGTTCATCTGCAAAAGAAGATGACATAAACTCTACCCCCTTACAATCAAACATAACTTCGAATTTATTTACTTCTGCTGCTAGAAAAACTTGTTTAGCAATAGGTCTTGAAACAAGGTTTTTTCAAAAATGTATTAATTTTATTGTTTTCATAATTTTATTTTTATACAAATAAATCATCATATTCTTTATCGTCTAACTCTTGATCAAGGATTCTTTTATTCATATTCAATTATCTACAATACAAATATGTAACTCTCCTCTCTTAGGATATGATTGAACCATAAAATAAGATCACCCTTTTTCAAAATCAGCATTTGAATGTTGAATACTATTATCAATTAATTCCCAAAATATCCACTCTAATGTACCATAAATAAATTTATTTTCTACTTCATATGTTATTCATATATTACTTACAATTTTTTTTGTAATCTTATTTGTATCTACTCATGAAGTATTTTTATTAATAGGGGTTATCTCAACTAAATTATTTGAATGTTGTCTATTAATACTACGAGTATCTACTCAAATATGTTTTAAAAAATCTGTTCTATTTAAATAATTTTCAATATCTATATTATTACAATCAACCTCAACTATACCTGATTTATACAATGATAATATTCATAATAAAAAAGCAGGCTCACAAAAATCAAATTGACTCATTTTTACAGTGGTATCTTTTTTACTAATCAAGTTAGCTAATGATAAAAAACTTCAGTTCATATCTTTTGATTATTAATCAATAATAATATATACTTATTATATACAAATATAATAAAATGCAATTAAATTTCTTAACTAAAAATTCTTTTACCATAAAGTCTATACAAAATAGATAAAATCTAAGGTTAAACCCATAAAAAAGAGCCTTCGAGGTGCAACTCAAAGACTCTTTTTTATTTGTTTAATGTAAATGGTGGGTCATCCGGGGCTCGAACCCAGGACCTTCTCCTTAAAAGGGAGCTGCTCTACCAACTGAGCTAATAACCCATATGCTTTAAAAAGCTTGTGTATTTTATAAGAAAAACGATGAAAAGCAAATCTTTTTTGCCTTTTTTATAAAATTCTTTTTTTAGGCTTTAATAAAGGCTTCTCACAAGTAATAATATTTGTAATTCATGTCTTATTTCTAAGAAAATAATCTGTATTATCTTCATAATCAAAATCCCCCCTTACAGTGAGACCATGATTGAGTTTTGTAATAATATCATCTGAAAGCTCTATAAATCTCTCTTTTCAAAAAAGTATCTCTTCATTCAGAGTTTTTGTCATATCAAAATTCTCTAAACCCTGTGAAACTCATATATCTAAGCTCCCTATTTTTGTTCTTCTCAACTCTTTGATATATGCTCCCGATCAAATAATGTCTCACAAATCTTTTGCTATACTTCTAATATATGTTCCGGCCGAAACAGACGCTCTGAGAGTCACATAGGGGTATGAAAACTCTAACACCTCAATCTCATATATAGTAACTTTTCTTATTTTCATTTCAAACTCTTTTCCTGCTCTCACCATATCTAGAGCCTTTCTTCATCCCATTTTAATTGCTGAATATTTTGGAGGTACTTGCTCTATCTCTCAGCTAAATCTTTCTTGTAATATCTTATCTATATCCTCAATTTTTAATTGGTCCCTAAAATGACTCTGTTGTTTCTCTGAGATATAGTGAACCTCCGTCTCTGCATCAAAAGAATCGGTTACTCCATCTAGAGCAACCTGAAATACATATTCTTTTATATCTTTTTCAAAATATGGGATAAGTTTTGTATAATTTCAAACTGCGACTAATAAAGCTCCTGTTGCCAAAGGATCAAGAGTTCATGTGTGTCACATTTTCTTTTGATTCAATATCTTTCTTAACTTTCTCAACACATCAAAACTGGTAATCCCAATCGGTTTATCTATCAAAAAGAATCAATTAATACTCATAATTTCTTGGAGAATTTAAAAATCTAGGAAAGGTATCTCTTCCATCAGTAGGATGTACAAAAGAAAATGTTGTGAAGTTGAAGTATCATAAATCAATTAAAACCCTTCATGTAAGATCATTTTTAAATGCGAAATTAGTAGCTCATTCTAAAGAACAACGAGAAAAACATTCTCTTGAATCAGTTGAATTGTTTCTATTATCTCACATAACAAAGTATTTCCCTGTTGGTACAATATACTCAGTTTTTTCTCAACTTTTATTTCTTCAAACAAAAGTAAATCATTTATTATCATCCGCTAAATACTCTTCATCTAACTGTATATAATCTCCTTCTCAGTTCTTTTTTAAATATACATCCCCATTTTCAATCTTCAAATGATCTCCTGGTACCCCAAGAATTCTTTTTAAGAAGAATTCTTTATCTTTACTTACATGAGGCTTAAAAACAACAACATCTCACCTTTGTGGATCTGAAGTAATATATGAAAACCTATCAACAATTATAAATTCTCTATCATAATAAGACTCCATCATAGAACTCCCGTTAATCTGAAAAGGCATGACTAAAAAAGTCCTAATAACAAAAACTATGATGAGAATGATTACAAGGTCCTTAAAAAAATCCACTACTTCTCAAGAAAAACTTTTTGTTTCTTCACTTTTATTTTCAGTATTTACGTCTCTATCTGAAACCATAAGTTTGATTAAATATATATTTGTGAAGTATTATATCTCAAAATAAATAAAAGCAACAAAAAACAAGTAACACATCTTTTTTTAAATAAGAAAGCTGAATTTTACAAAACTTTTGGAAAATGATCTCATTATGAATATAGTAATCTACAGCTAATAGAGCCTTATAGGAAAAAAATCCTAAAAATAATATATTTAAAATAGATAATTATGAACACACACAAACAAGCTTTTACACTGGTTGAGTTAATAGTAGTAATTACAATATTAGCTATTTTATGAACCATAGCTTTTATAAGTCTTCAATGATACTCTGAAGATGCAAGAGATAGTACGAGAGTAAGTGATATAAATAACATCAAGATATCACTGGAGCTTTTCTCTCTGGCAACATGAAAATATCCACTTCCAGATAATTCACAAGACGTTACATATAGTTGATCTACACTATGGAATCAATGAACGATCTGAAATCAAGTTATAACCAACCTATCAAGGAATTTATCAAAAATACCAACTGATCCACTCTATGGAACAGAATATGTATATTCTACTCTTGAAAATAAAAAAGAATATGAGCTTATGAGTTTATATGAATGAAGTAATGTATCAAGTAATGGACTATTAAATACCACCTATGCAGCAACAAATACAACTGTAAGAATGGATGGAACATATAACTGACTTTTCATCAAAACAGCCAATTATATAATCCCAACACCCAGTATTATAACAGCAGATACATTACCATGAGTGCTTGATTCAGACTCTATACAATCACAAGTAACCAATGGTGGAACGAATATTCCAAATATGTGAATTGCAAAAATTTCAGTATCAACAGGAGCATTATCCAGTTTATCATTATCTGTATATAATTGATCTATCGATGGAGACTCATCTACAGTAGAAAAGTTGGCTGTATATGAAGTATTAAAGTGAGCTTATACAGGTTCAAGCTTAGCAAATAAATGAATCTACAAAACACTATTAGCTCAAACTACAGATGATGAAAAAATAGCATTTGCTGGTTCGGTTGTAGTGAATAATAGTACCCCAAGTAATACAAATGAGATAGTCATAGAAACACTTCCATGAAGTTGTAAAGATATATTAAACAATTGAGATTCAACTTGAGATGGAACATATACAGTTGATCCACAAGATAATTGAACTTGATTTAGCGTATACTGTAATATGACTACAAATTGAGGAGGGTGGGAATTAATTTGAAATAATTCCACAAATATAATAGGTACTTTAGATATTTCTAGTAATACATGAAGCTGATTTGATTTAGATTCAGATTTCACAAAAGCTATTACAGACTACACGGACGGAACTAAAGAATTATTATTAATAATTTGATCAAATGTACTCCTACAAGCTCAAGAGAATGGAGTTCAATATACCCCTTGATTAATAGATGTTACAAATATAAATTCAAAATATGAATGGATCAATATATATAGAGATGCTTGATGGTATAATGACCATTGACTCTGGCAAGAGAATAGAGACAATACTCCTACTTGATCTGATGACTGGGACTTTTATTGAATAAATTACATGAGTAATTGGACTTCAGCTTGAGATAATGTTGGAAATTCTATACCAAAGGAAAAATTATTTTGAAATGGAAGGTCTTGATATTATAATCATGGAAATGCTTATGATTATGATTATGTCACCTTAAATTTATACGCTAATTTTAATGATACATCTCCAGTATGGAATTATGCATGAGAAAGAATATCTTTATACATTAGATAAATAAAAAAAGCCTCAAAATTGAGGCTTTTTTTATTTATCATCTTCTGTTTTTAACCAATCTGGTATCTTCATACCATCATCCCATAACTCACCATTTTTCTTTTCTGTACCTTTTTTATTCAGAAGTTCTTTTTTAGTTTCTGTCTTTTTTTCTTCCTCTTTTTTAAGCACTGGAGTCGTTTGTTCTGGTTTCGCTTCTCCTTTTTTTTCTGGAGTTAGTTTCGATTTTTCCTCCTTAACTTTCTCCTGTTTAGGTTTAGGTTTCACTTCTTTTATACTTTTTTCCTGTAGGGCTTCTTCTTTTATATTTTTTGTCATTTGAGTTTTTTTCACTGTCTCTTCTTTTTTTACAATTGTTTTACTCTGTGCTATCACTGCTTTTTCAGACTTAATGTTTCCTTTCTCTTCTACTCATTTTGTTATATCTTTTTTTACTGTGATTTGTGGTGTACCAGATTTTTTTTGCTCAGTTTTCTTAGGTATATCTTTTTTAAGTTCATCTTTTTTCAGCTCTTTCTTTTCTTCTTTCTTTAAAGTTTTTTCTTTTACATCTACTTTCTTCTCTGGTTTCCTCTCTATTTCTTTACTTACAACAGTTATTTTTTCTTGTTTCTTATCTACAGCAGGTATTTCATTTTGTTTCTTCTCTTCATCAAAACTCCCCTTTAACCAATCAGGAATATTATCATCTTCATCTATTTTTGTTATTTTATCTAAATCATCATTAGATAAAATTTTTAACTTTTCATCAGTTCAAACATTCTCCTTTTTAGGAGTAACTATAGTCTTTTCACCTTTATTTTCTTCTCTGTTTTTTGGTTGGTTCCCTTTATTAATATTTTTTTTCTTTATATCCTTACTTTTATCATCTTCAGTAAAACTACCTCTTAACCAATCAGGAACATCTCATTTTGCAGGTTCCACTTTTTGTTCTTGCTTTTGCTCCACTGATTTTGTTTCTACAACCTTGGTTTCCACTTGAGTTGTTTTTATTTTCTCATCAGTTTTAATAATTTCATCTTTTTTCTTTATATCCTTTATTGTATCATCTTCAGTAAAACTTCACTTTAACCAATCAGGAACACCTCACTTTGTAACTTCTATTTTTTGGTCTTGTTTTTGTTCTACTCACTTTGTTTCTGTAATCTTCGTTTTCATTTGAGTTACTTCTTTTTTAAAATCATCATCAGAAACACTCCCTTTTAACCAATCAGGAACATCTCATTTTGGAGCTTCTACTTTTTGTTCTTGTTTATGTTCCACTATTTTCGCTTCTGTAGGTTTCGTTTCCACCTGAGAAACTCATATTTGTTCTTCTTCTCATTCCTCTTCAGATCATTTCATTCACTCCTCTGCTTCATCTCACGCTTTATCAGTTGATAGATCACTTAAAATATCTAAAGAATCATCCATAGGTTCTGGATCTTGTATTTTTTTTCAAGAAGTTTTCTCTATAATAAAGTCTTGAAATCATACATTATCATCTTTATTTATAAGTTTATAGTATACCCAATATGCAAATATTATTCATATAAACCCGAGTATAATATACAGAATAACTAAAAGTATCCACTTTAATAATCATAGTAGATCACTTCATTCTTCATCTCATGGACCTTGAATAACCTGCTTTACTGGTTCAGGAATATTATCAACTCAGCCATATACAAGCGTTGTTAAAATTGCCTTAAAATCAGTTTTTTGTTTTGCTGTCATGCTTGTATCTTCTCAGATAACATTCAGTATACCTTTTGCTATCTCTCTATTCTCATCAATATTATTGTTTATTTTTATAGTTTCTAATTTTTCTATTAATCCTGTGTAACATGTATTAGAATCAGTTTCAGGTGTTGCTTCACCTAGGTCACCACATTTTATATTTGTAGGGATTAGGTTCTTCAATGCATTAAAAGTTATATTTCTTTCACTTCTATCTTCTTCTCACTCTATTAATAATGACTCTAGAACATTTACTATTTCTTCTGCATTATTTGCATCTATTTCATAAATATATCATTCAAATTCAAGAATAACTCTTGTTTTTTCAGTATCATCAAACCACTCTTCCTGAAGTTTTTGAACATACATTAATGCCTTTAGTTTATCACCCTTTGGTAAATCAGAAATATAACTCTTTAATTTTTCTATTTTTAATAACTCTGCATCAGTTACTCAATCAAAACTCAAACTACTCAGGTCTATCTCTTCTTCTACAATATATTCTTTCACAATCATAAAGTCATAACTCTCTACGAGAGATCATGAATTATCTTTTATAGTCAATCTAACTTTTTGATGCTTATTTGTATTTAATTTTATCTCAACTGCGTCTCATGAACGAAAACTTGCATCTGACTTGTTATCTTCATCATCATCTTTCCCTCAATTCAAGTCTGAGTCATTTTCAATATCAAAGTCGGCAATATAGTTTGATATATCAGGGTTACTCTCTCCTAAATATATAAATACTTTTTCTGATGCTTTTTTTAATATAAGTTCATCATCAGAAGAAATATCTGAGCTTGAGAATAAAACAAGTCCTTTCTTTTTTGCTTCAATAATATTCTTTACATTTTTTGTTACTTTTATTTGTATAGTTTTTACTTTTGTCCCATCAGATATTTTTAATTCTACCATATGAGATGCTTTCCCATCATCATATGTATGAGTGAAAACATTCTTATCTGTAACTTTTGTTTCATCACCTAAGTTCCATTGAATTGTATCATATTTTCAAATACTCTTATCAAAAATAATGAATTTATTTCAAATTGAAATGTATCAAAAATCTGGTTTCAATATATTTGATACATTTACAGTAAGATTTTTTGTACTACTAAAGCCTTTGTATTTTACTTTTACTTTTGGATGTAACTCTCAAGAGATTTCAAATTTATGAGTTATCGTAGCTTGAGAACCTTTTTTTTCATAAAACCCATCTCCATCCAAGTCCCAAGAATATTCTACTTTTTTTGATAAATCATGACCGAGGATATTCTCAACTTTTGCTGTAAATACGACTTCATCTCAAATAGATACAGAAGAGTCATTCACACTTAACTTTACTAGAGGAGTATTTATATTATCTCAGGCAAGTGTTACAAAATATTTTGACCCCGTTACTTCTTCTGAGGTGACTCTTGCTTCATTATTATCTTTCATAACCACTACAAAATAATAGTTTCATGTTATTTTTGGTAAAACAAAGGTAGTCGCTGAAGATTTAGTTGCTCTAAAATCTTGTGGTTCAGAATCAATATCTGTATAATAATACCATAAGTATGATTGAATCACTCCATCAAGATCTTTTGATCATAAAGCACTTACTTTTACAATCACAGGATCTGTAGATTCATCTGTAATTTGTACATTCACGGATGATAACGTTGGTTTGATATTTTCAACTTTTAGCCATACAGTTCTACTATGAGTTCTTCAGTTTTGATCACTTTTTACAGTTAATTTCAACGGAACACAACCAAGTTCATCAAATTTTTGAGGAAAATCTCTTGATGAAAAATACTGATCTCTTCACAGCTTCCACGAATATGAAATTCATGAAGTTTTTCCAGTAATATCAATACTCTCTTCTCACGAAAACCTCGTGATGTTTACTCTATCAACAATATATGCTCATACACCATTACATACTCACTGCTTATATGCCACTTCCTGACTCACTCAGTTTTGAATATTTATAAATGCAAATGGACTATTTGATTCTCAAATATATACATTTTTTTGAAATGTATTTTCTCTATCCTCTTTATCAATTACCTTTATTTTTACAGTAAATACTCAACTTTTTTTATATTTGTGTGATATTTCTGCTTCCTTTGATCATTTTTTTTCTCCATCTCCAAAATCCCATTCATAAAATCTTGCTTCTGGGGATTGAGCAACGAATCTAATAGTATTTTCCCTAGTAGTTACTCTTGGAAAAGCAAATAAATCAACAGATAAAATAGAATCTACCCTTACTTTTTCTGTTTTTTGAGATGGTATTTTATCTGGATCAACTACCTCTAATACAACACTTTGATCTCATATAGAATCAAACGTATAATATCAGATAGAACCATTAAAGTTTGGCCTATCTAAAACTCTTCTTTCTCCATTAATAATCCATGAGAATTGTAACTTTCAATCATCAGAAAAATCTGGATCATAACTCTTTGTTGCATCAAGTAAAACTGTATTTGGTTTATGTGGAAATGGTTTTGAATTTTTAAAATCAGCAACCGGGGCTTGAGAATTAATATGTATAATCTGTGTATCAATATCCTCTTCTCACGAAGGCTCAGTTACTCTAAGTTTAACATTATATTTTCACTTATCCTTAAAACTATAGGTAAATAAACTCCCTGTTTTTCTAAAAATAATACTATCATTTTCTATATCAACTATCTCCCAAGAGTAGCTCAAATCATCATCATTTCATGAAGGTTTTGCAGAAAAAGTAAACTTATCTCATAAGAATCAATCTTCTTGAGAACTTTTAATAGTTGCAATAGGATCATGAATAGAAACTATAAACTTTCTCTCTGCAGTTCTATTCTCATTTGTTCTTAGTTTCAATATAACGGTGTATTCTCCCTCTTTTGCATATATAACTCTTTCTACTTTTGGATCTCATGAATTTTCCCTTTCCAAACCATTTCAAAAATCCCATGATGTATTTGTAAATTTCCCTCCTGACGCTGGGGTTGAACTGGTAGCATCAAAAAGTAAACCAAACCTTGCTTCGTCTGGAGTAAATTTTAATTCATCTTTTTGCCTTAAACGATCAGAGTTAACTTTGATAATAACTGATGCAATTTTTTCTTTTACTTTAATATCAGCTCTTGATCTAAAAGGAAGCACATCTGTGTATCATTTTGTATTTTTGTGACTAGAAATAACATCTAAAAATACAGAAAAATTTCATTCTTCCTTAAAAATATAGTTAATAGATGGCTTTTTTCATATAATTTTTCTCTTTCATGCTACATCAATCCACCATACGTAGTTATATGACTCTATTTTTGTTCCCGATGGATCACTCACTCTTCATCTTAACGTAGCAGAAAAAGGGGCATTTCATTCTTTTGTTACTGTTTCAATTTTTCATTGAATTTTTTGAATATCTGCCTTTTCTAAATAGCTTTGAATAGCCACAACGATTGCTGTATAATTTGATTCATTATCTGGAAATTTTTTCCCTCTCTCTATAGATGTTTTTAATTTATTATATAAGTTTTTATTCGATAAATTATCCGGAAGATAGTTGTACCCTTCCCTTGCAAGGTCTAATATCTCTCCAGAAATTTTACTATTTATAGTTCCATCAATCTCAAACTTGTTTCTGAGATTAAAGTACTTATCAGTAATTCTATACCTATATTCATTGAAGGTATGTAAATCTAACACAGTTAGTTTTGTATAACTTGGCTCATCTCATGCCGCATTTACAATAGGCCCTCAATTTAATAAGATAGTACCGATCAATATGCTCAATAGAACTTTTCTCAACATAATAATTATTTACAAAATAGTTGTTTTCCCTTCTATAATATCATATATATATTCTCGGTGCAAAAATATATAGACTCAAATAGAGAAGTTTTACTTGACTATTAATTCTAATATGGTATTCAATGCATAAGATAATATATACTAAATATATACTTTTTTTATATAAAAACTTGCATAATAAAAATAACATGTACAATATCTTTGTGTACCCACACTACTTTTAACATTAATTTTTTTGTATGGACTTAAATAAAGCGCAAGTAATTGGGAGAATCACTCAAGACCTAGAATTAAAACAAACACCTAACGGACAAAATGTTCTGAGTTTCTCGGTAGCAACAAATAGAAACTGGACAGACTCAAGTGGTATGAGGCAAGAACAAGTTGAATTTCACAATATAGTACTATGGGCAAAACTTGCTGAAATTGCTGGGCAATACCTCAAAAAATGAAGTAAAATTTTCATGGAATGAAGACTTCAAACAAGAAGTTGGGAAGCTCAAGATGGAACAAAAAGATATAGAACAGAGATCGTATGAGAAAATATGATTATGTTAGATTCAAAATGAGATGATACTCAATCTTTTGGATCAAATTCATCATCCACATGAAATGATACTCCCGCTGTTAAAAAATCTTCTCCAAAAAAAGAAGAAGAAATCTCAGTAGAAGATATTCCATTTTAGTCAAAAAGTATTATTACTATATAAAAAACTCTTTCGCTTTAAAGCGAAAGAGTTTTTTATATTTGTATAAATTCTAATTAAGACATACTCAATTAATTGAGACGTATCAATCATCTATGGGAATTCATTCAGCTCATGTTCCTCAATACCAACTTGATCACCAAGCTGTTATACTTCCATCTGACTTCATTGCAGCAAAAGCTCATGCAGTAGAAAATATCTTTGTATATCAACTATCAACTGGGTATCAAGATGAAGATGATCATCACCAACTATATATGCTCCCATCAGATTTCATAGCCGCAAATCCATTATCACTAGAATATATATCTACATATCATGTTCCCGTTACACTTCAAATTCATCCATTACCTCAAGCTCACCAAGAATATATAGTTCCATTACTGTTTAGAGCAGCAAATGCATAACGATTTGATGCAATTTTAATTGTTCACGTACCCGAGAACCCTAAACTTCATCAATTACTACTACTTCACCATACGGTAATACTTCCATCCGTTTTTGTTGCCGCAAAAGCTCTAAAATTAGCATATACATTTGTATATCAACTTGGGTCTATAGCTCATGTTCATCAATAACTATCATCTCACCAAACAAAAATACTTCCATCACTATTTAATGCTGCAAAAGCTCTTTCAGTCGCTGAAATTGATGTATATCAAGTAGCTGCTGGTGCTCATGATCATCAGTGACCAGAAAGTCCCCACGAATAAATACTTCCATCCGATTTTAATCCAGCAAAAGCTGAGGTAGTTGCAGAAACAGATAGATATGATACCCCAGGAACATCTCAAATTCCAGGATAACTTCACCATGCATATATAGTCCCATCTTCTTTTAAAGCAGCAAATGAATAATTAGATGAATATATTTTTGTATATTCAGTATCACTCAAAGCTACTTCTTGAACTCATGGCCCAGCATCTCACCATACTTGTATCGATCAATCATCTTTTAAAGCTGCAAAAGCTGCACTTGAAGAAAACACATCTACAAATCAGCCCCCACTTGGACCTCCAGATCACCCATTCGTTGCATTTCACCATACAGTAATTGTCCCATCTCCCTTTAAAGCAGCAAATGCTGTCTCATTCGAAGTTACTTTTATATATCAGTTATCACTTGGTGCAAGTGCTCATGATCAACCATAAGAATCATCTCACCAAACAGAGATACTTCCATCGTTCTTTAGAGCAGCAAATGCTTGCGTGTTCGGGAAATTTGAAACGTTAAAAAATCATCCATTTGCATTATAAGCTGTACTATGGTCAGCTCCGTTACATAAAAATTTTGTTTCTGATACGATAGTTACATCAATACTAGGGTTGATACTATTTTTAATTATATTACTTGCTAATAATTCAGCCTCAGACGTAGCATATTCTGAATTAATAGCTGTACTAGTAAGCGTTTGAATATCTGGACTTAAATCCGAGGCGTCAGTATCTATATAAACATTTTTTAAAGCCTCAACTAATTGAACTCTATTTGTAATATCAGATAATGTACCCATTGATCATGTATATACTACAATATCTGATGGATTAAACACAAACCCTCCTCCATCAACTTTGAAGTTTGATGATTCATAACTTGCTGGTAAGTTAGCAGCACCTTTATATACAAGTTTATTTGCAGCTTGTAGTGCAGTAAGACTTGTCACTGTTATATCTCATGATATTAAAGTTGGAACAGCAAGTGTATACAATATTCATCATGTATTTACCTTTGCTAACATCCCGTTATAGTTTCATTTTACATATGCTGTTCATGCTAAGTTTCATGCAGCGTGTGCTGAAGAAAAAGTATTATTACTCTCAAAAGCAAGTCATCACTCTAACACTGCTGCAATTTGATATTCTTTTTTACTATTGAGTCTTGAATAGGTATATTCAGAAGAACTGAATGGATCTATTGGTTTTTTACTCATTTGAGAAAGATTGGTAATAACACTTTCTCAAATAGTTCATTGAGTCCATACTGATCATCCTAAATAAGTTATTTCTACTCCATCTGATGGAACGGGAAAAGATCATCTCTGTACTTCATAAAGAGTGAAACTAGTTACGATATTTTCTATATCCGATATTCTGGCAGAATCTCTTGCATTTTTACTATATCATTGTAGTGATATAAATGCTATAGTTCACAAGATAGCAAGAATAGTAATCACTACTATTAATTCTACAAGTGTGAATCAAAAACTTCTTTTCATTAACTTTTTCATAACAGGAAGAGGTTATAATAAACTAAATAATATTGTTTTTTACATACTAGGTAAATGGAATATACTGAAAATAGACAATAAAAGCAAAAAGATATATCTTGTATTTTTAAAAAAGTATAGTATAAAGACCTTTTCTGAAGCGAATAAAAAGCTTATAAATATGTAATTTATAAGCTTTTTATATTATTTAATAGATCTATTGGTTACAAACTCAATTAATAGACACATATCATATATCATTTGGTGCATCATTATTATCACCTCCATCTGCACTATTTCACCAAGCATAAATACTTCCATCAGACTTCATTGCCACAAATGCTTTCTCTGTTGACATTATTTTTGTAAATCATGTTTCTGATTCTGATGGTTTATTTGAATCCATATTTCACCATACTTTTATGGTTCCATCAGGTTTTAATGCCGCAAATCAATAATGAGCAGCATAAACATTAGTATATCAACTCCCCGCGACAGCTCATACTCCCCCTGTACTAGCAAAGCCCCAACCATAGATAGTTTCATTATCACCATGTAATGCTGCAAATGCGCTTGAATTCGAATAAATATTTATATATCATGTTCAACTTGGAACTTCTGTATTATCTCATCACCATCCACTTGTTCACCACGCAGTAATACTTCCATCATCCTTTAGAGCTGCAAATGCTCACTGTGTAGAGAATATTTTAGTATATCATGTCCCTGATATAGCTCATGAAGTACTTCATGTTCATCAATAGCTTCCATCTCACCATGTAAAAATTGATCCATCATCTTTTAAGGCTGCAAATGCTCTCGTAGTTGAAGAAATTGAAACATATCATGTTCATGTAACATTTCAAATTCATCAATATCCTCCATCTCACCATGCAAATATAGTCCCATCACTTTTTAATCAAGCAAATGCTGATGAGCTAGAAGATATAGAAGTATATCATACTCCAGCTACAGGACCATTAGTAACATAACTTCACCATGAATATACTGTTCCATCGTTATTTAAAGCTGAAAAAGTATAATTTGCCGCATATATATTCTTGTAATCACTACCGGTTGGAGCCTCTGCTTGATCTCCAGCACTTGCTCATGGTAATCACCATACAAAAATTGTCCCATCTTCCTTTAATGCGGCAAAAGAGTTTGATGTTGAAGATATTTTGATGAATCAACTCTCACTAGGAGCCAAAGCTCATGATCCAGCACCTCCATTTCACCATACAGTAATGCTTCCATCATCTTTTAAGGCTGCAAAAGACTCAGCTGAAGATGCTATTTTTTTATATCAATCGTCAACCGGTGCTCATGTTCATCATTTACTTGAATCTCACCATGCAAATATAGTACCATCACTTTTAAGTGCTGCAAAAGCTCCTGTATTAGGCATAGTATATGCACTATAATATCATCAATAATTATTATATGCTGTATTATAATCACCTCCATCACATCTAAAAGTTGCTTCAGATGCTATGCTTACATTTATACTAGGATTAATACTATTTTTAATTATATTACTCGATAATAATTCTGCTTCTGCTGAAGCATATCCTGGATTAATTATTGTGTCCACAAGTGTCTGAATATCTGGATTTAAGGTTGCTAAATCTGTACCGTCATACACATTTTGTAAGCTCTCAACTAACTGAACTCTGTTTGTAATATCTGATAGAGTATTCATTGATCATGTATACACTACTATATCTGATGGATTAAATACAAAACCTCCTCCCTCAACTCTAAAATTAGAAGATTCGTAACTTGCCGGCAAATTAGCAGTACCTTTGTACACAAGTTTATTTGCAGCTTGTAATGCAGTAAGACTTGTCACTGTTATATCTCATGATATTAAAGTCGGAACAGCAAGAGTATACAATGTTCATCATGTACTTACTTTTGCTAACATCCCATTATAGTTTCATTTTACGTACGCTGTTCATGCTACATTTCACGCTGCGTGAGCTGAAGAAAGAATGTTATTATCACTTTCAAAAGCAAGTCATCACTCAAATACCGCAGCTACCTGGTATTCTTTTTTTGTATTCAATCTAGAATAAGTATATTCTGATCCACTTGAAGGATCTACTATTTTATTACTTATTTGAGCAAGGTTCGTAAGTACACTGTCTCCAATAGTTCATTGAGTCCATACTTCTCATCCCAAATAAGTTACTTCAACATTATCTGATGGAACAGGGAACGCTCATTTTTGTACTTCATAAAGAGTCAAACTTGTTACTATATTTTCAACGTCTGATATTCTTACAGAATCTCTTGCACTTTTACTATATCATTGAAGTGATATAAATGCGATAGTTCACAAGATAGCAAGGATAGTAATCACTACTATTAATTCTACAAGGGTGAATCAAAATCTGTTTTTCTTTAATTTTTTCATAAGATGAGAGGGAATTATAATAAACTAAATAATATTATTTTTTACATACTAAGTAAATGAAATATACTGAAAAGAGAAGATATATCTTGTATTTTAATCATGTATACAACGGACATTAAAAGCATAATCTGTACTCCAATTGAGACGGTTAATTGTCGTAGTATCCCATTTTAGCGATCTCCCATACGCAGTACCACTAGAGCCTTCAGTTGAGGACCATAGATGTGCATAATTTCCTCTATTGTAAGAATCAATTAAGTTCGTAAGACGATTAACTGATAAAGGAATTTTAAGGGCTTGAGCCATGTTATTAGTTGTAGATTGAGCGTTATGTCATGCCCACCCTAATCAAGCACACAATTCTCAATTTGTTGAATTTCTACAATTAACTCCTCATTTTAGTGTTGTTTCAAGAATTTCTAGTTCAGCATCTGTTGGGACATGAAAGCCCGGAGCACATGCGCTACCTGAATTTTCCCATGTATAAGATTTTCACCATATACTCGCAAACTCAGTATCTCAGTTTGAATTTGTTCCAGTATACCAAGTATTTGCTTTTGTATTTGATGCCATTGTTATATCTCATTTAATACATGTCGCTGCACCTCATTCATAATTAAAACAAAAACTTCATCCTCAATTATAATTATTTGTTCATAAATCTCAGTCGAGTTGCCCCCATTCTAATCAGAGTCATAATGTAGAATTACATCATGCCCATACTTGATCTCAAATAGGGATATCATCTGCATCACAATTTAAGTCTAACTCTGACCATGTAATTATATTTATTGGTGAGCTTCTGGTAATATTTAACACTGAATCTATAAAAACTACCTTTTCATCATTGCTTGTTTGATCAAACAACGCTTTATATATTCAATTTCCTATTAAACTTGAACCTGTATACGCTCATTGTATTGTTTTATATAGAGATAATAATTCATATTTATATGAGTTTGCATCTGCACTTCATATATAAGCTGACAGTGTAATATTTGATAATGCCCCTGTTGATACTTGTACTTTGCTTGTTCATATATTTGGTACATTCGTTCATCCTGTTACCACTTGTGACTGTATTGACTGTGCATCAAACGCAAGTGGGAGTGTTTCTGATGTTATAATACTTGGAGATGGTATTATATAATTTGAAGTATGAATAAAAAGCCCATTATAAGTACCAACTATTTTTACTGTTGGACTCGTAGCTGCATACGTGTTATCTAATAATCAGTTTCCTCCTATATTACCTCACTCATATACACTCATTAATTCATATTCTTTTCTATTTTCAAGTGTTGAATATACATACTCAGTTCCATATAATGGATCTAATGGTATTTCTGACAAATTTTTTGACAAGTTTGTTGCTACATTTCATCAAACAGTTCATTGATTCCATAATACTATAGATCAACTATATATAACAGTTTGTGGATTATCCGGAAGTGGATATTTTCATGTTGCAAGCGAAAATAACTCTAAAGATATTTCAATATTAGCTATGTCGCTTATTCTTTTACTATCTCTTGCATCCTTACTATATCATTGCAAACTTATAAATGCAATAGTACCAAGAATTGCTAAAATGGTAATAACAACAATAAGTTCTACTAATGTAAATCAAAGTCTATTTTTTATTATTTTTTTCATTGAGGAAACAAGTTTCTATAAAATAAAATATTACTTGCACGTTCAGTTAAGTGAGGTATATCATGAATCATTGGGCCCTCCTGTTGCTCAATAATATTGAGATCCCCATAAGCTCATACTTCCATCATCCTTTATTGCAGCAAAAGCATTTGCTGTAGCCATGATATTTATGTATCAGCTGTCTACAGGATATCCGCTTCCTCCACTTCCCCATCCATATACAGTTCCATCAGACCTTAATGCAACAAAACCATAATTATTCCCAAATATTTTAACATATCATGTTCATGCTACATCTCATATTCATCCATAACTACTACTTCACCATGCATATATAGTTCCATCATTTTTTAAGGCAGCAAAACCATAATTATTTGCATATATTTTTGTATATCATGTTCATACCGGTCCTCCAGTTCATCAGTTCCCACTTCCTCACCATGTTTCAATACTTCCATCTGTTTTCAATGCAGCAAATGCATTTTCTGTTGCAGAAACAGAAGTAAATGGACCAACCAAAGTTCCTGTTCATCCATATGAATCAGCTCACCAAGCTGATAAGCTCCCATCAGATTTTAAAGCAGCAAATGCTCTCTGTGTTGAAGCTATTGATATATATCAATTATCTATAGGTCATCAAATTCAACCATAGCCTCCTTCTCACCACGTTGATATACTCCCATCTTCATGTAATCCTGCAAAGGCTGATTGACTAGCAGAAATGGAAGTATATCAAACTCCGGCTACTGGTCAATTTGTAACGTAACTTCACCATGCGTATACAGTCCCATCATCTTTTAAGGCTGAAAACGTATATTTACCTGCATATATTTTCGTATAATCTCATGTACTTGGAGCATTTGCTTGATCTCAAGCACTCGTTCAAGACGGTCACCATACAGAAATTGTTCCATCATCTTTTAACGCGGCAAAGGCATTTAATGTTGAAGAGATATCTACATATCAGTTATCAATCGGACCTCCGGTTCAACCATTATCAGCATCTCACCATACAGAAATTGTTCCATCTGATTTCAAGGCTGCAAATGCTTTTTCAGATGAATATATTTTTTCATAACCACTACCACTTGGTGCAAGTGCTCATGATCATCCATACGAATCATCTCACCAAGCAACAATAGAACCATCTGGTTTTAATGCGACAAACGCTGCTCTATTTGGAATAGTTCTTCCATTAAAGTATCATAAATTTACATTATATGCACTATTATAGTCTCATCCTCAACATATAACAGATTCTTGAGAAGAAGTACTAATATTTATTTCAACCCCAGGGTTTACACTATTTTTAACTATATAACCCGCAAACTCTTTTGCTTCATCTGTAGGACTATTCAGATCAACACTTATATCAACGAGTTTATCAATCTGACTATCTAAGCCTGACACGTCAGTTCCGCTATATACATTTTGAGTATTACTCATTAAACTGAGTTGATTATCAACTGCTGTTAGAGTACTTGTAGATCAAATATAGACTACTATATCTGAAGGATTAAAAACAAATCATCCCCCATCGACTTTAAACTTAGAAGACTCATAACTTGCTGGAAGGTTATTTTTTCCATTATAAACAAGCTTATTTGATTGCTGTAAATTAATAATATCAGTAACTGATATATCTCATGATATAATAGTTGGAACAGCTAACACATATGTTACTGCTCATGTTTGAACTTTTGCTAACATTCAATTATAGTTTCATTTCACATAAGCAATTCAAGGATTTGTTCATGCAGCATGAGTTACTGAAGAAAAATGAGGTGATGAGTTTATTCATAGATCACCTTCAATCACTGCTGCAATTTGGTATTCCTTCTTTGTGTTCAACCTTGAGTATGTATATTCAGATTCCGTTGATGGATCAAGCACTTTTTTACTTAATTGACCAATATTGACTATTACACTATCTCAAATAGTTCATTGTGTCCATATTTCTCATCACGAAAAACTTACAGAAGTTCAGTTTGATGGTTCAGGAAAAATTCAAGTTTTTATCTCAAATAGACTTAAACTTTTTACCAAAGATTGTACATCTGCGATTCTCACAGAATCTCTTGCGTTTTTACTATATCACTGTAGTGATATAAATGCTATTGTTCATAAAATCGCAATTATTGTAATTACTACTATTAATTCTACAAGCGTGAATCAAAAACTATTTTTTATTATTTTTTTCATATTTTTTCCAAGTAACACAATTAAAACATTCCAAAACTATATTTCGTATATTATATATACTGAAAAATAAGCCAAAAATCAAGAAAATAACTCTTGTATTTTTAGATTATCCTGATATAAAATAACTTACATGATATATAATCTCAACAAAAACCCTCTTTACAAAAAAGGAAAACCCTATAAAATCCTCTCAATATTTATTCTTGATATTTTATAATATCTAACCACTAATAGCTAAAAATGAACCTATACGATACTTTATGATTAGATAAAACAGCAACAAAAGAAGAAATAAAAAAAGCATATAGAAAACTCGCAATGAAGTATCATCCTGATAGAAATAATGGGGATAAAACTGCAGAAAAAAAATTCAAAGAAATAAATGAAGCGTACTCTACTCTTTCTGACGATGGAAAAAGACAACAGTATGATACATATGGCAGTACATGATCTGCTGCATGAGGAAATCCATTTTGAGGTGGTTTTTCAGGGGGAGTAGATGTAGATCTTGGTGATATATTTGAATCATTTTTTGGTGGATGATTTTGAGGTGGAAGATGATGAAAAGCAAGAACAGAGTTCAAATGAGAAGACCTAGAATATCATCTAGTCATCAACTTAAAAACAAGTATTTATTGAGGAAAAGAAAAAATAAGTTTCTCAAAACTTGAATCATGTGAAACTTGTCATGGGGAATGATGAAAATGAAAAAAATCATGTGGTACCTGTCATGGAAGTTGAAAAGTAACATATACTACTCAAAGTATTTTTTGAAATATCCAACAAGCATGAACATGTAAAACATGTAGTTGATCATGAGAAAGTTTCGAAAGTACTTGTTCGACATGTGATGGTATAAAAAGAACAAAAATCACAAAAGATATTGAGCTTGATATCCCCGCATGAATTGATAATGGTATGATCATAAAACTTACATGAGAATGAAATGATTGAGTATGAACAAAGGCCAGCTGAGACTTATTTGTAAAATTTCAAATTAGCCTTGAAGAGAAATGACTTACAAGAGATGGAGTAAATCTATATTATAAAGTTGAAATTGACGTTATTGAAGCAATACTTTGAACAAAAAAAGAAATATCAATTCCCGTTATTTGAAAAAGAATTCTTGATATTAAACCATGAACTTCTCACGGAACTAGAATAAGAGTAAATGCTGACTGAGTAAAACATATAGAATCAGAAGCAAAAGGAGATTTATTCATAGATATAGAAATAAAAATACCAAAAAAACTTGGAAAAAAAGAAAGAAATTTTTATGAAGAAATAGCAAAAGAAAAAAAGATAAATGTAAATAGTTGATGAGTATTTGAAAAACTATTTGGATAATAATTTTAGACTTTAAAAGATTTAGTATATAGAAAACCCTATGATCAAAAGATATTTCCTGATAATTTTTTGAGTACTATTTATCAGTATATTCTCATATTTTTTTTGATGAGAATATCATAAATTTTATGAAAATAGCAAAGAGTTACAAAATCAAAATAAACAAGTAGAGTCCAATGTTCAAAATTTTCAACTCTCAGATATAAGAACGCTAAAAAACACGTCTATATCACATACCCCTAACCCTCAAGTACTCACTTACATCCTAGATAAAATAGATACTGCTCAAAATCATGTTCTTATTGAAGTCTATATTCTCACAGAAAAACAAATAAAAGAAAGCTTAAAAAAGGCTCAAAAAAGAGGTGTTAATGTCCAAGTAATTTTAGAAAAAAATCCATATAAGGCAACAAATATTAACAATAAAACTTTTGATTTTTTAAAGAAAAACAAGATAAATGTTGTTTGGTCAAAATGAAGCAATTATTCACTCAATCATTCAAAACTTCTATTAATAGATAATGAAGCTATTATTTCAACTTGAAACCTCAGCTATTCAACATTTAACTTCAATAGAGATTTTTTTATTTTTACAAAAGATAAAAAAATAGTCTCTGTTTTAGAAGAAATATTTCAGTCAGATTTTAAATGAATAAAACAGAATATATATGATTCGAATCTTATTTTAAGCCCAAATTATTCAAGAAATAAACTCCACTTATTAATCAATAATGCTCAAAAAGATATAAAAATATATTTTCAATATTTCAAAGATGAAAACCTTGAAAAACTTCTCCTTAAAAAAGCTTGAGAAGGAGTCAAGATATCAGCTATCATATCAGAATCTTCATGGAAGAATGATATAAATGATATAAAAAGGCTTCAAGAAGGATGAATTGATATAGTTCCATTACAAAAAATAAAAATGCATGCAAAGATGATTCTAGTTGATAATAAATACCTCTATATATGAAGTATTAATTTTTCAAACTATAGTCTTGATTTCAATAGAGAAATTGGACTTTTGCTTAAAAATCAACAAATAATAACAAAAATTTTAGATATTTTTCAACAAGATAAAAGTAAAAATATCAGATATGACTAAGCTCAAATAAAAATATCAAAGTTTCTTTACAAAAAACAAAATAAGGTTAGAGTGAGACCTAAAATATGTACTATTACATTTTAATATATCAAGCAGTGAATTTTTTATCAAAAATCATATTTGTAATTATTGTTATCATCCTCTGATCAGGTCTTATATCTCTGAGCTTTATTTCCTCAGACTATTCTAAAATTGAAGAAATAAGTTCACAAGATATAGAGATATGACTCTATGACCTTCAAGTTCTAGATCAAACTTGATCTTTAAAAAAAATTACAACTTCATCAAAAAATATAAATATTCTTGCAGAGAAGCTTTCACTCGCAGATACTATATACTCCAGTTGAGATTATACAAAAACATTAACTTGAGCTATAACTCATTTAAAATTAAAATCTGGAATCTATTTACTCCACTTGAATGAATTACACAAAAAATACATAATTTCTTGAGGTTGATTCCAGATAAAAAACTCATGACCATGAATCTTCCTTGTGAATTCATTCAACCCAAAAAAAGTTGTTATTTTTTCAATCAACACAAAATTACAACTTTCACTTATCAATACAGAAACAAATACTCCAGCTTCATCTCTTGATTTGTACCCTCATACATATATTACTATTAAACCAAAATGGAATAGATTTTTACTAAATGCTGACTTATTCAAAATCTCTCAAAGCTTCCCTCTGACATATTTTAATGAACCTCTTATTACATGAGAAAACAATATAAACCCTCTTTTTCTTCAATCATTTTCTTCTAACGAGGTTGAGTATAATTTTTTAAAAGACACTTTTCATTATATATTACTGGAATACCAAAAAAGTTCTCAAGAAATACAATATTTATCTGATGCTATTTTTTCACCATTTCCAGGAGAAATATTTATAAAAAAATATTATGAATTATTTTTAAATAATGAAAAAAAACAAATATATAATGAAAACCTTATACTCAAAAGCTTACATGAAATTATAAACAAAAAAGAAGAAGTAAATGAATCTATCAATTTTATTTCAGAGACTATGAACGATCTGAAAAAAAATAATACAGCTGAATATAAAAAAATGTTGTGAATAATATATTTTTATTATAAAAATGTATTATTCACAACAAATGAAGATAACACTCATCTCCTAAATTTTTCTCATTTATATTTACAATTAAACAAGAAAAAAGCATCCTCAATATCTCCTTCTATCCTCTCTCTCAAAAATACTTTCTTGTCATATGACTTTAAGCAATCAAATAACTTATATAGCCAGCTCAATACATTTATAAAAAAGTATGATGAAGATGAAAATAAGAAACCAAATAGTTCTCTTCTCTTCTTCTTGGAACAAATCCTTATAACTGACTTAAAAGATACAAATGCAAAGGAACTCATACTTTTCTTTAACAATTATGTAAACATTAGCGAAACCTATTATGATACAAATAACCTTACTATTTTACATACTTGACTTCTTATCAATTCTAAAATTTTACGAAACTTCACGTATATAATAAGAAACAATTTCTTTGAAAAGGAAAGAACCAAGGAATGATTATTAAAAACTGTAAGTTTACAAAACAATACTTACGAGAACTATATACTGTTAGAAAAAAATATTATAAAACTTATATCCTTTTATAATACCAATAAAAATATTCTCGATCCTGAAAAAAATAACGAAAAAACTCTCAGAAATGAATATATAGAATTGCAAAAAATATTTGATGAATATTTCCTAGCTCTCAGTGACTATAAGGCATATACTATAAAATACGATTCTAGGTTTGGAGGGAACGACCCTATTCTAGATAATGGGAAAACTGATGCAGAAAAACTCAGTAAAGATAAAGCGCTCATTTTTCTCTCAAACTTCCAATGACTTTTACTTATGAATACACATATTGAATTAAAAAATTATAACTACTGTCAAAATCCTGAGATTGAAGAAACTGAAGATACAACCTGAAATATTTTTTGAGAATATGAATGTTATAAAATAAATAATTTAAATATAGGAAAGGAAACATTTTCTTTTCTCCTTCATCCATATGACTGAAATAAAATAAATACCATTACATTTATCAATGAAAAAGGTGAATGGGAAGAAAAAAAATGATCTTATGATCTGAATGATATGAAAGAGTCCCTAGAAGAAAAATACAAAGCAGCTCAGAGTTCTGAAAAAGATAAATATGACTTTAAAAAGTTTTTTCTCAATAATTTTATTATAGAATCTAAGAAACAACCGCAGCCCATAATAGGAGGTAGTAATGAACCCGATATATGAACGGAGGATAAATTTACAAAATATTTTAAAAGAAACAAGTTACTCTGAACCAACTGAGATTTTACAAAAATAGATGATTACTTCTCTATTATATACAATAATATTCGTATGACTCAGGAAAGTAATAGTACTGATTATGATATTTATATATCTTGAGTTCAGTTTTGAATGAACATTAATAAAAATTGAAAAACCATAAAATATAGCTGAGTCCTCAATTCTGATTATACATATGCATCTTCTCATAGTTTCTCAGATATAGATTTTAAACTATTAGATCTAAAGGCAAAAGAACAAAATACATATTTACTTTCATGAAATTCTGTATACATTGTATGAGATGTCCCTCTTGAGTCACTGAAAGAAACATTATCAAGCATCTTAAACAATATTGAAGCAATCGAGCATATTATCAATACCACTAGTAATACACTTGGTAAGGAAGAAATAAGCATTAGCTACAAACCTGAAAATGAAACCATTGAATTTAAAACGAACTATGGTGACAAACATATATGAATAACTATGCAAAAAGGACAAATTATAGATTTTAACGTGAATGATATTAAAATAATTGATTTTATTTTTCATTATTCAGAACTTTGAAACTTTTTAACCCCTATAAAATAAACTATGAAAAAAAATAAAATAACTCAAATAATAGCAACTTTTGCTCTCTTCGGAATAGTGATATGAATCGTATGAACAGGGCTACTCGTTCTCTTTTCAAATAACCAATATACTGATTCTGAAATAACTCTTACCCCAGAACAAATTCAAGAATTAATCCAATCTCAATCATGAGTTACAGTAGAAACAAGTACTGAAACAAATACATGAACATGAGAAAGTCAATAATTTTTAACAAAAAATAATGCCGGCCTGATTCCCCCTAGGAATAAAAATTACTTGACCTGCGTGACTTTGAATCAATTCAACAGCCGAAGTTATTGCGAGCCTCTCTGCAAATCTATGATATGAAGTCATAACGGATATTGAGTACGAATCAAGAATAAAATGATGATCAAATTATTTTGATATTTTCATAGCCCCCAATAGAAAGTATCTTTCAAAAAAGGTAGATATTATTCTTTCTTTTGATGCCAAATCTCTCGATTACAATATTCATACATTAAAAAATAATTGAGTTATAATTATAAACCAGAAATTCAGAGAAAAAATAAATACTGAAACATATAAAACTATTGAATCAAAAAATATTCAGATATTAGATTTAAAAATAACA
Source organism: Candidatus Gracilibacteria bacterium 28_42_T64 (assembly GCA_004563595.2). Classification (GTDB taxonomy): domain Bacteria; phylum Patescibacteriota; class Gracilibacteria; order BD1-5; family UBA6164; genus MAAV01. Next base: position 184,397 of record CP042461.1, on the reverse strand, counting down.
GATAAATATGATAATACCTATTTACTCTGAATTTTATCGAAACTCTTATCGATCCCTCATCAAGCAATAAATAATGAATTACAAGCTGTTTTTTGAAAAAAATGAGCTGATATAGTAGAAAAGAACAAAGAGATTATCAAGAAAATCTCTCACAGTTATACTATAGATTTTGATTATGCTATACATCTTAAAAATATTTGAGATGCAAAAAACATAGAATATTGAAATAAAATGCTCGCACATGGAGCAATCGAATGCTGATTAGAATATTATAGTGCCTACCCTATGACTCCGGCATCTACTATTTTATCAGAAATAATAGCATCAAAAAAGGTAAATTACCTTCAAGCTGAAGATGAAATTTCAGTGATAAATTCTGCCCTTTGAGCAAGTTTTACTTGAGCAAGATCTATGGTTTGAACTTCAGGTGGTTGATTTGCCCTGATGACTGAAGCAGTCAGTTTTGCAGTTCAAGCTGAATTCCCTATTACAATTGTTTTTTCTCAAAGAGCATGACCATCGACAGGAACTCCAACATTTTTTGAACAATGAGATCTTAATTTTGCTCTGAATCCTACATTTGGAGATTTTGACCATATAGTACTCTACCCATCCACATTGGAAGAAGCATATTATTTTGGATGACTGGCACTGAACCTTGCTGATAAATATCAGACTCAGGTTATTATACTCATGGATAAACAATCTTCTGAGCTCAACGGAACCCTCTGAAAATTAAATGTTCCAGAAATAGAGAGAGGAGTGATTCTAAATAACCCTCCTCAAGATTACAAAAGATATGAACTCACAGATACATGAGTATCTCCAAGAGTGCATGTATGAACAAAGAACGGTGATTTTATAGCAAGTAGTTATGAACATGATGAATATGGAGCAACGAGTGAAGATCCAAAAGTAAAAGTTGCTATGACTCAAAAAAGATTTAAAAAGCTTGAAAATTTTTACAAAAAAGAAAATATCTCATGATATGAGATTATAAATTCTGAAGCAAAAAAAATGATTATTACAACGAGTTTTACATCATACACAGCCAATGAATTTATAAAAAACAATTCAGAATTCTGACTGATAACTATAACAATACTCAAACCTCTTGATGAAAGGCTCTTAGAAGAAATAAAAAATAAAAAAGAAGTTATATTTGTAGAATCAAATTATTCTGGTCAACTTGAAAATTATATCACAAAAGAATTCTGACTCAAATACATAAAGTGACTCAAAATAAGTAATCTTAGAAAATATGACTTATTTCCATTTTATATAGAAGATTTTAATGAACTAATATAAAAGTATGAGAAGCTGATTAAATAATATACAATGGTGTGTATGATGTTGAGATACACTCATAATCTGAGCTATCAAAAAAGCATTCTCTGACCTCGGTATAGAGAGTCATAACAGAGTAGTAGTATCATGAGTTTGATGTAGTGGAAAAGCAAGCCAATACATAGACTGATATGCTGCTGAAACTCTTCACGGGAGAACACTTCCCTTTGCAACATGAGTCAAAATGGCAAATCCAAACCTTACAGTACTTGCAACTTGAGGTGACGGTGATTGATATGGTATTTGAATGTGACACTTTATTCATGCATGTAAAAGAGATTTAGATATTACATATATTGTCATGGATAATGAAAACTATGCTCTTACAACTGGTCAAGCAAGCCCAACTACCCCAATATGAGCCAAAACAAAAACAACTCCAGAATGAAATATTTCTGAGCCATTTGATCCCATCTGAATCGCAGAAAAAGCAGGATGTAGATTTGCAAAACGTGCTGATAGTATCAAATTTGCTGAAATGAAAGACATAATAAAAGAAGCCATTACTCATAAAGGCTTCTCGATTGTAAATATTCACCAGGCTTGTCCGAGTTTTAAGAGATGGTAATAGTTCTAGATATACTTTACTTCAAAATCATAAAACACAATCCCAACTTTTTTCAGTTTTTCTGAGAAGAGTTTTTTTATTTTTTGATCCAACAGAAGAAGTTCAGTATTAATAAGTGGGTTTGTTGTTTTTACAAAAATCACCTTTGCATTCAAGCGAACAGAAATGAGATATGGAGTTACATCAATATTTTTTTCCGTATTAAACACTTCAATAACAGTGTTCCAAAGTATTGATTTGATAACTACGTCCTCTCGTCATTGGAATAACTTCCCTGCTCAAATCTTCATATTCTCATTAAAAATTTAAAATAAAATTACAAATTCTCACTTAATTTTTCATGGAGTTATTTCATAATATTCCTTCACTTCTTTGATAGTTCATCTCTTAAATTCTTCGAATTTTTTTGTGAGCTCTCTTCATACTACAATATGATGATCTTCTCAAAAATATGTTTCTAAATCTCAGAGAGTTTTTATAAATCTATGGACAGATTCATAAATAACAACCGTATGATCTTTTTCTACAAGTTTTTTAAAAAGTGTTTGTCTTCATTTTTTGATCGGTAAAAATCAAAGATATAAAAAGTGGTGTGATTGCATACCAGAAGCTGAGACAGCTGTAATAGCCGCTGTAACTCATGGAATTGGCACTACTTCTACTCACTCAACAATAGCTTCTTTTATAAGAGCATATCATGGGTCTGAAATTCCAGGAGTTCAGGCATCACTTATGAGTGCAATATTTTTCCCTGTTTTTAATTGATCAATTATTTTATCAATTTTTACTTTTCCTGAATGTGAATGAAAACTAATAAGTGGTTTTTTAATCTCATAATGATTCAGCAAAATAGAACTCTTTCTTGTATCTTCACAAGCAATCCCATCAACTTCTTGTAATGTTCTTACTGCTCTGTAAGTGATATCACCTAGGTTTCAAATCGGAGTGGAAACTATATATAACATGTATTTTAATAATTTATTTATAATATATTCTTTAGTTTAAATGAATTATAATTATTGTAAATAAATAATTTGAAATTAGATAAAAATAGGTATTATAAAACAACAAACAAAAACAAAAGGAACAAACTATGAATGATTATCTGTTTTTAGCGTCTCTTGCTTTTACAGCATTTGGATTCTATAAATACTATCAAGCACTCAAAAATGATGCAGAAAATATCAATTTAGTAACTTGGCTTCTTTGGACTCTTATAGGATTCATAGTAATGCTGAGTAAAGTCTTTTCTGAAACAGATCGTATTGAATTATTTCAAGGAATCATGTTATTTACGGGTCCATTAATTATTGCATTACTAATGATGAAAAATGGCTCCAAATTAACAGATATAGGAAGATTTGATAAAGTATGTTCATTAATGGCAATAAATCTATTTATAAGCTATCTTATCATAGAAGGTTCAATATATGGAAATATCCCTTGGGTAGAAAAAACTCTTAGTATAGTTCTTATTTCTGTTGATTTTATAGTATTTACTCCACTATTACGAGAAATATATAAAAATCCACAAGGGGAAAGTATAATTCCATGGCTTTCTTGGTCAGTTGGAGGTCTCTTAGCCCTGCTTGCTATTGAAGAACATTCATTTGTAGGCTCAGCGTTTATCATATATTTATTCGCATTAATGACAATCTTAGTGGTATATATTGGTATTGCTAAAATTGTTCAAAAAAAAGAAGTAATAGCGTAATGCTATTACTTCTTTTCCATTCAATCTTCTTAAAGTTCAATAAATTACTTTCAATATTATAGTTTAAAAATCTAATTTTTGAGTTTCTGCTAACATATAAATTAAACAGTTTTTATTTTCAAGGCCTCAGATAAGTAACTCTCTTGCTTTTCTTGTCTCTACAAAATTGGTTTTTCAAACATGCCTTTTTTTCCCTAATATTTCTGAATTTACCAAATCACTAAACACCTTCATAAATTCATCACTCAGCAATACATCTTGTAAATATGTATATTTACTTAAATACTCTTTAAAACACCCCACATAATCAAAAAGTTTCTCATCATGAGATATAAGCTGTAATACGTGAAATAATCTTCATACACTCAATATATATCACGTATTCACAACAGAGTTCAATGATTTTTCTAATACATCATTTTGCCTCAAAGTTGTTTGTTTTTTCTTATGCGCAAATTTTCTGAATCATTTAATAATAAAACTTTCTATCATTACATCTAATGCTTTATGATATGAGAGAATCACGCTTAATCCATCAAAATTTGGATTTTTTCTCATATTATAATAATTGATCTCTGCAGAGATAATATTCTCTACAATTGAACTTGGCATATTAATCAAAGTAACTTCACCAAAAAAACGAGTTATTTTTGTTGTAATTGTATCTTCAATATTTTCTTCAAATAAATCCTCGACTTCAGATGGTGATAATTTTTCTATTTTTTCTTTTGTAATTCTTGAAACTTGGTTTTTCACTTCTTTTTCCATCCACTGTTTCGCAATTTTTAACTTCCTTTTCAATTCTTTATTCTCTAACTCTAAGTCCTCAATAATCATATAAATGATATTAATAATATATATAATATCATAACATATATGAAAATAAAACACAAAAAAAGAGACATATAGCAGTACAAGGATTAAGGAGGAAACCGTATACATGTTATATGTCTCCCCTATATAATAACTCAAGTTTTGAAAAAAAGCAAAAGTTTTTACAATATAATTACATAAAAATATTTTCTTAGCATACAAAATGTACTTAGTGAACTTATCCCAAGATCAATCTTCGCATAATACATATATTTCAAATACTCTTCTCAAAGAAATTGAAGTAACTTTAAAAGAAAACAAGAAAGTGATTCTTTACTTAAATAGAAGGTGAGAATTTTCATCACTCATATGTCAAAGTTGTCAGTATCTATACAAATGCGTACACTGTGATGTTTCTTTAAATGTCCATAGATACCCGGCTAAGCTCCTGTGTCATATCTGTTCTTTTGAGAAAAATATTCCTATGAAATGTGAAAAATGTGGTCAAAAAAACATAAAAAACGTATGAATTTGAACTCAACAAATTGAAGCTTTTTTTCACTGATACCTTCCAAAAACAGTAAGGATTTTTAGGTTTGATACTGATGTAGTAAAAAATAAAACTGAAAAAAAACAAGCACTAGAAAAATTACAAAACGCAGATATAATTATAGGAACAAAAATGATCACTACATGATTTAATTTTAAGAATATATGACTTATATGAACCATTCTTCTTGAACAAGAGCTTCAAATACCAGCATATAATACAAAAGAAAAAGTATATTCAAACATTAAACAACTCATAGGAAGATGATCTAGAAATGGAGAAAAAACAAAAATAATCATTCAAACATTTATTCCAAAAAATGAGATAATTACAAGTATAGTAGATGATAATTATAAAGATTTTTTTAAACAGAGCCTTGCCGAAAGAAAACTTTTTAACTATCCTCCATTTACTGAAATGCTCACATTAGAATATAGACATACAAATAAAGACAAAGCTCAAGCCTTTATGAAACAATTAAATAATAAACTGAGTCTAGAAAATACATCATGAAATATCACAATACAAGAAGTACCAAATTATCATAAAAGATATAATCAATATTATTATAAGATAATCATAAAATGAACCGAGCTGAGAGCCTTTCTAGGCTGTATTAAATATGAAATCATGAGAAATAAGAACTTGTCTGTTATCTTTGATTGATAGAATAAAAAGTTTTTAACATTAAATATTTGCATTCTCTTGATTTTATAAAATAATTCAGTAAAAATAGAGATGAATATATTAATTCTAACTCAACAATAACAATATGAAATTTTCAATAAAAACCGTTGAACTCAAAAAATGACTTGATATTGTAAACCATGCAACTGCGTCGATCACAACTACTCCTATTTTGGAAAATATATTATTAAAAGTGAACTTTAACAATATATTTTTGACATCAAATAATTTAGAGATGGCTATTGAATATGTATTGTCTGAAGACTTAAAAATAGAGTCTGAATGAGCTTTTTGTATTCCGAGTAAACTCTTTACCAGTTATATTGCTCTTATTACTGATGATGAAGTTCATATTGAACTTCTTTGAAATGAAAGCCTAAAAATAGAAACTACAAGCTGAAAGCTAAAAATTAAATGAACTGATGCGAGTGATTTTCCTCTTATCCCATCCATTAAAGAAGAAATAAGCTTAAATATAAAATGAAACATAATAAGAAAATCAATTGATAAAACTCTTTTTTCATCTGCAGAAGGAAATATTAGGCCAACTCTTGCATGAATAGCTGTAAATATAAAGTGAAGTGATGCAATATTTGCATCTACAGACAGTTTTAGACTCTCTGAATACAAAGTGAAACTTGAAACAGAAACAGAAAGCCCTTTCTATGGTATTGTTCCAAGCAAAACAGCATCTCAAATTAAAAGTATTCTCTCTGATAATGATGATGTAAAAGTAATTTCATGAGAAAACCAAATAGCATTTTTATCATGAAATACAAAAGTATATTCAAGATTATTAAATGGAAAATTCCCTGATTATAGCAGCTTTTTCCCTACTTCATTTTCTACAAAAGCAGAGATCAATAGAATTGATCTCATGGGGGCTCTCAAAAAAATTAACCTGGTAAGTCGTGAGAATAATTATTCTATTAAAATGAGTATAGGAGCAGAAACTTGAATCCTCCTTGAAACATCTGAAACACAGATTTGAGAATGAAATGTGACTCTCGTATGATCAATTGAATGAGAAGATAACATTGTTTGAGTAAACTCAACATATTTCTTAGAAGTGTTAGGAGTAATAGATACAACTCACGTAAGTATCAGCTTTGAAAACCCTCTCTCACCTATAATGATTTCTCCTATCACTGATCCTGAAAACTCAAAAAGTAATGATACTCAATTTAAGCATATTATTATGCCATTAAAAATATAAAAAATTACTTTTAATTTTTACATATTCATAATTACATATATGAAAGATATAATATTACAAATCGAATCACTCAAAGAAAATCAAAGATACTCTGATGCCATAATTTTATTGGAAGAAAGTATCGTCAAAAATAGTTCTGATTATAGATTATATGAAGAGCTTGCAGATATTTATCTCTACAAAGGAGAGCTAGAAAAAGGATTAAAAGCAATTAATTTTGCATTAAATTTAAACAAAGATTCAGCTACATGAAACTACCTCAAAGGTTTCATACTTCTCTCCCAGGACAAAGTAAAAGATTCTATAAAATATCTCGAAAAGTCAAATAGTATGCTCTGAAATAATTCAGAAGTTTTAAGAAACCTCGGATGGGCTTATACAATGACATGAGAAAATACAAGAGGAATTAGCATTTTAAAAAGATCTCTTAATATAGCTCCCTGAGATGAGCTTATTACAGAAGATCTTGCCATGGCTCTTATTTGAATTGGTGAAGTAAGTGAATGAAATAATCTCCTCCAAAAAATTTGAAAGAAAAATATGACATAAACTCACTCAAGAATGACCTTCACAAAAAAGAAAATTCCTTCCAAAATTATTTGAATCGTAGATATCGGAACTTATAAAATAAGGGTCTGAATTTGTAAGCTAAAAAATAAAGAATTAGAACTCATTTGATACTGAGAAAAAAGACAAGACACAGATGATATAATACTACAAGAATACGTCAATATTGAGTGAATATGTGCTAATATTAACAAAGCTATAGAAAAAGCTGAGCAGGATAGTCATACTCAAGTAGAGGATATTATTATTAACATTCCTTTTGATGAGCTATTTTTTGAGCACAGCAAAATTAACTATATAAGAGAAAATTCAGAAATTGAAATAGACAAAAAAGAATTATATAAAATAATTCAAACAATAGAGTCTCAATCAATACAAAAGCACTTAAAAAATATCAAACAAATATCATGATACACAAAAGAAAACCTTAAACTCATTATCAGTGGAATCAATGAAATAAAAATTGATTCTAAAAAGACAAAAGCATTGATAGGAAAAGCACCAAGAGAAATCAATATTTCTCTTCTCAATATATTTATTCCAGAAAATAAATATGAACTTACTCAATCTCTAGCAAGAAGAACAGGGAAAACTATTGTAAAAATAATCCCTTCAGAGCTAGCTATTACAAACCTATTCAAAACAAAGAAAGATATTGTAATCATAGATCTCTGAAATTCACATACTTCTATAATAGTAAAAAAAGACTACGATATACTCTGAGTCAAAAAAATATCTGTAGGAATTAATGCTCTTATAAAGCAAATCAAAGCAAACCATGACCTCAGAAATATTGAAATCATAAATTCCATAGAAGAAGCTATTTACCTTGATGAAAAAGAAGAATTTATGAAAATATTCAAAGATATTCTCATAATATCTCTTGAAGAGATTCTATGAAATTCTCTTTGTCCGAGTGACTTTTTTATGACTTGATGAGGAAGTGGGAAGTTTGTAAGAAATTATCTAAAGAATATCGACCTCAACCAAAATAATCTTAAAATAGCTAAAAATATATCTTTTGTAAGTCCCAAAATTGAGTACCTAGAAAATATAGATTCCTCAAAATCAAACCTCAATATCTATGCTATGATGATGAGTACACTCGATTTTATCAAAAAAGAAAAAGACCCTATTGAAGAGTCTATAATAGCAGCTGTAAAAGAAATTGAAGCAAGATAAAAGAGAAGCATATGCTTCTCTTTTATCTTGCTTATTATTATGAATTTCCTTCTACTTTTTCTATAAAGAAATCTTCTAAGCTTCATTTGATATCTGACATTTTTTTGCTTTCTACTATCAGGTTTCATTTATCAATGATACTCACCCTATCACAGATACTTTCAACATCAGCAAGGATATGAGTATTAAAAAATATAGTTGTTCCGTCCTCTCTGAGTGATACAAGAAGATCTTTTACCATCTTACGACCGATTGGGTCAAGTCCACTCATTGGCTCGTCTAAGAAAAGAAGTTTTGGTTTATTTATAATCGATTGAGCAAGTCATACTCTTTGAAGCATTCATTTAGAGTAACTATGTAAATAATTATCTGCTGCTTCTTTAAGTCATACTTGCTTCAAGAGTTCATTAATTCTTTTTTCTAATTTTTTATCTGAAAAATCAAAGAATTTTCCATTAAATCTTAAAAATTCTCTCCCTGTTAAGTGTTTATATAAATAGGTATTTTCTGGCATAAATCATATCTTTTCTTTTGCTTTGAGAGTTAATCCAGTATCTCAAAATACTTTAATTTCACCTTCTTCAGGATCAATCAAACCCATAACACACTTCATTGTCGTAGTTTTTCAGGCACCGTTAGGTCATAGGAATCCATATATTTCCCCTGCTTTTACTGAAAAAGAAACATTTTTTAATATTTTCTTTTTTGCTAAGAACTTTGTAATACTTCTTACTTCTAAAATTGCCATTAATTCTATTCATTAAATAAATAACATCTCTGCTTATATTATTTTTGTTTTGTCTTTTGTAAAGTTAAAAGTTGATTTTTATATATAGAAACATATAATTCTGGCAACTTAATAATTATTAATAATAATAACATGATCGGGAAAGCTCAAGAATGAATTACAAAAGCACTTCACCATTTAGAATCAGAGTTTTGAAAACTACAAGTAGGAAGAGCAAATCCTGCTATTGTGGAAGATGTTCTTATCGAAAGTTATGGAGCCATGCAATCATTAAAAAACTCAGCTTCTGTAAGTCTATTGGATTCACAAACCCTCTGTATTAAACCTTGGGACATTTCTATCATGCATGCTATTGCAAAAGCAATCACAGATGCTGGACTTGGGCTCAATCCACAAACTATGGCCGATTCAATTATCATAAAAGTCCCTCCTCTTACAGAAGAAAGAAGAAGAGACCTCTCAAAAATAGCAAAAAAACTATCTGAAGAAGCAAAAGTTGGTATTAGAAATGCCAGAGCTGATTCTCATAAACTTATCAAAAAAGCAGAAGACGACAAAGAAATCTCTGAAGATCAAGCAAGAGACCTAGAAACAGACTTACAAAAGATTATTGAAGACGCAAATAAAAAAATTGATGAAATGTACAAACACAAAGATACTGACATCATGAAAGTGTAAAAAAACTTGATTATATAAACTTTATTTATATAATCTGTCCATAAAATTTTATTTATAATTTTTAATCAATCCTAAGATGGCTAAAGGAAAAAGAACATACGTTGCTTACTACTCTACTGAAACTGGTAACATGGTTCACACTACAAACATTCAAAAAAAGAATTATGAAGCTGGAGTAAAAGGTCCAACTCTAAGAAAATACAATAAAGTAACAAGAAAACACGAAGTGTTAAAAATGAAAGAAATTAAAAAAGGTTAATCGAAAGATTAACTTTTTTTTAAATTTATCATTTAAAAAATGAGCATATGAAATTTTGAACTCGCGAAGAATGGTACAAGGTACAACCAGCTGACCTATGAGAATCAAACTGTCCTTTTTGTAATACCAAAGATATTGAGGAATACACTATATGGAAATGAAGATATTTCTATATAGCTCACTCAAAATATCCTCATTGTTGAATAAAAAGTCATCTCCTAGTTATCCCTCATCGTCATATCACAGAAACATCTAAATTAACTCATGAAGAATTTGCATCTATGAAAGAAGTAGAAAAATTTATGAAAGATTACTTTAAAAATGAAGAAAATTATTTTTCGTTTATACGCGAAACCTCAGGATGAAAATCTATTGCACATCTACACTATCATTTTCTTCCAGGAAAAATACATCCAAGTTGGATAGAAAATATGCTAGCAGAGCAACAAAAAGAGAGAACTTAAGTTCTCTCTTTTTCTATGTTTTAAATGTATTTTTTTCTATAAACGCATCTACTTCCTTTTGAAGTTCATCTGATATAACTTCATTTGTTGCAACCCACTCTACATCTTCATCTTCATTAAAAGCTTCCATCATTTTTGTAAATTTGAGAGCTTTCTCAAACTCTGTTATTTCTGTATCAGTATCAGGGATATAATCAAGCTTTGATTCAAAAAGAGCTATATTATTATTTATAAAAAAATTCTCTACAGATGAGAAATCATCTAATCAAGTAGTAATTTTGATATATGAAGCCTCCATACAGATATCTTCTGCATCGGTTTCATAAGTAAGGGCTTCTATTGATTCAAAATCATGTTTCGCTGGATCAATAAAAATGATTCATTTTCTTTTAAACATCCAAGCAACTGCTCATGATTCTCACATATTTCAACCATACTTTGTAAAAATATGTCTCATACTCGCAACCGTTCTATTTTTATTATCTGTTAATACATTTACAACAAGAGCTACTCAACCTGGAGCATATCATTCATACATGATTCAGACGATTTGCGCTGCCTCTTTATCTTCTCCTGTACCCTTTTTTATTGCTCTCTCAATATTATCATTTGGGACTCATTCTTTTTTTGCCTTATATATCGCTGCAGCAAGTCATGGGTTTTGATCTGGATCTCATCCTGATTGTGCTGCAATAGCTATAAGTTTCGCATGAATAGAAAACACCTTTCCTTTTACTGCATTCACGGCATCTCTTCTCTTTGCTACAACTGGACCTCTTCACATATACTGATAATTTTAAAATATAATATATAACAAATGTAGTGTTTTTGAGTATTTTGTCAATGAATTAGATCTCTTTTAACATCTCTCTAAACCAGAGTTTATCTCAGAATAGGTATGTGAGGTCATAATGAGCTCTTTCTATGTTTATATTACGATCTAAGTACTGTTTTGTATCAAGTTTTCATGATTCAACAACATCTGTTATGAGTTGTATCTTTTCATTATAATTTCTTCCTCTTGTTGGGAACTTTACAGTCTCAATATTTTGAAATTGTGAAAAGAATAAATATGAGTATAAATTTAAATTATCTCACTTAGAATAAAAGCTTGCCAATTCTTGAGCTTTTAGTTTAGCATCTCATCAAAGCTCCTTTGCTTTTTTAAGATTAAACTGAAGTCATGATTGGACTGATTGCTCTAATTCATTTATTAATCCATTGAATTCATTATATCCTGCTCATACCAAGTATTTCACTCCCTTCAAAAAAATTAAAATATTTTTATTTCTTATATCATTTATAGGCTTCATAGAATCATAAAATAAATCTACCCTGTTTTTATTCTGATTTATAACTTTATATAATTGCTTTTCGAGAGATTCTAAATCTCATAATCAAAGGTCCAGCTCTGACAATATACTTTCTATTTCTTCAAAACAACTCATATACTTCTCATCTAATTTTGCCAGTTTTTCAAAATTATTTAAACTCTCATCAAGAATAATTTTCTTAAAATCAGGATGAAATCTTTTTTTGATAACCAGATCATTCACCACTATAGTACATATATCTTTCGCTCCATATTTATGCTCAGCAAAACAAAGTCCATTATTATATCTACAAAAATCTCATTCTCAAAATACTTCAAACTTTGTTTCAGGAAATTCTGTTACTATGGACTCGATTTCTTTCAAAGTAACTTCTCTACTCAGAATGATTTTATTAATAGTATAATTTTCAAGAAAGAAACCAATAGCCTCCATATTATAAACTGCTAAGATAGTTGAAATGTTGATTTTTCATGTATATTTTCTTTCTTTCAGATATTCTAGAATAGAAATATTCCCACAAATTATACCATCCATTCATAACTCCTCAAACTCTGATACCATTTGCTGTACCAAAGAAAAAGTTTCATCAGTATAATACCATGCATTGAGATTCACAAAAAGCTCTAAATTATGTTTATGAACTTCTGTAACTATAAGTCTTAGAGTCTCAATATCAGTAATTTGTTCATGCTCAGCAAATCTTCCATTCGGGCTCACTTCAAAACCAAACTTATCACTCCAATAAGCAGGGTTATATCCCGTAAAAAACTCAGTTGCTCATCCATCCACAAGAGACTGAATATATTTTCCCACATCTTTTGCATTTTTTCACTTCGTCGAAAACCCTAATCACACTATTTTTTTAAACATATTTATATTACTTATAATATTCTATTCTCAGTATACATTTTTTAGACAAAAATAAAAGCCCGAAAATTCGGACTTTTATTTTTGATAATGCATACTGATTAAAAGTAAACTTTATTGTTTAACATTCTATAATGTTCTCTTACTATGGCTTTTTCTCTTATTTTTTTCTTAGAGATATTCCCTACTGCGTATCTTTCAGTTTTAATTTTGTTTGCCATTCTAGATTGGAAAAACATTTTTTTGTATCTTAAAATGAGTTTTTCATTTGTTTCTCAGTCATTTCTTATTGCATATATCATATTACTATCCCCTTAGTGAAATTAAAATTTTAAGCTCAGAGAATATAATTCCCTGATATAAGTGAGAGGATTCTATTTATTAATTTTCATTTGTCAAAACAAAATATATAAATATATTTACATAAGAAAATCTAATCAATAAATATTTTTATGAATAAAGAAAGAATCAAGAAATTAGAAAGTGTAGCCCAAGAATTAATAACAGGGTTTATATTTGAGGAATTAGAAGATTCAGAGAAGGACTTCTGACTCATCACCGTTACCGGAACAAAAATCAGCCCTGATCTCTCTTATTTAGATATTTTTGTCAGCTCAATCAAAAATTCAGAGTCTCTTACAAAAACTCTTGCAAAACATAACCACGGTATCCAGAAGAAGTTTAATAAATCTGTTCCTATAAGAAAACTTCCAAGAATTAGGTTTAGGTACGATGATAGCTGAGCTATATGACAAGAAGTTTGCAACACTATTAATAGCCTCAATATATAAAAATATTAATTCCTATTTTATGCATAAAAAAATCATAGATTATTTCAAAAGTCATATATTTAAAAGAAAGAAACAAAACACAAGAAAAAATACAATAATAAATACCCTTCAAAAAGATAGTTTTAAAAAAAGAAAGACACAACTTTCTATAAATTTAGGTATATTTCATAAAATTAAAATATTATCCAACAATATTTTAAGCTATTATATTATACCGCTCATACTTATAGTATTTCTTATACTATTTTTGATATTTTGACCACTTCTCACCGTTAAAAATATAAATATCATCAAAAAAGATGATATCACAAATATCAATATTGCTTATAAAGCTATAGAATCAATACGTTGAAATAGAATTTTCACCCTTGATAGAGATACAATTTTAAAAAAACTTACAAATTACCAACAAAACATAACAGATATTGAACTAAAAATAAAATTTCCAAATACCCTTATAATACACATAGAATCATCAAAATGAGTATTTAATACAACTATTAATAAAAAACAATACATTATTACTAGAAAATGAACCCTCATTCCAAAAAAACACTCAAATGAGCTCAGAACAATTGATATACTATACAATTTTAATGAAAATGTATTTTTAGATTATAAAGATATATTTCAAGAGACCTATATTTGAAGAATAAACTCAACTATCAAAGGGCTTGAAGAGAATATCATTGATTTAAAAATCAAAAATATCCAATATTATCCAATTGAAAGAGAAATGCATATAATACTAGGAAATAACACTCAATTATTATTTAGCATTCATACTGACACGAATAAACAAATTAAAAAAACTGCTATTTTCAATAGAGAGCATATAAAATTAAACGACGCAAGCCTTATATATATGGACTTAAGAATAAAAAATAAAGTTTTCTATTGTACCAGTGAAGATGAATACATTTGTAATCAAAATTTAAAAAAGATCTATGCAAAATAGATCTTTTTTAAATTTTGTGTATTTCCTTCTCTATTCCCACAATTAAACCTCCCTGTTGAGAATCTTTGAAATATAATACATCAACAATATTTACAATAATTATGAATAAACCTCTTCCCCTAATGGAGTGGTTATCATATAAACCATTTTTGATCTTCTCTTCTTTAAAATCTTCCATTTGCTTTGCTGTTTTATGATTTTTTCCTTTTCAGGTATCTTCAACTTCAATAATTATTTTTATTTTTTCCCCACTATTGCTTATTTTGATCCTTAAAGTATTTTTCTCTCAGCTCATACTCCCGTATTCAATGGCATTATTATTCATTTCATCAGTTGCAAGAATAAATCTTGAAAGATATTTTGATCATACATTTATTTTATAAAAAATAACCTCAATAAAATCCCTTAAAATCTTAGCATTCTCAAAACGAGATGAATAATGCAATTCTAAGTTTATGTTATTCTCAGGTGTTATTATGTTATCTATAAACTCTTTTTTATTAAAAGAGCCTGATAGATTATCAATCATCAAAGTGTCCATAAATAATATTTACTATTATATAGCTTCATTATAACCTTTTTTTGTAAAAAAATCAAAAAAAACACCCTATTATTATAGGGTATTTCTTTTTCGTTGATAACAAGATATTATCTAACAGATTCTTTAAGAGTTTTACCAGCTCTGAAAACAGGAGAATTCATAGCAGGAATCTTAATAGATTCACCAGTTCTTGGGTTTACACCATTTCTAGCAGCTCTTTTAGATATTTTAAAAGCACCGAAACCAGTAATATTTACTTCGTTACCAGCTTTTAATTCAGAAGTAACAACGTCAATCATAGAAGTTAATGCTTTAGAAACAGCATCTTGGCTTAATCCAGCAGCAGTAGCTACTGATTTTATAAAATCTTGTTTTTTCATAATAAATTATTATTAATAAATTAAAACACTAGTATTCTAGCCCTTTTTAGAAGTATTGCAAATGTTTTTCTTTCTTTTTTGCTAACTTAAAGGGATTATCAAAAAATGTATTCCTTAATTAGCTATTCTAAGCCAATACTAAAAATAGTATTTTTATAAATTAATGACTATAAATCGAGTATTTTAATATATTTAAGTACTCGGTATTATCAAATGTTGTTCACAAATTTTGCTTAACACCCCCAACTGTAGCTGAAGAAATAACACGCGTTCTTGGTTTGGAAAAATAATCATCTGATTCTAAAGTATATTTTATTTCTCAATTCGAAGAATTAAAAAGAATCATATATACCGTCTCATTTTCATTCAAAAAAGAATTGATTCCTTGATATTCTAATCATAACTGTTCTTCCGATCAAAGAGTTTTTTTAAATCAAAGTGAGTCGTTTCAAATTCAAGAGATTCATCAGCTATCTGAAACAAGATTCCATACTAAATCATCAGGAATTCAATACGTCACATCTAGATTGATTGAAGATACTTTCTGTTCTCAGCTCTCATCAATATAAAAAAGAGGTACGATATCATATGATAATCAAGATATAAGTCATTCATAATTATTAACCTTTGTAGCAAGATCATACGAAAGAGCAATCCTATCACCTAAAATAAAAGAATTATCAATGTTATATGAATAACCATAGCCTTTCTCTTTTATTTTTAATAATGCTAACTCCTGAGCAGCCTCGGCTCCAGCATAAGCTTTTATAGCGTTTCACATATCTCTATTATCATAGAGCTCTCTTAATATAAGATTATAAATACCTGTGGTTAAAACAAGTAAAAATCATATAATTAATAATGATATGATAACCGAAAATCCTTTTCTATTTCATGTATTGTTATTTCACCTCATATATCGTTCATAATATTATTAAAATGGTCTTTCAGTGATAGTAGTCTGAAAAATAAATTTATTTTCTTTTATAAGATAAGGCTTCACTCATTTTCATATTGCTGGCTGAAGAGTAATAGATACTGTTACTTTAGCTATATTTTCATTTGATACAAAAAATTGTAAATCTTTAATAGAAACAAAGCTATTGGTAAGTGGTCACATACCTTTTTTATAAATCACACAGTGATCTTTGAAGTTACGACAAAATGATATATCTGCTACTCTTACCCATCATCAGGAAGTTTCATATGCAAGATAATATTCATTATCTGTAGTACAAAGTTTATTTCAAACAAAATACTTCCCTTCTGCATCTGATAAATCACATGATTCTCAACCATTATTATTCGTTCAGACAATTTGAGAACTCCTCACATCCTCAGAAATATGTGTAACTACATTTTTAATATTCTCTTGCATCATCCTATTTATATCAGTCTTCAGAGCTACATCACTGCTTGATATATATATAGTAATAACCGATACCATTATAATTGAAAGAATAGCCATACTTACTATTATCTCAATAAGGGTAAATCATTTTTTATGTATTATAATTCTCATTATTCATTATTAATAGGTAAGAATCTAGAGCCTTTTCCAGTCAGCGATAATACTCACCACCTCAAACTCATGATATCATCTTTTATACCATGATACTTTTGATGTTACTTTAAATGCTTTATCAATAACAACTCCATCATCATCGATCACTGCTGATATTGATATATAACTATAAAATCTTGTCTCTTTATTTCATAAATTACAATCATGTACATATCTATTCAAAGAATCTAAACATAGTTCATATTGAGTTTTATCACTTATGTCTCATATACTTGTTACCTCTATTGGAAATGAAGCTGTAGAAGAATAATTATTTTCTATTACATAATGACTCCCTTCTAAAAATAAGCCTGGTGGGTCTGTAGGGTCATAAGCTTCCGAAGGATTTATCTGATTATATTTTTGTATTTTAACATAATTTGAATCCCTAATATTTCTTACCAGTTCTAACTGCTCTCTTGCTAAGTTAGATGCTATAATATAGTTTTTATTATATTCATTCAAATTCATTGAAGACATAATAACTGCATAAACGCTCAAAATTCATAAAGAAAATATAAACATTCATACCAGTATTTCTATTATACTAAAAGCTTTTTTGTTATTCTGTTTCATATCTTTTTCTTAGAATAAAGAAATAATAATTAATAATCTATTATATTCGTTTTAATGTAATAAGTAATATTTTTTTGTAAATTCCTTGTAGTCGATCATTTATATGATATTGATATATCAATCGTATCTTCTCATGCTGTTAATATATCTTTTCTTATCCCTGACTCCCAATAAAAATATTCTGAACTTCATGAAATAGCTTGAAAAAAGAAAAGACCATTTTCATTTCAATGAATAGAGTCTATTTGCATACCTGGCTGTAATACAAGAGTTTTAATAGATTCTATTTCTGATCATGAAGTTGAAATATCAACTCCGGTAAAACTATATGGATATGACAAAAAATGAATTTTATTATTCTCCTCTTCAGAGTTATCAAAATAAATTCCTATTGATACATTTCAAGTAGAAGATATTACTCAATTTATAGCCATATTCCTCGCTTCATAAATACTTTGTGAGATTTCTTTTACAGTCGTCTTGAGTTTTGCTTTATTAACATAATAATTATACGGAACAAAACTTGCCATAGAGAGCATAAAAAATATAGTAATGGCAATAATCAGCTCTACTACTGTAAATCAATCCTGTTTTCATTTATTCATATGTATTGTATCATTTTCTATTATATTTATAGTATAAAAAAAACTAAAAATTCCAAAGAATTTTTAGTTTTTTCATTATATACATTAAGAAACTGTTTGTGTTATTTTCATAATCGCTCCAAATATTGCAAATGCAAACCAGAGTACAAATGCTCAAGCAAGTAAAATAGCAAGTGGCTCAATCCATTTTGTGAGATTTGCAAGTGAGTATTCTACTTCTTTTTCATATTGTTTATTAATTTTTCTAGAAATTTTTTCTAGATTTGCAGTCCTTTCTCAAACGTATAACATTTGCAAGAAATCAGCTGGAAAGTATATTTTTTCCGGATCTACTTTTTTCATAGAATCAACTATCTTCTCACCATGTGAAACTGTTAGAACTATATCTTCGAATAAACGTTCATAAATATGACTATTACTGGCTTTTCAAACAAGGGTTAATGTTTTTACGACACTCACTCATGATCCAATAAGACTTCATAGGGTAGCTGTTATATTTGATAATATATAGTTTTTATACACACTTCAAACCAAAGGAAGTCATAATAAAAAATGATCTATAGACTGTCTTCCAGAATTTGTATTTTTATAAGCTGTGAAAAATATGTAAACAGCAAAACAAAACAATATAATCAAAAGGTAATTTGTACTCAAAAAATTAGAGGTAAAAACAAGTGCTTTTGTCGCTCAAGGGAGCTCTACATCTGAGGTCTCAAATAATGGCATAATTGCAGGTATTACATATACCAGTACAATAATAATCGCTAAAGTTAAAAATAGAAAGATAATAGTTGGATATGTAATTGCAGATTTTACTTTACTTCTCAGGTCGTGAACTTTTTTTAAATCATCACTTAATTTTGACAAAGCTTCAACAAGAGTACCAGTGCTTTCCCCGGCTTCAAGTATTGATATCTCAGCACTCGTAAATACTTGAGGGATTTTCTTCATAGACTTAGAAAAAGAATCTCAACTTGAGATGTAAGTCCTCATTTCAAATATTTTTTGCTTAAAATAAACACTATTTATTTTATCTCAAATAGTCTCTAATGCCTCTGAAATAGATACTCACCCATCAAGCATTACTGAAATATATTCATAAAAATTATATTTATCAACAATGCTTACTGTTTTTGACAATACAAATTGTTTATTAAGAGCATCAAGAGAAGATTGTTTCTCTATTATTTTATTATCCAGTTTTTTATTTTCCATACACTCTTATTTATAAAATAACTTCAATGGTACATTCACATTAAAACTTCACTCTCTTCCATCTTTTGGATATGAAAAACTTTCAATAAAGAAGTTATATTTCGCTCCTGGAGTGATTAAAAAATTTAAAAATTCTTTCATTGCAGCCTCATTTTCAACTCTTGCACTTACATTAATCTTTGATTCTATAAAGCCAAGTTCATTTACTTTTCATTCTCAAAGAGAAATATTTTTAATACTTATAGTTCAACGCTCTGAATACGAATAAAAGTATTCTATAATCTCATCTTCATTAATTTCATTGAGATATCTTTTTGTAATCGATTCATCCTTTTTTAGCTCATTTTTAATCTTATTAAGAGAATCTAGAGTTTCTTTTTTTTCTTGTAATTCTAATACATATGATTCTTTTAAATCAGATTTTTCTTGCAAAATAAGGTATTGATCTTTTGTAAAAAGAAACAATATAAATAATGATACAAAAATTATCAAATATGATATTATTTTATTATTTTGGTTTTGAACTGACATATACGAATGATTAAAAATTAAGACCAACAATATTTTTTATTGTTTCAAGCTAAATGATACATTAAATTTCATACTATTCTCTCATCATGACACATGATCAACAAAACCAAGTTCAAATAATGCTTCACTATCCTTTCTATATTCCTTAACGAAATGACCAACCTTTTGATATGCTATTCATGTTTCATTTGATTCAACTAATGCTTTTGTTTCAAGCTTACCAGAAGATAGATTAAACCCTATAAGTCTTATGTGATATTTCTCTTGGATAAAGTCTATATGATTAATTATTTTTGTAATTTGACTCCTTCCTTCTAAAGAATTCATTGTTTTTTTATTTGCCTGTAATAAAGCAAAAATTTGAATTTTCTTTTCCTTTTCAATCTCTGCAATATTTTGATCATATAGTTGAGTTTGAGCCCTTAGTTCTAATGTTTCTTTTTCTAATATACTATTATAAAATGTAATTGCACCTGTTAAGACAAGTACAAGTACTAAAAATAGAAGACTTGAAAAATAAGGATTTGTAGCTTTTTTCACTACTTTGTCTTTTTCTAACATATAATTTAAAAGATTAAAAATATATATACATATATACTATCATACTCACTTGTAAATTACAAAAAAACAAAGTTGACTTTTTAATAAATCAACTTGTAGAAGTCTTATGTATATTTATAAGCTACGTTATTGGAGCTCATCAATTCAGTATTTTTACAACCAAATTAAAAATTGGTCATGCAAGATATATCACAATAATACCAATTACAACATATACAATTGTCATTTTTGCTTTCTTTACTTTTTCTTCATCTCCTGCTCAAGTTAATATGTTAAATCAAGCATAGATAATCATTATAACCGCTATAATTGCTACAAAACCTAGTAAAAAAGCTACAATGTCTTGTATATAATCAGATGCACTTCTATCAAATACGGTATCATTAACAATTCATTTAGTTTCTTCAATTCAATTTAAGAATCAACACTCTTTATCTCATCCCTTACAATACGGTATTTCTGCACTACTGCTATCATTAAATACATCATCTAAAAATCATGCATGAGAAATACTCATTCCTGATATAGAAAAAATTAACAGTGGTAAGATCATTAATTTTAAAAATTTTTTCATACGAATAAGCTGTTATATACTACAAAATCTACAATGAGTATAAAAAATATTTTCTGAAAAGCAAAAAAATAAATACACTGTAAAAAATATTTCATAAAAATAAAAACCAATGAATAAAAAAGAAATTTTCAGTTTTGCATTTCTCGCTCTCTTCTGAATAATAATTTTCTACATCAGCTGACTGGTATGAATTTTAGAGTTTATACTCTCTCTTTGTATCTATTCGCTTGTTTTCTTCACCCTTCATATTATTTGGACTTATTTAAGAAAAAAAGAAAGCATGGACATCTCTAGTTTTCTCAAAAAATTTCTCAGTAGTATGGCGAGTATTATTTTTCTTCTTGTATTTATTCTTGGAGGTTTTGCATACTATAATAATGAAATAGAGCCTGCTCCTATGCCAAATATTACTCTTTCAAATGGAGAAAAAACAATTATTTTTCAAGCAATGAGTCACGTAGGAACCAGAAGTTTTTATGACAAAGTTATAAATGATATAAAAGAAAGAAAAACAAATGGATATGTGTACTTCTTTGAATGAGTTCAAGGTTGAACAGAGGAAAATACTCAAAAATTCGACAAAGCTATCTGAATAAAGTTTGATAAAAATCTCTACAAAAATTTCTCAAAACTCTACTGAGTGGTATACCAAGACAATAATGAATTCTTATGACATATAAATGACCTTGATTTCAATGTTGATCTGACAATAGATGAAATCATAGAACGTTATGAAGAATGATGAGTAGAAGAAACATCTACAACCCCTCCCATGGATGTAAATGAAGAAATCCTGAACACACTTGCTGAGCTGAATGATAGACAACTGAAAGTGCTTGTTTATATTAACCAAGCTATACTCAATTTCCTTATCAAAAGTGACTGACTCAGAGATGTTATCACTGAGCATGTATGAAATGCTAAACTGTTTGATGTCATATTAAATAAAAGAAATGAGGTCCTTTCAAGTGCAATTATAAAATCAGAATATGATGAAATATATGTGACATATTGATTGCTCCATTTTGAATGAGTACTAAAACTCTTACAAGAAGATGATAATACATGGAAAGAAATTGAAAGATTTAATTATTTTCCGATACAATAAAAAAAGCTGAGTTATCAGCTTTTTTTTTAATATTTCTCCAACATCGCAATTCTATCTTCCATCGAAGGATGAGTTGAAAATAAGTTTCTAAACCACTTAAATGACTTCTCTTTTTTCTTTGGGTTTTCTATAAACATTCCTGCGATACTACTTCATTTCGAGTCCATCTTCTCAATGATAGAGTCTGATGATATTTTTTTCAATGCACTGATCATTGCATTTTTATCATGAGTCAGCTCTACACTTCAGGCATCAGCTAGAAATTCTTTTTTTCTTGAAATAGCTAGATTTATAAGTGGGAGAATAATAATAGAAATCAGATAGAGTAATAAGCCCAATATAGGAAGAGGGTTATTTTTCCCCTTTCCTCTTACTCTCATAAGATAATATCCGATTGTTCAAATTGCTCAGATAAACACATTGATAATAATCATATTTTTTACATCCCCATTGATAATATGTGTCAGCTCATGTCATGCCACAGCTTCAATCTCTTGTTTATTTAACTTATCCAGGAGTCATCTTGAAAAAACGATCCATGAATTTTTTATGGTCCATCAGGTTGCAAAAGCATTGAGACTTGAGTCCTCTATAATTGCTACTTTTGGAGTTGGAAGTCATCTGGAGATTGCAAGATTCTCAACTATATTATAAATTTCTGGGTTTTCTTTTCTTGTGATTTCTTTGGCTCATGTGAAACCAAATATCATTTGTTTTTGAAAATATACTCATACAAACATCCGGACAGAGAGAATAATAAGGCCAAATCAACTGATAGATACAAAATCGTCGATTAAAGCGTCACTTATTACTCAATGTTGAATATAAATAGAAAGAAATAATACTCCTAGTACAATAGACGGAATCAGCATAAAGAGATAGAACAATCTCAGTCTATTATGCATAATCGAAGTCCTTAATCAGATTATTGCCATTATGTTTTATTAGAATTTTACAGCTATGTTTTTCTTCTCTTCTTCATTTACAATCTCAAACATTGTTTCTTCTGTAAAATTAAACATCCCTGCTACAATATTATTCGGAAACATTTGTATAAATGTATTATATTCTTGAGTTGCACTATTGAAAAATCTTCTCGAAGATGCAATTTTATTTTCTATATCAGATAATTCCGCTTGAAGTTGAATAAAGTTTTCATTTGCTTTTAAATCTGGATAAGCCTCCGCAACTGCAAATATACTTTTCAAAGCTCATGCTAACATATTATCAGCACCAATTTTTGCATCAACACTTCCTCCAGCATTTAAAAATGAAGTTCTTGCTTTGGTTACCATATCAAAAGTTTCTTGCTCGTGTTTGGCATATCATTTAACTGTTTCTACTAGATTAGGAACCAAGTTAAATCTTAATTTTAATTGAACATCAATATCTGAAAAAGATTGATCTCTCACATTTCTCAACTTCACCATTCCATTGTACTTTGCCATCAGAATAAAGGCGATTAATATTCATGCTCAAAGTAATATATATACTGCTGTCATAATAATTAATTTAAAAAAATAAACTGCATTCATTATAGTGCAATTTATAGTTTTATCCAGTTTTTTTACTCTTTATAAAAGATACTACTTACATATAAATAACCTCCTATAAAATAGAAAAACATAACAAATGAAAAACCGAGAGTCAAAGCCACATCAAAGAACATGTGTAGAAAGACTCAGATAACAAGTCCAAATGAAAATATCTTTAAGTATGGGACACTCAAATCTTTTTCTCTATATAGCAATAATGCTTTTGAAAAGTAATACGCCACTACTGAGCTAGAAAGTACATGGACGATAACTGCAAAAGTGGATCTAAAAAAGAATAATTTTAATAATTCTCACCCAAGACCTTGTTGAATATATAAGTTGTATAAATACAGCATATTTTCAATCAAACTAAATCATAATGCTACAAATATAGCATAGAGTACTCATGTTTTTATTGAATCTATATGGAATATACTTGATTGTAAAAAATTGAAATGTTTACTCGATTCTTCAATAAAAGCGACTAACAGGTAATAAAAAACTATCAACTTAAATGAATTAAATAGAATATCTCAAAATACCACTCCATCAGATATTTCAAAGTCTATTTTAGAAAATATCATATTCAAAAAATAAACAACCAGGGATAAAACTCAAATAAAGACAAGAAACACCAGTATATTTTTTAGATATACTTTAATAACTTTTTTAAATTTATGAATCGATGATCAAAGAAAAAATGAAAAAAATACGAGAATCAATAAAAATAAAGCAAGTGAAAATGCAAATTCGATGCTTGAAAAGAAACTCCCTATTTCTGAGATAAAATAAAACGTATTCAAATACTTAAAATCTAGAATTGCTAAGATTCTATCCATATACAAAATTGGAACTACTGATAATGCTCATCACACAACCCCAACAAAAAATCTCTTTTTATTCAAGGGATTATCGTCAATATATGAAAATATATAAGCCCAAATCACTATCGGAAAGAACGATATAAGAGCAAGAATTATGTAAATAAAAACATCTGTAAGCATCGGAAAGAAAAAGGATATATAATGTATGTGATTATATATCCTTTTTTGGGAAAGCAAATTTTTACTTTTTCTTATCTATTTGAGAGAATAATTCCTCCCATTTACCAAATTCTGGAAATTTTATCCATAGTGAATCTCAATCAATCTTCTCCTCTGCTTCATACTGCTTCACTCCACCAGTATCTAAATTTACCTCAACACAAAAAGCTCTCTCTTGTGTGAGCCAAAGATCTTCTCCAGTTTCTTGGAGTCATTCAATCTTAGCATAATGTTGATGTGCACTTCTTTTAAGGCTATTGTCTTTATCGAATTCTCTTTGCACCATCATGGTAAGAAATAACTGATCTGATTGATTTTTATCGATAGCAATATATGAATAAGATTTTTTCTCATTTAAATTCTTATCAAATTTACTTATATATATTGATTTATTTCTCACAACTGACAAAAAAGCAGTAGGGCTATCTCAACCTACCATTATCACAAAAGGCTCACCAGCGTCAAAACGTTCCTGAGCTTCTTTTTGAGATATGATTCCAGAAGGTTTATTATTCTCATCATCCCAATTACAAGAATACAAATAAGTCATATATCAAAGATTATTTATATATTTTATACTTCCCAAACTTTACATACTCTTCTTTATTCCCCCCTGTCATTTTGAAAAATGCTAATAAATTAATTCAGATAAAAATGAAAAATCATCAGATCAAATATGCTAAAATAGCTGGAGCGAGAATAATAACAACTCAAAAAATAATTAATGCTACTGGAAATGCTTTCATAATGTTTATATTAAAAAATAACGTCTTGTTTTTATACTTCTTCTATATCTGCTCAAAGCGATTGTAAATTTTCTACAAAATTTTCATATCCTCTATGAATGTACTCTACTTTTGTAACTTTTGTGGTTCACTCAGCAATCAGTCATGCTATCACCATTGCAGCTCAAGCTCTCAGGTCCCATGATGTTACTGAGACTCCTCATTTTAGAGGAGATGGACCAAAAATGAGTGCTTCATGAGGATTTAAGAGTGCAACATTTGCTTGCATCTTTTCTAACTCTACAAGGAAATTCAACCTCCCCTCAAAAAGTATTTCATGAACTTTATTTGTTCATTTTGCTTGAGTCATCAAAACAGCAAATGGTGATTGAAGATCTGTCGGAAAACCTGGAAATATATTTGTTTGTATAGAAACCGTTTTCAACCTCTCAGATTTAAAGACTCTCAGAGTATCATTTCATAAATTTTCTACCTGTACTCATGCATCTTTTAATTTCTCAATAAAAGCATATAAATCTTGTATTCTTGCATTCTCTATATCTATATACTTTTCAGCAGCGAGTGCTCCTAAAACCATGTATGTTCATGATTGAATGTAATCTGATATAATATTAAATTCAAAATCATCTCGTAATTCTTTCACTCATGTTACAATAATAGTATGATTATATCTTATTTTAATATCAGCTCCTGCTGCTCTTAAAAAATCAACGAGATTCATCACGTGTGGTTCAATCCCTGCAAGCTCAATAGTTGTTACTCATTTCCTTAGTACATTTGCAACTATAAGGTTCTCTGTTGAACTCACTCAAAATCAAGCATTTATTGTTTTATCTCATGACTCTAATTTTCATTCTAAAATTATTTCTTCATCATCTATCTTGTAATCATATCCGATTGCCTGAAGTCAATTCAGATGAGCGTCAATAGGTCTTTTTCAAATATTACATCCTCATGGAAACGGAATAGATATATTTCAGAAAAAATATAAAAGAGGTGAGAGTAAAAAAATTGAAGCTCTAATCTTTTTGATTTTTTCTAGGTCAAGATTATCTTTACTGATGTTTGAAGAATCAAATTCCAAAGTATCTCCTATAAATTTATACTTTACTCATATATTTGACATAATATCTAAAAAAGTATTTACATCTCAGATATTTGGCATTCATTTTAATCTTACTTTCCCCTTTAGAAGAAGTGCAGCTCATAAAATTGGAAGTGCCGCATTTTTTGACCCACTGACTTTTATCTTTCAAGTTAATGCCTTTCCACCTTTTATTATTAACAAGTTTTTATATATTAGGAGAATAAATATAAATATAATTTTCAGTTCAAAAAACCATATTTTTTTAATAGCACAAAGTATAATAAAAAAAACTGTATTTTCAATTTTGATTTTCCTTCCTTTTCTATATAATTTTTTTAGTCCATAACATGTACTCTTAAACTCCTTTATCAGTAAACGTAAATATATGTTCGAAATCAGTTCAAAAAAAATTAATTTCATGAAAGACAATGAAGTCATCAAAAAAAATATCAACTTAGAACAAAACTTAGACTGTTTCATCCTTATAAGCTCAAATAATTCACATTTCTGAGATCTGATTATAAATAATATTCTTGATTTTATCATTAATAAAATATCTGAAGATAATACTTACAATGATTTCAGTATTGCTCTAGAAAACATAAATGCCCTTATCAAAACTTGGAAACAAGACTCAAAAAAAGATATACAATTAGATATCGTTATATGACTCTTAAATAAAAATAACTTTATATTTTCTAGTATATGAAATGCTTCTTGTTATCTTCTAAAAAAAGACAATGAAATAACAGAACTTACTGAAACTGATGATCATAAAAAAGAATTTTCATTTATTTCAAACGGAGAATTGCATGATGATGAAGTAGTTATCATATCAACTGAAAAGTTACTCAATTACCTCTCAAAAAGTGACATATTAGATGGAGTTAATAAAGAAAAAGATGTAAAAGTATTTAATAAAAACATCAAAAATATCCTTCTTTCTGAAATTCTAGAAAAAAATATATGAGTAACCGTTATAAAATACTCTCACTTTCTTACAAGTGCAGAAGAGAATAATAAAC
Source organism: Candidatus Gracilibacteria bacterium 28_42_T64 (assembly GCA_004563595.2). GTDB lineage: Bacteria > Patescibacteriota > Gracilibacteria > BD1-5 > UBA6164 > MAAV01. Next base: position 156,563 of record CP042461.1, on the reverse strand, counting down.
TTCTTCTTGTAAAAGAATATTTTTTTAAGCTCTTGGATAAAAAATCCTCTAAAAAAATAATGGCTTCTGTTTTGATATTAAAAGACAAACTCAATAAACAATCTAAAAACGTAAAAAATATAGCCTTCCTAGTATGAATCACCCTATCTCTGGTAGTCTTGTATTCAATGCTTTCAACAATAATCTGAATTTCAACAGATAATAAAGAAAAAGAGGTTTCAAAAGAAAACTTAGTAAAAGCAAAAACATATCTCAGACTTGCGAGTGAAAATGTAGCAAACATTGATGCATTTGAGCTTCATTTACAAAATGCAGAAAGCCTTGTCAATGAAATCAAAGATGAAGAGCTATTCACAAACGATATTGAAAAAATCAATGATGATATCAACATACTCAGAAAACAATTTAACAAAATTGAGAGTTTTGAATCAAAAGCAACAAATATTATATACAAAGAAGATCTCTCAGATTCAATAAAACTGGTAAAAAATAATAAAAAAGCCTATATTATAAATAAGAAAAGTATTACGGGACCAATCATTCCAAATACAAAACCAAAAACATATACATTCAATGACCTGGAACAAGATGAACATTTTGTAGATGCAACCAGTATTTGAGAAACAACATATTTAACAACAAACTTTTCAAAAGTAGTAAAATTTTCAAAAAGTAAACATTTCAGTTTCATGGATGTGTCTGATCAAAAATTATGGGAAAAATCAAAAGAAATTAATTCTTACTGACAAAATATTTATCTCATCTGAGCTGATAAAAACCAAATTTATAAACACTCTCTCAATTGAAAGGTATTCTCAAAAGCAACTTCATATTTAAATGATGACGATGTAACACAAATTTGAGATATCTTATCTATAGCAATAGATTGATGATTCTATATACTCAAAAAAGATTTATCCATAGTGAAGTTTTACTCAAACCCAAAATATAGATTGGAAAGCATTGTTCTCAATAAACTTCCAAAAAATTATGACATAGAAAATTCTGAATCAAAAATTGATCTCAAAACAAGAGCTGAATTAAATTATGTCTATATGTTGTTAAATAATAGAGTTTGGGTTTTTAAACCAAATACAAACAATTACAAAAATACAAGCAGTCTCACATATATATGACAAATAGAATGAGAAAACGAGCTCATCAATGATTTCTATATAAACCATGATTGAGAAATAATGATTTTACATAAAAATGGGATCAATAAACTTACTTTTGAAATCAGTGATGACAGGCTTATCATCAGATAATAGAGGGAAGTATCTACTGGGAAAAAACCATAAAAATAAAACTGCAAATATTATTTTAAAATAAATTTTTGAAAAAGTAAAAAAACATTTGCCAAAAGTCATTTTTAGAATAGAATTCCCTCGCTTTTTATTTAAAAATATCAAAAATCAATTATGGAAAATTTGAGCTTAAACGCAGAATTAAGAAATACAGAAGACAAACCGAGAGATCTAAGAGCTTCAAAAAAATTACCATGTGTTGTATATGGAAACAAAACAGAATCAATGGCTCTTACTCTAGATTATTCAGAATTCTTAAAAACATTCAGAAAAAGTGGAGAAAGTCATATTATCACTTTAAAAGTTGGTAAAAAATCTATTGATACACTTGTTCATGAAGTTCAAAAAGCTCCAGTATCTGGAGACTTTATACATATCGATTTTTACGCTATCACAAAAGGTGCAGCTCTTCAAACAAAGGTTTCTCTGAAATTCATTTGAGAATCTCAAGCAGTAAAAGAAGGTGCTCTTCTTGAAGAACATTTAAAAGCTGTTGAAATCAAATGTCTTCCAAAAGATCTTATTGATTCAATTGAGGTTGACTTATCTGTACTAGAAAACATGGGGGATTCAATTAGAGTATCAGATCTAAAAGTTGATACATCTAAAATTGAAATCCTTACAAAATCAGGTGATATGGTTGCTTCATCAAATCTACCTGCTAAGGTTGAAATTGAAGAAGAAATCGTAGTTCCAGAAGTTACTGGTGCTGATGAAAAACCTGAAGCATAATTCATATAATTATCATTGAAAAATAGTACTTTTAGAATATACTCTAAGTACTATTTTTTATTATAAAATAACATATATATAATGAAAGTTAAAATTTATTGAAATGAAGAGAATTCTACTCAACTATTAAATAAAGTTCAAGCTGTTCTAGAGGAATTAGGACTCATTGATTTTATCAAAGTTGAAACAACAATGGACCAAAAACTTAAAGAAGAACTGAATATTACAAAAGAACCTGCACTTATCATAGAAGAAGAAGAAATAGACTTTAAAGATACTATTTTTGAAGGTATTATCCCAGAAGATTCAGAGCTTAAATCTATGTTTATAAGTATTATAGGTGGATGAGATTCCGCAGGAGGATGTGCTCCTGAATGATGTGGAAGTGGATGTAGTTGTTAGACAATAAAAAAACTGACTTATATAAGTCAGTTTTTTTATTGTCTATTTTTTATTACGCTTCATCAGAGAAAGTCTTTTCTTCTTTTGTTTCTATCTCTTCAGTCTTTTCTACTTGATCTGCATTTTTTATTATCGTGTAATAATTTGTATATGCCAGGTTTCCACTTGCATCAAAATATTTTATTTCATATATATTCGTCCCATCTTTGAGGTTATCATTTTGCTCAGAAGCATGGTATCTCCAAGTAGATCAATTAAATGAACTCAGTTTATAACCATTAACCGTTACTGACGAGATTCATTTATTTAATACATTCCCACGTATAGTTACAAATGCTTCTCTTGTACTGTATGAATTTGATGTTGTTGGTGAAGTAAATGTAAACTTAGAACCATCAACTGAAAAGTTTTTTACAGCAAATCATTTTGAGCCACTCGTTGAGGCTGATGATCAACCATCATAATATACAGTATATAGTATTTTTTCTATTGTATCACCACTATCATCAACTACTTTGAAGACTAAGTCATTTTCTTTTTTTGACGTTGAAACTGAGCTAAATGTAAATGATTTATTTGAAGAGTTTATTTGAGCTTCAGTTCCATTTAATGTAATTTTTATAATAGTTTCATCAGTATAAGTCCCTGAAATCTTTATAGTATCAGATGAAACTTGAGATTCATCTTGTAAGTTATTAAATCAAAGATACGAAGTACTACTTGATGAGCTAATAAGTTTACTCGTTGATCAAGTTGAAGACTCCTGAGAAGCTCCTAGATATGATGCACCATTATTTTTTACAAACCAATCTGATTGTTTGAAGTAATCATCAATGTCATCTTTTAATAATACAAGATCTACATCTTCATTATTTGAATCAAGTCTTGAAATCGTTACCTTTTTCCCAGGAGCAAGAACAGTTGTTTCTCAAACTTTATTACTCACCTCCGCAAATCATGAAAGTAGATATATAGTACTTCCCATTTCATTCTGTGAAAACGAAAGAGCTGAATCTGCTGAAAATGAAATATTTGCATATCTCATAGTAAGGTCTCACTTAGTAGTTGAATTTACCCAAAAATCAGAAGAATAGAGTTCAAGATCTCACTCTTCAGAATATTTAAGCTCTCAGAGCTTATTTATTCTTCAAGCTCACATACTCAAAAAATCTAGTGATAAACTTCCTTCTTTTACTACCACTTTTTCACCTTTATAGAGAGTAATATCTCATTCTATTTGTTTTCTATAATCTCCAGGATATACAACATACCCTTCTGTTTGTGCTGAATCAAGTGAAACTCCATACCCTACTTGGTTTTCTTTATCCAAAGTGTTTTGCACATCATTATTTCCTCATGAAAATACATTAAAAATAAGTACCGCAATAAGCACAACTCAAATAATAGGAACTATATAGTCTTTGAGCGTTTTAGAAAGCGTATTTCTTCTTCTTGTCATCGTCACTGATTATTAAATATTAAAAATATATATTACTATAAATATAAATTGAAAAAACACAAAAGAATCCGAGAGGTTATATGTTTTTTTTACCTCTCACTTGAATTCTCTCCCCTTCACAGGGGAAAGAGGCTGCAATTTCATAAAAAAGTCATTGTTGAGTAATTACAATTATTACACTCATGTTTGCTTTCAGTTCATATTTATAGTAATATATATATGAACTTATTTTTTTATATATGATTATGCCTGAAAGCATTTATTCACTTAAAATTTTCCAAGGAATTGAAAGAGACACAGTCGACAAGATTATTAAGAACTGTGATGAGAGAAAATTTGTAGATGGTGAGATGATTCTTGTAGAATGAGAAGCATCAAATGGAGAATGATACATCATAAAATCATGAAGAGTCAGTATCCGTATAAAAGGAACTCATATTGCTGAACTGTGAGCTTGAGATATATTCTGAGAAATTGCTCTCTTAAATGAAGAAGCGAGAACAGCAAGTGTAGTAGTAACTTGAGACCTAGAGGTTATCATACTAACAATAGACAACTTGATCGATATGATTAATAATGGTGAAAACAGTATCAACAAAACAATTATGCATAGAATTGAAGAAAATTTAGAAAGAGCATAAAAAAAGAGCATTTGCTCTTTTTTTATTTCCTACAAACGAAAAATCATTTTTCTTCGTTATATTCAACCTTTGTATTCATACAATGATATGAAATCCAATAATTTTCATATTCCCCATCATCTTCATAGTAAAGATTGTTGATTTCATGAATATCCATCTCATATAAATCCCCTATCCTCAAATCAAAGTCTTTCTCTGGGATATAGATAATGATATCTCTTCTGAGAAATGAAAATGCTACTTCTTTTTTAAAAGTTGATTTTCAGTCTAATCAAAATCATATATTTGGGTCCATTTCAAATTCTAATGGAGTGAGCTCTGATAATATACTATCAGCAACAGCTTGATTTTTTGCATTAATCTTAGAAACAACTTCTATTTTAATACTTCCAGTATTTGATTTTCTGAATTCTAAATTATCAACCCAATTGACTCCGTTTATCATAGAGGTACTTTCTCAAAATGCAGATAGTCTATCTAACATTGCTTCATTATTTCCAAAATCATAGGTCTCAGTTTTTTCATATACATTTGAATAATTATTGAAAGTATTAAAGAATCATACGCTTCATACAAACAAGAAACTTAGGATTCCAATAAAACCAATAAACATTAGGATATTTGTAAATCATTTTCACTTTAACAGCTTTCAGATAATTCAAATTATCAAAAATGCCAGCGACATGAGCATTCAAACAGCTCAAATTTTTAAGAATAAATGCAAGTGTGTAAATAGTTTTTGATTATCAAACGATAGATCAGCAAAAAACATTCCTGATACGAGTAAAAAAGAAAGAATAACAGGTATTGCCCAAACTGATAAGAGAGCAGCTATCATGATTCTTATTATCCATAATAAAAAGAAAAATACTCTTTTTATTAACAGTCCAACTTCTTTAAAAAACGAAGGTGCTTTTGTTTTGATATATTGAACTGGCACTTCTATTACGGGTGGTTTTTCTACGATTTGTTCATCTTTTTGTTCTTCACTCTTTTGGGTAGGAGTATTTTTGAGAGGAATATTTTTTTCTTTTATTTCATCTCCTTTATTTTCTTTTTTAGCTTCTTTTTTATCAACTTTACTCTCATAGGTTATTACTTTTTTTTTTGACCCTGCAATATTAGGAAGCAAGATTGCGAGAATGATGTATAAGAAGAGTGTCATTCCCCATAGGAAAGCACCAAATACAAATCATAGTCTAATCCATAGCGGATCTATTCCATATCTATCACCGATTCAATAACATACTCAAAAGATAATTCATTCTTCAGAGTTTCTTGTGAGTGTTTCATTTTCGTTTGAAAAATATTCTTTGAAGTTTATTTTACTTTCTTTTTTTACTTCAGGAGCTGAGTCATCTAAAAGGTCAGCAAATATTTCATCTGGTTCTCAGATTTCATTTACGATATCAATAACTATAGTATCTGATATTTCTCTTTTTGTTTTTGATGGAATGCTTTCATTAAATCTTTCAGATATTCTTTCTTCGATGTCATCATAGACTTCTATTTCGATATCGTTCTTTTTCATAAAAGTCTTCATTTTACTTAAATATTTATTTAAAAATATTTCTGAGGTTTCTGAAAGACTAAATTTTTGACCACCTATTACTATCTTTTTCATTTTTTGTTTTTTTAAATATAAATTATTTCTTTCAAATATTTTTTACTGCATCTCGCAGGTCAGTCCATACGATGTTCATCGTTTTTAACAGCTCTTTTCATTCCTTGGTGAGTTTAAAATACTTCCTTGGTGGTCAAGAGCTTGATTCCACCCAAAAGTAGGTAATAATCGATTCTTTTCTCAATCTGGATAAGAGTGGATAGAGTGTTCCCTCAACGACTATCAGATTGTTTTCTTTTAACATCTTTAATATATCAGATGAATAGACGTCTCCAGAATCTATAATCATCAGGATTACATATTCCAAGATTCACTTCCTCATCTGAGCTGATATTTTTTCTAAATTGTCTCACATATATTTACCTTGTATTACATAGTACTAATCTCATAAAAAAAGTAATTTCTATTCAGAGTAAACAAAAACTACTACTTTGTATTACAAGGTAGTATATGAAAAAATAATATTTGTAAAGTTTTTTACAAATATTATTTTTTTGGTTGTGTTGATTATCTAGGTTTATTCTAACCCCAGTCATTATATTACTTTAATATTTCAGTTGGATAGCTCCTCTAAATACTCTTCAACAATCTCTTTTCAAAGATATATACCATCAGGCTCAAATTCAGATAAAAAATCATCTATCAAAACTTTTAAATCAATACTAATAGAAGTCATATTTTTCACTATATACCAGATTGCCGAGTCAAGAGATAAGCCTTCTTCTCAATGAATAAAATAATTCAATGCCTCTTTTATATCTTCTCTTGGTACAAGAGCTTTTAATTCATCAAGAATTAACTCTACCTTACTGCAATATAAAATATATCTTTCTAATTCTTTCTTATCCATTTTAAAAATTTACTTAAAAAGTTATGACCTTGTTCTAAAACTCCTTTTTTATCTAAATCTAAGTAATAATTATTATTAATTGATAATTCAGCTCCTATTTCTGTAACTTCCAAATTAACACTTCTATTATTTGCAGATTTAAATAATATTCAATCAGCTGCAAATGAAAGTGCAATAGGCACTTCTGCTAAATTATTATCAACATAATGTAAATCATACCAACGAGCTATATAAAAAATTCCTTCTTTCTCATCGGCAAGTACATCTGTTATTCTTTCTATTGATAAACTTTTAATTTTTTTCTTATTTTCTACATCAACTATATATCAATGTCATCCTGATATAATACAAGCAATATTTTTCTCAGGAAGTTCAGCTATCTCAAAACTAGGGTTATCTTGTTCTCTAAAACATCAACACCACTGAGTATCATCTTTCTTTGTAAATATTACATAATTCCATTTTCATGTTTTCCAGGGACCTGGTAAATCAAATATGATTTCTTCGTATTGTCATGAACTTGCTGGTCAGCTTAATTTTTCTATCATTTCTTAAATTTATTAGATCATTTAATGTCTATCCATATAGCAGGAGTTAAACAGTTATTCTTTTTAAAAGTTAATATATCACCATCTCTATCATAAGTAGACTTATTTAATATAGCATCCTTAACAATATTATTGTGTTCTTTAATTCAGATATTTTCATTTAACTCAAATGTATCATCAGCCCGATATAACTCTCCATAGTAGCCTCAATCAAATCATGGTCATCATGCACCATGAGGACATCATAACTTCATTTTATTATCTTCAGTAGCACAACACCACCAATTAATTCTAATTACAGGGATATTTAATAACGTAAGGGAGTCGATAAATTTAACATAGTCATTTCTTGATACAATGATATCAATATAACCAGTTCCTACTATCATAATAGCATACTTATCTATAAACTCATCTAATTTTTCTTTTACTTCAATATCCATCTCCATTAAAATTTTATAATTATATTATTGAACCTTTTTAATTAACTCATTTACCGTATCTAATAATTTAGATATAGGTACATTGTCATTATGCTTTTTAATATATGAATTATCAACTTCTGCATATAAAATACTTGAAACTTTTTCAAAGAATTTTGTTTTTAAATCTGGATTATCTCAAAAGTTCTCCTCTTCATTTAGCATTTCAAGAAGTCACTTAAATGAATTAGCTACAGCTTTTCTATTTGCAAAATTAGTTTCTAAATCTCTATTTATATAATAATTTTTTAATTGAAAGTATTGAAAATACCAGAATATTATTGTTAGAATTCAAAAAGGAATTGATAATATATAATTGTTTATATCATAATATAATATTCAAATTATAATACATGTTGGAATCGATAACAAAGCAAATCAAAAATAAATCTCCTTTTTTTTTCAAGAAGTATATTTATTTTCTTCAGTTCAAAAAGATTCAGCTAATTTATTTAACTCTTTATCTGCAATATCTGCTTTTAATTCTTTAATAGAAATATCTTGTTTTTTTATTGTTTCTTTTTGTTTTTCAATTCTTTCTGTTAAAGTTCATTTTTCTCAATTTATTTGTGCAATTTCATCATCTTTTTCTAATATTTGTTTAGTTTGTTTTTCTTCTAATCAAGTAATTTTAATTGTAAAATCTTCTTCCTTTTTATTAATTAAGATTGAAAAATGTTCATATACTCATTTCCTATCACTAAGCCATTCAATATATAAGTGATTAAATTTTTCTTTTTTAAATTTTGAATTATTTGGATCTTTCCATCATTCATTTCAAACATTATTTAAAATAGTTGAAAATAATTTTATATCTCTTTTTAATTTAACTTCATCGTTCTCTGATAATATTTTCTCATACTTTTCTAATTCTAAATAGTAATTTAAAATTTTCTCCATAATTTCCAAATAAGAATGAAAATCTTCTTTCCGTTTTGGTGATTGAAATTCAATATCTTTTAATTCTTCAAAATTTATTGTTTCTAATTTTTTAAACATAATTATATTTAGTTAAGAATTCATTTTTATTACTTCTTCTCCAAATCAGTTTCTTTTTCCCACGCATCGATATAGTCTCTCCAATCTTTCATGAGACTATAGATATTTTCGAAAGGGATTTCTATTCTTTTATTTATTCATTTATATGTTACAGGATCTATTTTTTCATACTCAATCACAGCATTTTCTTTTCAAGCATAGCAATAAATTGTTGTTATATCATATCAAAAACTATATTTCTCTATCTCTCATTTTTTTATTTTTTCAAGTTCAGAAACTACTTCTCTGATATATTTGTGTTTACATGATCATAGCTCCCAAAGCATTTCATATTCTATATTTGTTTCAAATCTAGGATTGTTTGCCACATTTCGATAAAATTTATACTTAATCATACTTTTTTTGTTATTTAATTATTAATTTTTGGAAAATATGAAATAATAGAGTCATCACTTCCAAGATAAAAATTGATTTGTATTGTATTATCTTTTGAAAAACCAATATACTCATTACTACCTGCTAATGGAGAGGTATCTTTCCCTTTATTATTCTCTATTGCATGTGTTACTTCCTCAATAATTTTTTCTCTACTCCAACCATCTGGGAATATAGAAGAAATTCATCCATTATTTCACTTCTCAATAATTCATCCATTTCAATCTTTAATAGAAACCTTTGCTTCATATGGTGCATTTACAGTATTTGGGAATTTATTTGTATCTACATCTCTCACATACTGAGAAACATCCAACTCATTTAACGAATGGAGTCATTTGTATGTTCAGTCTGACTTAAGTTCAAAATCCATTACATGATCAATTCTCCCCTCAACTTTTGCTCAAGCATTCAGCACAGTCACAGGAGTTCCTGATTGTGTACTCTCTTCATCCTGTTTCTTCTTAATTTCTTTAATTTCAGCTAATGTACTACTATCCCCTCACTTCTTCACCTTACTAAATTTCCCAAGCTTTATAGGTATAGCAGCAAGCCAAACAGTCGTTTCTAAATAACTCGTATAGTAAGCCTTTTTATAATCATCAAGTCATGCAAAGATTTCTTCTCTGTTTTGGTAAAGTTCATAGAGTTCTCATAATTGCACTGCTATATTTTCTAGTTCCTCATCTAGATTATATACAAAATTCTTTATTCACAACAAGAGTTCTCAAAATTCTGCTAAACTAAGTAATTCTGTAAACTCTTCTAAGAAATCAGTAACTGATTGCTCATATCAATCTAAGTTTCATTTTGATGTTTGACTCTCTGTTTCTGCTTGAGCTTGTTCATATTGTCATTTTAACAATGCTGTTTCTAAACTTGCTTTGTATTTATTTAATTCAACTTCATATGCTAAAAATAGTATATCTAATTTTCATACATAATAGTCAAGTATGTCATTTATTAATCATACTTTTTCTTTACTTGAACTATATTGTGTATCAACCTGTTTTTGAATTCATATAATTTTTGCGATTAATTTACTGGTAATATCATACTTCTCTAAAATGCTTTTAGATGATAAACTCATTGATATTTTTGTAATACTAGTATCTATTGTTTCCTGAAAAATATTTATTTTTTCAAGTTTTGCACTTCTTACTCAGTAATACTCCTCATTTACACAACTATATCATCATACCTCTGTGTATCATGTATTACATTTCCATGCATTGTATTGTTCTGTAACACATTGTGCATGTTCTGGTTTGTAATATTCTTTTGAGCTATTATTAAGTTTACATCTATAAGTATCAAGTACATTTATATTTAATCATGTAACAGTAATACTTATTCCAGTATCTTCTAAAAGTGATTTTATAAATTCATCTACCTCTCATTCTGGTCAATCGACTATTCCTATCACCCCCTTCAACCCACTCTCCAAATACTCCAATATCTGAATAACAAGAGTATTAGAACTATGCTTTTCTTTCAACACCACTATCTTCTCAAGTACCACTGGTATATTCCCTTGTTTAGATTCATCTGCTTTCAGTACTTCTACTATCTTGTCTATCTTAACCTTAAATCTCTCAAAAATAATTTCAGCATTATCAGCATTAATTTTTACTCAGTTACTTTCCTGCACTCATACTCAAATAACTTCTCATTTTCATGCTTCACTCCCAAACGATAAATAATTATCATCAGCATAATAATAACTAGTATTCTCAGCATCTACATAATATGGCATAAAATTCTCATATGCTGCTCCTGAGTCTAAAGTATCATTCTTGTCTATTACCAATGAATATATTCCATCTGGATTGATTTCTAATTGTTGTCTGGCAATAGAATTATCCGAAGTAAGATATTGGATTCATACCTCTGTTGGACTTCATGTAATATCAAAGTTCATGATTCAAATTCATAACTCTGTTACTGGTTCATACGAAAGGTTTTTGAAACTCAGAGGAAGATCTCATGTTCCTCAGCCTGTATCTCAACCTCATCATGTGTCTGCCGTTTCTATTATGATATTTACTGTAGCATTTTCATATTCTTTATCTGTATCTATGAGTTGAATCGTATTGTTTGTATAGTTTCCATTCAATACTGTTATGTTATACTTATTAGTTCACACATACGATACTGATATATTTGGATATCTTTTTATAACCGTATATTTATTATTTGTATTCCCATTTATTATTTCTAACTCAGCACTCTCTCATACAGACAAATTAAAAGTCTTTTCTGAAAGAGTTGTTGCTATTCTTGGGACTGTAATAATGTATTCTCCTTCTATTGTCACTGTTCCTTTATGAGCTATGAGTCATGTCTCATTATTTTTAATAATAACCTCTACTTCTCATTCTTGTTCGGCAAACATTACCATGTAATCCCTTTTGGCTTCTATTCTGAGCATTCCTGGTTTAGATACCATAATACTATACTTATCTGTTCATATATTTCTGAGTCCTATATCACATCTTCCATTCACTTTTGTCTCACAAAATGATTGCTTTTGATAAGATTGCTCTGTAATATTTACATGCATTATTGCAAGTGTATGAATTCAGAGTGCTGCTGCTCTATCAATATAGAGGTCAACTGTTCACGACCTTATTCATGTCACTGTATCTGGTCATATGGCTACTTCAAGATATTTTGGATCTCAATAGTTTTTACTATCTATTCTAAATCTTCAAGTTCTTATATCATCTTTTATTACTTCATAGTCATAATATTCAGGAAGCCCTAACAGAGAACAATAACTTCATTCTTCTATATCACAATTATATTCCTTAATCTCTGTAAATGTTGCATATATTTGAGCAACGTAACCTCATTGGTGCTTTGCATATATTACAACTGATCATGCTTTTTGTGGTCTCACATAGAATGTTCTTAATTCTGGTCATCAAAGCTCTAAATCTACGATTCATGGAGTAGAAACAGTATAGGTATACTGCCGAGCACCCTTTGGTAAATAAAAGCTACATTCCCTTCATAGATTCGTACGACAATTATAGGCTCTTGCGTTTGTTTGTACTAATATATTTATAACTCATACAAGACTCCCATTATATTTTACATATACATCTGTTTCTCATACAGCTTGTGACGAAATATATATTTTCCCAGAATCAGCACTCACATTTACAATTCATCCAGTTGACGTTGTATATGTAAACTTATTTGCAGAAATAAGGGAAACAACACATTCATTTCATACTTCCCATAATTTACAGTTTGTTGTCTGTAACTCAATATCTGATACCGCTATAACTTTTACTTTTATTCCAGCACGGTAATCCTTATACCCAGGTCACATAAAATATATATATTCTTCTCATCATTTAAGTCATGTTATATATACATCTTCATTGTTTACATTGATATTTGTAAGTCCTCATACTGTTTCTATAAATTGTAATGCATATGCATATCTCACGTTCACTTTACATAATCATCACTCTATTATAGTACACTCATACTCAGGAACATTCGGAGTAATATCCAAATGAATAGTTGCTAAGTGGATGTTTCAGGTATTTACAGTAAAGCTTGTTTTTCATACTGATCGTGTATCAACGGTAAGAAAATTATACCTAAATTCATAATCTATTGTATACTCAGAATTTATCGCAGATGGAGCATATGATATGGCTTCTGGAAGTGAAAAATTACAGGTACCTCCTGATTTTACAGTACAATATAGATCAATAGGTTCAGGAATATCTTTTACTGTTACAGTAACTGTATTGAAAATTGATCCATAACGAATAAAGTTATATGTTGTTGTACCTGGTTTTATTCAAGTAAAATATACATAATCCCGTTTCGTAAACACAGATGCTACTGAGTCTCATATTGGCTCAATACTATGACGACCCGCATCATTTATAGTTAACTTACATTGTTGTCATTTAAAAATACTACAACTATATGATCTTTGAATAGATACTCAATTATCTTCATTAGTAATTCCAGAACCACTCCCTTCATCTGGTAAAACCATTTCTCACATATCAAAAATCGGCTCTTTTAGTGATTTTTTCACTCTGTGATAAGGAGCTTTTTTTCACTCTCGTTTATTTTGTATATCTCCCTTTCAAATATCTCAAATTTCTATTTCTACTGTTTGAGGAATAGCTCCAGAGTTACTTTTAATAATTTCATCAAGGGTTCATTTTTCAATCTTTTCTTCAAATGATATACGCTCATTATTCGTAGAATTTATTTCTATATTTTCCCCTTTTTCCAATTCAGGAATTGATGTAAACATTCAAGTATTAATTACTTCTTGAGATGGTCACTCATCAATCACTTCTTCTATTTTTAATATTTGATTTTCTCATTCTTTATAAGGATATCAACTATTATCCTCTTGCGTTTGAGAGATTTCAAAACCAGTGATATCAATAACTTGGTCTAACGGAGATACTTCATTATCGACTTCTAAACTATTTATTTGTAATGGAAAATCCATTTTTATTTCAGGATTTTTATTGTAAATTATCTCTGGAACAGGAATAAAATCTTCTTCCGTACTTTGAACTTCTGTTTGTAAAATACCATCAAGTGAGAGGTAACTTGGAGTTGGTATTTCTTCATATTCCTCTGAAAAATCAATATTGGCTACACTTTCAAGTATAGATATATCTTCTGGGCTTGTACTCCCAACTGGATCTATACTCACAACCTCCGTCCCTTCTCCTACCACTACATCTGTACTTTCATCAATAGTAACAGCATCAAGAGAACTCAATAGTTGAACTGTATCTACAAATCAAGCAACTAGCTGATCTGTTGAGATATTCGTACTATTTATTTTCAGTAATTGTTTTATTTCATCTTTTCCTAACTCTGGTTTCAATGATTTCATAACAGATACTAAACCTGCGATATGAGGAGCAGCCATACTCGTCCCATTCATTGACCTATAGAGATTTCCTGGATATGTCGAATAAATCCCTACTCATGGAGCAGCAATATCTACATCTGAACCGTAGTTAGAAAATGAAGCTCTTTGTAATGAGCTATCAACAGCAGCAACTGTAATAGACTCTAAACAACCTCCCGGAACAAATTCTGAAGTATCAATATTACTATTTCATGCTGCAACGATGGCAACACCTCAGTTTTGTGTATAGAATTGAATAGCATCACAAATCACACTGTCATTTGGGTTTCATCTCCCTCATAGACTCATATTGATCACATCAATATTTTGCTCCATTGCATATGAAACTGCTCTTGTAATTGCATAACTTGGACAAAATCCATCACTATCACATATTTTAAGTGGTACCAGTTCTACATATGGATTCATTCAGATAATTCCTTCTCCATTTATACTGGCTCATACAGTACCAGCTACATGAGTCCCATGTCATTGATCATCAAATGCATCATTATCATCATTGATAAAATCATATCATGATACAACATTATCTTTTAAGTCCGTATGGTTATAATCAATTCATGTATCAATAATTCATACCTGTATTTTTTCTCAGAGAGATACTGTTTCAAACTGACGGAATAAATTATATTTTTCTACTCACCAAGTTTGTGAAATATCTTCTCACTCGAGAGAAATTTCTTGAATAGAAAATATCTCTGGTTTTATGACATCTACTCATAAAAAGCTTTCTGGAAATTCTCCGGATTCAATACCATCCAAAAGCTCTTCTCTTAAAATTGAATCTTCTGAAATAGAGAGCTCAAAATATTTATTTTTTCCTTTTTTATATAGAAGCTTTAAATCTAAAGCGCTATCAAAAGTTTTATATTTCTTTAGAAAATTCTTTTTTGAAAGCTTTGTCTTAATAATCAAGTTATATGAACCTTTGTTTTTCAAAGATTTTTGTAAAGCTTTCAGAGCTTTTTTCTTTTGTTTAGTCTTGAGTTTTTTATCAATTCACTCTTCTATATTTTTATAGTTTGAAACTCATGAAACTACTTTTAAAACAAGTTTTTTCTTTGCTTTTTGGGTCAATAATTTTATTTCTTTTTTACTCTTTGTTTTCTTTATTTCCTTCTTCACTTCTTCTAAATATTCTTTTATTTCCACTTGTTTCTTTCCTAGTCTTTGCTTTGTTTTTTTACTTTTTAATTTTTTATCAATTTTTGTGATAGCTGTATCAAGAACACTATCAACTGCATCAAGCGTAGAAACTGCTTGATTCCTTTCTCATTCTAAAGATTCTGCTGCGTTCACATACAGTACTCATGCTTGAGATTGAGTGAATAAAATAAAAAATAATACTACACGTGCTATATATTTCTGAACCATAATATCCTATCTAAATTAACTAATAAAAATACAAAAAAATAAAGGCAATTATAGCTATAATCACCTAAACTCGAAAGACCTCCTCATAAATTGAAATATCATAAAAATAAAATAGTGTTTCTTTTGCGACACTATTATACGAACATGACATTAACAGGACATTAATATTTGGAAGTTTTTTATTTTATTGATTGACGGTTCGTTATTTTATTGTTTTTATATATGATGCAGCCTCTTTCTCCTGACAAGGAGAAAAGATTAGGCCTTGTGTCATCCTTTAGGGCAGATGAGAGGTCTCATTTCAAATACACTAAATTGTTCTTGATAAAATATATTAAGATCTATTTTTTAGACCTCTCTCTTGAATTCTCTCTCCTTGTCAGGAGAAAGAGGCTACGATTTTTGAAAGAACCTTTTCTAGATTAGAATGTATTTCTTCATTTTTAAATCTAATTATTTTATATCATAAATTAGTCAATAAACTTTCCTTATGTTTATCTAATTCATAAATCTCTTTTAAATCATGAACACTTCAATCTAACTCTATTATTAAATTGTATTCTCTACATAAAAAATCAGATATTATATACCTATCTAACCCTGAATTTTCCGTGTACACATATACAGGAGCTTGTCTTAAAAATTTGATATTTTTTAATTGTTTCGATTTTAATTTTTCCCACAATATTTTCTCTGAACCAGTCATTTCTTTTCTTAATCTCCTCGATACTCCAATTATAACTTCCGATACCTTTTTCATTTTTTTTGATTTTAAATAACAAACCTAACCATGCAGCCTCTTTCTCCTGACAAGGAGAGAGAATTCAAGTGAGAGGTCTCATTTCAAGAGAAAAATCTTACTTCAACAATATCCTAAAGTTTTTCTTCCCTTTTCTCAAAAGAAGTATTCTATCTTGGATAAAGTCACCTGAAAAATCATGATTAAAATCTGAAATTTTTTCTTCATTTATGTGAATAGCTCATGACTGAACTGCTTGTCTTGCTTCTGAGTTAGACTTTGCAAGTCATGAAGTTACTATAGATTCAAATAAGTTTTCTGATTTATATTTAAATCCTCACATTGATTTCTTAAATGTATACCCTTCTTCTTCTGTTAAGTCTTTGAGTATTTCTATTTTATCAACTCATCCAAACATAAAGTCTGATATCTTTCTTGCTAAATCAGCTTCTGTAGCCCCATGAATAATCTCAACCACTCTATATGCAAGAAGTTTTTGACCTCATCTTTTTTCGGGATCTTCAAGATGATTTTCTACAATTCTATCAATTTCTTCTGTTTCTATAAGTGTGAGCATTTTTAGATATTTCTCTATATCATTATCTGAGGTATTCATAAAATACTGATAAATTTCATATGGAGATGTTTTATCTTTATCAAGCCAGATTGCATTTCATTCAGATTTTCCAAATTTTCTTCCTGTAGCATCAGTAATAAGAGGCCAGGTTAATACATTTGCTTCTCAATCATATTTTTTTCTGATCAGCTCTGTCCCTGTTACTAAGTTCCCCCATTGATCTTGCCCTCCTATTTGAAGTGTTACTCATTTATCTTTAAAAAGCCTTACAAAATCATACCCTTGTAATAACATATATGAAAACTCCGTATATGAGATAGATTGACTTGGATCTTCCACTCTTTTTTTCACCGTATCTTTTGCTATCATATTATTAATAGTGATATATTTCCCAACCTCTCTTAAAAAATCAAGATATCACATACCTGTGTAAAAATCTTTATTATTCACAAAATCAAATGCAAAACTGTCTCCACTAAATTCTTGAAGGTTTTTCAAAATACTTGAAATTTGAGTTGAAATACTTTTTTGATTGTTTTCAAGATCTTCTACTGATAAAAAAGTTCTCTCTGCATCTTTTCCACCTGGATCTCAAATCATTCCTGTTGCTCATCAAGTGAGTGCAGTATACTTATTCCCCCTTCTCATAAGGTGAACCCCCACCATAAAACCTATAAAATTCCCCAAGTGTAATGAGTCTGCTGTTGGATCAAACCCACAATAAAATTTTCATTCTCACTTATCAAAAGTATCAAATAATTCATCACTCGAAATTTGGTATAACAAACCTCTATCTTCTAACTCTTGTTGTAGTTTTTTCATATTATTTTACTAATCATTTTAAATATTGCCAAAATTATACACAGCCAAATGATTAAATCAATAAAAATATTTGATTTTTCCCATTATTATGATACATTTCGAGTAAATAAATATTTTATACAAGAAATAATAAACGATAATGAAAACTTTTGATATTTCAAAAATTCTTTGATCAAAGTGCAGGACAAAGCTTTTAGAGAAGTTTTTTCTTGAATATGAATCAGGAAATAATAAAGGTTTTCACATGAGAGGTCTCTCTAGAGAGCTTTGAGAGCAAATTAATTCAGTAAAGAGAGAGCTTGATAATCTCACTGAGCTCTGAATACTCAAACATAAAATGGATTTAAAAAAGAAAATATTTTTCTTGAATGAAAGATTCATCCTCATAGATGAATTCATGGGAGTATTTCTAAAGATATATAATCCTATGAACAAGCTAAAAGATTATTTCAAAGATAAAACTGAGCTAGAGCTTGTCATCATCAATGAATCAATTAAATATAAACTCATAAAAAGCTGAAAAAATATTTTAGATATTTTCTTAATATGAGAAATAGATAAAGATGATTTTAACGGCTTTCTTGCCTGAGTATTTTATGGAAGAAAAGTCAAATATGCAATTATCTCAACAGAAGACTTCTACTCTAGGCTTGAATTCTGAGATAAACTCATCAAAAATATATTAACCGAGCATGGAAATATATTCCTGCATGATAATTTGAAAATTAAACAAAAATTAGGTATTAAATAAAAAATACACTAAACATATTGAAGGTATTGACATTATCTATTTCATAGATAGAATATACGGAATTTATTTTTAAACAAAAAAATGACTTCTACAGAACAACAGACTAATACACCTACTTGGCAAGTAGAAAAAAATACAAATTATACTGGACAAATTAGTTCTCAAGTGTGAGACAGTCATAATCAAGCATTATGAATATTGAATGCTTCTAACTTCAAACCAGCAAACGAACTATGAGAAACAGAAATTATCGATATTACATATGCATATGAAAGAATATTAGGATCTAACGGAAATTTTTTTGAAGCCCTACCTCTTCACACTTCTACAAAAGACATATACCTAAATCCAAAAAAATGGACTGCTCTTAATCTCACTAATACACAATTTATATTAAATGAAATAGGAATGAATTGAGATCTATATACCAATAAAGAACTCGAAGAGATTACTATAAAAATAGCATATTACTTGCTCACAAATACAAAATGATCTATTAATAATTTTCATAACCCAAAATACACTGAATCATTCCAAGATACAATAAAAAAAATAGTAAAATATACAGAATGAAATCCTCTGATAGAAGAGGCCTTGAATAGATTTATGAGAGATTATAAAATAATATCACAATAGGTAAATAAAAAGATCCTGAGCATAGCTCAGGATCTTTTCTTATAATTTCACAACTCATATTTTATCTTCAAACTCTCAGTATTTCACACGGTAATAAGTGTTTATTCCTACCATCGCTGCATTATCCATACAGTATACAAGTTTTTTAGGATATATAAATTCTAATCATTCTTTATTACAAAGTGTTTCTATCTGATCTTTCAACCTATTATTTGCACTTACTCACCCTGCTAACATAACCGTTTCCACTCATTTTTGTTTTGCAGCCTGAACTAGCTTATAAGCCAGCACCTCTACAACTGCTGTTTCAAATTCATATGAAATCTCTCTTTTATCCAAGTCAGATAATTCTCACTTTTCTGCTATTCTTTTATCAACTTCTCTTTTTACCGCACTTTTCAGTCCAGAAAAAGAAAAATTATGTTCTTTTTTTACAAGCCAAACACGAGGGAATAAACTTTTTTTCTTACTCCCCTCTCCTGACAGGAGAAGGGTTGTGGGTGAGGTTTTCTCATACTCTTCCGACAACTGACTCACAATCGGCCCTCCAGGATATCATAACCCCATCATTTTTGCTACCTTATCAAAAGCTTCACCTCACGCATCATCTCATGAGCTTCAGATTTTTTCTAAATCCCACATCGATTTCATAGAATACATATCATTATGACCTCCCGACACCGTTAAACATACCAATGGAAACTCTATCTCACTCTCTTTTCTCTCAAGAAAATTTGCAAATATATGAGCCTCTATATGATTTATTGGTATTATTTTTGTTTGTAAAACTGTTGAAATAGTGGAAGCAACCGTGGTTCCTGTTAACAGCGAAGGGAGTAATCCAGGATTTGTAGTCACTCCTATATAATCAATATCTTCAAGTTTTGTATTCGCATCCTCTAGGGTTTGAGTAAGCACATCAAAAATAACATTTGCATGTTCACGTGCAGCTACCTCAGGAACTACTCATCAGGTCTTATTATGAATTTTGATCTGACTATCAGTATTCATAGCAAGTAGTCTCTCATCCTCAAAAATTGCTATAGATGTATCATCACAAGATGTCTCAAATGCAAGTATTTTCATATTTATTTATATTAAATTGTTTTCCCTGATATTATAGTGAGATTATGTTTTTTGCAATCAAAAGAACAAAAAGAAATAATATTGACTTTTATATGTTTTAATATATAAAAGTACCCTATTCAAATTTCATTAATATTATGGAGGTAAGAAAATGAGAATAGGAAACTTAGATTTCCCAAGAGTCATATGTGCTCCTGGAACATTCGGTTTTTTTGGTGAAGGATATCCCTTCCATAAATTACTGCAGTTTGTACCTGGTTATTCTTCTGATATAGCTTTTGCTGCAAAAACAGTAACAGCTTATGAGAGAAAAGGAAATATGCCTATGAGAAAAGACCATATAACTCCTTTACATATACTTCCAAAATGTGTATATGTGGATTTCTTTGGTGGTCATGTTATAAATGCAGTCGGACTTACCAATAAAGGTATTGACTGGTCTATGGATCAAATGATGTGGCAAAAAAGAAAAGATAATTATTTTCTTTCCTTTATGTCTATCGAACCAGACCTAGAAAAAAAACTGGAAGAGTTACGTTATTTTTGTAAAGCAATTTCTGTTTTGAACAATAGTTTTGCTCTCCAAATTAACTTCGCTTGCCCAAATACAGGTCAAGACCCACAAGCTTTTTTAAAAATGGTAATACCAATGCTTGAAGAAGCAAGAAAACTTACGAAAGTTCCATTAGTGGCAAATTTTAACCCATTTGTTCCTATTCAACTTTTAAAAGAGATTCAGGATAAAGGTTTAGCTGATGCTTTTTGGATTGCAAATACAGTTCCATATGGAACTCAATCTGAACAAGCTCATCATAAATTTGAAAAACCAATTGATTGGTCAATTTTTGATGATACATCTCCTCTCTTAAAACGAGGTCTTAAACAAGCAGGAGGATTAAGTAGTCACTTAGTTTTACCATATGTAATTGAAACGGTTAAGGAGGCAAAGAACAAAGGTATTACACTCCCTATTATTGCTGGAAATGGAGTCCAATCAAAAAGTGCAGCAATTGAGCTACAAAAATACGCTGATGCAATTGCAATTGGTACTGTTTTTATGCTCAGGCCCTGGTTAATAAAATCAATTTTAGAACTTTCTTAAAAGGAGACAGAAATGTCTAAGCAAATTACGATTATACAACCTGATGATTGGCATGTACATTTTAGAGATGGTGACTTATTAAATGAAGTCGCACCAATAACGGCTCAGACCTTTGGAAGAGCTCTGGTAATGCCAAATCTAATCCCACCCATTACAACAGTGAATCAAGCTCTTGATTATAAAAATCGAGTAATGAGGGCAACTTCTAATGATTATTTTACACCGTATATGACTCTGTATCTTACAGATCAGACAACGGTAAGTGAAATTCGAAAAGCTGCAAAAATCCAATCTATTCTCGCTGCAAAACTGTACCCAGCTGGAGCAACAACAAATTCTGACGCAGGAGTAACAGATATAAAAGAAATATATCCTGTACTGGATGAAATGCAAAAACATGGAATGACTCTCTGTCTACATGGAGAAGTAACACATGGGTGGATTTTTGATAGAGAAGCTGGTTTCATTTCAGAAGTTCTTAAACCTTTAAGGGAAGAGTTTCCAGAATTACCAATTGTACTTGAACATATAACAACAAAAGAAGCCGTTGAATATGTCTTAAATGCAAAAGGTAAAATCGGTGCTACTATTACACCCCAGCATCTTTTATTTAATGGGAATGACATGTTAGTAGGAGGAATTAAACCCCACCTATATTGTCTTCCAATATTAAAAAAAGACACTGATCAAGAAGCTTTAATCAAAGCTGCTACCAGTGGAAATAGTAAATTTTTCTTGGGAACAGACTCAGCTCCCCACCTAAAAAATAAAAAAATATCCACCTGTGGTTGTGCTGGTTGCTTTACAGGACTCAGTGCATTACAAATGTATGCTCAAGTATTTGATTCGGTTGATGCATTAGATAAGTTAGAAACATTTGCAAGTATAAGTGGTGCTAACTTTTATGGATTAGAAACAAATACACAAACAATTACTTTAGAAAAAACCCCAATGACCGTCCCCAAAGAATATCGTTTTTCAGAAAATGACGAAGATATACTTATACCATTAATGCATGGTGAAAAATTGGAATGGTCCATTGTCAACAATTAAAGGAGAAAAAAATGAAAAAACAAAAAGGCCGTACTCATCGTACTGGCCTTTTTCTATTTTTTATCTTTTTACTTAATTTTTTGGCACTTTTACAAATAACGTCTATTTATTCCATTCTTCTTCCTCCAATTTTTCTCATAAAGTTTGAGAAGAAAATCCTTCATTACTCATAACGTTAAGAAAATTCTCAACTGTACGATCGAATATTGCTCTCTTTTTTTCTTGAATTTCGAATGTATCATCCGGAAACATTTCTTGAGCTTCCTCTTGTGTATTTTCAACTACGCTCAAATGAGAATTTTGCGTTTTTTTATCACCCATAATACTTAAGACATTAAAATATAAAACTATTTTCTTCTATAAAAGTAACATAACTCTCCACCATTATATAACTTTCTCTTTTTATACTCTGAAAGTTTTATGAGATTATCAAAATCTGTATAACTGGTAATAGCTCATCATTTTAACTCTGGGTTTATTCTAAATAACTTATCAATATGTTTATATAAACTATCAATATTATCATCTTTTAACCTTTGATTATACGGAGGGTTTGTGACTATAGTTCATGGAAGTCCTGGTTCTACAAAAGCTTTAAAGTCTTTCACTTGAAAATCTATCCTTCATTCTTGTCCTGCTCTTGCGGTATTTGCTTCTGCAATTTTAATCATTTCTGGATCAATATCTGAAGCATATATTTTATACTCTCATTCAAAACGTTTTTTTCTTGCAAGTGCCCTTTCATTTTCAGAAGTTTCCCAGTCTATAAGTTGTAAACCTTCAAAGGCAAATTTTCTCCTCAGTCATGGAGCAATATTTCTTGCTATCATAAGTGCCTCAATAGCAAATGTTCCACTTCCACAAAAAGGATCATAAAAGGCCTCTTTAAATCTCCAATTTGATAACAAAATACATGCTGCAGCAAGAGACTCTTTTATTGGAGCCTCTCAAGCTTCCTCTCTATAACCTCTCATATGAAGAGCTTTTCACGAAGTATTTAATAGAACTCTGACTTTATTATCAATAAGCAAGATTAAAATATCCATTTTTTCTAGATCTCTATCCTCATTTACATGATCTCCTGAACCTCCCGTTAAAGACTTAACAATAGCTTTCTTAGAAACTCATTGAATTGTTGGAATAGCTGTAAGCTCTGATCTCAAAGAAGTAGCTTTTACTAAAATTGGAAAATCTTTTTTAAAATACTTTTTCCAATGGATCGAGTTTACTACATCAAACAAACTATCAAAATTATCAATATTATCAGCCTCAGCTAATAACATGTACATTTTGTTCCCTACTCTTGACCAAAAGTTTACCCTTGGAATTAATTCTATTTCTCATGAAAAAGTAATGAGTCTATCTACTACTTCCTCTATAACTCAGCCTTGTCTTTCTATTTCTTTTTTTGCTATTGATTCAACTCCCATAATGGTTGATAGGACGTATTTTTGCATGTGTTTTTTATTATTAATTTGTTATATTGTTTTTTCATCTGCTAGTATTTTTTCTACATCCTTTATTTTCAAATTCATCTCTTTCACGAAACAAATACTTAAATCATCTTTTTTTCCCTCTCGATGAACCCCGAGAGCTCCTAAGTAAAATATTCTCGCAAGAGTATAAAGTCTTAATTCATAGTATATATCTCATAGTGAAGACAATGACATTATGTTATCTTCCCTTGATGCTTCTTCAAATTTTACTGCTCCATCTAATAAACTACACCCACTCGGTGCTTTGTTTCAATTTTTCATACCTCCTTACATTTATGAAAAATAAATTTTATGTGATTTAACTATACTGATACATTTTTATAAAGCAATAGTCTCGAATTTACTTCTTTTTACAAATAAAGTATACCCTTTCACTTTTTGCAGTTACTTCTCCATAATGATAATCTATTTTTTCAAGAACTTTAAACCCTTGTTGTTTCAATTCTTTTTCTATTTTAGAAATTGGGAAACTATTTTCTCTCACTACTTCAGTAGTAAGATCAAATCTTCCATCATCAGATTTCTCATATATCTTCACAAGCCACTCAAAATATCATCCAACTTTAAACATTTCTAAACACACATTATCATCTCAAAATGTATAAAATTGGGCAAAGTCTTTTGTTATATTTTCAAATTCATAGAGCGTATTAATATCAAATACGAATAATCCATCTTTTTCTAAATGTTTATTTGCCATCTCAATAAATTTCACCCAATCTTCCCATTTCAATAAATGACAAATAGAATTATAATTACACAACACCGTATCAAAAGTTTCCTCAAGATCAAAATCTGTCATATCAGCCAGTACAAGTCCGGCATCTTTTTTTTGTCCTCCCCCTCTCCTCCGAAGGAGAGGGGTTAGGGGTGAGGTTTTTAGATTCACTTCTGCCATTTTCAACATATTCTCACTCATATCAAGTCACGTAACTGAGTATCATTTTTTAATAATTTCACGTGCTATCACTCCAGTTCAACAAGCTGTTTCTAAAATGTTTTTTGTATCTGGCTTATGTTCATTTATAACATCTTCTATTAAAAATTCTACTTCTTCTTCTAGAGGACTATTCACTCCTCTCACAATCTCATCGTAGTATTTTAAAAACTTATCGTAGGTTTTCATTTTTAGTTGTTTAAATTAATATCGTCTGAAACATCATCAAAACTATCAAGAGCATCTCTTACGAAGTAATCAACACTTACTGAATCAAATGAATTTACTTTCTTTTTAATTTTTCTATATATATCATAAAAATTTGTAGCCCCATTATTTACTTCTACCTTTGCTTCAAATAATGCACTTAATATATCTGCTTTTTTTGATAAAACTCCATGATCGCCCTCAAATGGCTGCAACATATAATCGCTTACAAGTTCTTTATAATCATCCTCCACATAATAAAAAAGATAATCATCCATCATTTTTATTTCTACTCTTTCTAAAACCTCTTCAAATCATGAAACTGATTTTTTTGTTGGAGTTATAATATCTCATGTAATAGCCTCTGGAATATCATGATAAATTGATTTTAACATGAGTTCAAGAATATTATAATTTCCTCCATTATCATTCTCAATCTTTCATAATACATATGAAATAAAAGTTATAATAACTAAGTGAGACATAACAGATACAGGAAACATTCTTTTTTCTTGATTCCATCTCAGAGAATGTGAGAGCCTTCTAATATGTGATAAAAATTTTATATAATTATCATTTCCTAAGAGAATATCGAGACTTTTCAATTTCTTTCTTTGTTTTTCAAGTGAGATGATAAGTCATTTTAAAGGAACTTCATACATATCTGAATATACTTTTTCATTTACAAGACACTCTCTATACGCAGCATATTTCTTTGCTGCAAAAATAATATCTAGCTCTATTGTTTTTGAGTTATCATTTATCGTATTTTCCATATCCTCCTTTATATGTGACGGAGCTTCTTTTTCAAAAATAGCTATATATGCCTTTTTCTCAATTTCTGAAAAAATATCACTATCAATCTCCATTATATAATCTCTTGTTCACGAATGAATATCTGAGATTACCAGTCATCTAAATGAATTAAAAATAATTCTTTTTATTAAAAACTCTCTATCAACTGAAGTTCAATTTTTTTCTTCTAAATATGCTAAAAACAATGCAATGTGTACTTTGTATCAAATATTATCCAAGTGACTTACATCTTCAATACGTGGAAAATTATTCCACCTTTTCATTGAAAGTCCTCTGGTAAACATAAGTTTTAGAATTTTTCAAACCATAGTATACTATTAAAAAATTATTTAATGAGAATACGTATCATGTGTATTTTCATGCCCTTCATGTACCTCTTCTTGATGTCCAGATTCAATCATTTCCTCAAATCCAAAAAAGAAAGATACTCATAAAATAATAAAAAACAAATAACTCACTTTTGCTTTCATCTCTCATTTTTCTTTAAATTCAGGAAAGATATCTGCCAATGCTGTGTAAAGTAAACCTCATGTAATAACAGCTAAAATAAAGAACTTATTTTCAAGTAAGGTATCCGCAAATGGATAGGTTAAAAGAGCTCAAAATATTCCACCAAAAGCTGCAATATAAGCATATTTTTCCTTTTTATGATTCATAATGTAATTCACGATATTTTGAGGGACTCCATGTAATAATAATGCAAAGGTTGTTGCAATTCCAAAAGTCATATTTATCGAAAATGCTCAAAATAGTATAACTCAGTGAAACATATTATGCAAAAGTGTTCCACCAAACATTAATTTTCCACTTTTCCCTGAATGAGCATGAGTATGATGACAACCATGTGATTCATGAGATAAGTCCTGACAATGATGCCAATGAAGAAATAATTCAAATACATAAAATAAAAATAAACCTAGCAATATAAACAGTCATAAATGTTTTCAAGACAACTCAGACTCTGCTAATTCAGGAATAAATCAAATAAATATTATTCATAACAAAAGTCCAACAGTAGTTGCTGTTATATAATTTATATAATGAATGAGTTTCTTCTTAAAAATACTGAAAATAAAAATAGTTACCATAATTCAAAAGGCAATAATTATATTTCATAATAATGTTCATAAAAAAGCTTCCATTGTTATTTTTGTATATTAGTGATAAATTGAGCAAGATCTTTTTTTAAGCTTGCTGTAATCTCCATATTCTTATTCTTAGCATAATGAAAAAACTCTATTTTCCAAGCATGTAAGGCTTGCCTACTGAGACCATATTGTCTCATCATAAAAGAATTCATTTTTTTATCTCAATACGATTTATCTCAAATTATTGGGTTTCCAATTGAGGCCATATGCACCCTAATTTGATGCATCCTTCATGTTTCAATTTTTACTTCAACTTCCGAAAGAATCACAATTCATTCTTTTGTTTGTAATGTATGTTCTGCTAAAAGTTTATAGTGAGTAATTGCTGTCTGCCCCTTTTCAGATACTTGAACTTTTGCTTCATTTCTTGCATTTTCTATTCTGAGAAGTTTTTTTGTTATTGATCATGATGTTCTACTCAGTTTTCCAAGAACTATAGCATAATAAGTTTTTTTTACTTTTGTATGGCTCTTAAAATCATTTACAAGTTTTACTAAAATATCTTTTTTCTTTGCTATCATCAAGATCCCACTCGTATCCCTATCAATCCTATGAATTAACGAGGGTTTAAAAGTAAGACTATTAAGTGTATCTCATAAATAATCTTGTACTTGAGCAATGAGTGAGATTTCTTTTGTCTTAAAATCTCATGGGTGTACATTTATCCCAGAGTTTTTATTCACAATGAATAAATCCTCATCTTCATATGCAATATTTTCTTTATGAAACTTCTCTCCCTTTACTTCCTCTCCTACAGAAGAAGCTTGGGGTGAGGTCAACTCATCAAAGTCATCATCACTCAAAAAAATCTTTATTTCATCTCCCTCTTGAATTTTGTATTCATTATCTCTTTTTCTATACTTTCACTCTGATCATTCAAACTTAATCTTAATTTTATCTTTCCTATTAAACTTATAAATCAGGCTTCTTGTTGCAGATGGAAATAATTTTTTTAAAAATTTATCTAACCTCTGATTCGCATCATTTTCTTCTATTTTAAATAGTTTCATTTATTATATCTAAAAAATATTTGTTTTCTGTATTCATCGCAGATTTTTAAGGCTGCGAAGCCTTAAAGACTTTTGTTACTTTTGGTCACAAAAGTAAGTACAATATTACTGAAATATAGTAAAATCAAAAGCTTCTATAACTGTCTGTTGAGCTACCTTTACTTCTAACTCCTTTTTAAATCAATATGATTTCCCACTTGAATTAACTTGAGCAAACCTGAGTGCTACCGGGGTTCCAAAATCAATTTTCCATTCCAGGTATGGCACAGGAGTACCATCCGATAATTCTAAATCATTAATGACTGATAATTTCAAACTACATTGCTCTGTCCCATCATCACATTCAGTAGCATAAAAAGAAGCAAAATTAATAGAAGTTCAAGCAAGCTGAATTCATGTCTTTAAAGAAAAATTTATATCTCCTGTACTGCATGAAGTATCAGAGTCACAAACATCTCAGGGGTATATATAACTTCAACTTGCATTCACAGCATCAGCCTCTCATGATAATTGCCAATTCACTATTGGATTAGATCATCATAAAATCTCTGAACTTGATTTATTATAATCTAGGTCAGGAACTCTAAAATAAAAATCTACAGTATTCCAATTACTAATAGCCCCACTTCATATATCTAATTGTATAGGTTGTCACTCTGCTATTTTATTCCAATCAGAATCATATTCACTATTTCATTTTCAAACTGGAGGAAGTATATCACCTAAACCAATAACAGTAAAATTATTTCAGACAGCAGTTGACGAAATAATCGTTCAACTTTCTGACCCAACGCTATTTTGGCTGGTAAACCACAGGGCATCTTCTATTCAAGAATTTGCTTCATAATAAGCTTTTGAACTATTTTCAATTCCTTTTACATTTTTTGAAAATGGAATTATATACTCCAAAATCAGTAAAGCAAGTAATGTGATAATTAAGACTATTCACATAGCAAGTACAATAGTGAATCACTTTGATGTATTTTGAATATTATGTAATTTCATAAAGATTAATTAGAAAAAATATCAGTAAGGCTAATAGTGGTAGAAAACTTTAATTCTCTTGGGTTTCATTTTATTTGTTTTCTGCTCTTCCAAGATGGAAGTAATCCAATTTTTAACCTCACATAAGGAGTAATATTAGTAGACTGGCTGGCATCTCTCCAAGCTAAGTTTCTATCTTTATTTGGATAAGCAAACACTGCAAAAGTCGATACATTAATAGTATCTGGAAAAAGAGATACCCAATAATTCGTAGTGTTCGAAGCTGCAATAATATTTGCTCCTCAAGTAAAATCAGTATCAATGATCCAAGTATCAATAACTCCATCATACTGAGTATTATTCGTATCGGAAGTTCATTCATCATGGTCCATTCACCAATCTTTTCCTTCTAGCTTTAAATACTCTATAGTTCAAAGACAGCCACTTCAAGTAGGAGATGATCAATCTCAAAAGTTACATGCACTTCATGGATAATCCGGATCATTCTTGACATCCCATCTAAATAATAGTCTTTCTTTATTATCTCAACTAATAAGAAACAGCTCTGTGATATTTGTTCATCCGCTAAAAACAATTGGGCCTTCTCATAAATACTCATCATCATCATCTCAAATAATTCAATTTATGCCATTCTCATTTCATAAATCATCATCCGCATTTGAATTATAATCAATAAACTGAAAGCTATACTGTCCATATCGTTGCGCAGTCCCAATATAGCTCGAATCATTAGCTAAAGTTCAGGTATTTGATGTTTCTACGCATCAACCTGTTCACATAATATCTACTCCGTTTCAACTTCTACAATAATAAAAATTCGCTCCATAAGCAGTTGATCATATACTTCATCATTCTCAAAAATTCCCAAATCAGGTAGGAGATAAAAAGTGGCCTCATGTGAAGCTTACATTTCAAACAGTTTTCCTATTAAAGAATTCTTCATAATCAAGCGTCCCTCATTTCTTAATCATCTCAAAAAGTTTCTCTGTAAAATAAAAACTTTGTTTTTGCATATCTGTTTGTTGTATAAGTCTTACTTTTCATATTCATACTGCTGTCAATGCTTGAAATCATCAAATCATAATAAATGATATGATCAGAATTCAAACTAAAATCTCTATTAATGTAAAAGCTCATATATTTTTAATTTTCATAATTACAGAGGGGATAAATTAAAATTATTTCTTTCTTTCGTATGAAAGGAAGTACCCGTTAGGGGGATGGATTATAAGTAATTACTTCTCTTTTTTAAAGATAAAGTGAAGCATATCTCAAAAAAATGAAGTCAATTTAAAAAAGCTTGGTTTATTCCAAAAATATTTTGGCCATTTTCTAAAAATAAAATCTAGATAATTAAAAAAGTAATTTTTTTTCAATTGTAATTTTTCCCTTTTTCTTACAAAAAAAACAATCCCTCTTAAAAATCATCAAAAAAAACTTAAAATAAATGCTATTAAGTCAAAAAAACTATTTTTTATTACTTTTTTATTTCCCATTTCATCATATGTTATACACTTTTAATATGAAATAGTATAAAGTATTTGCAAAAATATCAAATATTATTAGATTTTAAAACAACTAAACAATAAAAATAAAAAATGGATTACAAAGAAAGATGAAAAAAAAGAAAGATACAAAACATACTTATAAAAACCATAAATACACTCAAATTTAAAAGCCTGTACCTGAGTTTTTCAGGAAAAATAAGTTTATTTTGAAGTGGAGTACTTCTCATATCTCTTTTTCAACCTTGGCTTATTAACACTGATAATGACAAGTTTTGGACGTCATTTAGCCCTCTTGCATGAAATATTGGTTTTATCTTAATACTTCTGCTTCTGCTTATTTTATTCTTTACTCTTTCAACGAGCAACAAGGAAAAAATTAAACTGCATTCAAATATATCTTTTAAAAATTATTACATAATAATAATAAGTTGAATATTTATCATTCTATCATGACTTATTTCTCTCAGTTTTATTAATTGACTTCAGTTCTTCTTTCAAAATATAATTTACTGACAAGGGGTTATCTTAACTATCTCATCAGGAATAGTAATTTTATTCTGATGATTATGATCAATGAAAGAACAAAAGGAATATAAAATAGAGACCTTTATCAATGAGTATTGAGAAACAGAGACAAAAACAATAGCAAAAAACAACATGAAACTTCCTTTTTAAAAACTTAAAATATTTGACTTTTAAGATAAAATAATTATATATGTATGAAGACATATATTTAACAAAAAATACATGAACACTTTAACTTTAAACAATAAAAATATTTCCTCTTCTTTCGGGTGAATATTAAACTCTCTTTCAGAAAGAGAAAAAAATGTTATAGAAAGAAGAGTATGAATCTCTTGAGAAAGAGAAACTCTACAAAATATTGGATCTTCTTTTTCTCCGGCAATTACAAGAGAAAGAGTAAGACAAATAGAGGACTCTTGAATTAAAAAAATCTGAAGAATTGTAAAAACAACTCTTTTAACAAGTATTCAAGAAAAAGCGAAAGAACTTCTTTCACTTCACGGAGGAGCATTATCAAGAGAAAAACTCATCAACATAATTATCAAGGACCTTCAACTTGAACAGAATGTAAATGCAGGTATATTAGAGGTTATTATTCAATCTGATTTTGATGTGAAAAAATCAAAACAAAAACTTGGTTGTAAAATCTATTTTTATCTTCCAAGTATTGCAAAAACAACTATTGAAGCGGTTCATACAGAAGCCTGAAAAATATTAAAGAAAAAGAAAGATGTCATTGATCAAAATGCACTCTATGAAACAATTATTCTAAATTTAAAAGGAAAAGAAAATATCAACTCTACTTTTGTAGATTCAGTACTTGATCTTTTTGATGATATTGTAAAATGAGAAGAAACTCTGATAGGGTTAACAAAATGGAAAATATTAAATCCAAAAACACTCAAAGATAAAGCTATCTATGTCATGAAAAAAGAAAAGATTCCTATGCACTTCATAGATATCTCTAATAAAATTACTGACTTCCTTTGAGAAAATGTAAAAGTAAACACTATTCACAATGAACTCATAAGAAATAATGAATTTGTACTTATTTGAAGAGGAATATATGCCCTCAAAGAATGGTGATTCGTCCCTGGTACAGTGTTAGATGTTATAGTAAATGTACTAGAAAAAAATGGTGAAGCTATGAATACTGAAGAAATTACGAAGGAAGTTCTCAAAACAAGGAATGTAAAACAAACTACAATCTATATGAATTTACAAAATAAAAGCATAGTAGAAAGGGTCTGAAGAAATTACTATCAATTAAAAAAATAAAAAATAGCTTACTTTAAAAAGTAAGCTATTTTTTCTTTACAAACACTTCTAATTTTATACACTCATAATAGTATATTATCTAATAACGTGTAGAAGCACTTATGAAAATATTTGTATTTGATACTGAAACAACTTGATTTATTAACAAAAAGGAAACAAACCTTGACTTACAGCCAAAAGTTATTCAATTCGCTTGAATAATGTGAGACCTAACAAATTGAAAATTTATAGAAGAAAAAAGAGTGAATATCCTGATAAATCCAAAAACCCCTATCCCATACGCATCATCAGAAGTACACCATATATATGATATAGATATCAAAAAAGCTCCTTTTATAGAAGATGTAATTGATGAAATATTAGAATACATCAATGAGCCTGATATGATTATATGACATAATATTGAATATGATCAAGATATGATCAAGCTGGAGCTAAAAAGGCAGGCATTAGAATATAAATATAAACCAAAACAAGTTTTTTGTACTATGAAATCAACAGTGAATTTTTGTGCACTAGAATGAAATTGAAAAAGATTCAAGTATCCAAAACTATGAGAACTTCATAAAAAATTGTTTTCTGAATATTTTATATGAGCACATGATGCCATCACAGATGTCGAAGCAACTCTCAGGTGTTTTATAGAACTTGTAAATAACAATACTATCCAAGTAAAAGAAAAAAAAGAAGAAATAATGAGCCTATTCTAATATTATATATATTAACAAAAAAAAATGTCATATCATGACCTTATAAACATCGAAGAATTTGAAAAACGAGACACCTTTAACTCTGAAAGGTGATGAGTAAGTTTTTATTGTAAAGACTGTAAAAAGATAGTTGAAACCGACAGGAAAAATCCAAAATGATATACTTTCCTCTGTACTATTTGTAAATGAAAAAATATTGTTATTGGTACACATGAAGGGTTAAGAAGTAACTATAAAATCAAGTAGTATATATTATGTATATAAAAGTTTTGACAATGTATATAAAATATATACACTCTTTATATACATATATATAATTATGTATATATTAATTAACATAACTCTATTATTATGAACAAACAAGAAGCACTCAACAACGCATTATCAATGATAGAAAAACAATTTGGGAAATGATCTATTATGAAACTCTGAGACAAAGAAGGATGACTTGATATAGAAACAACATCATCTGGTTCCCTTTCACTAGACCTTGCATTGTGAGGATGATATGCAAAATGAAGAATCGTTGAAATATATGGACCAGAATCATCATGAAAAACCACACTTACTCTTCATGCGATAGCAGAAGTACAAAAAGCAGGGGGGACTGCAGCATTTATAGATGCAGAACATGCATTAGATCCATCATATGCTAAAAAAGTATGAGTTGATACTGACAACCTTATTATTGCTCAACCAGATTATGGTGAACAAGCTTTAGAAATAGTTGATGCACTTGTCAGATCAGGAGCTATTGACCTTATAGTCATTGATTCTGTTGCAGCTCTTGTTCCAAAGGCTGAAATAGAATGAGATATGGGTGACTCTCATATGGGACTCCAAGCAAGACTTATGAGTCAAGCTCTTAGAAAAATCACATGAGTGATTAATAAAAGTGGTACAACTGTGATTTTCATCAACCAGCTCAGAATGAAAATTTGAGTTATGTTTGGTTCTCCAGAAACAACAACAGGATGAAATGCTCTTAAATTTTATGCATCTCAAAGATTAGATATTAGAAGAAAGGCAAAAATTGAAACATGAACAGCAATGGATAAAGAAGTTCATTGAAATCTGACGAAAGTAAAAGTAATCAAAAATAAAGTTGCTCCTCCTTTTAGAGAAGCTGAATTTGATGTGATGTACAACGAATGAATATCAAAAGTATGAGAAATACTTGATATATGAACTCAACTTGAAGTCATTAAAAAAGCATGAGCATTCTACTCTTATTGAGAAACAAGACTTGGACAAGGAAGAGAAAATGCAAAAAAATTCTTAAAAGAAAATGCAAAAATGGCAAATGAAATAGAAGAAGTAATTAAAAATAGTATGTAAAATAAAAAAAGATTTCAATATATTGAAATCTTTTTTTATTTTACTCTCCCCTTGCCTTTTGCCATTTTTTGCATATATTTAGCTCAATAATTTACAGTGTAACTTAAAAATACGAAAGTGAAAATTTCATACAAAGTTCTAAAAGACTATATATCCGATATTAAGTCTCCTGAAGATGTAGCTCAAGATTTAATCATGCATACAGCTGAAGTTGAGGACATCATATATGAAGGCGATAATTTAAAGTGAGTTTTTATTTGAGAAGTAAAAACTTGTGAAAAACATCCTGATTCAGAAAAATTAAACTGTACAACTGTAGAAGTAAGCTGAAAAATATACCCAATTGTATGTGGAGCTCCAAACGTAAAAGCTGGTATAAAAGTACCTGTTGCTTTAGTATGAGCTCAGCTAGCTCCAGATTTCACTATTTCAAAAACAAAAATTAGAGGAGAAGTAAGTGAATGAATGATTTGTAGTGAAGATGAGCTTTGACTCAATGAAGAAAGACAAATCGGAATATTAGAACTCCCTACTGATGCCCCTCTAGGAATGAATATGAGAGAGTACCTTCAAAAAGATGATGCTATTTTAGAAGTAGATAACAAAGCTATCAATCATAGACCTGACTTATTTAGTCATATATGAATTATTAGAGAGCTTTATGCTATTAATGGTCAAGAATTTGAGTTTGAATATGCAAAAAAAGACTTCTCAAAGCTTCCTGACTTGGGAATCAAAAATGATATTACAGATGTAGTTACAAGATATATTGGATTACAAATAAATGGGGTAAAAAATATAGAATCTCCTGAATATATAAAACAAATTTTATTATCAGCAGATACAACATCAAAATGAATCCTTATAGATATCTCTAATTACGCTCTCTATCTCTATGGTCAACCTACTCATTGTTTTGATGCAGATAAAATAGAATGAAATATAACTATTAGATATGCAACCCAATGAGAAAAATTTCTAGCATTAAATGATTCAGAATATGAATTATCTACAAAAGATATTGTTATTGCTGATGATTCAAAAGTACTTGCCCTGGGATGAATCATTGGATGAAAAGAAAGTTCAGTTTCTGATGCAACAACCTCAATTATCATAGAATCAGCTCATTTTGATCAAGCCATTATTAGAAAAACATGAAAAAAGTTATGAATTAGGACTGATTCACTCAATGTATTCGAAAAAGATATCGTAAATGGAATGCAAGATGCGTGAATAAGTCTTATCGTAACAGAATTAGAAAAAAATCTAGACTGAATTTCATTAATATCATACTCCGATATATATCCAAACATACAAAAAGAACTCGCTATCCCTCATGATGTGGACTTCATAAATAAAATTATTTGAAGTAATTATTCTGAAATTGAAATACTATCTATTTTAGAAAACCTATGAATACAACTTCAATCAGAAAACCTTATTATTCCATTTTGGAGAAAAGACTTAGTCTACAAAGCTGATATCGCTGAAGAAATAGCAAGAATCCATGGTTATAATAATGTAGTTGCAACGGTGCCAAGAATTAACCTTTGAGCTATTAGTCAAACAAATACATACAAAATAAAAAATGATGCAAAAGACTTCTTTTGTAATACATGATTCTTTGATATGTATACCTATTCTTTTGTGAATCTAGAATTAATGGAAAAACTTGATTCTGATGTTTCCAACTTGGTTCCAATGAAAAATCCACTCAGTGAAGAGCTGAGTCATATGAGGTGAAGTCTTATTCCTAATCTTATGCTCTCTCTTGAAAAAAATATAAGAGACTTTGATACTCTTAAATTATTTGAAATAGAGAAAGTATTCAAGAGAGCAGATTCAGATATTATGGAAAATTATTCTATTGCATGAGTCACTACAAATAAAGGAGAAAATGTATATTACGAAATTCAAAATATTGTGTCAAATTTTTTACTCTCAGTATGAGTAGATAAGTTTCATTTTGATAGCACTCAATCAGCTCCCTCATATTCTCATTGATGAAGGGTTGCATCACTCATCGTAAGAGGAAAAGCTATTGGTACTCTATGAGAAGTACATCCAAAAATTGCAAAAAACTTTGACCTCAAAGAGAGAGTTTGATTCTTTGAAATCAATATTAATGAGTTAGAGAGCTCACTTTACTCTAAAGTAAAATCAAAAGAAATTTCCGAATTTCAAGAAAATAACTTTGATCTGAACTTTGTAGTAGATAAAAACATAAAATGAAAAGATATTCATTCTACCATTGAAAAAGCAAATAATGAGATTATTAACAAAGTAGAACTTATTGATATATATGAAAACGAGGATAAATTTCCTTGAAAAAGAAGTCTCACATTCAAAATTTTTATTCAATCAATGGAAAAAACTCTTGATGATAAAATCAAAAATGAACTCATCCAAGAAATTATAAAAAAAGTAGAAAAAAAAGGTTGAGAGCTCAGATAAAATTCAGAAAAAAACTTTTGACTATTGTCTTATATTTCATATAATCTTCGCACGAAGTAGACTGATTCAAATAACCCTATCCTCAACTATGGTTATTTAATCACAAAAACATTTAATATTTATGAAATTTTTGTATGCCAATAATTAAATCAGCAAAAAAACAACTCAGACAAAATAAGAAAAAAAAATCAAGAAATGATCATTTTAGAGGTCTTTACAGAGAAACTAGAAGATCTTTTGAAGAAGCTATTAAAGTAGCAGACGCAAAACTTGCAAAAGAAATTTTCACAAACACAAAAGATAAAGATGGTAAAACTGTAAAAGCAGGTTTACAAGCTATTATTGATAAATTAGTAAAAAAGAATATAATTCACAAGAATAACGGTTCAAGAAAAAAAGCTAAGTTTGTTAGAATGATAAAAACAATATCTTAATTTCTTAATTAACATAAGTGAAGGACAAAAAAAGGATCTTAAATAGAGACATCAGAGCAAGAACAGTTCAACTTATCACTGATAGTTGAGAAAATTTAGGTGAAATGTCAATAAATGAGGCAAGAGTAAGAGCAGAAGAACAAAGTCTAGACCTCATGGAAATGTGAAAGAGTTGAGATGTAGCTATCGTTAAAATTCTTGATTATTGAAAGTTTTTGTATAAACAAAAAAAACAAGATCAAAAAAATAAGGCAAAAGGGAAAGCCCCTGACTTGAAAACTCTCAGAATTACTTTTAAAATCTGAGAACACGATCTAGATATTAGAAGAAAACAAGCTGAAAAGTTTGGATTAGCTCACCATCCATTAAAGATTACTTTAATGTTAAGATGAAGAGAAAATCAATATACTGAGATCGCAGAAGAAAAAATGACAAGATTTGTTATGAGTCTCACAGAAGTCTACAAATTAGAATGACAGGTGAAAAAAAGTGGGAACACTTTCTCATGTATGTTGAAACCAATTAAATAATTTAAATTAATAATTACATAACAATGACTTTAAAAACAAGAAGTTGAGTTAAAAAAAGAGTTAAAGTTACTGGTACTGGTAAATTTAAACTTGGAAAAGCTTGTAAAAGGCATTTATTGAGTAATAAAAGTCAAAAAGCAAAAGGAAGAAATAAATACGGTCTTATCGTATCTAAATCTGAAGTAAAGAAAATTAAACAACAATTACCTCACGGGTAATAGATTGATTTTCTAAACAATAAATAAAGTATTTTTAAATCCGTAAACAACTAAGATGGTTAGAGTAAAAAGAGGTTTAATGACTAAGAAAAGACATAAAAAACTATTAAAAGCTACAAAAGGGTATAGATTATTAAATTCTAGGGTTTTTAGTAGAGCTAAAAATGCTTGGATGAAAGCTGGTCTAAACTCATATATCTGAAGAAAAAGAAAGAAAAGAGATTTCAGAAGACTATGGACAGTAAGAATTAATATTGCTGCTAGAGAAAATGGACTGAGCTATTCTAAGCTTATTGGTGCTATGTACCTAAAGAAAGTTACTTTAAACAGAAAAGTTCTTTCAAACTTAGCTATCACAAATCCACAAGTATTTTCAAACATTGTAACTTTTGTAAAATAAGGATAGGCATGATGCCTGTTCTTTTTTTTGTTTAAAATTCTTTGACAAAATAATTTTAAATATATAATAGGACAGATGTATATTTCATAATAATCGTAAATGATTCATATATATAATACATCTCCTGCAACTACACATGAAGAATTTACTTCTTCTCAAATTATTCAATTCCCTAAAAGAGCTATTTACTAGTTCTTTTTTTTTGAATATAATATTTTTTAATATAATGTATTATGCTAAATTACTATGACAATTATTCAGATAGAGAAATGGAGATAGTTGTACAAACGCCTAATCAATCAAAAAAAAATGAATATGGAATACATACTATTAAAGAAAGTCTCGATCAAATAATTAATGATGAATGAGGCTATAAAATTAGTATTACTATGAAAACTTTTAGAGAATTACTCAAAAATATTTGAGATAACTCTCAAGCAAATTTTGCAAAAAAGAAAATCGAACAACTTAACTTATCAAATAAAGAGTTAGAAGCTGCATAATATATGAATATAGTACAAAATAAATTAATAAAAATAGTAAAAATATACCAAAGATACATCTCCCCTGATCATTCTTTTTGGGCAAAAAATAATCCTCCATACTGCAAGCATATCCCAAGTTGTAGTCAATATATGGTTGAATCAATAGAAAAAAAATGAGCCTTTAAATGAACGATAAAGTGAATATGAAGAATTCTGAGATGTATGCCTTGGAATAAATGAGGCTATGATCCTGTAGAAAAAGAAAAGTAATTTTACTTTTTCTTTTTTTATTGACTAATAAACACTATTTTATATAATAAGGTCCGTTTTATAATAAAACGGAAAACGACATACAATAATCCTATGGAGGCATCTACTATGTCACAATATCAAGAAGGTCCTGAAATTGAAAGTGGAAAAACTAAAAGCCTCCTAGAGGTTGATGGTGATCCCAACAAATGTATTATCAGAAATAATAATGCTATTACTGCAAATGATGATCCAAGTCTTACTAAAAGCTTTGCATCAAAAGCAATATTTGCTACAAATACAACCTGTAACTCATTTGAACTCCTTGAAAAAGCTGGCATTCCAACAGCTTTTATTGCTCGTCATACAGAAGATTCATTCGTTGCAAAAAAAACTGAGATGATCCCTCTTGAAGTGATTATTCGTCGCTACTTTGATGGAAGCTCTCTAAAAAGATGTCCTCATCTGAAACCAACTGAAGGTAAAAACCCCAAACGTTCTTCAAATTTAGTTTTCGAATTATTTTTAAAAACGACTGGTGGTGCATGTCTTCGAAATAAAGAAGTACTATTACAAGACGTTCCAGTTGAAGATCCCTTTATTATCAATCCATATGATGAAACTTGGGATCTATATCAACCAAAACAACAACGTCATGAAGCAAGTGCTAATTTAGAAATAAGCATCATAGCTGAAAAAGTACTCCAAGGAATACAAGTATCTAAAATTGAACAACTTACACGCAAAGTGTTTTTAGTTCTTGAAGGTGCTTGGAAAAAACTTGGTTACCGTTACGTTGATTTCAAAATCGAATTTGGAATTGATTGGAAAGGTCACTTAGTAGTATCTGATGTAATTGATAGTGATAGTGCTCGATTGAGAACACCTAATTGGAAAGATGTAAGTAAACAGTCTTTTCGTGATGGCAGTCCACTAGCAGAAGTTGAAGGTAAATATAACCGGGTTTCTATACTCAGTAATAATTTACCTTTAATTCCTGAACAAGCCATTATTCTATGGCGTGGATCTCCAAACGATAAATCCCCTGAGGTACCAAATATATCCGGTATTTCAGTGGAGGAAGTAACACTTTCTGCTCACAAAAAACCTGCTCTTGTTCTTGAAAAACTCAATGAACTAGAAGCAAAATATCCACAAGGTGCTGTCATTATTGCTATGGCAGGAATGAGTAATGGTCTCGGACCAATTCTCAGTGCTCAAACTATTTGGCCGGTTATTAACTGTCCACCTAGTCTTGATGAGCACCCTGAAGATGTTTGGAGTAGTCTCAGACTTCCTTCAAATGTTCCAGCAGCGACTGTAGTAAATCCAAAAAATGCAGTACTAAATGCTTTGAATATCCTTTCCATGACAAACCCGATCGCATATATGCATCGGCAGTATGAAATGGAAGAAGTGGTAAATTCATAGCTCATACTAACTGGCCTATTCGCAAAAGCGAATAGGCCTTTAACATGTAAAAAATAAACTTTACTTTCTCCTTTTTTTCCATATAATCCCTGCACCTGAAAAGGAAGTCTGATATGAGCGAAAGCTCCCGAAGACGTTACTACCTTTATATTTATAAAAATTTCACACATGGCAAGAGGTAAAAAATATAACAAAGCTGTAGAGTTAGTTAACTCTGAAATGGCTTACTCAGTTGCAGAAGCAGTTGAATTATTAGAAAAAACAAACACTGTTAAGTTTGACCCTACTGTAGAAATACATTTGAACTTAAACCTTGATCCAAAACATGCTGATCAAATGGTTAGATCTACTATTTCTTTACCAAACGGATCTGGTAAAGTTTCTAAAATCTGTGCTTTCACTGATGGAAATGCAAAAGAGTTAACTGATGCAGGAGCGACAGTTGCTGGGAGCGAAGAATTAATTGATGATATCGCTAACGGAAACGTTGCACTTGATTTTGATGTATGTATTGCATCTCCTTCAATGATGAGACACCTAGGGAAAATTGCTAGAATATTAGGACCTAAAGGTCTTATGCCTAACCCTAAAGCTGGTACTGTTGGTCCAGATCTACTTGCAATCACAAAAGAAATTGCTGCAGGTAAATTTGAATTCAAAAATGATAAACAAGGGAATGTTCATACAATTTTTGGAAAACTATCTTTCGGAACTGAAAAATTAATCCAAAACTTAGAATTTTTCTTAAAACTTATGGAAGATATAAAACCAGCTGGGTCAAAAGGAAAATACATCAACTCTGTATTTATCTGTAACGCTATGGGGCCATCAATTAAACTTGATATGTCTACTGAAGAAAAATAATATTTTTCTATCAAATAAAAAAGAACTTTTCAATGAAAAGTTCTTTTTTATTTGATTATTTTATCAAGAGTATACATTTTGAGCAAACTATTAAATCATGTTTGAAGCTTCCCAAGAAATTCTGTGGTAGAACATATAGCTGTTCTATCACAATATTCACCTTTCGTACATTCAGTTAATCCAAGCTCTTCACCTACACTATATAAAATATCGTATACTGTAATTTTCTGAATTTCTTTTCATAACTTTACTCAACCATTCCTTCATTTTATAGTCTCAACTAAACCCCCTTTTTCAAGATCAGAAATAATTCTCCTCAAAAGCGACTCAGAAATAGATTCAGCACTTGCAACATCAGACACATGTACAAGTTTCTCAGACTTCGCAATAAAAGTCATAGCTTTCATCGCATATCATCACTTTTTTGAAAGTTTCAGCATAGTATTATAGTTATATTTTACATCACATCATCAAAATCATCTTTTATCCCATCTTGTAGGTAATCATGAATAGCATTTCTTGTAGTTAATAAACCGAGTACAGAAGCTTGTTTCCTTCTAGGAGAAACTGGCATTCATATAAGCTCCTCAATCGTATTATAATCCATCCTAAGCACATCATTTAATCAAACATCTATAATGCTCTCTCAAAATATTGAAGCACATGCTGTAGTGATAATAGCTGTATCTCACATGAAACTAAAATCTATGATCCTGTTATCTTCTATTTTTAGATATACATCCAAATCATCTCCACATATACTATTATCTTCATAATATTTTACACTATAATTTGTTAATTCTCATTTATTTGGTGGAGTCTTTGAATAAAACGTTATTGTTTCGTTATACATATATTATATTAAAATATCTGATAAAATATAGAATCCGAGAGCTAACATAATAATTCATGTTATTAAATGCATCTTTTCTACGTTCAATTCTTTAAGTTCTTCTAACTCATCAGCTCATTTATATTTAAATGCTATCATAATAGCAATGATAACCATTGGAATTATGAAGATTATATTATAAATAATAATATACATATACCCCCACATATTGATATCAGCACTTTCAGCAGCCAAGTATCCAAGAACTACGAAATATGGACCCGAAGTACATGGAAGTAAAAATAAACTAATGATGAATCATATAAAGA
Organism: Candidatus Gracilibacteria bacterium 28_42_T64; assembly: GCA_004563595.2. GTDB lineage: Bacteria > Patescibacteriota > Gracilibacteria > BD1-5 > UBA6164 > MAAV01. The sequence continues at coordinate 113,807 of CP042461.1, read as the reverse complement.
AAGCCCCCATTGGTGATACCACCCTTTTTAAAAGTTTTTTCATAAGTGGTCTCCATGAAGTTGGAACCTCCATTCTAAAACCTTTTCCATACCAAAAATAATCCTTGAGATTTGCCAACCCGACTAAAATTCAAATAATTCAGATGAATAATTTTAAGTAGAATATTCTTTCTGTACTTGCCAAAGCACTATATAATCCAATTCACATCGCAGTATAACTGATAAATATTGCTAATACAAACAAGAATCAAGCAAGTAATACTTTGTATCTTGATTTTTGCTCCTTGAGTATTGAAGTCAATAATATAATCATTACGGCAAATGCACATGGATTAATACTATCTCACACAGCTGCAGGAACAAGAATAAGAAAGAACTTCATTCTCTCCATAAAACTGACCGATGCCTGAGCCGTTTCAGAATCTGCATACACTCAAGAAAACAATAATGCACTCAACCCAAAAGTAAATAATATTTTTTGTATCATATTTTTAATAACAATCTATAAAGTTTATTTTTTCTTTCCTCATATAATAATCCCAGCTGATATAACTACCACAAGAAGTCATAAAATAATAAGAACTATTGTTCAGTCTTTTTCAGGAACCTCTCACAACATTGGAGTAAAGTAATCAATAATAGATTTATCTCCTGTTAAATATGTTTCTGTTCCATTTTCAGTAATAATAAGAAATGGTACCCCTATTTGCTCAACTGCAATTCAAAGTCTTTCAGCATCTTTTAACATGCTTTCATTATTTTCAGGCTTTGTTCTATCCCATGTATCTTTTTTTACTATATCTAGTACATCGTATGCATTTACTCCTTTCAAGTATGCATCAACTTTTGCACAATGAGAACACCCATTTCCATAGTAATATAAAAAGGTTTTTGAACCGATCAGGTCTGTTTTTGTTGTTGCTGTTACATCTCAATCTTCTGAATCAACTGCAACCGTTGTTATAATTTCTGCAGTTTCATCTGTTGGAGTTTCTATTAATTCTGCATAAGTAGATGTAATAGTTGATCCAAATAGGATTCAAGACACGAGAAGGCTTAATATTTTTTTCATAGTTTTATAATTAATTTTTAAACACTCTATTTATATATATTTTAATCTAAAAAACAAATATTATATTTGTTTTTCTATATCTCAAACAAGTTGGTCATATAAGTCTAGATTCCTTTCTTTGAGTCATCATAATAAGTCTGCAATATAACTCTCTACCATCAAAGATAACGCATCTTCTTTTCCTACTCACCTACTTCTCAGGTAAAACAGTTTTTCATCTGAGATTCTCTCCATTTTACAAGCATGACTTGCCTCGACATCATCACTTCTCACTAGCAATGTTGGAATTCATTTTGCTTTTCATGTGGATCACAAAAATAAGTTCTCTTCTACCAGTTTACACCTCACTCATTTTATTCATCTTCAAATTTGTATCACTCCATCTAGATCAACAAAACCATCATTTCATATGATAGAAATAATTTTTACATCCGAAGAAGTATTATCTGCCTCTAAATCAGAGTGTATTTTTGCTTTTATTTTCTTATTATTTTTTGAAAGTAATAAATACCTTGCAACAAGAGTTGAGTTATCTTTTTCTTGAATGAAATGTATAGAATAATCATCTCTCTCTTCTATCACTCCATATACTTCAAGCTTCACATTCTCTCAAATATGTATTTGTTTGTTATCCTTAGTATCATCAAAAATAACCACTTCCAAATCATCAGAAATTATTATTTTTTCATCAGATACCTCTGACAATCTCACAAATCAATTTTTTTTAATATTCATATATAAATGTTAATTCAATATTCATCGCAGATTTTTAAGGCTGCGCAAGCCTTGAAGACGTATCTTACTTTTGGTCACAAAAGTAAGATACTTGTCACTTCCTTTATTACTTCCTAAAATTCTCCTTCAACATCTTCAACTTCTCCAAATCTATCTTCACCTTCTTCTTCGAAAAACTAAAACTTGTCCCACATCCACATCTATCTAACACCTTTTGATTCGAAAAAATATAACGACTCTTTGCCTTTCACGTATGATCCGCGACAATTGTCCTGGTTATAATAGCCCCATCAAACTTCTCTTTATCTTCCTTCTCAACATATACATCAAAACTTGAGTTTAAATCTAACTTTTCCAAAGCATCATTCAGCTTAAAGTCCTCACTTATATCAACCTTGCTTCCACTGCATCATGCATCATAAAAAAAGATCTTGATTCTCTCAACCCCTCTTTCCTGAAGATCTAAAACTGTATTTTTATCTAATTTAAACATTATATTTTTTTATTCCCTAAAATCCTCCTTCAAATTCCATACTAATCAATACATTCATCTCACTCGCATACTCAAGTGGTAGTTCTTTCATAATTGGACTCAAAAATCCGTTCACTATCATAGCTTGAGCCTCTGATTCAGATATTCCACGAGACATGAGGTAGAATAAATCTTCTTCATTAATCTTTCCAGCTGAAGCCTCATGTGCGACCGTCGCGTCTGGATTTGCAACCCTAATATCTGGAATAGTATCAGATACTGATATATCATCAAGCAATAGAGCATCACAATCAATTTTTGAGACAGCTCCAGTAGCTCATGGTTTAATGTCTACTAGTCATCTATATGTACTAATCCCTCATCATTTACTCAATCACTTAGAGAGAATATTTGATGACGTATTTTTTCAAATATGGATTACTTTTGCTCAGGTATCTTGATTCTGTCATGCATTCGCAAAGGCAAGTCATAAATGGTCTGCTTTTGAATTATCTCACTTGAGTATTGTACATGGATACAACATCGTAGTATTTGATCACATATTTCCTCATACCCATTCCATATATCCATTTTTTTCTACAATTGCTCTTTTTGTATTCAAATTAAAAGTATCTAAACTCCAATTTTCCACTGAACTATACCTCATATGAGCATTTTCTCATACAAATATTTCTACACCTCATGCATGTAAAGAATTCTCATCATATTTTGGAGCACTACATCATTCTATATAATGGGCTGATGCCTCATCTTCTATAATAATAATAGTATGTTCAAATTGACCACCTGATTTTTTATTCATTCTAAAGTATGACTGTAAAGGTTCATCAATTTTTACTCATTTCGGAACATAAAGAAACGTTCCTCCACTCCATACAGCATAATGAAGTGCTGCAAATTTATGATCAGCCAAAGGGATAGATTTTGCAAAATATTTTTTTACGAGTTCTGGGTATTTATTTACAGCTATTGAAGTATCATCAAAAATAACTCCAGCATCAGTAAGCTCTTGTTTTAAAGAATGATATACAACTTCACTATCATATTGAGCTCATACTCAAGCAAGTGCTGCTTTTTCAGCTTCTGGAATTCCTAGCTTATCAAAGGTTGCTTTGATATTATCAGGAACATCATCCCAAGATTTGTTCGCTCCAGCTCATTCTGGTTTTGCAAAATAATAAATAGAATCTAAATCTAGTTTCTCTAAATTTGGTCACCAGGTTGGCATAGGTTTTTCCTCATAGAGCTTGAGAGCTTTCAATCTTAACTCAAGCATCCACTCAGGCTCGTCATTAGACTTACTTATTTGTCTCACAACATTTTCGTTGATACCAGCTTCTACTTCCACAGAATAGGTAATTTCATCCTGGAATTCCCAAGCATCCGAAACAGAAATATTATTTTGATTTTTTGTTCACATATTTTTTTATTGACTTTTTAAATTTTTAATTATAATACACCCGTTCAATATAAAAAAAAGGGGATAATTATGGTTATTTTAGAAGAAAAGTTCTGGGAAAGTCTCCCTCAAGAAACAAAGAATAGTTTTCCTGTAATGACTGAATCCGACAGCTTAAAAACAACTGATATATGCTTTATAGCATTGTGTTCCTTTGTTATCAAAGAACTCCCTGAAAGTAATACTTATGAACTTATGAAAAAAAGCTATAAGAACATAATTAATATTGTAAGGAGCTCTAAACAAAGTGTCGCAAGTTAAATTAACCGATAATTTACCATAAATTGATCAAGACTTCTTGATCAATTTATTTTTTTATATTCCCTCAAAACCACTTTCGCTAATACTCTTTGCCAACTCCATATTTCATTCTTTTACTACTTCTCAACCTTTCATCACATATACAGTATCAACATCTATGTACTCTAAAATCTTAAAGTAGTGAGTAATAATGATAAGAGTATTATTTTCATTACTCAGTTCTTTAAGAAGTTCTGCTACAGCCCTAAATGCATCTAAATCAAGTCCACTATCTATTTCATCAAGTATTATATAGTTTGGTCATATCAACTTCATTTGAAGTATTTCAATTTTTCTTTTTTCTCATCATGAGAATCAGACATTGAGCTCTCTTTCTAAGAAACCTTCATCTATATGAAGTTCTTCTAGATGTTTCTTTATAAATCTTCTAAAGACAAACGGTGAAAGATCTTTTACATCTGGGGAACTACTTTTTAAATGTATATTGTAAATAATTCTTAAATACTCCCCAAGTCTAATTCCTTTGATTTCAGGAACACTTTGAAACGATAAAAAGAGACCTTTGTTACTTCTTTCTTCTGGAGAAAGTTTCAAAAGGTTTACTCAATCAATTTCAACTGAACCAGAGTTATGTTCATATTTTGGATGTCACATAAGAAAAGAAGAAAGAGTTGATTTTCAACTTCAATTTTTTCAAAGTAAACAATAATTCTTTCAAAGTTCAAAAGAGAGAGAAATTCATTTCAAAATTTCCTTCTTTCAAACTCACACTTTTAAATTTTTTATCTCTATCATTTTTAGTTCAATATTTTATTTTTAAAACATTACCATTTTAGTAATCTTTTAAAAAACATCAAGTTTAAAAAAATAAAAAATATTATACTCAAAATATACACGTTTGCTTTGTTAACAAATTGTTAAAAAGTCTTATCTTTTAGCTTATTATAGCACAACTATTTTTGTCTAGTTTGTCTAGTTGTTTATATAGAGATGTTTTGACAATAGACAAAAAAAGAATAAAAATAATAGTAAGATTTGCTATAAATAGAGATCAAAAATTAAAAATTAACATTTTTTTAACAATTCCAAAAGAAATGAATGATATAAATTTCGATGAAAAACATATTTCAGTACTTTTGGATGAGTTGGTCGACAGTATAAAAATCTTCGAAAACAAAAAAAATATTATTGTAGACTGTACTCTAGGTATGTGATGACATGCAATAAAAATCATAGAAAAAATGAACCAAGGTGATACCTTTATATGATTTGATGCAGACACTCGAAACCTAAAGCTTGCTCGTGTGAGACTAGAACAAGCAAACTCAGATAACAAAGTCGAAATAATATTAATTCATTCAAACTTTGTCAACTTACAAGAAGAACTCGACAAAGTTTGAATACAGAAAATTACATGAATCTACTATGACTTATGACTGTCATCTCTGCATGTAGATGAAGCAGACAGATGATTTAGTTTCAAACTTGATGGACCACTTGATATGAGGTTTGATACAGAGTCTTCGCATCCAGCTTCATTTATTGTAAATAAATACACAAAAGATAATTTAATAAAAATCTTTAAAGAGTATGGAGAAGAGCCAATGAGTAAGAAAATAGCAGAATTTATAGCAAAAAGAAGAAAAATTCAAAAATTCGAGACAACAAAAGATTTAGCAGATCTGATCGGTGAAGCTTCTGGGAATCCAAAAAGCAAGAATAGAATATTCCAAGCTCTCAGAATAGAAACCAATCATGAATTAGATTATGCTAAAAAGTCAATTGAGGATGCAATTCAACTCCTTGAAGTGTGATGACATATATTTGTGATAAGCTTCCATTCTCTTGAAGATAGAATTACAAAACAAACATTTAAAAAAGAAACAAGAGACTGTATCTGTAGTGACATAATATGTACTTGTCATCATGTAAAAAGCCTCAAACTCTTAAATAAAAAACCAATACTCCCAACAGAAGAGGAAATCAAAAGAAACCCTAGAAGTAGAAGTGCAAAAGCAAGATGAGCAGAAAAAATATAGACTATAAACCTCCGATTATACAATTAACTATATATAAACTGTGAATTCAAGAAAAATAATGACAAATAACCTGAAATCAAACTTCTTCTCAAAAAGAAAAAGTGATAAAGAAAAATTGAATTTCTCAATTACCTCGACATATATTACTATGTTGTCATTTATTTCAATTCTCCTGCTTTATTATGTTTGGATCCTCAATGTAAATGCAACAAAATGAGACAACATTAGACAACTAGAAATAGAAAAAAGAAATCTCCTCATAGAAAAAGAACTCTTAGACGTAAAAATAGCTGAATTGGAAAGCCTTTCTACCATCTTACAAGAAGATGACTTAGAAGATATGGAAAAAGTCACTGATCCAGACTATCTAGTAATCAAGGAATGAGTCAAATATGTATATAATTATTAAAAAAGAGATTTCACTTGCAAAATCTCTTTTTTTTGGTAGTATTTTTCCCAAATATACTCTAATTGTTCCACTGTGCCAGAAGCATTAAAAAGACTTATAAATTCGATAGGATACCTTCCTTGAATTTGAGAGAATAGAGCGACAAAACTCGCTTTTTTTCTCTTAAATGCAAACCAAAACTTTATAGAAACTTTGAGTGAAAATATCCTCAATATAAAAGGTAAAATTGATTTTTGTAATAGCTGTAATTGACTTACCGACAGTGGAAAAGAGGTCTGTAATATATGCAAATCAACCTCAAGAAATCATACTACAATTGCTGTGGTTGAAGAATATTTAGACATGTTAACTGTTGAACAATCCGGTTGATATAAATGAATCTATCATGTCTTATGATGAGCTATCTCACCTATTAACTGAGTATTTATATCAGACCTTAGTTTCGAAAAACTCTTTGAAAGAATAAAAGACTCTGATGAAGATATAGAACTGATTCTCGCTACAAATCCAAATATTGAATGAGAAGCAACTACAAACTATATCAAAGAAGAGGTTGAAAAAAGAGGTTATAAATATAAAACAAAGATTACCCGACTCAGTAGGTGACTATCATCAGGATATATTGAATATGCTGATAATATTACTCTTATGAATGCACTGAAAGAAAGAAAAGAAATATAAGGAAAACTATTATAACTTTATACTAAATACTATGTCTGAATTTAGTCCTCCGTGATCAAATGCTCATATGACTCCTACACAGATTAAGAAGTATATGAGAGAGATGAAAAAAGCCCAAGCTATTGCTGATGCAAAGATTAAAAAAGCTGAAAGTTCTTGAGAGCTTGAGAAAGAAAAAGAAGAGCTGAAAAATTTAGAAGATATATTGGATAATTTATAGGAAAATACCCCTCTATGACTTTATATTTGACTAAAAAGATATTTAATATAGTATTTGTGACCAAGATAAACACTAAATGTTTATTTTCGAAAATAAAAACTGGGGGAAAAAATGGGAACAAAAGGTGATGAAGATGAGAAAGTCTCAAAACGAAGAAACATTCTCGGTGCTTTTTCTGCATTCTTTTTTGGAATCTTTACAATATTTGAGAGCCCTTCAACTAGGGAAAACAAAACTATAGCGACTGAGAAAAAAGGTTATTCTCCTCTTAAGACACCTCCTTCTCTGGATGAAGTTAAAAATGAGGGATGTAAGAAACCAATAAAAAAGTAGAACATAATAGGAGCGATTATATCGCTCCTATATTTTTTTTATTTTATTATCAAAAGCTCAACTAACAAGCTTAAGTTCAGATCTATTTTTCTGAAATTCTGATAAATCCTGCATAACTATATCACGAAATGATTGCTCATACAATCAAACAAACTGAATAAATCGACTTGTGATTTCTCTCAATTCATGAGAATGATCTCAATTTTTTTTGATTCTCGCAACAGTATTCAATAACACCTGAAGAGAGTCTATTGCTAATGGTTTATCAAATGCTTTTTCAAAATTTTTTGATATATTTGGGAAAGACAAAGCGTAGTCTTCGTCTTGTTCTGAAATTATACGCCCATATCTAACACTCATGAGATATACAGCAACAACAAGAGAGTCTGTTACTTTTCCCTTTTCAATATTATTTCTCAATAACATAAAAGAAGCTAAATTTCATGCTATCTCTGATTTTTCTCTATCATACTCCGAATTCATCACTTCAGTAAAGAAATTATGGTAAACAGCAGATCATACTTCATTAATTTCTGTATAATATTTTACTAATTCAACATCCAAGATTCCTGAAAGTTTTAAACCCCTGCTCTCCTCTTCTTTTATGATATTTTCAATTCATTCACCATCCACTCGAACAATATAGGAACCGTGTTCTTTAATATCAACTTTTCAAAACTCATCTTCAAGACTAGGATCAGATACAAAGATAATTTCAGGAGTTAAATCCTGAGGGATAGATACGCCTATTCCACTTTTAAGATACATATCAGCTAACTTATCTGAAAATTGTGATTGTACTTCTTCTATTTGAGGAGAAACTTGATAAGCTTCATTATTTGAGCCCTTCATAATACTTCAAACAGTTGTAGAAACAACCGCAATATATGATACAACGACAAAAGCAATACCATTGTTTATAAATCATGGTTTTTTTTGAACGTGAGCGAACTCTTGGGATGATGTTGATTCATAGTTCTCCATAATGAAGTTTTATATGATATAACATAATTTAAGTACTAGGTATTATACCATTTTTTAAAATAAAAACAAGAAAAGAGGAAAACATACATGTTTTCCTCTTTTTATCTTACCCATCCATCAACTAAATCATCAAGAAATGATGCAATTTTCTTTGAGCTATGTCTCACATAGTCTTGTTCATGAAGAAGATCTCTTTCAACAACATGAATACCCTTCTGAGTTATTATATCTCTGTCAGAATCTTTTAGCTTTACTGGTTTTTTCGATTCTATTTTCTTATATCTCTCAGTCATCTCATCACTGATATAACCATTATTAACTACAACGTAATCAATAACTCATTCTCATATATATTTTTCCATCTCATTTACAAAATCTAACACTTCAAAATCATTAGTTTCTCAAAGCTTTGTCATAATATTACAAAAATACACTACTTTTGCATTACTATTTTTTACTGCATCTTTGACTCACGTAACAAGAAGATTTGGTATAATCGATGTGTATAGATCTCCAGGACCAACAACAATAATGTCTGAATTTTCTAATGAATTCTTTGCAACAGGGTTTACTTGAGGTTGCGGTTCTAAATATGCCTCTATAATTCTCAAGGTTGGGTCATGAAGAGGAACATCTATATTTGACTCTCAACATACTTCTTGTCCATTTTCAAGTTTGACACATAAGTTTGATTGCTCCATAGTAACTGGAATAACTTTCCCTTGAACCTTAAACATTTTATTTATTTCCTTTATCCCATCTCAAAAATCTCATGTTATATCAGCCAAAGCTGTCAACAATAGATTTCAAACAGTATGTCCAGAAACAGAAGATTTTTTATCAAATCTATATTCAAATAGTTTTCTTAAAATATCTGATTCATTACTCAAAGCAAGAATTGCCCTTCTAATATCTCAAGGTGGAAGAACTCAGAACTCGTCTCTTAACACTCATGTACTTCAACCACTATCAGACATAGTCACAATAGCCGCTAAATTATAACTTTCATTTCATCTCAAACCAGAGAGAACATTATAAGTTCATGTTCAACCTCAAATGGTTGTAATATTTATCTTATTTTGAAACATAAAATTTTGTAAGAAATTAGTCTTTAATTAACACAGCTTTAATTCTTCTTATTCCTCTACTACTGGCTTCTTCTTTCTTAATTTTAAACCTTCACATATCAGATGTTGCTTCTACGTGAGGGCCTCAGCATAATTCTTTTGAATATGTCCTACCATTATTTCAAACCATAGAGTATACCTTTACTGTATCTGGGTATTTTTCCCAAAAAGATCATTCAACTCCTTCATCCATTGCTTTTTGTTTGTCCATTTCTGTAAGCGTTACTTTTGTTCCAGATTGAATTGCTTCATTTACAAATTCTTCTACTTTATCAAGAATATCTCTTTCTACTTTTCCGTCATGATTAAAGTCAAACCTCAACCTTTCTGCAGTAATATTTGATCATTTTTGATGAATATCTCATCCGAGCACATGATTCAATCATGCAAGAAGAAGATGAGTCGCAGAGTGAAGTTCAGTAGTTGCAGTAGAGTCATCAGCAAGTCATCATTTAAATTTTTGCTCTGCACCGGCTCTTGATTTCGCTTGATGTTCTTCAAATGCTTTTGCAAAACCTGTCTCATCTACCTTTAAACCTTTCTCATTCGCTAGTTCAACAGTCATTTCCAAAGGAAAACCATAGGTGTCATAGAGTTTAAAAGCTTTGGGTCCAGCAATAGTATCTATTTTTTTTCATGATCTTTCAAATGCAATTTCAAATCCTTTTAATAGTTTATCAAACTCTTTTAAACCTTTATCAAGTGTTGAAAGAAATTGTTTTTCTTCTCACTCCATTTCGCTCAGTATAAAAGCTTTTTTTTCAGCAAGATCTGTATAGTGAGATGAATATCCGTCTACTACTTCACTTGCTACTTTTTCAATAAATCAGCCCTCTACTCACAAGTGTGAAGCAAAACGAATAGCTCTTCTGATAAGTCTACGAGTAAAATATCATTGATCTTTATTTGAAGGGACAGCTCCATCTCATATTAAGAAAGTAGCAGCTCTTACATGATCCATTACAACTCTAAAAGCAAGTGTTTCATTTGTATTTTCTCAATATTTTTTTCATGTAAGTTCTTCTATTTTATTTCTGATTCCATCAAATAGATCTCACATATATACGTCAGGATTGTCAGATAGAGCAACCGCAATTCTCTCAAGTCATCCTCCAAAATCTATATTTTTATTTTCAAGTTCTAAAAATCACTCAGCAGTTTTTTTATACTGCATAAACACATTATTCCCTATTTCTAAGAACCTCCCACAATCACAGGCAGGATTACAATGTGTCTCTTTCCATTCGGATTTCTCATGAAGTTCTAGATCAGCTCAAAAGTCCCAGAACATTTCTGAATCAGGTCCTCCAGGTTCTCAATTTGGCATTTTATTTGGTACTCCAGCACGTGACCACCAGTTTTCTTTTTCATCATAGAAGAATATTCTCCCTCATTGCATTCCATTTTCTTCCACATCGTCAACTGATTTTGCGTCAACTCAAACATTTTTAAATTGTTCTTTCCATAATTTTTCAGCTGTATCATCTCTTCATATTCATATTTCTTTTGTTCCCTTGTACACAGAGAAATATAATTTATTTGGATCAAGCCCTATTTTTTTCACAAGAAATTCAAACATCCAAGGAATCTGTTCTTCTTTGAAATAATCCCCTAAACTCCAATTCCCTAACATCTCAAAAAAAGTTGTATGAGTATTATCTCCTACTTCTTCTATATCTCATGCTCTAAAACATTTTTGACTATCAACTATACGTGTTCCTGAGGGATGTTTTTCACCTAGTAAATAGGGCACCATTGGTTGCATACCTGAACCAGTAAATAACGTCGTTGGATCATTTTCTGGAATAAGAGATGATGAAGGAACAATTTTATGTCCCCTTTCTTCAAAAAATTTTAGATATTTTTCTCTTATTTCTGCACTAGTAAGTTTCATATTTTATCGTTAATTTTTATTTTAATATAGCCATTATATTGATATTTATTTTTTTACAAGAAATCATATCATGTTTTTTGCAAATGGATGCGAAATATGATAAAATTTTAAAGATATAAATAAAAACACTTTCATGTCTGAATATTTCGATGTACAATCACAACTTGAGAGCTCAGAAACTCAAGAGGATATCAAACAAGATTTAGCTGAAGATCTTCAAGCAGCTGAGTCGATTTTAAGGTATTTTAAAAATGAATATGGACAAGATTCAGAGAGATATCAAAAGGTTTTAAAAGAGTATACAGAGCTACAAAAAGCTACTATTATCGCTGTAGATAGTCAAAATAAAGTAATTGAAAGTGAATTAATAAATTTAAAACAAGAATTTGAAGATATCAAAGAGCTTGAAACCTATGGAGAATTCCTTGATAGAGTAACAAGTAAAGATTTTATATATAGCAACGTATCTGAAGCAATTCATAGCTTTAATGATTCTTTTAGTAAAGAAGAAATCATAGAACTCTTAGAAAATATAAAAAAATATGTATCTGATGAAGTCTCAGAAGATCTCTCAAAGATAGTAGACTCACTAAAAAAAGCAAAGTGAAAAAGCCCTGTTATCATGTTAAAAATCACAAATATAATATGAAAAATTAGCTGATGATGAGCTCATAATACAGCTCAAGAAAAATACTTAAGAAAAATATTTTGAAGTGAAAAATGATATAATAATGACTATATAACATGATATAACAATCAGGTATGAAACTATGTTGTAAAAGTGGAAAAATTTGAAAAACACATCAATTCTAATGAAATAAAAGACATAAATTCAAAAGCTTTGGCAAACTATTTAATGCTTGCACAAGAAAATTGATTATCTAACACTGATCTCTTAAATAAATTTTGAACTAAAAAATTTAAAGAGCTTACAACATTATGGCAATACAATAAAGACACAATAGCACAAATTATTTTAAAAGACTCATGAAATGAAAAATTAGTACAGAATATGATTACTTTTTCTAAAGAAGAATTAAAAGTAGCAGTAATGATTTTTGCAAACAGTATAGATGTAAATAGTAAAAGTATTGATTTTTTTAAAAATCATGATGAATATATTCCTCTTATAAAAGATAAAAAAATCATCTTAGAATTAGCTAAAGAAATTTTTCTACAATGAAATCAAATAAATAATGAATTAAAACAAGATATTGAAGTACTATTAAGTATTGATCTAGATATTAATGATATTCATACTATTAATAAAAATCTATTTAAAAATCCTAAATATCTTGAAAAATTAATTCAAAGTACTGGTTTCACATGAGAATTACTACTAAAAGCAAGATGAGTACTAAGTAACGAAGTACTCAAAGTAATAATAAATAACAATGTAAAAGATTCCGAATTGCAATTACTCCCTAGATCTATTCAAAAAGAAGTATTATGAGTAAACTTTAAATCTATCAAAAAAGAAGATTTTCTGCAAGCATATGAAGAATTTAAAAAGAACCCTCAATGAGAACTCTGGTATACTCATTTAAACATCATAAAAGGATATATCGAAAAAAATTGAGTATTATCGTCAAAAAAAGAAATAAAAACATTAATTCAAATGTGAGCGGATATTGGTGATATACATATAGATGAACAAGATATAGAAAGTGCTTTGTTATTAGTTGAGAATGACCCTTTTTATATTTATATTTTGCCTGAAGAGATGAGATCGCATAATGATATAATTAAAGCTATTATTCCACAAATCGATATGGATGATGAGACCGGATTAGACCTATATAATTTTTTCGATGCAATTAATATAAAAGACTTTAATCAATTATTATTTATTTTTCATGAATACAAAAAAATACAATGAAGGACAATATCAAAATTTTTGGAATCACCAAGTACAAGAATTAAAATTCTAGAATTTATAAAGCAAACAGGTAATGAAGATAGAGATTATTCCCCTGAATATGAAAATGACTTTAAAGAAATAAGTAAATTATTACGAGATGAAGTAGATAATTTCCATGATTTAAACAAAGCAAAATCAAATTTAATAAAACAAAGTGAAATAAAAAATAATAATGAAGCTCTTAAATGAGATATTTTACAAGAATTAACAAGTAATGATTTTGATTTAGTCCATCAAAAAAAACTAGAAGAAATAATTTCATTAATAATAGAAAATGATCAAAATGGTATAATATACCATTTATTAAAAGACGTCTTTAATAATGATGAAGGTAAAATAAAAGAATTCTTAACAGTAGTAAAAGAATTTGAACTAAAAGAAAGCGAAAAGAACTTAAAAGATAAAGAAGAACAAGTAGAAAAACAATGAATAGATATTAAAGTAATAAATTCATGGCAACTAAGCAACAAGCAAAAAAAAGAAGAAAGTAATGCAGAATATAATCAAAGAATGTTATCTGCATTAGATATTAAAAAATGAACAGAGGAAGCTCAAATTATAGTTGAGTTAATAGAAGCAACAAAAATAAACTCTCGTTTAAAAGTTGAAAATAATAACATTGATATAGTTATACAAAGATTAAAATGAAAAATAACTATAGAAGATTATGATAAATTAATAGAAAAACAATTTCAAAATGATTTAGCTAAGCAAGCATGAATTGAGATAAGAAAAGAAGATAATTGAGACCTTACTCCAACCAGAGAAGTTCCAGTAACAAATCCTTCAGAGTTCTCTCTGAATACTTCATGAAACAAACCAACTCTTGTCTCTAACGGAGAAACCATTGAGATAACATCCACAGAAGCAAAGCAAATTAAAAATAATCCTGAAGCTCTCCAAAATCTAGTAGACTTCAAAAAATTAACAGAAAGACTAAATTTATCGTTCTTATGGAATTTCAGATCAGATATTATTTGAGTCATGAATAACCTCAAATGAACAAGCTGAATAGATATGAGTGATAATGACTTAATCAACAAAACAGAAGTTACAAAGCTGTTAAACTTTGTTCTTGAAGTTATTTGAGAATGATCTTCTGAAAAAAGTTATGATCATGCAGTTGAAAAGATGATTACGATTAACTGAGCCTGAATTCTCAATAATCAAACAAATACTATTACTTGATTCTGAGTAGTATGACAAAGGTTCTATGAACTATGATATATTTGAAGAAATAGCTTTGATACAAAGCATAAAAGTAATTTATTGGGGTATAACGAAGTATTGAATAATAAAAAAACAGACTAAAGTCTGTTTTTTTATTATTCAATAGGAACATCAGCGTCAGCATCGTCACCTTCGGATACCATAGAAGCTCTTACCACTTTATCACCTTTAATTTTTAACTTTGTAAGGATAACTCATTGAGTTACTCTTGAAGTTTTTCTAATTCCTTTTAATGAAAGCCTAATTGTTTGACCTCATTTTGAGATTAAAATCATATCAGAAATTTTCCTATCCTCTTCTGATAACATTTTTGCTGAAATAAGCTTCCCTGTCTTTGCAGTTACAGCCATTGCTTTTACTCATGCTCAACCTCTCTTTTGATTTCTATATTCTTCTATATCAGTTAACTTACCAAGACCATTTTCAGTAACGATAAATACATATTTTCTATCATCTCAGACAATAGCTACCTCGATTACTTCATCTACTCATTTTAAGTTGATTCATCTTACTCATGCGGCAGCTCTTCACATAGGTCTCACATCAGTTTCAGAAAACTGAATAGCCTTCCCTTCTTTGGTTGCTATAAAGATATTATCTTCTCCTGATGTAGTTTTTACCCATGAAAGTTCATCTCATTCTTTTACTCAAACTACTTTGAGGCCATTTGCTCTAATGTTTTTTACTTCAGACATATCAAGCTTCTTCACAACTCAATTCTTTGTTACAAAGAATAAATGTTTATTTACCTCTTTTGTAATATCTAGAATTGCTGCAACTTCTTCATCTTTTTGAAGTGATAACAAGTTGATAATTGGTTGACCTTTTGCCGTTCTATTTGTTTCTGGAATCTCATATGCAGGAAGTGTAAATACTCTTCATTTTGAAGTAAAAAAGAGCAAATCACTATGATTTTGAGTTGGAATTATGAATTTGATTTCATCATCTTCTTTTGTTCCTGTTGCTACTCATTTTCCACCTCTTCTTTGCGTTCTAAATGTATCTCATTTTAACCTTTTGATATAACTATTCTTTGATAATACTACCATAATATCTTCATTTGGAATTGTATCTTTTGGATTAAAT
Source organism: Candidatus Gracilibacteria bacterium 28_42_T64 (assembly GCA_004563595.2). Taxonomy (GTDB): domain Bacteria; phylum Patescibacteriota; class Gracilibacteria; order BD1-5; family UBA6164; genus MAAV01. The sequence goes on along the minus strand of CP042461.1, from coordinate 97,863 downwards.
TCACCTACTTTTCATGCATTCACAAGAGTTCTTCTTTCATCACCAAAATTATCTTTTACATAATCTAGTTCTTCAATAATAATTTCAATTACTCTTTCAGGTTTATCTAAAATATCTTTAAGATCTGTAATAAGATTATGCTTTTCTTCTAATTCATCTTCTAATTTTTTTCTCTCAAGTCATGCAAGTTTGTTCAATTTCATTTCTAAAATTGCATCTGCTTGAATTTGAGAAAAAGAGAAGTCATTCATTAAATTGATTCTTGCTTCATCTTTTGTACTCGAAGATTTAATAAGTTTAATAATCTCATCAATATGATCTAAAGCTTTTTTTAATCCCTCCAAAATATGAGCTCTTGCTTCTGCTATTTTAAGTTCATAGCTTGTCCTTCTTATTACAACCTCTTTTCTATGACCAATAAACTCAAGTAATAACTCTTTTAAATTATAGAGTCTTGGTTGAGTTCCTCTATCCCCAAGTCAAATCATATTATATCCAAAGCTTGTTTGAAGCTGAGATAATTTATAGAGTTGATTGAGTATTTTCTTTGGGAAAGCATCTTTTTTTAATTCAATAATTACTCTCACAGAGTCTTTATTTGATTCATCTCTAATATCACTGATTCATACAATTTTTTTATCTCTTACTAAATCAGCAATTTTTTCAACGAGGCTTGCTTTATTTAATCAATAAGGAATCTCAGAAATATTAATAATATTTCTTCCTTTTTTTCATTCTTCAATATTTGCTACTCACCTGATAACAACTGATCCTCTTCATGTAGAATATGCAGTTAAAATTGCTTCTTTATCATATACTATTCAACCTGTTGGAAAGTCTGGTCATTTAATGTATTCCATTAAATCCTCTACAGTCACTTCTTCAACTTGTGGAACTTTGAGTAAAAATTCTATAGCTGTTATAAGCTCTGTAAGGTTATGAGGAGGCATATTTGTTGCCATACCAACGGCAATACCCATTACTCAGTTCATAAGGAGATTCGGAACACGTGTAGGTAGTACTGTAGGTTCTTGTTTTGTTGTATCAAAGTTATCTCTAAAATCAACGGTTTCTTTTTCTATGTCTGCCATAGTATACTCAGCCAGTTTTGTCATTTTTGCTTCTGTATATCTATATGCTGCAGCATTATCACCATCCATTGATCAGAAATTCCCCTGACCATGTACAAGTGGATATCTCAGACTAAAATCTTGAGCCATTCTTACCATCGCTTCATATACTGAACTATCACCATGAGGATGATAACTTCAAAGTACATGTCAGACAACCGTTGCTGATTTTCTAAATTTTGCACTTGATCTTAAACCTTGTTCATGCATAGAATATAAAATTCTTCTATGAACTGGTTTCATACCATCACGTACATCTGGTAATGCTCTTGAAACAATTACACTCATCGCATATTCAAGATAACATGATTCCATTTCAGTTTGAATACTTTTATCTTCATCTCAACTATAAACAATTCATCTATCTATTCACATATCAACTTGCCCTTCATTTTCATTATTTTCTTCATTTAGGTTCTCGTTCTCAGACATATTTTAGAAAAATTTAATACAAAATAAAATATGTAATAAATATACAGATTTTCTCTCCATAATCAAGAAAAAAGGAGGAAAAAGTCGGAACAGGTTGCAAATAAAAAAAATACTTTTAAAATAAACTCAAAGTTACTCTATTAATATAAATTTATGAAAGCAATCATATTAGCAGCCTGAGAATGATCACGTTTAAGGCCATTCACAAATACAATACCAAAACCTCTCATTAAAATTATGGGAAAAACAATCATTGAACATAATTTAGAACATATTTATTCCCATGTAAATGAGATTATTATAGTAATAAAATATAAAGCAGAACTTATAAAAAAGTATTTTTGAGATAACTATAAGTGAACTAAAATTACATATAAAAAACAAGGCTATGAAAAATGAACATGAGCAGCGATTAGAGGAATAAAATCAGATTTAGATGTACTCATAATCTATGGAGATAGTATTATAGAAAAAAATGATTTAGAAAAAATCATTCATTTAAATGGGTACTGAGTACTCGCAAAAAAAGTAGAAGATCCTTCAAAATATGGAATTTTTAAGATTGATACAGATAATAACATTTCTGAAATAGTTGAAAAGCCTGACTCATATATTGGAAACCTTGCTAATATATGAGGTTTTAAAATGAATTCTAAAATACTTGATATTATATATAATATTCCTCTTTCAAAAAGATGAGAATACGAACTTACAGATGCTGTAAATGAATATGTAAAAAGATTCCCATTTAAAGCGATTGAAATAAAGTGAGCATTTATAGATATATGATATCCATGGGATATCTTAACAGCAAATAAACACTTCTTAGATAAGCTGACAGAATCTCAAATTTGATGAACTATTGAAGAATGAGTAACTATCAAATGAAATATAATTCTTGAAGAAGGAGCTCTTTTAAAAAGTGGAACATATATTGAATGAAATGTATATATAGGAAAAGGGGCTCAAATTGGTCCGAATACATACCTAAGATGATCAACAGTTATATGAGATAACTGTAAAATTTGAAATGCCGTAGAAGTAAAAAATTCAAGCTTTTGAGATAATACAAATGCTGCGCACCTCAGTTACATATGAGATTCTATTATTTGAAATAATGTAAATATCTGATGAGGGTTTTCATCAGCAAACCTCAGACATGATAATAAAAATATAAAAGTACCTGTTAAATGAGAGTTAACAGATACCTGAATGAGAAAGCTATGAGCTATCATCTGAGATAATGTTAAAACAGGAATTAATACATCTACAATGCCTGGAAGAGTGATTGAGAATGGGAGTTATACTATGCCTGGAGAGATAGTGAAATAATAAATTCATTCTCATAAAAAAAAGAGCAATTTTATATGCTCTTTTTTTATCCTATATATATCATTTTTTAAACCACGCCTCATTCCAAATGAGGGGTATAAAAATATGCATTAATGTAAGTTTACAAGTATAAATTAAAGAATCAACCTGATAAGATTTATATGAAAGTTTTAATTCTTCAATTCGGGATAAATATCCATTTATTCTGCCCTCATCATCATCATTTAATTCTCGAGTTCTTTTAATACGATCTTCAAGTTCTAAAATTCGTGTTTTATTTGATCGCAAACCAATTTCAACTAGATATAATTGTTCTTGAAGAACCTTATGTCGATCTTTTATATTGTTCATGTTAATCTCCTTTTTATCTGAACGTTATTAAAGTATAAGAATTCTTTTCTGATGTCAAATGATTGAGTGTTCGTATTAACAAATCAAAAAGAGAGGCTTATCTTACGATAAGGCCTCTCTTTTTTTATTTCTATAATTATATAATAGAAACATAAGTATCTAGGAAAGTATTTCCAGCAAAGTTTTTTCTTTTCTTTTTGAAAAATTTTACAGTCCCTTCAGTATTTGCATGAATTGTAAAATCAGAACCAGTAGTAGTTCATTCAGCACCCCAGTATTTATTTCCTTTTTGTCTTAGGATAATATTTCCTGCGATAGCTTTTTGTCCTCAAAATAATTTTACACCAAGTCTTTTGGCATTACTATCTCTACCATTACTCGTAGATCATTGAGCTTTCTTATGAGCCATTTTTAGATAAATTAATTAATTAAAGTTTTTTCTATTTTTTTCTTTTCTTATTTGCAAATCTAGCAAAAGCTTTGTTCGCTTCAGCCATCTTGTATACATCAAGTTTCTTCTTAAAAGCATTCCCTGTTTCGTTTGCAGCTTCAATTAATTCGTTTGCCAAAAATTTAGAGAAATTAGCTCATTTTTTAGATCTTGCTGAATCTATAATCCATTTAGATGCTAAAAATAATTGTCTTTTTTGATTTACTTCTTGTGGTACTTGGAAAATTGATCCTCATACTCTCTTTGGTCTTACTTCGATTTTTGGCATTATGTTTTCTAATGCTTTATCAAAAACACCTTTTGGGTCTTTTTGTCCTTTTGCTTTAATTTCAGCAAAAGTATCGTCAAGTATTCTAATAGCTAATGATTTTTTACCATCTAGCATAATATAGTTTATAAATTTTTCTAGCATTTTTATATGTTTAAACAATTATAAATGGGAATCAAAAATTTTGGTTAAATTTTTCAGTAATTGTTAGACTTACTCCAAAATTTTTGATATAAGGAAAAGTAAAATAATATTCTACTTATCTGTTATCTTCATGTAGAGAGTTGACTACTTAGGTTTTTTTGTACCATAAAGACTTCTTCATTGATTTCTTCATTGAACACCTTCACAATCAAGTACTCATCTAACAACATGATATCTTACTCATGGAAGATCTTTTGCTCTTCCTCATCTTATAGCAACAACTGAATGCTCCTGTAAGTTATGACCTTCACCACCGATGTAAGCATTTACTTCAAATCAGTTTGTAAGTCTTACTCTTGCAACTTTTCTTAGGGCAGAGTTAGGTTTTTTAGGTGTCATAGTAGTAACTTTTACACATACACCTCTTTTTTGAGGACATCCTCCAGGCATCTCAACGAATTTTCATCTAATTGAGTTTTTTATCACTTGTAAAGCAGGAGATTTACTCTTTTTTGCAGGAGTTTTTCTCGATCTCTTTACTAATTGATTAATAGTAGGCATAATTTAAAATTATTAATTAACAATTATGAATTACTGATAGTAGTTTAGTATCCTCAACTATACGTAATTCGTAGTATATAATTGAAGATATAAAAAGATATTATCTTTTTGACCATTGCATACCTTTTCTCGCTTTATGTCTTCCCGGTTTCTTTCTTTCTACTTTTCTTGCATCTCTCGTCAATAGACCAGCAGCTTTTAAAATAGCTTTCATAGAATCATCTTTAGAAGCAATAGCTCTAGAAAGACCATGTCTGATAGCCTCAGCTTGAGCTGATTCTCCAGATCCAGCGATAGAAACTTCAAAATAAACTTTATCTTTTAATTTCGTTAGTTTCAATGGTGTATAAATAGTATCAAATAAATCTGCTCTACTTACGTAGTCAGCAATTTTTTTACCATTTATCATGTCTTCACCTTTTCATTCAAATAACTTGATTTGAGCTGAAGCAGTTTTTCTTTTCCCAAGTGTATAGGTATATTTATTAGCCATAAATAAAAAGTTATTATTTTATAAGTTCAGGTTTTTGAGCTCCAAATGTATGCTCGTCTCAAGTAAATAATTTCAATCTTGAAATCATATGTCTTCTTAATTTGTTTTTTGGTAACATGCCACTTACTGCAAATTCTAATGCTTTTTGTGGTTTTTTAACTAAAAGATCTTCTAAAGAAATTTCTTTTAGTCCACCAAGATAACCAGTATGACTATGATACATTTTATCAGTCATTTTTTTTCATGTAACTTTAAATTTATCACAATTTGTAACAACTACATAGTCACCATTATCTAAGTGAGGTGCATATGATGCTTTGTTTTTCCCTTTAAGGATAACAGCTAACTGTGTAGCAAGTCTTCCTAAAGTGAGTCCAGTTGCATCAATTACATACCATTTTCTATCACCACCTTCTATTTGTGCGGGTGTAAAAGTTTTCATCTCTCTCTTCAACTTTAAAAATTAAACTAATTCTAGTAAAACTATCTTTGCACTATCTCCATCTCTATGTTTGATAGCTCTGATTCTAGTAAAACCAGATGTTCTATTTCCTTTATATTTTGGTGCTATATTTGTAAATAATTCTAAAGAAGATTCTTTTGTGAATAAGTATGTCATAACATATCTTATTGCATTCATTTCATCTTTAGTGTTTACTGTGTTAATAAGCTTATCAATCATTGGAACAATGAATTTAGCCTTTTTTTCAGTAGTTTTTATAGACTTATGCATGAAAAATGAAGTTAACAAATTTCTTTCCATAGATTTTCTATGAGCAAAACTTTTGTTGCTAAATTTTAGATGTTTTCTGACTCTATGTCTCATTTTACTTTATTAAAAAATAAATATTTAATATTAGTCGTCTCCTAAAAGTTTTAAATCTCTTTCTGCAAGAGAATTTCTAATTTCAGTCATAGCTTTTTTACCAAATCATTTGATAGAAGAAAGCTTTGTCTCAGTACATTTTGTTAATTGTTCTATAGAAAGTATATTCCCATTTATTAATGCATTTAATGTACGTGGAGATAATCACATTATTTCAATCGGAGTATATGTTTCTTTTTCTAATTCTTCTTGTACTTCTTCTTTTTCTTTATTTATAAGGTCTTTTACATCACTAATGAATTGCCCTTCAACTTGAAGTGATTCTTCATTAAAGATTGAAAAATATGAAGTAAGCATATTTCCTGAGAACTGTAATGCTTCAACTGAAGATATTGCTCCATTTGTAATTACTTCCATCTCAAGAGAATCAAGGTTCGTTATGTCTCAGAATCTTGCATGCTCAATACTATATTTTACATTTAATACTGGAGAAAAGTTTGTATCAACAAGTAACACTTCAACATCTTCTTCTTTTTCTTTAAGTTCTTCAACCGTTAGATATCCAACTCCTTTTTCAACTCTTATATCAATATTTAATTCCAACCCATCTTTATCAATTTCTGTTATGTAGAGATCTTTATTTAAGATTTCTACTCAAGCAGGTGCTTTTATATCAGCAGCCGTTACTTTTCCAGATTTTGATTTTGAAAGTTTTAACCAAACAACTCAAATTTCTTCTTTTTCTAATACTAAATCTTTTAAGTTTAGTATGATATCAATGATGCTATCTTTTATTCAAGGAAGTGTAGAATATTCATGATTTACTCATGAAACTTTTATTCCTGTAACTTTTGTTCCCGGTATAGAAGAAAGAAGTATTCTTCTGAGTGAATTTCCTAATGTAACACCGTATCATTTTGGTAATGGGCCAACTGCAAATAAAGATGAATTATTATCTCCGTCTTTTTGAGTTATTTTAGGAACCCCTATTGTATTATGAATAATATGCATATTTGTTTTTGATTATGAAAATAATTAAAATTATTTAGAGTAGAATTCTACTATTTTTTGAATATCAATTATTTGTTCAAAATCTTCCAATGTAGGGAGAGACTTGATCGTAATTGTAAGTTTTTTTGAATCAACATCGATCCACTTACAAGAAGAAACCTTTCCTTTATTTTGTTTTGAAAATTCTTCTAACTCTTCTAATAGAGTTTTATATAAAGGACTTTCTTTTAATTTATCTCTCAGAGCAATAACATCTCATATTTTCACAGAAATTGAAGGAACATCAACCTTAACTCCATTAACAGTAAAATGTGCATGTGAAACAAATTGTCTTGATTGGATTCTTGTTCTAGCAAAATTTGCCCTATAAACAACATTATCTAATCTTAATTCTAATAGTCTCAACATTTTTTCTCATGTTGTTCCCTCTGCTTTAGATTTTTGAGCTTTTGTAAAATAAGAAGCAAATTGTTTTTCAGATAAACCAAACATTCTTTTCGCTAATTGTTTTTTTCTCAATTGAGAACCGTATTCACTCGTTTTTCTACTTCTTAGTGGCCCTCTCTTTCATTTAGTTAGGTCATATTTTTCCGTACCAAATAGGTTGACACCCTCTCTTCTACAAAGTTTTTTCTTTGGTCAAGTATACCTCATGTCTTACTTAATAGTTAATAATTAATAGCTTATAATTACAAATGAAACATCAATTGCAATTTATATATAATATTAAAGTTTTCTTACTTTCTTTTTTCTACATCCGTTATGTGGAATTGGAGTAATATCAAAGATTGATTTTAATTCAACACCTCCAGATATAATACCTCTAATTGCCTGTTCTCTTCCAATACCAATTCATTTTACATATACATCAACTGATTCAATAGAATGAAGAGTTTTAGCTTTTTTTACAGCTTGTTCAGCAGTAATTTGAGCAGCGTAAGGAGTTGATTCTCTTGCTCACTTAAATCAAGCGCTTCCACCTGTAGCCCAAGTAAGAACATTCCCTTTTTCATCTGTAACACTTATAATAGTATTATTAAATGATGCTTGAATATGTACTTGTCAGTGAGGAATAACGTTCCTCGTTTTTTTACTTTTTTTTACAGTATTAGCCATAATTTATTATAGTATTTAAAGTATAAATATTATTTCTTTTTTCCAGCTACAGCTGTAGATTTTCATTTTCTTGTTTTTGCATTTGTTTTTGTACTTTGTCCTCTTACAGGAAGTCTCTTTCTATGTCTTTGTCCTCTATAACAGTTGATTTCTTGTAATCTTTTAATATTACCTACCACCAATCTTCTCAGATCTCATTCAACAACGAATTCAGATTTAATCTCATCTCTGATTTGATCTAATTCATCTTCTGATAAAGTTTCAATTTTTCTTGTTTTTTCAATTCAAACTTTTACTAAGATTTCATTTGAAACCGTTTTTCCAATACCATATATATATGTTAATGCTATTTCAGCATGTTTTCAATTTGGTAAATTTACTCAAGCAATTCTTGCCATTCCTAAATAATTAATATATAATATAATTGATTATTAATCTAAACACTCATTGTTCTCAAAGAATTACCCTTGTCTTTGTTTATGCTTTGGATCAACTTTACATATAACTCTAACAATTCATCTTCTTTTTACAGTTTGACAATGATTGCAAATTTTTTTAACTGATGCTCTTACTTTCATGTTCACTTAAAATTAGGTGCTTTAAAAAAGCAAAAAATAAATTATTTTTTTCTAAAAATGATTCTTCATTTTGTTAAGTCATATGGACTTAATTCTACTAGGACCTTATCTCATTCAATAAGTTTAATAAAATTATTTCTCATTTTTCAACTTAAATATCATTGAATAATTCATCATCAAAACTCCTCTGGTAATTGAATATCAAAAACCAGGCCAGGTAAAGCTTTAATCAATGTTCACTCTACCTCAATTTTATCTTGTTTATTTGACATATATGGTCAATTAAAATTAGAAAAGTGCCAAAAGTGTATGCATAAATGATATTAATGCAAATCTTTTTTACTTTTAATATAAAATACTCTCCGCTCTTTGCAATTATAACTCCGAGGCTGTCTCTGTAATCTTATTATTTACTATTCTCTCCTCAATAATATTCTTGATTTTTTCTAATAAATCAGGGTATTTATGAATAATCTCATCTAAAGAAAACGATAAAATAGTAATCAAAATTGTATCTTCTAAAGCTTTAGCTGTCGCCATTCTTTTTGAGTTTTCTCAGAATAAAGCCATTTCTCATAATATTTCTTCTGCATGTACATTTCAAAGTAATACATCTTCTCAATCATGTTTTTTAGAGATTTCTATTGATCAATCAGCTAAAATATACATTGCACTCGCACTTTCTCATTCAAAGAATAATACTTCGCCCTTTTTTAAATACTTTTTTTGACAAAATAAGCTTAAGTCATTTCTTTCTCGAAGACTCAAACTCTCAAGTATTTTTATGTTATCGAGCATAGACATAATTCATTTTATTAATATTAAAATGCTTTATTTTATTTATGTATTTCAATTTTATATATTTCTAATTCATCTCATTCTTCTATCCTGAGATTTCATACAAATTTAATTCAACATTCGATTGGTCATTCAAGTTCTTTTACATCTAGCATTCATTGTTTTAATGATTCAATTTTTCATGTTCAAATCATTTTTTTCTTTCTTATTACTCTTACTTTAGCTCATTTTTGTATTTTATTTAATTCACCATCATCTTTAAATTCTTTTAATTTTAATCAAATAACCATGAATTTTTTATCAGTAAAGAAGATTCATCATACTCTTGCATATCCAAGAGAAATTTCAACCTCTCTTGGATCTAACATTCAACTTACAATCTTCTCAATTCTCTCTGTAATATGATAAATAATATTACTATTAAGATGTTCTACTCAAGAGCTTTGGATAAGAGATTTTGCATTTGGAAGTAATCCAACATTAAATCAGATAAGAATTGCCTGACTTCATTCACTCATCAAGATATCCCCTTCAGTAATAGTTCACACTCATGAATGAATAATTGATACTGTTGTTTCTGGAGTTGATAATTTTGTCAGTGCTCCTTTAATAGCCTCAAGTGCACCATTGGTATCAGCCTTTAATACAATCTTTAATTGTTTTAAATTTCAAGCTTTAATTTTTGACATCAATAAATCTAAACTTGATTCTCCTGCTTTTTTTCTGTTTGAGATAATACTCTTATATTCCGTTGCTTTTTTTCTTGCTAACTCTTGAGATTCAACAACTTGTAAGATAGCTCATCCTTCTACAACCTTATCCAGTCAAACTATCAACACTGGTTCAGATGGTCATACTGATTTAATATTTTTAGAAGCGTAGTCCTTCAGTATTTTAATTTTTCAGAATGAGTCATGACATACAACATTATCTCATTTTGAAAGTATTCATGCATTCATAAGAACCGTAGCAACTGGTCATAGTTTATGATCAAGGTGTGCCTCAATCACTGTTGCAATTCATGCTCTATCAGGATTTGCTTTTAACTCTTTCATTTCTGCTACCAAAAGAATAATTTCAAGAAGTTCATCTATTCAAAATCATGTATGCGCTGATACTGGTACCATTGGAGTATCTCCACCCCAATCTTCTGGAGTTAATCAATGTTCTGCTAATTGTCATTTTACATGATCAGGATTTGCTCATTCTTTATCCATTTTATTAATAGCAACTATCACAGGAATATCTGCTTCTTTTGCATGATTAATACTTTCTATTGTTTGAGGTTTTACTCATTCATCAGCAGCTACAACTAAAATAGCAATATCCGTAGATTTTGCTCACCTTGCTCTCATAATTGTAAAGGCTTCATGTCAAGGAGTATCTAAAAATGTAATTTTATGATCTCCATGATTTACTTGATATGCTCATATACTTTGAGTAATTCATCCAGCCTCACCTGCTGTAACCTTAGATTCTCTAATATAATCTAAAAGTGAAGTCTTCCCATGATCAACATGTCACATAATACTTATAACAGGTGAACGTGGTTTTAATTTTGAATCATCATCCTCAGAAAGTAATTCAGATAAGTTTCACTCAAGTATATCCTCAACTTTTACTCATTCTGAATTATCTCTTTCAATAATAACCTCGAAAGATTCTGCTACAATAGAAGCAGAATCAAAATCAATTTTTGAATTAATATTTACCATCATACCATTTTTCATAAACTCAGCCATGAGTCTCGGCAAAACGATTCAAATTTTTTCTGAAAACTCTTTCAAAGTTAAAAAATCAGAGACAGTTACTATTTGTCACTTACGATCAACTAAATCTTGTGTAATTTCATCAATGTTTTTTTCTTCTTTTTTCTTTTTTGCTATTTTATTTGATCTTGTAAAAGTGACTTCTTTTTCTCTTCAGTATTGAAACCTTCACCTTGTTTTCTTATAACCACCTCAGAGTGTTGATTTTTTATCCCCTTCTTCTTTCTTATCATTTGGTCATGTTTTACCTGCCTTGAAATGAGTTTTTTTAAATTTATTTCATTTAAAATCATTCTTTTTCTCTCATGTTTCAGTATTTTGAGAAGTTCATGAAGTTTTAAATGGAGCTGCAGATGAAGAAGTATTCTTTTTTTCATAAGGTTTATTCTCTGTTGGTTTTCTTTCCGATCTTCTTACAACTTTAATAGGTTCTCTCTTAACAACCGTCATTGTTTGAACTACATTTTTTGAAGAATATGCCTTTTTTATAAAAGGTTTTTTGAGTTCTTTTTTTTCTCATTTATCTACAGTTATTATTTCTTTATCCGAAATAGGAGCTTTCTCTGTAGGTTTTTTTATTACAATTTTCCTCTTTGGTTTAATTTTTATTTTTTTTTCTCACTCTGAAGAACTGTCACTTCCTTCTCAAGAAGCCACAGTTGAATAATAATCGTCAACAATTTTTTTGTCTGCCATCTAGTTATGTTACTCAATAAATAAAGAAAATATTTGACATAAGATATATTTTTTTTGCAAAAAGTCAAAAAAATATAAAAACTTGTAAAAAACATATTTCTTGGTAATCTCAATAAAACTTACAATATAAACGGTACAGCTATGTTGAATACAATAAAAGATTTTTCTCAAATTTTTTTTAATAATCTCAATATAAAAATCGATTCTCTTGAAATTGAAGAAGAAAAGATTGGTATTTTTTTAATAAAAATACAGTCTGAAGAATCAGGTTTACTCATATGACCTCATTGAAAAAACCTCGATGCTATACAAAACCTATTACGACTCCTTATCTCAAAAAGAAATAACTCAAAAGTAAAAATCGATTTAGAGATTAATGATTATAGACAAGCGAAAGATGACAAATTATTTCAATTTATAAAAACAAAAATAGAAGAAGTTAAGAATACAGGGAAAGATATTATGCTCCCATACTACTCAGCATATGACAGAAAAAAAATACATTCATTTGTTTCAGAACATAATGATGATTCTCTTTTTACTAAGAGTATTGGAGAAGATAAAGAAAGGAGGTTATATATATGTAAACCAGGGGCAAAACTCAGTATAGATATAGACTGAGATGATATTTAAATATAATGAAAAAAATGAAAAAAATTTTACTTCTCCCACTCATAATAGTCATTTTATGAAGTTTTTATGAAATAAATGAATTAAATTACAAAAAACATAAAGAAATTAAAGAAAATTTAATTCAACACCCAGATAGTCTTCCAACAAAAGAACTCGCACTTCAGACATCTTTTTGATTTAAAAATTTAAGAGCAGATTTATACTGGCTTGAAACAATACAATATATAGGTTGAAATGCGCTCTCATCTGATTACAAAGAATTTCTTTTTATTATTCTAGATCTTATAACAGAATTAAATCCTTATTTTGAACATCCTTATATAATCTGACAACTGCTTCTCCCTAGTTATAATGAACGTTACGAGGAATTAAGCGAAGATGAACAACAAAAATATATAAATCAAGGAATTACTCTCTGACTTAAATGAGTCAAGAATTTTTGTGACCCTGAAAAAATAAAACTCATAAAATGAGAAGATAATTTAGATAAATTACGTGAAGATGCGTATAAAAATCCATGTAAAATATATACCCTCCCATATTATCTTGCCTACATATACTACTTTTATAATAACGATCCTGAAACAGCCTCTCTCTATTATAAAATAGCAAGTGCGAATGAAGAAGCTATTGGTTGAGCAAAAATTATGGCAGCAATAATGCAAGGGAAATGATGAAATAGAGAAAAATCATTTTACATGTTTTTAAATATTGCAAAATATGTTGAAATTGAAGATGAAGTATGTTCAATTTTTGCATGACAACTTGAAAATATTTGATCACAGGTATTTACAACACAACAAATCCCTCTTGATGGAAAGTTAATTAAATTTATTTGAGAGACAAGGGAACAAGCATTTGGTAAGTTTCTCGAAGAAGATGAAATAGTTAATTTATCAGACACAAAATGTAGCAATTATGTAAATAAAGCTGTAAGAGAACTGAATTTAGCATACATAGAAAAAGCAAATGAAATATTCGAGACAGACCATGAATGAAGACCTGCCCTTACAGCTCAATGACTATTTGATGACTGATATATAAACTTCCTTCCTCGTGATTTTCAACAATATTCTGACTATGGAATCATCTATAAATACAATTTTGATACCGATAATTATGATTATGAAATGTGAACTTATTAAATAAATTACAGAGAAATCATAATTTGACTTTCGCCACTATTTATTGTATTATAGTACAACTTATACTATAAATCTTTACATTTGTCAACTACGCCAATAAATACTCCTTGAAGTATGGACTCTACGCAGTCTGAATCAGGAACTTGGGACCCAATTCTCACTCAAGAGTATTCCAGCGCTTGTAATGATATTTTAGATCCTAAACAGGGACAACTCACTTTTGCACGTGAAACATTTCCCCGTGATCTTTTTATTGCGCTCTGAGAAGAATATTTTCTTTCTAATTTAGAGATTGAAGACATAGAAGCTGCATGAGAAGATTTTTTTCACCATCCAAATGTTACTGCTGAGAGAGTACAATTAATTTTTTCTAATATCTCAAATAAAGAAATAGAAAAAAAATGATTTGTGAAACTCGCTACTATGTCAATATCAGAAATTATATTATGAAAAAAAGTATATGATGAATTATGACTGGAGTGGCAAACTTATCTATCAAAAATTTCATATGATAAAGTGAGACACATTGAAAAAGCTATGTCAAAATCGAAAGAAAACCTTATGGCAATTGGAGTGGAAAATTTGATGGAGGAATGAATGGATCTGTCTAAAATATCAACTTTATGTAACATCCAGAAACCTTTGGCAATTGGAGATTTTACTATGATTGTAAGAGAGTATACTCCAGATGAGATAAAAGAACTATGAGCTCGTTTAGTGACAATGCCCTTTGCTCAAATAGTCTTGTTTCCAGAACAATACGATACTCTTATATGAATTTGAATGAAACCAGATAGTATGGATAAAATCATATTATTAATGATAAGTAAAAATTTTACTCCAGCTGATATAATAAAAGTATGACGTTCAGAGTTGTGTTGAATGGTACAACAAGACTTTCGTGCACGTAAGAAAGAACTCCTTAAGGAAGGATTCCTTGAATCATCTAAAACTCCGAAAAGTTAGTCTGAATAAAATTCTTATATCTTGATTTATTGAGATATAACTGAGAATGAATTTATAATAGAAATTTATAATACAGTTTTTTCCTTTTAGCTCAAATTACGGAATTAAAAATTGATATTTCCTGTTTTTTATATATAATCTGGCCCAATTTATTAATTTATAATTATTTATATGAAAATAGAAAAAAATTTACTTCCAAAATCAATAGTGGAGCTCATCATAGAAGAAGATGCAAAAAACATTGCGAAGTATAGAAAAAAAGCAATAGCTCATATTGAAAAAAATGCTGACATAAAGGGTTTTAGAAAAGGAGCAAAAATACCTGAAAATATCATAGTTAGACAATATGGAGAAGATTATATTAGTAAAATAACTATAGATTTTGCTATTGATAATATGTATAGAGAAGCTCTCAGAAATGAAAAAGTTGTTCCTGTTGCTCAAGCAGAAATAAAAGAAATTATTTCAGAAAGCCCTCTTAAAATCAGAGTTCATATAGAAGTACTTCCAGAAATTGAAATTGATGCAAAATACAAAAAAATCAAACTTACTAAAAAAGCTATTTCTGTAAGTGCTGCTGAAGTAAAAAAATCTTTAGAAGAAATAGAAACAAAATTTACAAAATTTGAAGAAGTAACAGATAAGAAATCAAAAGTAAAAATGGGTGATAAAGTTACCATTGATACTGAAGGGTTTGAAAATGGAGTTTCCCTTGAATCAACATCTATGAAAGATTACCCAATTGTACTTGGATCAAATGTACTGGTTCCTGGTTTTGAAGAAGACATGGTATGAGCTCAATTATGAGATTCATTAGAGCTTGATGTAGTATTTCCGAAAGACTATCATAACGATGCATTTAAAGGAAAAGAAACAAAATTCAAAGTAACAATAAATAAACTTGAAAAAGCAGTAAAACCAGAATTTACTCCTGAATTTATAGAACAACTCAGAGGACAAAAACTTGACCTTGATGGATTTAAAAAACTTATCAAAGAAGAAATCACTGATACGAAAGAATCAAATGCAAGAATGGAAGAAGAAACACAACTTATAGATGCACTTCTAAAAGTAACAAAACTTGATCTATGAGATGGAATACTTAAAACCCAAATAGAAAAAGTATATACTGAAATAAAAGAAAATTTAGGTCAACAAAATATAAAAGTATCTGACTATTTAGAAAGTCTTAAACTATCAGAAGAAGAATATAAAGAAACAAATGTAAAACCAACAGCAACAAAGAGATTACAAGGAGAACTTATTCTTCACAAACTTGCTGAACTTGAAAAACTTGAAGTTTCTGACACAGAAATGGAAGAAGAAATTAAAACTATTCTTACAAGATTTGGTTCTAAAGATGTATTAAAAAGATTGGAAGAACTCTATATTCCAGGAAATAAATACTATGAAGAACTCAAACAAAGAGTAAAATATAGAAAACTTATTGATAGCTTCTTTGAAGTAAAAAAAGCTGCAGTTAAGAAATAAGAAAACTTTTATAATCCATCGCCCTGAAGGGCACTTCCTTTCATACGAAAGGAAGATCAAAAAAAGAACGAAAAATTATTTTTCGCTCTTTTTTTGTTTTTTCTTTTGTTTTTCTCCACAATATGGACATATTTTCCATCCATCAATTATTTCTTTTTTACAACTTCTACACTCTATTTTTAGGTTTACCTTACAATTTGGACAAAATTTGAAATCTTGACTGATTGGAGTCTCACATTGTAGGCAATGATGTCTTCCCTCTAAATCTTTTGTTTTATCTTCTACAAATTCTGAAATCATATCAAGATTTTCCTCAATTTCTTCGTAATACTTCTCAAAAAGGGTTTTCCCAGGACGAATGAGTAAATATATAAATACTCCAAAAGGGGTAAGCAACAAGACAATGAGGATAGAAACGATTTGCAAAAGTATACTACTTGTTCTGTTATTAATATCTTTTATTACCCAAACAAGTATCGCAATCCAAATAATAAAAAAATATACAATCATAAACTTGATAAATATTTCAAAAGTTATCACCTCCCACAATATCTTTGTATATTCTCAAAAATCTAATTCGAGCCCTAATAAATCATTCATATTAATATATTATTTTAAATTATTTTTTTTCCATTCTTCAATTTTTTTATGATTTCCAGAAAAAAGTACCTCTGGCACCTCCAATCACATAAATTCCCTCGGACGAGTATATACAGGATACTCTTTTTGTCTATCAAATTTTTTCGAAAAACTATCTTCCTCCAGTGAATCTTTATTTCATAAAACTCCCGGGATGTTTCTCACAAGTGAATCAATAAAAACCATAGCTGATAATTCTCAGCTTGATAAGACGTATTCTCAAATTGAAACTTCATGTGTTACATACAAATCTATTATCCTTTGATCAATTCATTCATAGTGTCAGCAAATTATTATAAATTCTCATCAAAGAGTGTCATAATAATTTTCTATTTTTTCTTGCTGTAAGAGCTCTCATCCAGGAGTTAAATATACAACTGGTACTCTGTGTCATAATTGAGAAAAAATTCACTCTAAAGCTCATGAGAGTGGTTCTGGAGATATCACTTGCCCATGCATACCATAAGCATTATCATCTACATGTTTAAATTTCTTATCCGAGAAGTCTCCTAACTTATAAAAAACTGGATCCATAAGTCAGTTTTTTATAGCTCTTCAAATAATACTCGAAGAAAAGTATGATTCAAAAGCTTCAGGAAATATAGATATAATATGTATTTTTATCATTTTATTTTTTCTCAAATAAGCGTAATTATTTCTTCTGGAGTAATATGAGTGGCATCAATAACTATATCAAAATCAGTCTCCTCTGGTGGAAAGTTTATATGTGGATACACATTATTATATCTCTCCACAAGATCTGATTCTCTTTTTTCATTTTTTGATATGATATCTTCATGAGATCATTTTTCTCTTTTATGTATTCTTCTATACCTTTCATCTGTATTACACTTTAAAAAAATTTTAATTGAATCTGGTATAAAATGCCAAGCCAAACGGCTTTCAAAAATAAAATCACTATTATCTTTTCAATAATTTGCTACTTTTTGATCTAATTTTAAATCAAAATTTGAATCATCTTTTATGACAGTATCTTCAAAATCATAAATAGTTAACCCTAAGTCTTCAGCCCAAGATCTCATGATATTTCCACTCGACATAAAGTTATAATTCATCTGTTCTGCAAGAAGTTTTCATATCGTTGATGTTCCACTTCATGCGAATCAAAAAATTGTTATTTTCATATTTGTTTCTTATAAAATTTTAATATGAATTGAGTATAAAAAAAAATGTGGAAAAATCCACATTTTTTTATTTTGCTATCTTTTCAGCTTCTAAATATTCTCATATAAATTTTCAAGTAAGTGGTGCAGGTTTCCTAAAGATACTCGAACCAAAACTTACAATTGTTCATACACTAATTTGTCAGCTTGCATTTTCATTTATATAGGTTCTCTTGCTTACAAGATTCTCTATATTTCAATACAATGATCATTCTACTTTTAATATATTATTTGTTGTTCATAGTCATATAAACTTTCATCACCTCGATCATTTTGGAATAGAGATATAGACTCCTTTAATACTTCTTACTTCTTCATCTATAATAATATTTCATCACTTTACAACAAATGCTATATTATCTGAATAAGTTATATCAGAAGAAATAATAAGGTTTCAATTCTCTATAACATATGTTCTTGGTCAATTGATGCTTGAGAATAGGTCAGATTCGATCTTAAAGTTATAATTCTTTAAGATATAAACATTTTCTATACCATTATAATTATCGAAGTCATTTATATCTGTACGGGTTCATCAATTTGATCATAGATCATTTATTGATCCATTCAGTGTATTATTATATACACTTCATTCTTCTCATATTTTATTTACTGAGGCAGTGTCTGAAACATCTTTTGTATAACTCAAGCCATTTTCTCAAACTCATGCTCATACAAAGTTCTTATTTGCATCTTTATGTTCTCATTTTGCAATATCTTGAGTTTTTACTGCAGATGTATTGTTTAAGAAACTCGTTCATCCTCATACCGTTGCAATAGAAGGTTTTGAAACTCTTACTTTTAACTCCGTTGAAAAGAATGCATCCGGATAGTCTGTTCCATCATTTTTAACAGAATACCTTAAAACATTTTCTCCTATATTACCAGATGTTATACCAGAAGTATTTCACCTATAATCTGGAGTTCTTCCAAAATATGCTTTTTCTCATGGATAGATTACTCCCATAGGTTCACATTGAGTTCCATCTCCTGAAAGTGATGACCCTGATGTATTATATACACAAATTTCATCAAATGCTATATCCGTATTTGGGTCTTCTGATAAATTTTCAATATATGGGTAACTCAAAGTATGAGCCTCATATGGATTCATTCCATCTCCAATAATAACATAATCATTCCCTGGTAACATTTTCACTACTCCTCCAAAAGGTTGTGTTGTTACAAGTGCTTTACATGTAGCACTACACCAAGTTTGAGTAGTATCACATTGTTCATTGAATCAAGAATCATTTGGTCTTTGAACCACTCCATCTCAACATGTTTTTGAAAAACCTCCTCAGCCTCAACCTCCTCCTCAGCCACCATTTGGTCTTCCTGGTGTACAAGCAAGACGAGTTGACCATGAAGATGAATTAGGATTTGTTAATCAAGTACTTCATGCTACATAACAAATTGGTTTAATCTCATCTGGATTTGCATTCCCACTATAATCACAAGAGAATGTAGCCGTTGATCCAGACCCGTATAGGTTTGTTCCATTTCAACAATCAAGTCTAATAGAATTTACATCACTATTTCAAGTACATACTATTCCACTACGTATATTCGTCGTACTATCATATGTTCATGCATCTATAGCTCTACATTGTGGTCAAGTTCCACCTCATCCTCATCCATTATCTGGTTGACAGGTGGCTGTACATCCACTTGTTCCCCAAGCTGTTTGTGTTGGATCGGCAAAATCACATACTTCTGGTGTTTCGATAATTCCATTTCAACATAAATTCGTGCTTCCAGTTCAAGCAACAACGAGAGTTGTATCAGGAAGTGCTCATGTAATCAGACTACTATTCACTCATAATCAAGCTGCAGTTATCGTATTTGTGATATCTACTGATATATTATCCAAGTTACAATTATAACTCAGGCTTCATATTAATGGTAATAAAGATCCATTAATAACTCAGGTAGCTGAAAGATTTGTCCATGTAGATGGTCAAGTAAACGTTGTACCAGTCAGAGTTGCAGATCATGCACACTCTGGAGCTACTATATCTAGGAGAGTTATATTTTCTAAAGCGTCTGTTCAAGCATTTGTTAATGTAACTCTAAAAGTTGATCCAGAACCAACATTTACAGTTTGAGTATCATCTCATTGTACCCCATCTAAATCGTCAGCATTGTCATCGACAATATCTACTGCCATAAACGGTACAAATGTAGGGAATGGTTGGCAGGTAAGTGGGTTACATCAAGCACTTGTTGCTGGATCTAGTGGATCACATGTTTCTCAATTTGTAACTAACCCATCTCAACACCAAGCTGGTAACATAACATAACATTCATTATGTTCAAATATATCCGATGTATTTATACTTTTTTGACTTACTGGATCAGGGTCAACTATAAAATTAGGCGCATCAAGTACATACTCTCAATTCACTAAGCTTTCCGTTCATTCACGATATCCTCTTTCTCAAGTAAATGAGAAATTTCAATTTGATACTACTGGAGCTCACCTCAAAAAATAATCAATTCTTCATACTGGTGTATTCACATCAGGTGGTCTTGATGTGAGCCTTAAGTTATCTACGAAAAATATTACTGCTGAATTATGGCTCAAGTTAACTGGTGTCCAAGTTGATCTCAGTCATAATCATGAAAGACTTTCATCATTTAAATATCATCAAAAATCGGTAACACTTGCATTACTTGATGATGCAAATATTTCTTCATTTGAATCTGTACTATTATAAAAGTCCCAGAAATCTGTATCTTCTCATTCGTAAAGTCTTTGAGTCCCAAATCAACATACTGAACAAGAACTTGGATAAAAAGCGCTATATACACCTGAAGAACAACTTTCCATTTCTATTCATCATGCTCAAAAGGCCACCTGGGAAGGTGACACAAATAAGAATATTGCTATAATAGCTGTTTTAATATATTTCATAAAAACTAATTATGATTAAGTTATTGTAATATTATACTTATTACAAAATTGAAGTCAATTCTTTTATTTAAAGGTATCTATTAGAAATCAGGAGCAATTATTTCCTTTTTTAAGAGGTCCTCATGTTCGATTGAACTCTCTTCGGCGTTATCCATATTAACCTCTCTAACTTCCTTTTCTCAACTTAAATAATAAGCTCAAACAAACAAAAGAAGGCAAGCCAGAAAAACTAAGATTGGTATATGTAATCAATTTTTTCACATATTATTTTATTATATTTTAATGTATTAATTAAATATTAGAAACCTCCTCCTCCAACTTCACCACCTCAGACATTCCCAGATCACCCTCATCATTCAGTTGTATTTCCTCCAGGAGGAGGAGTTCTTGTGTCATCATCACCATTACCATCATCTTTTTTATTTTCAGTAAATCAAAGTGCCCACTTTTGTGCAGCGTACTCTGGAGTATAGACTTCACTTGTAGAAGATGCTCAGAGAGTAACTTTATTATCACCTACAGTCATTTTAAGGTTTTTCATAATAACAGCATCATTCAAACACTCTGACATTTTAGCAAAGAAAAGGTCATATTCAAATTTAATTGGAGTATCCTTACTTTTTAATGCAATTTTTACTTTCTCAAAAGGATCATCAACATTATCTGATCTAAAACTTTGTCATGTAATTTCTTCTAAAATTGTTTTTACATTTTCTAAATATCCTGTTGGAAGAGCATCAATAATATTTATTGATTTCCCTTCAATTGGCACCATATCAACTCCTCATTCAAATGAAGCAACCTTATATACTCATGTATATGGCATTAAACCATTTACATTATCCTCTCAGTCTCATCTTTTTGAAAATACTCCCGTAAATGCAATATCTCATTCTGCTATTGAAGTAAATGTATATTCTCTTTTATCTCCATTTGCCTTCAAATATTCAGTTCTCGCACCTTTAATATCTGCCGCAATATCAGATAACTCTCTTTCAAATATTGGATCAAAGAAATCTGACCTATTATTATTTGTATCATATTCCATTAAGGTTGATTCTCCTCATTCAATCATAACTTTTGTCCCCTTTATTTTTAATGCTTTTTTCTTCATTAAGTTTGATGAAACTGATTGAAGAATAAGAACTTTATCTTCATTTGTAATATCTGTGTTTTGTATATATAGCAATAAACCTTTCAGAGCATTTTCTTTCTCTCATGATGCATATGACTTCATTTCAGGATCATTAAATACTTTTATAAATTTATCCCATGATTCAGATATTGTTGGAGTTCATGTTCTTTTATAATTGAAGATAGCTTTTTGAAGAGCCATCATACCTGGAGTTTTTGGATCTTTCAATGTTCATGAGTCAATAATGGTAAATAAATGATCTCTTGCAATTTCAGTTTTTTCTAAAGATTCTGCACTATAATCAATATTGAATCATAAATTTGAATCAATAGATACTAAGTTTTCAGTTGTATCAAGAAGCATTCCTTTTTCATTGGTAACTCATTTTCAAACTACAATAGTTTTTTGAGCTCAATGTGCCATAGAATACTCTGCAACTGAAATGTTTCTAATATCACCCGTGATATATAACATATCGTTTCCTTTATCGTACTCTGCTTGGATAATATTTTCATCCGATGAAATGGCATATTCTGAACCATTTGGTATAGCAAGTACTTTAAATCCTTTGTATTCAACTACTTCTGCTCAGATTTTTTCCAAAGCAATACGAGTAGTAGTTACTTCTCTTTCTCTATCAATTGAGTGAATAACTTTTTTCCAATCTAAACTTAAATTTTCTCAACCAACATAAATAAATGTAAGTGGATTAAAATCTCCTAATCATCTTCAGATTCAGAAAGCGTTGATATCAAAATTAGATTTTGAAGCATTATTATATAAACCCATTTTATAATAATTCAAACCTCCTTGTTTTAAGTCTCTCATGAATAACACTTGTTGTTCTTCTGTTAAAGATGCTCCATATGTATCATATGTATCTTTCATCTTATTATAAATACTATTTTCTTCTTTTCATTTAGATTCAATATATGAGATATCATCAAAAGATTTTCATTCTTGTATATCTTTAAACATTTTATCTAATACATCTCACATGTTATCTACTCTTTTATCAATACCTTTTGATGTATCTTTATTCTCATAAGTAAACGCTATTGAAGGAAGGTAAGCCCCTACTGTTATAGAAATAGACGGTGAGATAGTCCAATCACCTTCAAATTCTTCTTCAAATGTTTGTTTTACTTTTTCTAATGAAGGTTCATCGTGATATTGAGCTGTTAATACTGGGATATAAAAATTTACTACTGATCCTGTAAACTCAAAACCATTTTTTTCCCATAGCTTTTTTGATATACCAACTCATGGAACACCATTAAAGAGTCCGACTTGAAGACTATCTACTACTTTTACATAGTCTTTGATATCAAAAGATGCGCCTACTCATGTCACTCCTCATGTCATAACACCAATAGCCAATAATTTTATTTGCTTTCTTTCTTCTGGAGTTAATTCTTGCCCTGCTTCTGCCTCTAATCTAGGAATTAACTTTTCTTCTACAATTTTAGAAATCGCTTCCGCTTTTTCATTCTCTTTCCCATACATCATTTCAGTCGCACGTTGTACTCATCCTTCAACAAGTAGTTCACCTAATTTATATCCTCTTTCAAACATAGTACCAAGTTCTCTATGGAATTTTTCTCTTGCAGTAAACAAGTTTTGAGCCATTTCAGTCTCAATATTTGGAAGACCAAGGTTTTCTAACAATATATTGTATCCATTTGATGTGATTCATTTAAAAGTATCACGTGTAATTTGTTTTTCTGATACATAATTCATTCCATCAATTTCTTTTGAGTCACTTTCCAAATGTGTATCTCCATCAAAATCAAAAAGAATTTTCATTTTTCCTACAGCAGACATAGTTGGAATATTTTTTTGAGTCCTAATCTGATCTCTTATAGTTAACATAAGTGCTCACATTTCTTCACCATCTAATCACCAAAACCCTTTAGCATCATCATATCATGCAGATTTTAAAACCTTAGCAGTTTCAGAAAAATTCGATAATTTTCAAATCCCATTATATTCTGCTACTTTTGTTATTACTCCATCATCATCAGTAATTTCTTTTATGGATACTTTTGAAAATGCGTCATTATAAATTTCTTCAAGATTTTCACTTCTTAATAAATCATGTAGTAATGCTACATTCATACGATCTAAAAGCTCTGTTCTCTTAATTCAAGTGACTTCTTTTTCTCTATTTCTATCAGCTAAATCAAGTCATTTTCACATTTTATTCTGCCTTGTAGGCCTAGAATATGGGATATAAAGTTCTGTATTTACCTCTTGAGTCTGATCTGAATTAATTTCATTCATAAGTGCCTCTCTTTGTTTTGCAATTTCAGCCTCATGTGCAGCTATATCAGCCTCTGAGAGAGCGCTTACAACTTCAGGTTGATCCTTATAAGCTGAACCTTCACTTTGAGTAGCAACTGTTTTTTCTGATTTTTTAGATTCAACAACAAGAGTAAGTTCTGATTTTAATTTATCAAATGTAGTACTCGTAAAACTTCCTGTCACGTCTAACTCTAATTCAGTTTGTACTCCCCTTACTGCTGCTTTTACTTTTGAACCATAAATACCATCAGCTCAATTATTAAATTCTCATGATTGTCACAGGTTATATCAAAGACCTAACAATGCATATTGTAACTGAGAAACTTTTGCTCACCCGTCTCCATTTTTTAATGATGTATTTGATAAAGCGTTAAGATATTGTAATGTTTGTTGAGCAGTAGCAAGATCAAGGTTCGTAAAAGCAGATGGAGTCACTTCTTTGTCCAATTTTGCTTTCTGACCTTTTACTTCTGTTGTAACTTTCTCTACTGCTTCTTTATTTGTGTTACTCACTTCAGCAACTTTTTTTTGGGCAGTATTAATCGCTTTTTTTTGTTCAGGAGTTTTAGCTTTTTTTTGTAATGATGCAAAATCTTTCGGTTCTTTTGAATCAGTATCAAGAAAATTATCTAAGTCATGTATAAATGATCCTCCATCCTCACCTATAAGTCTATTTCTTAATAGTGCTCCTAATAAAGCTTTATATTGTTTTACTATATATAACATACGTATATGTTTAAAAAATATTTTTAATAACATTTAAATAATAACACATTTATTCATGCAAAACCTAATAAATCAACTTTACATTTTAGTATTTTAATGTATTAAATATAATCTATTCACAATAGTAGAACACAAAAAAAATCAGAAGAATATATCTTCTGATTTTTTTAATATTTATATAATTAAGAGTTCGCTCTTACTTTGAGTATTCCAAGTCCTAGGATCATTGCAAGTAATGCAAGTAGCATAAACTCTGCTGGACCTGTGTCTGGTAGTTTTTTTGGTTCTGGTGAAGTAGTAACTTCTCCAGGTTCACCTGATTTATAAAGAACACATTCATTTAATTCTTCATCATCTATTGCAATATCACCATCGTCACCAATTGAATGAACAGTAATTGGGAATACAAGGAGACCTACATTTCCATCTAATGGAACCGTATTTTTATCTATTTTATAAGCATATCATACTTTTGATCTTAACCAAGTTACTGTTTGACCAGCGTCTAAGATATAACCTCCTTCATCAGCTGAAAATAAGTTATTAAACTCTGGAGTATATTCCCAGAAATCTTCATTTGATGGATCTTGAGACCAAGTTACTGAATCTGAAGCTAAGTTTACCATTTGAGGAAACTCTTGTTGTTCTTTGAATAATAATTTTTTTGTTTCAGTATTATTAATCCAATCATCACTTAATAATCATACGTATTCTCATTGACCTTTACTACCTCCGTCAAAACATTGACCACAAGAGTTTGCTGCATATACAGCATCACTAGAACATTCTACTGCTTCATATGCAAAAGTAGGTGTTACCATAGTTAACAATATAAACGAAATGAATATTTTTCTTGCTGACATAAGATTAGAATTAATAATTAAATACTGAACTTAAGGCACATACTAACGAATTTGCCCTTATCTGTCAAAGAATAAAGCAATTATTCCTTTACTTTTTTAGTATTTTATTCACAATTAATTGTTGAAAAACCATAAATAGTGTCGACATACCCCAGTAGATACCAACTCAAGCAAAGAGAGTAAAGGTAAATACTACAACCATTGATGGCATTCCATACAACATAAATTTATTCATCATTTCAGGGTCAGGCATAAGTTGAGAATAACTATTGGTATCCTTTTTCTTTTCTAACACTACCTTTGAAGAAGTTATTTTTTTATCAGCCAGTGAAAGCTTTATTTGAACAAACTGAATGAGTCATACTGAAACAGCCAATATTGCTCACGCCACTCACCCTGCTGATAACAAGTCCAGACCAAAGAAGTTAGAAGACATAGAAGCGAGTGAAAATCCTGATAGGAATTCATAGAGGTGATATAAGTTTGAAGGGTCTTTTATTCATAAAATAATATTATATATCACAAGTAATATAGGCATCTGAATTAAAAGAAAACCACATGATCCCATAGGATTTACTTTTTCCTTTTTATAAAGTTCCATCATTTTCATTCCAAGCATTTGCTGGTTTCATTTATACTTATCTTGAATATCTTTTATTTTTGGTTGAATTGCCTGAAGCTTCTTTTGGCTTAACATCATTTTATGTTGAGGCCATAATAAAACTAATCTAATAATTATAGTGATTGAAACAATAGCCCATCAGAGTGAATTTCCAAAAAACTCAACCAAAAATATCATTAAGTTATATATTGGAGCATAAAAGAGGGTCGTAAAAATTTTCTTAATTGCTCATTTATTTTCAATTTCGAAACCAGAAAGGTGTTGTTTATCTCATACTTGTATATCAAAAACATATTTTCATACTTGTTCAAACTGAGAAAATTGATCTTGATAATCAAGGACTGTTTCTTCACCAGCAGCAATGGTAACATCTTTACAAAAATCTTCTGAAAAAACTATATTTTCTCATGATATATTTACTTTCACATCGTTACAACTATGAATTGAAACATCTTCTACAGAATTATTTATGATTTTAAGTCCTACAGATGCAGGAATTGTATATGATGAATCTGTAGCTTCAAATAGAAGCTTCCCATTTGTAAGTTCCGTTTCTTTATTCCCATTAAATAGATT
Organism: Candidatus Gracilibacteria bacterium 28_42_T64; assembly: GCA_004563595.2. Classification (GTDB taxonomy): domain Bacteria; phylum Patescibacteriota; class Gracilibacteria; order BD1-5; family UBA6164; genus MAAV01. The sequence goes on along the minus strand of CP042461.1, from coordinate 70,706 downwards.
TACAAGCAATACAATTAATAGAGCGATGATGAGGATATCTAATATTTTTTTCATTATTTTTGTTTAGGAAGTATTTTCTTTGCAAGAAATGTAATATCTGTTAGAAAATCTTTTACACATTTTTCATTATTTTTATCTAATTTCGTCTTCTTTTTTACTACAAAAACATAGTCGTAATTTTCAGTTTGTTTACTCTCTCGTTTTTCTCAAGCAAGGTCATAAAATCTTCTTCTAAAAAAATTTCTTGTCACATTATGAGTAACTGATTTTGCTCAAATAACGATGGCAAACCTTGAATATCATACTTTGTTTTTCATATAATTCAATACAATAGAGTAAGAAAAAAAAGGCTTTCATTTTTGTAAAACCTTTTTCACTTCTCTTTCATGTAATCTATATTTTTTTGAAATCACAAATGTCTAATTACTCAATATGATTATTTTCTTTTAACATAGTTTCCTTTTCCATCAAAAGGTGATTTTTTTGCTGTACCTCAAGCAATAATATGCATTTTAGCTTTCCCATTAATTTCTTGGTATCTTTTTGGGTAACTTACTGCTAATATATGTCTTCCTTTCCTTCTTCTATTTTTTAAGACATTTCTCCCTCATACAGTTGAGCTTCTTTTCATGAATCCATGAACTCTTAGTCTTTTTCTTTTCTTTAATTTTCCTAACATTTTCTTATGATATTATATACTAATTTAGTTATTTATTTGTAACTCACTTAATTTTTGCTGATACAGCCTATTGGAAAAACTTAAAAAGTCAAAAGATTTTTAACTAATTAATGTTCATTCGTCTTTTCATAAAATAGCTCTCATGATTGCTCCTTCATGATAGAGGCTCACAACCCTTAGCTTTAAGCTATTTTCTTTTGCAAGAGCAATTGCTGTGTAATCCATCACTCTTAGATTTTTAATTATAACTTCATCATAGCTTGCATCTTTTATCAACTCTGCATCTGCAAATTTCATAGGGTCTTTATCAAAAACTCATTCTACTTTTGTAGCCTTAATCATAAGATCTGCCTCTATTTCTAATGCTCTTAATACTCAAGCCGTATCCGTTGTAAAATAGGGATTTCATGTTCCTCACCCAAATATAATAACTTTTCATGCTTTTATATCTTTGATGGCTTTAGGCTTATTAAACCTTTCTACTATACCATCAATTCAAAATGAATTCATAATTTTTGTATGAACTCCTTTTCTAGAAAGTACATCTCAAAGTGCAATAGAGTTAATATTAATAGCAAGCATTCACATATTGTCTGCATTACATCTGTCTATATTAATTTTTTCTATCTCTGCTCACCTAATAAAATTCCCAGCTCATACAACTATTCATACTTCTATATTATTTCTTACAAGATCTTTTATCATATCTCATACTTCATTTAACGTAACATAATCTAAGCCTGAGCCTTCTCATCAGGCAAGTGCTTCTCATGATATTTTTAATAGTACTCTCATATATCTTTTTAAAAAATAATTATTTTATACTCTCCTCAGCTTATTTAGATACATCTATAAATAACTTATCAACTATATCCAAAGTTGGGTAATCTGCATTTTTTTCTTTTAATTCAGTATTTTTTTCTGCAATATTATCTTTTGTAACTCATGTTCACATTTCAAGTTCATATACTCAGTATGAAAGGTCTTTAAATATAATATAATGCTTTTCATATATATATTTTTCCCCATCTAATCTAAGAACAAAATAACTTAATCCAGCATCTTTTTCTATATCTCTACATGTATTCCAGTAAAACCATGTACCGAGTGAATCTTGTAAAAATTCTGTAATATTTTCACAAGTAAGATCTGATTTTCATTTCTTACTTATTTCTAATCATTTTATACCTGAATAAGTGAGTTTATTATCTCAAATTTGAATTGGATATCCACTATCAGTAGACACAGGAAGGTCTGCTACGACAATTTCATCTATTTTTTCTACATCAACTATTTCTCACTCAATTTCTTTTTTCTCCTCTTCTTTTTCTACATGAATAATAAGCTCCGTTTTTGAAACCTTATCTCATGAATATGCAAAAAATACATATTTGTTTTCTCAAAAATCTAATGTTTCATATCTTGATAATGCTCTGTATAAAAAAATATCATCTCAAGATTTAAATTGAGTCAGTAAATAACTATCATCTGGAAAATCAGAATTTTCATTTGTGAAATTTACTTTTATTTTATCAACTGTTTCTATGGTTTTTCATGTAACTTCTATTTCTCATGATAAAAAATCTACTTCTGATAAGTCATCAAACTCTAAAAATTGATCTTGAGTAAGTTTTATTATTTCGAATTTAGGTTTTTTTTCTTCTATTTTTTGATCTTTTATTTCAGAAGCTTGAATCTCTAAGTCAGGAGTCTTTTTTACTTCTACTTCTTCTACTTCTTTTTGAACTATTCAAAGTTCTTGTTTTGCATCATTAATAACTTCTTTATTTTCTCATAGACATGATGATAAAAAGAGTATCAAAAAAGTTCCATATAATATCTTGTGTATTGTTTTCATATTCATCAAATTTGTGAAATAAAAAAGATACAAACATTTTAAGAAGTTTTTATCTTTTGTAAATAGATTTTTACCCCCCTAGTCTAGCTACGAGGGTAAAAATCTATTCTCAGCTCCTCATTATAACTACTTCTTTCACCTCTCACTTGAATTCTTTCCCCTGTTAAGGGGAGAGAGGCTATAGTTCCACAAAAAAAACCCAAGCATATTTTACTTGGGATTTCTTTATATTCTACACTTCAACTACAAGTGGAATAATCATTGGAGTTCTATCCATTCTTTGGAGAAGGAATTTTTCTAAGTCAGTTCTTATAATTTTTACAAGATCTTTTTCCTCCATATCTGGAACATCTTTTATAGTATTTTCATATGCATCTCTTGATTTTTTAATAATCATTCTATGGATATGTCTCACTTCTTCAAGATATACTAAACCTCTTGTTTCAAGCTTAATATGACCAAGGAGAGCTTTTGTTTTCTTATCTACTTTGTATAAAACAACAAGTACTCATGAGTCTTTCATTTGTTCTCTTGCTTTGATAACATGAGAAGTAGCTGTTCACATTCCATGACCATCTATGATAAGCTCTTGAATTGGGGCTTTAATTCTTGATCTAAATACCGTTCCATTTGGAGCAAAGTCAACAATATTCCCATTTTCAAGGAGAAGAACATTTTCTTCATTGAAACCCATACCAACAGCTGTTCTTTTATGAAGCGTTCTGAAATATAAATCTCAGTATACTGGCATAAAATATTTTGGTTTTACTAAGTCTATGATAATTTTTTGTTCTTCTTGAAATGCATGTCCTCATGTATGAACATTTTTATCTTCTTTTGTAATTACATGTGCTCATAATTTAATAAGCTTATTTATAATTCAAACAACTGATTTTTCATTCCCTGGAACTGTTGATGAAGAAAATACTACTGTATCTCATGAAACTATTTCAATTGCAGCATGTTTTCATTCAGACATTCTCGTAAGTGCTGAAAATTCTTCTCATTGACTTCAAGTTGTAATAATAACTTGATTATGAGGAAGAATACCATTGGTAGCTTTAGGCGTCATTTTCTTTACTGTTCCTGGCTTCATTCTTAAGTATCAAAGATCTTTTGCTATAGCAATATTCTCAATCATACTTCTTCCACTCAAGAAGATTGTTTTATCATATTTTTCACATATATCAATAAGTTGTTGTACTCTTGAAATCCAAGATGAAAATGCAGCAATAATAAGTCTTCCTTTTGTATGATTTTTTACGATTTCGTCTAAAGCTTCTCCTACGTCTTTTTCTGACATAGAAAAACCTTTTCTAGGTGACCCTGTTGAATCAGATAAAAGCATAGTAACACCTCTTTTTCAAATTTCTGCGATTCTATCTAGATCAGCTGGATCATCAATAGCCGGAGTATGATCAATCTTAAAGTCTCATGTATGAACAAATTTTGCTCCACCTGGAGACTCTATATATATTCAAGCACAATCTGGAATAGAGTGATTTACTTTGAAAAATTCTACATCAAATTCTCAAATTTTTATTTTTTCTCTACTTCAAGCATCAATTTCTACAAAAGTAGTATGATGAAGAAGACCTGCTTCTTCGATAGACTTTTTTGCAAGTCCCAGAGTTAACTTTGTCCCATATAAAACTGGCATACCAAGTGCTGGTAATATATGTTTTAATGACCCTATATGATCTAAATGAGCATGAGTCAAAAGAAGCCCTTTAATCTTATCTTTATATTTTGTAAGAAAAGAAACATCTGGTATTGAATAATCTACCCCATGTAAATCTGCATCAGCAAATTGAACTCAACAATCAATGATAATAATATCTTCTTTATATTGAACCATTCACATATTTTTTGCTCACGTTTCATTATTTCAACCAATTGGAATAAATCTTGTGTATCATTCTCTTAACGATGGAAGATAAAATTTTGTTTCAGGAAAATTTGAATTAAATTTTCACCTTACTTCATTCGAATTATTTGATCTTCTATTTTGGTAATTATTTTTAAAATTCTTTTTTAAATGATTATTCTGTGGAGCTTTTGCCTGTTGAGGTTTTTTATTATCTCAGTGTTTTTCTGGTACATCTTGGTCTTGTTTTGTTTCTTGTTTTTCTGTTTTTTGAGTCTGAGTTATAGATTCATTCGTATCAGATTTATTCTCATTTTGTGATTCTGTTGAGCTTACTTCTTTCCCACTCAATTCTTGATCTAACTCGTCTAAAAAGTCTTGCATTCTATATATCTTATAATTATTTAATAAAAAAACCTCTTTCTGGTATCTATTTCACTGTTTTGCTCATTCTCCTATGAATACTGAGCTTGGTTTATAAAATTTGAAAAGTTATTAATTAAGAAAAATGTGATAAAAACACACAAATAAAGCTTATATAAGCTTTGCAATGGCATAATATCCATTGATTTAATAACTTTATTGAACTCTACAAAAAAATGTTTGAAGGTGAAATCTTCTATGAAAAGCACTTTTCTAAATACAATGTTTTAGAAGTTACTATTGTTTAGTTATGCCTGATTCTATTTATTTTTTTAAAAATTGCAATAATTTTTTCAAATTTATTTCAATTTTTGTGATATCCCGATAATAACTCTTTAAGTCAACTCATGCCGAAAAATCAGTCGATATAAATTCTTTATTTCTAAAAATATAACGTCAGAAAAAAATATACTTCTCTTTTAAGATAGAAGATTTTTCTGATTTTATGAAAAAATCTTTATTATGTAATATATAATACGTAAAGCTTTCTGCAAAGTCCTCATATTTATTTGTCATAGCATATCCTGAAACAAAATCTGCTTGTTTTTGACCCGGCTTCAATACTTTAGTGGAATCCCAACTAATCTTGTAATAATAATTACTAATATCTGTAAGAACTTTTTTTTCTAAGAAATACAAATCTACATAATGAGCAAATTCATGAATTGATACCGATATAAATTCTTCCTCTTTCATAAGTAAAACTCAAAACAATTTTACTGTTTTATTTTTCATTTTTCACCTTACATCTAGTAAATCTTCGTGCATTTCGATTTTGAGTTTTTTAATTTTATCCTGAATAGAACTATTATTTAAGAACACTCCTAATAATCAACTATATTGTTCTGATGCTTTTTGAAAGGAAACGGGAAGATAAAAAAAGTGTACTTTTGAAGCTGATAATAGATGTGTTTTAATCAGCTCTTTTTCTCTATCTTGTTTTCATGCAACCTCTTTTATAGTCTCTCAGCTTGCAGTATTCAACATATCATCATTTTCTTGGGGTTCAACAATAACGGTAGGATCTAAGTATTGTTCTTCAATTTGTGTTTGTGCATCTAAAAGAAGATAATTCTTAAAAACAAAAATTATACATGTAAAAGAGAATGTCAAAAACAAGAATACAAGAGTCTTTTTCATATTTTATTAAATAGAATACATAATCTTAACCACAATAGTTACAATAGTAGAAGCTGTAACCACTCCTAAAAACCCTAGAATTCACCATTTAATAACGTCTTTTGCTTTTTTGATTTTTTCATCTTCTCATGTACTCAAAGTTAAAAGAAGTGATCCAAATACTATTGATCATACAGCAAGGATACCTAAAAGAATAGCTATATTATTTACCCATCAAACAATAACCGTTTGGAATCCAGTTGCAAGATCAACATTATCTACGGGAACTACACTTGTTCCATTTAAACATTCCTCTAATGCTTTTTTTGCTGATGAAGATGCTGTTGGATCAAAATCACATCAAGCTGCAAATAATCATCCATAGAATGATACACTTATTGCTAATATTGAAAGAATACTCAGGAAAAAATTTTTCATATTTTTTTTTAAGATATATTAAGTCCAGATACCAATTTCACTGCTGCCCAAGCTGCACTTACGACAAAAAGACCTGCCACAGCATATACCATACTCATCATAGCTTTTTTAAATTCTTCTGGATTTCCTCTTGCTACTACCAGACGTACTCATAAGAATAAAAATACCCCTATTGAAAGTATCATCATAAGTCAAAAAATGGAATCTTTTGCTCAGGCAAAGATATTATCAAGTACAGTCAGTCCATCTGCTGTAGAATCAATATCTGCAACAACTTTATTCACATTGTTTCAGGTTGGTATAATACCATTTAAAATGGAATCCTTCGTAGCCTCAGCAAATACAAAAGAAGTACTTGAGAATATTCATATAAGTGAATAAAAAGATGTTTTTAACATAACAGTATATAAATAATAAATTAAATTGAGAAATTATTAACAATTTTCACTATTCAGTAAGCAAAGATAGACATAAATACTCACACAAGTGACCACATAATCCAGCTCTTTGCTCTTTTTGTTTTTTCTTCCTCTCATCCTGAAACAAGATACATTACTCAACTTAACATTAATGATATTACAGCTACTACAGCAACATACTGAATCATTTGAGATATTATATTTGTCACCAAAGTTGTTCATATATTTTTACTAATGTCTGATGGTATTGGGTTAGCAACATCCGTATCAGCACATCAAGGAAGTCATATACAATTTACCGTTGGAGCTGCAGCAAAAACTTTTGATATGAGTACATAACTACTTACACAAGCAAATAAAAATGCATATGAAATCTTATCTAAACTTTTAATCATATTTTTCTACTGTTATGAATATAAAATATATCTCAAAAATGCTACCATATAATATGAACTTAAGGCAACTACAAGTGCTGTAATTCAAGATAAAAATATTGATTTTCATTTAGATAATAACTCATCCTGTCCATGATACATTATCATATATCATCCTCATATTGTCATTATAAGTAATGACAATGATCAAAGAGCAATCATAAGCTTTTGTATGATAGTTCAAAGCGTTCTATTTATTGTCTGTTCAACATTATCACCTTCTTCTATTTCTAGTCATGGAGTAATGTCATTTACATCAATCTGAAATTTTATTGAATCTATTTTACATTCATCTCATTCACACTTGGCAAATCAAACATTTGCAAAACTTAATAATCAGATTATGAGTATAAAAATAAAGGCTATTTTTTTTATCACTTTTTTGACAGATTAGTATTTAATTGTACAAATTTTAACATAAAATTCATTTTTTTCAAAAATTAATTATATTTAAAAGGAGAAAAAGTATAAAATCTCCTTTATTGTATAGATTTTCTTTGAAAAAAAGTAAAATATTTAACCAAAAAAGACGTGAAAATAGCTATATTACATGAAATGTTGATTAAGTTTGGTGGAGCTGAAAAGGTAGTGGAAAAACTCCTACAGATTTTTCCTAAGGCTGATTTATTTACTTTGATTTATGATGAGACGAAACTCTGAGAGAGTTTTCCCAAAGAACGTATCCACCCACAAGTCTATGACCTGAAAACTCAAAAGATATATAAACTCTTTAAAAATCAAAGGTTTTGCCTTCCCTTTATGGCAAGCTCAGTTGAAAGTCTTGATTTCTCAAAATATGATCTTGTTATAGCAAGTTCATCATGATTTGCACATGGTGCGATTACCAAGCCAGAAACACAATTTATTGCCTACTATCATTCTCCTGCAAGATATATGTGGGACTGGACTAATGAATATAAAAAAGACATCTGATGGGATTCATGAATCAAATGATTTATTTTGAATAAATTATTCTTAAAACTCAGGCAATGGGATTATATAGCAAGTAATCGAGTAGACACCATTATTGCCAATTCAGAGAATACAGCATGAAGAATTCAAAAATATTATAGAAAAGATTCCCATATTTTATACCCACCCGTTGAGGTAAAACGATTTCAATCTCTCAGGGAACAAAAAACCAATTATAAAAATTACTATATAATAATTTCAGCTCTCACAGAATTCAAAAAAATAGAAATCGCAATAGAAGCATTTAATAAAATGCCTGAGACCAACCTCCTTGTAGTATGATCAGGAAATTATAAAACGGATCTCGAAAACAAAGTAAAAATAAGTAATATAGACTTTGCAGGAGCAAAGTACTGAGATGAACTTGTTGCTCTGGTTCAATCAAGTAAGGGACTCATATTCCCTGGAGAAGAAGATTTCTGAATCGTCCCCATAGAAGTAATGGCTGCAGGGAAACCAGTCTTTGCATACAGATGATGAGGCTTACTTGAAACAGTATCTGAGTGAATCACATGAGAATTTTTCTCTGAAAAGGATTGATCTGATTTTATAGAAAATTTCCTCAAATTTGATATAAATAACTGAAACAAAGTATATAGCCCTGAAAAATGCAGAAAACAGGCAGAAAAATTTTCTGAAGATATATTTGAAAAATGATTAAAAAACTTAATTAAATAACTATAATTTATGAAACTCTGAAACATTCCTATGAAGCTTTTACTCATACTTTTTGCATTCTTTTTACCCCTCCATGCATTATTTGTTACAATTTTAAAGTGTAAATTATGAGCCAATACTGATATTATTAGATTCTGGAAAGAGTTTATAGTTATTTTTTTACTTTTCATTTGAACATATAGTATTTTAAAAAGGTACCATTTTAAAATATGAAAGATATTTCAAGGGAACTATATATTATGATTCTCTGTTGCGTTTATATTTTCGTCACTCCTCTATATATTTTTTCCATTCTTTTCTGTTGGGATAAATAACCTTCTGGGGTTTAAATATGATGTATTTTTTATTTTTACCCTCATTGCAGGTTTTTCTCTTATCAGCATCAGAAATTCAATTGATACCATTTTAAAAAGTGTATTTGCATCAACATGACTCATTTTAATTATTTTTCTTCCATGGTATATTTTTGGAGACATAGCTCTTGTTTCAGATTTTTTTGGATACTCAGATAAAGTATCTACCTATAATGCAAATTCTTGTATTAGTTTTTCTCAAAATGTTTCATGACATCATAGATTTCAAGCTTCTTTTGGTTGACCAATAAGGTTTTCCGTATTCCTTATTGTATTCCTCTTTTTATATATTTGATATATATTAGATACCGTAAAAAATCATATATATAGAAGTATCTTTATATCCATTCCTTCATTATTTGTTGTCACATCAGTCTTTTTCTCATATTCAAAAACATCTATGTTGGGATTAATGATATGAGCATTTATATTCTTTTACTTTCTGAATAAATTCATATTTAAGTGAAAGCTCACGAGCAAGCAAAAAAAGGTGCTTAAAATAGTTCCTATACTCATAGCAGTTTCTGCAACTATCATTATGTTTATAAAAAGAGGCCTTTTTCTTCATTTATGATCTCTCATAAATAGATTTGATAATCTTGCTCTTGCTGTAAAAAAGTTTTTATATAACCCCATTGGAAGTGGAGTATGAACAAGTGGTCCTGCAACTCAAATTGGTCCACTTGAAACTGATGTATGATGGAAGAGTTCAATAAACTCTATAGAAGTATATAAGTACTTGCCCGAAAACTGGTATGTACAGATACTTTTAGAACAATCTTTTTTATGACTCTTTTTCTTTCTTGGCTTACTCATATTCATTAGTATAGCTTTGTATAAAATTATGCAAAAAACAACCACCTATTTTTCTATATGACTCCTCACTGCTTTTTTGAGCTTATGTTTCATGGCAAATTTCACTCACGCATTTGAAGAAGCAGCAACAAGTTATTTACTGTTTTTAATAATATGAGCATATATTTGAAAGCATTACTCATTAACTAAATAATTTATTTGATTAATGGTCAACAAAAAATAAAATAGATGGGTTATTATTTTTTAAACTCTTATTTTATGAAGATTATTAAGGAGTGTTTCACTTCATTATTGTTAATAGCTTTTATTTTTCAAAGTGGTTCTTTTGCCTATGCAGAGACTTCTTTAGAAGAAACTATTCTCATTAATAAAGTGGATATATCAAGAACTGCTTTAAAAAGTATATCTCGTGGAGAGAAATATATAAAAAGTATAGATACAGTAATTGCTACTCTCAGCAAAAGTGAGAAAAAATTACAAAAGTTGTCAAAGAGACTTTCTCTCGCTCAATGAAAACTATCATGAAATAATTCTCTCAAAGCAAAAAAAACACTCAAGATAGTAAACTACCTTGCATCAAAAGTTAAGCTTGCACTATTACAATATGATACAACTGAACTTATATTAAAGGAATTTGAAACATCTACTCTATCGAGAAGTGAACAAGAAAAAGTAAATGACAAACTGGTAAAAATTCAACTAAACCTTCTTAATAAAGGAACAAAAGGCTTAGAAAAACTGATAAAAGATTTTGAAGAATTATCAAACTACGAAGCAAAAGGTGATTTAAGAATGAATCTAGATATAGACCAAGAAAAAATTTGAACAATAAAAGCTGAATTTAAACTTGATGATTACATAGTAAAAGCATCGAATTTTGATTCTCAAGTAGAATGACATATCTCAGCATTATTAGATGCTGCGCCGAAATGACAGGACGCAATAAAGTTAGAATTTAAAAACTTTCTAGATTTCATTTCAAAAGATGGAAATATGTATGTATTAATAAAAGATCTTGATATAATTTCTGAAGAAAATATTGATAATTTTAAAGATACTTTAGATAAGCTTGAAGAAATTGCAAAAGAGAATAAATACATCAAATATAATGATAAAAATTCTGAACAAGCAATGAAAATATTAAGAAGCCTGGCTCCTCACAAAGTTCTTGCTGATGGAAAAGAAATTTTATCTCAGCCTATGTTTCAAGCATATAAAAAAGATGGTGATAAATATTATCTGACTCCTACAAGATATGCATGTGATAGCCTCAAAGAACTTGCAAATAAATTTGATCCATTTAATGGAAGAACATGTAGTGATTCACAATACAACAACATGTTAAGAGAGTTCGCAAAAACGTGAAGTATGTATATAGAGTTATGAACATACTCAAAACTTGGTTTTGAGTGAATTACAAAGACATGAATTGATAATATTGAATGATTTATCATATTCTCTGATTCTGATATCAAAGAAGCATCAATCAATATTTCTCCTGATCAAGCAAGATATCCAAATGAAAACTTTACACTCGATTATAAAAAGAATTCTCATCTGAACATAGATTTTTATGCAAATAAAGGAGAAGCAGATATAATATTTACTTCCACTCTTTCAAATAATAAATTCACAATGATCGAATACAAGTGAAATATCTCAAGCTCAAAAAATGAATTAAAAACAACACTGAACTTAAAAAATAAAAAGATTTTATGAGACTTTGAATACAGCAACAAAGAGTATAAATATAATTATGATACAAGGAAGTGATCATATGTTCCATCAAAAAAAGTTTCTGGAAACATATCATGAGCTACAAATTCTTCAAATGAATTACAAAACCTAGTGATTAATTATGATTGAACAGACCTAAAAACAAATACTGAATATCTGGATGGTTCATTTGATTTTTCAAAACCAAAAATAAGTTTTATAAATCATTATAATGGAAAATACTATAAATCAGATATTTCTCTTCAATGAGTATGGCATACTACAAATAAAAATTTTAGTGACCTAGATCTTGATTTCAAATCATTTGCAAAAGAAAAAGAGTATAACTATGATACTTATAAATATGAACTGACAGGAAAAGAATATGAAACAGCTCATTCGTCTCTGACTCTAAAAAATACAATAATTACATGAACTACAGTTTTAAAAACTCCTAAGTGAGAAGATTTCATCTCTATATCTACTGACTGATCATATGAAAAAGATTACTTAATATTAAATAATAATTTTAGTATTGATCCAAAAGTTGCATCAATATTTGACAAAAATACTCAAATAGAAAAAGCAAGAGACTCCGTAAGAGTAACAGATGTATTACATCTTATTTCGGCTATAGAACAGTCGTACCAAGATAATGGTGAATACCCAACAAAAGAAAATTTTCATAAAAACACCTCTATGTTCTTATCTAATACTCCGAAAGATCCTTCAGGAGCCATTGAAATCAATGGATGTAAGTTTTGATATATTTATGAAGTATGAAGTGATAAAAATGGCATTAAAAATCAAAAATATAAACTCTCTACTTGTTTTGAAGCAAATTCAAATATAGTGGGAAAAGCTATGAAAGATTGATGATCAGATAATAAAAGATATGAAAGGTGAATTGATATACAATGAAACTTTAATGAAAAGTTTTATATAAATACTTATTCAACTTGGGAACAAAAAGAAATAAATAATACAGTCACTGAAGTGACTTGAAACCTAAATATTGATGTTGATCAAAGGTGAAATAAAGATAATGAAAATATCTATTTTAATATCAACGTCAACGATGCAAATATCATCAAGTTTGAAATGGATAATACCTCTACTATAGATTATAAAAAAGTAGAAATCGATACTCCCACTAATACAGTTGATTTTAAAGAAGTATTGAAATAAAAGTTACAAAAAATAAACAGGTTGCTTTCTAGCAACCTGTTTTTATTTTAACTAAGGCTCAATTAACTCGCCCTCATCTACAAGAACCGTATAGAAAGGAGGAATAGTAGATCTTATAAAATTAAGTTGGCAAATCACAATATGACCAACTTGTAAACCTTCAATAGGAAGTTCAAAGTAACTATCTCCAGTTTTTTTATCAATAACTATATTCCGTGGTTCATTATCATTACAGGAAGCACTCAATGGTTGAGTATCCGGGTTTTTAAGAAGTAATCGATATGCAACTCCAACTAATGTTTCATCCGATTTATTTTCAATAGAAATAGTAGTACTTGTAGTATTTATTTGTTCATCATGGAAAAATATCCTACTCTGTATTGCTTTTACTTGCTGTGGAGCATAATACCACTCCAACTCAAATGACTTTTTCTCTAATGCCTCTGCCTGTAAATTTGAAATAAATAAAACACTAATAGTAATAGCCAATATGATCTTATTGTTCATATTTGGTAATTCTCCTTTTTACCAAGTTATAAGTATACCTCTTAACGAAGCAAGCGTATTCTATAAAATTTTTGACATTAAGCAAAACAATTTTATAAAAAAGCTCCTTCCAAATGAAAGGAACTTTTTTATTTCATTACATACTCTCAATCTACTTTAAATAATACCTTTGCAACTTCTTTATTAAAGTTTTTATCTATGAGCTTCAATACTATATAGTCCCCGTATGTAGAATATTCTAGTCTATAGAATTCATTCCATGTATTTATTCTACCATCTTTGAAGAAAGTAAATAACGGATCTTTATTTGGATTTGTTATTCTATAGATACTCAGAGATCATGGAGCGTACACTGATCATTCAGGGATCTGATAATAATTAAAATCTGTACCATTCGTAAATTGTACATACATTCATTCATTATCTAAATCATCAAAGTTACTCACAACTTGTATACTCGTGTCTGAAGAGAATTGTAAATATTGATAATATACATCTTCTCAACCTTTCTGAAGGGTCATTTTTGGATACGCCGAATCATTATTTATATCATTAGATGAAAGTACTTCTATTTGAGAAAGAGGATTTTTGATATCTATTTTTCAGGTATTTTCATCTATTTCAGCGATAATTAGATCATTCTGAGTAAGAAGTAAATTTTTTGAATCAATGTTCATATCAAAATCGTATATCCCATTATTCGTTAATGAAATATCCTCACCATCTATATTTTCAAGTTTTGAAATAGTTCATCATCTATATCTATACAAATGAACCGGTTCATTTGTAAGCTCTTCATCCAAGCTTCATTGTATGATATTATTATTGTATAACTGTATCTCAGGATTAGGAGCATATACTTCTAACGGAGCTTCAGTATATGAAGCATTGTTATTATTATCTACAAGAGTAATTCAAATATTTCTTTTAAATAATGTCTCAAATGCACCGAATTCAATCTGTATACTTGTAAGACTTTGTGCCACATTTATTGTATCGCTTGTCATATTATCTGCATCATTTTTTGGATTCCCATCTCAATCACTATCAACACTCAAGTCCATGTCGATACGTACTTCATTTATATTTCTTATTCATGAATCCTCATATATATTTTCTGTAATATCAATTATCTTTTTTTGATATACAGGCACTCTTATTACAGTTCACAGAGAAAGTTCTGGGGAGCTTGAATCCGCTTCTTTTTGTGGAGAAAGAAGTATTGGCTTTGAATAGGTTCCAAAAACTCATTCTTTAAAAGTTCTTATCTTAGAGTAATAGTAGTCATTCTCTCTTGAAACGTTGATCAAGTAATCTTGATTACTTGATCATAAGTCATATATTTTATAATCATTTATTTCATTAAAGTCTAATCAAACTTCTGTATCATCATAGTACATGATATCAACATATGGTTTCTCTGATAAATGAATAGATGAATCATGTTTTATTCACGTTCAAGCAAAAAGAGGTTTATGTAAATATCATCTTATTTCTTCTCATTCTAAAAATATATCTGTTGTTCCTTTTATATATGCATCTCAAGTAATTCATATTACTTTAATAGCTTGTTTCATCTCAATATTTTGATGTTTTGCTACTACGAGTCATTGAAGCTCTTGAGATCATTCTTCTAAATATTTTAGTACAAATGAAGACCTTCACGCATATAGTTTCGTAAGAGGAGATATATTCACTATTTTTCCTTCCTCTAAGCTATCTTTGATATTAATTAAATTCTTTGTCTGTAATTTTATCCCTTTTAGGATTCAAATATTCTTTATATATGCTAAATTCTTACTCGTCTTATAGGTCTCATTCTCTTTTACATATGTAATTTCATCTCTATTAGCAAATGCATCTATAAGATACTTTTTTTTCTTTTTTGGAAAATAGCTATCATCTCAAATATGAAGAAACTTATCAGTGATATCATAAAATTCCACTCTATAGTTTTTCCCGTGGTTATAAGCAGCTTTTGAAAATCTCATGTTAATTGAGCTATTATCTACTGATACTTCCTCAAAGTTATTTACAGATTCATAAAAGATTGGTTCTTCACTCAGAGTTGTATCATAAAATTTATTATCGTCACTCTCAATAACTATAGGTCATCATAAAGTTTTTCTTTTTATTGGAGAATTATTTAAATTTTCTTTTATAAAAATCTGACCATTTGTCATATAGATAAGATCATCATCAGAATCATTATCAAAATCTATAAGTGTATTTACTTCGTTTCCATCTAATTCATCCAAATAATCAAAGAGTCTATAACTGATATTATCCTCAAGAACATACAATCCTTTATAATTATAATGATATGCAGATTGTGACTGAGCACTACAACTATTTGTAGAAGAACTTGTTGTTGGTACGGTGCTCGTTACTGCTGACAATGAATTATTATTAAATCACTCCGCATATTGACTGAGTGGTGTCTTTATATTTGAGAGAAGCCTATCTCATTCTTGCTTCAACTCTTTTCTCTGTTCATTTCCATTTCCATCTTGAAGAGACGTTGCCGCAGTGATAAATTTTTCATTATATTTTCTGAGCTTCTCATTGTAATATTTTACATCACTTGATTGCTCAAATGCTACTTGAGTAATATAAGATGGCTCAATAAATTTTTGAAGGTTTTTCTCCTGTTCTTTCGTTTTTTGTATTTCAGTTGAGAGTATTTCTTTTAATAATTCAAATTTTTTAAAGTTATTTTTCTCAAGTGCTTCAATGATCTTATCTTCTTTTGAATATGTCATGCTTTCAACTTCTTTCCATACTGATCTCAAATTATCCAACTTTGGATTTGAACTTATACTCTTTGATGATAAAGCTGTAAAAATCAATTGTTTAAACTCATCATTAGAAACTGTTTCATTTTTATTTGTTTCAAGATATGAATATAGTTCTCATATTCACTTTACAACAAGAGTTGCAAATATTGCAGCTTTTTTATTTTGTGAATTTTGAGAAATATCTCCCTCTATTCCTTCACTTCAGATATTTATATCAACACTTGATGGAAGAATTGAAAAATCCAAATCTGAAACCTCAATATCAAGCATCTGTGTGAAATTGTTTCAAACTCAATTAATAGGCATAGCAACTTGCCTTGCCAGTTCTAATATAAAATCTGTTTCAAATTCTAAATTTACATAGCTGGTAATTTTTATCGCATCAACAAATGGAAATGAAAATTGAGGAAGATTAATATCTATAAAATCTGTTGGGAGATATCATTGC
This sequence comes from Candidatus Gracilibacteria bacterium 28_42_T64, assembly GCA_004563595.2. GTDB lineage: Bacteria > Patescibacteriota > Gracilibacteria > BD1-5 > UBA6164 > MAAV01. The sequence goes on along the minus strand of CP042461.1, from coordinate 53,993 downwards.
CTTTCTGTCAAAAATGCGATTTGATCTCAAGCTCTCCACTCTGGAACAAATGGGCTTGTTTTCAAAATACACATTGCTTTTGTGACTAACTTGAGAATATCTAATACTCATTCTAAAGAAGCAAACATTTTTGGAAGAGTAGGTGCTGGTGGTAAGTTTGGAAGCTCAACCGTTGGAAGAGTTGGGAGATCCGGAAGCTCAGGTATTTCCAAAGTTGGGAGCACGGGAAGCTCTGGAAGAGTAATATTCACCGTTGGAACATCTGGTAAAATTAAATCAGGAAGTGTCGGTAATAATATTGGCCTGGTTGTAAACTGAAACTCTGGGAGGGTAATACTTAATGATGCACGGATATTATGTAAATCAATAATAACGTCTGGCCATTTAGGAAATTGAATAACTGGTATTTTTGGAATAATTACACTAATGAGTTTCCATATATAAGTCATCAGGTCACCTCTCTCATTTTTACATTCGTGACATTCTGCCTCATAATCAATAAAAACATCTATCAATACTTGCCAAGATTTTAAAATTGCTTTTATAAGTACGTATGCTTCAACCCATGCTTTAAATCTTTTTCCATTTTTTCAAATCCGGCCACCTAAAATTCATGAAATAGATTCAACATTACATAAAATTTGTTCTAAATAATCTTGTTTTTTATTTACTAATTCTCCAAGTTTTTCTGGGAAAGTTTTATAATCATTCAGTACGTCTATATTTCTTTCCAAAGAAGATATTAAACCTTGAGTATCGATAAGAATTTTTTCTCAGATAGCATTTTCTTGTTCACATCTTGATTTTTCTGCTCATGTTCAGCTACAGAAAGCTCATAAAGTCCATGCTCACTTTGCTCTTTCTAATTCATCTGTCCAGTTATCTACTGTATTCCCCCAAGACTTCAGAGTCCTATTTATACTTTCCTCTTCTGGATAAGGAACACTTATATTAATAACTTCTTGTTCAATTTGAATCAGAGGAATATTAGACATATAATTATATGCTTCTTTTATTCAAGAATTTACTGTATTTATTCAACCAGTTCATGTAATATTTGCTATATTTTTATTAACAACAAATGCATCCTCTCTATTTTCAGCTTTATTATCTCACCCATCTAATATTCCTGAATCTAATACTCATTGTAAATCTGGAAGAATAACAAACACAGTTGGGAAATCTGTTAATTTTGTGACAATCTCTTCAATTTGCCTCGTTACCCATCACATCAAGAAATCTGGAAAAGGGGAAATTCTTGTTTGCTGTATTTGTAAAACATCAGAAAAGTCTCAATCTTGTCCTGCTGAAAAGTCAATAGCTATATCAACTTGGTCTCCATTTCATTCTCAATTTATACTTAACAAGGGTTCAGAAGAAAATCATCCTCTCCCATTTGTATTTTCAGAAATTTTTGTAAAAGACTCTTTATATCTATCAAATAACGTATCTGATTTATAGCCTGTTGTTTTGTACTGTAAATAATCTTGTACAAATTCCGAATCAAGTGTTTGGCTTTTTGATACTTGAGGAGAACAATTTCAGTTGATTAATCCAAAGCTTCCTGTTGTAATATCTGATTCTCAAATTCATGCAACATATCAATCTGATCCATCGTCACTACATGTTCCTAGGGGTGCAGCTGTTACAATACAGTTTCATCCAGGTAAAAGAGGACTCAGTCATGGCATATTTGCATATCAAGCAAGCATTGGTGGAGCTCCAAAACACATTGCCGTTCACATTCATCAAGTTAATGTTGGTGTTATAAACAGTCTGAAAAAATTTGTTGGATTCATAGTTCATAAATACCCTCATGCTCATAGAGTTGCTCAACATCCTGGTCACAATGGACTTGGAGGCCATACTGCAATTGGTAAACAGAGTGGTCATATTCAGAACCATGTAAGTGCTGAAAAAATCGGGAGTCATTCTCCTACTTGTAAACCGTCTCATACTGGAACTCAAAATAATGTTGGATCTCAACCTGGTGCTAGTGGAGCCCAGTTCAAAGGTGTTGCTATACACCCTCATCATCAAAAACCACAACTAAATCCTTGGAGTATATTATCAACTTTGTCCAGAGTTTCATCTATATTTGCATTCATTTCTGATAAGTCTCATACAATATTCGGACTATCATCAAATTCTGATACTGCTCATTTGTTTACATCTGCAAGTGCATTCTTTGCATACTCAGCTTGAGCGTCAATGTTGTTTGGATCCGTTAAATTATCTATATAATCTGGTATACCATTATTGTCAGAATCTTCTGTATTCTTTTCTATCTCATCTGGAAGAGCATTTTTATTTTCATCACATGAAACTTCTTTTACTCATTGTGTATATGTTCTTTTGGTTTGCGATTTTAAAATTGTTTGTGGCTGAGAACAGTTTTGATTATTCTTTTTTATAATAATATCACCATAAAAATCATCTCATAATTCACCCTTTTCAAATAGTCATACTTTCAGATATCCGTATTTCAAAGCTTTTGTTTTTGTTTCATAATTTATAGTAATCGTTCAACCCGGAACAAGTGAAAAATTATCAATTACAAAATCATATCAAGGGACTCAAAAAGCTATATTTGCATCCGAAGATACACGAATAGTTTCTGTATTCAAAGTAAAAATTTGATCTAGTTTTTCTAAATATACAACATTGTTTGCAATTTGATTTGAAGTATTTTTTAAAACGATCTCCACATCCACAACATCATCAGACTTTAAGAATCCTTCATTTCTATCTATAAACTTCTTCTCCACATCTAATCAGACAAGTGATGAATAATCACTTTTTATAAACGATGTTTGTTTTGTAATTGGAAGCCTAGCAGGAAGACTTACATAGCTATCATTTGAATTAATAAAATTACTGAGGGTAGTATTTGTAAGAGCAAGTGAATCACTCGTTTCAGCTGATGATGTCAGATTTATATTTCAAAGGACACTCTCTGTACTGATGTCTTCTTGATCTGATGTTCAGTATGATGCAGTCACATAAATAAGTTTATCCACAAGTCATTCATTTATCTCTTGACTAGACGTATTTTGAGGAAGACTATTAGAATTAATATTCTTTTGTAATTCACGAAGGTATTCTTCATTATCTTTTAATAAGTCTGCATTATAATCATCTGAACTTTCAACTGATGATAATCCATCAAAATAGATAAAACCATTATCACTTCTGATCTCAGAGCTTAATTTAATTCAATAAGAATCGGATACAAGGAGTTTTTTAAATTCTGGATTTCAAGAACCTAAAGTTCAATAAAATATATGGATCTCTCATGAGTCATCTAAAATAACAAGGTCTGTTATTTTATCATTATCCATATCAAATTTCTCCACTCTAATAATCTTTCATTCTAACTGAAACTGATCTTTCAATGAAATTCGAACAAAATCTTTTTCCTGATTATTTAATAAGAAGGGATCTCCATTTTTATTAACAAAGAAGATATCTTCATAATTATCTCATGTGAAATCTCAAGTTTTTACTAAATCCTTATTTCCAAGATCAGATATATAAGCAAGATTTCAGGTATCTAAAAATTTCTGATCATTGAGAGTATTTTCTAAAAGCTTGAAGTAATTATTATTTTTGATTAATAAAATGTCATCAATTTCATCTGCATTATAATCAAATACTTGATATGAAAGAATATCTTTATCTCAGGTAAGTTGGTTTCATATTGTCCTATCAAACTTCCTATCCTTTATAGTTTTTGGTAATTTTTTTGGTGATTTTTTTAGTTGAAGTACGGGGTCTCATAAGTTTACAACTGAAAAACTTGAGTAATCTTTTATAGATTCTCAAACGCTCTTTCATGCTGCAAAGTTCAGCAAAGTTTTATTTTCTTCTGACCATCATAGTCATCATTTTTTTGCAAAGTTTTCGTATCAAAATGAATTGTTTTTAGTAAAGTTATTTAAACTATATTTTGTAGAAAATGGATCATTGTAATAGATGATTTTGCTTGATTGATCTCAATTATAAGAATCTCTTGTTTGGTATGAATTCGTAGATAATAAAACTAATATACTATTTTTAAGGTTTTTAATTTTATTCTCAAATTTATTTTGATCTCTTGAGACATTTATATTTGCATCAACAAAATGAAATCATAGAGAACCTATATTTGTATCTCATGATAGAATATCAAGATCAAGATATTTTCCATTATTTGTACTCCTCAAGACAAAATCAACAATTCAATATTTATTAATATGTCCACTTGAATCGATATCTAATATTTTTTTTCAAAACTTGTCCTGTAGTATTAAAAGATCTCAATCTAAATATGCAGAATAATCCTGGGCGTTACTCTGAAGAGAAATACTTGTTTTTTCTGAACTTATTTCACAAATAGACAAGCTTGTTCCTTCACAAACTTGTAAGTTTGTATCACTTGGAAAATTAAAATAAACTTTTCATAAATATGTAGATAATGAGGCATTGAATAGGTTAATAAACAAATTATTCTCATCAAATCATATGCTTGATTCAATATCTTGAGTAACATCTGAATCATTATAAACAAATTTTATTCATCCTTCAGGGTTAATATCAATAATATCACTATATCAATATGGGCTATTTAATAATGAACTAACAGCAAGGGACCTATTGTCTTTTTGAAACAATAGACTTCATGCAAGGTAATCTTCTTGAGTCACATCTCAATATGGAGCACCCAACAAAGTAGTATATAACGCATTATATCTAGTATCTTGTATTCTTTGAGCATTCCAGAAATAGAATGTCTCTATTTTTCCCATATTTTCTCAAACTCACTGCACTGTAATTTCTCAGGCACCATCACTTATAACAAAGCCGTTATTTTCAAGTCATGGGTTTGTAGAAATTTTGAAATAGGCTGTTCATGGATTTTCTGTTCAAAAAATCTTATATGTAGATACTCATGCTTGTACTGTTTGAGATAATATATCTCAACTAATAATGTTTTTGTATTGATCTAAAATCTCTAATTTTGTGTTTGTAGTGTTATCAGTACGAACAATATTTCAGTATCTATCTTTTAGTTCCACTTTCAAAAGAGAAAATTCATCTTTTGAAGCCTCAATTTTTGACTTTGATAGTGACATATCAATTTTAATTGCTGCATCCGGAAGAATAGTTATATTTTTTGTAATAATTCTTCATAATCATTCTATTTGAAACTCAAATGGTACTTCTCATGCTATAGTTGCTGTTTTAAATTCTAATTCAGCTCTTCCACCTTTTATTTCAACGTATGGAGATATCGCTGAACCATAGTTTTTTTGTATTCCAAGATACACTCTTGAATTAAAATTTGAAAGAATTTTTCACCTAGAGTCCCTTAAACTCAGCTCATATTTGTAGCTGTTCCCACCTACTCTAATATTTGAATCTAAAGGTTTTAAAACTGTTTGTATCTTATCTAATACTTGGATTTCAGACTGAGCACTCGCAAGTGTTTTTCCAAATCCATCTCATACATTTACTTTGATAGTATTTGTTCATTCTGAACCTGTTGACTGTAGCCTAAAAACTTTATATCACTCTAAAACTTGTAATGATATATTATCTTTTTCATTTTCTTCAAAGAGCAATCAAGCACCATCTATATCAATATCTAAGTCTAAAAACTCTCATATAACAGGGTTTCAGAACTTATCTAATATACTTATTATATTTGTAGTAATATTTCAACCTGCCTCAATAAGAGTAGATCATAGCTGTATTTGTAGATCGCTTGGTTCTTCTGCTATCAAATTTATATCTTGTGTTGATATAAATCAATCATTATCTTGTATCTCAAAAGTATAGGTTCAAGATTTTTCTAATGAAGCTAAATTCTTAAACTCTCACATTTCAGACTCATGAACAGTGAAAGTATCTAGAGTCACTCCATCTCGAGATATTTGTAATGCTATTGGGTAAGAAATAGGAGTTGTTTTTCCTAGATCAGAAATATTTTCTAAAGAAAGTATCATTTTTTCTGATGACACTGAAGAAAAACTAATTTTTTTTGAAATGTCATTCACATCTTGTTTATCTTTATCGACAAGAAAGATATTTATTTTATCACTCACTTTTACAGAGTTTTCTCAAACATTTATATGTACTCATCAGTTATCTTGCTCTACTTTATAACTTGAAGTAAAGAGCCTTTCACCTCTTACTGAAATCTGTATTTCCTCTGACTCTAAAAATATTTCCTTCTTTTCTTGGTTATCATAAGTTTCAACAGAAGCTTTAAAATAAGCATTCACGTCTTCATTTTTTGAAACAAAAGCATAATTTACTTCTCATAAAGCTACTTTTGCTTTTCCATTTTTAAAATAAATGTATTCTTTTGTAAGATCAAAATTATTTTTATTTTGTGTATCATAGATAACTTCTGTGTTTGATGAAGTGAGTTCTTTATTTTTATCTTTTTTTATTTCTAGTTTTACGAGTTCGAAATGAACTTCACTGGCACTATCTAATTTGACTACTTTTCAGTTTTTATCTTTGATCTGAGAAGTGAGGGATCATGATTTGTTATAGTAGTATTTATCTGAAGATGTTTTTAGTTCTAAACTTCCTCATTGTAATTTATTTTCAATACAATCATTAATACCATTTTTATTTACATCTCCAGAACACTCAAATATTTCTTGTCTTTCATCAGCTGACAATAAACTGGGTCCACACACTCAATCAGATATAGAAATCGTTGGAGGAAGCATGTTTCAAATCCAACATACAAGAGCTGGCACCCATTCAAAAATAGGAACTCATTCAGGTGGAGCACATTGAAATACTCATTCATTCCCTAGGTTTTCTGAAATTCAAATATTTGAGCCAAGCAACTGGGTAGATAAAGTGCTGTTTTTACTCAATACTTCGCTATATGGATTCTCTGCTTTTTCTTCTGGATCTAACTTTACATACATATTTTGTGCATCTCATGGAGCTCAAATATACGCAAGTTCATATTGTTTTTTATTTTTTGCTAAATAAAAATTATCATCATCTGATCAAAGTTGATCTGAAAGATAATTTTCAAAAACAAATTTATACTTTGAAGAGACTGTATTTAAATTATTCCAATAAATCGCAAAAATCAATGTATCGTAATAACTCAATGTTTTTGTTTCTCATCAGATGTTTATTGACTGGTCTTCTTTAGATTTTAAAAAATTCACCAGATCAAAATCTCATAATTCACTCTTTTTAGAATCAAGGTATTTAGTCAATGCTTTTTCAATATTTTTAGTACTGAGTTCATCTCCTTCTTCAACTGTTAATCTGAATAAATATGGGTAATTTATTTTTTTATAATTCCCCCCTTTTCATTGAAAATCAATATATCTATCTCTATCAATTGGAAGTGACGGAGTAATACCACTCTCGATTTCAATTTTTAATTCATCTACAGTTGGGGATTTATGTTCTATATAAGATGGTATTTTTTTAAAAAATATTTTATTTTTTCAATCAACACATATTTCATCGCTACATTTTCATTCTGCATTTAAATCATTATATTTCCTTGTATAGTCATACTTCTTTGATACTGTTTTACAGCTCCAATTTACAGCCGAGTTACCGGATATTGGTAATCCATAGGTAAGTGTAGTAAATCTATCTTGTCTGCTACTTGTGTTATCACCACTCAAAGTATACTCACGTGAAACAAAGAAGTTATTATCAAAACAATCAAGGTACGATGGGTTATTATCCGTATTATCTACTGCTCTTGAACCAACGAGGTCAAAAAGAGGTTGAATAGAACCATTCAAATCATGCTCTTTTAATTGTAAACCTGAAGTTCAAGCTGCTGCACTATCTAAATTTAATCAGGTATTTTTTCCCCAATATCAATTGAGCGAATCTCATGATTCAATAGCCTGTAGACAACTGATAGATTCATTTTCCAAGAGTGCCACATCACCTGTAACAAGAGATATATTTAATCACCTATTTGCTTCAACAAGGGTTCATCAGTTATATGTAGCTCCTCTATAAATACTACATTGAAGCGCATCAGTTATATTTGATGCCTGGATTCAGTACAGAATATTTGTTTGATAGTCTATATACGAAAGATTCTCATCCCTACTACTTCCATTATTTGATGTTCTATACCTATCAATATATGCATTTGATTCTTCTAAAATAGTTGGAACATATATATCTTCTTGTAATTCAGTTTTCACCAAATCATCAATTTTATTTTCCAGCTCACTGGTAACATCTTTTATAACTTCATCATTTACAGAATCGAGTACCGTAACAAAATATGGAATCATATCCATATTTACCTCTGCTCATATTCAATTATAACGTCATGCATTATGGACATTTTTTCTAAAGTCTCACAAAGCTCCTCCCGCAAAAATTTCAATAAATTTCTTTGCTATTTTTTGAGTCACATGCCTTGATTGAATATCTGGTGTATTTGATAGGTCTGGTCATTGAGAAAGTGAGCCCGCATCTAAATCAGGAGCAACAGATTGAAGTAAATCTCATATTTGATCGTTTGAGTTTCATAAAACTTGGTCTTTTAGTTTTTCTGCTAAGCTATTACTAAATCTATTGTAGACAATATCTTCTTTATTTTCTAGATATCATTTATAACCAACAAAACTATTATAATTAAGGGCTTTTGACTCCCTAAATGCATCAAAGTAAAATACATTTGGATCATATCCTACGGGATTCCCTTCTCATATATTTCAATTTATAAGACCATTTGCTCAGTCAAAATTTCCTGTTCATTCATAATAATCATGATTCTTATCGAAGTAATCCTTGAGTCACGATAGATTTTTTTTGTCATCTCAAAAATTTGGAGAAATGAGGCCATGCCATATTTCAGCTTGTAAACCATTTGCATTCCCTGAGTTTTTTTCGTATTTTTTCGTTGAATGATTATAGATATATGCTTTATCTTCAAAATCAACAAATGGAAGAATAGTTTTTGAAGAATTATTACCATCATATACAACGGGCAATCCTATATCTCCGACAATCACTGTTCAAACTAATTTTGATTCAAAGTTCGTTTTCTCTACTCATTTATATCACTCGAAATATAAAGCCTCATTTACAGATGCAATATTAAAAACGTCAGTATCTTTTGGAGTAGGAAGAATAATTACTTTTGTATTATCTAATACTCCCTCTATATCTGCTGCATATCTATTAACTTCCATTTTTATATCATCATATATCTCCTCTTCAACAATTACTGAGACTATATCATAAAAATCTGAACTTCCAGCAAAAGCACTAAAGTTATAAAAAGGTACTCTAACAGTGATAGAAAAAAGGATACTAAAAAGCACAAGACTTGATAAAAATTTTTGGATCTTTGAGTAGCTCATAAAATAGTATTCCGTTCAACAAATAAACAAAAAGGAGTTTTTAACATTTTACGAAAAAAACTCCTTTTTACAAACATTTTTTGTACTATTTTTGTGTACAGAAAATATGCATTATTTTATGAAATTTAAGCTGCTAAATCTTATATTTTAATTTATGGAATATTTAAAATAATTCCAATCTCTTCTACTTTTTACATCATCTATATTTTGATCTAATTTTAACAATTCAATCTGCTTGAAAGCTTCAGGGTTTGTCTCGTCAAATTCAATAAGAAACCCTCCAAATATATCTTTTTTATATCCAATATAATTCAATTCACTATAAGCATTAGATTCAAGAAGGGTAATAATTTCATCTTCAAGAAGGGCAGATGATTCAATCCATCTTTGATTTTGCACTATTCCGTTATTATTTACTTTATTTTTATCAATTAATAAACTCTTATATACAGCTATAGAAAACTCTCTTTTAGAATTACTCTCTTGATCTCTCGCTTCTAATATGTAACGTCCTTGTTTTTTAGGAACGAAACTTATATTTTTTTTATCTTCAGACACTTTTAAAACAATGCTTGAGTCCTTAGGTTGTTCTTTAACACCCCATATTACACCTGATAAATCACCATCATAAATAAACTTTATCCTTGTTTCCTCATTTGGTTGCGGTAAATTAGGTATAAACGTACCTTTAGATAAATCAACAGGTTTAATAATATCAATGTTTTCTTCAGAGTTATCTAATGAAAACATCAAATAAAGTAGCCCTATAAAAGCAATTATAAATAATCCAATAAATATAATTTTAATTCTTTTTTTCATAAAAAACAACTGAAATAATAAAGTTTATATTACTTTTTTTCCTCCCATAAATGGTATTAATACGTCTGGAACTCTCACGTCTCCTTCTGTTGTTTGATAATTTTCGATAATCGCAATCATACATCTACTCATTGCAATAACAGTTCCATTAAGAGTGTGTGCAAATTGAGATTTTCCATTTTCATCTTTGTATTTGATTCATAACCTTCTTGTTTGATACTCTCACACATTTGAACAAGAGGTTACTTCTCTATATTTTTTTTGCCCTGGCATCCATGCCTCAAGGTCAAATTTTTTCATTGCAGGATTTCAAAGGTCTCATGAACATACATTTACTTTTTGATAAGGAATTTCAAGTCCTTGCCAAATTTCTTCTTCTACTCCTATCATAAAATCATGCATTTTTTGTGATTCATCTGCTTTACAAAAAGTCACCATTTCAATTTTATCAAATTGATGTCCTCTAAGAATACCTCTCGTATCTTTTCATGCAGATCATGCTTCTCTTCTAAAACATGAGCTATATGCGGCATACATCTTTGGCTGATCTAAATCTAAAGTCTCATCACTGTGATAACTCGTTACTGGAACTTCTGATGTCCCTACTAAATGAAGATCATCTTCATCAGGGTTTACCCTATATAAACCATCCTCTCCTGCAGGAAAAAAACCTGTCCCAAACATTGCTTTTTCTCTTACAAGCACTGGAGGAAGAATAGGATTAAATCATTTTGACGTCAAAACAGACATAGCATAATTAATTAAGGCAAATTGTAATAACACTAAATCTCACTTTAAATACCAAAAACGTGCTCATGAAACCTCTGATCCTTTTTCAACATCTATCCATCATTTTTTTTCTCAAATTTCATAGTGAGGCTGAGCTTCAAAATCAAATGAAGTGGGTTCTAGAAATTTAGATTCAAGAACATTATCTTCATCAGTATCTCAAATTGCTGCTGTATCATCTAATACATTTGGAATTTGATAATATAAAGCGTTCCATTTCTCTAGATTTTCTTTTTGAGATTCTTCTAATATTTTCAAATCTTCTCAAAGTTGTTTCATTTCTATAATTTTTCCTTGTTTCTCTTCATTCGGAAGAGATGGAATTTCTTTACTTACTTTGTTTCTGATTGCTCTCAATTCATCAACCTTTACGATAAACCCTAGCTTCTCTTTATCAAGACTTAAAAAATCATCTAAATGTAATTTTAGATTTCTTTTTTTGATATTATCTTTTACAACATCAGGATTTTCTCTGATTATTTTTAGGTCTAACACTTGTCTATAATTACTTTATAAAATTTTTTATTTTTCTCAATAAATCGAGCATAGTATATATAAATCTCTTATTTATCCAAATATAACTCGTGGAAACCTCTCTGACATCCTTTGTAAGCTTCTTTTTAAAGTCTGTCACTCAAGACAAAGGTGAGTTCTTTTCTCCTGGGCTTGCTACTCATAAGAAATCATATATTTGAGATCCCGATTTTTTTGCAACTTGTATCGCTTCCCATTGTAATAAATATGGAGCCATCAGATTTCTATATTTTTTATCTGAAGTTGATGCTCAATAATAATAAATAGAAACTTCAGCAGCAAAAATAAAAATTCCAGCAGCAATTGGAGTCTGACATTCTGCATAGGCTACTAATAATTGCGAATTATCTAACTTATTCAGAAAATCTATATAATACTCTATTTTATTCCCATTAAATTTATCTCTTGATGTTGTTTGAAACATTAAACTATAAAAAACTTTTATATTTTCTTGTGTTTTTTCAACAGACTTTACTTCTACTCATTTCTTCGCTGCAAGCTTTATATTATATCTTCATTTCGGCTTCATATTTGCCAAAATTTCTTCTTCCGATTTTTCTAGATCTATAATAGCTGTGTATGGAGTAATAAATTTTTTGTAATATCACTTTTTTCATCCAACTTTAATAATTTTTCATCTATAATTTACTGTTTCAATTTGGAAAAAGATACAACTTTCATTTTTGCAAACTTCCTCTATTTTAGAAAGAACATCATCATGAACATCCTTTTCAATTCACAAAATAAACAAGCCATATTGTCATAATCAAATACTTCTTTTCTCTACTTGTAATCAGTCTATTTCAATAATTTTTTCAACTTGATCTGAGGAAACTAATAAATCCCCCCAAGTTTTTGCTTGCCATATGCTCATATATTTTAACTTAGTGTAGGTATATTATTCTCATTTATAAATTTTTCTATATCTAAACCTTTTACCTCTAAATAAGGAATAAATTCATTTAAGATGATCACATCTGCATTTTTCTTTTGAGGCTCTATGTGCTTCATATGCATAGGATGGACAACTTCTACAAAGATGTCTACAATCTGATTTACTTTTTGTTTTGTTCTTTTTACATCTCTTAAAACTCTCCTGATTAGCCTTCCATTTACTGCTGTCTCAACAAAGATATTTAAGTCTGATACCTCTTCAAACCTATCATCCAAAGTAAACAGTCACTCAATGATAATAATGCGCTTTGGCTCTACTTTAATAGACTCTGGTATGGAAACTCCTTTATTAAAATCATAACCTGGAATATACACTATATTTCCATCTTTTAATAACTCCAGATGACTCACGAGTAAATCAATATCAATAGCCTCCGGTTCATCAAATGTAATATTATGCTTCTGAAAGTATTCCTTTCATTTGAAGTAGTTATCCATAGAAAGAACGATCGATTCTTCTTTAAAAAATTTTTGTATATTATTTGCTACTCTTGATGTCTTTCCACTTGCTGATCATCAAGTCACAAATATAAAAATATTTGGATCAAATTCTAACCTCTTTTTTATAATTTTTTTTACATGAAATAATCCATCATATAAAGAGTAATTTTTATCTTGCATATTAAATACTTAAATGATTAATTGCTGATCCTGTAAGTTTTCTCCCTCTTGATGTTCTCTCAATAAATCATATTTGAAGAAGATATGGTTCTACAACATCTTCCAAAGTTCATTCTTCTTCTCAAAGAGCTGATGCAAGAGTGTTCAACCCTACAGGTCATCAACGAAATTTTGATTGAATAGTTTCAAGGTATTTTCTATCAAGGTAATCCAATCATAGATCATCTATTCAAATATCATGGAATATTTCCTCTAGCACTTTTGTATCTGAAACTTCTTTTCAAATTGTCTTATAATCTCTCACTATTTTTAGGAGCCTATTCGCTATCCTCGGTGTTCCTCTTGATTTTTTTGCTACTATTTCAATAGTACTTTCTGTAAGATTTAATTCAAGTTTTTTACAGTTATTATGAATAATAATTGATATGTCTTCTTTGTTATAAAAATCAAGCTTTAACACATTCCCAAATCTATCTCTAAGTGGGGATGATAGAGCTGAGAGCCTTGTTGTTGCACCTATAAGAGTAAATGGTTTCAAAGAGAGTTTCACACTCTGAGCACCAGTACCACTTCATACAATAATATCTATTTCAAAATCTTCCATAGCTGTATAAAGTATTTCTTCTACCTGGGGTCTGAGTCTATGAATTTCATCAATAAATAATATATCCCCCTCTTCTAAATTTGAAAGTATACTCACCAGGTCAGATTGTTTATCAATTGCAGGTCCAGAAGTTGATTTCAGGTTCGTTCACATTTCTCAGGATATAATAGAACTCAAAGTGGTTTTTCAAAGCCCTGGAGGTCAATAAAACAATATATGTTCTAAACTGTTTCAACGTATTTTTGCAGATGAGATAGACACCGTTAAATGCTTTTTTATATTTGCCTGTCCAACATAATCAGATAATTGTTTTGGTCTCAAAATATTTCAACCCATAACTTTATCAGCCTCTTTCTCCTTTGCAGAGACAACTCTTGTTGCTTCTATATTTGATGATTCTATCACATGAAATGAGTTAAAATTTATATATGTATATATTAAGGATATAGACTAAATTGTAAAGAAAAAACTATCTATTTGACTAAAAATAGATATAATGAGAACAATTATTATTAAAAAATATTATGTTACATATTGAAACTTGAACAAACAATCAAGTACTCAGAAAAGTTTCCGACCAAGTAAAACAATCTGAAATAAAAAAAATAGAAAAACTTGGAAATCAGATGATTAAATACGTTAAAAATCCAGACAATAATGGCGTATGACTTGCTGCTCCACAAGTATGAGTAAATAAGCGACTCATCGTTGTGAGTCTATTAAAAGACCGGGATGACGAAGACTTCAAAACTATCATGATGATAAATCCTGAAATACTTACTCATTCGGATAATATGGATAAAGAAGAAGAGGGGTGTTTATCTATTCCATGAATGAAAGGGAATGTAGAAAGATACCATACAATCAAACTAAAATATCTCGACTGAAAAGGAAAAGATAGAGTCCTTCTCTTAGAATGAGTCAGCTCAAGGATAGTCCAACATGAAATCGATCATATAAATGGTGTATTGTTTGTGGATAAGTTAGTGTAAAAAAATTATTTTTAAAACTATTACTATGTCTTTTTGAATTTGAAAATGAGTACAAACAACCACTTCTGAACAATTTTCCCCAGAAGAAATTAATAATTCTATGAGTTATTTTAAAAGTAGTAATCATATAGCTCTACTCCCGAATAATCAAGAGTTATTATCAGTAGAAGATAGAAAAAAAATGGCTATACTTGATCATTTATGTAAGACAAGGCAACTTGCTCTTGAGCAATTGAGTGGTCTTAATATGTATTCTCTTCATGAAAACTTAGCAGCTAGAATAAAGTCTAAAGTTAAAGAAGTTTTAATAAATTGTCTTAAATCATAGTTTTTCATTTATTTAAGGACGACTAGTCCCTAAGGGTACTAATAATTAAAGGGATTTAAAAAGAAACCTAATCTTGATGCGCATCTTAAAAAAGTATTCCCTTTTATAGAGTACTATTGTTATAAATAAAAAACCCCGACCATAAGTGGTCTTGGGTAGTTTTATATACGACTTATTGCACGATTCTAGAGAATAGCAATAATCTTAATAATTTTCAACTCGATGGAATACTAATTTATTTCTTTCAGCTTCACCAAAAGGTGACGTGAAATGATAATAAGTATCCGTTACATCCGAAGAAGTAAATGCTAATTCAAAAATATTTCCAGATTCAACATGAGTAGCTCTAATTTCTGTAGTACTACTATTATAGGAATCTCCCACTTCTAGTTGCTCAGTTAATGAAATAACATCTAATGAAGCAATATCTCGAGAAATAGATTCAGTAAGGATAATGATGTCCTGCCACTCATCATCAACATAACCATGATAAGATATACGAATATCAAAATTTCCAACTGGAAGCAACTTCTTTGGCTGAAGCACAATATCAGAAAGAATAAGTGTATATTCACTCTGATGAGTGTAAAATGGGATCTCAGAATTCAATCTAATTCCATAATGGAAATAGCCACTTTCTACCTCATAATCAACAAGAAGCAATTCTGAGTCAGCTACAGGTTCACTCGAAAATATTTCAGCAATAACTTTATTATCTCCACCTATATTATAACATGGAGAATAATGATTTACCCAAATATTATTATAATAGCCCTCAAAGCATTCCACATCTTTTCTATTCAAATAATAATGCGTTGCTAAAGTAGATTCTGGACGCTCCATCTCAACAGAAAAATAATTTGCATCGATCAGCTTATGGTTTTCAAGTTCAAACCATCCATTATATTCAAACGTAGACACATAAAGTTCAGAAACAGCAACCTTATATTCTTGTACTTCTTGTTTTACACCTCCAACTTTATAATCAGAAATCGTAAATGTAAATTCACCAGATTTAGGAATTTGAAAAAACAATATTCCTGATCCTGATAAATCAGATTCAAAAGTAACCTGATCTTCATTATCAGTATTTAATACAATATCCTCTTCGCCATCAAGGCGTAATGTTATAGTTGCGTTACGAGAAGTATTCAGTGTAAAAGCAGGTATCTGAGTAGGTATTATAATAGAAAAATTACAATCCAGCATACGATAACACGTAGCATTTACTTCAGTTAAAGAAATATCTGAAGCATTAATCACTATGGACTCTGTTTCAGTATCTTTACAAGCAGCTAATAAACTCACTACTCCCATTAACAATATTAATGATATTTTATTCATAAGGCTTCCTTTGTGGTTCTACCACAGTCAACTTCATTTGATTTTTGTATTTACTAAAAATTTAGCAAACATACAATATGTATTATGTGTAATTTGTCAATATTTTATTTAGGCTCTTTTCTTTCTAACTGGGGAATTCTTATATTCGTGTTTAAAAACATAAAAAAATCCTTGATATTACAATGTAATATCAAGGATTTTTATTTTATTTAAATTTACTATAATCAAACATTTTCATTTCTGAATCAACCTTTCTCACAATATCAAGTATAACTGAAACTATAATGATAAGTCATGCTGCTGATATAATGAAATCTATTGATTGTCACATGATCTTTCACATGATATATGGTAGAACAGCAATGAATGCTAGAAAACTCCCTCAGAAGAGATTTAAATGAGCAGAAACCTTTGCTAAATATTCAGCTGTTTCAGTTCAAGGTCTAATACCAGGAATATATCCGCCTCTTTTTTGAATATTCTCAGCAACTTGATCAGTATTAAATGTAATAGATACATAAAAGAAAGCAAAACCAAGTACGAGTAAGAAATATACAATGATGAAAATCCAAGTTGGATTCCCAAGATCAAAGTATGTCAAAAGTGTATTCCCAATTTGAGATGCAGTCTCTCCAGTAGATCTAGAAAGTATTTGCCCTAAGATTGAAGGAAATGTAACAAGTGAAACAGCAAAGATGATAGGAATCATTCAAGCTTGGTTCACTCTAATTGGAAAATATGATTTTTCTTCTCTTCATGTTCTTGTATATATAATTGGTATTCTTCTATTTCATTCAGTAAACTTAATAATTATGTAAATAATAAGAAGTGTCGCAAGTAATAATCAAACAAAGAGTGGATAATTTCATGCACTTATATGCCCCATAATTACTCCAGGAACAGATGAAAGTACTCAAGCAGTGATAATTACAGAGATACCATTTCAGATACCATATTCAGTCATTACTTCACCTAACCACATAAGGAATAGAGTTCAAGCAGTAATAATTGTCATTGCCATAAGTACTGTACTTGTATTAGATATATCAATAATTGACCCTCCAGCTAAAGTATTCAGAAGAACAATCATTCAGTAACTTTGTACAAATGCAAGTGGGAGTGTTAACCATCTTGTCATTTTAGTTATTTTTCTTTGTCCTGCTTCTCATTCTTTTTGTAAGTCTCAAATTTTTGGAATAATAACCCCAACTAGTTGAATAATGATTACTGCATTAATATATGGTGATAATCACATAAGAATAATGGAGAAGTTTGATAACCCTCATCACATTAAAGCACTAAAAAAAGATAATCCTTTTTGTTGTTCCATAATGACAGCAAGTCAAGTAGTATCAACTCCAGGAACTGGTATTACAGCTAATAATTTATATACAAGTATTAAAACAAGTGTAGCAATTATTTTTTTTCTGATATCTTTTACTTCAAAGACAGATTTTATACTTTTAAGTATCATAAAAGATTAATTATTAATTAATATGGGTAATATACCCAAAAAATCAAAAAACCCAAGTTTTTAGCAAGGGTATATGATTATACTATTTCAAGTTTTCCTCAAGCTTTTTCAACTGCATCTTTCGCTGTAGTTGAAGCTTTGTTTACACTAATGGTAACTTTAGAAGATAATTCTCATTTACCAAGTAACTTTACATCTAAAGTTTTTCTTCTAATGACGTTATTAGCAAGTAATACTTCTTTAGTAATTTCTGTAATACCTTTTTCAGCTAAAATAGCTAAATCTGATAAGTTTACTAAATTGTATTCTTTTTTAAATAATGCATTTGTAAAACCTTTTAGCTTTGGCATTCTTCTAAATAAAGGAGTTTGACCTCATTCAAACCATGATGGAACTCATCCACCTGATCTAGAATTTTGACCATTACAACCTCTTCCACAGTAAGTTCATTTACCTGAAGCATTTCCTCTCCCTAATCTTTTGAATTTTTTTCTAGATCAGCTTGTAGGTTTGATATTAGTTAAAGATATCATAATCTCATCTTGGTTAATTAATATATTCCCGAAAGGGAGTGTTTTTTATTTTTTAAATGAAGATAGTGCTTGTATTGTAGCTCTTGCATTATTGATAAGGTTAGATGAACCATATCTTTTTGCTAATATATCTTTATATCAAGCAACCATTAAAACTTTTCTCATTGCTCCACCAGCGATGATTCATGTTCATTCTGAAGCAGGATGAACCATAACTTTTGCAGCTTTATATTTTGCTTCAATATTATATGGAACAGTCCCATTCTTAATGGCAACATTTGTTAAATTTTTCTTTGCGTTTGATACAGCTTTAGCAATTGCATCAACAACTTCCCAAGATTTACCAGTTCAAAGAGCAACTCTTCACTTTCCATCTCAGATAACCATAACAGCTCTAAATCTTAGTTGTCTCCCTCAAGCTGTAACTCTTGTTACTCTATCAATAGCAAGTAGTTCTTCTTTAAACTCTTTTTTTGGTTTTGAAAATTGTCATTTTCTATTATCGTTTCTAGAAAAAGCCATGTTTATTAGTGTTAGGTAATTAAATTGTAACTCAATTCTCTCTGAGAGCATCAGCTAAAGCTTTTACTCTTCCATGATATGCGAATCAACCTCTATCAAAAACGATTGATGCAATTTTCAGTCCAGATACTTTTTTTGCCATATCTTCACCAACTTTTTTTGCCATATCTGTTTTTGTTCCTGATTTTTTCATTTTTAAGTCAGAAGAAGAACATAAAGTTTTTCCTGTAACATCATCAATAAGTTGAGCGTAAATATTTGAATTACTTCTATATACTGCTAGACGAGGTCTTACAGCTGTACCATTGATCTTTGATCTGATTTTATTTTTTCTTCTTAATCTATTTAATGCTTTTGCTAACATTCTTGTCATTTTAAAAGTTAAAAATTTGTATTCAATATGCTATTTATTACTTAGCACCTGTTTTTCAAGCTTTTCTTCTAATATGTTCTCATACATATTTGATTCACTTTCCTTTATAAGGTTCAGGTTTTTTCTTCGATCTAATTTTAGAAGCATATTCTCAAACAAGTTGTTTATCAACTCCTGAAATGTGAAGTGTATTTTTTACTTTATCATCTAGTTCTACTTTTATTCCAGCAGGAACAACCATATCAACTTTATGTGAAAAACCAATACTTAATACAAGTTTATTTCATTGAACTTCAAATTTATATCATACTCAGACTATTTCTAGACTTTTTTTATATCCTTCTGAAACTCAAAATACCATATTGTTGATAATTGATCTTGTAGTACCCCATAAAGCTTTTGCAGTATCATTCACTGGAGTTACTATAAGGTTATTCTCTTCTTGTGCTACTTGTACACAATCAGCATAAGAAAAAGATAATTCTCATAACGGTCCTTTAATTGTAATTACATTTTTTGCAATAGTTGCTGAAATTTTATCAGATAGAGCAATAGGTAATTTTCAAATTCTTGACATATTTTTTTACTTAATATATAAACTGGATCAATTATACTTTTCATATAATTTCTCATTCATAACTCTTTTTAGGTTTTAGAATACTTCACATAAAAGTTCTCCACCTACGTTTAAAGTTCTTGCTTCATATCCAGTTACAACTCCTTTTGGTGTTGAAACAATATAAATTCAAACTCCATTTCTAGATTTTTTAATATCCTTAGATCAAATATATATTCTTTGACCAGGTTTACTAATTCTTTTTAATGTAGGAACATATTTAGTTGTTCTAACATCGTTTAAGGTAACAAGTAAATATTTTTTATCTTCTTCACTTACCACCTCAAAATCATTGAGATATTTATTCTTTTTAAGAATTTTAAGGATATCAGCTTTTAATTTAGAATAAGGAAGTTTTACTTCAATAATTCTTGCTAGATATGCATTTCTAATTCTTGTTAATAAATCTCCAATAGGATCTATTATCATAACCACAAAATTAATAATTAAATTTATTTTGAACAATTTTATACTACCAACTAGATTTTCTAACCCCTGGTAATTCTCAAGCATTCGCTTTTTCTCTAAAACATATTCTACAAATATCGAATTTACCTAAGTATCCTCTTGTTCTCCCACAGATACAACAGTTATTAAAAACCTTTGTAGCAAACTTAGGCTTTCTACCATCTGCAAGTGCTTGTAAAAAATTCTTTTTTAATCTATTTGCCTTAGCAATTTTTGACTTTCTAGCCATCTCATTTATATTTATATAAGTAAACTTTTTTTTCTAAAGGACAACCCTTATGGTTTTATTTAGCAAAAGGAAATCACATATTTACTAATAATTCCTTTCAAGCTTCTTTGTTCTTTGCAGTTGTTTTCACTGTAATTTGTAATCAATGTGTTTTAATTACATCATCTTGTGGAACTTCCAAAAATATAGAATGTTCTTTTACTCAAAAATTATAGTTTCATTGAGTATCAAAACCTTTCTTACTTACTCATCTAAAATCTCTTACTCTTGGTAATACAACATGGATAAGTTTTTCTAAAAAATCATACATTTTTTCTCATCTTAGTGTAACACTGAGTCATACTGGCATTCAAGCTCTTAATTTAAAGTTTGAAATAGCCTTTTTAGCATATCTTACCGTACAAGCTTGACCTGCAATAAGAGATAAATGTTCTTGTAAAGAAGAAAAGTCTTTGTTTCATGATCTTACATATGTTCAAATTCACATATTAAGAACAACTTTCTCTACTTTTGGAACATCCATAATATTTTCAATTTCTAACTTTGTTTTTAAAGCAGGAATGATTTTTTTTATATATTTTTCCTTTAGCATTATTTCAGTTTAATAAAAATAAACGTTTGAACTCCACTCATTACTCCCTGCATTTTGGGATGACTCGGAATTCTATTTAATTATATATTTAGATGCTTCACCACCTTTCTCTTTGAGAGCAGCTTTTGAAAATCTAAATTTTTTCGTTTTTCATTTTTCTTCGATTGTAATAAATCATACTCTTGTAGGTTTATCTGTAAATGGACAAACAATTTTTACATTTGATGCATGAATTGATTTTTCCATTTTAATGATTTGACCTGGAGTAGTTCATTGTTTCTTCATATGTCTTGTAACAACATTTATATCTTTTACAAGAATTTTATTTTCGTCTTTAAATACTTTTAAGACTTCTGATCTTACTCATCTATCTTTTTCTTTTCCAGACAAAACTTCAACTGTATCTCAAGTTCTTATTTTCATGATATTCTTTATTAAAAATAACGACTTTAATAGTCTTTATATATGACTAAAGTACTTCTGGAGCTAAACTCACTATTTTTTGATACCCTCTTGCTCTTAATTCTCTTGCAACAGGTCCAAATATACGAGTTCATCTTGGATTATTATTATCATCAATAATAACACATGCATTGTCATCAAATCTTACGTAAGAACCATCTTTTCTTCTTACTTCTTTTCTAGTTCTAACAACAACTGCCTTTACTACTTTTTTCTTTTTTACAGTTCCATCTGGAGCTGCTTTTTTAACAGTACATACTATGATATCTCAAATAGAAGCATATTTTCTTTTTGATCCTCATAGTACTTTTATACATAGTACTTCTTTTGCTCAAGAGTTATCAGCAACTGCCAATCTTGATTCAGTTTGTATCATAAATACTACTTAAAAGTTAAACTAACTATTTTTCTTCTAATAAGTCCCATCTCTTTAATTTAGATAATGGTCTTGTTTCTTTGATTGTTACAATATCTCATTCTGAACAAGAGTTTTTTTCATCATGTGCATAAAACTTAGAAGTAACTCTAAATCTTTTTTTATATTTTGCATGACTTTTGTATGATTCAACAGAAACAACAATTGTTTTATCCATTTTCGAGCTAGTAACAATACCTTTTTTTGTTCTCATAAATATATTTATTTAAAGATAATTAACATATTCTTCAATTATTTAGTAGCGGTGATTGTATTCAATTTCGCTATATATCTTCTTAAGAATTTAATTAGGTGAGTTTGTTTTAATTCTCCCACTCTTAATTTCATAGTTAAAGTAAAAAGCTTTTTTGCAGAAACAATTTTTTCTGTATTTAAATCTTTTTCACTTAATCCTTGTAATTTAGAAAATTCTTGTAATTTTAAATCTTTTAACGCTTTCATTTTAAAATGATTAGTCAACTAATACCTTAGTTTTAACTGGCAACTTGTAAGAAGCTAGTCTAAAAGCTTCCCTTGCAACTTCTGGTTCAACTCATGTTATCTCAAACATAATTCTACCAGGTTTTACAGGAGCTCTATACATTTCCACAGATCATTTACCTCAACCCATTGGAACCTCTAGAGGTTTTTGAGTATAAGCTTTATCTGGAAAAATTCTGATCCATATTTTTCCTCATCTTTTGAGACATCTTATCATAGCTCTTCTTGCAGATTCAATCTGTCTTGAAGTTATGTAACCTCTAGTCGTTGCTTTCATTGCATAATCTCAAAAAGCAATTGTAGAACCTTTCACAGCTAGTCATTTCAATCTTCATCTATGAGTTTTTCTATATTTCGTTTTCTTTGGTTGTAACATTTTTAGCACATGTTAGTATATAAAAAATTTTATTATGTCAAGTTTTTTTTCTTGAAGACACCCTAAAAGCTTTTATTTTTTATAAATATCTCATTTATATATCCATACTTTTAATCCAAGTGTACCATATACAGTTTCAGCTCTAATAGTAGCATAATCAATATCAGCTCTAATAGTTTGAGTAGGAATATTCCCATCTTTAAATGTTTCTTTTCTTGCTATTTCAGCACCATTTAATCTTCAACCTACTTTAATCTTAATTCATTTAGCTCATTTTTCCATAGTTTTAGCTATAGCTTGTTTAATGGCTCTTTTATATGGCATTCTTTTTTCAATTTGATTTGCAACTAAAAATCATACGATTTTTGCATTTAAATCAGGATTTTTAACATCTCTTACTTCTAGAGTAACTTTTAATCCAAGCTTTCTTGTAAGTAATGTTTCAATCTTTTGTTTATTTTCTCAAGTTTTACCGAGAATAAGTACTGATTTTGCAGTATAAACAACAACATCTATACTATCTTGATTCTTAGCAACAAGAACATCTCCAAGAGGAATTCCCGTTAATTCTTTTTCTAAAATTGCTCTTGCTTTTAAATCAAGACTTAGAATACCTTTATATCATTTTTTTCCAGCATACCAAGCAGATTTCCATGTTTTAATATATGGTATTCTAAATGATATTGGACTTACTTTATGTCACATATTTTAATATGTTAATAATTAATACGGTCTATTATCTATTCTAAATAGAATGGGCTAACAAACTCTCAAATACTATTTGTTTTTCTATTTAACTTGTAATTCTAATTTTATATTAGACGTTCTTTTTAAGATTCTATGTGATCTTCATCTAGAAACAGGATTTCATCTTTTGTACACTATTCATTTTTGAATTAATAATGTTTCAATAGATAAATCTGTCAATTTTTGATTATCATTATTTTCAGCATTTTTTACAGCTGAGAATAATATCTTGTATAAGATATCTGCTCATTTCTTAGGAGCAAACTTTAAAAATTTTAAAGCACTTTCAGCATCTTGCCCTCTAATAATTTCAGCAATTACTCTTAATTTCTTAGGAGAAATCCTGATATTTTTCCCGTAGGCTTTCATAAATATTATTTATAAATAATAAAATTACTTTTCCCGATCTTTCAGGGATGGTTAGTAGAACTAACTCGTGGGCCTTTATTTATTTCATGTATGTCCTCTGAAGATTCTTGTCATAGAGAATTCTCATAACTTGTGTCACACCATGTCTTCTGTAACAAAAACTGGTACATGCATTTTTCAGTTATGAACACCAAATGTATGTCAAACAAACTCAGGTATAACTGTACATGATCTTGACCAAGTTTTTATAACCCCTTTCTTCCCTGACTCATTCATTTTTTCAACTTTTGATAAAAGTCTATCGTCAATATAAGGTCATTTTTTTAAACTTCTTGTCATAAGATATTTAATTAAAAGTTATCTATTCATACTTCCAGGGGAAATATGATATATATTATTTTGCTCTTAAAGCATTAGTTTACCTTTTCTTGTTCTCAGTATCCATCTAGAAGTTGTTTTCTTTCTACTTCTTGTTTTATACCCAAGAGCTGGCATACCCCATGGAGTCTTTGGAGATTTCATTCAGATAGGTGAATGTCATTCTCAACCACCATGTGGATGATCAACAGGATTCATTGATTTTCAAAGCACCGTTGGTCTTTTTCACATCCATCTAGACCTTCAAGCCTTTCAAAGAACAACTTGATTATGATCTGTATTTGAAACTTGACCTAAAGTAGCATAACATTTTTTATGTACAAGTCTTACTTCTCATGATGGTAATTTTACTTGCGTATATTCACCTTCTTGTGAAGTAATAGTACCGTAAGATCCTGCAGCTCTTATAGAAGAAGCTCATTGACCAACAATAAGTTCTAAGTTATAGACTTGTAACCCAGTTGGAATATTTCAAACTTCCATTCTATTTCAAGATTCTAAAGGTGTTTTTTCATCAGTAATAAATTTATCTCATACTTTTATATCTTTATGAGCAATTACATACCTTCTTTCACCATCTTTATAACAAACAAGTGAAATCCAAGCTGATCTATATGGATCATACTCAATAGTTTCAACTTTAGCTTCAATTCATTTTTTATCAACTTGAAAGAAATCAACTAATCTATACCTTTTAGCATGACCACCTCATTGATGTCTAACTGTAATTCTTCAAGTATTATTTCTCCCTGATTTTTTTTGTAGCTTTACCGTTAAAGCTTTGTATGGTGTTGACGTAGTGATTTCTTCAAAAGTACTCACCGTCATTCACCTTCTACCTGGAGTTGTAGGTTTAAATTTTCTAATTCCCACGTTCAATTTATTAGAAACTAAATTCCCATAAGGGGAAGTTATAGCTAATCGACATAACTATAAATTATTTTATTACTGAAAAATCTATCTTAGCATTTGCATCTTTCAATGTAATATAAGCTTTTTTTGTAGATCTTTTTCTTAATTGCATACCTCTCTTTTTAGCATGTTTAAATTTCTCTCTTGTATTTAAAACATTAACAGAAGCAACTTCTACTCAATATAGTTCTTTCGTAGCTTTTTTAATATCAATTTTTGTAGCATCAGCTGCAACTTCAAACACGTATGTATTTTGTAACATCTCTAAGTTAGAAGTTTTTTCTGTTGTTACAGGTTTTTTTAATATCCTAAACAGTCTCATAATTTAAATTCTTAAAAAATTATTTTGTGAGTGTATTTAAATTTTCTAAAGAGTCTTTTAATAAAACAAGTGTCTTATATTTAAGGAGATCTTTAATGTTTAAATAATCAACCAGTATACTTTTTACATATGGTATGTTAGAAGCAGACTTTTCAATCATTTCATTCTTAGAAGGAATTGCAAGCAATGCTTTTTGTTCATATGGAATGTTCTTAAAAACTTCCACCATATTTTTTGTTTTCGCTTCTTTGAAATTAATTGTATCTAAAATAACAAGTTCGTTATTTTTAAGTTTTGAAGATAATACGCAAAATAACGCCTTTCTTCTTTCTTTTTTATTCATAGATAATTCAAAGTTCGTAGTATTCCTTGGCCCGAACGCAACTCAACCTTTCTTCCTAATAGGAGATCTGTTTGAACCCATTCTTGCTCTACCAGTACCTTTTTGTCTATAAATTTTTCTTGTTGACCCTCTTCTCTCTCATCTAGTCTTAGTATGAGCAATTGCAATTCTATTATTTGCAAGTTGATATACTAATGCTCTATGAACAAGGCCTTCATTTAATTCTAATCAAAATATTGAATCGTTTAGTTCGATATCTCAAACTTCTTTTCATTTTTGATCAAATAATTTAGTTTTCATTGTTTACCCTTGTTATGTAACTAAAAAATTATATTAATTTGTGAGTTTCTTGCTCCTGGAACACCTCATCTAACTCATACTACACCGATTTCTTTGTTTACTAATTCAACTGGGATTTTTTTAATAGTGACCTTTATATCACCATGATGACCGTGCATCTTTTTCCCTTTATGAACTTTTGTAGGTTTTCTATTACCAATAGAACCTAGAGCTCTATGGAACTTCGAACCGTGACCACCTGGCCCTCAATGAAAATTATGTTTTTTCATCGCTCATGTAAATCATTTTCATTTAGAAAATCATTCAATCACAACTTTTACATCTCATTCTAATGCACTCAAACCTACTATGTCTCAAGTTTTATATTTCTCAATATCTCATTCCATAATAGGGAACTCCTTTATTGTAGAAAATAAATTTTTGCTCATAGTAGCTTGTCAGTCTTTCAACTCAGCCTCAGCTTTTTCCGTTAGTACTCAAACTATCATTGCCTCGTATCCATCCTTTTCAAGAGTCTTATATCATACAACTCTTAACGCTGGAACTTTAAGTAAAGTAACGGGGATAAATCTATCGCCTTTTATTACTCTCGTCATTTCCAATTTAGTAGCTATTATTCCAGCCATGTAAATTTTTATTAACAAACTAAAGTCAGAGGTTAAACTTTCCCCTCGCATATATGCGGAGTAGTTTAACTTAACCTCCAAAAAACTTTTCGTGAAATTTTTAAAAAGCTCCGGCATTATATAAAAAAGAATTTGATTGTCAAAAAGAAAAACACTTTTCATATAACCTAGATCTAGATTACCTATTTACTGCTTGTTTCATCTCTTTTGAAGCAGCATATGCATTAAGCATATTTTTATCATAAACATGCACTCCATTTCTTCAATTTTCTTTTTTATAATACATAGCCTGATCAGCTTGACTCATTGCCTCTTTCATTGTCATTCATTCTTCTAAAAGCGAGACTCCTATACTTATAGTAATTTCATTCTTCAACTGTACATTATCATGTTTATATAATTCATCTTGGATAGCTTTCGTAATTTTATCAATCCACATAGGTAATGACTTCTTTTTACATTCAGCCAGAACTACAAATTCCTCTCATCAAATTCTATATATGGAGTCTGTTGATCTAAAATTTTCTTGGAGAATTTCAACTACAGCTTTAAGAACATCATCTCATTTTTGATGCCCATATTCATCATTAATAAATTTAAAATGATCTAAATCTAACATACAAACAATAGCTTGTTCTACCACCTGCCCTCTATTAACTCTAGAAATTAATTTTTCTCAATCGGGAACAAATGCTTTTCTATTTCAAATTCCAGTCAAGGGGTCAATTTTTTCATTTTCTTGTGAAATTCTCTTTCAAACCTCTTCTACAGTTGACCTCCTTTGATTATAACTCAGACGATAAAAAGTAGCATCATATATCCTTTTAATCTCATGCCTAAAATCAGAATAACTTATATTAAAAGCCAAATCAGTTAAGGAATCTGACATTTCCTTCAACTTTAAAACATCTATATCAGTATATCTAAGAATATAATAAATTTGTCTAATTAATATATGGAAATTGTCGTGTTTTGAATCTATATTTCAAATAAAATGCGTTATTGCATCCTCTGAACTATCACATGTAACTCCTGCTTTATTTGAATAAAAATCAAGTAGTAATTCTATACTAAGCCCTCTTTCTTCTTTTTGTTCGTCAGATAAGCACATCTCTTGTATTTTTCAAATTTCTCCTTTATTTTCAAGTAAATTATTTGTTTCATGTCTTTCACATACCTCAAACTGCAACTCGGAATAACGCTCATATTTAGCTAATACCATTTTTGATTTTTGTATATCCACTAATTGTAGAGTAGCATAATATCTACCATCATTTTCTTTTCATTCAAATAATTTAACTAAGTGATCCAGACTTTTATTTAATTGTTTAAAAGCAATATCAAAAGCATTATCAACATTTTTTTTATTTACACAATCGGCATAGTCAATAATATGTCAAAAATTTAACTCTATCAGCAATAATTCATAAATAATGTTATTCTCCACACTTATAGTATTTCATTTTCAAACATGAATACTCCTTAAAAAAGATCAAATAGATTCTCTTAAAAATACAATAAATACCTCAATACGTCTCGCATTCTTTGTATTTTTAGATGCATTTGATATTATTGCAGAAATTATAGACAATAGATCCGAAACTTCTCGCGCAATTTCAATTATAATATCTTTCTCAGATCCTACAATCTCTTCTTTTTTTGCATTTAGTAAATTTTCCAGCCCTTCAAAATTCCCATCTATAAACTCCTCTGAAACACTCATTATATTAAACTCCCTTGACTCGCTAGATCCATAACTATTTACATATCAATATGATAACAAAAGTCCGACTAAATGATTATAACTATCTTTATTTACTTCTGTTATGTCAAAATTAACAATATTATTTTGAATATATCAGTGCCTAATCATGTTCAATCATTTAATATCCCTACAATGATTGAAAAAAATTGATAAATTATCTCTATCTGCTAAAATATCGCTTTTTTTATCAGAAAAATTTAATGATCATAAATTCCCACTTAAAACTAAAGCAGATACATTAATTGCTATTTGCCTAGTTACAGAAGATACTTGAAATTCTTGAGATGCTATTGTAGCTTCAGATGCATTATTTACTAATGAATTCATAAAAAATAAACAAGGTATAAATATATTTCCCTCCTCCCCATTCTTTAAATATTCCAATTAGTCTATTTTTTTTTAAAAAAATAGCAAGTTTTTTTCTTTAGAAAAAGCAATAGTTCAAAGTTATGTTCTAATATTTTGCACAAAAAAAAGAAAAATTATTCGATTAATTTTTCTTTTTGGGAAATTGTAATATTTTACACACCTCTCAGGATCTATTAGCTATATACCTTCTCGTTCTATCATTATCTCAACCTAATTGCAAAGGCGGTAGGTTAGATTCTCAACGGCATTCTTCTAAGTAATCATGGAATGTATTATCATTGACTTGAATTGACATAATATTAATTTAATTAGTAACTAAACTAATTTTATCATGAATTTCTTTACTTGTCAAATACTTTATATGTTTTATAATATATTTAAATAAATAATATATACATATTAACCATCTCTCATTAAAAGAACCTTAATTTAAGTTGAAAATTGACTCGAAAAACAAAAATCATATAATGCGTTAAATTAGATTTTTTAAGTACTCACAAATATATATATATGCAAAATAAACTCTTAGAATTAAAGGAAATATTTCTTACAAACATAAAAGAAATAGATAAAGATATTGGCTTGGAAGAATTAGAAAAAGATTTTCTATGAAAAACATGAAAATTAAAAGAAATACTCAAGTGAATAAAAGATCTATCAGTTGAGGATAAAAAAATTATCTGACCAGAAGCAAATAAACTCAAAGTCTTTATTGAAGAGCAAATTTCTCTCAAAAAAATTGAAATTCAAGAAGCTAAATATGCAAAAATAGAAGAGGAGGAAAAAATAGATGTAACGCTCAAGTTCCCTCAAGAAAATAGAGGGCATAAACACCCTATTAGTATCACATCTAAATTATTAGAAGAGATTTTTATCTCCCTTGGTTTTAAAGTGGAAGATGGGCCTCATATAGAAACTGAAGAATTTAACTTTGATAAACTTAACATTCCTGACGATCATCCTGCAAGAGATGTATGGGACACATTCTGGGTTTCTGATGAAATAAATAAAGAAAAAAAATCTTGAGATAAATACTTACTGAGAACTCATACTTCTCCGGTACAAGTAAGAACTATGTTAAAATGAGAGCTCCCTATTAAAATAGTCGTTCCTGGAAGAGTATTCAGATATGAACAAGAAGATGCGAGACATACATGTAACTTTTACCAACTCGAAGGTCTCGTCGTATGAGAATGAGTAACTTTTTGAGATTTAAAATGGACTCTTGATACGGTAATGAAATCACTTTTATGAAAAGATACAGAAATCAGACTCAGACCAAGCATCTTCCCATTTACTGAACCAAGTGCTGAAGTTGATGTGAGTTGTCAAATATGTAAATGAACAGGAAAAGTAAAATCAGGAAGCTGTAAAATGTGTTCTGGAGTAGGTTGGGTAGAATTACTCTGAGCATGAATGGTTCACCCTAAAGTATTAACAGATGCATGAATAGATCCAGAAAAGTATAGCTGATTTGCATTTGGTATGTGAATCGATAGAATCGCAGCTCAAAGATTTGGAGTCAGCAGCAGTAGAATGTTCTATCAAAGCAAACTCAAACTTAATGAACAATTTTAATGAAAAAAATCTCTCAAAAATAAAATTCTGAGGGATTTTTTAAACATATTATAACATACCAAAACAATGAGCCTCTTTCTAATAGAATTAAAGACTTTTTTAAAACAAAACTGGTGGGTTTTTATTCTTCTCATATTCGCCCTTGTCATCATATATCTTACCTGAAAATGAAACATAACCGAAATAATCATACTTTTTCTTGCAAATTTCATTTGAAATCTTTTTATAATGGTCATGCAGGCAAATTATACAGCACAAAATAATAAAATATGAGCCATATATCAAGTTACTTCATTAAGTATTTTTCTCCTCATATCATTATATAGTTTTATTTACTTATGACAGTATCAATATATCCTTTGGCAAATAGCATACACATGAGCAGCTATAAAAGCTTTTGGTTTTTATTACCTCTGAAAAAACCTCTTATGGTTCAATGAAAAAAGTTTTCTCGCTTTAAATTGAATATTATTTATAATATTCATGTCTCACTTTGAATTTCAAAATTTTGCTATACTCCAAGTAATTTGATTTTCACTTATTACAAGTTGATTGGTAAGTATACAGGATAAAATAAGATATTGGCTTAATCTTATATGAATCGGCCTTCTTACTTCTTGATCAGCATGGTGAGTACTTACAAGCTATAATTTATGAAACATAGATGGAGTTGCTCTCTGATTCTTTATACTCACTTTGACAGTTTTTGTCTACTATTCGAAATTACTTAAAAAATATATATAAAATGTTGAACTATTTACTCATATTTTGTTTTTCTCTTATAGCTTCTCTTTGCTCTATACTAATATTTAAAAAGCTATTTCAGAAACACAAGATCCTTGATAACCCAAAAAAATACTGACTGAAAAGGAAACCCATTCCATACTCAATGTGAATTGTATTTTTTATTAGTTTTTTTATCGTGAGTTTCTTTGCAACTCAAATTTGATATCTAGAATATAATTTTAAACTTGGGCTTATATGGGTCTTTTGATTCTTTATCACTGCTATAAGTTTTATGGATGATATGCTCAATGTAAGTCCAAAAGTAAGGCTCGCTTTTCAAGTAATTATTTGAGCAATTATCGGGGTTACTTCAATAAAAATAGGTTATATTAGCAATATATTTTGATGAATATTAAATTTAGAGACATATTATTTTAATATAGTGGATTATACAATATATATTATCCCTCTTCTTTTTACTGTTGTATGGTATGTATTCATATTTAATGCATTAAACTGGACAGACTGAATACAGTGAAACACCTCATGACTCTCAATAATATCTTTTTCTATCCTCTTTGCTTTATGAATTATTCTTTTTTATAGAGATGACTATGAGTGATGAATAGAGAATGCAAAATTCATTATGTGAACAAGTATCATTCTTGTATGAATATTGATTCCTTTTTGGTATTTTGATTTCAAGGAACGAATACTTATGTGAGACTCCTGAACTATGTTTCTTGGTTTTATGCTGGCAACACTTGCCATTATAGCTTGAGGAAAGATAGCAACAGTACTCGTAGTCTTCTGAATCTATACTGTTGATACTATTTATGTTCTTATCAATAGAGTAGTCAAGAAAAAGAGCCTCCTTGCCTGAGATTTCACACACCTACACCATAGACTCCTTGATCTGTGATTGGCAAGAAAACAAGTTTTATACCTTATATACTCATTGTCGTTTTTATTCTGACTCACAGCTCTTTTTCTTGATAGAACATGAAAAATAATTGTATTTTGAATAATTATTGTAGTTGTTGTATTTATAAATAAAATAGTTGATGTTGGAATAAAAGGAAAATCAAAGCTTCGTTTTAAAAAAAGTAAAAAATAAATTATGCTCTCATATTACAAAAACGCTTTTACTCTTATCGAACTCCTGGTAGTCATTACTATAATCATAGTAACTTCTAGCTCAGGACTTCTTTATTTTTCTGATTTCATTTGAAATCAAGAGTTAAGACAAGAGCTCTATGTATTAGAAAGTAATATACAATCATTAGATAATGACGTAAAACACTATAGAATATTTGATTATGAATTGGAAATAAACTCAACATCAGGTACTCTTGCTTATGTCTACTACACGAATAAATTTGATATCCCAAACCCTCAACTTATTCATTTTGATTCCCTGAGTGCAACAGGAACAATAAATATTCTATGAAACCCCGAATCACTCTGGAATATAAAAATATATAAAAATAATAAACTCCTCTCTAATCAAGTAAACAGAGGAGATAAAAGTTATACTTGAAGTTTTTCTCAAGATTCAAAAATAACGGGGTATCTATCAGGAGAAACATTAAACAATATACATATAAATTACTTCTCTCACTCACGTGATAAAAACTATATAGAACTTACATGAATGAACTCACAGAAGGATAAATCTGGGACCGAATATAATAAACTAAAAATAAGAAATGTTTGATGAAAAAAAGAAATTTTTTGAGATAATAACCTAGTAAATGAAGCATATCTTTTTTTTGAAAATAAATGAGTGGAAAGTTTTATAAAAATAACCAAATAGACATGAAAATAGCATTTTTTGGAACCTGAGAGTTTTCTAAAAATATATTAGATTGAATACTAAAGTATAATGAAATTGAAGTTTCATTAGTAGTATCTCAGCCTGACAAACCAATTTGAAGAAAAAAAGTCATCACTCCAACTCCTGTAAAAATTTGTGCTGAGCACTATAACATCCCTGTATTACAACCAGAAAAACTCAGAAATAATGAAGCTTTTTTTGAGACTCTAAGAAATCGCGAACTTGATTTTATTGTAGTAGTAGCATACTGAAAGATAGTTCCAAATGAAGTACTAGAAGCACCAAGGCATGCGTGTATCAATATTCACTGAAGTATCCTTCCTGCATATAGATGAGCTTCACCGATCCAAGAATCGATCAAAAATTGAGACATAGAGACATGATTGACAATTATGTACATGTCAGAAGGTATGGATGAATGAGATATACTTAAAATAGAGAAGGTACAGATTGACATTTTAGACAAAACTCAAAATATTTTTGATAAATTTGAAAAAATATGAGCTCCATTATTAATAAATACTCTTGAGTGAATATTAGATTGATCAATAAAGTGAGAAAAGCAAAATGATTCAAAAGCGACATATTGTTCAAAAATAATCAAAGAAGACGGAGAAATTGACTTTAATGATAGTGCAAAATCTATATATGATACATATAGGGCATATAATACATGGCCATGAATTTTTAGCTCCTATAAATGAAAAAAAATTCTCATTGAAGAGTGTATTTTAGAAGAGCATGAATTTACCCATGATGAAACTTTTCAAATTTGAGCAGTTGTAGAAATAGAAAAAAATGAAAAAACAAATATTTGAATTCTCTGTAACCCTGGAATTCTCATTTTAAAAAAAATAAAACTTGAATGAAAGAAATCTATGGATATAAATAGTTTTATAAATGGAAATAAAGAGTTTTTAGATTATAAGTTTGAAACATGTTCAACATAGCGCTTAATACATTTAAAGAAATAGTAAGAAATAAATTTTTATACTTAATTATATTTTTTGCATTTGTGTTTATAGTTTTTTCTCTCTTACTTGGGAAGTTAACTATTGGTGATGATAATAAAATTATTGTTGATTTCGGGCTCGCAATGATTGAAATTTTTTGACTCATATGAGTATTATTTGTCTGAAGCCAACTTTTGTTTAAGGAAGTAGAAGGGAAGACAATATTTCTTATTCTTTCGAAACCAATAAAAAGGTATGAATTCATAGTCTGAAAATTTTTTGGTTTTTCATCTACTATTTTTCTTATAGTAGCATTACAATCAATATTATTCTTATTCGTGTTATTCTTCAAAGGCATAGCGATAGATCATTTAATTATTTTTTCTCTTCTTTTCACATTCTTTAAACTAGAAATCCTCTTAGCTCTCGTATTCTTCTTTTCCACGTTTATGTCAAACATCTTGACTATACTTATTTCAATAATGGTATATCTTTTATCACATAGCTTTTCTCTTCTTTTAGATCTCGCAACAAGAGCAGAGAACTATATCATAGTAAACTTTACAAACTTATTACAACTCCTATTCCCCCCACTTGAAGCATTAAATATAAAAGATGTTATTTGAGGCTTTCAAAATTTTCATGCGAATTTTTTCATATTTAATAGCTTTTATGCCCTTACTTATATAGCACTGATTATGTTCTTTTCAGTACTGATTTTTAATAGAAAGAAATTTGAAAATTAATCATGAATAAATTAGAAATAATCTCAGCTTGAAAAAAGCTATGAATTACAGATAACATAATCGAAAAAATAATACTAAAAATAACTGGTTTCTCTAAAAGCCAGTTATTTTTGACAGATGAGGTTGAAGAAAAATATATTGCTGAAATCACAAAAAACTATCATCAATTACAATCAGGAAAACCAATTGAATACATATTACATAAAGCTGAATTTTATTCTCTAGATTTCTATATTGATGAAAGAGTGCTCATTCCAAGGAATGATACAGAAGTTATGGTAGATGAGGTACTCAATGAAATAAGTAATGAACTCAACCAAGAAACAAAAGAAATAGGTATTTCTATTATAGATGTATGAACCTGAAGTAGCTGTATTCCTATTTCTATTATAGAAAACTCTCAGCATATTCACAACTGCTATGTTATTGATATATCAAAAACTGCATTAGAGATCAGTCAAAAAAATATTAATAAACATTGATTTTGAAATAAGATAACTCAAGTCCAAGGAGACTTACTGAGTGACCTGCTATGAAATAAGTCTGATTTTGAACTCTCTCACAATACCATTATTACAGCAAACCTTCCTTATATTAAAGACAATGATTTTGACAATATGGACAAGTCAGTTGTCCAAAATGAACCAGCTCTTGCTCTCTATTGATGAAAAAAGACAGGTTTTGAACTCTATGAAAGGCTTATTCTTGAATGTACTCAACTCAAAAAGATATATCATTTAAAAAAACTTATCCTATTTATAGAAATAGGTTTTGATCAATATGAATATTCAAAAGAATATTTAGAAGAACATTGATTTACTCCTAAATATTATAAAGATAATTGAGAAATTTTTAGATGTGTAAAGGTGGAGATATAATTCTTATTCTATTCTTCTTCAAAAACTTTTGAATAATTGGCCAAAACAAGTAGAATCATCCACAATTAATCTTTAATATTAGATATGGGTTTAGACGATATTACACTATCCGAATCCTCGGAATGATGAGCTCAATCCGTTGAAATTTCAGAAAAATTTAAAGAGGCTGCAAAAAAAGCAGGAGCTGGGATAAAAAGAACTCAAAAGGATGAGAAAAAAGCGAAGAAAAGTGATCTTTTACTGGCTGGTTTTTTGGTAAAAATTATTATCGATAAAAAATATGATTCTGTACTGATAGATCTGTTTAAGTCTCTTCATTCATGATACCCTTCAAACTTTTTACTCTGAATAATCTCACTTATTCACATATGAATATCAAATAAAATCAGAGAAGCTTCTGATAAAGAAAAAATAGCATTTAACTATTATTCAGATGCATTAATCAATTTTGATGACCAACATCTCCCAGTTGACGTACAAAACAGGATTAACTGGTGGGTAGAAGATATGATTTTAATCGTTTCTCATGATTATTCATCAATATTAACACAGCAACTTATTGATAACCTCAATGAAAAAGATGAAATTATTCTTTTTACCAGTAAAGTATTTGAATTTTTCTTGAAAGAAATCAACATCAATATTACAGTAGATAAAGCCTTTAATATATCAGAATTTATCTTGTCTGAAGTTGAAAAAGAAATAAAAAAATTAGAAATTGAAGAGATATAATAAAACTTGACTTATCTCTACTAATTGATAGAATCTTCGCGCGAAAAACAAAAATAAAATTTGCGAGTACTTTATGGTCTTTGCAAATATTTTTGATTTCATAAATACACTTTTAAAATTTAATATTTATATATGGCTAAAGTTACTCCTTTAGATAAGGTAAGAAATATTGGGATCATTGCCCATATCGATGCTGGGAAAACTACATGTACGGAAAGGATTCTTTTCTATACAGGTAAAATTCATAAAATCGGTGAAACTCATGATGGAGAAGGTACAATGGATTGGATGGAACAAGAAAAAGAAAGAGGTATTACTATTACTTCTGCAGCTACAACTGCATTCTGGAAAGGTCATCAAATTAATATCATAGATACTCCAGGCCATGTTGATTTTACTATTGAAGTTGAAAGATCTCTCAGAGTTCTTGATGGTTGAGTTGCTGTATTTGATGGATCACAATGAGTGGAACCTCAATCAGAAACAGTTTGGAAACAAGCTGATAAATATGACGTACCTAGAATCTGTTTTGTAAATAAAATGGATAAAATGGGTGGGGATTTTGAAATGTCTATCAAAACAATCAAAGAAAGACTTGCTGGTGACAAAGTAGTTGCTATTCAATATCCTATTGGAGCTGCTGAAACTTTTGAAGGGATAGTTGATCTTATTGAAATGAAAGCATTCCATTTTGAAGGGAATTCAGGTGAAAATATAACTGAAATTGATATTCCAGCTGATATTAAAACAAGATGTGAAGAACTTAGAGAAGAAATGGTTGAAAAAGTTGCCTCTGGGGACGATGCTCTTATGGAAAAATATTTTGAAAATGGAGATTTAGAAATTGCTGACCTTAAAAAAGGGTTAAGAAAAGCTATATGTGCTAATGAATTATATGCTGTAGTATGTGGTTCAGCTTTGCAAAATATCGGTGTTCAAATGGTTATTGACTCTGCTGTTGAATTTTTACCATCTCCAATGGATGTTAACGAAGGTAAGTTAGCTGTTATGGATATTGACACTAAAGAGGAATCAAAAGTATTTGATATATCAACTGATTCATCACTTGCTGCAATTGCATTTAAAATTGCTACTGATCCATTTGTATGAAGATTAACTTTTACAAGAGTATACTCAGGAACATTAAAATCAGGTTCATATATCTACAATTCAACTTCTGGTAAAAAAGAAAGAGTTTGAAGATTATTACAAATGCATGCAAATTCAAGAGAAGAGATTCAAGAAATATCTGCAGGTAATATTGGTGCAGTTGTAGGTTTAAAAGATACAAAAACTTGAGATACACTTTGTGACTTAAATGATAAATTCTTAGTTGAATCAATTGAGTTCCCTCAACCAGTTATATCAATATCTGTTGAGCCAAAGACAAAAGCTGATCAAGAAAAAATGGGTATGGCACTATCTAAACTTGCTGAGGAAGATCCTTCATTTAAAGTAAGAACTGATGAAGAAACTGCTCAAACTATTATATCTGGTATGGGTGAACTTCACCTTGATATCATTGTTGATAGAATGAAAAGAGAATTCAGTGTTGAATGTAATGTCGGGAAACCACAAGTATCATACAGAGAAACAATCAAAAATGTTGCGAAAGATGTAGAACATAAATACTCTAAACAAACTGGTGGTAGAGGTCAATATGGTCATGTTGTTATCACATTTGAACCATATAAAGAAATGGACGAAGAAGATATCAAAAATGAACTCAAAGAAAAACCAATGAATAAGTTTGTAAACAAAGTTGTTGGTTGAACAATTCCAAAAGAATATATTCCTGGTGTTCAAAAAGGGTTAAAAGAAGCATATAATAGAGGTTTCTTAGCTGGTTATCAAATGGTTGATATCAGAGCTACTCTTACATTTGGTTCATTCCATGAAGTAGATTCATCTGAATTATCATTTAAACTTGCTGCATGAAAGGCTTTCCAAGAAGCATGTAGAAAAGGTCAAGCATGTTTACTTGAACCAATCATGAAAGTTGAGGTAAATACACCTGAAGAATATATGGGTGATGTAATTGGTCAATTAAACTCAAAAAGAGGGAGAATTGAAGAAATGGGTGATAGAGGGCAAGCTAAAATTATTACTGCTTACGTTCCATTATCTGAAATGTTTGGGTACATGACTGATCTGAGATCAGCTTCTCAATGAAGGGCTACATATGCTATGGAATTCGATCATTACGAAGAAGTTCCAACAAATGTTGCTACTAAGATTAGAGAAGAAAGAGGATTCTCTTTACCTGAAGATGATTAATAGACAAATGAAAAATAAACTCACAAAATGTGAGTTTATTTTTTTTGTTGCTTTTTTCCAAAAATACTTAAACTAATAAGGTATCCAAAACCAAGTGATACAATAAATTAAACCAAAACTTGATAGAAATATCAACTCTAATAAAAATTAAGTCTTTAGAAAAAAGGATTTTCTCAAAACAATCATACATTTTCAGAAAATAGAAAAGCAGAAAACAGGTGTTTTTTGTGTATTTTTAAAGATACTGGTTATTATATTTAAATATATAACATAAAAGAATGAACTACTGACTACTTATAATGTGAGTTATTTTTTGAATGGCTCTCTCAGTTGTCCTATTTTTTGTTTGGGAAAACAGGAAAACGAATAAGGCAACATCAAATGCATCGAAAATATTAAAAGATGCGCAACAAGACAAAGAAAAAGTTTTAGATACAACAAGAAGAGAAGCAACAGAAATTATTGCAAAGGCAGAAAGAATAGAAGAAAGAATTTTAGAAAGAGAAGAAAAAATAGAAAATAAGCTTGAGCAAATAGAAGAAAAATATGATAGGCTTGCCCAAAGAGAAGATGAGCTTAAAGAAAAAAATGAACATATCAGGTCTCTCAAAGAAGAACTTGAATGAAAACTCTCTGAAATAGCAAAACTCTCTGAGAAACAGGCTCGCGAACTCTTCCTTACTGATATAAAGGAAAGATATCAAGATGATGCTATGGATCTCATAAAAAAATATAAAAAGAAAACTGAAGACACAAAAAAAGAAGCCGCAAGAGAAATTATACTCAAATCTATTCAACAATACGCTTGAGATGTGACTTCTGAGGTAACTACAACTATGATTGAAATCCCTTCAGATGACGTAAAGTGAAAACTTATAGGAAAAGAAGGAAGAAATATCACTACATTTGAAAAGGCTGCATGAGTAGCTCTTATTATAGATGATACTCCAAACTCAGTATTCATATCAGCTTTTGATTTATTTAGAAGATATATCGCGAAAAAATCACTTGAAAAATTGATTGAAGATGGAAGGATTCAACCTGCCAGAATTGAAGAGGTAGTGGAAACAACAGAAAGAGAAGCCGATGTACTTCTAAAAGAACTTTGAAATAAAGTACTTGATGAGCTTGGTATTAACAATATGCCTGAGGAAATCATTCCAATCATTTGAAAACTAAGATTTAGAACCAGTTATGGTCAAAATATATTAAAGCATTCAAAAGAGGTTGCACTCATAGCAGAAAGTCTTGCAAGAGACTTATGAGCGGACCCACAATTATGTAAAACTGGTGGACTTCTCCATGATATTGGAAAAGCACTTGATCAAGAACTAGAATGAACTCATCCAGAATTATGAGCAAAACTAGGGAGAAAATTTAAACTTGATGAAAAGCTCGTTGATATGATAGAGAATCACCACGGAGAACAATTTTCTATATCTCTTGAAGCTGCAATTGTGCAAGTTGCTGATGCAATTTCATCTGTAAGACCAGGAGCAAGAAGAGAAATTATAGAAGACTATCTGAAAAGAGTACAAGAAATGGAAGCTCTCGTACAAAGCTTTTCATGAGTAAGTAAGGCATATGCCCTATCAGCATGAAGAGAGATCAGAGTCTTTGTAGAAGCTGCTACTGTATCAGACCTCCAAGCACAAGAAATGGCAAGAGATATAGCTGATAATATACAAGAAAAACTTTCATATCCTGGTGAAGTAAAAGTAAACCTCATCAGAGAATCAAGAGTGATTGAATTCGCAAAATAAGGCCTCAAGAGAAAAGTTATTATTATTTTAATCAAAAAAATGTACAACTGAAACGACCTAAAAGTAGGGAAAAGATTTTTAATGAACTGAGAACCTTTCCAAGTAGTGAGTTATGCTCAAAAGGTAATGGGAAGAGGTGGATCAATCATAAATATTAAAGCGAAAAACCTCATAACTGGAGCAAACATTCCAAAAACTTTTTCTGATAATGATAGATTTGAACCTGCTGATATCAGATCAAGTAATTATGATTACTTATATAATGATGGTGAAAATTATTATTTTATGGATACAACAAGTTATGAACAAGTATCTCTCGCAAAAAAAGCTCTTGATGGGGCAGAGTTATTTCTTATAGATGGAGATAAAGTAACTCTTCAAGAATTCAATGGGTCTCCAATAAATATTACTCTTGAATCTACTGCTATCCTAGAAGTAACAGATACTCCACCTGGAGAAAAGTGAGACACTGCAACAGGGTGAAAGAAACCTGCTACACTTATTACGTGACTTATTATACAAGTTCCTCTCTTTATAAATATTGGTGATAAACTTATCGTTGATACCAAAACAAAAGAATATAGATCAAGAGCATAATTAAGAAGGAAAAACGAATTACGAATTTACATTCATAAAAATATGAATAAAATAAATAACGTAATTCGTTTTTTTTAATTCGTAATTTAATTACTGTGTTTCCCTTCTTTGAACTATTTTCTGACTTTAGAATTTATACTTTTTGATTAACACTCACTCTTTGCTTTCTTTTGTTTATATGGATGCTAAAAAAACTATCAATAAAGCTTGCGAGCGATTTTTCTATTTTTTCTCAAAATATACTCTGGTATTTTCTTTCTGTATTTATGTTTTCAAGGCTCTTTTACGTAATTTGAAAATGGAATGAGTTAAAATACATAAAAGACCCCTTTGATTTTTTCATAATGAATGACTATAATTTCTCACTTGTATGAGCATTCATATGATTTTTTGTTGTTCTTATTATTAACCTAAGAATTAGAAAAGAAGAATTAGAAAAATATATAGACACTTTGGTTCTCTCATTTATTTTCATACTTTTTATTGGTTTTGCCTGAGCTATTCTTTGAGGACAAGTCTATTGAATAGATACACACTTTGGTATAGAAGTACTCTATACACACTCATTTACACCTATTCCTTTTCAAGTACCAATTTTTCCACTTCCTATTATATATTCAATATTATATTTTATACTGTTCTCTATATTATACATTCTTTCTATGTATATTCATATAAGATGACTTCTTTGATATACATGACTAACTGCAATGGCTTCAATTTTATTGATATTTGACTTTTTTAGTTGAAAAAGCGATATACTAAAAGAGGCAGTCTGAATGAATATAACTCAACTATTTAGTATATTTTTAATTATATTTTGTACATATAAATTATATTATATATCAAAAAATAGCTCCTCAAATAAAGATACTACTCTAATTTCATAGCCTTACTTTTCTAATGTTATCAAAAAATACTTTTTTTATACTCTTTTCTATTTCATTCCTCATAGGAATCTTTCTGAACAATGTCCTGAAGGAAGAAAACCT
Organism: Candidatus Gracilibacteria bacterium 28_42_T64; assembly: GCA_004563595.2. Taxonomy (GTDB): domain Bacteria; phylum Patescibacteriota; class Gracilibacteria; order BD1-5; family UBA6164; genus MAAV01. Next base: position 11,869 of record CP042461.1, on the reverse strand, counting down.
TTCACTACTAGTACTACTATTTTTTGTAGTACTTTTTTTAAATCTATATATATATATTCAAAAATACTTTCTGAATATCATTTGTATCTCTCTATGAGCTCTTATATGAATATTTATGTCTATGAATACTCTTTCACATATAAGTTGAAACCAAGAGCATTTAAGTGTGTATTTAAATAACAATAAACATAATGTTACATTTGAAATAGAAAATCTTCATAAAGTAGGTGAGTTTAATAGAGAATATATAGCAAATGTAAGTCAAATTGAAGACTTAAAGGTCCTTTCAAATATAAAGGCAATTATTATTATCCCCTTTAATCTAAAACCAGAAAAATGATATATCATAGAATCTCAAGTAAAACTCTACGCCTTGCATAACTCTCCTGAATTTCAATATAAAAACTATATGCTTTCAAAAGACATATATTTTAAGTCTTACTTGAATAGTTTTGAAATAATAAAGATACAAAAATCTCATAAAATACTAGAATGAATATATTATATAAGAAATAAATTTTTAGAGACGATTCATCAAATATACCCCTCAGAAGAAGCTATATTTTTATGATGAATTCTTATTTGAGCGAGAGAAAATTTACCTGATTCTCTTAAAACTGACTTTAATAATTCGTGACTTACTCACTTCATAGCTGTGAGTTGATTTAATATTACTATACTCATAATATTTCTCGCATTTATCTTACAGTATTTTCCAATTTTTATAAGAATATTTTTTATAACAATATTCATTTCCTTTTTTACTATCTTAGTATGAGAGAATGCTCCTGTAATTCGAGCATCTATTATGTGACTCGTATGATATTATATATTAATGTCTGGAAGAAAAGGGAATTCATTGTCTATAATACTACTTACAGCAATAGTAATGATCCCATTTTCCCCTCTCAGTTTAAATTATGATGTGTCTCTGCATCTGAGCTTTTTAGCTGTTATATGAATTGTATATACTCAAAATTTCTTTAAAAAAATATTTTATTTTTTACCTGATACTCTTTCAATAAGAGAGGCTTTTGTTCTCACTATGTGAGCTTTGAGTTTTACACTTCCAATAATGATCTTCAATTTTTGACAAGTATCATTATTAGCACCCTTTGCTAATATCGCAGTTACATGGACTATCCCTATTGCTATGATATTATGATTTTTGTCTATCATTGTCTATTTTATATTTCCTCTTGTTTGAAGTATTATAGCGTACTTCACATGGATTTTTCTCAAGTTTGACATCATGATGGTTCATTTTTTTTGAAATATAGAATGGGCTCTTTTGAAAATTGATTTCTGAATATATAAAAATTATTTAGAAATACTATACTTTGTGATTCTTATATTTTTAGTGATGTACTTTCAAGGTGGACAAAAAAAAGAACAATCAACTTAAGCTATTTGTTCATTTTTTTGTTGTAAAGATTCATCATGTTTATCTAGCTCTCACACAGTAAATACTTCTCCTTCAAAAATATCTAACTCATTGGCTTCAGCAATAATAGTATTCTTTTCCTTCTCTAATTGAGTTCATTCTTCAAAATTCTTTGAATCACTCATTTTTCCTTCAGCTTCATGAAGAGAAATTTTAGTTGCTTTCTTTTTCAATGATTTTTGTTTTTGGGCAATTTCTAGTCATGCTTTTTTTCATCATAGTTTAGCGTCTGTTTTTAAGTTCTGTTTATATAAAGATTTCAACATCGCATACTTCTCTGATATACTTTTTGCATCTCATACTTTAGCAATCAATTCAGCATTATTCTTATTAAAATCAGGGCTATTTTTTTGAATTATAATTTTTGAAACTATATCCATTGTTCTTTCCATATCACTCGTGTTATTCGTATTCCCTTCTAGGTCAGGAATACTCATATATTCATTTGCGAGTAATAACTCTAATCCTCCAATTCAATTATCTAAGCCTATATCTAAATTCTGAGCATGAGAACAGAACTCAGTTTTTTCAAAAGTATCTTCTGTTACTACCTCTTTTTTTCATTCTAAATGACTTAATATTTCTTGTTTTGTACTTGGATCTTTTACAAAGCTAACAGCTGAATGAATGATTTCTAATTCTTCATCTTTTTCAGCAACTCATAATTCTAATAATGCAGAATCAAAAGTAGACTGGTCAATTTGTCATGATTTTTCCAATCATAATAAAAGAGGATAATGAGGAGAATCTTGTAATGATTTTCACTTTTCTAATAATTCTTGATTATTATTAATCTCTGGTTTATCATTTTTAAAATTACCATACATATTCTGAGTATACTCTGGAGTATATCATTCCGGCATATTTTCATACTTTTCATTCATTTGTTCAGTTGTCTCTGAAATTGTTGGTCATCAAGCAACAGAAGCATTGTAAGTCATAATTTTACATAAAAAAATAATCTATCTTATTATAACATAAGAAAGATTATTTTGTCAAAAATGAGACTAGTCTTCAAAACCTTTTGGGTTTATTTTTCAAAAACCTGTTGCTTGTTCATAGACATGAGCTATTTCAAAAAGCTTTTCTTCTTGTAGATTAGCTGTTAATATTTGAATTCAAACTGGGAGTTTTTCTTTCTCAGCATCTTCACTCTCAGCAAATCAGGCAGGAACTGATATACCTGGAAGTCATGCAAGAGAAGCTGGAATAGTATAAGCATCTGAGAGGTACATCTTTACTGGATCATCAATTTTTTCTCAAATTTTCCAAGCGACACTTGGTGATACTGGAGAGATAATTGCATCTACCTCAGAAAAAGCTTTATCAAAATCTTCCATTATGAGTGTCCTTACTTGGGTTGCTTTTTTATAATAAGCATCATAGTATCCTGCTGATAATACATAACTTCAAAGCATAATTCTTCTCTTTGCTTCATCTCAAAAACCTTCGGATCTACTATTAATAAGAGCACTCTCTATTCATTCATAAGCTTTATCAGAAACATGACCATATCTAATCCCATCATACCTAGACAGGTTAGTAGACAATTCAGCAGGCATTACAATATAATATGTCGCTATTGCATACTTTGTCATAGGCAGAGATATCTCTTTAACCTCAGCTCAAAGGTCTTTCATTTTTTCAATTGCTTTATTTATGACTTGTCTCACACCATCATCTAAACCTTCTTCAAAATATTCTTTTGGGACTCCGATTTTCATTCATTTTAAATCTTTAGAACTCCAAATTTTTGAATCAATAATGTCTTTTCCTGGGAGAGATGTATTCTCTTTTTCATCATGGCCATTCATTACTTCGTATAGAATAGCTGAATCTTTTACTGTTTTTGTCAAAGTTCATGGACAATCCAAACTTGAAGCCATAGCCATCGCTCAAAATCTCGAATTTCTTCAATAACTTGGCTTAAAACCAACGACTCCACATACACTTGCTGGTTGTCTAATACTTCAACCTGTATCAGTTCCAAGTGCCGCAGGAGCAAGTCATGCAGCAACACATGCTGCTGAACCTCCACTTGAACCTCATGGAATTCTATTTGTTCCCCATGGATTAAATGTTTTTTTCGTTGCAGAACTCTCAGTTGTTGATCACATAGCAAATTCATCCATATTTACTTTCCCGAGAGAACTCATTCAGGCTTCATTCAGGTTCTTTATAACAGTAGCATCATATGGTGGAACGAAATCCTTTAACATATTTGAAGAACATGTTGTTGGAATTCATTTTTCACAAAAAATATCTTTTACTGCGATTGGGGCTCATGCAAGAATAGAGTCATTATCTGATTTTAATCAATCTGTATTGATATAATTATATGATTGAATAGTATCATCATATTTTTCAATTCTTGTTTGAAAATAATCAAAAACTTCTTTATTTGTAGTTTCTCATGATTTAATTTTTAAAATAATTTCTTCAAGAGAGAGATCCTTAAAATTCATATATATTTGTTAATGTGTAATTTTGAACAGATTATATTCAAAAAAGCTGATTTTAAAAGAAAAAAACCCGAGAATTTTCCGGGTTTTTATTTTTCATAGAGTAGGTTCAACAATAATAGCTATGAACTATTTTTATTGTAAACTAAGACTCCAAAGTTTTTTTCATCAAGCAATGTAGAAAATTCTTTCATCTCTTGAATTTTGATCCATGATAATTCCATATCAATACCTTTTTCAGGCTTCTTCCACTTGATAGCCCTCATAAGAACAATAGCTCCATCATTCAAGAATGGAAGTATAGTTTCAATATATTGACACCTCATTTCAGGGTTGTTATGACCATCAATAAAAACAAAGTCAATTTTATCATGTACCTGAAGAGTAGATCCCAGAGTATCTAAAAATTTCCCTTCAACAATATCAAAGCTGCCTTTAGAAAAAAGAGAAAAATTTTCTTCTGCTTCATTTGCTAGATATGGACACCCTTCAAATGTAAGAAGGTGGCCATATGTATTACCTGCTCGTAATGCTGATAAAATCAAAGCTCCTGAAATTCCAAACCCAGCTCCTAATTCAAGAGCCTTCTTAGGTTTCAACTCTTTTACCAAAAGAAATAAAAATCGAGCAAATGCCCCTTTCACGGAAATTCGTCTTGATAAATCTGCTATTGATACTTCTTCTATTTGAAAATCTTCTGTATTCTTTAATATTCTCCCCTCAAGTGAAGAATGAATTGTCCCAGCACCATAATCTTTAAAATTCATAATAAACTCAGATTCAGACAACCTTTCTCGTAGTCTTATATTAATTGTATCAAAAAATAATCTTGGGAGCTCTGAGCTATTTTCATTTTTTCCCTGTTCCCATAATTTTTCTACTTGATCCTTAAACATGACTATTGAGTCCTTTTTATTTTGATATTTGTATATGTGGTACAAATATAATCAAAAAAGTCAATATTCAAAATTGAAGCACAAAAAAACCCCGAATTAATTCGGGGTTTTAAATTATTTTGTTTTTTTCACTTCTTTTAATCTAGCAGCTTTACCAGTAAGATCTCTGATAAATTTAATTGATTTTCTTCTTACCTTAAACTGTCTTAGAATTTCAATTTTTTGAATTGTTGGAGAATGTACAGCAAATACTTTTTCGACACCAAATGCACCAATCTTTCTTCTTACTGTCATAGTTTTTTCAAGAGTAGATTTCCCAGCAGTTTTGATAACCAAGCCTTTAAATCTTTGGATTCTTTCTTTAGAACCTTCTTTTATAATTTGGTATACTTCTATTTCCATACCAGTTTTAATTTCTTCTCTTCCTTCTTGTAAAAAGCCAGCTTGGACTTTTTTAATCATATCTGAATTAGTCATACATGTCTTATAATAAAATAAATCTGCGCATATCATATAAGTTTTTGCAATAAAAGCAAACTTCTTTTTTGAAAAAGTTCATAATATATGATACTCTAATTACAGATATATTAATTAACACTTACACATGGATTTTACAGATATAAAAAAGAGGGCTTTTGAAATCAAAAATAAAGCTTTAAAATATTCTTCAGACAAGCTTTCTGAGTCAAGCTTAACCCTAAACTCAAAAAAAGAATTCGATGAGTTTATAGCCAGGTCTGAAAATACTAAGTTTACATCTTCTGAAACTGGGAAAGAAAAAGTTTTCGTGAAAAGAGTTATCATACTCTTTTGAGATGAAAAAACTGATTTTTTCAAAAAAGCTCTTTACAAGGCTCCTGTATTAATAGCAAAAAGCTTTAGTCAAAACATTCCTTTTAAGCTCGCAAAATCAATCATAAAAGATGTAAAGTTATCAGATTTTATGGTCACAGAAGTCCCAAGCCTTATTGTCTTTGAAAATAAAGAAATTCATAAAGTAATTACTTGAGAAAAAAATATCTTAAAACTTGTAAATAGTTTTAATTTAGATATAAATACACTGACAAAAGACATGTAATTATTTTATAGTTATAATTATAAACCCATTATGGAACTCCAAGTACTTGATATGCTTTATATTACTCTCACAGTATTCTCAGCGATTATAGGAACTCTCCTTACTCTTGTTCTTATAAGAGTACTCAAAGTATTGTGAATGGCTACTGAGATAGTGGATTATTACAATAAAATCAAACATATATTCTCGGCATACAAACAGATTCCTGATATAATAAAAGAAAAAGTAAAAGAGTTCACCTCAAAGGAAGAAAAATAAAGAGCACTTAACGTTGCTCTTTTCTTTATTTTACATATTATTTGGATAATATTTATAATTTGTCCTTATTCATGTCCAAAATAATAAAATTAGACCAAACTCTTTCAAATCAGATTGCTGCCTGAGAAGTTGTAGAGAGACCGGTCTCAGTTGTAAAAGAACTGGTAGAGAATTCTATTGATGCATGAGCAACAAATGTAAAAATAGAAATTAGTGAAGGTTGAATAGGAACCATTATTATCACTGATAACGGATCATGAATAGATAAAGATGACCTCAAGCTCGTACCAGAAAAATATACGACATCTAAAATCAAAAACTTAGAGGATTTATACAATATTATGACCTTTTGATTTCGTGGAGAAGCTATCGCATCTATTTCGTCAGTATCAAAGTTTGAAATTATATCTAAAACTTCTGAACAAAATTTTTGATATTCGCTCAATGTACTTGATGGACAGATATGACAAATATCTAAAAAGGCTTCTGAGAATGGAACAAAAATAATAGTAGAAAACTTATTTTACAATACCCCTGCAAGGCTTAATTACCTTAAAAAACCAAGGACGGAATATAACCATATTTTAGATATCTTACATAATATATCGCTCTCATACCCTAAAGTTTGATTTGAATTTATTTCAGACTCAAAACAAGCCTTTAAATATAAACCAGACGAAGATTTAAAAACAAGAATTTATAATATATATGGGAAAGATTTCTCAGAAAACTTGCTTGAACTTCATTTTGAAATATATTGATTACAAATAAGTGGGTATATTTCTGATCCAAAAGTAAGCTTCGGAAATAGAAATAGACAGTCCCTTTTTGTCAACAATAGAGTAATAAAATCCCCTCTCATATATAAAGCGATTCATAATGCATATAATAGGTTTATTCCCCACTCTACATTTCCTGGCTATATTCTTAATATCCAAGTTAATCCAACTGAGATAGACGTAAATGTCCATCCAAGGAAAATGGAAGTAAGGTTTTCTTCAGAACAAAATATTTTTAAATGAGTTCATTCAGCTATACAAACAAAACTTGATAGTGTGAGTTTGATAAATGTAACGAACAACGAAAACCTAGGGGGAGAGCAAACACAAAATATTACTCCTACAGGCTCTTCTCAACAGTATTACACATGATCATGAACAAAGTTTAAATCATACTCACCATATAAAGATGTCACTCCAAATCCAAGACAAGAAACCATTCATGACTCCCTTGGATTTAGCAAAGCTCTTCTCTCTCATGATTCAAGTGATGACACTAGACCGGTCCACGATTTACATGACACAGCTTTATGAAAGATCATATGACAAGTTCATAATTCATATATCATTGTTGAAACTACATTTGGGGTGCAGATGCTTGACCAACATGCACTTGCTGAAAGAGTGATCTATGAAAGTTTAGTAAGTAATAAATACAAGGAACAGACGCAATGACTTCTCATTTGAGAAAGTATCTGTCTCTCTCCAAAGGAATTTGATATTCTAAAAGAAAATACAGAAACATTCTCAGAGATGTGATTTGACTTCGAAATACTCAGGTCATGACTCGTTATGATCAATGGAATCCCTGATTTTATAAAGAAAGAAAACATTCAGAATATTTTTGGATGAATCATCCATGATATATGAGGGCATAATTTCTCAAAATCAAATACTCTTGATGAAGTCAGAAATAAAATTTTTGCTTATACTGCATGTAGATCTGCTATTAAATTCTGACATAAACTGAACCTCTTTGAAATGAATAAACTTCTTAATGATTCAGTTATTGATTACTCTGCAACCTGTCCACATTGAAGACCTGTTATATATGATATAGATTTGAATGAATTGAAAGATAAGTATGAAAGATAAGAAAAAAGACCTATAATTATAGGTCTTTTTTCTTATCTTTTTTATTCATTGGTATCCCCAGCTGGAATCGAACCAACATCTACCCCTTAGGAGGGGGTTATTCTATCCGTTGAACTATAAGGACATAAAAAAATGTGTTCATAGGATAATAATTTTTCCTATGAACACAAGTGTTTTTCCTATCTTTGCTCTTATATTTGCATAAACCATACTGTTCCAGATATAATAAGTAGAGCAATCACAAAAACAATTAAAAGTAAATTTGATGTTTTTTCATACTTAAGGTCTCCTGTTAATTTATCATTTGAAGTTTTGAGGTCTTCGATTTCTTTATTAAGGTATCACCTTGATTCATCAAGAAGAAATTGAGATTTTTTAAATTCTATAAGTGAAACGGAATTTTTTGCTACTTCTTCATATCTTCATAGGTTTATTGATAAGTTTTGAATAATCTCATCTTTTTTTGCTATTTCAGATCTCAGGTCTTTATAAATCATATCTAATCACCCTCATGAAGAAGTTTCTGATTTTTTTTGAATCATGTTTTCCTCTACTGGGGCATTCGGCATAATAACTTCTTGTTTTACAGATGATCATGAAAGAATATTTTCAACATCTGATCATTTCACGTAGACAACTTTTCCCTCTTTTTTAGCTCTCAGTTTTCAAGCTTTGATATATCTATCAACACTACGAGTAGATATACTTAATCTATTAGCAACTTCTTGCCTAGTATATTTGTACATGGACATTTTATGTTAAAAATTATGTCTATAATCTAAGCAAAAACACTGAATAATCAAGTTATTCAGTGTTTTTGTTTTTGACAATATTTAAAATAATGTGTCTATTAACTTATTTATAAATAGGAAATTGTAAGCATAGTTCTTTTACCTCTGCTCTAATTGCATGTAATTCATTATTACTTTCAATAAATTTGTAAAACTCTCCAAGTCTTGCCTTCCTCATTTCTTTGTCTTCTAAATATTCAAAATCTTTTACTATTTCTGCTACTCTTAACATCCAACTCGCTACTTTTTTCATTTCAGTTTCTCTCATTCCTCTCATAGTCATAATAGGAGTTCACATTCTGATTCCACTTGGATTAAATGGGGTACAGGGGTCATTTGGAACAGTATTTTTGTTCAAAGTAATTCATGCTGTATCTAATGCTTCTTGCATAAATACCCCTCTTCATTTTCATACAGACATAAGTATAAGGTGGTTATCTGTTCCTCATGTGGCAATCTCAAATCAAGAGTTAATGAGTTCATTTGCCAAACATCTAGAATTTTGAACTATTGCTTGATTCATTTCTTTAAATTCTGGCTGTAATGCCTCTCATAAAGCTACAGCAATAGCAAGTGTTTGATGATTGTGTGGGCCTCATTGTAGTCATGGAAATACTGATTTGTCTATCTTTTTTGCAAGATCAGGATCTTTTTGTAGTCCTTTCTCTGTAGTCATAATAATAGCACCTCTGGGTCATTTTAATGTTTTATGAGTTGTTGTCATAATAACATCGCAATACGGAGAAGGGCTCGTATGGACTCCAGAAATTACCAACCCTGATATATGAGATATATCAGCAAGTAGGTAGGCTCAAACTTTTTCAGCTATTCTTGCAAATTCTTTAAATGGAAACTCTCTTGAATAGGCTGTAAATCAAACAACTATAACTTTAGGTTTATGCTTTAATGCAAGTGATTCAACTTCTTCTAAGTCAATATATCATTCTTTATTTAATCAATATTGAACTGCATTAAAAAACTTTGATGTTGCTGATACAGGATGTCCATGAGTCAGGTGCCCTCATTGAGATAAAGAGAGTCACATAATAGTCTCTCACGCATCACAAATTGCATTATAGACAGCAAGATTTGCAGGGCTTCCGCTATATGCTTGTACATTTGCGTGAGCAACTCAAGGAAATGCTTGTTTTGCTCTCTCAATTGCAAGAAGCTCAACTTTGTCCACCACCTCATTTCAACCGTAGTATCTTTTATTTGCATATCATTCAGAATACTTATTCGTAAAAGGACTCCCAAGTGCCTCTATAGTAGATAGAGAGGCTATACACTCGCTTGGTATTAGCTCCAAGCTTGTCTCCTGTCTTTCCATTTCATCCATAACAAAGTCATAACAAGTCGGATCAGTTTTTTGTAAATTTTCAAAGTTCATTTTTTTATTTAAGTGAGATAATAAAATACTTTTTATGTTGTGTACTCAGTATTACTTATGAACTATTAACTTATCAGTATATTTATAAATCATGTTTTTTTATATTAAAAATATTTTCTCAACTATATAGATTTTTAGAGGTTTTGCAAAAAAATAAGAAGCTAGCTAGCTTCTTATTTTTTTCAGTAATTCACTCTAGTTTATATGTATTTTTTACTCTTCTTCTTTGTTATAAGTATCAACTGTTAATTTTAATGCTCAGATTTTAATAAAATCTTTCAGTATCTTTTTAGATTCTTCAAGTGGTCTATCATACTGATTTTCAAAGTCTTCGTCTGTATATTCTACTTTTATATCTGGGTCTATACCCTCTTTGTCTATGTTTTTATCATTTGGAGTAAACCATTTCGCAATAGTTAACTTTAAAAGTCTTCCTCATTCTAAATCAAATGGTTTTTGGACTGATCATTTTCCATATGATTTATTTCAAACTAATATAGCTTTTTTATAATCACTGAGTGCTCACGCTGTAATTTCTGATGCACTTGCTGAATTTTCATTTATAATCACTACTATCTTTTTATCATAAATTTCTCATGAATTAATACTTTTATATACTGTTGTTGAAAGTATATCTTTATACTTTGTACTTACTAAAATCTTTCAATTTTCAATTAAGTTGCTGAGTATTTGTACGGCACTTATTAAATAGCCTCCTCCGTTATCTCTCAAATCAATAATAAGTCCATCTGTGTCTTTTAGTTCTACTAAAGCCTGACGAAATTGTTCTGCTGTATTGTCTCAGAACATATTTATTGAAATATATCAGAGATTTCCCTCATCAAATTTTTCAAAATCTATTGAAGGAATTTTAATTCTGTCTCTTATTACAGTAATTTCAAGTTTACTTTTTTCTCACTTTCTCAAAACCTCTAATGTAACAGAAGTCCCTGCTGGTCATTTAATAAGCTCTACAGCTTCATATAAACCAAGGTCTCAAAGCTCATTATCGTTTGCTTTGATTATAATATCTGCTGATCTTAATCAATATTTTTTTGCTGGTGATCATTTAATAACCCTATCAATAACAACTCAGAGTTCATTTTTTTCTACTACAGCTCAAATTCATTCAAAGTCTCCAGATAATACCTCATTAAATTTTGTTGTTTCATCTGCTGTCATATACTCACTATGCTTATCATCAAGTCAGTTAACAAGTCACTTAATTGCACTATCAACTAAGTCATCTTTTGTGATCTGATCAGCATCATAGTTATTATTTTTAATAAAACTATACACCTCCCAAAATCTATCTAAGTTTAATTCATTCTTTTTCTGAAACGAACTCATTATATCGCTCGTTCCTTCAGTTTTTAACATCGGAGCGTTCATTTTATCTGCAACTATAAAGGCAGAGATAACTCAAAGTAAAAAACTTGTTAAAAAGATTATAAAAAGAAGTGCAAAATTATTTTTGTTTTTAACTTTTAACATGATTACAAGATTAGTTTTAAAATTTATTTTAACAAAATTTAATATATGTTTTTCATTAAAAAAGACAAGTCAATAATTTTTTAAAGCTCATGTTAAAAAAATGTTAAAAGAAAAATAATCCCTTTAAATAGATACGAATATTCACTTTTTAAATAATATTTTATAAAAAAAAGTATTGACTT